>NZ_JACSIT010000118.1 GCF_014349155.1 Neolewinella lacunae
ATCCAGGCGGCAACGCCCGTTTCCATGTCGGGGTGGGTTTCCCAGAGGACGCGGGCGACGGGCAGCTTGGGCAAATCGGCCGCCGGCGGGTGGGCGGTGACGGTGTTGAGGACCAGTCGGAAGCGGTCGCCCATATCCACGACGGACGCATTGAGGGCAGGACCTGCGCCGCCGGTGAAGACCAATCGGCAGGGATCGGCCTTGCCACCGATGCCCAGGGGGTGGCACTCCAGGCGGGGCTTATCCGCAGCAATGCTCGGGCAGATCTCCAGCATATGGGACCCCAGCACCCGCTGGTTGCCGGGCTCGAAGTGGTAGGTATAGTCTTCCATAAAACTGTTGCCACCGGCGAGGCCTTCGCCCATCACCTTCATGGTGCGGACGAGCGCGGCCGTTTTCCAGTCGCCCTCCCCGCCGAAGCCGTAGCCCTGGGCCATCAGGCGTTGTACGGCCAGGCCGGGGAGTTGCGGCAAGCCGTGCAGGTCTTCGAAGGTATCGGTGAAGGCCGTGTAGCCGCCTTCGCGGAGGAAATCGCCGATGCCCAGTTCGTTGCGGGCGCTGACGAGCAGGTTGCCCCGGCGGTCTCCCCCCGGCTGCACGTTGGCGGCCAGGGTATACGTTTCTGCGTATTCTTCCAGAAGGGTTTTGACGCGGCTTTCGGAGACGGCGTTGATGCGTTCCACCAGGTCCCCTACCCCGTAGCCATCTACCTCGTAGCCGAAGGCCATCTGGGCGGCTACTTTATCGCCGTCCGTCACCGCCACCTTGCGCATGTTGTCGCCAAAACGGGCCACTTTCATTTGGCGTTCACTGGCCCGGCCGAGGGCTACGCGGGCCCAGCTTCCCACCTTACTTTGCACCTGCGGCCGCGCCCAATGGCCCACAATGACCTTACGATCCAGCCCCAGTTTGGTACAAATATGGCCGAACTCCCGACCGCCGTGGGCGCTCTGGTGCAGGTTCATATAGTCCATATTGATCTGCGCGTAGGGGATGTTTTCGAAAAACTGGGTGTGGAGGTGGCACATCGGTTTGGTGAGCACCTGCAGGCCCCGTATCCACATTTTGGCGGGCGAAAAAGTGTGCATCCAGCAGATGATGCCCACGCAGTCGTCGTCCATTTCCGCGGCGCGGATGGTCTGGTAAATCTCGTCGGAACCCGTCAGCACGGGCTGCCAGCGGACCGCCGTCGGGATCTCCGGGTTTTCACTCAGTGAGTCGGCCACTTTGCGGCTGTTTTCGGCAACTTGCTGGAGGGTCTCCGGACCATAAAGGTGTTGGCTGCCCGTAAGGAACCAGATGCTTTTCTTGGAAGTATTCATGTTGAATTTTTGCTATTTCTTGGCTGCTGTGGGAGTAGCCATTGGCGTTAGGATAGGTAACAGAATGGGGCGCGGACGCAGGTGCTCCCCCCCGACCCCCCGAAGGGGGGAGTTTGTTGGACTAATGAGCGAGTTGCTCCGCTGCTTCGCCCAACTGCCGATAGCGGGCGTAGCCTTGGTCGTAGCCCGCAACGCGGTCGGCCTGGGGATGGTATTCCGCGTCGAATCCCCCGGCCATGGCAGCCACTGCGGCGGGGATATCGGGATAAAGCCCCGCCCCCACGGCGGCGAACATGGCGGCCCCCAGCGCGCAGGTCTGTTCGGAGGTCGCAATCCGGATGGGCCGGTTGAGAACGTTGGCCATCGTCTGCATGATGAAGGGCGACTTTTTCGCTACGCCGCCCAGGCCGATGATGCCCGCGACGGGAATGCCCTCGGCGACGAAGCGTTCCACGATGGCGCGTGCCCCGTAGCAAGTGGCTTCCACGAGGGCGCGAAAAACGCGGGGGGCGTCGGCCCCCAGGTTAAGGCCAGCGATGGCGCCTTTGAGGCGTTGGTCGGCGTCGGGTGTCCGCCGGCCGTTGAACCAGTCGATGGCAATGACTTCTCCGCCCGGCGGCAGCGCGGCGGCGGCTTTGCTTAGTTCGGGGATGACGGCGGCGCGCACGTTCTGGATGAGTTGTTCGCGGAGTTCGGGGGTCAGGCTTTCGTCTTTGGCCAGGATGTTCTCCAGGGGCCAGCTGATGAGGCGGGCGAACCAGGCGTAGACGTCGCCAAAGGCGCTTTGCCCCGCTTCCATGCCCATCATCCCGGGGATGACGGAACCATCCACCTGCCCGCAGATCCCCTGCACCTGCGTCCGCGCCCCTACGTGATCAGCCGGTACAACCAGCATGTCACAGGTCGAAGTGCCCATGACTTTGGAGAGGTGGAAGGGCTCGATCTGCCCGCCGACGGCCCCCATGTGGGCATCGAAGGCACCGACGACGATGGGGATGCCCGCCGCGAGGCTCAGCTTTTCCGCCCACTCGGCGGAAAGGTGGCCAGCTACTTCGTCGGAAGTATAGGTTGCTTCAAAAAGGCGGTCGCGCAGACCCGCCAGCAGAGGGTCCAGGGCCACCAGGAATTCCTCCGGCGGCAGGCCACCCCAGTCGGGATGCCAGAGGGCTTTGTGACCAGCGGCGCAGCGGCTGCGTTTCATGCTGCCCACGTCCTTGCCCCCGCTGAGCAAAAAGGGAATCCAGTCGCAGTGTTCTACCCAGGAGTGGGCCGCAGCCGCTACCCCGGCGTCGGCGCGGGTGACGTGCAGCAACTTGGCCCAGAACCATTCCGAGCTGTAAATGCCGCCTTCGTACTGGGTGTAATCCGTCGGCCACTTTCGGCAGAGGGCGTTGATTTCTTCGGCCTCCTGGATCGCCGTGTGGTCTTTCCAGAGCACGAACATGGCGTTGGGGTTTTCGGCGAAGGCTGGCAGGAGGGCCAGGGGGGTGCCGGAGGCATCGACGGCCACGGGGGTTGAGCCGGTGGTGTCTACGGCAATGCCCATGATCTGCCCGGCCACGGACGCCGGAGCCGCCGCCAGTGCTTCCCGCACCGCCGCCACCATACTTTCGGTATAGTCGAGCGGATGCTGCCGGAACTGGTTCTCGGCGGGCAAACAGTATTCCTCCCGCTGCCAGCGCGGGTAATAACTGACGCCTACGGCCAGCTCCGCCCCGTCGGCAACAGCTACGATGAGGGCCCGGACGGAGTCGGTGCCGAAGTCAATCCCTAAGGTGTACGCTGCTTTTTCGGGTGTCTCTTCCATGTCTATCAACTTTGGGGCGAACCTGCAAGCCCCGCCTCGGCACGCTTGGCGTTTTTGCGCCAAAGGATTGCTTTTCCGTGTTTCGCGGGGTGTTCTTTCGTTAGAGGCCACAAGGTAGGTAATGCTCGGGCCTCCGCAGGATGCAAAAGCAACAAAATCTATAGGGATGGGCAGTAAAATCCCTGGGCCGCTGCGGCCGCTCGGAAAGCGACTTTGGACAGACATTTATTTTCGTGCGGGTTCCTCCTTATCTTACCCGCACCCAAACCAAGATTCCATCATGCCCATTCGTTTGCTTTTTGTTGCTGCTTTCCTCCTTGGCAGCTTAGTTGCTGATGCGCAAACGCGCTTGCTTTCCAGTCCGGCCATCAGCGCCGATCACCTGGCTTTCACCTACGCTGGCGACCTTTGGATTGCCAACCGCGACGGTTCCGCTCCCCGCCGCCTTACCATCGATGAAGGAAGAGAAGGCGCGCCCGTGTTCAGTCCAGACGGCAAAACGATCGCTTTCACCGCCCAGTACGACGGGAACTTCGATGTTTACACCGTTCCCGCTGCTGGCGGCATTCCCCAGCGATTGACCTGGCACCCGTCCGATGACGTTGTCCGGGACTTCACCCCCGACGGCAAAAACATCCTGTTTTCTTCCCAGCGGGAGGCCTTCACCAATCGCTTCAACCATGCCTTCACCATCGGCCTAGGTGGCGGCGCAGCGACACCGCTCGACATCCCGACCATCAATCACGCTGCCTACTCCGCAGATGGCAAATACCTCGCCTACACGCCGCTCGGCGATCGCTTCTCGATGTGGAAGAACTACCGGGGTGGCACCATTTCCCGCATCTGGGTAATGAACCTGGCCGATAAATCCGTCGTGGAAATCCCCAAGCCCACCGGCGGCAGCAACGACACCCAACCCCAGTGGGTCAACGGAAAAGTCTACTTCCGCAGCGACCGCAACAAGGAATTCAACCTCTTCGAATACGACCCGGCGACCAAAGCCGTAAAGCAACTCACCCAGTTCACCGACTTCCCCGTTATTAGCCTGAGCGCGGGTGCTGGAAAAATCGTCTTTGAGCAGGCGGGCTATCTCCACGAGTTGGACCCCGCGACGGGTCAGCACGCACGCATCAACGTTGACGTCCAGGCCGACATCCTCGACGTGCGGCCCTACTGGATCTCGGGCAGCGAGAACGTCCGCAGCGCCGGAGCCTCCCCTTCCGGCAAGCGACTCGTCTTTGACTTCCGGGGCGAGGTCGTTACCGCCCCAACGGAGAACGGCGACGTCATGAACCTGAGCAATACGCCCGGCGTCCACGAAACCCATCCCCGCTGGAGCCCCGATGGCAAGACCATCGCGTACTTTTCCGACGCTTCCGGGGAATACGCGCTGCACCTGTACGACAACGCAACGAAAAAAGCGCGGCCCGTTGCCCTCAACGGTACGGGCTTCTACGCCTTTCCACACTGGTCTCCCGACAGCAAAAGGATAGCTTTCGTGGACAATGGCCGCAACCTTTACGTCCTCGACGTGGCCTCCGGGAAAGTGAGCAAAGTAGACCAGGATACCCACTATTCACCGGGAGACTACCGGGATTTGTTCGGTTCCTGGTCGGCCGATGGCAACTGGCTGGCCTACTCCAAAATCACGGAGACCAACTTTGAGCGGGCCTACGTTTATAACCTTTCCAATGGCAACACGCGGGCCGTGTCCGATCCGCTGGCCAACGTAACGGAGCCGACTTTCGATCCCTCCGGAAAATACCTTTACCTCGCAGCCTCCACCGATGCCGGGCCCGTCCTCAACTGGTTCCAGCAATCGAGTAACGATATGCGCGCTACCAACGGCATTTACCTCGTAACCCTGCAGAAGGAAGTGGTCAACCCGCTCATCCACCGCAATGACCTGGAAGAGATAAAGCAGGAGGAAACGAAAAAAGACGAGGCCGAGGCCGAGAAGAAGGAAGCCGTAAAAGCCGTGCGTATAGACTTCGACGGCCTGGAAACGCGGATTGTGCACCTGCCCATCGGCCAAGGGGATTTCTCCAACCTGGCAGCGGCCAAAGAAGGGGAATTGCTCTACCTCTCCCGCACCGATGAGGGGGCTAAGATCCACCGCTACTCCCTCAAGGACCGTGAAGACAAGGAACTCCTTTCCGCCAACTGGTTTGAAGTTACGAGCAACGGCGAGAAACTTTTCGTGGGCACCAACAACAGCTGGGGGGTTACCGACATCGGCGATCCAGCGGCCAAAGACCTCAAAGCCCAGGATGCCTACGGCCTGAAAGTGAAGATTGACCCGGTGGCCGAGTGGAAAAACATCTTTTACGAAATGTGGCGCGTCAACCGGGATTACTTCTACGACCCCGGCATGCACGGCGTGGACTGGGCCGCGATGAAAAAGAAGTACGAAGTCTTTTTGCCGGAGGTAAAAACCCGCCCCGACCTCTACCGCGTCATGGAATGGATGGGTTCGGAACTGGGCGTCGGCCACCACCGCTTTGGCAGCCGGGGTACCGAGTTGAACGATCCGCCTACGGTGGGTGGTGGTCTGCTGGGAGCCGATTATGAAACGGCCAACGGGCGCTACCGCATCGCCAAGATTTACGGTGGCCTGAACTGGAACGGCGACCTGCGCAGTCCGCTCACCGAGCCCGGTGTCAACGTAAAAACGGGAGAATACCTGCTGGCCGTGGACGGTGAAGAAGTGGTGGCCACCGACAACCTCTACCGTTTCTTCGAAGCCAAAGCCGACCGGCTCGTGGAGCTGAAAGTCGGCCCCAACGCCGACGGCAGCGGTGCGCGTACGGTGATGGTCACGCCCATCAGCAACGAGTACGGCCTGCGCAACCGCGACTGGGTGGAAGGCAACATCAAAAAAGTGGATGAGGCGACCAACGGGCAGGCGGCCTACGTGTACGTTCCCAACACCGGTGGCGGCGGCTTCGAGTACTTCAAGCGTTACTTTTTCCCGCAGGTCAATAAAAAAGCCATCATCGTAGACGAGCGCTTCAACGGCGGCGGGCAGATTGCCGATTACTACATTCAGCACCTGATGCGCCCCTACCAGAATAGCTGGACCTACCGCTACGGTAAAGACCAGCACGCGCCATTGGCCTCCATTCAGGGACCGAAAGTGCTGCTGGTGGATGAAACGGCGGGCTCCGGCGGCGACCTCTTCCCCTACCTTTGGCGAAAGAACGAACTCGGGCCCATCATCGGCAAACGGACCTGGGGCGGGCTGGTTGGCGTCCTTGGCTATCCAGAGTTTATCGACGGCGGCTCCGTCACTGCGCCCAACGTCGCCTTCTGGGACGAAAATGGCTACCGGGTAGAAAACGAAGGCGTTGCGCCCGACATCGAAGTGGAGCAAAACCCCGCCGATGTGATGGCCGGCAAAGACCCCCAACTGGAACGGGCCATCGAGGAAATCATGAAGGCGTTGCAGGCCAATCCGGTGCAAACGCCGAAGCGGCCACCGTTTGAGAAGCGGGGTTCGGCGGGGTATTAGGGGACTGGCGCAAAAAACACGTTCCTTGGCAAGTGATGTAGCACCGTGCCAACCCAAATTCCAACCATTTGGTTGACTTCTCCGTTTAACTGATCAAAGCGTAGACAACATGAGCGACAAGCAGACTTCCGCAGAAGAAAACATTCTTCGCGCGGCGGAGAAGATATTTATGGAGAAAGGCTTTGCTGGCACGCGCATGCAGGAAGTTGCTGACGAGGCAGGCATCAATAAAGCGATGCTGCATTACTACTTCAGGAGTAAGGAAAAGTTGTTTCAAGTAATCCTTTCCGAGGCCATCAACGAAATATCGCCGATGCTGATGCGCAGCCTCAGTTCCGATAAAAGTGTACTGGATAAACTAGAAGATCTAGTAAGTAATTACACGGCCCTCTTGCTGAAGCGGCCCCATCTACCGCTGTTCGTCATGCACGAACTCTCGCAAAACCAGGGAAAATTCGTCGCCGACATCGCCATTAACAGCCGTACCCAACCCGTGATGCTCGCTTTTTTTCAGCAAGTCACCGAAGAATGCGCAGCTGGTAAACTGCGGAACATCCAGCCCGTCCACCTGCTGCTGCACGTCATGTCCCTCATCGTCTTCCCGTTCATCGCCCGGCCAATGGTATCGCGGGTAGCAGAACTGCCCGGAGCGCTGTTCGATGAGGTGTTAGCGCAACGCACGGAGGAGGTACTGCGGTTTCTAAGGGCGGGATTGGTGCCTTAATTAAGGGTTCGTCCAAGTTGAGCCCCTCCCAGCCCATGACCCCTTTGGCGATAACCTGCTCCGGCTACGGCTTGGCTCATTAGACGGCCTACCACTAAAAGTTAGTTGCTTTTGCCAGCGGCACTACCGTTCCGCCCGCTGCGCCCGGGTTTCAGCAGGGCATTGCAAATTTCATCAAAAGGATTAACCAAACAGTTGAACCATTTATTTAGCTGTGTCGTTCGGTGAGTATGCTGACCGTACAAGAACTAAAACAAATGGGGCAAGAGCACCTCCCGGAGTTTCGGGCGCTCGCACTACAGCTCACGGCGGACCGTGACGCGGCCGAAGACTTGTTACAGGATACCATCTTCCTGATCCTGAAGTACCGGGACCAATTTGAGGCTGGTTCGAACTTCTCTGCGTGGGTAAAAACCATCATCCGCAACACCTTCATCACGGACTACCGCAAGAAAAAGCGCCGAAAAGAGTTGCTCGACAAAGCCAAATCGCTCGAATTCTGGACGGGTGACCGGATCACGTATAACCAGGCGGAAAGCAGCTTGGGCGCAGAGGAAATTATGGGCCTGATTGAAGCATTGCCATCCATTTATCGACGGGCCTTCCAGTTGTTTTGCCAGGGCATGAAATACCAGGAGATTGCCCTCCTGACCGGCGTGCCGATAGGTACGGCCAAAAGCCGGGTATTCACCGCTCGCCAGGAACTAAAAAAACAACTCAGTCAGCGCGGCGTCCACTACTACAATTAATGCCTGATATGAATCTTTTCCAATTTTCCTGCTTCTTGGGTTGCCTGTTTTTACCTGGTATTGCTTTTTCCCAGGCTACGGTACACGTTGAGCTGGCCGATATAAAAGCAGCGGGTAAAGGGCAACTTATTGCCCTGATGTACCGCACAAGCGAGGGTTTTCCCCGTGACCATGATAAGGCTGCTTACCGGATAAGTACCACGGACTATCACAACCGGGCATCCATGACCTTTACTGGCATAGTGCCAGGGGAATATGCCATCATGGTGTATCAAGACTTGAATAATAATGGGGCGATGGACACCAACTTCATTGGAATGCCAAAGGAGCCACTGGGTTTGACCAACTTGGCTTCGATGAGCAGACCTGTTTTTAGCCGGTCCCTGGTTAAAGTGGCCCCACCATCACTGACGATAACCATAAAACTGCTTAACCAATGAGAACCATAAAGGACCAGGCTTTTTACGGAACCATATTGCTGATGGCCTTCACCTTGCTCCTCAGTCTGTTACTCAGCACCTGCGTCCGCGCCCAAGAACTTTCGCTGACGCAGGCTTACGCCCTGCTGGAGAGCAACTATCCGAACCTGCGCAACGCCGGACTGAACGACCAAATCCTTCGCGCCGACCTCGACCTGCTTGACCTGGAGCGCAAACCTGAATTGTATTTAAAAGGTGCGGCCTCGCTACAGTCAGAGACCACCAGCTTTGGCGAGGCCAGCAACTTGCCCATAAGCCTCGACCTGCCGTTGTACAACGCCCGCGCCTACGGTGAGGTGAACCATACGCTTTACGATGGCGGCCGACTGGCGGCCCGCAAAAGCATAAAAGCTGCCGAAGGACAACTCAGCAACCAGCAACTTGAAGTCGAGAAATTCAGCCTCCGCAAAAGGATTAACCAGCTTTTCCTCGGTGTCTTACTCAGCCGCGAACGGGTGGCTTTGTATGAGACTACGCTGGCCGATATCGCCGCGCGTAAAGCCGCAATAAAATCGGGAGTTGAACTGGGCGTCGTTCTAGAAAGTGAACTGCTGCAACTTAGCGTGCGGGAAGTAGAAATCACCGCCGACCGCGACGACATCAATGGCAACATCCTCCGCCTGCTCGCCAACCTAGCTACCCTCACCGGCCAGCCACTGCCAGCGGAAGTAAAACTCCGCCTCCCTACCCTTCCGTATCCTTTATCGATTCCTGAGGTCGACCGCCCTGAACTTCAGCTTTTCCAGCGGCAGCGTGCGGCAATCCTGGCCAACGAAGCGCTGATCGAAGCCGATACCAAGCCGATGGTCTCCGCTTTCATTCAAGCGGGCGTAGGCGTTCCCAATCCAGTGAATTTATTCGACACGGAAATCTCTCCGTACGCGCTCGGCGGCGTCAATTTCCAGTGGAAATTCAAAGACTGGGGTAAGGCCGACCAGCAACGGCAACTACTGCAACTGCGGTCCGCCTTAGTTGACCGGCAAAGAGAAACCTTTCTCTTCAACCTCAACGCTGAAAACGAGGCATACCTAGCTGACGTCCGACGACTTCAGCAGCGCCTGCTCAACGATCGGAAGATCGTGGAATTACAGGCAAATATCCTTACCCAGCTCGCCGCACAGCTCGATAACGGCGTCATTACGGCCACCGATTACCTCAACCAGGTTAACGTGGAACTCCGCGCCCGACAAACCCTGCGTGTAGATGAAATGCAGCTGATTGAACTGCAACTCAACTTCCTGAACGAACGGGGCGGCTTCTGATCAAAACCCACCGCTTATCATTATCGCAATTTTTTTGTTATGAAATATCCAGTGCTTTTTTTCCTGTCTCTGGCCGTAAGCGGCTGCGCGGAAGAAGCCATCCGCTCAGACGCCTACGGAAACTTTGAGGCGACGACGACGACCATCGGCGCGGAAGCAAGCGGTCGCTTGCTGCAATTTAACCTAGCGGAAGGACAAGAGCTCCGGCCCGGCCAGATCGTAGGATTGGTCGACACCACGCAACTGCATTTGCAGCGGCAGCAACTGGAGGCGCAACTCGGGACTTTCGGGTCGCAGGTCCGCTCGCCTGATGCCGATATTGCCGTGTACGAAGACCAGAAAAGCAACCTCATCCGGGAGCGCGACCGGACCAAAAGACTCGTCGACGCCAAGGCTGCTACACCCAAACAACTCGACGAACTAAACGGGCAAATCGAGGTAATCAACCAGCAGATCGTAGCGGCGCGCTCGCGGACCAACGAGGCCAACCGGGGTTTGCTGGCTGGCCGCGCCCCCGTACGGGCGCAGCTGGACTTGGTTGCTGAGCAGATCGCCAAGGCCTACGTGCGTAATCCGGTCAGGGGAACGGTACTGACCAAACTGGCGGAGGCTGATGAGATCGTCGGGATTGGCTCTCCGCTCTACCGCATCGCTGATATGGACACGTTGACCTTGCGGGCCTACGCCGGTAGCGTACAGCTCCAACGCGCACGGCTTGGCCAGCGGGTGACCGTACTGATTGATGCCGGTGAAACGGGCTACGATACCTTGCCAGGTACCATTTCCTGGATATCCGAGCGGGCGGAATTTACGCCCAAAACCATTCAGACCAAGGAGGAACGGACCAACCTGGTTTACGCCCTCAAAGTGGCCGTTGCCAATCCGGATGGTCGGCTGAAACTTGGGATGCCCGCTGAGGTCAACTTTGGTGGCGCGGACGCAGGTGCAGGGGAAAAACAGCGGAGCAATGAACGGAATTGAAATCGAAAACATCAGCAAAAGTTACGGGGCAACGCTGGCCCTTGACGCGCTGACTTTCACGGTGCAGCCCGGGGAACGCTTCGGCCTGCTGGGACCCGACGGGGCTGGCAAATCCACGTTGTTCAAAATACTGACAACCTTGTTGATCCCCGACACTGGCCGGGCGAGCGTCGCTGGCTGGGACGTAAACAAAGACTTCGCCACCATCCGTCGCCACATCGGTTACATGCCCGGCAGATTCTCGCTGTACCCCGATTTATCCGTTGCTGAAAACCTCAACTTCTTCGCTACCATCTTCGGCACGAAGGTAAAAGCCAACTACGAACTCATCCGACCGATCTACGAGCAAATTGAGCCATTCAGCAAGCGGAGAGCTGGTGCCTTATCGGGCGGAATGAAGCAGAAACTGGCGCTCTGTTGCGCCCTCATCCACCAACCCAAAGTTTTGTTCCTCGATGAGCCGACCACGGGTGTAGATGCCGTCAGCCGGGATGAATTCTGGGTGATGCTGGGCGAGCTAAAAAAAGCTGGCATTACCATTCTCGTTTCAACGCCTTACATGGATGAAGCCGCGCGCTGCGAACGTGTAGCACTGCTGCAGACCGGAAAAATCCTGGCCCTGGATACGCCCGCCAACGTAGTCAACGCTTTCAACCAACCGCTCTGGGCCGTGCGGGCTGATAACTATTACCAATTACTGCTGGACTTACGGCAAGCCTCCTTCACCGAGCGGGCGGAGGTTTTCGGTGAGTTCATTCACCTGACCACCCACACGGGCACTGACAGGGAAAGCATCGTCGCTTACGCCCAAAGCGGTGGACATGGCAACATCGTCGTCGAACCCGCCAAAGCGAGCATCGAAGATGTATTCCTTGCGCTGATGTAGAAGTCAGCAAGTCAAATCAACCATTGAACCAGCCAAATATGAACGTCATCACAGCCACCAATCTCACCAAGACCTTCGGCAATTTCACTGCCGTGGACGCTATTTCTTTTGCCGTAAAAAGGGGGGAGGTCTTCGGCTTTCTCGGGGCCAACGGCGCTGGCAAGACTACGGCCATCAAGATGCTCATCGGGCTCAGTAAACCCTCCGGGGGGTCTACTACGGTAGCGGGCTTTGACCTGACAACCCAAAGCGAAAAGATCAAGGAAAGAATCGGATACATGAGCCAGAAATTTAGTCTTTACGAAGATCTCTCGGTGCGGCAGAACATCAATTTCTACGGCGGCGTGTATGGCCTCAGCCGTAAAACGATCAGGAGCCAAACTGCCCGCATTCTTGATGAGGTCGAATTGCAGGCCAACGCCAACGACAAGGTCGGGAGCTTACCCCTGGGGTGGAAACAGCGCTTGTCCTTCGCCGTGGCCAGCGTTCACGACCCCGATATTGTCTTCCTCGATGAGCCAACGGGCGGCGTTGACCCGGCTACGCGGCGGCAGTTCTGGGAAATGATTTACGCCGCAGCGGCTGGAGGGAGGACCATCTTCGTCACTACCCACTACATGGACGAAGCCGAGTACTGCGACCGCATCTCCATCATGGTCGCTGGCAAAATTGCGGCCCTTGGCACTCCCGGCGAACTGAAACAGCAGTACCAGGCCAATTCAATGGGCGAAGTATTTCTGCGCTTGGTCCGCTGACGACGGGCAGACAAACCTTGCTTCTTGAAGCCTGATATTTTGCACCTGCGTACGCGCCCCGAAAAACAAATGGCCGCTAAAAGCCGAACAAACCAACGGCAAAACAGACTAAAATGCAATCCTACCTAGCCTTCGTCCGTAAAGAGTTTTACCACATCCTCCGGGATACGCGCACCCTGGTGATCCTGTTCGGAATGCCCATTGCGCAGGTACTTATTTTTGGCTACGCCGTAACCAACGAGTTTCGCGATGCCCCGGTTGCCGTGATCGATAACGCCCGCGACGAACTGAGCCGCGAGCTCGTGCACGAGCTGGTGTCCTCCGGGTATTTCAAGCTCGTTGACCAGCCCGCAACGGCCGACGAACTGGACGCCCTCTTCCGCGCTGGCGAGGTAAAACTGGGCGTCTTTATTCCGCCGGACTTCGAATCCGATTTCTTCCGCCGTAAACAAACTACCCTACAGTTTCTGGCCGATGGGTCGGATCCTAACTACGCCACTACCCTACTCAACTACGGGTCCCAGATCGTGGGCAATTTTCAGCAACGCCACGCCGGTGGGCCGGAGAATTACCAAGTTGGCGTGGAAATGCAATTGATGTACAACCCGGAATTGATCAGCGCCTATAATTTCATTCCGGGCGTAGTGGCCATCATCCTGCTGCTGATTTCTGCAATGATGACTAGCCTGACGATCGCCAAGGAAAAAGAGATGGGGACGATGGATTTACTTCTGGTGAGCCCACTTTCACCCCTCACCATCATTCTTGGGAAAGTAACCCCTTACGTCTTGCTTTCCATGAGTAATGCTTTGTTGATTCTCTTGCTGGGCTATTTCGTCTTCGACGTGCCCGTACTGGGCAGTTTCTGGCTGCTAACGGGTTTTTGTCTGCTCTACGTGCTCACCGCGCTTTCGCTGGGTATCCTGATTTCGACCAAAGCCAGCTCGCAGCAGGCGGCGATGATGGGTTCGCTCTTCTCGCTGCTGATGCCTTCCATGCTCCTCTCGGGGTTCATTTTCCCGATTACGAGTATGCCGTGGATGTTGCAAAAGGTGTCGGGTGTTATTCCCGCAACCTATTTCATTGAGTTGCTCAAGGGTGTGATGCTCAAGGGCTTGGGAATGCAATACCTGTGGTTTCCTACGCTTGTATTGGCCACTATGACCGTAGTATTACTGTCGTTGAGCTGGTTCAATTTTAAAATAAGAACGAAGTAATCGTAAGCGTCGAACCACTGCTAACAGACCTCAAAAAAGCCACCATGCGCCGATTGTTGTACATCGTTCAGAAAGAGTTTATCCAAATCCTGGGCAACAAAGCGATGTTGCCGTTGATGACGGTGCTGCCCATCATCCAGTTGATCCTGTTGTCGTTTGCGGCCGATAACGAAGTGAAGAACGTAAACATCAGCATTACCGACCTTGACCACTCCCAGCTTTCCCGCCAGCTCATTGGGCAAATCACTGCTTCGGAACGGTTTACGCTCATCGGTGCGCCTCCAGCCACCAGGCTTGCCGACGAAGACCTGTTGGCGGGTACGGCGGACATTGTACTGAACATACCACCCGCCTTTGAGCAGAACTTCCTGAAGGGTTGGCCAGTAAAATTACAACTGCTGGTGAATGCCATCAATGGTCAGGCCGCCACGGTTGGGGCGGGGTACCTTAATGCGATCATCCGGGATTTCAACCAAGACATTCGGCTAGAAGTCCCTCCGGGCAGGCAGTTCAAGGCTCCCCAAATTGCGATTAGTGCGGCCAATTGGTACAATCCCGAGCTGAATTACAAGCATTTCATGGTCCCGGGCATTCTGGGGGAGCTGGTCATTATTTTGGTTATTCTCCTCTCCGCGATGAACACCGTACGGGAGCGTGAAATCGGCACCATTGAGCAGATTAACGTGACGCCCATCCGGAGTTGGCAATTCATTCTGGGGAAGATGATTCCTTTCGTTTTTATCGGTATGCTATTACTGACGGTAGGCCTCACGACTGGCAAGCTCATCTTCGACGTGCCCATGGTCGGCAACCTGGGCGTAGTCTTTCTCTACTGCCTGCTTAACCTGGTCGCCGTGCTGGGCATCGGGCTGTTCATTTCCAACCTGGTCGATACCCAGCAACAGGCGATGCTGGTAGCTTTTTTCTTCGTGATGGTTTTCATCCTGATGAGTGGGCTCTTCACTCCGATTGAAAGCATGCCGGAATGGGCACAAATGCTGACCATTCCCAATCCCATTGCCCACTTCGTAGCGGTGATGCGCAAGGTCCTACTGAAGGGTAGCGGCCTGGCGGACGTCGCCTGGAATTTCCGAATAACGGCGATTTTGGCGCTAGTCTTCAACGGGCTGGCGGTGTTGAGTTATCGAAAAGTACGGTGAGCGGCTGGTGGAAGGCTGTGCTTTGAAGTGGGTTGAGTGTGGATATAATCTTGTGCATCTAAAATAACTCACAGCAAACCTCGCCCCCCCAAATCCTCCGCCACAAAATCCGCCAGTTCCTCCGCCGCGTCAAAGGGACCCACCACGTAGCCATCCTCACTGAGCTTGAACAGCGCCGGGCCTTCGATTTCCACCTGGTAATTCTGCGCCAGGAAGAGCATTTTCCCCTCGACCCGCAGGACGGGAATTTTCCGCGCCGCCAACGCTTCCAGCAAGGTCTTTTGCCCTTCCTCCATCACGCCAGGTTTTCGAAAAGTACGAAGCCGCCGTAACCCACGCACAGCAGGCCCGAGGCAATCACCAGGCCATACTGCAGGGCGGGCCGTTGCAGCACCTTACGCGAAAACGGCAGGCTCAAAGCCCCGGCGGCCAGCAACATCCCTACCACGGAACCCAGTCCGAAAACCAGCAGGTACAGCAGTCCGTTCCAGATGCCCTCCACTTGGGCCAAAACGATCAGGATCAGCGCTCCTGAACCCGCTAAACCGTGGACCAAACCCACTCCGTAAGCCAGGCCGTGGGAGTGTGAGTGATCGACCAGCGCCGCCAGTCGTGCGCGGTTCTGGTAGGCGCTGTAGAGCCGGCCCAGGCCCAGCAAAATCAGCATCAGCCCCACTACCCCTTCCAGGTAGCCAAAAACGGAATCGGGGATGGCCGCCCGCCCCAGAATTACCACCATCCCGATTAACAGAATGGTGGAAGTGTGGCCGAGACCCCAAAACGCGCCATCCTTCATGGCCATATCTATCCGGTCGCGGCGCGTAACGAGGCTGCTTACGGCCACGAGATGATCCGCTTCAAAAGCGTGGGTGAAACCAATTAATGCTGCCAAAAAAATGGTGAGTTCTTCCATCGGTATTACGCGAATTTGTGAAGGATGATGCGATGATTTCCAGTATCGGCAACGGCCAGAAGACCCTCTTCAATGGCGAGGTGAAAGGGCCAGTACATGCTCTCGGGGCTTGCCTTAATGCTATTCCGGTTTTCAATGCCGACGTTAAAAGAAGCCTGGCCGAGCAGCGCGTCGGCGGCGGGATTGTTGGCCGTGGGCAGATGGGAAAAGTGCAGCACCCGGCTATTACCCGTATCGGCCACCAGCAGGCCCCCGGCGTGAAAAGCCGTATCGTAGCACCAGTTGAGGGTATTGGCCTCGGGGAACCAGCGGAACTGGTTTTGCCCGTTCGCTTCCAAGTTTTCCTGGCCAATGACGATGGGGCGCGTACGCAGGTGCAGGGCGGAGGACCAGGAAGCATAGTACAACACGCGGTAGTACTGGGTATCGGTGATGGCCAGCTCGCCGTCGGGGCCTACCTTGACGGAGTAGGGCCAGATCGCTTGCTGGTGGTCGTAGTCCCGGTCGGCAAAGTCGGCCTTGCCAATGACGCCCCGGGCGGCGGCGAAACTTTCCGTTGGGAAGGGATCGAAGACGAGCACGCGGCGGTTGCCCGTATCGGCGACGAAGAGCCGCTCTCCGTCGGAGTCAACGCCGTAGGGCCAGTTGAGGCTTTGGGCGGAAGGGGTGCTGCCGATGCCGCTAACGTTGGGCGCATTACCCAAAAAATCGGGCTGGCCGAGGACGAGGTCCGCTGGCTGTCCATCCTCGGTAGGCAGGGTATTCCAAATCAGCACCCGGTGGTTCCAGGCATCGCAGACCACCAGCCGGGAGCCGTCACTCCAGAGGCCAGAGGGGTATATCAGCGTACTGCCGCTCACTTTGCCGCCGGCGTTCCGGTCGGTGTCTCCCTTTTCAACTTGGCCTAAAACGATGTCCGGGGCCTGGTGCAGCGTCGTGGGGACCGTATTCCAGATGAATACCCGGTTTTGGCCCGTATCGGCAACGAACAAGCGTCCGCCGACCAGGTGAACGCCCCGGGGCGCGAGCAGCGGATTATGCGCATCCCCCAGAAAAACGCGGGATTGCCCGGGAATGGCACGGGCCATGGGCTGATCCCGGGCGTTGGCGCGGGCGGGTGTATCTAGCATATCCTTGGCAGTTGTTCCCCGATGAGCATATTGACGATCCGCTGGCCGCCAATGCCGGAGGTCATGACCACTTTTTTGGGGTGTTGATCCGTGAATTCCCCGATGATGCGGGCGTGGCGGCCGGTGTCCGTCCTTTGCATTGCACCGACCATTGCACCTGCGGCCGCGCCCGAAACCACCGCTAGAAAAAGGCCCTCATTGGCTACGTAAAGCGGATCGAGGCCCAGCAATTCACAGGCCCCGGCCACCTGAGGATCGATGGGTAAGGCGCGCTGCTCCAGATGTACGCCCAGGTCCCGGTCGCGGGCCATTTCGTTGAGCGCCGTCCCTACCCCACCCCGCGTCGGGTCGCGCAGCAGTTTGATGTTGTTGCCAAATTCGTCGAGCAAGTCTTTTACCAAATGGTTCAGGGGCTGGGTGTCGCTGACGATCTGGCTCTCGAACTCCAGGCCTTCGCGTACGGACATGATGGCCATCCCGTGGGCCGCCAATTGACCGCTCACGATGATTTTATCCCCCGGCATGATGCGCCGGATATCGATCTCCGCTTTTGGGTGAACGGTACCAACGCCCGTGGTATTCACAAAAACTTTGTCTCCTTTGCCGCGTTCCACCACTTTGGTATCGCCGGTGACCACACTTACTCCCGCTGCGGCGCAGGCGTTGCGGATGCTCACCAGAATATCCCAAAACTCCGTCATCGGCAGTCCCTCTTCAAGGATGAAAGCCAGGCTGAGGTAGCGCGGGATGGCCCCGCACATGGCCAGGTCATTGACCGTGCCATTGACGGCCAATTCACCGATATCCCCCCCGGGAAAAAAGACGGGAGAGATGACAAAACTGTCCGTGGTAAACGCTGTTTTGCCGCTGAGCTCCAGGATCGCGCCGTCGTGGCGCTGATCGAGCAAGTCGTTTTTCAGCACGCTAAAAACGCCGCTGTCCAGCAGTTGATTGGTCAGCTTCCCCCCGCTGCCGTGGCCGAGGTTGATGGTGTCGAAGTCGAGCTTCGGCATGGGGCACTGTAGGTTCATTTTCGTCATGCGTCCATTTCGGCTAGTAATCCGCTGAAGTTGTAGTAGGCTGCGCAGGCTCCTTCGGAACTCACCATTGGTGCACCGAGGGGGGTTTCGGGCTTGCATTTGGTCCCGAAATTGGGGCAATCCAGGGGTTTGGCCAGGCCTTTCATGATGGCTCCGGAGATACATTCGGGGTTCTCGGGGGCTTCGGCGATGTTGACCATGAATTTGCGGGTGGCGTCGTAGGCGGCGTAGGGTTCCCTGACCCGGTAGCCGCTGGCCGGAATTTCCCCCATGCCGCGCCAACTGCGGTCGGTGATCTCAAATACCTGGAAAATGGCGTCCATCGCGTTGGCGTTGCCGGCGGGACGCACCATGCGGGTGTACTGGTTTTCCAGTTTGGCTTCGCCCGCTTCCAGTTGCTTGACGGTCATCAAAATGCCCTGTAGTAAATCGATGGGCTCGAAACCCGTGACGACCATCGGAATCCCGTACTCCTCCACAAGCGGGCCGTATTCGCCCGTCCCCATGATCGTACAAACGTGGCCAGCGGCGAGGAAGGCCTCGATGCGGCTCTCGGGGTCGTCCATCACCGCCCGGATGGCGGGGGGGACCCGGACGTGGCTGGCCAGAATGCTGTAATTGCTCAGGCCCATTTTTTCGGCGTGGAGTACGGAGAGGGCATTGGCCGGAGCGGTGGTTTCGAAGCCGACCGCGAAGAAGACTACCTCCCGGTCGGGGTGTTGCTCGGCCAGCTTTACGGCCTCCAATGGGGAGTAGAGGATGCGGATGTCGGCACCGGCCGCTTTGGCTTCCAGCAGGCTTTTCCCCGAGCCCGGCACCCGCAGCATATCCCCGAAGGAACCGAGAATGACGCCTTTTTCTTCCGCCAGGTAAATCGCTTTATCGATCAGGCTGACGGGCGTCACACAAACCGGGCAGCCTGGCCCGTGGACCATGTTGATTTCCTTCGGCAGCAGGTTGAGGATGCCGTTTTTAACCAGGCTATGGGTCTGTCCGCCGCAGACTTCCATAATCGTCCAGGGCCGCGTTACGGCCTTTTTGATTTCTTCCAGGTAACGGGCGGCAACGGTGGGGTCGCGGTATTCGGTCAGAAATTTCATCTTAATTCATTTTGGGCGAAAAGCCTGGCTGCCGACGGAGCGCGGGGCATCCACCTGGCCAGGCACTTGGTAGTCTCCCTCGCGCAATTCATCGGTTTCCCCCATCGCCTCCAGATACTCAAAAACGCGTTTGGCTTCGGCTTCGTCGACGATGGAAATGGCTACGCCGACGTGGACGAGGACGTAATCGCCCACCTCGGCCGTCGGCACCATATCGAGGGTGGCGTCTTTGATGATGCCCCCAAAGGAGATTTTGGCCATTCTAATCCGCCCGTCGTATTCGTGGCGGATGGACTGGATTTTACCCGGGATAGCTAAGCACATAATTTTCTTGGTTTTGCCCAGCTGCGCAGCGCGTTCGCTGCGTCAGCGCGTAGTGGATGATTTGGCCGTAGGCGATGTTCTCGTCGTTGGGCGATAGTTGCTGATGAAAGTAGAGCTGGTATTCCGGCAGCCTTGCGCGGAGTAAATCAAGCAGCAAGGCGTTTTGAAATACTCCCCCGCTGAAGCCAATGGCGCGGACCTTCTGCGCTTCGGCGATTTCCTTTACCCAGTCCACCAGCGTAAGGTGGAAGCGGGCTGCGATTACCGTTGGGGCACGGTACGGGAGGTCTGCCAGTAAGTTTTCCCACAATTCCGGCTGGTCATACGGGAGGAGGTTTGGTTCCCGAGCCAGCCCCTCCCGCGCGGCCTGTTCGAGCAGGGCAGCGGCTTGCCCTTCGTAAGTTTGTTGCTCCATCAGCCCCAGTAAACAAGCTACCGCATCAAAGAGACGGCCCACGCTGGAGGTACGCAGTTTTGCGCGCGCCCGCAGGTGCCAAAGATTGTTGAACGGCAAAGTGCCCAACTTCGTCCGCAGAACATCCTCTGCTGGGGGTAAGTGGCCAGCAAAGGCCAGTGCGGCGTAACGAAGGTCGCGGGACATCTGGTCGCCCCCCAGGTGCGGAACGTAGGCCAGGTGCGCCACCCGCCGAAAACCCCGTTGATCAAAACGGAAAAACTCTCCGCCCCAGACGTGACCATCGTGGCCCAGGCCCGTGCCGTCCCATACCACGCCGAGGATTTCGTGGGCGGTATCGAGCAGGTCGTGTTCCCCGAGCAAGGCGGCAAAGTGTGCCTCGTGGTGCTGGACCCGGTGGAGGTTCAAGCCGTGTTTTTCGGCGTATTCCTGCCCCAGCGCATGGCTGAAGTACGCGGGGTGTAAGTCGGTAAGCACCGCCGTGGGCCGGGCGTCCAACAAGGCCTGGCTCTGCACCAGGGTACTACTGAAGCGTTGGTGGCTGCCGAAGTCCGCCAAGTCGCCGAGGAAGGAGGTGACAAAAATGCGGCCATTGGCACGCAGGGCTACGGCGCTTTTCAGGTCGGCTCCGCAGGCGAGCAAGTCGGGGCCTACAGGCTGCGCGGCGGGGGGAGCGAGAGCCGGGGCCAATCCCCTACCCCGCCGCAGGACAATCCGCTGGCCAAAGTCTTCGGTGAAGCGGACGAGGCTGTCGTCCTGGGCCTGTGCGATGGCCAGGTCGTGGGTAAGAACAAAATCGGCCAGTTGTAAGACTTGGTCTTCCTGCCCGTCCGTCAGAATGGGCTCGCCGGAAAGGTTGGCGCTGGTCGCCACCAGCGGACCGCCAAAATCATGCGAAAGGAGGGTCAGGAGCGGACTACTGGGCAGCATCGCCCCCACGTAGGCGGAGTCTGAGCAAGGCGGGAAGGCCGCCGTGCCGAGGTGTTTGGGCAGCAGGACGATGGGTGCGGCGGGCCCCGAAAGCTCCGCCGCCGCCAGCGGGGATACGCGGGCGTAGGGCTGGACTGCTGGCAAGTCAGGAAAAAGTACGGCAAAGGGTTTGTCTGGCCGCTGCTTTCTGCGCCGCAGTTCCTCCACTGCGGGGGCGTGAAGGGCATCGCAACAGAGCAGATAGCCCGCAATGCCTTTTACGGCCACAATCCTGCCTTGCCGGAGAAGACGCGCCCCCACCACCAACACGGCATCCTGCGTCCGCGCCCCACCGGGCCCGAGTAAGGTGAGGGTGATGCCGCAGTCCGGGCAGGAGTTGGTTTGGCTGAAGTGGCGACGATTGGTGGGATCTGCGTACTCGGCCCGGCAGCTGGGGCACATGGCAAAAGGAGCAACGGTCGTCCGCTCCCGGTCGTAAGGCAAAGCCGTAGTGATCGCGTAGCGCGGGCCGCAGTTGGTGCAGGTAGTGAAGGGGTAGCGGAAGCGACGGTTCTGGGACTGGTGCAGTTCTTCGCGGCAGTCAGAACAGATCGCAAAATCGGGGGCGACCAGCAGATCGGGCTTTCCCTTAGCGGTGCTGTCGGTAATGGAAAAATCGGGAAATTCTCGCCAGGCAGTGGCTTGTAGGGTGTGGGCCGTTACCAGGGCGCGGGGCGGGAGATTGGCCAGCAGGTGGTGCTGGAATTGGCGGGCCTGGAACTCCGGGGCGTTGAAGTACACCCGTAGCCCCGCCGGGCCGTTGCTGACCTCGCCAGCGAGCCCACTGGCGCAGGCCAGGCGGTATACGGTGGGGCGGAATCCCACCCCTTGCACGCGTCCACTGATGTGTAGTTCCCAGGTTTTCACATCAAGCAGTGGTGAGGGCGTTGGCTTTTTTCTCGGCGGCCCGGGCGATGAGCCACTGGCACCATTCCTCCATCCCCTCCCCTTTCAGGCTGGAGACTTCTAGCACGGCCAGGTCGGGGTTGATGTCGCGGGCGTCTTTGATGACGGCCTCGACCGAGAAAGGGAGGTAAGGCAGTAAGTCGCATTTTGAGATCACCATCATTTCGGAGGTCAGGAACATGCGGGGGTATTTCTTGGGTTTGTCGTCCCCTTCCGTCGTGGCAATCAGCGTTACGCGGTAGTCTTCGCCCAGGTCGAAAGCCGCCGGGCAGACGAGGTTGCCAACGTTTTCGACGATCAGCACGTCGGTGCCTTCCAGGTCCAGGTTGTCCATGGCCTGCCAGACCATCTGGGCCTCCAGGTGGCAGATGCCGCCGGTGACGATCTGGAGAGCATCGAGGCCCACTTCCCGCAGGCGGTCGGCGTCGCGCTCCGTTTCCAGGTCGCCCACCAGGACTTTAATTTTCAGCCGATCGCCGATTCGGCGGGCCGTCTCCTGTAAGAGTGAGGTTTTGCCGCTACCGGGGCTGGACGTCATGTTAATGAGGAGAATATTCCGCGCCGCTACCTGTTTGCGGATTTGCTCGGCCATGAAGTCATTGGCTTTGAGCAGGTGCATGGTGGTGTTGTCGCAGTTAACGGTGCCACGGGCCATGCGGTTGGATTTTTGCGTATGGGCCATAAGTTGTTTTTTTGGTTCCCCGGTGAAGATACTCCGCAGCGAGGAGAAGTGATCAGGTAGGTAGTGGGTCGGAAAATTCGACCTGATGGATGAGTAATTCGTTACCCTGAACGACGTTACTGGTGGGGCGCGAGCAGTGGGCGCAGGCAAATTTATAGTTGTCGATCTGGCTCCGGTGCCCGCAGATTTCGCACTCGACGAGGATGGGCAGCAGTTCCACGGCCAGCGTCACGCCAGCAAACTTCCCTTCGCCCTCCTGCACGGCCCCGAAGGCATTTTGCAGCAGCACCGGCTCGACGTTGGAAAGGAGGCCGACGCGGAGCTTGATGTTGGTCAGGCGCATCAACTCCTCCGCCGAGAAGGCTTCTTCCAGCGTAGCGGCGATGCTGCGTACCAGGGATACTTCGTGCATGGTGCTTATGCGTAGGCGGCCTTGAGCAGGTCGAGTTTATCCAAATGGTTGCGCGCCTCTTCCACCAGGCTCGGATCCGGGGAAATGGCGATGATTTCTTCGGCTTTGGCCTGCATTTCGGCCACCCGCGCTGCGTCGAAAGCATCTTCGGGCATCCCGAGTTGCCACTGCCCTTCGAGGTAGTTGAGTAAGGTCAGCGAGCGCTCCCGGGGCATGGTTGCGGCCGGGCGCAACTGTAGCGCCTCCTGGTAAAAGTAGAGGGCTTTTTCAACGTTGTCGGTCAGTTTGGCGGCGGGGTACTTGATCAGGGCATTGCCGTAGTGGTTGCACACTGTGGCATACTGCTGGGGGTGCGCTTCTTTGGTCAGGATGGTCATGGCTTCCTGGAAGGCGGTACTGGAGACTGCTGCCCACATCCCCTTCTTCTTCGCTTCGTCGGGGACTTCGGCGTAGATCAAGCCCAAGTGCTGCTGAATGTCGGCGTAAATCAGGGGCGAACGCTCGCGGGTAAAGGTGCGGGCGGCCTGGTGCAGGGCCTCGGCGGCTTTACGGTAAAACTGCGGGTTGCCGCTCTGGGCCCAACTGAAGAGCAAGGTCCCTTTGCGCAAGAATGCATCGGCCAGCAACTCCGGCACTTCCAGTCCTTCCAGCAGGCCAATGGCGCGACTGAGGTAGCCGAGCCCTTCACTCCAGCTTTTGTCGTAGTGGCAGATCGTGCCGGCGTCCAGCAGGATCAGGGCGGTTTCCAGGGGGCGGTTTTGCCGTTCGTAGGTCTGGAGCACCTGCCAAAGATCTTCCTTCAAGGTCGTGAGCAAGGCCTGGTCGAAGGGCTCCGCTACGGTCTGCATCCGGGCCTGGCAAAGGGTGTGGCGCAGGGCCGTTTTGCCTTCGGGGCTTTCGGCACTGGCCAGGCCTACCTGGAGTACCCGGATGGCGTCCGCCACTTCTCCCAGGTCCATGAGCAGGGTCCCAAACTGGCGGGCGGTGTAGGCGCGGTACTCTGGCGAGGGAGCCAGTTCGAGGGCCTCCAGGTAAAAGTATTTGGTCTGTTCGTGGTCCGCTTTTTCGACACCGTAGTGGCGGACGACGGCGTGATTGTGCATCAGGCGGTATTCGTCAAAGTGTTCGAGGCTGGAGCCCAGGTCGCCGGGGTCAATGGTCAGGCCGTGTTGGAGGCGGTTGTAGACGTCGAGTTCGTGGTTGAGGGCGGGGTCGAGGTCGGCCAGGTAGTGGTATACCCGTTCGTAGTTGTTGAGGCGGGCGAAGAGTAAGGCCAGCAGGTAAGCGGGCGTCAGGGGCAGTTTTTCGGCCAGCAGGTAGGGCGGCAGCACATCGAACCAATCAAGCAGGGGGTGAATGGCGTCGTCGCGGACCACCAGGTTGAGGGCGCTGGGCACCGGCCGCTCCTCAAGGTAATCCACCAGCCGGACGAGTTCGCCCAGCCGTTCTTCGCGGGCAATGACGGCGGCCAGATCGGCGTGGTATTTAGTTGGAGAATAAATCGTCAGCATCGGAGCTATTCTTGGGGCGCGGATCCCGGGGGTCGGCGCTGATTTGTCGTTGCAAAAGGTTGGCGTGCCACTCGGCCCGCTCCCGGGTGGGGTAATCAGTGATAGGGCGGACGAGTTTGCGGAGGGCGTCGGCGGGGTCGGTATAGAGCATCACTACCCAAAAGCGGCCGCTTTTTTCGTCAATGCGGTGGGTGACGATGCTGTTGCGGAGCCAGTCAGCCTCCTGGGCCAGGAAGGTGAGGTCCTCCTTTTTACCGGGTACTTCGGGCATATCATTCGTTTGTTTTCAGGAAAACCTGGAGCATTTTCCAACCGGGCCGGGCGGAAAATGCGAGGGGGCGGTCATGCTCATCCAGTTCATTGTCAATGATGATTTCCTGGAGGGAGAGGGACTTATCCCCTCCCAGATTCCGGTCTTTGAGCATGACCAGGCTGCATTCGTGGAGTGACTTGAAGGCGGTGTCGGACATGGGCGCGAGCAGCAGTGCGCCGCGCTGTGGGTAGTAAACGGCGTAAACCTGGCGCTCGCCCCCAAAAGCGTTTTCGGCCACCTGGGCGGAGAGCCACAGATGCTGGCTTTTGAGCTGCACCTGGTCGCCATCCAGGGAGGGCGCAAGGCTGGCCGCGTCAGCGAGGTGGTCTTCGTGAAAGATTTTTTCCAAGGCAGTTGAAGTTTTAGGGCGCTGCCGCAGGTGCAACGGCGGGTTGAACGGCAAGGCCGAGGCGGTCGGCAATAATCCCAACGAGGCGTTCGGCCGCCGCCAACACCGCAGGGCTCATGCCAAGGTTTAGCTTGGTATTGGTAATGGAAATGAGGTAGACGCCAACGTCCTCGGGGTAGTCGTCCCGCAGGATTTTTTTAGCGTAGCTCAGGGCCTGGTCCCACTTGAGGCTGTGGAGGAAGACCATGGGGTCATCCTGGATGGCGGCTTCCACCTCGGCGGCGGGCAGGTGGTAGAGGGTACCGTCGGGCTCGCCGGTGTTGATGACGCCGTCGACGAGGAGGATGCGCTCATTGCCCTGCAGTTGAAAGAGGACCTCGAAGGCGGAAGTCCCCATATCCAGGATGATGAGGTCCGGGTTGGCTGGCAGTCTTCGCTGGAGTTGTTCAATGACGTAGCAGCCGACACTATCGTCGCTACGTACCGGGTTGCCAAATCCGAGAAGGGCCGTTTTTTTCATTCCGCAGTGGGATAAGAGGGCGGGGAGTGGCATTGGTTTCCCTGGGCCGCTCCCCGCTCCTTAAGCTTTACAATGCACCTGCGCTCGCGCCCCCGAAAACACTCATTTTCAGGTATTTGTAACGCCTTGATTACAATTTGAACCTAGCCAGTTCTTCGCCATTTTTGGCGTCGTGGGCGTGTACAGTGCAGACGAGACAGGAGTCAAAAGAACGGGCGACCATGCCTACCTCGACGGGGTCGTGCGGATCGGCTACTTCGATGCCTTCCAGGGCGGCTTCGATGGGGCCGGCGTTGCCCTGGTCGTCGTTGGGGCCAACGTTCCAGGTGGTGGGGGCCATCACCTGATAGTTTTTGATGACGCCGTCTTCAATCTCCACCCAGTGGGCGAGTGCCCCGCGGGCGGCTTCGGTGGCACCCCAGCCTTTGCCGTCTTGCTCGGTGGGCTTGATGTAAAACTCACCGTCGAGGTCGACCTGGCTGAGCCACTCCATGATCTGGTTGTAGAGGCGTGGCGCTTCGTGTACGCGGGCCAGGGAGCGGGTGAAGACGCTGGGGCCAAGCTCCTGCATGATGTCGAGGAAGAGCGGGTCCTTGATCTGGTGGTCAAGATTGTCGGGGTTGCCCGCCATAATGACGCGGCTCAGGGGGCCGGCTTCGGCGGCGTAGCCATCGAAACGCGGGGCCTTGCTCCAGCTGTACTTGCCGCCCCAGTCGGTATTGTGCATCGTCTGGCTTTCCAGGGGCGTGGGCAGGGGCTCATTCCAGGGGTGGGCTGCCGCTACGTCCTGGTACCAGGCGTGGCTGACGTGTTCCTGAATCTTGAGGTGATCCATAGCGTGGAAGTTCTTCCCGTCGTAAAAACCACCGGGGCTGATAACGGCACGCTGCCGCCCTTCCACCGTGGGGCGGTTGTAGAGGTCTTTGTGCAGATAGGTTCCGTAGGCGATGAACTTCCCGACGCCCTGTCCGAACTTATCAAGCCCAAACTCCAGGGAAGCGCGGATGAACAGGCCCAGGTCGGAATTCTTCTGGCTCTCGTTTTCTTCTACCCACTCCATGAGGTCCTCCCAGCTCTGGATGCGGAGGTAGCGCTCGATGGAGCAACCCAGCCAGATGGTTTCGAGCCAGTCGTTGCGGAACTGGTTCATGATGGCCACCGCACGGGTGATGTCCTTCAAGGTGGGGGCGCACATGACGCCACCCGGGACCATGTAGGAAGAGTGGGGCCACTGGCCACCGAAGAGGGCGTAGACTTCTACCGGACGGCCGGACGCTACCACACCCCGCTGGAAGGATGTGCCAACGTAGGCAGAAAAGCGTTTGACCACCTCCTGGTAAAGCGGATGATGAGCGAATTTCTTATTCGCCATATCGGTGGCGAAGATGGCGTAAAACCACCGCGGAATGCTCTGGATGGTTTCCGTGGCCTGGCCGATGGCCCGTAGCAGCAGGGCGTTGGGGGTCAGTTGCGTTTTCCAGATCGTGTCGAGTGCAGAAGAAGCGCAATAGAGGTGGCTGCCACCGCAGATGCCGCAGATGCGGGGGGTAACGATGAGGCCCGACTGGGGGTCTTTGCCCGCCATGATCTGCTCAAAGCCGCGGAACATGGCGGCCTGGGTATAAGCCTTGGTCACGACGCCGCCGTCCATGACCACCTTGACGTCCAGGTCACCTTCTACGCGACCTACCGGACTGATGTTGAGTTCTTTGATTTGTGACATAATGGATTTTCTGATCGACCACTGGTCTTTGTATGCCCGGTCCGCCAGTTTCCGGCGGGCTCAGGGCAAGCGTTGTTTACTTACTCGTTTCGAAATGTTCCTGCATCGTTCCGGTCACTCTCTCCAGCCCGCCGAGGACCTTCTCAAAGCCCGCACGGGTGTAGTAGCCGAATTTGGAGACTCCGGTAGGGACGTCTTTCGGCAAAAAGCCCAGGTGCTTCATCGTTTTGAGAACGGAGCCTTTCTTGAGGTCGTGGTGCGGAAAGCCCGGCTCTGTACATCCCAGGCAGGGGTGGTTGGCGCGGGTCTTGGAACTTTGGCGGTTCCAGAGGATGCGGTTGCAGCTGGCGCGGGTCATAGGCCCCCGGCATCCGACTTCGTAAAAGAGGCAACCGCCGCGCTTGCCGAAGTGGCCATCGACTTTTTGGGCGAAGGAAATGGCGTTGGGGCAGCCCGTTTGCACAAAGTCCGTGAAGAAAGTCTTGGGGCGGTGGTAGTCGTCGATCAAGACATCGCCAATGCGGCCAGTGCTGATGGCGACCAGGATCTGGGTTACCCAGTCGGGGTGGGCGGGGCAGCCCGGGATATTGATGACGGGCAGGCCGCCTTTGCTTTTGTAGTTCGACCCCAGGAGGCCGCCTTTGGCTTTCTTGTGGAACTGGAGCCCCGTGCTTTCGCTGGGGTTGGGCGGGACGGCGGGGATGCCGCCCCAGGTGGCGCAGTCGCCAATGGCTACGACGAAGCCAGCCACTTCACTGAGTTCCCGGACCCAGTCCATCATCGGCCGCTCTGCGAAATAGTTCATCGTCCCGGTGCCGTTGGGGCCCTGGATGATGCTTCCCTCGAAGACGAGGATGTCGAGCTGGGTTTTACCCGCCTTGATGTCGTTCATCAAGTCAGTAACCTGGTCCCCAATTTCCAAGCCGATGCTGGGGTGCCAGAGAATGTTGATGCCGAAGTCGACGACCAGTTCGGGAACGGTCGGCTCTTCGGCATTAAGGAAGGACATCGTGTTGCCACTACACGCGCCCCCTTGTAACCAAAGGAGATTTGCCATGATCAAAAATTGGACAGTTGAAAGGACTCATGAGCTTCTCCCGCGGGCAAAACCAAAACTTTCGCTGCGGAAGGAAGCAAAATAACTTGCCGCAATGTAGTAAGATTTTCTTTCGTTCAAACTCTTTTTTACCAACAAAATAATCTACTGTGCAAGGCTTTCACCGTAGAAAAGTCGGACTTTCACCCGACAGAGGCTTCGGGAAACTCGCTGACTGGAGGGTTTCTGATCGTTCCTACCCACGCCTTGGCCACCCAACTAAATCATTTAAAAACTACATTTGTAGTAAATTAGCTCTCTTCGCTTACACCCCCCCTCCATGCCTAGCCTTCTCTTGCTCCTTCTGCTCTTTACCACTGCCTTTACGCAGGCCCAAGGGACACTCTCGGGCACCGTCACCGATGCACAGACGGGTGAACCTCTCGGCTTCGCCACCGTCTACCTGGATGGAACGAGCAAGGGCGACGTAACCGACGAAGCTGGTCGGTTTACCCTCGCCAACGTCGTTTTACCGGCCAACCTGGTGATCAGCCACCTCAGCTACACCAACCAAGTGCTGGCCCTGACCGCTGACCCAGGCCCCTTGAGCATCCGCATGGAGGCCCGGGAACGGGTGTTGGCTGGGGTGGAAGTCACCGACCGCAACCTGCGGCAAAAGACCTTGGCAGAGTTTAAAACCTTGTTGCTGGGGGCCGATGAATGGGGCGAGCAATCCACTTTCCAAAACGACAACGTACTCCGCTTCGACCGCGACTACCGCCCGCAAACGATACAGGTGCACAATGAGCGGATGCGCCAACTTCTGTTAAGTGCGGAGCGGAGCGACGGCCGCTGGTCTGCCGATGGCAGTACGTACACTTTTGAAGAGGCCACGAACCTCCAGGCGGTTTCCAATGGCCCGCTCACGATCCGACTCCCTCATTTAGGTTACACCCTGCAAATGGACCTCAACCACTTCGAGGCAGATTACCGGTCGGGCAGCCGGACGCTGCTTGGCACCTTTTTCTTCGCCCCCAGTGCCAAGCAAAACGCCCAACAGCGCAAAAACCGCGAGCGGGCCTACCTCGGGTCGGCGATGCACTTTGCCCGCGCCCTACTCGCCGGAACCCTGACCGAAAACGGTTTTCGGGTGCTGGAAGTCAGCAAAGATTCCACGGGGCGCGGGGAAATCGTGCAGGACATCCTACTCCGTGATTACCTCCATCCCGGCGAAGACGGTACCTGGGAGTTGCGCGGCCTGGCGGGGCGCTCCTTGGCCATTCTGTACTACGCCGACCAACAAAAACGCCCGCTCCCGCCGGAAAAATGGCGCAAACAACAGCCGGTACAGTCCCGCTGCTTCGTCCAGGAAGACCGCTGCCTGCTGCTCGCTGGCGGCGCCTTTGGTGATGCCTCCCTGACCTTTTCAGGCGACATGGGCAGTCGCGGCCTGGCGTGGCTGCTGCCGGTGGATTACGTGTTTGGCGAGTGAAAGCAGCAGGTTGGGAGAAAGGTCTGCGGTGCTGTTCCGATGCCCTACCCTACTTCTTCAAAACCCCGATAATTTCCTGGTTCATCTTCCGCACGCGTGCGATGTCCATCTTGTCCACTTTTCGGTCGTAGGTCATGAAGCCATTGACTTCCCCCTCCACGTCCGTAGTCTGCGTGTAGATGGCCCCGGAAAAACCGGCCTTTACCAGCTTTTTGAGTTCCATCGCATACTGGAGGTACTGAGCGGTGGTCTCGTCCGAATTTTTGAATTTTACGTAGCCCCAGTTGTTGTCGGGTTTCCAGAGGTGGCCCTCCAGGGCGAGGCCGATTCCGCCGTATTCGCCCAGCACATTGGTGCGCTCGGCATCGTAGAGGTACATGGCCGGCCCCGGGTAATTGTGGAGATCGACGATGTCGCCCGTCCGGTAAAAGTTGCCTCCGCTGGCGGCGTTCACCAGGCGGCTGGGGTCGTAAGCCTTCGTCCACTCGGCAATTTCTTCGGTTTTAAACTGTCCCCAGGCCTCGTTGAAGGGCACCCAGGAGACGATGCTGGGGTGGGAATCCAGGAGGTCGATGATGCCTTTCCATTCCTTGCGGTAAATCGCTTCGGAGGCCGGACTCCGCTTCAACTCGGTACCTTCAAAGTACTGGTGGTTTTGCCACTGCGGGCTACGGTCACCGTTTGGCATATCCTGCCAGACGAGGATGCCCAGGCGATCACAGTGCGTGTACCAGCGGGCGGGTTCCACCTTGACGTGTTTGCGAATGAGGTTGAAGCCCAGTTCTTTGGTCTTCTCAATGTCGTAGCGCAGGGCTTCGTCGCTCGGCGCGGTGTACAAGCCGTCGGGCCACCAACCCTGATCCAGGGGACCAAACTGGAAATAGTCCTCGTTATTCAGCTGCATCCGGATGATCCCGAATTCGTCTTTCTTCATAGCGATTTTCCGCATGCCGAAGTAGCTTTCTACCTCGTCGACTACTTTCCCGGCCCGCAGCAGCCTCACCCGCAGGTCGTAGAGAAAGGGACGCTCCGGAGACCAAAGCCTGGCATCGGCCACGGCCAGCACGAGGTCTTGCCCGGCGGCTCCCTTTGCCGTGGCCACGGTGCGGTCGCCGTCGGTGGCGGTCACTTCCACGACGTCACCAAAGCTTGCTCCCTTGAGTTGGGTGGCCACCCGGACGCTTCCTGCGTCGATGTCGGTTTCCGTTTTCAGGTCCAGGATGTACTGCTGGGGCAGGGCTTCGAGCCAGACGGTTTGCCAGATGCCCGTCACGGCGGTGTACCAGATACCCTCGGGCTTAGTGACCTGCTTGCCGCGGGGCTGGGGACCGTCGCTGGTGGGATCCCATACCTTTACTACGAGCTTTTGGCTACCCTCGGCGCTTAAAAACGGCGTCAGGTCAAAAGAAAACGGCGTGTAGCCGCCTTCGTGGGTGCCCACTTTGATGTCGTTGATCCACACGTCCGCCCGCCAATCTACCGCACCGAAGTGCAGCAAAACGTCTTTCCCTTTCCAGGTAGTGGGTACCTCAAAACGCGTGTGGTACCAGAGTTCTTTTTCGGCCCCAACTTCCTGCATCACGCCGGAAAGGCTGGATTCTACGGCGAAGGGCACCAGGATTTTTCCCGCAAACTGCTGCGGCTCGGCTTTCCCCTTTTCCAGGATGGCGTAATCCCACAAACCGTTGAGGTTCTTCCAGTCTTTACGGACGAGCTGCGGACGGGGGTATTCGGGCAAGACCTTATCCACCGCAATCTGCTCCGCCCACTTCGTTTTGATCTTGTCTCCGGCGGGTGCCCACTGGGCGACAATGGGCACACTGAACAGGCAGAGGAGGAAGAGCGGGAAGAAAAATTTTGCTACGGATTGCATGATGAAGTTTTGCGGATAAAGGAAGGAAAGGCAAGCGGGTTAAAGCTAGCGCACGGCCGGGACGCCAGTGAAAGTCATCACCACTGGCTTGATGGTGCCATCGTCGTTGAAGGCGAGTTTGTCCATGCAGGTGACCCGGTGGTCGCGGTCTTCGTTCGGAATCGGGCGGCGGTGGTAGACGATGATCCATTCGTCCTTGCCGGGGATCTGGATGACGGAGTGGTGGCCAGCTCCGGTAGCTACGCCCTCTTGCGATTCCAGGATGGTACCCTGCCGCGTGTAAGGTCCGGTGACCGCCGGTGCCGTAGCGTAAGCCACTTTATAGCTGCCGTTGGTCCAGCCGCCTTCCGACCACATGAAATAGTAAATGCCCTTACGCTTAAACATGAAAGGGCCTTCCACGTAGCCTTCCTGGGTCACTTCGTGGAAGAGCTGTCCGTCTTCCCAGGGGATAAACCCGGTAAAATCGTTGTTCAAACGCCCCAGGTTGCAACGGCCCCAGCCGCCGTAAAAGAAGTACACGGTGCCATCGGTATCGCGGTAGACGAACTGGTCAATGGGCTGGGCCATATTGTAAAATTCGCTCAGCAGCGGCTTGCCGAGGTGGTCGCGGTAGGGGCCGCCCGGGGCATCGGCCACCGCGACCCCGATGCCGCCTTCTTTGTACTTATCGTAGCTGGCATTGTAGCCCGGCCGCGCGGGGTTCTGAATGTCATTACCGGCAAAGAAAAGGTAGTATTTGCCCCGGTGCTCCAGCACGCTGGGTGCCCACATGGCTTGCTTGACCCAGGGCACGATGCTGGTATCCAGCACGCTCGGGTGCTTGGTCCAGGTGACCAGGTCTTTGCTCGAGAAAGCGTCGAGGTGGAGCTGCTTATCGAAATCATCGGAATAGGTCGGGAAGACCCAGTAGGTGTCTCCGAAGACGATGCCTTCGGGGTCTGCGTACCAGCCCGGGAAGATGGGGTTTCCGGAGCTTTTTGCGGCCGTTCCCCGGCTTACTTTTTCACTGCACGCCCCCAAAAGCAGCGGCAAAACAACGATGATGAAGATGCGAATAGCCATGGTTTTTCCTTTCGTTTAGTCGGTGATCGGCGGCTGGCCCCTAACGTCGGAACGGGGCGCGGCCGCAGGTGCAAGGTAAGGCCACAGAAAGCAGTGGACGCCCCCGGCCTCCATGCCTATTTGGAGTCGGTAATAATCATTGGCTGCGGACTGGTTGTTGGCCCAGCAACTTCCAGTTTTCCGTTGGCATCGATGGTCATTTCATCGATGAAAACGACGCGCTCTTCGCCGGTCGATTGCGTCCGGCCGTGGTATACGCTGTACATTTTCCCTTGGTCTTCGAGGAAGAGAACACTGTTGTGGCCAGTGCCAGTCACTTCGCCGCCCTCGGCTACATTCTTCTGAAGGACGGGGTTATTGTCCGCCTTGGTGTAGGGGCCGAGCGGCGCGGTGGCGGTGGAATAGCCGACGGCGTAGTTCTCACCCGCGTAAAAATTGGCCGAATACATCATGTAGTAGGTGCCCTGGTGCTTGAAGGTGAAGGAGCCTTCCGTCCACCGCCTGTTCACTTCACCGGAGGTCACCGAGCGGCTTTCCCATTCGGCGTTGGCGTCGTCCATTTTAACCGGCGGACGGAGCAAAAGGACTGGCTCGCCGATGACGGACTTAAAGTCGGGGCTCAATTCCACGCCGTAGACCCAGCTTTCTTCGATTTCGTCAAACAGGCCCTCCGCTTTGGCCCAGTCGGCCACCTCGCTCTCCACGGGGTGTTTGTAGCAGGCGCGGGAATAGTAAAGGTAAAATTTGCCGTCATCGTCCCGGAACACATTGGCGTCGATGATGGGGTAACCCGGTTCAAATAAGGGCTTATTTTGGAGGTCCTCAAAAGGGCCTTTGGGGTCATCGGCCACGGCTACCCCGATGTGAAAGTTCTCCCCTTCGTTGGTAGGATTGTGTTTCCAGTTAGCGCTGTAGAAGAGGTAGTATTTACCATCAAAAAAGTAGCACTCCGGGGCCCAAAAGGCGCTTTCGTTCCAACTATCGGCCGTATTGCCGTGGTAAACCTGATTTTCATAATTCCAATTTACCAAATCTTTGGAGGAGTAAACGGAAAAGCCGTCCACAGCCCCGCCGCCCGTTCCGTACATGTAGTAGGTTCCGCTGCCGTCGTCGAGGATGTAGGGGTCGCCAAATTCCACGTCCAGGGGATTCTGAAAAGTAGCGGCGGTATCCTGTGCAGTTTGGTCCGCTGATTCGTTAGCCTCCTTGTTGTTCTGGCAACTGCCCAGGGCGAATACCAACAGGACGAAAAAGGAGCTAAGTGATAGGGCGCGGTAGTTTCCGTTTGCTGATCGAATGGGCATTACTTGCTGAATTTGAAATCCTGGAAAATGGGTAAAGAACTAGCTGGCAACCTCGGCACCAGAGCAGTTGGGAAGAAGGAGCGAAAGTAGAAAAAATGGGCCCTTATTCCCCCTACCCTACTCCCCGGCGGGTACGGGGATCCGCTGGCCAAGGGCGGCGGGTTGGCCCAGCAGCGGAAACCCGTTGGGGGCGTAGGTGATTTTTTGCATGCGGATGCTGCGGTCGTCGCCACACCCCATGCCCTGCCGCGGGTTAGCGTGGTAGAGAATCCAGTCTTCCGTCCCGTCGCGGGAAGTGAAGAAGGAGTTGTGCCCTGGTCCGTAGGCCTGGGCAGAGGCATTGCTGACGAACAGGGGGTTGGTATCGATGCGCGACCAGCTTTCGGCCAGCATCGGGTCGGCGTTCTTGTCCATCCACAGGGCTCCGATGCTGTACCCATCCGTCCAACAGCCGCCTGCGGAATAGAAGAGGAAAACGAAATCTCCGCGTTGCAGGAACTGAGGCCCTTCCGTTACTTCCGGAGAGACGTTGTTTTTTTCCCAGTTTTCCGTGGGTTCAAGGATTTTCACCCGGTCTCCCACCACCCGGGTGGGTGTTTCCATTTCAGCCAGGTAGATGAGTTGGCGGACGTTGACGTCGCCTTCCCAGCCCGACCAGGCGAAGTAGCGTTGGCCTCCGATCTCAACGGGCGATCCGTCGATGGCCCACTTGTCGTCGGGCAGTTCCAGTTCGCCGAGGTCTTCCCAGTTGTCCGTGAGCGGATCGAGATTGTCGTTGGCCAGGACCCACATGCGGTGGTTGCGGTTTTCGCCGTCGCTGGCCGCGTAGTACACGTACCAGACGCCATTGATGCGGTGCAGCTCCGGAGCCCAGATCTCTTTAGAGTTGAAGCCCGTAGCTGGCGGGGTCCACACCACCCGGGCCTGGGCATTGCCCGTGTTCAACTCCGACATCCGCTTGGTGGCGATGAGGGTGATGTTCCGGCCCGTCGTATAGGTGACGTAATAAGTGCTGTCGTGCTGGATGACCCAGGGGTCAGGGCCCACATTGTAGACCGGGTTGGTGAAGGTCTTAGGTTGTTCAGTGGGCGGATCCACCACTACCGTAGTTTCTTCGGGGTTGGTGCATCCCCAACTGCTCAGGCAAAACAGCAAGGCTGCGGCCCAGAAGTAGGAAGAAGGGTTCGGTTTGGTCACGGCGAAAGGGTACATTGACAAGGGAAAAAATTTTGCAGCGAAAAGCGGAGCGAGGGCTTGCGCCGTTGCACAATAACAACGGGGCAAGCCCACTCCTTTTCCGCAGGACGCTTACCAGTTGGGGTTTTGGGTCAGGTTAGGATTGATGTCCAGATCGCTCTGTGGAATGGGCAACAACTCGTGTTTGCCGATCTGGAAATTGTTGAAGGCGGGGTCCCGGTCGGCCAATTGAGGGCCGAGGTCTCCCCAGCGCTTGAGGTCGTTGAAGCGGTGGCCTTCTCCCGTCAGCTCCAGCAGGCGCTCGTGCTTGATCTGCTCCAGGAATTCCGCCTGGCTCAGGTTGGGCATTACGTCCGACAGGGCCGGCAGGTTAACGCGGGCGCGTACGCGGTCAACGTACTGGTACGCTTCCGCCGTCCGGCCCAGTTCATTGAGGCATTCGGCGTACATCAGCAGGACGTCCGCAAAGCGAATGAAGCGGTAGTTGTTCGTGGAACGGAACCCTTCCTCATTCTTGTGGTGATCGTTGAGGAATTTGCGGAAGAAGACGCGGTTGTTATCCGCCCCGTAGCGCTGCGTCCAGCTGGCACCGTAAATCTGCGTGGCATCGGGACCAGCCTCGTTCGTGAAATTGTAGAGGTAGGTGGCGGCCAGGCGGGGGTCCCGCATGTCGTCCAAAGTACGCTCTTCCTCAAATTCGGAAATGGGCCAGCGGAGGGCTTCGCCGTCGGTGAAGCCAATCCCGGGAGGGGCGTAAAACTGGGCCAGGGAGGTGCCAAAGTTGTGGTTCGGCGTCTGGGTATCCTGGTCGGTGAATTCCAGGGGGTTATCCGCGTACCACCATTCTACGACCGACTCCGCATTGTTTTCGGTGAAAATCTGGAAGTTGTCCGAGTAGTCTTCGGTAAGCTGGTACACATTGGCACCTTCCCCGCTGAAAAAGAATTCCAATGCACCTGCGGCCGCGCCATAATCACCGATTTGCATGTAGGCTTTGCCCAGCAGGGCCAGCGCACCGCCCCGGGTGATGCGCCCGGCATCCGCGCCGGAGTAACGCAGGGGAAGGTTTGGTGCGGCCAGGGTCAGGTCTTCAATGACCTGAGCCCAAACCACCGCTTCCGGTGAATTCGGGGGCAAATCCGCAGGCGTGGACGGTTCGAGTTGCAGCGGCACGTTGCCCCACAAACTGGCCAGATGGTAGTAGTGCATGGCCCGGAAAAAGTAGGCTTCCCCCAGTACCCGCTGTTTGAGCGTCTCGTCCATATCAATGCCCGGAACATTGGCAATGACCTGATTGGCCCGGAAAATGCCTACGTAATTGTCTACGTAAACATCCACGACGGGGCCAAAATTAGAATTGGGTTGAATGAAGCGGCTGATGGCGTTGGCCAGCTCGCTCCAGGGGCTGTTGCTGGTGCCTACGTCGGAGCGCAAGTCATACAGCATCGGTTGCCAGCGGGAAAAACCCGGACGGTGAAGGGTGCTGTAGCAGGCGTTGACGCCCTGTACGGCGTCTATCCCGTCCTGCCAGAAACTCTCGTTGGTGATCTGGTTGGGATTCGGGATGTCCAGCTCATCGTCGCACGAAGACAGGCAGCAGACGATCAGGAAAAGGAATAATATGGAGTACTTCATTGTTTTTTATTTGTGGTGGTTGGAGTGACGGGGCGGGTTGCCCCGTCGGCAATTAGATTGTCTAAAAGCCCAGGTTAAGACCGGCGGAAACGATGCGGCTCGATGGCCAGTTTCCGGCGTCTACGCCACGTTCCAAAATGCCGTTGCCCTGTACGTCGGGGTCCAGACCGCTGTACTTCGTGAGGGTAAATAAGTTCTGCGCACTCAGGGAAATCCGCAGGCTGCTGATGTTCATCCGCGCCAGGGGCGCGCGGGGCAGGGTGTAGCCCACCTGCAGGCTGCGCAGGCGGAAGTAAGAGCCGCTCTCCAGCCAGCGGTCGCTGTTGAAGCGGGCGTTGTCGACCAGGCCCTGGTCGTTGGTGGCCACCCCGATCCGGGGATCATCCGTGTTGGTGTTCTGTGGGGTCCAGGGACTGACGTCCGCGCGGAAGTTCGTGTTCTGGTAGGAATCGAGTTCGCGGCGGACGGAGTTGAAGAGTTGGTTGCCGAAAACGCCGACGAACTGGGCGGAGAGGTCGAAGTTATCGTAAGCCAGGCCCAGCTGCCCACCGAGTTGGAGGGTTGGCCAGGGGGATTCGCCGGTGAAGGTCCGGTCCTGGTCCGTGATTTGTCCGTCGCCGTCGACGTCCACGTAGCGGATGTCACCCGGACGGGCGAAGGGTTGGATCAGGTTGCCTTCGAGGGCGTGGGCGTCGATTTCGGCCTGGTTCTGGAAGATGCCGTCGGTTTGCAGCAGGTACCATTCGCCGAGGGATTCACCGACGCGCGAGCGGGTCAGGCCGGTCTGGATGTAGTCAATGCCTTCGCCCTGGTTGCCGACGCTTTCTACGGTGTTGTTGATGGTGGTGACGTTAACGGCAACGTTGTACTTCAGGCGCTTGGCTTGCTGGGTGTAGGCGGCTTCGAATTCGAGGCCGGTATTGCGGATGGAGCCAGCGTTGACCGGTGGGCTGCCCCCCAGGTTGCCCAGGTAAAGGGCGATGGGGAGGTTGGTCACCAGGGCATCCTCCGAAAGGATGTTGTAGTAGGCCGCCGAGACCGTTACCCGGTAGTCCAGCAAGGAAGCCTGCACCCCGTAGTTCTGGGATTTGCGGTTTTCCCAGCGTAAGTCGGGGTTAACCAGGCCCGCCTGGTAGGATCCTACGCCGATACTGCCCAGCACCGCCCGGGGGTTGTTGTTGATGGTGCCCCGCCAGTCCCAGGAGCCCAGGGTTACGATGCCCAGGGTGCCGTAGGAAGCATTGATTTTGAGGTCGTTGATCCAGGGAACGTTGAAGAAATTCTCCTTGCTGATGCGCCAGGATGCGGCGATGGAGGGAAAGACACCGGTGCGGTTGTCTTCGCTGAAGCGGCTGTCTTGATCCACCCGCCCGGTCAGGGTCAGGTAGTATTTTTCGGCGTAGTTGTAGTTGATGCGGCCGAGGAAACCGATGGTGCGGTAGTCGTCCGTAATCCCGCCTTCGGCCAGGGATTCACCCGTGGCAGCGTTGATCTGATCGAAGGGTACCCCGTTGCTTTCCACGATGTCGCTGCGGGAAGCCAGGGTGTAATTGCGGCTGGTTTGTTGGTCGGAAATACCGATGACGCTGCTGAAGTTGTGGTTGCCTGCGCTACGGTCAAAGTTCAGCGTGTGCTCCTGGAGGAGACTGCCGAAGTCTACACGGACATCCTGGACAAAGCTGGGGCGCACCGCAGCGTTGAACTGCGTCACCCCGAAGCGGCGCAGGCCCTTGGCCAGGTCGTTGCTGGATTCAATCCCGACGTTGAACTTGTAGCTGAGGCCCTTGAGCAGGTCCACTTTCACGAAGGCATTGCCGATCAGCTTAAGGAAGTTCACTTTTTCGCGGAGGAGATCGGTGACGGCCACCTGGTTTTTGGAGAAAGACACCGCATCGACGGTTCCGATGCCCCAGCCGGCGGGGTTGGTATCGGAGATGTAACGATCGCCCTGTACGGGAATGACCGGCAGCATGGTGGCCATATCGAAGAAGGGGTTGCCAGTATCGAAGCTGCCCAGCGGGCGGGTGATGTTGTTGTCGGTCACCACCAGGTTTTCACCCACCGTGATGCGGCCCAGGTTGAGGGTACTGTTGATGCGCAGGGCCGTGCGGTTGAAGTCGCGGCCAATGACGACGCCCTTGTTGCGGAAGTGGCTGGCCGAGGCAAAGAAGCTCAGGGCATCGGAACCGCCGCTGGCCGAGAAGTTGGCGTCGAGGGTATTGCCGGTGCGGAGGATTTCTTCCTGCCAGTCGGTGTTGATCGTCGGGTCAAAGTCATCGCCCACGGAAGGTGGCACGGGCAGGCCGGAGTTGGTGAAGCTGGTCCGCTGCAGTTCTGCGTAGCCATTGGCATCGGTCAGGTCCCAGCGGTTGGGGATGTTCTGGATGCCGGAAGTGATGCTGAAGGAAGGCTTGATGGGGCCTTTGCGGCCGCTCTTCGTCGTGATGATGATTACGCCGTTGGCGGCGCGGGAACCGTAGATGGCGGCGGCGGAGGCGTCCTTGAGGATCTGGACGCTTTCGATGTCGTTGTTGTTGAAGGTCACGTTGGCGTCGGCAATCATCCCGTCGATGACGTAGAGGGGATTGGTATTAACGAAGCTGGCTGCGCCGCGAATTTCGATGACGGACCCTTCGCCTGGCGCGCCACCGTTGCGGACGGTCACCCCGGAGGTAAGCCCCTGCAAAGACTCCGCCAGGGAGTTGGACACCGTTTTATTGATCTCTTCGGCTTTGACGACGGAAGTGGCCCCGGTGAGGTCCGAGCGCCGTACCGTCTGGTAGCCGATAACGACGATCTCATCGATGTCGGTCGCATCGGGCACCAACTGTACGGTGAAGTTGGTTTGGCCGGCCAGCCCGAACACTTCGGTACGGTAGCCGGTGTAGCTGATGGAGAGGGAATCGGTGGGGTCAACGTTGGCCAGGAGGAAGGCACCGTTGAGGTCGGTGACGGTGCCACTGCCCGTGCCGAGTACCATTACGGTGGCCCCGATGAGCGGCTGATCGCCTTCCATTACCGTGCCGGTAACGGAGGTTTGCCCCTGCGCATACGCAGCCAGGCTGCACAGCAGGAGCAGGGTGATGAAGACTTTTTGGATGATCGACTGACACATAATAATGAGTTTTGAATTCCGGTTTGGGAGCGCCAACTGCGCTGGCCTCCGTGCTTAACCTTGTGCCGTGCAAGGTAGCGGCAGCCCGGGCGGATGGGGGAAGCGCGACCGTTCATTGTCGGGGCTATTTCGTTCAGAATCAGCCGCTTGGGCCATTTTTATTGCCTTTGCAACAAATGGTTGTGAGGCTGGCACAAATGGTGGAGGGGAAGTAGCGGCTGGCTTGCCGTTCAATCCCCGCATTTCAACGTTCTTTGCACCTGCGGCCGCGCCCTGCTTCACTTTTTGGGACATTGGGCGCGGACGCAGGTGCTCCCCCCCGACCCCCCGAAGGGGGGAGTTAGGACAATGAGCAAAGCCCCCCAACGCCCAAAGGGGGAGAAGCAACACAACTTATGAAAAGCATTCACCCCTTCCGTTCGGGACTTCTGCTGGCACTTCTCGTGCTGACCACCGGCGTGGTGGAGGCCCAGGAATACTACTTCCGGCAGTATGAGGTGACGGACGGGCTTTCGCACAACACGATCCACTGTGCGGCGCAGGATGACGATGGCTTTCTCTGGTTCGGCACCAAAAACGGCCTGAACCGCTTCGATGGCTACCAATTCAAGTGGTACCAATCCGACGAGAACATCCCGCAGAGCATTGGCAGCAACTTCATTGAGTGCATCGACTTTGCGGAGGGGAAACTCTGGGTGGGCACCGACAGCGGCCTGTACTCCGGAGACCCGAAAAACGGCCGCTTTGCGCTGGTGGCCACCACGGCCAAGCAACCCATTCTCGACGTGGCCAACGACGCTTCCGGCCAACTCTGGTTCATTGCCGACGACACCCTGCGGCAGCTGAACAAAAGCAGCGGGGAATTGCGCAATTACGCGGCACCCGAATTGCACGCCGCGCGTAAAATTGCCCTGTCTCCCAGCAAGCGCCTCTGCCTGGCCACCGCCGGGGGGGTGTTTTTGCACCAACCCGTTACCGACGACTTCCTGCGGCTCGAGCTGCAGGCCGGTTCCAACGGCTTCCCCCTGGTGATTTCCAGCATCTATTTCCTCAACGAGAGTACGCTGGCCGTCGGTACCGTCAGCCACGGCGCTTTCCTCTACGACCTTCCGAACCGGACCTCGATGGCCATTCTGGACCAGAAAGACAACCGCTTGTACGTCCGCGACTTCCTGCTGCGCGGCAATGACCTGTGGATTGGCACGGAGAATGGCGTGTACGTCTACAACGTCTACGGCAAAACGACGGTGCACCTGCAAAAATGCAATGCCTGCCCCTTTTCGCTTTCCGACAATGCGATCTACAGCCTCTTCGAAGACAGCCGGGCGGGCGTGTGGGTGGGGACTTACTTCCGGGGCCTCAACTACTACAGCGAGGCGCTGACCAGCTTCCGTAAATTCCAGCCCGTAGCTGGGCAAAATTCGGTGGGCGGCTCGGCCGTCCGCGAATTCCAGCAAGACAAATACGGCAACCTCTGGATCGGGACGGAAGACGAAGGGCTGGACCGCTACAACCCCCGGACTGGCCAATTCGATCACTTTCCCCTGCGGACGGCCGATGAGCAAATTGTGGCCACCAACGTGCACGGCCTCTTGGTGCGTGATAACGAACTCTGGGTAGGAACCTTCCAGAACGGCCTTTTCATTCTGGACATCCAGACGGGACGGGTGAAACGGCATTTGGTGGCGGGTGCGGAGAGTGGCTTGCGGAGCAACTTCGTCTTTTCCCTCAAAACCACCATCGACAGCACGATTGTGGCCCTGACGGCTTCGGGGATCCACCGTTACCGCCAGGACCTGGGGAAATTTGAGGCGGATACCCTCTTTGCGCCCAACTATTTCTACACGTCCTTTCTGGAAGACCGCGACGGCGGGCAGTGGGCCGGGACGTACTGGGACGGGCTGTTTTACCACCACCCTGCCAAAAATACCGGCCGGATCTACAGCAAGGGCTCAGCACCCCAATTCCGCATCAGCAACGATGCCATCAATGGCATTTTTCAAAGCTCGGATGGTACGGTGTGGGTGACCACCGAAAATGGCCTGAACGCAGTTTCCCCCGACAGCGGGACCATCGCGCAGTACGGGAAAAAGGACGGATTTCCGAGCAATGTATTTTACTCGGTGCTGGAAGACAAACTGGGGAAATTCTGGCTGAGTACTGCTAACGGCTTGGTCCGTTTCGCCCCCGGCAGTAAGCAGCTGGACAAATACACGACGGAGAACGGGCTGCTGAGCAACCAATTCAACTACAGCTCTGCTTTCAGAGATGCCAACGACCGGATGTACTTCGGGGGCGTGGAGGGTTTCATCTCTTTCGACCCCTACGATACCCGCTTCAGCAAGCAGGCGCCGGGAGACCGATTGGTGCTCACTGACTTTGCGGTGCTGGCCTTCGGGGATCGGCCGGCGGAGCACCCCACGGCCGAGAAAAAGGCGGGAGAAGCGACGGCGGTGGTCCGGTTGGGCTACGACCAGTCCACTTTTAACGTCTCCTATTCCGCGCTCGACTACGTTACGCCCGGGCTGACGGAATACAGCTACCAACTGCGGGGGCTGAACGATGGCTGGATCAGCACCGGCAATACCAACAAGGTTTTCTTCACCTCCTTGCCGCCGGGGCAGTATACCCTGAGCGTTAAATCCCGCATCCACAACAGCGACTGGGGGGCACCGGAGGATTTACTGCGCATTTACATCAGCCCACCCTTCTGGAAAAGCAAGGTGGCCTATTTGCTGTACGTGGTGCTGGGTGCCTTGCTGCTGTTGTACGCCCTGCGCTTTTACCACCGCTACAACAAGGCCCGGACGCTGCAAAAGATGGAGTTGTTCGACAATGAAAAGGAAAAGGAAATCTACCGGGCCAAGATTGAGTTTTTCACCAACGTATCCCACGAGATCCTTACACCGCTGACGCTCATCAAAAACCCCGTGGAAAAACTCCTGAATGAGGCTGCGCCAGGTACGGTGTTGGCGGATAATTTATCGTTGGTCCATAAGCATACCCTTCGGCTGGTCAATCTGGTGCAACAGTTGCTGGATTTCCGGAAAACGGAAATGGAGCACACTACCCTGTCCTTTGTGCTGGTGGACATCAACCGGGCCTTGACGGACACGATTGCGCAATACACGGCAACGCTGGAGGAAAAAAATATGGAGCTTATCCATAACCTGGCCGAGGAGGCGGTGCTGGCTTACGTAGATATGGAGGCCTTTCGGAAGATAACGGGCAATCTCTACCAGAATGCCATTAAGTACGGCGAGCAGCAAGTGCGGATTACCCTTTCCGCTACCGAATCCCAGCTGACCATCCGCTTTCAGAACGACGGAATGCTCATCCCTTCCAGTGAAAAAGAGAAGATTTTCCAGCCCTTCTACCGCTTGCCCGACCACGAGGCGCTGCCCGGAACCGGTATCGGGCTTTCTCTGGCTTACTCGCTGGCGGAGTTGCACGAGGGCAGTTTGCAGCTGGACCTGAGCACTCCGCAGTACAACACCTTCGTCCTGACGCTCCCCCTTTTCCAAAAAGATAATTTTGAGCTGACGCCCTCTAAAAAATGGGTAAAGGTGGAAGACCATTCCACGCAGCACCCGGCGCTGGGGACCCAGAACCTGCGCTCCACCATCCTGCTGGTGGAGGATAACCTGGATCTGCTCGATTTCGTTGCTAAAGACCTGCTGCCCCATTACCCCGTCCTGAAGGCCACCACGGCCGAGGAGGCCCTGCAAATTCTGGAGAGCCAGAACATCCAGTTGGTCATCAGCGACGTGATGATGCCGGGCATGGACGGTTTTGAACTGTGCCGCATTATCAAAAATAACCTGGAGTGGAGCCACATCCCCATTATTCTGCTTACTTCCCGGAACAACCTTACCTCCGAAATGTCGGGCCTTGAGGCTGGTGCGGATGCTTACATCGCCAAGCCGTTTTCGATGGACTACCTGAAAACGCGGGTCAGCAACCTCCTCACGAACCGTAAGCACATCCTCGACCATTTCTCTAGTACGCCGCTGGCCCACATCCAGAGCATTGCCCACTCGCCGGTAGATGAGCAGTTCCTGCAAAAGCTCGACGTCATCATCCAGGAAAACATCACTGACCCGGAACTCAACGTGACGGACCTGGCCGAGCGCATGCACATGAGCCGTTCCACCCTCTACCGAAAAATCAAGGACGTCTCCGGCTTCAGCCCCAACGAACTCATCAACATCACCCGTCTGAAAAAAGCGGCCAGCCTCTTGCGCGGCAAGCAATACAAGATTTACGAAATCGCGGAAATGGTGGGGTATAATTCAGCGACCAGCTTCGGGAGGAGTTTTCAGAAGCAGTTTAAAATGTCGCCGACGGATTATGCTAATGGGGAAGGGGATTAAGGGGGGAAAGGAGTAAGGAATTAAAGGGGCTGCCGCATGGGGACAGGGATTGACCGCCGATAGGCAGCAGCGTGGCTAGTAATTGAATAATTAAATAATTGAATAGTCTGCTGCACGGGTTTGAGTAAAGACCGAACATCCCCGCCCATAACCACCGTTTCACCGGGGACTAACCACCTAATCTTCAGTAAAGTGGGCGGATGAGATCCGCAGCCAGGCGATTGGCCAAATACACGTTGGTGCATTGGGGCCAGGTAGAGCGTCCAAAATCATCTCCCCCCATGATTCTCATCATCGCCCGCACGGGAGATAAGCCGGAATTTTGGGGAAAGAAAATACCCTAACCATGCAGAAGATTATTGTCCCCATCGATTTCTCCGGCACTTCGGCAGACGCCCTCCGCTTTGGTTGTTACCTGGCCGACGTGACGGGGTACGACCTTGAGGCCGTCCACATCCACGATGGTTACGACGGAGATGAGGCCTTTGTCATCAAGAAAGGTAGTGCCCGCATCCGGGGCCGGGTGCGGGAGCGCCTCGAAAAATTTGTTGCTGAGCACACCGATGCGCAGACCTTCACGGGCAGCCTCGGGGCGGACGGCGACTTACCCTTCATCAAGTGCCGCGAGGAAGTGGGCAGCGCCATCGCCCAGCTCGTCAGGTTAGGCAAAGAGGAAGACACGGCCCTCATCGTAATGGGCGGCGTAGGGTCCGGCATCCCGAGCCGGGTTACGCCCGTCTTCGGTAGCGTTGCGAAGGGCGTAGCCACCCAGGCGGAGTGCCCGGTATTGCTCGTTCCCCAGAATGCGGGCGTACCGCAAATCAAACAGGCGGCCATTGCCTTCGATGAGGTGCGTAACCTCGTGGTACTGAGCGATAAGACCGCCTTCCTCCAAAAAGGACTCGCCCCGCACATGCGGTTCACCCACGTTTTGTACCACGGCGAAAGTGCCAGTGAGGTGCCGGAGCTGAACCTGCTGCGGGAAGTCCTGCGTAAGGACTTTCCCCACTACGCCGTGGACTTCGATCTCCTGCCCCCGGGAAACGTGACGGATACCCTCATTGATTATTCCCTTGAGCGGGATATTGATCTCCTGATTCTGGGCCGGCACCAACGAAGCTTTTTTGACCTTCTGATTAATGGCTCGGAAATACCCGAGATCATTGGTTCTTGCGGTATTCCTTTATTGATCGTGCCGCTAACTGGTGAAATTTAATCAGCAGGCGCAGTAGGTTTTTAACCATAAGAATCATCTGACCATAAAGAGCGGTCAAGGGGCATTTTAAATATATTGCAGTGGAACCACCTTCCGCATTTTAAATTATTCTGTTATGCAAAATTTTCCCGCTCGCTATGCTGAGCTTAAACAATCCATGGGCCGCATCGGGCAGGCCATTCCTGATACGATGCAAGGCTTCGGGGCCTTGCACCGGGCAAGTACTGCCGACGGTGCGCTGAATGCCAAAACCAAGGAACTCATTGCCTTGGGCGTTGCTATTGCCGTACGGTGCGATGGTTGCATTGCCTTTCACGTCCACGATGCACTACAGGCCGGTGCCAGCCGCGCCGAAATAATGGAAACCATCGGCGTGGCCGTATTGATGGGTGGCGGACCGGCATTAATGTACGGCTGTGAGGCCGAGGAGGCCCTTCAGCAGTTCAGCGCGGTGGAAAAAATGTAGCGCGGGCGGTTTAAATCCAGGTAGTTTCTGTACTTTTTTTGGCCATTTCATCGCTCGTTTTACCGCCATTGCTTCCTGTATTTTTCCCTGCACCTGCGGCCGCGCAAAAAAGCGGATAAAATACACCGGAATAAGGCAAGCAGGCCTGGAGGCCAAATTAAAATGTCCGCTCAGGGCCGTTCCTGGGCGCGTTCGCAGGTGCAGGCAAATCCTTGAAGGCAATGTTTGGCTTAGGGCCAGCGCTATAACTTCCCGCTCACCCTGAAATAGTCGAAATCGACGTATCCGCCCCTTTCCAAGGTGGCGTAATTAAAAAGACCGAAGCGGTAGCCCATGAAATGCGGAAGCGTATAGGGCAAGGGAAGCGGAGGGCCAAATTCGGTCCATTTTTTACCGTCGAGGCTGTAATAAAACTGCCCCGTATCCCTGCGCTCCCGAAAATCACAAGAGGCCTTCAGGAAAATAATTTTTCGGCGCAGGGGAATGCGTGCCATTTCCACCGGAACGCCCGTGGCGGCGCTGACCACGGTGAGGTATTTCTGGCCCTCTTCCGCCTTTACGCCCAACAGCCCATAATTTTTCTGTAGTAAGGCCAGTCCGGCGAAATCTCCCGGCCGCATCGCCGATACTTTAATTTTGGTGATGCCACTGGAGCTTGGGCCAAATGTCCGTTGGGTAAGCGTATTGCGGGCCATGACAAAGCTCGTATCCCTTCGGCCCGTACTGAGCCGCAGGTGGCCCTTACGGGCGGTGAGCGACCAATTTTCCGGCACGGGATTATGGTTCCATTGCCAGACGAGTCCCAATTCCTTTTCCTCAAAATCATCGGAAGCAATGATTCCGGGCACCAGCCCTTCACTGGCGGGCAACGCCAGCCGGAGCGGTACCTTGCCCTCTGTTCCCAGGACGGGCCAGCCGGCCTCCCACGTTACCGGCACGAGATAGGGGATGCGCCCCACCCCACCGCTGTCCTGAAAAAGGTAGGCAAACCAGCGTCCGTCGGGGGACTGCACCAAGCCCCCCTGGGCCACGCCCATATCCTGTAGGCCTACCCTACCCTCCCACGGCCCGGTAAGCCGATCGGCCCGGTGGATGACCACGGTGCGCATCCCACCCCGGGGCCAGGTGATGTTGAAAAGGTAATACTTCCCGTTTACCTTGTACAGCTGGGAACCCTCCGCGCCCAACATGATGTCATCGCCGGCCGGAGCACTGGCGTTGTCGATTAAGACCTGGTCCAGCCCCCCTGGCTTCACCCCGCTGAGGTCGGCCGCTAACTCCAGCAGGTGCAATTTGCCCGCGCCGTAAACCATGTATACCCTGCCATCGTCGTCGAAGAAGATGCTGTGATCGTGGTAGGCCGGGGCAAAACTTTGCTCGCGCCAGGGCCCCTTTTCAATGTCTTTGGTACTGTAGACGTGGGTTTTGCCGGAAGTCGCCGAAAAGGTGGAGGCGTAGAAAACGCCCGCGTGGTAATTCAGGCAGCTGGCCCACGAACCCCGTCCGTAGGCACTTTGCCCGTTTTCCAAATTCATGGCGTCGTTTTCCACCAGGCGTTCATAGGCATAGCCGATCAGCTGCCAATTGACCAGGTCCTGCGATTTCATGATGGGCAGCCCCGGACTTAAGTGCATCGTGGTGCTGCTCATGTAGTAGCTATCGCCCACCCGAATGATCGACATATCGGGGACATCGGCGTGGATGATCGGATTTTGGGCCTGCCCCACCAGGCGGCAAACGGCCAAGCCCATAAGAAGAAGAGAAAAAAGAGAAGGTTTCAATTAGTGAATGGGTGGATACGTGAACGAGTAATATGGTCTCAAGCCCTGGCGTCTGTTGGTGACCCTACGGCCTAAGTGTGAAGAAAACTGTGCAGCGGCTACTCTTCCCGGCACTCCTTACAACTCCCGGAAACGGCGATGTTGTAGTTGTCCGCCCGGTAGCCGGCCGGGAGCTCAACGCCCAGCGGCCCCTGCAGGCACTCTACGCGATCGCAGGAAGTGCAGCGAAAGTGAAGGTGGTTGTGGGCTGCCAGGTCGTGGGCGCAGTTTTTCGCGCAACTGGCAAAGTACTGTCGCCCATCGTCGGCCACAATCCGGTGAACGAGGCCGTCTTCCACGAAACGGTTGAGGATGCGATAGATCGTCACCCGGTCGATGGGCTCCTCCAGCTTGGCGGTGATCCCCTCGTGGCTCATAGCGTATTGCTCCTCACGCAGCAGGGTCAGGACGGCTTCCTGGGTCTTCGTATTTCGTCGGGACATACCGGGCATAATTTTATTGCAACACTGTTGCATTATTTGAAAAGGGGTGTACCTTTGCGTGACCACAAAAAACCAATCCGTATGTTTAATCCATCCAGATTCTACCCTCTTCTCCTATTGTTGCTTGTTGTTTTCGTTGCTGGTTGCGACGATGATGATGACCCCGTAATCCCCAACGAAGAAGAGGTAATTACCGACCTGACGCTGACCTTGACTCCAAACATCGGCGGTCCCGAAACGGTTGTCTTCACCTTCAAAGATGCCGACGGAGACGGCGGCCAGGCACCCCAGATTACCTCTACCGGTACGCTGGCCCCCAACACTACCTACACGGGCAGCCTCGAACTGCTCAACGCCTCTGACCCTACCAATGTGGAGAGCATCACGGCGGAAATTCAGGAAGAAGATGAGGAGCACCAGTTCTTCTTCCAGGTGGCTGGCGGCCTCAACCTGACCTTCGCCTACGCGGATGCTGACGATGACGGCAATCCCCTCGGCCTGGTTACTACCGTGAACACGGGCGCTTCTTCCAGTGGAAATTTCACCGTCATCCTCCGCCACGAGCCCAACAAAACGGCTGCTGGCATCAGCATCAACAACCCTGCCCCCGCCGGTGGAGAGACCGATATTGAAGTGACTTTCCAGGCGAGTTTTTAAAAAAAAACGAATAGCCCAAATTATTCGCAGCCCCCCGTACGGATTTTCCGTGCGGGGGGGTTGTGTTGGGAGGTGCCGCAAGGGACAAACTTGTACCTTCGTAGCCAATGGATTTCACCATATCTTTCCAAACCGCCGCCCTCCTTTTCTTCTTCGTTCAAGGCCTCCTTTTCGCAGGCCTCCTCCTGGCCCGCGGCCAGGAATACGCCCACCGGCCCAGTCGCTGGCTGAGCCTTTTTCTCCTTTTGTGTTCCTTGTACCTCGTGCCCTTCATGCTCGGGTACAGCGGCTGGTACGGGCGGGATGGCTACCGGGAATTCCTGTTTTTTGTGCCCTTCCAACACTTTTTTCTCATCGGACCGGTCATCTATTGCTACACCCGCAGTTTGTTGGACGCCGATTTCCGGATCCGCGGCCGCAGCTGGCTCCACTTTCTGCCCGGCGGACTCTATCTGCTCTACAGTTTGGTGGTTTTTGTGGTCGACGTCTGGGTGCTCCAGGGCGATTACTATTTCTACGCCGACGGGCGCGACAAAGACCTTGCCCCCTGGTACCAAATCACGGGCCTGCTGGCCATGATCGCGTATACGGGCCTGAGCCTGCGGGCCTACCAGCAGTACCGAAAGCGGATTTTTGCGGAGCTCAGTTACGCCGATAGCGTAGTGTACAGCTGGGTAAAACAGTACCTCGTTGCCCTGCTTTTCATCATGGTGCTGCGCATCGTTTTCCTGTTGCTCCTGCCCAATTTCGGCAGTTTTGGCCGCTGGTTTTGGTATTATCTCTGCTTCGGGGCGCTCTATTATTTCATCGCTTTGGCGGGCTACACCAACGTCGTTAAGGCCCTGGCGCCGCTGCACTGGCGGGGAGAAAGCAAGCTGTTGTCGTCGGAAATTCCCGCGCCAAAGTCCACCGCTGAAACGCTGGAAGACGAAGACCTCGAACCCTGGAAGCAGCGCGTGCGCGACCTCATGGAGCGGGAAAAGCTCTACGAAAACCCCACCCTGACGCTCAGCGACGTGGCCGGGCGGCTCGGCGTCACGAGCAAACAGGTCTCCGGCATCATCAACCAGGGCTTCCGGCAAAACTTCAACGACTTCGTCAACACCTACCGCGTCGCGGCCGTCCGGGAGCGTTTCGCGCGCGGGGAACACGAGCGCTTCACCATCCTCAGCATCGCGCTGGCCTGCGGTTTCAATTCCAAAACCACCTTCAATCGGGTCTTCAAGCAGTTTATGGCGCGGACGCCGGTGCAATATTTGGCCGATAGGAGCAAGGGAAGTAGTACCACATCGTGATCTGGCGCGCCGGGCGAGGGTAAAACGGACACTTTTGCCCCCCGAACCAAAGGCCATCCGCCCCTACCTTTTCCGATGAAAACTTTCTCCCTGCTTTTCCTCCTTTTCTCTTGCGCAGCTCATCTGCTGGCCCAGCCGCTGACCCCGGAACAGTCTGCCGCCATCGATCAATTGCTGCTGGCTGACATCCCCGCTGGCGGTCCCGGCGGAGCCCTCGGCATCATCCGCAACGGCGAAATCATCTACATCAGGTACGCCGGCCTGGCCGACCTAGACACCCAGCGGCCCATCGACGCCAGCACCCGCTTCAACGTCGCTTCCAACGCCAAGCAATTCACTGCCCTGGCCGTCCTCCGGCTCGTCGAAGCCGGGCAGCTTAGCCTGGAAGACGACATCCGCAAGTATTTCCCCAAGCTGTTCCCGGCCATCGAAGCACCCATCACCATCGCCCAACTCATCAACCACACCAGCGGCATCCGCGACGTCTACAACCTCTGGAGCTTCCAGGGCATCACCTGGTGGAAAAAGACGCTGGACAACGACGCAGCCCTCGCCCTCCTGCACCGCCAACGAGACCTGAACTTCGCCCCCGGCAGCCAATACCTGTACAGCAACTCCAACTACCTCTTACTCACCCACATCGTCGCGCAAGTCAGCGGCCAAAGCTTCCGCGCCTACACCGACCAGCTCTTCCAGGACCTGGGGATGACGGCCACCCGCTTCGCCGACGACCACCGCGACCTGGGCCCCAACATCGCCCGGCCCTATTTCAACTTCGACACCTGGACCACCTTCAAATGGCGCACCGACCTGCACGGCGACGGCGCACTCTTCTCTACCCTACCCGACCAACTGGCCTGGGAACTGGCCCTCCAACGCGGCGAAGCCCCCAAATTCTCCGACGCACTACTTAGCCGCAGCCAGCAAATACTAAACGCCAGCAGCGACTACGGCTTTGGCCTGGAACACGGCCGCTACCGGGGCGTGGAAGCCAGCTGGCACAACGGCAGCACGGGCCCCTGGGACGCTTCCTTCCTCCGCTTGCCGGCGCAGCAGCTCAGCATCGTTGCTTCCGACAACAGTGGCAAATTCGGCACCTCCGCGCTCGTCCGCGCCGTAGCAGATGTCGTCCTGGCCGACGTCTTTACCCAGGCGGCCTACCCTACGGCTCCCAGCGAAGTTGGCCCGGAGATCCCCGTCGAAAAACTCCTGGGGACTTACCTGACCGACAACGGCTTCGCCTTCAAATTCAAACTCGTCGATAGCAACCTGGTCCTGGAACGCAACGGCCGCAACGACGTGGTGCTGGAACTGGAAGCAGGCAACGTCTACCACCAAAAGTTCGACCCCGCCTTCAAACAGGAATTCACCTGGGATGCAGCGCAAGGTATGCAGGTCACCGCCTACTACCGGGCCCACGCCCCCTACACCCTCACCCGCGCCGACGTCGACTGGGCGGGCTACGACTACGAGGAATTGGCCGGCCGCTACCACAACGATGAGCTAAAGGTGAGCTATCAGATCAGTCACCTCGGGCAAGGGCGCTACGCCCTCAAGGCGGGCAAAAACCAGCGGGAAGGCGATCTCTACGGCCGCGATAGGTTGCTCGTCCAAGGCTACAACATCCGCTTCAGCCGCAACGCTGCGGGCGAGGTAGTGGGCTTGCTGGTGAGCGATGATCGGGTGAGGAATTTGTGGTTCGCTAAGGTGCTGCGGCGGTAGGTCCCGCATTGCTCATTTAGCTGTTCATTGCACCTGCGGCCGCGCCCCGGTTGTGCTCATTGTACCCTTAGCGCGGTGCTTTTCTGCAACGATTTCTGCCCGCGTCCGGTCATTCCGGGCGGGTTTTGCTTGTAAGGAAGTGGGAAAAGAATCTTTAATGCAATTAAGTTGCATTAGTGAAGTCTTCCGCTTACCTTTGCCCGCACATCAGATCAGAATTGCGAAAAATACCTTCAGCCATGGCCAAATCTACCCTATCCCGGCCTGATTTTATCGGTGCATTCGCCAGTAGCCTATGTATTGTGCACTGCTTATTGGCCCCCCTGTTTTTCGTTGCCCAACCCGTGGTATACCACCAGGTAGTCAGCCACCAGGGTCACCACCACGGGGAAGGGCTGTGGGGCTGTCTTGATTACGTTTTTCTTCTGGTCAGTTTATTGGCGGTCTGGTTTGCGCACAAGCCCCAACGGAGCGGGTGGGTGAGAGGTGGCCTCTGGGGAGGCTGGGCCTGTTTTGCGCTCGGTCTTTTCCTGGGAGAACGCCTGGTGGGCGGGGAAGGGATGATGTACCTCGGCTCGGGGATATTGGTGCTTACCCATCTGAGCAATCTCCGCTGGCGCAACGGCCATTTACCCACGGCTGAGCCAGAAAAAATCCCTGCATGAGCAACACCATTCCTTCAGCCGTACTTTCCGCCAGCCAGCTATCTTATCAGTACCGGGGTGGCACGCTATTGTCATTTCCAGACCTCCACCTGGACCCCGGCGAAGTACTGCTGGTGTTGGGACCTTCCGGCTGTGGCAAGACGACCTTGCTGCACCTGCTGGCCGGACTTCTCCCTCCCCGTACGGGGTCTATCGCGCTGGCTGGCCAGTCCTACAACTATACCCAGCCAGCGGTGCTGGACCAGATCCGGGGGCGGAACCTGGGGATCGTTTATCAGCAACCACACTTTATTGACACCCTGACGGCCTGGCAAAATCTCCGCCTTTCGCCCTTTGCCCAGTCTAAAGAAGAACTTTTGGAGCTGGCTCAGCAAATAGGTATTGCGCACTTGCTCAAAAAATATCCGCAGGAAATGAGTGCCGGAGAGCTCCAACGGCTGGGTATTGCCCGTGCCCTGGCCCACCGCCCGGGTTTGATTCTGGCCGATGAACCAACCAGTGCGCTCGACCGGCGACACTGCCTGGCCGTACTGGAGCGCCTGCAAACCCACGCCCGGCAATACAATGCCGCGTTGTTAATCGTCACCCACGATGATCGCCTGATGACCGCTATCCCGCAGCAGATTACCCTGGATTACCAGCCCGCTGCGGCGCAAAACCAGCAAGTATGATCACCCGCGTCGCCTGGGCTAGCGTCACCCGCCGTCCTCTCACCACCATTTTATGTGTCCTGCTGATCACTTTTGGCACCAGCATCACCTCCCTGCTCCTGCTGGTCAATCAGCAAATGGAACAAAAATTTGCCAATGATCTGGCGGGGACGGACCTCGTTTTGGGCGCTAAGGGCAGCCCTTTGCAACTCGTACTGTCGGCAGTTTATCACCTTGATGCGCCGACGGGAAATATCTCCCTTGCCGAGGCAGCGCCCTACCTGGAAAGTCCTTTGGTAAAGCAGGCCATTCCGCTTGCCTACGGGGATACTTACGCGGGCTACAGGATCCTGGGGACTACGGCAGATTTTCTGGATAAATACGGTGGCACCCTGGCCAGCGGCCGGGTATTTACGGAGCCCATGGAAGTGGTGGTTGGGGCGGAAGTTGCCCAACAGACCGGGCTAAAGGTGGGAGACACCTTGCTGGGGGCACACGGGGAAACGGCGGATGCCGACGTGCACGCCGACCACCCCTATACTGTGGTTGGCATTGTCGGGCACGCAGGAAATGCCCTGGACCGCCTCCTACTCACCCCCGTAGCCAGTGTCTGGGAGGTTCACGGAGAACACGCCCACGAACACGGGGATGAAGAGCAAGGAGAACACGCCCACGAACACGGGGACGAAGAGCATCCGGAGCACGAGGCGCACGCAAACGAACCCGAAGAAGAGATTACTGCCGTGCTTCTGACCCTGCACAGCAAACGCAGCGTCCTCACCTTACCGCGCGTCATTAATCAAAATACCCGCATGCAGGCGGTCCTCCCCGCCCTGGAAATAAACCGCTTATTTTATTTATTGGGCATCGGGACAGATGCGTTGCGCTTATTGGGGGGCGGGATTATGCTCGTGGCCAGCATCAGTATTTTCATGGCCCTATTAGACCGAATGCGCGAGCGTAAGCACGAATTGGCCATTTTACGGGTGACGGGATATTCCCGTTTCCAGTTGTTTTTATTACCCGTAATTGAGGCTGGTCTGCTGGCGCTGTTGGGTTACGTTTTCGGTTTGTTACTCAGCCGGGCCATGCTGTGGTGGGTTAACTTCCGGGCAGCGGCTGACTTTAAACTGATCTTTTCCCAAACCTGGCAAGGAAACGAGGTATTTGTCTTGCTGGGAACCATCGCCTTGGCCGTAATGGCGGCATTATTTCCGGCCTGGCGCGCAATGCGGGTTGACGTAGTAGCGGCGCTAAGGAGATGAAAAAATAATTGCGCGGCCGGAGGCGATAGTCCCGAAGTATTTCGGGGTGCAAAGCAATTTGGAAGAGCAATGGGAGTCCCTAAGCTGCCACTGCTCCCACCAAGCTAATCGCCCAAAATACCTCAGCGCCTTACTTCTGCTAATTGATCCATATGCTCCACCATTCTCCAAAACACCAAATAATTCGCAAGGCAATGAAAAGTCCGGTCTACTTCGTCGCCCTCGTCCTGCTGGCCACGGCCGCATTTATCTTCGGTACCGATCCCAAAAGTGAGACCGAAGAATATTGCCCACCTGACATAGTCAACACCAAGTTCCCGGAACCCCTCGTTGAAAAAATTATTCTTGAAGACTCCGTTTGCATCTGGGATGATGCGGTGGCGGATCTGCGCCCAGACCGGCCCTACCGCAGGGGGGAAGAATTGCCCGCGCCCAGTACCAACGTCAGCTCAGATGTTTTGGCCGACCAGGAACCCATAGCCATCAGCTGGAATTTATTGACCGATATTCGCTACGTACTCACCTACAATAAAAAAATGAAAATGGAAGTATACGCTCCCGTTTTCCCCGACACTCTAAAAAATCTCAATGGCCGCCTGGTCAGCATCCGTGGCTACGTTATTCCCTTCGAAGAGGAACAAACCAGCGTTGCCCTTTCGGCCTTCCCATTTGCTGCTTGTTTTTTCTGTGGCAAGGCCAGCCCCGCCTCCGTAATGACGGTGACGTTCGACCAGCCCGGTAAGCGCTACAAGATCGACGCCCGGCGTAACTTCTCCGGGAAGCTTCGGCTCAATTACGACGATCCCGAACAATTTTACTACGTCCTGGAAGCAGCGGCAGAGTATTAGGAGTTTCTCCGGTTTTTTTACCACCTTTTTGAAATACAATGCTATGAAAGGCGACCACGACTTTGAAGTCATCATCATCGGCGGCAGTTATTCCGGGCTTTCAGCGGCAATGGCCCTGGGCAGATCACTTCGTAAGGTGCTGATTATTGACAGCGGAAAACCCTGTAACCGCCAAACACCCCACGCCCACAACTTTCTTACCCACGACGGGAAGGCGCCCGGCGAAATAGCCAGCCTCGCCCGGCAGCAAGTGGAGCAATACCCTACGATCCTGTTTCACGAAGGCCTTGCGGTCAATGGGGTCCCAAAAGATGGGGGCTTTGCCATTACGACGGATGCCGGGGAGGAATTCCGGGGCAAGAAACTGCTCTTTGCCTCGGGCGTAAAGGATCTGATGCCCGATCTACCGGGCTTTGCCGCCTGCTGGGGCATCAGCGTGATCCATTGCCCCTACTGCCACGGCTACGAAGTAAGACAGGAAAAAACCGGCATTCTGGCCAATGGCCACGAAGCCTACCACTATGGCCAACTGCTGCGCAACTGGACGCAGGAACTGACCATTTTTACGAACGGTGTTTCCACCCTGACGGAAGAACAGCACGCGGCCCTCGCCATGCACGATATCCCCGTGGTGGAAACTGAAATTGCCGAACTCCTGCACCGCCAGGTTGCCCTGCACGACCTGCTTTTCGTGGATGGGACGACCTTCCCCCTCCGCGCACTTTACTCAAAACCAGCTTATGTCCAACATTGCCCCATTCCGGAACAACTCGGGCTGGAGTTAACGGAACAAGGCTTGTTGCAAGTCGACGCCTTCCAGGACACCACGCTGGCCAATGTACTGGCTTGTGGCGATTGTGCAAGTCCGTTCCGGGCGCTGTCTTATGCCATCGCCACGGGTACCATTGCCGGCGCAATGCTCAACCATGGCCTGGTCCTGGAGGCTTTTGACGGAGGAGGGAAAGGGTAAAGAGAGAAAGGGAAAATTTTAACGCAACTTAGTTGCATTAGATGATCCTAAGGCTTATCATTGCCAGGAATTTAACATTTGGGGTGATGATAGAAGCACAAGCACTCACTAAGGCCTACGGAGGCCACAAGGCAGTTGATAACCTTAACCTTAAGATTGCTCCGGGCGAACTCTACTGTTTGCTGGGAGCCAACGGGGCGGGAAAGACGACGACCATCAACTGCTTTTTGGGCTTTTTGCCCGTCACTTCCGGCCGGGTGTTGATTGACGGGCTGGATGTGGCCGAGAAACCCCTCGAAGTCAAGCGTCGGCTCGCCTACTTGCCGGAAGTGGTAATGCTTTACCCCACCCTCTCCGGTTTGGAGAACCTGGATTATTTCAGCCGGCTGGCGGGTTTCCGGCACCGCACCGCGCAGTTGCTGGAATACCTCGAGCGGGCTGGGTTACCTGCCGCCGATGCCCAGCGGAGGCTGGGGGATTATTCCAAGGGCATGCGGCAAAAAGTGGGCATTGCGATTGCCCTGGCCAAGGAAGCCAAATGCCTGCTGCTGGATGAACCCACCAGTGGTCTTGACCCCGGTGCGAGTAACGATTTTTCGCAGTTGCTCCGGGAATTGACGGCCCAGGGCATGGCCATCCTGATGGCCACCCACGATATTTTCCGGGCCAAAGACGTGGCTACCCACATCGGCATTATGCGCGCCGGGAGGCTGAGGGAACAGTTAGAAAACCGGGGCGATTTTGAGGCAAAGGAACTCGAAGCCCTGTATTTACAGACCGTTTAAACGAAGAAACTCATGCTTTTGACCATTGCCAGGCATACCATTCGTGGGACCGTGCGGGAGGGGCGCTTCCGGGTTCTTTCCATTGCGCTTTTGCTGTTGTTTCTGTGCGCGCTGTACGGGACCTACGATTACTACGCTTCCCTGCGGACACAGCACGCCCAGGCCTCCGAAATGGCGCGTGGGCAGTGGGAAAACCAGGGCGATAAGAACCCTCACTCTGCCGCACATTACGGCACTTACGTATTCAAGCCCATTTTCCCGCTGGCCTACTTCGATCGGGGGGTAGACAGTTATACGGGCAATACCTTGTTTTTGGAAGCCCACCGTTCCAACCAGGCTAAATATGCCCTGGCCCAAGACCAGGTAGCGACTACTCGCCTGGGCGTACTAACTCCCGCCTTCGTGCTGACGCTGCTTTTTCCCTTGTTTATCCTGACGCTTGGCTTTGGTGTAGCCGCCACTGAGCGACAAAATGGCAACCTCCGCATGATGCTTGCCCAAGGCCTCCGGCCAGCAACATTGTTCTGGGGTAATGTACTGGGCTTGTGGGCGCTGGTCCTCCTGCTCGTACTTCCATTCTTTATCCTTGGTGGCCTGGGACTGGTATTTGCGGGTGCGCCGGGCGACTACTGGTGGCGCTATTTATTCATCTGCCTGTTTTACGTGCTCTACTTTGGGTGTTTCATCCATTTGGCTCTGTTGATTTCAGCCTGGGCCGGGCGAGTGAATACCGCCCTGGTGGGGGTGTTGAGTCTCTGGGTGCTGGTGTGCCTGGTAATGCCGCGTTTCACCGTCGACGCCGCCCGGCAGCTGGCCCCTACGCCCTCATGGCAGCAGTACCAGATGGCGCTGCAAAAAGACTTAAAAGAGGGCGTTGACGGGCACGATCCAGCCAGCGTTTATACCCAACGCCTGAAGGAACAAACGCTGGCGGAGCATGGCGTGGACAGTGTCCATCAGTTGCCATTTAACTGGGACGGTTTCATCATGCAAAAAGGGGAAGAACACGAAACCCTGGTATACGAAAAGCAACGGCAAAAACTGGCAGAAATCTACAAGCGCCAATTGAGTATCCACCAAATTATGGGATTCACCTCACCGTACCTGCTACTCAAGGGCGTGTCTGAGCGTCTGGCGGCTACGGATGTAGCCACTTACTTTTCCTTCCTTTCCGCCGCAGAAAAGTACCGCATTCAACTCGTAGGCGAATTAAACGGGGACCTGCGCGACAATTTCAAATACGGCGATTGGGACGGGACGCGGGGCCAGGAGTTTTATTCCAACAACAGCACCTTCAGCTTTTCGCCGCGTCCGCTTACTGAAATACTGCCCGAGTTGCTTTCCCCTTTCCTCGTTCTCCTCGGCTGGCTCGTGGTGACTGGCCTGGGGGGACTGTTCTTTTATCAGCGGCTTCGCCCATTCTAAGCTTCACTTGCCCATGTATTTCCTCCAACTCAAATTTGAGCTCCGGCGGCTGGCCCGCAGTCCACTCACCTGGCTCTTGTTGCTTTGCTTGCTGGTATTTTTTGGCTTCAGCTTTTACAGCAGCAGCCAGCACCTTCACCGCAAGGCGGAATCGGTAAACGCCATGCTGGAGGCACAACAAAAAGAACTGACTGCTCAAAGCCTGCTGGCCGATAGCCTCCGACGGGGAACGGCTGAAGTAGCGGGCTGGTGGCAAGACCCCACCAACCCGATCGTGGTGGGCGGCATCTGGCGAGGCGGCCGGGTAGTGGTGGTTCCTCCGCAGCCAAACAACTACCTGGCATTGGGCATGCAGGATTTGCGGCCAGACGCCTGGTTGCTCCGCATGACGGGTAAACAAGCCCGGGGCGACGTTGAATTCGAAAACCCCGTCAACCTCAGCTTTGGGGCCTTCGACCTGGCCTTCGTCATCGCCTTTTTACTCCCCCTGCTCGTGATTGCGCTTTCCTTCGACCTGATTTCGGCGGAGCGGGAGCTGGGTACCCTACCGATGCTGCGGGCACAACCCGTAATGGGCCGGAAACTCTTTTTTGCCAAGGCCCTGGCCAGGTTCAGCCTCTTGGCGGCAGCTGCCCTACTGGCTTTGCTGCCGTTTTTCCTTCTGGCGGGCGTGTCTCCCTTCAGTGCGGCGGGCCTCGGAACGGTAGTACTAGTTTTGCTCAGTCTCTTGCTGTGGTTTTTGGTGGCATTGGGGATCAACCTGTTGGGCGGAAATTCGGCGGTAAATGCCCTGCAGTGCGTAGGAGCCTGGTTGATTATCGCGCTTTTATTACCCGTATTGGCCAATATGCTTTCCGAAAAGCTCAGCCCCATCCCGTCGAGGGCCGCCTTCCTTAACTCGGAGCGGGCCACCGATAAATACCTGGAGGAAAGCCGCGAAGACCGGCTAAGCGCTTTTTACCAGCAACACCCCAACTACGAGCGAAAAAGCGAGGAAGAGCAGGACTGGCGCGATTACTACCGCGAACTTTTGGGTCTGATGCCGCAGGAAGATGCCATTCGCGACAGCATCAACCGGCCCTTCGACGAGCAAATTGCCGCGCAGGAAGCGCTGAGCGAAAAACTACTCTGGCTCTCTCCCTCTTTGAGCATCTATGCCCAACTCGGTGTACTGGCTGGAACGGACCGCGAGGCCGGGCAATCCCTCGAAGCGGAAGCCGAGCAGCTGCGGCAGCGCTGGTCGGGCTGGTTCACCGATTTATTTATGGAGGAAAAGGCCGTAGACGCCAGTGCATATGCCGCCATCGCCGCCTTCCCCAGCACGGTGGAGACTGAGCCCCCCAGCCCCAGCTACCGCGGAGTACTTGGTCTCCTTTTGCAATGTCTTCTCGCAGGAGCCTGGTGCTTCTGGGTGGCCCAACGGCGTATGGTACAATGAGTCCAGGTACCTTCAGGATTTTGCTTTGCTGCCTCGTTTGCTGGGCGGCGCACCCAACTGCACTCCGCGCCCAGGCGGAATATGCAGGCAACTTCGCCTCCCCAGACCAGCGGCAGATCATCTACGCCAATCGGGTGCAGACCGGCCTTACCGTAGACGGAGCACTCAACGAAGCCGACTGGAAGGCAAGCCCACCCATCGACGATTTTTTCCGGATGGAACCCATCCAGGGCGGGCGCGTAAGTTTCCCCACCGAAGTACGCATCCTCTTCGATGAGAAAAACCTCTACGTCGGCGTATTTTGCCTGGATAGCCTCGGGCCGGACGGGGTGCGGGTACAGGACTTTCGCCGCGACTTCATCTACGGGGAAAACGACATTTTTTATTTCCAGCTCGACCCCCAGAACCTTCAACGCTACTGCGTCTCTTTCCAAACCACCCCGCTGGGTACCCAACGTGATTTACAGGTGTTCAACGACGAACGGCGCGACAACGACTGGGACGCCCTCTGGGAAGTGAAGTCCAAAATCCTGCCCAACGGATGGTCTGCTGAATTCGTCATCCCCTTCAAAAGTCTCCGGTATGAACTGCCCCCCAACGGCGAGCCTACGTCATGGGGATTCACCGCCGCCCGCCTCGCCCGCCGCGAATACGAGCAAAGCGTCTTTCCGCCCATTCCCCAGTCTTTTTCCCCCTACCGCATGACCTACGCCGCCCAGTTGCGGGGCCTGGAATTGCCCAAACCGGGACTGAACATCCGCGTAAATCCTTACCTGCTCTACGGCGGATCACAAAACAGCCTCAACGGGCAGGCCACCACCGCCGAAAGCACTCCCAAGCTGGGAGGAGATGTAAAATGGGCACTCAATTCCCACGCGGTAGTGGACCTGACCCTGAACACCGATTTTGCACAGGCAGACGTAGACCGCGCGGTAAATAACCTATCGCGCTTCAATGTTTTTTTTCCGGAGCGCAGACAGTTTTTCCTGGAAAACAGCGGCATTTTCCCCGACGGCAGCGGCATCTCTCCTTATTTCAGCCGCACCATTGGCCTCTCATCGAGTTCTTTTAATGCTGTGGCTACTCCCATCGATGTGGGCTTGCGCTACAACGACCGCAACGAGGAACGTGCCATCTCGGCAATGTACGTTCACCAACGGGCGGCCGGGGAAGCCGGCGGTGCCAGTTTTTCACTGGCGCGCTACCAACGCAACATCGGCAAGGAGGGCAACATCGGTGCCCTGCTTACCCACCGCTACGATGAGGCCGGCGAAACCCTCGCCCCCAATCACAACGCTACCTTTACGGTCGATTACTTGTTCCGGCCCAGTGACGTCTGGACCCTCAGCGGCCTCCTGACGGGCAGCTACGACGAAAGCAGCAGCCGGACCGGCCACGCGGGCAACGTCTTCGCCGGACGCAACAGCAACTCCTCCTACCTGGGTTGGTTAACAAAATGGGTATCGGCGGACTATGACCCTAAAATGGGTTTCGTATTCGGCAAAGACATCATCCAGCACAACCCTGGCGGCTACTACATCTGGCGCAGTAAAAAAGAAGGCAGCCTCGTCCGCCGCGCCGATCCCGGCCTTTTCGTCAATTACTTTCAAAGTGCCACCGATGGCCGTTTTCAAATTCTCGAGCTCTACCTTTTCCCTGGCTATTTTTTCTTTCGCGACAACTCTTTTCTGGAATTATCCTTCACGCCCACCTGGCAGAACATCGATTTTGCGTTCGCCCCGCTCGGGATACCCATCGCCGAAGGAGACTACGCCTACACCCGTTACCTGATCAACTACAACAGCGACCGAAGCCGCAAAATTTCCGGGAATTTACGTGCTGAATTCGGGGAATTCTTCGATGGCCGCCTGCTTACTTTCAACGCCGGTTTGCGGGCCGCTCCTTCGCCGCGGCTGGTCTTCACGGCAGATTATGAACTGAACCGCGCCCGCTCCCTGGGGCCATCGGCTACCGCTTCCGATGTACATTTGTATTCCGTGGGGCTACGGCTGGCGGCCAACTCCCGCCTCCAGGGTACCGCCTTTTATCAGTACAATACCCTTACATCCAACGGCCGGATCAACGCCCGGATCAGTTGGGAATACCGCCCGCTTTCCTTCCTCTTCCTGGTTTTTAACGACAGCCGGGAAGACCTGGGGCTGGATCGCTTCACGCGGCAGGAGGTCATCGGGAAACTCAACTGGATGCGGCAGTTCTAGCCCTCCCTACCCTGCTCTTTTATCCTTTTCCTGGCACCTGCGACCGCGCAAAAAAAATTACGCCAAAGACGTCCGGTAAGCATCCCCCAGCAACCGGTTCGCCGCCGGGTCGTCCAGGAGGCGTTCCGTCGCGGGGTCCCAGTGCAGCGGCCGTTGCAGGCGATAGGCGATGTTGGCCAGCGTACAAATGCTCGCCGTGCGGTGGCCGGTTTCGGCCGGACAAATCACCGCGCTGCCCTCCTGGATGCCCCGGAAAAAATCGGCCAAATGGGCGATGTTGGGGTGTATCACATCCTTGTCCTTCCAATCGGCCCGGCGGATGAGGCCCTTGACGGTGCTGTCCACGAAGCCGCGGCTGACGTCCAAAGAACCCTCCGTGCCGATGAAGCGCACGGCGTTGCCCCGCCCGAAAGTGCGGTGTTCCACGCGGGTGCCGTCTTCGTAAAAGAAGGTGAGTCCCTGCTGGGGATTTATTCCGCTGGGCGGGAAAAAACGGGCGGGTCCGGTGCGGTCTTTATCGAGCGCCCACTGCACGATGTCGAACATGTGCGCGCCCCAGTCGGTGACCATTCCGCCGCCGAATTCCGCAAAATCCCGCCATTTCGGCCAGATGTTTTGTTCCAGCGTAGGCGCGAGCAGGCCATTGAAGGGCCGCTGCACGGAACTGCCTATCCACTGTGGCCAGTCCAGTCCGGCGGGCAATGGCTCGGCGGGCAGGTCGAACGATCGCGGCGGCGGGCCTACGCTGACGAGCACCTCTTTGACTTGCCCGATTTTGCCGGCGCGGATGAGCGCCACGGCGTGCTGAAAGGTGAACTGCGAGCGTTGCATGCTCCCCGTTTGCAGGACCTTGCCGCTGCGGCGCACGGCCTCGGCCACCGCCCTGCCCTCCTCGATGGTGTGGGCCAGGGGCTTTTCGCAGTACACGTGCAGGCCCCTGGCCAGGGCCGCCAGGCAGATGCTGGCGTGCTGGTGATCGGGCGTGGCGACGATGACCGCGTCCAGGCCGGGGTGCTCCAGCAGTTCCTGGTAGTTGCGGTAGCGTTTGATGTCGGCGGCCCCACCGGTGTCACTGCTGGCTTGCAATTTGTTTTGTTCGGCCACAAAATGCTCCAGCTTGGCGGCGTAGACGTCGCAGCCCGCCACCACCACGGCCGTATCCATTTGCGCAATCCGGCTGGCCAGTCCATTGGCCTGTTTGCCGGTGCCGATCACCCCGATCTGCAATTGCGCATTCGGGCTGTAGCCCCTAATGCCCGCCCGCGACCACGAAGGCACCAGGGTGAGGCCCAGACTGGTCAGGGCGGCGTTTTTCAGGAATGTTCTGCGCTTGGTCATTTCCGCTCGGTTTTGCTTGGGGGCTTAAGGTAGGCATTTGGGTCCATTACTGGCGGAATTTGCTTGCGGAGGGTTTGGGGACAGCGGGCGCGGCCGCAGGTGCTCCCCCCCGACCCCCCGAAGGGGGGAGTAGGTTGGAGGAGCAATGCATCAAGGCAAAGACCCCCGGTATTGCAAAGGTGAAGTGCCCACAATCCTTTTGAAAAAGCGGTTAAAATTGGAGACGTTGTTAAAGCCCGAAGCGAAGCAGATCTCACAAACGTTCATTTCCGTCTGCATCAGCAGATTGCAGGCATGACTGACGCGCAACTCGTTGATGAACTGTAGCACCGTCTTCTGGGTGTTGGTCTTGAAGTAGCGGCAGAAGGCCTGTTCCGACATATTCGCTTGCTCAGCCACCTCACTCAGGGTGATTTTCTGCACGTAGTTGTTGCGGATGAAGTTGATCGATTCACTCAGTCGCTCCGATTTCTTCACGTTCAGCGGCTGCTGCGTGGAGGGGACGAAAAGGTTTTGCACTTCGGAGGTTTGCGCCAGGTGGGTGAGCAGGTGCAGGAGCACGATGAGCTTGTGGCTGCCGGAGGTCTTGACCAAATCCCACAGTAAATTATGCGCCACCTCTTTGGCCTGGCCGTGGAAACTCAAGCCCGACTGGGCCCGCTGGATGAGCGTTTTGATGGGCTCCATTTCGGGCAAATCGAAACCTCCCTTGATCAAATCGGGGGCAAACTGCACCAGAATCAGTTCAGAAGAGACCTGCTCATCGCCCTGGAAGTAGCTGGGATCGCTTTGCCAGAAATGGGGAACATTGGACCCCACCAAAACCATGTCACCACTGTAAAAGGGCAGGATGCTTTGCCCTACGAAGCGCGTCCCTTCCCCCCGTATCACGTACATGAGTTCCAGCTCGAAGTGGTGGTGCCAACGGTTGTAAAGGTGGGGCACAATCGCGTGCCGTGCCACGAAGGATTGGTTCGTCGGTTTTTGCTCCCGTTGTAGTAAAATGGACTCCTTCAATGCTTTACAGCTTGCTTTGAGAGGCCAATTTAGCATTTTCAGCTAAAATAGTACCAACAATAGAGAAGAAACGCAAGATTGAGGCTGCTACCACGCCATAATTTTGTGCATCGATCAAATGTTTTGAAATCCTCATCGCTTATAAAATAAAATTCCGAAAGGAGGAGGATAACTGCGGAAGCATTTGCTATTCGAAAGTACGGTACAATTTTCATGCAAAAGAGTCGCCAATATTGCTGAATGTCTTGGGAGCAATGAAGGTGGCATAAAAAGACAACTATGGCGCTTGATTTTACGTCGCTTGGCAGGGGATTGGCTCTGCTGTTTATCTTGTTTTTCACTTCAGTAGCAGTAGCCCAAACGACGCTCAGCGGTAGTGTTTTGGACACTGACCAGGAACCTTTGATTGGGGCAACGGTAACCATCAAAGGCACGGGAACGGGCACGGTGACCGACTTGAATGGCGATTTTACGCTCCAGGCCGCGGCGGATGATGTGTTGGTCATTACCTACACCGGTTACCAGACTTTCGAACAAGTCGTGGGCAATCAAACCAACTTCGAGATTGTCCTGCAATCCAGCACTGCCGAGCTGACGGAAGTGGTTGTGGTCGGCTACGGCACCCAACGGCGGCGGGACCTCACCGGGGCAGTTGCCTCGGCCCCGCTGGAGGCCTTCCGGGAGGCACCGAATACCAATATTTTACAATCCCTCAACGGCACGGTCCCGGGCCTGGTGGTCGGCCAATCCACGGCCGCCGGCGAAGACGCCAGCATCCAGATCCGCGGACAAAACTCCATCAACGGCAATACCGCGCCGCTCATCGTACTGGACGGCATCATCTACGCGGGCCGGATTACCGACATCAACCCGAACGATATTGCGTCGGTTGACGTCCTCAAAGATCCCAGCAGCAAAGCCATTTATGGTGCCCAGGCTGCCAACGGGGTCATCCTGATCACCAGCAAGACTGGCCGTGGTGCCCGCAAGCCAAGCATCAGCTATTCTGGCAACTACACCACGCAGAATCCCACTCAGGATCGTCGCCTCTTAAGCCGCGAAGATTACCTGCTGGCCGCTAGAGACGTCGATTACCTCAACGGCTACGTCGGCCCCGACTTCACCCAGATCAACCCCGACTGGACCCCGGAAAACGACGCCGCCTTTTTCGCCCCCATCCTCGCGGGCCTGGCCAATGGTACGGATTTTGACTGGCTGGGGGCCACCCAGCAAAATGGGTTCATCACCGACCACAGTCTGAGCGTCAGCGGTGCCACCGACAAAACGACTTACTTCATCTCCGGCGGCTATACCGACCAGCAGGGCATTGTACTCAACGACAACTACAACCGCAAAACGGCGCGGGTAAACTTGAGCGTTGACGTGACCGACTGGCTGACCATCGGCACCAACTCTTTCGGGAGTTTTGCGGACTACAGCGGCACCAGCCCCAGCATCGGTAACGTCACCAGCTTTAGTCCGCTCGCGGCCCCGCGGGATGCGGATGGAAATTTCATCATCAATCCCCTGGGCGACAATGTTCTCAATCCCCTCCTGGCCAGCGATACCGACGACCGGGATATCCGCAATCGGCTGGTCGGGATTTTCTTCGGTGAAATTAAATTTCCCTTTATTCCTGGCCTAAGCTACCGCGTCAACTACAGCAACAATTACCGCTTCGAGACCCGGCAGAACGCTTCCGTTTACGAAGGCGGTTTGAGCGGCGCGGCGTTCAAAAACAACAACTCCACTTACGACTGGACGCTCAACAACATCCTCAACTATCAGGTGCCATTGGGGCCTAAGCATGGTCTTATCCTGACCGGCGTGCTGGAGCGACGGCGGATTTCGTTCGAAAGTACTTCGGCCCGTGGCGTAGGTTTTACGAACCTTGGCCTTTCCTTCAACGACCTGGCCCAGGCCCGGCTCCAGTTTGTTGAGAGCAGTGCCTTCGAAGAGAGTTTCTCCAGCCAGATGTTCCGTTTGGCCTACGATTTTCAAAACCGCTACTTGTTCACCGCAACGGCCCGACGGGACGGGTTCAGTGGCTTTGCGGCCAACAACCGGTCTGCCGTCTTCCCCTCGGCCAGCATCGGCTGGGTCATCTCGGAAGAGGGCTTTATGGCCGATAACCAGCTCTTCGACTTCCTCAAGCTGCGGGTCGGCTACGGCATCAATGGCAACCTGACCAATCGCTACAGCTCCCTGGCCCGCATCCTGGCCGGCGAGGACAACCGCTACATCTTCGGCGACGGCGGGCAGACACTCAACGGGCAGGGCATCCAGAGCCTGGCCAACCCCAACCTGAAGTGGGAACGGACGGCGGGATTCAACTTCGGACTCGACTTCGCGGCCGTGGACGGACGGATCTCGGGCAACCTCGATCTCTACAACAGCAACACTACCGACCTGCTCTTCAATCTGGTCCTCCCCGGCATCACCGGCTTCACTTCCATCACCTCCAACGTCGGGGAAATCAAGAACAACGGCATCGAGCTGAATCTGAACCTGGAGGCCATCCGGAAAGACAATTTCAATTGGACGGTGGGGCTCAACGTAGCCCGCAACCGCAACGAAATTGTGAGCCTGTTGGGCTTTGACAACGACGGCGACGGCCGCGAAGACGACCTCACCGCCAGCGGACTATTTATCGGCCAGCCGATCAATACCATCTTTGACTACCAGGTGGAAGGCATCTACCAACTCAACGACGAAATCCCGGCGGGCTACGCACCGGGCACTTACCGCCTGCGCGACGTCAATGGCGACGGGATGATCACTCCCGATGACCGCACCGTCCTGGGTAGTTCCGACCCCGGCTTCACCCTGGGCCTGCGCAACAGCATCAGCTACGGCGATTTCACCTTCCGCTTTTTCTTCAACGCCGTCCAGGGCGGAAACGACTTTTACCTGGGCAACAACGAAGCTTTGGGGGTTTTGACCCCAGGACTGGCCCAGAGCCAGAACTGGTACGCCGACATCGACTACTGGTCTCCCAACAACCCGGGAGCCACCTACCGCCTGCCGGGAACCAATACGCCCTTCAATGGCTCGCAGTACTTCAGTCGCAGCTTCGTCCGGCTACAGGACGTGAGTTTGGCCTACAACCTGAGCAAAAGCCTCACCGAACAACTGGGCCTGAGCAGTCTCAAAGTCTTCATCGCTGGAAAGAACCTCTGGACCATTACCGACTGGGAAGGTTGGGACCCCGAAACCGACCAGGGGCTGAACGACAGCCGTCCGCTATTGGGCGGCTATTCCTTTGGCATCAACGTCTCTTTCTAAATCACCGCTTAAAGTCAACCAACCATGCGTATCCAATCCTTTGCGCTACTGCTGCTTTGCCTGTTTGCGGGCCAGTTTTTTACCTCCTGCGACGAAGAAGCTTTTCTGGAAGAAAGACCCCTTGACTTCTTCAGTCCGGAAAACTCTTTTGAAAACTTCGCCCAGTTTGAAGGCTCTCTTTACGATCTCTACGCGCGGGTGCGGACCACCCACTACGGCGGGTCCGACATTTCTTATGCCCACCACTACGGTACCGACATGATGAAGGATGCGCGTCTTTCTACCGTCACGGGCCGTTTTGGCGACTATTCGAGTGCGCTCACCCCCCAGGCTGGCGTGGTGAGTTTCCACTGGGAACGCTGGTACAAAATCGTCTCCTCGGTCAATATCATCATCGGACAGCTGGATGGCTCCAGCCTGACCAGTGACGAGGCGCGGCGCATCGAAGCCGAAGCCCGCTTTTTCCGGGGCCTCGCCTACCGCTACCTCGTTTACCTTTACGGGGATGTGCCCCTGTACGTTGATGCCATTGAATCGCCGCGTACGGACTTCACCCGCGCGCCAAAGGCAGAAGTCCTGGCGCAAGTCGTGGCCGATTTCAGCTTCGCGGCCGATAACCTGCCCGGCATTACGGAAGTGCCCGACGGACGGGTACACGCCCTGGTGGCACGCCACTACCTGGCTGAGACCTATATCTCGACCGGACAGAACGACCTGGCCATCGCCGAAGCCACGCGGGTGATTGACGACCCCGCTACTGGCTTGATGACCGAACGCTTCGGCTCCCGCGTGAGCGCCTTTCCGGATGCCGACGTCTACTTCGACCTTTTCCGCCGGGGCAACCAGAACCGCAGCAGCGGAAATACGGAAGCCCTCTGGGTGGCACAGATGGAAGTGGACGTTCCCGGCGGTCAACTCGTCAGCAACGCCGATTTTGGTACCAGCGGCAACCTCTTCGAGCGCATCCACGCGCCGGCCGTTTTCACCCTCAACGATCCAAACGGTGCTTCAGGGATGCTCTCCTGGGTAGGCGACCTCAACGGCGGCGGCCGCGGCGTTTCTTTCCTCCAGCCGACCGACTACTTTGAGAACCAGATCTGGGCCGATGATTTTGATAACGACATCCGCAACTCCCGCTTCAATTACGTGCGCGACGTCATTTACAACAACCCCGCCTCCGACTTCTTCGGGCAGAGTGCCGTCGAATTCCCCGGCTCCGTCATTCTGGGCCAAGACTGGCGCTTCTACCCCTGGCTTTCTAAGGTCACGACCCCTGAGAACCACCCCGAGGGACTTTACCAAGAGGGGCGGGCCGGCGACTTCCTGCTCAACGCCAACGCCGGAGCGACGTACACGGACCAGTACTACGTCCGCCTCGCCGAAACCTACCTCCTGCGCGCCGAGGCCCACCTGGCCGCTGGCAATGCCCAGGCGGCAGCGGATGACATCAACGTAGTCCGCGCCCGCGCCCAGGCAAGTCCCGTCAGCCCCGGTGCCGTAACCATCGATTACATCCTTGACGAGCGCGCCCGCGAACTCAGCCTGGAAGAACAGCGCCGCATCACCCTGCACCGCCTGGGCAAACTCGTGGAGCGGGTACGGCTCTACAACGACCACAACCGCGACGAAATTCAGGATTTCCAGGGTTTATGGCCCATTCCCCTGCGGGAAATCGAGGCCAATACCACGGGAAACCTGCCCCAAAACCCTGGCTATAATTAATCCGTATTAAGCGCAAAAAAACATGGCTAAGCCCACGTCGCGACCCGCCCAGACCGACCCCGGAGGGGTCCAACCTCCATAACCCCGGATGAAGAATGCACAGTATCAGTAATCCGGGGATACAAACCATCCGTATTCCGGTGGACTCCCACAAGATCCCCGACCCCGGAGGGGTCCAACCTCAATAACCCCGGATGAAGGTTGCACAGCATCCGTAATCCGGGGATCCTCCCACAAGCCCAGCCACCACTTCAAATCAACCAATAATCAAATTCATAATGTCGAATCGCCATCCATACTGGTATCCCCTGCTCATCCTGACTTTACTTTGCACCTGCGTCAGCGCCCAACATAACGTAACTCCCTGGACGGAAGTGGCCATCGGGCTGCCCGTCGCCGGTAAACTAAAAACGCTGACGACCCACGAAGTCAAAGGCTACCCCTGGAGCGTTGGCGGCGAGACGATGGACCGCGACTATACGATTTACGACAACTGGAAAGCCTACGTCGAACCCCTGGGAATTACGCAGGTCCGATTGCAAAGTGGCTGGGCTAAAACCGAAAAAAAGCAAGGCCAATACGATTTTGCCTGGCTGGACCACCACGTGCGCGACCTCGTAAAAAAAGGCGTTAAGCCCTGGATCAGCCTTTCATACGGCAACGAAATATACTCGGGTGGCGGCGGCATCCGGCTCGGGGCAGGCCTACCCAACAGTGGTACGGCCAAAGAGGGATGGAAGCGTTACGTGCGGGCCACGGTGGCGCGTTATTCCGACGTAGTGGACGTCTGGGAGGTTTGGAACGAGCCCAATAACAACTGGCGGCCCGATAATCCTGGCCACGGCAATCCACCGGAAGATTACGCTGCCTTTCTGATGATGACCAGCAAGATCATCCGCGAACTGCAACCCAAGGCCACCATCATCGGAATGGCCTCCGCCGGAATCGCCACGCAGTGGAATGCCCGGGTGCTGCGCTACCTCAAGGCCAACGACGGCCTCGAATCCCTGGACCTCCTCTGCTATCACCCCTACAGCCTCAACCCCGATGCGGTAGACCGTGGCGTGGCCGAACTCCGCGACACCCTGCGCAAGTACAGCGACCGCATCGAGCTCTACCAGGGGGAAAACGGCGCGCCCAGCGAGTTCCGCAACACCAAAGCCCTGAGCAAGTACAACTGGACCGAACTGAGCCAGGCCAAATGGTTTTTGCGCCGCGCCATTAACGACCGCGGACAGGGCATTGGCACCAGCATTTTTTCCATCGTGGATTTGCAATACCCCGACGAAATAAACCGCAAAGGCCTGTTGCTGACCAACGACAATAAAGAAGTCGTCCGGCCAAAACATGCCTATTCCGCAGTACAAAACCTCGTCTCGCTCTTCGGGGCGGATGTGGTCCGCCGGCCCGACTTCGACTACAAGGCGGCCACTTACCACGGCGTAAAGGCTTACGCTTTTGACCGGTCCAACGCGGCGCTGGTGGCTTTTTGGTTCGGCGACAACATTCCGTCGGACTACAACACGACGACGGCGGTGGATCTGACTTTCCGGAAAACGACCTTTAAAGATCCGGTTTGCGTTGACCTCCGCACGGGGCAGGTATATGAAATCCCCGCCAGCCGGCACCGCGTGGAAAATCAGGATCACGTATTTTTCGGCATTCCGGTGTACGACAGTCCTACCGTGATTGCCGAACGTTCGGCTTTGCCTGGCATCCTTAAATAACGCGCATTTGCTCTCTTTCATCAACGACAATTTCCTGTTGCGGGGTGCGGTGGCCGAACGCTTGTTTCACGCCACGGCCCGGCACCTGCCCGTAGTGGATTACCACAACCACCTCGATCCGGCGGCCCTGGCGGGTGACCGTACTTTCGAGGACCTTACTGCGCTGTGGATTGCGGGGGACCCCTACAAGCACCGGGCGATGCGCATCAATGGCATCACCGAAGAACGCATTACGGGGCAGGCCAGTGCCTACGATAAGTTCCTGGCCTGGGCCGAGACTTTTCCGCGTACCTGGGGCAACCCGCTTTACCACTGGAACTGCCTGGAACTCCAACGCGTGTTTGGGGAGGAGGAACTTCTTTCGCCCGCGACGGCGGAGGACATCTGGCGGCGGGCCAACGCGCAGCTTGGGGAACCACGGCTCTCGGCGCAGGGCATTCTCCGGGGTTTTGGGGTGGAGACGCTCTGTACTTCCGATGACCTCTTGCAGGACCTGGGCTTTCACGGCCGGGCCACGGCGCGGGGCACCTTGACGGTGCTGCCCTCGCTGCGGGGCGACAGCATTACGGACGTGACGCGGAGTGGCTTTCCGGCCTGGCTGGCGCAGCTGGCGGCGCTCACCGGGCGGGAGATCCGTACTTTGGAGGATTACCTCGTGGCGGTTGACCTGCGCTTGGAAGAATTCGCCAGGGCGGGCGGGGTGTTGGCCGACCACGCCCTCAACTCCGGCTACCGTTTTCTGCCCTGTACCCACGAGCGGGCGGCGGAGCTTTTTGCGGGCGCGGCCGCAGGTGCAAAGCTGGGGGAAGAAGCGGGGTTAGCGATCAAGAACTACCTCATCCTGGAGCTCGCCAGCCGCTACGCCAGCCGCGACTGGGGCCTGCAACTGCACGTCGGAGCACAGCGCAAAACCAGTGCCCGCCTGCGGAGTCTGGCCGGTGACGCCGGGGGCTACGCCAGCATTGGCAGCGCCGCCGACGTGGCCAGCATCGCTACCCTGCTCGACACCATCGAACGCGGCCAGCACGGTTTGCCAGACATCATCCTCTACACCCTCAACCCTTCCGACAATGCCGGTTTTGCCAGCCTGACCGGCTCCTTTGCGGAATCGGGGCGGCCGGGGAAAATCCAGTTTGGCCCTTCGTGGTGGTACAACGACCACCTGGACGGCATCCGGGACCAACTGCAGGCCGTGGCGGCGCACGGCCTGCTGCACCACTTCATCGGCATGACGACAGATTCGCGCAGCTTGCTGTCCTTTTCCCGCCACGAATACTTCCGCCGCATCCTCTGTAACCTCCTGGGCGAATGGGTGGACGCAGGGCGAATCCCCAACGACGAAGCCCTGCTCACCGAGGCAGTCACCAACATCGGCTACCGCAACGCCGCCGACTGGCTCGGGCGGAAAGTTGCGGCGGCCTCCCCCACCCTCTCGTCCAACTAAATATTGCACCCCGAAATACTTCGGGACCATCGCCTGCGTGCGCGCAAAAAAATGCTAACCATGAGCGTAGAAAAATATAAAAAAGAAGTGGGCATGATGAACCTGGAACGGTTGATCGAAGCCCGCGAAGTCATTCCGGAAGTGACTTTCCCAATCTCCGACGAAGAATTGCTGACGCGCTACGAGCAGTTGTACGCCGGAGCGATCAACGACGTCCTGCGGGAATTTGTGCTGCTGGAACAGGCCCTGCCCAACCACATCAAACCCCTGCGCGAATACCAGACGGTGGCCGGATTTGCCTTTACGGTGAAGAGTGCGCCAAGTACGCTGGTGAGCGGCGAGATGGGCTTCCGCACCCAGATGCTGGACGCCATGCACGCCAACGCCTTCGTGCTGTACGACACGAGCGGCGACGAAGAAAGCACCGGCTGGGGCGGCGTGATGACGGCCACCGCCAAAGGCAAAGGCATCCGCGCCGCCTGTATCGACGGCGGCATCCGGGATACCCACCAGATTCTGGAAGCCAATTTTCCGGTATTCTACAAATATCGCTCCAGCAACGGCAGCCTGGGCCGCTGTTTGATTACCCACTACCAGATTCCGATTAAAATCGGCAAGGTATTTATTCGTCCCGGCGATATTATCGTGGGCGACGTGGACGGCGTACTCTGCGTACCCCGGCAGGTGGCCTACGACGTACTGCTGCGCGCCGAGGAAATCAAGCGGAACGAAAAAGAAATCTTTGGCTGGGTGAAAGCCGGTGAATCGGCCCAGGATATTATGGACAAGGGCGGTTACTTCTGATGGGAAAACTTGCTGCGCTGGACTATATTTCGATGGGTATTTACCTCGCCTTGATGGCCGGGGTGGGTTCTTTTTTCGGCTGGTTCATAAAAGACATCAAAGGTTATTTCAGTGGGGGCAATACCATCCCCTGGGGCATCTCGGCGGTGAGCAATTTCATGGGCTCGCTGAGCACCTTTGTTTTCATCGCCTACGCCGGCATTGCCTATACCGACGGACTGGTGGGTGTCACCGTTCTCTGGGGCGCAACCCTACCCTTCCTCTTTGCCGCGCTGGTGATTGGGAAGAAATGGGTCCGCTCCCGCATCCTCACGCCGGTGGAATACCTGGAAACCCGCTTCAACAACAATATCCGGCAACTCTTCAGCTGGACGGGACTGGGCATGCGCTTTCTCGACAACATGGTGCGGCAGTACGCGATGGGGATTTTCCTGACGGCGGCAACGGACCTGGACTTTGTAACGGCCATTGTCCTTTCGGGAGCCGTTACAACGCTGTTTACCATCGTCGGGGGCGTCTGGGCGGTGGTAGTGATGGATACGCTGCAATTCATTATTCTGGTCTTCGTTTCCGTCCTGCTCGTGCCACTCTCGCTCAACGCAGCGGGCGGTTTGGGGACCTTGATGACCAAGCTGCCGGAACATTTCCACTGGTTTAACGGTCCGAAAGGGCAACCGACCTGGCTGCTGGTGTATTACCTCATGCTGCTGCTGAAATACAACGGCAACTGGGTATTTATCCAGCGCTTTTACAGTGTGAAAGACGAAGCGGCCACCCGCAAACTCGGCTTTTTATCCGCCGCCCTGCTTTTCGTTTTTCCCATCATTTTCCTGCTGCCGGCCATTGCGGCGGCCGACATCCTCCCCGGCCTGGAAGACCCCGAACAGGCCTACGTGGCGCTGGCGGTGCAGCTCTTGCCGGCGGGATTACTGGGACTGATGATTGCGGCGATGTTTTCGGCTACGATGTCTTCTTTGAATTCGGAGTTCAACGTGATGTCGGCCGTACTGACCAACGATATTTACAAACGCCTCATTAATCCCGACGCAACGGAAAAACAGCTCATCCTCGTGGCGCGCCTCAACATCGTCTTGGTCGGTATTATCGTCGTGGGCGGCTCCCTTTTTATTGGTCGGCTGGGCAGTGCCTTCGAGGCCAATAAATTGCTGACGGGGCTTTTTGCCATTCCGCTGGCCATCCCGCTCGTCCTCGGTTTATTGTTCCGCAAAACGAATGCCATTGGGGCCTTTTTCACCGTGCTGACCGGCTTCGTGGCCGGCCTGGTCTTCAACCTCAACGGAAGTTTGAGTTGGGAGATGGCGACGCTGCTGCAAATCATTGCCTGTACGGTGGTCTTCTTCCTGAGTGGTTACCTGCTGGCTTCCCCGGAGGCTTACCGCGAGCGGGTGGCGGCCTTTTTTGCCAAGATCGATCGGCCGCTCTCCGCCGCCGAAATTGGGGAGAGCGACCCCGCTTTCACCTTTGCCCTGAGCAACCTCTTCAGCATTGCCATTTTCGCTTCGGGCGTGCTGTTCAGTGCGATGAGTCTGCCCAGTGTGAATTTGTTGAGTGGGCGGATTGCGCTATTGATTGGCCTGGTCTGTATCCTGCTTTCCGCAGCCGTAAAATGGGGTTTCACCGGTACTTTTCGTTTCAAAAATTAATCGATGATGGATAAAATTGCCGTCGTCACCGGAGCCGGTGGCACCCTCTGTTCGGCCATGGCCAAAGCCCTGGCTGCCCAGGGCTGGAAAGTGGCCCTGCTGGGCCGCACGCTCAGCAAACTGGAAAAAACCCACGCCGAAATTGACGCGGCCGGTGGTACGGCCATCTGCGTTTTGGCCGACGTCAGCAGCGAAGCCGAAGTGACGGCCGCCAAGGAAGAAGTGGAAGCAAAACTCGGCGTGGCCACTTTGCTCATCAACGGCGCGGGCGGCAACCAAAGCGCGGCCCTGCCCGACACCACCGAATTCGACGCCCGCGAACTGGAGCCGGAAAACGACAGCGTCAAAGGCTTTTTCAACCTGAGCATGGAAACCTTCCGCAGCGTCATCGAAATCAATACGATGGGCACCGTCATTCCCTGTTTCGTCTTCGGTAAAGCGATGGCGGCCGAGGGGCGGGGCAACATCATCAATTTTGCGTCGATGACCAGCTTCCGGCCCATCACGCGGGTGGCGGCGTACGCGATGGCCAAGAACGGGATCGTCAGTTTCACGCAGTGGCTGGCGGCGTATCTGGCACCCGCCGGCATCCGCGTTAACGCCATCGCGCCTGGATTCTTTCTCAACGAGCGAAGCCGGCAGATCATGTTCCACCCCGACGGCAGCCAGACCGTGCGCGCCCAGAACATCCTGCGGCAAACGCCCCTGAAGCGCTTCGGCGAGGCGGAGGAACTGATCGGCACCATGAACTGGCTCATCAGCGACGAAAACGCGGGCTTCGTAACGGGCATCACTGTGCCGGTAGACGGCGGATTTTTAAGTAGTCCCGGCGTATGAAACTTTCTTTCCTTTTTTTCGGGAACCAACCCGACGAAAAATGGCCACTCTGCCAGCAAATGGGCATTAAAACCGCCATTGCCAAATTGGCTCCGGAGCTTACCGGCGACCCGGCCATCGATGACTTTGCCAGCTTCGCAAGGTCGAAGCAAATCTTCAACGACCACGGCTTTGAACTCTACGGCCTGGAGGGCGATCAATTCCCGATGCAACGCATTAAACTCGGTTTGCCGGGGCGGGAAGATGACGTGGAACGCTACTGCCGGATGCTCGAAAATATGGGCCGGCTTGGCGTGAAATTGCTGTGCTACAACTTCATGGCCACGGGCTGGTTTCGCACCCGGGTGGCCGAGCGGGAACGGGGCGACGCGCTGGTGAGCCGTTTTGTGTATACCGACGACATCGTTCAGCAACCAACGCCGTACGGCAACTTCAGCGAAGCACAAATCTGGGAGAATTACCAGTGGTTTCTGGAACGCGTTTTGCCCGCAGCGGAGGCCGCCGGGGTGACGATGGGCCTGCACCCCGATGATCCGCCGATCAGCCCGGTCCAGGGCATTGCGCGGGTTTTTACCAGCGATGCGGCTATGGAAAGAGCGCTATCGTTTTCGGATAGTCCGGCCCACCAAATCACCTTTTGCCAGGGGACTTTTACGACCATGCAGGAAGATGTGCTGGCCATGATCAAAAAATACGGCGCGCGGCAGAAAATTGCTTTTGTGCACATCCGCGATGTGGTGGGCACGCCAGCGGATTTTCGGGAAACCTTCCACGACAATGGCCCGACGGATATGTTTGCGGCGATGAAATTGTATAAGGAAATTGGATTTACCGGGCCGCTGCGTTCCGATCACGTTCCTACGATGGCTGGCGAAAGCAACGAACATTTTGGATACGGTATGCAGGGAAATTTATTCGGCATCGGCTACATCAAAGGGCTGATGCACGGGGCGGGCATTGCTCCTCAGTAATTACTCTGCACCTGCGGCCGCGCAAAAGGAATGATATGGACTTATTAAAATTGTTGCCGCTTTTATTATTTTTCTTTACGGCCTGTACGACCAATAAAGCAGATATCGATTGGGGCGCGGACGCAGGTGCAGAAATTGTCCTGGGAGCAGGGTTGACGGCCCCGACGCTCCTGGCGGTGGAAGACTTGCGCAGTGACCTGGAAAAAATCACGGGCGTGCGTCCGGCCCTGGCGGCCGACCCCAAAAACTGCCAGCCCTGCATCGTCATTGAGCGCGATTCCGCCCTGGCTTCCGGCTGGGAACGCTACCGCATTGAAATCGGGGCCGACCGCATTCGCATCAGCGGTGGCGACGAGCGGGGGCTGATGTTTGGCATTTATCATTTTCTCGAGCATCAATTAGAAGTGGATCCCCTCTATTTTTGGTCGGGCCGCGAACCACAACGCCGGGAACAGTTAACATTGGCGGCCATGGACTATACCAGCGAGTCGCCCGATTTTAAATACCGCGGTTGGTTCATCAACGACGAAGACCTGCTTACGGAATGGATGGACAGCGGCGGAAAACGCAATATCCGCTACCCGTTTTACGGCGACGTAGTCAACGAAAAAGCGATGGACCACGTGGTCGAAGCCGCCGTGCGCCTGCGCTTCAACCTCATCATTCCCGCCAGTTTTCTGGATATTAAAAATCCGCCGGAACGCGCCCTGCTCGACGCCGCCGCCCGCCGCGGATTATTCCTTTCCATGCACCACATCGAGCCGCTGGGCGTCAGTGCTTTTACCTACCAAAATTACTGGAAAGCGCGCGGCGAAGAGCCCCTGTTCAGCTTCTACAGCGCCCGCGAAAAAGTGGAAACCACCTGGCGGGAATACGCCCGGGAATGGGCGCAGTACGACAACGTCATCTGGCAGGTGGGCCTGCGGGGCATCGGCGACCGCCCCATGTGGATGGCCGACCCCGGCACGCCACAATCGGACGCCGAGCGCGCCAGCCTCATTTCCGAGGCCATGGCCCTGCAAAAGAAAATCATCACCGAAACGACGGGCGACGAAAATCCAATAATGACCACCACGCTCTGGGCCGAAGGCGCTTATTTTAACCAACACGGCCTGCTGCGCATCCCCCGGGGCGTCATCACGGTCTTTGCCGACAACAACCCCGGCTGGCACTGGCAACCCGATTTTTACGCAACGGAGCGGGAACCCGGGCGGCAATACGGCGTCTACTACCACCACCAGGTATGGGGCTGGGGTCCGCACCTCGCGCAGGCCATTCCTCCCCGGCAAACGGCGCAGGTGCTGGGCGAAGCCTACACGAGTGGCGCGCACGAGTACGCCATTCTCAACGTCAGTAACGTCCGGGAATTCCTGCCGGGCCTGGCCGCCTCATCCGATATGCTCTGGAAAATGCGCGGCTTCGACGGCGACGTTTTCCTCCGCAACTGGGCGGCGGAAAATTTCCCCTCCGCCCCCGACGCCGTGCACCGGGCATACCTGGCTTACTTCGATGGCTACGCCGGCTTCGGAGACCGCAACATGCCCGGGTTTCTGGACGGACAGACCAAACACGAAGGACAAGCGGCGCTGAAACGCATCCGCGAGATCCTCGCCAACGGCTACACCCCACCGCAAGAAAGTCCGCAGACGAACAAAAAGGCCGACCCTTTCCACGCCGCCCTGGCGGGTGCCGACCCCAAAAAAGGCCTTCCCCTGGCGGAAAAGACCGCGCGCCTGGCCACCCAGATTGCTCATTTTCAATCGGCCGATAGCCTCAGCTCCGTTATCCTCACCCAACTCGCTACCGATCAGGAACGGCAGCTGCTGAGCGACAACCTCCGGACCCACATCCAACTCCAGCTCGCGCTGGGCCACTGGCTGCACGCCCTGCTGCGCGCTGAGTTGGCCCTGCAACATGCGGACGAAAACAGCGGCAAAACCCTGCTGGCCGATGCCGTCGAAGCACTCCTGGCCGTGGAAAACATCAAAGCCGGAGCCAGCCACGGAAAGTGGCAGCACTGGTACCGGGGCGATAAGAAAATGAACCTGCCGGGCTTACTGGAGGAGACACAGAAGCTTGTGGGGGAATGAGCGCCTAGCGCTTGGCCACACTCACCCGCCAAATGATCCCCGCGTCGTCATCACAGACCAGTAAGGAGCCATCTTTTTGCTCCATTACCCCAACGGGACGGCCATAAACTTCACCCGCCTCCGCGTCGGCAATAAAGCCCGTGAGGAAATCTTCGGGGGCTTGGGGCTTACCCGCCGCGTCAAAGGGGATAAATACCACCTTGTAACCACTGAAATTGGCCCGGTTCCAGGAGCCGTGTTGACCGACGAAAGCACCGTTGCGGTACCTGGCGGGGAAGGCATCGCCGACGTAAAAGTCGAAGCCCAGCGAAGCGGTATGCGGCCCCAGCGGCACGTCGGGCACGATCGCCAGGGACACCAATTCGGTATGGGGATCTTCTTCCCAGCGCGGATCAGGCAATTGACCGAAATAGCTGTAGGGCCACCCGTAAAAACCGTTTTCCTGCACGCTCGTGGCGTAGTCGGGCACCAGATTATCGCCCAGTTTATCGCGTTCGTTCACGGCCGTCCAGAGCTCCCCGGTGATGGGGTTCCAGTCCATCCCCACGGGATTGCGCAGGCCCGTGGCGAAGTTGCGTTTGCCGCTGCCGTCGGGGTTGATTTCGATGATGGTGGCGCGGTCCTCCTCCTTATCCATCCCATTTTCGCCGACGTTGCTGCCGCTGCCCACGGACACGTAAATTTTGCGGTCGTCCTTGCTGGCCAGCAGGTTGCGCGTCCAGTGGTTGTTGTAACCCTGGGGCGGAGTGGCCAAAATTTGCTCCGCCTTGGCGGGGTCGAGCGACTCCTGCCCCACCGTGTAAGGATAGCGGTAAGTAGCGTCGGTATTGGCCACGTAAAAATAGCCGTCGAGGATGAGCATCCCGAAGGGCTGCTTGAGGTCGGCCAGAAACACTTTGCGCAAATCGGGCCTGCCGTCGCCGTCCGTATCGCGGAGTAAAGTGATTTGATTGGCGCTGTTGCGGGTGTCGCTTTCTACGGCAAAAACGTCGCCGTTTTCGGCCTGGTAGGTCGAGCGGGGGTGCTGCAAATCGTCGGCAAAACGCTCCACGCGGAAGCCGGCGGGGGCCTGGGGCGTGCGGTCGGCGGGCCAGTCGATCACCTTACTTTGCTTCACCGCCGAAGGCGTAGTGTAGGGCGAAGGGATCACCAGCGGCCCGATGGCGGTCTCTACCGTATCGGCCGATTGTACGGCGAGTTCATTTTTGCGTTCGGTGGGCACTTTGGGGGCGCAGGCGGCCAGGGTCACGGCCAGCAGGAGGTAACATAGCTTTTTCATATTGCTAAAATTCGTCCCGCTGGGCAAATGTTTGGTGGGGAGGGGGGATTTGGGGGGATTGGGGCGCGGGCGCAGGTGCTGGGGAGGACGGGAGAGCGATGTAGGGTGACTCGGCGGAGTTGACTCGTCCTGATATAGGTTGACAGTTTAAAATCCCTGACTTTTGAGGAGTTGACATAGGTTGGTTCGACCTGGTGAGCGTACCGCACTCTTAGTGTTAATTCCCGTAGGATCAATTAAAAGAATCGAAAAAGTGAAGTGGGCGCTGCATGGCCTATCGTTTCAATTCCCGAAGGATCAATTCAAAGCTCCATGAACCAACGCATCCAGCTGGTGCAGATCACGTTTCAATTCCCGAAAGATCAATTCAAAGCACAGCAAAGATTTGCGGAGCGATAACGGGAACAGAGTTTCAATTCCCGAAGGATCAATTCAAAGCAAAAAATACGCTAAGGGGCGAAACAAGTACCCTCGTTTCAATTCCCGAAGGATCAATTCAACGGGCTTTCGCCCGGTTATGCCGAAAGGAATTTTCCGGGTTTCAATTCCCGAAGGATCAATTCAAAGATCCTGCTGCATAAGGACATGACGTGTTTTGGGTTCGTTTCAATTCCCGAAGGATCAATTCAAAGAGTGCGGACGCATGGTTTTTGAGCCATATTCGCCAAGTTTCAATTCCCGAAGGATCAATTCAAAGCCTTGGCGGGGCCCTGGCGACTTCCGCGCAGTTCAGTTTCAATTCCCGAAGGATCAATTCAAAGCCCCAAGCAGATCATTGAAGCCACTTGGGATTTCGGGTTTCAATTCCCGAAGGATCAATTCAAAATGTAGGGATAGATGGCGCTTTTGGTGCTTTGCTGGTTTCAATTCCCGAAGGATCAATTCAAAGCAGGTGCGCCACACTGATCGATACCGCCCGAAACATGTTTCAATTCCCGAAGGATCAATTCAAAGTTTGTCCTTTTTCCGCTCCTCGCTCAACCCAGAGTTTCAATTCCCGAAGGATCAATTCAAAGCGTTATTGTCGCCGGGGTTGAGAGGTTGGAAAACCTGTTTCAATTCCCGAAGGATCAATTCAAAGTATCACCCCCAACACTCCATGGTGGGGGCAAATCATGTTTCAATTCCCGAAGGATCAATTCAAAGCTCTGTTTCTGCTGACTCTGCGCGTGAAAATCTCGTTTCAATTCCCGAAGGATCAATTCAAAGCGAGCCACCGTACACCAAATTTGGATTTAGACCTGGTTTCAATTCCCGAAGGATCAATTCAAAGGCGTTAACGACTTCATTGCCAACCTGTCCAAAATCCGTTTCAATTCCCGAAGGATCAATTCAAAGCCAGGCGGGCCGGGTTTGGTACAACACGCCTCCGGAGTTTCAATTCCCGAAGGATCAATTCAAAGGACCCAAATAGTACTGGATTCAATACAGTCTATTTTGTTTCAATTCCCGAAGGATCAATTCAAAGCGAAGGTGTAGGCGATATTCCGCAGGGAAACATGGCGTTTCAATTCCCGAAGGATCAATTCAAAGTTTGTCGGTAATAGCGAGGCATTGCTATTTTAAATTGTTTCAATTCCCGAAGGATCAATTCAAAGCCTGATCGAGCGCCTGATCGAGATGTATACTAACCCGTTTCAATTCCCGAAGGATCAATTCAAAGTCCGCCGGGTTGGTACGAGCCAGTTCTCTGCCGCCAGTTTCAATTCCCGAAGGATCAATTCAAAGCCTTTGCGCTGAGAAAAAGGGTAGTGGTTCGCTTAGTTTCAATTCCCGAAGGATCAATTCAAAGGCGACTTTATTTCAGGCGTGAAGGCTGCCGTTCACGTTTCAATTCCCGAAGGATCAATTCAAAGACACCACCTACGCCCCGGTCTTTTCCACCTACCAGAGTTTCAATTCCCGAAGGATCAATTCAAAGCAAAGGCATTTGCCACGGTCAGGACGGTACTGGCTAGTTTCAATTCCCGAAGGATCAATTCAAAGGATGGGGCCGGCGGGGCCTTGCGGTCCGGTTGCTCCGTTTCAATTCCCGAAGGATCAATTCAAAGATTGTTGGGCCATTTGCCAACATTCACCCCCCACTTGGTTTCAATTCCCGAAGGATCAATTCAAAGAAGAAAGGGGAGTTTACATCTTCTCCAGCTCACGCGTTTCAATTCCCGAAGGATCAATTCAAAGGAGCGCCTGGCCACTCAAAACACCATCAACAGCGTGTTTCAATTCCCGAAGGATCAATTCAAAGTAGAGCTTCAAAAAAGCGGCTAAATATCCCGTGGCGCAGTTTCAATTCCCGAAGGATCAATTCAAAGGCGTTTTTGCCTAGGTAGGCTCGGAGCTTGTCGCGTTGTTTCAATTCCCGAAGGATCAATTCAAAGAAACTCGGGGGTACCGGGTATAAGTCGGGATAAATAAGTTTCAATTCCCGAAGGATCAATTCAAAGCACTGGGTGGACTGGTTTTGCCACAAGTGACCTTAGTTTCAATTCCCGAAGGATCAATTCAAAGGGCGTTGCGGGGGTGGGGGTGGGGGTACCTTGGCCGTGTTTCAATTCCCGAAGGATCAATTCAAAGTACCAGCCGTTGCCCAGACGGGGTTCGACGATCAGGGTTTCAATTCCCGAAGGATCAATTCAAAGCGTCTACTTCGTCTGGCTCGACCTGGACCAAGACGCGTTTCAATTCCCGAAGGATCAATTCAAAGTCTCCGCCTTGCGCTCCTTTGCGGTCTGCTCCCGGAGTTTCAATTCCCGAAGGATCAATTCAAAGCCCGAGGGTAGCCCGATCAGCAGGCACCCGTTCGGTTTCAATTCCCGAAGGATCAATTCAAAGAAAGGCGCAGCGGCGGTATTCTCGCAAACCTTCGCGTTTCAATTCCCGAAGGATCAATTCAAAGCCCGAGGGTAGCCCGATCAGCAGGCACCCGTTCGGTTTCAATTCCCGAAGGATCAATTCAAAGTTGTTGGATCCATTGATGACGGACATCATCACGCGCGTTTCAATTCCCGAAGGATCAATTCAAAGAGCCAAAACCTCCCGCACTTACCAAATTTCACGTGGGTTTCAATTCCCGAAGGATCAATTCAAAGAGGGAGTTCCAGCTGACGGAAGCAGAGGTAAGGTTCGTTTCAATTCCCGAAGGATCAATTCAAAGCCCAACGTTTCGGACATTATCTTCCAGATGGACAGGTTTCAATTCCCGAAGGATCAATTCAAAGGCCTTCGAGGAGACGGACGCGAAGGCGCGTTTCTTGTTTCAATTCCCGAAGGATCAATTCAAAGACAGCGCAGGCGACTTGACTATGATCCCCACACGAAGTTTCAATTCCCGAAGGATCAATTCAAAGTCTGCCTGACTACATACCCCGCCGAAGCGATCATCAGTTTCAATTCCCGAAGGATCAATTCAAAGACCGCTTGGGCCGCATTATGAACACGCACCTGACCAGTTTCAATTCCCGAAGGATCAATTCAAAGGAGGGGTATTACCGCGTGGAGGTCGAAACGATCACGTTTCAATTCCCGAAGGATCAATTCAAAGTCGTAAGTTTTCTGAGCGAGGCAGAAAGGACCTTAGTTTCAATTCCCGAAGGATCAATTCAAAGGCGCGACGTCGGGCGGCTTGTTCCGGCGTTTCCGGGTTTCAATTCCCGAAGGATCAATTCAAAGCTAGATTGTATTTATGGCCTCCGTAGATATTCCCTAGTTTCAATTCCCGAAGGATCAATTCAAAGAAGATTGCACGCTATTATATTTGCGGCGTACTTAAGTTTCAATTCCCGAAGGATCAATTCAAAGTGGAAGAGTCGAGTTCCTCCGCTACTTTAACGAGGGTTTCAATTCCCGAAGGATCAATTCAAAGCCCTAACCAGTGTACGTACAAGGATGGGGACACCATGTTTCAATTCCCGAAGGATCAATTCAAAGCCTGAAGTTTCGCAACATGACCATCAACCACGAAAGTTTCAATTCCCGAAGGATCAATTCAAAGCGTAAACGGCTCCTCATTCTCAACGCACAACTCCAGGTTTCAATTCCCGAAGGATCAATTCAAAGACTAATTTACCGCTTGGGTGCAACAGGCAGCATTTCGTTTCAATTCCCGAAGGATCAATTCAAAGTATCACCCCCAACACTCCATGGTGGGGGCAAATCATGTTTCAATTCCCGAAGGATCAATTCAAAGGCCCGGAGGCCGGACTTAATGACAGCGCGAATGAAGTTTCAATTCCCGAAGGATCAATTCAAAGCGTAGAGGCGGAAGTTTGTACCGTTAATTACTCCAGGTTTCAATTCCCGAAGGATCAATTCAAAGTCACGCTACATCCTTATCAATCTTACCCGCACCGCGTTTCAATTCCCGAAGGATCAATTCAAAGTTTGGCTTTACTGATGAGAATGAACTACAGATGCATGTTTCAATTCCCGAAGGATCAATTCAAAGCTGCTGGCTGAAAAGGACTGGTCCGGACGAAAAAAGGTTTCAATTCCCGAAGGATCAATTCAAAGAAAAAATCCACCAAGAAAACCACCACGAAGAAAGCGTTTCAATTCCCGAAGGATCAATTCAAAGCTCCCGGCGAATGGAACATGTTGGGGCAGCCCGCATGTTTCAATTCCCGAAGGATCAATTCAAAGCAGAAAGGAGACGAAGTACTCATTCCTCTTGGCGAGTTTCAATTCCCGAAGGATCAATTCAAAGATACCCGCTTTTGGCTGGAAGAATTGGCCGACACCAGTTTCAATTCCCGAAGGATCAATTCAAAGCCGCACCCGCCGGCCAGTCGCGCCGCGCAAATCCCGTTTCAATTCCCGAAGGATCAATTCAAAGACGAAGCGCTGGCCAGCCCTTATCCCAACCCCGTGAGTTTCAATTCCCGAAGGATCAATTCAAAGATGCTTAAACATCACCGTGCGAACCCCAACGACTTGGTTTCAATTCCCGAAGGATCAATTCAAAGCAGCCATGTTACCTTAGGGAATATCTCCCACGCCTTGTTTCAATTCCCGAAGGATCAATTCAAAGAGCGAAGGCGAAGACGGGGGTCGACCCAGCGCCGAGTTTCAATTCCCGAAGGATCAATTCAAAGTTCCTCGATGAGTACTCCAACCAGATCAGCTTCAAGGTTTCAATTCCCGAAGGATCAATTCAAAGGGCAAGGCCTTTTCCCTGACCTGCATTTCCTACGACGTTTCAATTCCCGAAGGATCAATTCAAAGCACAGATCAATTTTGCGGGGCAGGTGGCACCACCACGTTTCAATTCCCGAAGGATCAATTCAAAGTGCGGCTCCTCGGCCAGCTCCCCGAAGACGAAACCCGTTTCAATTCCCGAAGGATCAATTCAAAGCAGTGATTAAATATGATCAACAAAATCACCCTCATGTTTCAATTCCCGAAGGATCAATTCAAAGGACCACAACGTACCCTGTCGTAGTGCTGGTCAATACGTTTCAATTCCCGAAGGATCAATTCAAAGCCTGTGCAGAGCTTCGATGGGGGCTTCCTGATTGCGGTTTCAATTCCCGAAGGATCAATTCAAAGGCGGGTCGCAATCTGAAACGGTGGTGCAGTATTCTTGTTTCAATTCCCGAAGGATCAATTCAAAGGGGAAAGCGGTGAGGTCCATGCTGCGGACGGTGTGTTTCAATTCCCGAAGGATCAATTCAAAGTTGCGCATCCCAAAAGAGAACGTGCAGCACTACCGTTTCAATTCCCGAAGGATCAATTCAAAGCTGGGATATTTACGTAATCAGTCACGAGATCGCCCAGTTTCAATTCCCGAAGGATCAATTCAAAGCAATATCCCTGCCCTTGCCAAGGGTGGTATCACGAGTTTCAATTCCCGAAGGATCAATTCAAAGCGCCGGGCAGCAGGCAAAGCCGGTCGGGAAACCCGAGTTTCAATTCCCGAAGGATCAATTCAAAGGGGCCTCTACCACCCCAGCCCCGCACCGTTTTTAGGGTTTCAATTCCCGAAGGATCAATTCAAAGGCGCCGCGCAAATCCCCGGTGTTAAACGTGCTGGCATGTTTCAATTCCCGAAGGATCAATTCAAAGGCCGCCCCTTGGCAGTTAAATCAATATCAATGTTAAGTTTCAATTCCCGAAGGATCAATTCAAAGAACCCTCCGCACGATGTACTCCGGTACGATCGTGAAGTTTCAATTCCCGAAGGATCAATTCAAAGGCCCAAAGGGGCCATCGTCACTGCTTCCGGATTCAGTTTCAATTCCCGAAGGATCAATTCAAAGCTGACCTGCATTTCCTTCGACCGGAAGAAAGACACGTTTCAATTCCCGAAGGATCAATTCAAAGCTACGCGCCAGCTCTCGAAGTACTTTTCGAGGTCGTGTTTCAATTCCCGAAGGATCAATTCAAAGGAACAAGCCCACGTCGGTGCCGTCATTCAAGTTGAAGTTTCAATTCCCGAAGGATCAATTCAAAGATGCCGTCGTGCTTCCAGCGAATCTGGGGCATGGTGTTTCAATTCCCGAAGGATCAATTCAAAGGTAGGGGAATCGCTTCCACCTCCTACAACCCCAGCAGTTTCAATTCCCGAAGGATCAATTCAAAGCGTCCTTAATTTCTTGGAGATTCGTGATCATTTATGGTTTCAATTCCCGAAGGATCAATTCAAAGACGAACCGCTGCAGTTTTCACTACTCCGCTGTAAGGTTTCAATTCCCGAAGGATCAATTCAAAGCCAAACGGCATGGTGTGGCACTGATCAAGTTCGGAAGTTTCAATTCCCGAAGGATCAATTCAAAGTGGGGCCCTCGCTGGGGAAGGCCAAAAAGAAAGGCCAGTTTCAATTCCCGAAGGATCAATTCAAAGCTCCGGGCAGTCCATTGTGTACGATGCAAAAGTTTAAGTTTCAATTCCCGAAGGATCAATTCAAAGGGTCGAGCCTCCAGATAGCGACTGGAGCAGCGTAGTGTTTCAATTCCCGAAGGATCAATTCAAAGGGTTTTCGTGGAAGGACACCACCTTGCCGTTCACGTGTTTCAATTCCCGAAGGATCAATTCAAAGCATGTCCATCACCGAAACCAAGCGATTCATATTCCTGTTTCAATTCCCGAAGGATCAATTCAAAGCATGTCCATCACCGAAACCAAGCGATTCATATTCCTGTTTCAATTCCCGAAGGATCAATTCAAAGCCGAAATCTTCCTGCACCTGTTCCTCCCAACTCATGTTTCAATTCCCGAAGGATCAATTCAAAGGGATCACCTTCCTCACGTCTACGCCAAGGATCACGTGTTTCAATTCCCGAAGGATCAATTCAAAGGTGCGCGTAGTATCGTACCATCACTACGCGGGCAAAGTTTCAATTCCCGAAGGATCAATTCAAAGTCGCGTGGTAGTCGGTGGCGGATACTCCGAACAGCAGTTTCAATTCCCGAAGGATCAATTCAAAGCCAGCTTCTTCGTATTCAGCAGGTCGTCGATGGTAGGTTTCAATTCCCGAAGGATCAATTCAAAGATTGTGGGCCTGTTGTCGCTCATCTCCCTGATCGTCGTTTCAATTCCCGAAGGATCAATTCAAAGGCTTTTCTACCAGAAGTCATTCATCGACCGTGCCATGTTTCAATTCCCGAAGGATCAATTCAAAGTTATGCAGAAGCGGGGGGAATTCTTCGACGACATCGTTTCAATTCCCGAAGGATCAATTCAAAGGATGTCTAGTTCGTCATCCTCTACCCAAGCGGGCAGTTTCAATTCCCGAAGGATCAATTCAAAGACCGTTTACTGTTTCCTCCCGGTAGCAATGCACGTCGTTTCAATTCCCGAAGGATCAATTCAAAGAGCAACGTCTGATAATCGCCCGTCCCCGATTCCAGGGTTTCAATTCCCGAAGGATCAATTCAAAGGGTGTCGCTGCCGATCCTTGCCATTGGTGGTGCGGGTTTCAATTCCCGAAGGATCAATTCAAAGTCGTGATGCTCGTTCTTCGTGTCAATCATCACGACAGTTTCAATTCCCGAAGGATCAATTCAAAGCTGAAATCTCTTCGATCCATCCAAAGATCTTTACAGTTTCAATTCCCGAAGGATCAATTCAAAGTTCCGGGCGGGCTGGACCAAGACGATGTCGTTATAGTTTCAATTCCCGAAGGATCAATTCAAAGATGACTGGAGGGCCTCAGTATTGACGCTCATGTGTTGTTTCAATTCCCGAAGGATCAATTCAAAGCTGCGGGAAGGTGGAGTAGATGTAGAACATCTCCAGTTTCAATTCCCGAAGGATCAATTCAAAGCGCCAAGCAGGCGGTTGCAGAACTTGCCGAAGTAGGTTTCAATTCCCGAAGGATCAATTCAAAGCGTTGACTCGGCCATTGAAGAAGTCCGTGGATTGGGTTTCAATTCCCGAAGGATCAATTCAAAGCGGCACGCCCACAGCCCCGTCCAGCTTTCGCCGGTAGTTTCAATTCCCGAAGGATCAATTCAAAGCGGCCTGGTCTCCTGCGTCCTCAAGTGCGGCAAATAGTTTCAATTCCCGAAGGATCAATTCAAAGCTTCGCCGCTCCAGTCTTCGCCCGGATCAGCATAGAGTTTCAATTCCCGAAGGATCAATTCAAAGCTGACCAAGTGCCGTAACTGCGATGGCATGGGCAGTTTCAATTCCCGAAGGATCAATTCAAAGAAAACTCAGCAGCGCAGTGTCCCTCTTTGCCCTTTAGTTTCAATTCCCGAAGGATCAATTCAAAGCGATGTGCGGCGCGCGCCGCCACTCGCGGGCCCGGAGTTTCAATTCCCGAAGGATCAATTCAAAGGGTGCCCGCCCAGCCGTAGGGGTCTTCCTTGCCGCGTTTCAATTCCCGAAGGATCAATTCAAAGAGCACCAAATTTACCACCTAAACCCGCATAAACAAAGGCCCCCTACCCCACATTTTGCCTGTATTTTGCGTCGGTCGGCAGTAAGGGGATTTGGCAGGTAGATCGACGACTGACACAAGCTGTTCATAATCAGCAAATTAGCAATTAGTCGCTCCCTGACTCAATCAATCAGGGGCAGCGCAGGAGCCTCACCGACGACTAGAGGAACTGGTCAATTTCCTGCTTTTCCCTGCCAATGATCCTTCGCTCCACCCGGTGAACGTGGGTGTTGGTGAAAATGATCAAGCTATCATAGCTCAAATCCATGATCTTCTCGGCTTCGATCTCTAATTCCCGTAGACCTACGGCCGTCAATTCCCCTTCAAACACAGAATTCTGGATCCAATGCAAATGTTGGCGACAGAGACGGAGCATTTTTCCAGTCCGCTCTGCGGCGACATCGTAAACAGCGATAACGTACATAATTTCCTTGCTTGGTTAGAATAAATATTGCACCTGCGGTCGCGCCGCAAAAATCAAAAAAATACGATCCCTTTTTAAGATTACCACCAGGCATGAAAAGGCTCGTAGCGTTCCTCCAGCTTCATGACGTATTTGGCGATTTTGTAGCATTCCAGGCGCAGGAGATGCCGGTAGGTGACCCGCCGATTAAGCTTGCGGTGCTGAATACCGTCTTTTAGTTTTTCTTCCCAAGCAGCCACGAAAGCTTTTCGTCCTCGCTCGGAAAGAAAACAGGCATTATCCACCAGATCAAAATCTTTCGGCCCGAGTTCACGCTTGTTGCACATTCGAAATAGTAAACGGTCTACCAGCAAAGGTTTAAAAATTTCGCTTACGTCCAAGGCAAGGCTGTAGCGCCGCACTCCTGGTTCATGTAAAAAACTGATCGTTGGGTTTAACTGGCTGTTATAAATGGCATCCAAACACACGGAATAACACAGAGAATTTCCAAAGCTTACCAGTGCGTTCAGTTCATTAGTCGGCGGTCTTTTACTACGGCCCTCCCAGGCGTATCCTGGGACAATGATGGGGAAAGCCTCGTAATATAATTGACGACAATTTCCCTCAATACCCATCAGCTCGGGAATATCGGCAGCGGTGCCGATCAGCAGGCGGAGCGCTCCCAATTTTTCAATCAAGTATTCCAGTTCTTTTCCCCGGCCTTGGTAGTACTTTAAATTTTTGAGCATATTAAAAGTAGCACCTTCTACGAACCCGGCGGCGAGGTGGAGCCGGCGTTTGCTCAAGCGGTAAGCATTCGTTTGGTTCACGAGCATCTGTCCAGCGAGCAGATGCTCACGGGGGCTAAACGTACCCGTATAGTGCTCATAATAATCAAAAAAATGTACCGGAATATGCTTGCGGCCCAGAAAATTATATAACGCACTGTTTGCGTCAACACTACCAAAAATATAGAGTGCACTGACGCCCTCCACTGGTAGAAAACGGGGCTTTTGATCTTCTTCAGTACCCGTAGGTTCAAATTTCAGGGTATTATCCTGACGGCTCATCCGGCCGGGATTAAACAGGTAATAGGCACGTTTCATCATTGCTGGTTTTGAGACCCGGAAGCAACCCCCAATCCTCCACTTTTCGTATAAGCGAGCAGGATGCGGGCGCTTTCGCAGGTGCAAAGCAAAGATGAGGAGCAAGGTGGGGGGAGATCCCCTACAGCATCAAACAAAGCAGAAATCGTGAAACGCGCATTCTCCGCAGTACGATTTTTTCACCAGCGGTGGACATTCATCCAACCCCACAATCCTAGCAATTTCTGCCTCCCAGCCCGGGATGGTAACGGACCGGTCAGCCTCAGTAAGTGCCACTTCTAGGGTCCTCCGCTGGGCGGGGTATTCCAGCAAGCCCGTTGCCCCGGCCACGCCCCGCCGCTCCAGCGCGTACAGGTAGTACTTGAGCTGGGCAACGTGGGCGTGTTCGAGTTTGGGGCTCTTCTTGGTTTCCTTAACCACCTTGGCTAGTGGATCAAAATGGTCGATCTTCAGAGTGTCGCACACCAATTGGCTCCACTTTTTCGCGCGGCGCTGGTAGGTGGCCCGGTCGAGCAGTTTGCCAGCCGCAACGTCTACTGAGTTGTCCTCCATCCGAATTTGACGGTGGTGCAGCCAAAGTTTGCGGTGGCAGAGGAGTAGGTAGGTTAGGTGGGAAGCGGTGTAAGTCATCATAGCAAGTGGTTTGCTTTCCAATCATAGCCATATAGGCTCAGTAAACCCATCTTTTTATCGTAAGCTCCTTCGCATGCATAATAAACCTCAGCGGATTTTTCACGTCCTTTCGCTCCGACCAGCACTGTGGTCAACTTAATAGAGGGCCCTTCCCCGTCTTTCTTCCTGAGTTCACTACGAATTTTATAAACAGGGCAGGAGACACCGTGGGCGAGGGCGTACTTTTGAAATTCATTATAGTTTGTAAACCTTGATTCAGGAGCCTGAATCAGCACAGTTAGCTGATCACTGATGTTACGCGACTGCCAAGTATTCGTTTTAGTATCCTCATCATTATTTCCAGCAGCCCCAACTAACAACCAATTATCCTTGATTAATTCGCGGTAATACAATTGATTTTCTATCGTTGCTTCACTGAATTTCATACCATTCTGGTACAATCTGTTTGTATGCTCGACTAGATTCTCTGGCGTCAAACGATAATCGTCTGCTTTTTCTATTAAGACTTTGATCTCGGCAAGGGTTTTGGCGTAGGCCGCTATTGGTCGGTACACGGTTCGCTTGCTAGTATCGGATTTTGTGTCCACCTCAACATATGGCCAGGCGTAAGCTTCTCCTTTATCATCAATTGGCTCCACAACGGCAACTGTCGCGTTCACCTCTGATGCATTGTCTACAGAGAAGCGAGCTAAACGACCGATCCTTTGTGCTAAACGATCCCACGGGCAACAATCGGTGAGCATCAGCTTAGAACTAATGTTGATGCTCATTTCACCGATCTGGGTCATGATAACTATGCCGCTGGCCCGACCATCAGCGTGGGCTTTTTTACCCAAGTTGGCTTCCAACTCTTCTTCAATGCGTTTTTTATCTGGTTCGGTGAAGCGACTGTGGTAGATCGTCAATGGGGTTTCTCCCACTAGTGGTTCGAGGAATTCGTAATAGGACAGTGCGCGAGCAACAGTATTCGCATAAATTATTCCCTGTCCGGCGGTCAACATTTCCTTGAGGAATTCAGCGGTATCTTCCGGTTTGGCAGACGTACCGAGATAGCGCATTTTTTTACGAACATTTTCCGATCCCGGTTGCGCCGTTTCCCGAATGAGGTCTTTTACCCGGTAGAGCGACCGCGCGGAATTGGGAACGGTAGCGCTCATGATCAGCGTTGGAACTTTCAGAATATCCAGTACGTCAAGCAGCGTCTGGATGTTGGCTTGGACGAATTCATCGTAAAAGTCTGTCTCGTCGAAAACCACGCAACTGTTAGCCAGGAAAAAGAACGTAGAGAAGTGTTGCTCACGCGTTCCAGTCAGGCAAGCTAGCAGGTGATCGATTGTGCAGACCGTTACTGGCGTCGCGAGGTAGCGCGCCAGTTTTTGGCGTTCTACCTCTTTGCTACCCCAGCTATCATCTCCATTATCGCCATAAAGATTGAAAAAAGCACTACTATGGTAGAGACCTACTTGCGGTTCATCTTCACCTTCAGTTCCGCCACCGATTAGATCAGGAATTTGCTCCCGCACAGCCTCCCGCAGGGCATTCGACGTGAATCGGGTGGGCATGGCAATTACCAATCGGTCAGCTCGCGGAGTTTGGGTTAAGATCTGCCGCTCTGCCCACAACAAACAGGCATAGGTTTTGCCGCTACCCGTCGGCGCACGCAGGATGGTTCGCTGCGCCTCGGCGAACTTTACGGCAGCATCCTGTACAGGACGAAGGTTGACGTCTACCCCGAATCCTTTGGGACCGGTAAAGGGGATCAGCGGCACCATTCCTTCGTCGCCCATCCCTTCCCAGCGACTGGCGCGGGTATCGGCCAGTTGTAAAAGAGAGCGAACGGCGGCATATCGATAACGGCGGAGGACCAGCTTATCGAAAGACTCTCGTTCCGCGGCCTTGTTGCTGCTCCCTCTAAACTGTTTGTAGAATTTGTAATATGGTCCTACTTCCAATCCTGAGCCGTCGGTACCGTCCATTCGCCAACGCTTTTCTACATATTCTCCCTTAGCCAGTTTACCATGATGGGCAGCTATGGCAGCAACAACTGGTCCGGGTGTTTTCGGACGGTGTTGAGCGAGGAAATCCAAGGAGGAAAACTCGTGGCGAACACCGGCACAAAAAAGATTGGGAGCTGTTGCTTTTCCTGCTCGCCTTAACTCTTCTTCGTAGCGATGATGCAGTTCACGGTCCACTTGTTCGGTGGCGAAACCATGCCTGCGTAGCCAGGTATGGTACAGAGCTACATCCTTTGCACAAGCTTCCCTCCAACGATCGCTGAATCCTTTACCATAGTCGTGGTATTCTTCTGCGGTAGTGCAAAAATCGTCAAGATCTTCTCCTGTAAGCTGCTTGTACTTATTCGTCCAGAATGGAAACTGCTTGCGTAGCATTGCGCCTTGCTGCTTTACGTTGTCCGTGTGCTGCCGCAAGGTCAGCCCGCTGGGCTTACCGTATTTAGGCATAGTTCCCATCTTAGGCGAATTCAGGACGGTAAAGTTTACCGTCCTTCAGCGCGTCAAGTGCGGCAGTATAAGCTTGATAGACGGATCTTCCATTTCCATCATTGTCATCACCCAGAAAATAGGTAGCTCCCCGAGCCTCGAGTTCCGCCAGGATGCGCTGTTGGCGGGTCTCATCACTGCTGAAATATTGCATGGCCTTACGGCTCATGCCAGGATCCAGTACGATCAGTACGCGGTGCGGTTCGCCTGTGACAGCGTTACGGGCCTGATTAGCGTAATCCACCATCGAGCGTGTGGCATCCAGAAACAAACGAATCCGGCGGGCGTGCTCCGCATCATCGATTTTACGTACATAGTTGGTTGCTACGTGTGCTTCCCCTTCGTAAGTGAAAGTCTTCACGGCACCTACAGCCCCGATGTCGAGGTGAAAGTTCATTACCATCTCATCTTTTTCGGAGAACTCGTTAAGAGCTAGTGCCTGCTTTTTCTCAGCGTCCTTACCGGACATTTTTAGGCGCACCAAAAGATCTTGACCAACCTTACTTTCCTGCAAAGAGACTGCGGGTGTGGCCGAGAGCGGTGCGGTCCGTCGGCCGGAATAATCTCCGAGGTTGGTGTCCAGAAAACCGCCCAGGTCACTGCGAAGATCCGTTTCGATTTTGGTGGAAATCCCGTCTCCATTGCTTACGTAAGTTTCTCCCCGCTCGGGATCGCTTTCGTTGAGCCGTTCGATGGCAGAAAACAGGACGTGGCGCTGCATTTGCCCACTCACGTAGACTTTGCCGTCGGGGGTGCGCTTCACGCTGCTTGCGTTCCCGAGTAGTTTTTCACCTCGGTTAGCGGCATGGTTTTCCAGGGTAGCCACGGTAGTGACCAAAATGCTTTTTACGGTAATCATATAGTTATTAAGTTATTGCACACCGGCCGCCGTTTCCAGTAGATATTTAGGCGCGTACGCAGGTGCAAGGGTTAAGTTAAAGCAGTGAAGGGAATTTTAATCGATGGAAAAGCCAACGGATTCGAGTGTGTCGGTGTCGGTAGTAGTTTCTGCAAATTCTTTTTTCTTGCCTTGGTTGAGGCGCATAAAGGCGATCAACAGGTCTTGAGCGACTTTATAATCTACTTCTCCGGTAAGAACCGCTTTCATGAAAGGGGCTGACTTCGGGCTAAGGTCATAGCTGGTCATCCGCCCAATCAGCGTACTTACTTGACTGAGCAACTGGCTGCCACCTTTGGCACTCCGAATGTTGCCCTCCAAGCTGGATAGCACGCGAGATTTGTACTCGGAAATGTTACGCTCAGTAACTCCTTTGTCACTGGAATACTTGTCCTTTGCAGCTTTGTAGGCTGCACTATTTAGTGACTTGCCCATTGCCATGGCGGAGTCGACAACTTCTTTGGAAATCTCTTGCATTAGAAAGTATTTATGGATGAGGGGAAGGAAGGTGACAGGATAATTAGCCCTAACGGACAGGAAACCTCTGAGAGAGGCGGGGTCAAAACGGCGCAGCCAGCGGTCGAGGTTGCGTTTGAGGTGTTCCCAATGTGGGGATTTGTACTTCTTGGCTGAATCCACGCCTACCAGTTCGATTTTCCAGACTTCGTTCAGGGCGCGATACAACTCGCCGTTAGCTGTTATTTCGGTTAGATGGGTGCCGAATTGCTGTTGTCCGTTGTAGTCGTAGCCAATAATCATCATTGGCCGGCCGGCAAGAATATCTACCAAACTAACTATCTCCTCCTTGTCTACTTCCTCACCCTGAACAATCAGTCCACTGAATGCGGCCAATAGTTGCAGAATCCCAAAATTGACGTTGTTTAGTGCATTCCGAAAATTGCCTCGATAAATAGGTGGTCTGCCTATGTATTTCTTCTTTTCCGGATCGTATCTGCCGACGTAGGCATCCGCCAAATCTTTCTGGATACGGCTGAGTGATTTCAAGTAATCCAGTAACGGATACCCACCTGTAATCGGGCTGCTAAACGGAATGTCTGGAATTAACCCAATGTTGGTAAAAGTATCGTAGTCTAACGCTGCGGCTTTGTTTGCCGTCGCGGCACCTACAGCAGTGTAGGCGGCAGCCAACAACTCATCTTTGGGATCACTCATCGATTTGGTACCAGCATTGATCTTTGAAGTCTGCGGAGAAAAGGAGCGTTTCAACTGATAACTTTTGTCTAGCCCCCCTTTCAGCGCTTTTTGCAAAGCCTTGAACTCCTGTACCATCATCCCTGAATTATTGGACGTCAGCACGTGTGGTGCTAAGAAAAATCCATTAGCGGCGTTTTGCCCACTCTTGCTCCCTGGGGCCAGGCGATCAATTTGGTTAAATAAGGAATAGGTAACAGTATCAGCAGCTACGCCTTCGGTGCGGGCTTCAAGCAAAAAACCAAACTGAACCTTAGTAAGGGCTTCGCCCGCTAGTTCTGCCAGTGCCGTATCGTGTAGTTCGGGCATAGCCTGCATATTGTCAATTCTACTGCGCCAATCATGAATAGCGGCGGCCAGCCCGTACCTAGGCAACGGGTGCCAGTTATTAAATCTATCTTCCATCTTCAGCAAGTTTAATGCTTACCCAGCCTTCGCTTGTACCAAGGTAAGTCGGTGCGGTAGGTGTGGCTATCGCCTGGATAAGTAATTGATATGAGGATTCAGTGGCTTTGAAAGGCATCCGATAGGCGCTAGTAGGAACGACGAATCCGCGTTTTTTCGGGCTAACATAGTATTGCGGGTAACCCTTTTGGACGGTCTTCAAATGTACGTTTCCCACTCGTAGATGATAAATTTCTTCGAGCTCTGTTTGCTTAAACTTCTCTCCTTCTCCAACTGTAATCTTACTGTCACCTGCACTCCTAGATTGACGAAGCGCTGTAATCAATCCTTCCAAACGGTAATCGTAAATCCTACTCCCCCCATAACCTGAAAGCCCTTGATCTTTTAAATGCATCGACCACAAATCATCATAAGTCATTGCTTCTGTTGGATCGTCTGCCTCGGATATCTCAAGGTGGTACTGAAGAAGGCTAAAGTAGTTAGTCAGTGCTACCTTGGTAGGCTTTCCTTGTAACCAAGGGTGATCTGCGAAAGCATTATTTTTTCGGTTTTGCTTTTTTGCTGTCTTTGCGAGACCCTTGAGTATCTCTTTACGAAGATCTGGAACAAAATGCCAGCCCAAGGCATTTTCGATCATTCCATACACCATATGTACCGGTGGCTTTAGCGCCGTACGAAAATAGGTTCCTGGCTGTGAAGCTACCATCGAAAGCGGTGCTAGTGCGGTTATTTCAAGTATGCCCTCCACCGTTAGCTCCGGCGGTTCAAGGTAAAAACTAAGGTCTAATTGTTCCATTGTACTGATCATTTTATAGCTCCAAACCCAATTCCCGTACTATTCCCAATGCCCACGTTCCAAGCGAATGCCAGGCAGTGCGGATCGCCTTCTGCGATGACGGGACAGAGCGAACCTTTGTTTTTGATGCCTCGGTAGGTCGCCATCTTCACGCGTGCCTTATCGTAGTCACGGTCGAAACGGAGGGATAGGCGGCCTTCCACTCCCGCATGGGCCATCTTGGCGTGCATTGTCTCAGTCATGTAGTCATCCGCCTCCTTATCGGTGTGGTAGAAAAACTGCTGGGTGCCATCGGCCACCTTTCGCTTGATCAGCACAGGACTCTGCATCATAAAGCGTGCAGTTTCGCCGAAAACAGGTTCCCGTTGGGGCATGATGCTTTTCACCCTCATCCCCCAGTTGATCTCGGTGTCGGTCTGAAGGCCTTCGATCAAATCTGCCAGCAGGCCGTCATTGGCTGCACTTACGTGAAAAGAAGTGCCGTGAGGGAAACTCAAAGCCCCACTGCGCACCTCTCCCCTACCTAGCCAGGAAACGGAGTAAAGGGAGATGCTGTCGTGCTCGGCGTTCTCACCCAGCCAGCCGTGCAACCGCCCAACCAATTTGTGTTGGTAGTCAAAGGGCACCAGCCTGGTAAAATTTGGAGTTGTGAAGAAGGTAATGCGCATGGGCTTGAATTGATGGCGTAAAGGTCATATGCCCCCTGGGGGAGAATCCCCTCCGGGGTTGAGGTTTTCTGAATTTTGTGGTAGATACTTGCCAATGAGGCACTAGCATCCACCACCTTACTCGGCACTAGAGTACCGTGCTAGAAGGTCTTTGGCATCTGCCACTATTAGATCTCTTAAGCCGTCCGGGGAATGAATTGTCACGTCTTCCCAATTAGCCATGATGAATTGTCGCAACCCAATGTACTTATGGTTCACCCTGCCTGAAAACTGGTAAGTGTTCTCTTCCATGCCTTTGCGGACGCAGAGCCGGGCGTGGGGATTCCGCTCGATGAGGTCGTTGTAGGCACTCACTTTGAGGGTGAGATCTACCAGAACCGTGCGCTTATCGACAATACTAAAGGCATCGCTTGGGTGATGGGAGTGCTGAGATTCGTACATCCAAGGCTCATTCAGCACCGTAACCCGATCCATGCGGCTGAGCATGAAGTGGGCGGTTCGCAACTTTTCGGTATCGTAAGCCCGGATCATACCATTCTCTGGTTCCAGCCCAAAAACCTCCACTTTGCGGTCCCGCTCGTTGTTGCTGCTGCGGCTGCGGTAGTTGACCAAAAGCACCCGCCGCTTTTCCCGGATGGCTTCCTCCAGGCAGTTGATTTTCTCCAGTTCCGGTCGGCGCAGCGCCTCAAGCCCGAGCGATTGGAAGTCCAGCAGGCTATCAATCTTGTTGGCAAGTTGCATCGCCTCAGCGGTAGGTAGCTTTCCCAGGGCGTCCCGAATCCTCGCCTTATCGGCTTCATTCAAGGGCGAGAGGTAACCCAACTCTTTGAATCCTGTGGTGGGCAGTACATAGTAGCGATTGTGATTATCGTGTTCTACCTGAATACCCGCCGCCCGAATATGATTCAAATGATCCCGCACACTGGAGCGGTCTTCCAGGCCCACGAAAGCACCGAGTTGCTTACTGGTCAATCGCTTTGGCGCGGCCAAAAGCTTGAGCAAGATCCGGAGGGTTTTTGTACTGGGGGAATCCATTGTTTCAGTTTAGGTGAAAAGTTGATGGGTAGGTATAGGTAGGCAGCTCGAGCTTCACTCAATATTGGAAAGGCAGCAGGTAGGTAGCGTAAAGCTCGAAAAAGAAAAGGAATAGGCTTAGGGAACTCACTGGAGCAAGAACGGCTATTGCATCTTGCTATGGTGAGTCCGCATTTTTCACAGGCGCAAGTTAAAACAATTTTCCAAAGTTACAAGCGCTAAGAATTTGGCGAGTCGGATAATTTACCCCTACCCCACCACCCCCGCCCCCACCAAGCCCCCCAAACACCGCCGGGTCATTTCCACGTCTGTTCCTGCGTGGTGTGCGCCGGAAAAACCTTCCCCCAAAAGCTTTTTGTGCAATTCTTCCAGGGTAGGCCATTTGTAACCGTAGGGACCGGGTAAGCGACAAAAATCTACGGACGATTTCATGGTGCAGATCATTTTCTTCTTCCCAAAGGGTGGCTTCCGTCCCGCGCGCAGGTATTCGCTACCGAGTACCTTATGATCAAAATCGAGGTTATGGGCCACCAGCACGTCCGCCTGGACTATTGCGGCGGTAAATTGGTCGAGTACTTCCAGTAAAGGCTTTCCCTCCCGCAGCGAACGCTGCTGGGTGATGCCGTGCATTTTGGCTGCCGCAGCGCTGATCGGCACTTTCGTCTGGATAATGAAGCATTCTGCCGCCAGGGTATTCATTTCCCCGTCCACCAACTGCCAGGCGAGTTGGACAATGGAGGGCCAGTTGCCAATATCCTTCATCGGTGCTTTCCAGGATTTCGGCAGGCCGGTAGTTTCCGTATCGAAAATTAGGTAGGTGGGCATGAGCTGATCTTTCCAGCCGTAATATTAGCGCTTTTTTATTTCCGAGGCCATTGGGTGTGGCCCCCCTGCCTTTCCCGCAATAATATGCGCTTGCCCCTCCCTCGCTCCCCCCCCTTTGGGGGTTGGGGGGCCAACTCCCCCTGCACCTGCGGCCGCGCCCAGATTTGCGGTCCCACCCGCACGGCCGCGCTTCAAACGGGCACAAGCAAAAGGGCGCGGCCGCAGGTGCAACCCAAAAACGAAGGAGCAAGGCAAGGCCCACGCCAGCCTGCCCTGCTTCGTCACCCAAAAAAGCAGGTATTTCTACGTGTTTTCCCCCGTAGCCCCCCGGAAACGAGCGGCCGGGAGTACAAAAGCCAAAAGTTGTAAACTACTTTACGGCACGCAAAGCCGCCGCCCGCTCAGGGAGGACTTTGCCTTTCGTCAGCACTTTTCGCGGCTTCCCTTCTGGAAGCGCCAGCACCCATAAATAAAAGTCATGAAAAAGTACATTTTTTTCGCCTCCTGCGTGGGGCTGTTTTTCATTGCCTGCAACGTAAGTACGGCCCTCGTAATGCCCAAAGACGTAAAATACGTGAAGGAGGTGGGGGAAGTACCCGAAAGGCTATCGCTGGAACAAAACTGGCCGGATTCCATCAAAGAAAAATTCTGGTTTACCCCCCAGGGCGCGGAGGTACTGCCCTACGCCTGGTTTACCTGGCTGGAGCAGGCGGATAGCGAAGAACTTTTCCGGAGTGCGGAGCATATGTCCGACCTGGGTTATTTGCCCATGAAGACGTCTAAATTTAATCCTTCCGGATTGCCCATCGGCTTTGTCATGACGCGGCAGAATTCCGCCGAAGGGGCCATGGTGGGCTTTACCTGCGCCGCCTGCCATACCAACCAACTGGATTACGATGGCAATAAATACTTAATCGATGGAGCCCCGACCCTGGCGAATTTCGTCGGCTTTTTTGAGGAATTAATCCTGGCGATGAACGCAACCCACCGCGACGATAAAAAATTCCAGCGCTTTGCCCAGAATGTCCTTGGCAGCAATTATTCGGTACAGTCCGCAAAAAAGCTGCGCAGCGACCTACTCCAACAAGCCACCGCTTCCGGGCAGCGCCAAATCGTTAACGCTTTACCCGAACATTATCCCAAAGATTTTACCAGTTACGGCCGGCTCGATGCATTTACCAATATTGAAAATGCGGGTACGGCATTCGGCCTTAATATGCTGAGCAACCGCAACGCGGCCATTGCCCCGGTATCTTATCCCTTCCTGTGGGGTACGCACCAGTCGGACGTAGTCCAGTGGAACTGCTCGGCACCGAATACGCCAGTGGTGGGCCCGCTGGTGCGCAACACCGGCCAGGTGGTGGGCGTTTTTGGTGGCCTGGAAATCGAAAGAGCGGGCTGGCTGGCGCGGCTGCTGGGTAAAAAAATAAAGTACTCTTCCACCATCGATTTTCACGGATTGGGAGCCCTCGAATTGTACGTCAAAAACCTGCGTTCACCGCGCTGGGAAGACGCCAATTTCCCGGCCATCAACCTGGATTTGGCCGCAGCGGGCGAGCCCCTGTTTAAAAGGGAATGCGCAAGGTGCCATCAGGTGATCAAGCCAGCCGACGAAGGCAAAAAATACGTCTCCGCCCGCACGCCGCTCGATTCCCTGGGCACCGACCCGATAACCGCCTGGGCGGCCGAGCACCACATGGGCGCTACGGGAATTTTGAAAGGAACCAAGGCCGAAATTTTGGTCGGCGAACGTTTTCGCGATAGTGCACAGTCCATCCAGATTCCCGTCAACGGCGTCGTAGGCCTGGTACTCAAAAATCCGGTTAAAGCGCTCTCCGCAGCCGCCATCACCGGCGAAAAGGGCACCGAGACCAAGTCGTGGCGAAAGCAAGTTAAGCACCACGAAGACATCCGGGATTCCATCGTCGAGCACCGTTTTGACCAGCACGGCTTCATGGAATTACAACTCGTGGACACGGCAGAGCCCGACGACTTCACCCAAACGGATAAAAACCTTGACGGGCTGGTTTACAAAGGCCGGCCGCTGAACGGCATCTGGGCCACTGCGCCCTACCTCCACAACGGTTCGGTACCAACGCTCTGGGATTTGATGACCCCGCCTAAGCAGCGCCCGACGGAATTTTGGGTGGGCAGCCGGGAGTTCGACCCCGTGAAAGTAGGCTTCCGCACCGACGAAGGGAAAAACCTCTTCCGGGTCAACGACAAAAACGGCAGAGTCATGGAAGGCAATTCCAACCTGGGCCACAACTTCGGTACCCACCTGACGGAAAGAGAACGCCGCGCCATTGTGGAATACATGAAAACGTTATAAAGAAATAACCTACTTCAAAATGCATATTTATTCCCTCATTTTCACCCTGCTGCTGATGGGCCTGGGGGGCGGCGTGGCCGCCCAGCGGATAGTCCCACTAATGGCCACCGAATACCCCCCGCCGGGGGAAGGGGCGGCCACCCAGAAAATCATCGGCCTGCTCAAGGAACGGCTGGAAAAAGATTTCCCCGCCCCGGAGCGCACCCTGCGCGACGCCCACCCGAAGCAGCACGGATTGGTGAAGGCAGAATTTACCGTCAGCGAACACATCCCGGCGGAATACCGGGTGGGCGTATTTGCCGAGCCCCGGACTTTCCACGCCTGGATCCGCTATTCCAATTTATCGGGACAAAAAAAGCCGGACATTGCCAAAGATTCGCGGGGGATGGCCATCAAGCTGATGGGCGTGGAGGGCGAAAAAATATTGCCCGAGCAGGCCGCTGCAACGACCCAGGATTTCGTTTTCATGAGCACCCAGATTTTTGTGACCAAAGACGTGAAGACCTTTGGCAAATTATTGAAATCCATCAACGGAGGAAAATTGAGTGCGGGAGCCTTTTTCCTCACCCACCTGGGCCTGTTAAAACTCTTTGCCTCGGTAAATATCCAGGTGGCGGATATGTTTGACGTGGAGTGGGGCTCCACCACGCCCTATTTGCTGGGCGACCGGGCGGTGAAGTACGCCGTCTTACCCCAAACGCCCAGCGGTGCCACGCTGCCCACCGGGACGCCCTCCGACAATTACCTCCGCGAACGAATGGTGCAGACCCTTAAAGACGGTGCGGTGTACCTTGATTTCTACATTCAAGTCCAGACCGACGCCGAGCTGATGCCGATCGAAGATCCCCGTGTGGAATGGAGCCAGGACCTTTCCCCCTTCGTCAAGGTGGCCACCATCAAGGTCCTCCAGCAAACTTTTGACACGCCGGCGCAGCAGTTGTACGGCGACCAACTCTCCTTCACCCCCTGGCACGCGCTGCCCGTGCACCGGCCCATGGGCGGGCTCAACCGGGGCCGCCGGGCGATCTACGATACGATGTCGAAGTTTCGCCACACCAGAAATGGTGAGGTTTCACAGGAGCCGACGGATTGGAAGACTTTTGAGTGAGGGGAGGAGGAAGATAGTGTTGGGAAGGTAGTGTTGGGCTTTAGGCCGACCATAGGCCGTAAGGCCAGCCTCGGCGGCGGATCGGGCTAAAGCCGCGACAATACCATAAATGACCCCAACACCTTACCTTCACGGAAAAGAAACTACTGGCACCGTGCAGCACGCCTCCGTCCCCACTCTGCTCCTCATCCTCTTCCTTTGCACCTGCGGCCGCGCCCAGGAAAGCCTGACCAATGATTTCAGCTATTTTCCCGCCATGGCGGCTTCGGCGGCCAACCTGGATTACCTGACCAGCAATGGCAAAATCGGGCCAGTGGACGCGCTGGTCGCCAGCCTGACCAGCACGGAGGACCTCCGCCCTACCCCACCCGATTACCTGCGCATTGGCGATACCCTGCTGCCCCTGGCGGGTGGCACCACGGCCGTTCACCTGACCGGCAACGACGGCCGCGACTGGGTCACGATCCACACGCTGAGCCCCGACGACGCTAAGCCCCGGCGGACAATGTGGAACGCCATCGGCACCTACACGGGCACCCAGTACGATCATGCCTGTTTTTACCTGAAGCTGGAAAAAGGGCAGCCGCACAGCCTGCAAGCCACGGCCCTGTTTGGGTCGACCGTTCTTTCCCTGGGCCGCACTTTCCCCATTTCGCTGGCCCAGTACAACGAGTTGCCCAACGCAGCGCAACGGGCCGTGTACCAGGAGGCGGTGACGACCCTGGAGCGCCGCATTTTGGCCCTCGCCGAGCACCTCCTGCCAGCGGAGCAACTGCTCTACCTGGCACGGCCATCCAGCCCAATGACCGCCGCGGAACGCACCTTCGGGCTGGTGCAGTTCTGGACAGAAGTAAAGTACAACTTCGCCTATTTCGATCAGGTTCCTGCGCTGAACTGGGACGCCGCCCTGCTGGAATACCTGCCTCTGGCGGCAGCGGAGCAGACTAATGCTGCCTATTTCCGCCTGCTGGAACGCTTCTGCGCCCTGCTGCAAGATGGCCACACCAACGTCTATCCGCCGCCCTACCTGCGCAGCTACTACGACCGTCCGCAGCTGAAAATCGAGCTCGTGGAAGGGCAGCCCGTGGTGGTCAATCACGCCGTCGGGTTGGGCCAGACCGTTCCCCTCGGTGCCCGCATTACCGCCGTGGAGGGCCGCAGCGTGGAAGCGCACCTGGAGGAAAACATCTATCCTTATATATCCATCGGCAGCCCGGAAATCCGCCGGCGCTGGGGTGCCCACGACGTGTTGAAGGGGCCATCCGGCACCAATGTCACCTTCACTTTTCAAACCGTGGAGGGCGGGGAAAAGACCGTCACCCTACCCCGCAACCGCGACAAAAACTGGATTACCTGGGCCGTTGACGAACCGCAGCGCCCCCTGACGGCCTTCACCGTACTGGAGGGCGGCATTGGCCACCTGACCCTGAATTCCTTTGGCGACGAAAATGCGGCGACGGAGTTTCTGACCTATTGGCCCGAGATTCGAAAGTGCCGCGGACTGGTCATTGATTTGCGCTACAACGGGGGTGGCAACTCCGATGTCGGCTACGCGGTGCTCAAGCATTTCACCGGCCAGCCGGTCTTAACGTCTGCCTGGCGGACGCGGGAAATGCGGTCGGCCAACCGCGCCTGGGGGCAGTTTATGGCCGGCGAAGACCCCGCCAACCTGAGCGAAGACGACGCGCGCAACGTGGCGATGTACCGGGGCGATTACTGGTTTTTGGGCGCTCCCGATACGATCTGGCCGGCGGCGGATGCCCTGGCCTCCCTGCCCGTGGCCGTGCTCGTGAGCAATTACACGGCCTCCGCAGCGGAAGATTTTTTGGTCGCCGCCGATGCCCTGCCGAATTTTACTTTCGTGGGCGAGGCGAGCTTTGGCAGCACGGGGCAGCCCATCCAGCTCCGCCTGCCGGGCGGCGGCAGCGCCCGCGTGTGCACTAAGCGCGACACCTACCCCGACGGCCGCGTTTTCGTCGGCCCCGGCGTGCAGGTGGACGTTCCCGTCCGCCCCACCATCGCGGAGTATCTGGCGAAAAAAGATGTGGTTTTGGAGCGGGCCTTACAGGGAATAAAGGGGGAAAGGAATAAAGGGGGAAGGGAGTAAGGGCTAAGGGCGCGGCCGCAGGTGCGAGGGAGGGGGATGAGGAGCAGAGGCGGTCAGGCCCACTGTAAAGCTGGTGATATTAGCAGAAACTCTCCTTTTCTCAATGCACGGAAACGCCCTTGAATTCTACGTTGTAGTATCCAGATTCTGAGTCCCAGCAATGCATTGCAAATGCCGCGATGCTGTTTATCCGCTGTTGTACCTGACTGAATCGAAAGGTAAGACGCACATTATAATTAGCGATAAGTGTTTTTTCAACTCTATAACTAGTACTTGATTTATCGCCCAGGACGATTTCGGCCGGAAGATACTCGTTTTGGTTCTCTGCAGCGAAAATCCGGGTACCGTTTTCTAAATAAATGGTTAGATTGACATCCTTAGTGCGTGGCGTAACCTGTAGTACACACTCCATATTTTGCCCCGATTGGGCGCAGGACATCAATTCAAACACCATACTATTGTTTCGCCACGTAGCTATGCTGCCCCGGCTGCTGACGTCCGTCATAGTGGTTCTTCCACCGGTTCCTGTAATTGGGGGAGATATTGACTGAACCTGCGGGGTAGAACCAATTAAATCGTTAATTTTCGTAGTCTTAATGAACCTGGCGCGGGACATAGCCTTTACGCTCTTGTCTTTATCTACGGCTTGGAAGGTGACCAGTATTTCGTCGCCCTCATCCACAATGGTGCCACCTACGAAGTGTTTTACTTTGGCCAAGGGATTGGAGCTTTTGGTTAGCAAGAGTAATCCTCCCAAAGCTGCCGCTGCGCCGCCCACCAGCCAGGGGTCTACTTTTCCATCACCAGAATTACTATTAGCGTTATTGGCTGTATTGTTACTATTTACTGGGGTAGAACCGTTGGCAGCACGTCTTTGCTGATCAGCCGCTATTTCGTTCATTGCCAGGTCAAAATCATCGTTGGACATCACTTCAAAGTCAGTTCCGCTTTGCAAAAAAGCGTAGGCTAACTCATCGGCAAAGTACTTACCGAGAACGGTATTAGGGTTACCGTTAAAGCTGAGTCGCACCAAAGCCACCTTCTTGGCCCTATCGCGGGAGAGTTGTGTCTTGAGTTCCTGGGCAACCTGGCGCATGGCCTGTGCTTCGCTTTGGGCAATCGTGGGATCGGTCAGCAACAGAAACGTGATAAAGGGGAGTAAGAATTTCATGTGATGCTTATTTAAAATGGATGTTATTAAGGTGATAGTCAAACTCATAAATCGAGTAAGTCTTGCCGCGCAAGGTGAGGGTGGCCCCGTTGGTAAAGCGTCCAGGAAATTGTACTAAAGCTTTATACGGACGTCCGGCAACCAAGGGCGCGCTCAGCTGATAGGTACTTTGACGTCCATCCAGATATATTCCTACTGGCCCTACCCTGCGATTGCCCTGGCTCAGGTAGGTTCCTTCGCCAAACAGGATGAGCGTCTCGTTACGTCCCGAACTGGACACCGTGAATGTACAATTGACCCCTCCGCTGGCATGGGCACAATCATCCAACTGGATTTGAATCGGTCCGGACTTAAACACTTCGTAAGCACCGCTGCTAGCCACTTGGGGCGGGCTTCCCCCAGAGCCGGTGGGAGCTGCTTTTGCCTTTGTCCCTGTGTATTTCCCATCAATGGACGGGACCCGCGTGAGGTAACCACGGCACAATGCGCCGATGGTTTGCTTCTCCAACAGGCAATACTTAAAGTAAATGCGGTAGTGATCTGCTTGCTGGTAAATCTTTCCGTATACAATGGCTGAAATACCGGTCATCCGCCCCAACCGGATGACGGTGTTATCGTCCAGTAAACCATTAGCCCCAAGGTCTACTTCGTCCATCAGCTTTTGAAAATGACTGCGGTCTACGATGGTGAAGGGTTCGGCCGATGTGCTAAGGGCGTAACTTATCTCATCTGCCAAAAGGGAGCCCAATTGGACGGCATTTCCGTCAGCATCCAAAATGTCTCCGATGGCGATGTTGTGTCCAGTCAATGACGATTTAGCCACTGCGGCGATTTCCTCGGCAATAATTTTCACCTCCCGATCAAAAACGGACTGGCCCGCTAGGAAGAGGGGGGCTGCTAAAAGCAAAAGCATACCAAGGTTGCGTGTTTTTCCTATCGACATAGATGAAGGGGCAGTTGTGCAAACTCGTTGCTTCCTAAAAGTTTTTCGGTGTAATCTTGCATGGCCAGCGTAGCATCGCCCGCCGGACCTGCACCTGATTTACTGATGTTAACGGTGAAGTATTCTTCGGAAGACAAGACCAGTAAGCCAATTTCGGTGTTACCCGATACTACATTAAAAGCGCGTCCTTCCATCGTTTTGGAGCTTGTCTCCAGGTTGGAACGTACCGTGCAGATACATTTCAATTGATCCGTGGGCAGAATTCTACCGATCGTTCCCGCATCTCCCTGCCAGAGTTTAGCGCTATGCTTTGCAATGAATGCGGAAGAAAGTAAACTGTTGCTGACGGCAAAACCTTTCCGGCCAAGGTGCATACTTATCGACCCAGATAAACCTACATCCTTCCCTGAGTACCCCTGTAAAGAAATGTTATAGTGCTTTGAACTGGTCAGCCAGTTTGTTGCTGCATTTTTTTCAACCGGGGCATCGCTTGGGCTGGGGGCAATTCTAGCCTTATCGGTTCTAGTTTCGGGAGAAACCACTGTTTTTTCCGGTTTTGGCTCTGTGGGCTGTTTCGTATGCCCCCCACTGCCGTCAACGAGTGCGTAAATTTTCTTTTTGAACTCTTCGATAATTATTTCTCTTCGTGCTTCTTTTTCTTCTTCAGATAGAATTTTACTCTGGCAATATAGTCTTTCGAAGGTGCAGGCTACCCCCCGTAGAAGATTAGCTTTTTGGGTAATCTCGGGATCGGCAACGAGAATTTCCCGAACCACCTTATCGAGATGATTCTCATCAACCTTGACTCTGGTGTGTCCACTTCCTTCTGCGTCAATGATCTGTTGCACTTTAGCAGTCAACTTCCCTTCTATTCCAGTATCCAATTCCTTGCTCCAGTCCATGCCTTTTTCCATGCGGACTTGATCATAGAACTCGTCCACAATACAGACTGTGCAAGGTACCTCTTCAGGAGTAGGTGGCTCTAGCCATTGAAAATAGGCCAGCAAGGCTACCGAAATTAAGAGCAATAGTGCCAGGTATTTCATCAGATGGAGGGAAGGTCGAACAATGTTACGACACAAGCTTGATTGTACATAACAGTTAAACACTTATATCAAAAAAGTTGCAGTGAAACAGATTCAATACTGCTCTTGTCGCGGGAGCTCCCTCCCCAGCTCTTCATCCCTATCCCCGGCACCTGCGGCCGCGCCCACCTATCGCAACCTAACCCGCACCCGCGCGTTTAATGTATCTACATCAATTTTCTACCCATGCCCAACCAAGTCCTGTCCACCTTCCCGCTGGGGATGCCCTGGCAAACCTTCGATCCTTTCCTGTTTTCGGTGCACCACCTCGACCGCTTCCCGGCGGGCAACGAAGCGCTGGGGCCCGCCGAGGGTACGGCCGGACGCCGCCTGGGCCAGGACTTTGGCGGCAAGGACGGCTGGAATATGTACCACGGCCAAACCGTGCCCGGCTTCCCCTACCACCCCCACAAGGGCTTTGAGACCATCACCGTCGTGGAACGGGGCTTTGCCGACCACACCGATTCTCTGGGAGCCACCGGACGTTTTGGCGGCGGTGACGTACAGTGGATGACCGCCGGCAAGGGCGTGCTGCACTCCGAAATGTTCCCCTTGCTCAATCCCGAAGGCGACAACACCATGGAGCTCTTCCAGATCTGGCTCAACCTGCCCCGCGCCAACAAGCTCGTGCCCCCCAACTACCAGATGCTGTGGGCCGAAGATATTCCCATCGCCCGTTTTCCTGGCGTGGAAGTCAAAGTGATCGCAGGCGAAGTGGACGGGCATGCCGCCCCCGCGCCTCCTCCGCATTCCTGGGCCGCCGACCCCAACAACCACCTGGCCGTTTGGCTGCTCCGCCTCAACGCTGGTGCGGAATGGACCCTGCCCGCCGCGCCGGCCGACCTGAACCGTACCCTCTATTTCTTTCGCGGCGAACAACTCAGCGTCGCCGGGCAGGCCATCAGCCCCTACCACGGAGTCCGCGTAGCCAGCGATGCCGCCCTGCCATTGGTGGCGGGAGACACCGAAGTTTCGCTCCTGCTGCTGCAGGCACGTCCTATCGGCGAGCCGGTAGCACAGCATGGTCCGTTCGTCATGAACACCCAGGAAGAAATTGCCCTGGCCTTCGCCGAATACCGCAAGACCCAGTTCGGCGGCTGGCCCTGGCCCAGCGAGGAATACGTTCACCCCCGTGAGAAAGGACGCTTTGCGCTTTACCCCGACGGGCGTGAAGAGGTGCGCTAGGCTACTACGGATAGGCTGTTTAATTAGCTAGGCCGCAGCCGTCCTCACTTTGGTCCATTCGTTGGGGGCTCAACCCCAGATCAACCGGGGGAGGCTCAAGCGCTTACCAGGTCGAGACCCTCTGGGTCGTAGGAGAATACGCCACTGTGCCTAGCTCGATCGACCCAGAGGGTCTCAACCTAGGCAGTCTAACGCGCGTACGGGCTCACCCCAATTAATTAGACAGCCTACCACTAAAACACCTCCATCAGCGAAACGCCACCGAAACAGAGGGATACCCCCACGAGCAACACCAGCCCCATGGCCAGGAAGTAAGCCTTGGCTTTTTGCTTGTTGTCGAGCACTTGCGGCTGCCGTTGGTCGTCGAGAATTTCCGGATCGCCCGGCTTAATTCCGGGCGTTGGCCTGTGGGTCAGGCGCATGACGATGCCAATCAAAAACAACACCACCACCTCGGCAATTATGGCGCACATCATCAGGAGCATGTACCCCAGGCCAGCGTAATTATTCGATCCTTGGTTCCCATAGTCGGCTGCATAGCTAAGGATGGTGAGCACTAGGAAAATCCCGAGGGAGATGTAAATAACTTTACTTTGGTAGCTCATAGTGAAGGGGATTGTGAAAAGGAAGGAATTTGGGCACGGATGCTGGCCAGGTTGGCCCGCTGGACCGCCGATCGATAAAACATATTCATCGTCTCGAAGGGGATGATGTGCCCATTCGGTTCGACGATGTGGACACAACTCTTTTTTACGGAACGGACGTCAAAATCGTAGGCATCCATGAAGTGCATGATGATGATGCGGAAGAGGTTTCCGTAGCCGAGGCTGGGCGCACTCACCGGCGGCAGGCAGCACATCAGCTGGTGGAAATTTTCCTGGGCCGTATCTACGCTGCAACCGGTGCTGAACAGATCAAGGACGTGGCGGTGCAGGTCTTCCTGCTGCTCATAAACAATGGTGTTGGGGCGGCTGGTATCGAGCAGGGCGGCGGGGTTGATGTAGCGGGTAAGGGGGAATACCTGCCCGTCCAGCTTCAGGAGGTAGCCCATCGTGAGCGCATCGGGGTTGCAGGGAACGGGAATGAGGTCGTTGGGCTGCAACAGCGGCGTTTGGTCGAGGATGCGCTGGCGGACTTCCGTGGGCGTCAGGCGATCCGTTGCCGGATTGAAATTGTCGGTTCGGCCCGCCACCTGGGTGGGCTGAAAGGTCACGCCCCGCACGCAGGGTTCCTCCAGGGCGTAGCGGATGATCTCGCCCAGCTCGTCTTCGTTTTGGCCTCGTTGGAGGGTGCAGACCAGGGTGGTAGACAGGTCTACGGCATTCAGCCGGGCCAGTGCGCGCTCCCTGACCCGCGTCAGGTCTTGCCCCCGCATACTCATCAGCACAGACGGACGAAAGCTGTCGAATTGCAAATAGACCTCAAAGTCGGGCAGGTAGGTGGCCAGGCGCTCGGCAAAGCCGGGGTCGTTGGCAATGCGCAGCCCGTTGGTGTTCAGCATCAGGTGCTTAATGGGGCGGGCTTTGGCCATGTCCATGATGGCCCAGAAGTCGGGGTGGATGGTCGGTTCTCCGCCGCTGATCTGGACGACGTCGGGCTCTCCTTCGCTGGCTACGATGGCGTCGAGCATCCGCTCCACTTCGGCCAGCGTCCGGTGCGACCCGTGGGTAGGGGAACTCTCGGCGTAGCACGTCGGGCAACTCAGGTTGCAACGGTCGGTAATTTCCAGGACGGTCAGGCAGCTGTGTTGCTCGTGGTCAGCGCAGAGGCCGCAGTCGAAGGGGCATCCCCATTGCACCGGCGTATGAAAGCGGTTGGGGTATTCCGAGGCTTTGTTGTAGTTGCGGATTTGCTTGTAGTATTCGACGTCGGTAGCAATCATCACCCGCTGCAGGCCGTGTTCCGGGCAGCGCTTACGCATCCATACTTTGTCGTCTTCGAACACGATCTTGGCTTCTACCCGGCGCAGGCAGTGCGGACAAAGACTGAGCGTGAAGTCGTAGTAAGTGTAGCGACCAGCGGGCATAAGCAGGGATTTACCCAACAAGGTAATTCTCCGGACGGAAAACCAAGCAACATTCTTTATCCGTTCCGCTCGTCAATCACGTACCACAGCAGGCCCAGCAGACAGGCCCACTGGATGGGGGCTAACCCGAGCCAGGAATTTCCCGGTTGCCAAAAGCCAATCACCAGGCGGTAGCCGAGGTAGCTAGTCATAAAAAGCATAAACAAGCGCCCGGAGCGCAGGGGCCAGTGGCGTTGGACGATCCAGAGCCCCAGGCCGCACAAAAGCAAAAAGACGATCTCGTAGAGGGCCGTCGGGTGCCGCAGGATGCCGTCCCCCAAATCCATCCCCACCCAGGAGGTGGTTGGCAGCCCGTAGGTCGCTTCCCCTACCCCCATCAGAAAACATCCCACCCGCCCGATGACCATGGCCAGGAGCAAAGGGTACACGTACAGATCACCCGAGCGCTGCCGGATACCCAGCCAGCGTTTGGCAATTTCCACGGCGGCCAGGCCACCGAGCAGTCCGCCCACTATCGTCTTGGCCCGGAAGTAGTACTGCCAGCCCAACTCGCCACCGCCCGCGAAAAACCGCGCCGGATCTTCCAGTCCCCCCAGCAATCGCGAACCGAATAGCGCCCCGAAAATGGCGGCAATCAATAAGCTCAGCCGCTGCGCGTCGGTCAGGGGATCGTGGCGACCGGCCCGCAGGCGCTGGTACAGGCCATACCCCAGGCTTATCCCGACGGTCTCGAGGATGAGGTGCAGCAGCGCCGCATTGGGGACGGGAAAAAGGGAAAGCATCAGCACCAGGATGCAGCACTAGCGCAAGTAGCTGGCCCCGTTAAAATCCAGCACCGCCCCGGTGGTGAATTTTGCCTCGGGAGTGGCCAGGTAGAGAATGGCCCGCGCCACTTCGACCACCGTAGCCACGCGGTTGAGGGGGCTTTGGGCTTTGACGGCCTCACCCGCCGCGCCCTGCAGGTGGGGGCGGGCCATGGCCGTCTCAATAAATCCCGGAGCAATGGCGTGGACCGTAATGTGGTCTCCGCCCACGGCCTGGGCCAGCGACTGGGAGAGGGCGTGGAGACCCGCTTTGGCGGCACCGTAGCCGACCTGCCCCGCTTCGCCCCGGAAGGCACCGCGGCTGCCGACATTGATGATGGCCCCACTCCCCTGCCGGCGCATGTGCTGGATGGCCGTGTAGGCCGTGGCGGCCGGGCCAACGAGATTCGTCTGGATCGTTTCGTTAAAGGTCTTCAGCCATTCGTCGAAGGGCATGCTGCCATCGACGGGGTGCGGACGAAAAACGCCGGCGTTGTTGACCAGCACGTCGAGCCGGCCCAGTTTCATTACCGCACTGTCTACCAGCAGGCGGGCGGCGTTGGGGTCCGTCAGGTTGGCCTGCAAGAGGCAGTGCCCGGCACCGGGGAGGCTGGCCAGCACCTCTTTGGCCCCTTCCAGGTCGCGGTGGTAATGAACGCACACCCGGGCCCCCGCCTCGGCGAACAAACGGGCAGTCGCCGCACCAACCCCTTTGCTGCTGCCCGTGACGAGTACCGTCTTTTTACTGAAATCAATTGTTACCATGTCACAAATGTAGCCGTCTTAAGCCTGCTCCGAAAACTTTTCTTGGTAACGGCAGCAGTTCGCTCCTCCACCGGTGGTCCGTTAAATTCAACGGATCACCAACGTCTTTGTATACTATTTGTCCGGGGCCAGCGTATTTACCCCCAGACGCCGGGCCGGTGGGCCCTACCGACTAATTTCCAGTAATCCCCATGAAGTACATCCTTTTCACCCTCCTCTGTTGCCTACCCTTTTTGCTGCCGGGCCAGTCTGGCAAGCTGAAACCTGCCGACCTCGAGCGCCTGGTCGCCGCCGAAGCAGAACTCCGGTCGCTCGCCTACGTCATGGCCACCGACAGCAGTGAAGAAAAGCGCTATACCGCTTGCAAAGCCCTCATCACCGGCCTGGTGGAGGCCCTTAAGACGCCCAACAGCTACCAGTACGATTTCCCCAACCTGGAAGGCGTAAAAATTCTGGCCGACCCCAACAACAGCTTCCGCCTGTTTACCTGGGAATTATTCATCAACAGCGATGAGTACCGGCACTTCGGCGCCGTCCAGCGCAACCGCAAGGAACTGGACCTGACCCCGCTCATTGACCGCGGCGACGCCCTGCGCGAAAACCCCGAAAACGTTCAGTTGCCCGCCGACCGCTGGCTGGGCTACGTGGCTTACAACATTATGCCCGGGGGGACTTACGCGGGCCAGGACTACTACTTCGTCTTCGGTTACGACCGCTACGAGACCTACCGCCGCCGCAAAGTGCTCGACGTCCTTTCGTTTAACGCCGCCGGCAAGCCCGTCTTTGGCCTGCCCGTCTTCGTTACCTATACGCCCGAAGGACTTTTGCTGGCCGATCGGCAACGGCTCATCCTCGAGTACGCCGCCGAATCCACCGTGACGCTGCGCTTCGACCCCGACCTGGGCAACGTCGTCTACGAAAACCTCATCCTCGTCCCCGGCGGTAACAACGAAGGCCCCGTATTTTTGCCCGACGGCAGCTACCACGCTCTGGAGTACGGCGAAGACGGGCGCTGGACGGAAGTAGACAAAATCTTTACCCACACCTACGAAGAAGCCCCCAGAGAGGCCGCTAAGGCTCCCGGGGGGCTCGATATTCTGGGGCGTCCCACCGGTGGTGGCGGCAGCGTCCCGAAGAAGAATTAGGGTAACGGAGGCTGCCTATTTGCTGGCGGCCGTTACGGGAAAGGAGATGATCAGGTCATCCCAGCTGATCTTAATGCTGGAGTCGTCAATGGCGAAGTGCATCCGCTCGGCCTTCTCGGGGGCGGGCATGCTGTTGCCGGAAACCCGCACTGCGTCGGCAGCCTCGTCGTAGTCGTAAGCCCCCCACTGGTCAGCTACCGTGTTGAAGATGACCGTCCACTTGTCCTTGGCTGCGGGCAGCGTGAAGAGGGAGTAAGTGCCGGCGGCCAGCTTCTGGCCTTCGGTGCCCACCATGACGTCGTTGGCGAAGGTGATGCGCGTAGCCTCGTTGGCGCCCGTACGCCAGACCTGCTCGTAGGGGATGAGGTCGCCGAAAATCGTCCGGCCCTTAACGGCGGGGCTGCCGTAGTTGATCTTCAGGGGTACACCGGCAATTTCTCCGGAAAGCTCGATGCGGGGACTGACCAGCGAGCCATCGACCACCTTGAGTTCGTAGCCCAGGTCGCCGGAGGGAATCAGGTCCGCAGCATCGGGGGCTGCCTGGGTGGTGTCCGTAGTGGCTGGGGGGGTAGTGTTGCCATTGTTGGTGTTGGTCTGGCAAGCAGTGGCCAGCAAAAGACAAAAAGCAGGAAAAATAAGTTTCTTATACATTGGTACGGAGTTGGTTTTTGGCAGTAACACCTAAGCGAAACAAAGGTCAACCGAAACAAAGCATTTTTCTGCAAACGACCGAAAATGCCCGCCCAATACCCGCCCTTGGTCGAGACGCTGTGCGTCGAATCCTCCTCGCCCCCCGCCAATTCACGCCCCTTACACGCTCCACCCACCCGGCCCAAAACACTGCGCGCCGAATGCCATCTGGCACCCGGCGCGCGAGCTTTTTACCTTGATTGGAAACGAAATGGCGGATTACATGCCGGCAGGAGCAACGGGAATGGCCACTACTCGGTCGGCCCACATCAATTTGATGGTAGCCTCGTCGAGTCCGAAGGCCATCCGCTCAGCCGGTGCGTCGGCGGCCATGGCCTGGGCAGAAACCCGTGCGGCGTCGGCCGTTTGGTCGTAGCCATTGGAACCCCACTGTTCGGCAGTCTTGTTGAAGATTACCGTCCACTCTCCCTGCTCGGCGGGGATGGTGAACAGGGAGTAGGTGCCGGCGGGCAGGGCTTGCTTATCCGCGCCCACCATGACGTCGCTGCCGAAGGTGATGCGCGTGGCTTCGTTGGCCCCGGTGCGCCATACTTCGCCGTAGGGAACCAGGGTGCCGAAAATGGCGCGGCCATTCACGGCGGGGCTGCCGTAGTTGATGGTTACGGGCGCGCCGCCAACGGTGCCGGTAAGCTCCATGCGGTGGCTGGGAATCGAGTCGTTGAGGACCTTGACTTCGTAGTTCTGGCTGGAGTTGGCCATGGCCTGGGCAGCGGCGATGCTGTCGGCCCGCAGGCTGTCCGCCAGAGCTTGTGCCGCTTCGGCGTCGGCGTTGTTATCGGGCCCGCAGGAAGTAACCAGGGCCAGGCAAAAGATGGAAAAGAGGAGTTGCTTAAACATTGCTAATGAGTTGATTAATTGGATATACACCAATTTGCCGCAAATGTCACACTAAGTTGCTGATTTTTATTGCGAAGGGGCCTAAAACACCCCCTTTTCCGCCGTTTTTGCCCCACCAGGAGTTTTTTTTGCACATCAACTTCCTCGGGCGCGGCCGCAGGTGCGGAGGAGAGATTAGGGAGCGGTGGACGTCCAACTCCAAAGTCGGTGAATTCACCTTCGTTCCTGTCCACACTTTGCTCCTTGTTCGTCACCTGGCACCTGCGACCGCGCCCCCCTGGCCCGCTGCGGTGCCGCAAAGACGAGATTGTGGCGTAGTTTTACCCGACTAAGATCACCCGCCGTACGCTTATGTCTCAACTCATCAACGCCAACCTCCAAGCCCGCCGCGCACGCCTGGAGGAAATCATCAAAAACCTGCACGAACTGACGGTACGGATCGGGCACGAAGACATGGCAAAGACGGTGAGCGAGCTGCGCAACCGCATCTTCGAGCCCTTCATGTTCGTCATTGTCGGGGAGGTGAAAGCCGGGAAATCCAGCTTCATCAATGCCCTGCTGGCTACTGGCGAGGAGATCGCCAAAGCCGCCCCGCAACCTATGACGGACACCATCCAGCAAATCATTTACGGCGAGGAACGGCGGGAAATTACCGTTAATCCCTACCTGAAAAAGATCTTCCTGCCCGTCGAAATCCTCCGCGAAATCGCCATCGTAGACACGCCCGGCACCAACACCATCGTGGAGCACCACCAGGAGATCACCGAGCAATTCATCCCCGCCAGCGACCTGATCGTCTTTGTTTTCGAGGCCAAAAACCCTTACCGGCAGTCGGCCTGGGACTTTTTCAAATACATCCACGCCGACTGGCGCAAAAAGGCCATTTTTGTTCTACAACAAAAAGACCTCGCCAGCGCTAATGAACTGGCCGTCAACCTACAGGGCGTAGCGGATAAAGCCAGCACGGAAGGCATTGAAAACCCCGAAGTTTTTGCCGTCAGCGCCAAAGCCGAACAGGAGGGAGACCCCGCCTCGGGCTTCGTCGCCCTCCGTGACTACATTGCCAGCAACATCACCGGCGGACGCGCCCCGGCCCTGAAACTCAACAACAGCGTCGTCACCGCCCAGACGATCAACGAGCGGATTGCCGCCGGACTGGAGTTGCGCCGTGATCAATTTGCCGCCGATACCCGCTTCCGCGAAGACATCCAAACCACCCTCAGCGACCAGGTGGCGCAGAGCAACAAGCAGGTCGATCTGATGGTAGAAAACCTGCTGATGAGCTACGACAAAATCACGGGCGAAAAACTGGCCGAACTCCGCGACGGCCTCAGTATGATTGGGCTCCTGCGCCGCAGCCTGGCCTCCACCTTCGGCAGCACCCCCGACGCAAAGACCTGGCTGGGCGACCTCGCCGCCGGCCTCGAAGAAGAACTCAACTCCCGCCTCCGCGCCCGCCTGAACGAAAATGTGGTGGACCTGGCCGAAAGCATCCAGCAGATGGTTAAGGTCATTGACCTGAAAATCCGGACCAGCCAGACCATCCTCAGCAACGACCATGAGTTGTTCAGTGACATCGCCGAGCGCCGGGAAAATGTCTTGCGCGATCTTCAGGACCAGTTCAACCGCTTCGTTTCAAATACCGAGAGCTTTACGGACAAAGACCTGTTTGCCGACCGCGAAAACCTGGCCCCCAACCTGGCGGCCGGCAGCGGCATGGCGGCCCTCGGGGTGATCCTGATGGCCCTCTCTACCCTACCCGTCCTCGACGTCACAGGCGGGGTACTGACCACCGTCGGGGTGCTCTTCGCCGGCTTCAGCACCCGCGGCAAACGCAAGCGCATCGTCGAGGGATTCGCCACCGAAACCCAGGCCGGCCGGCAGCGCCTGGCTACCGAACTGGACGACAAACTCAAGTCCTACATCACCACCCTGCGCCATCGCATCGAAGCCAACTTCAGCCGCTTCGATGAAATGTTGGGCCGGGAGGAAAAGAACCTGGCCATCCTGGAAGGGATGCACGCTGAGATATCTAAAGATTTGGAGGAAATGCTGGCGGAGTAATGGTTGAGCCGCTGTGCGGTGAAGGGGGGCGACGTTTCACGTCTCCTTTTTTGAACCACTAAGAATAGGCTGTCTAATTAGCTGGGCCGCAGCCGTACTCAATTTGGCCCGTTCGTTGGGGGCTCAACCCCAGATCAACCGGGGGAGGCTCAAGCGCTTAATAGGTCGAGACCCTCTGGGTCGTAGGAGAATACGCCACTGTGCTTAGTTGGATCGACCCAGAGGGTCTCAACCTAGGCAGGCCCCTAAAGCGCGTACGGGTTAAACCCATTAGATTAGACACCCTACCACTAAGAACACTAAGAGGAACTAAGATTTGGGACGGACGTGAAACGTCTCCCCCTCACAAACTCCAGGCAACTCCATGCCGCATGAAATACTGCGAAGCAAACTCCATGGGCTAAAACCAGCCGGACCAGAGGTCCGGATTCGATCAAAAACTCCAGGGGCTAAATGACCCCCTAGCTCAGCTTGTTGGTGATCAGCTTCAGGAATTCATTGCGCGTCCGCTCCGCTTTAAAGGCCCCGGTGAAGGCGGAGGTGGTCGTAACCGAGGTTTGCTTCTGCACCCCGCGCATCATCATGCACATGTGGCGGGCTTCGATCACGACGGCCACACCCAGGGGATTGAGGGTATTGTGGATGGAGTGGAGGATCTGGTCCGTCAGCCGTTCCTGTACCTGCAGGCGGCGGGAAAAGACGTCAATGACGCGGGGGATCTTGCTGAGGCCGACGATGTAGCCATTAGGGATGTAGGCCACGTGGGCCTTGCCGAAAAAGGGCAGGAGGTGGTGTTCGCAGAGGCTGTAAAGTTCGATGTCTTTTACGATCACCATTTCCGAGTAATCCTCGGCAAACATGGCACCGCGCAGGATGGCCTCAGCGTCTTGGTCGTATCCCTGGGTGAGGAACTGCATGGCCTTGGCTGCGCGGTCGGGGGTTTTCAGTAATCCTTCGCGGGTGGGGTCTTCACCGAGGCTGGTGATGATGTGGTGAAAGTCCTGGGAAAGGCCTTCGGTGATTGCGGGGTCGTAATGCTGTTGCGTGCTAAATGCCATCAATGGTTATCTTCCGTTGGGGCCGTAGTATTCGGCGTAAATGTTCTCCGTTTCCTGGAGGCGAATACTATACAGCCGGGCACCGGATTGGTTTACGCGGGCCTCAATCCGTTCCCAGAAGATGCGGGAGATATTCTCCGTGGTGGGCTGCAGATCGGCGGGGAACCAGTCTACGTCGAGGTTAAAGTTGGCGTGGTCTACGTCATCGATAATCTCCTCTTTAACAATGGTGGAGAGCGCTTTGGCATCCATAACGAAGCCCGTGACGGGGTCGGGCTCTCCGGCCACGGTTACGAATAGCTGGTAATTATGGCCGTGCCAGTTGGGGTTGGAACACTTACCAAAAGTGGCGTAATTTTTTTCCCGGCTCCACTCGGGAACGGTCAGTTTGTGGGCGGCATTGAAGGTCTCGCGACGGGTGAGGTACAACATGGCGCAAAAGTACGGCGGTGGACGGGAAAATGTTCCTTCCACCCTCCGTTCCAGGCTTTTTTGACACGGTCCTTAATCCATCCGAATGTTGGTATTCTCGATCCGGGAAAGTTCGAGCAATTTATCCGCTGCGTACAGTTCGGCCAGCTCACCCACGGGGGTGTCAGCGGCTTCGGGTTGGTAGTTGATGTAGTCTTGTACCAGCTTCCCGCCAATCCGTCGCTCGTTGGTGGCCGCGCGGAAGCGTACGCCGCCGCCGTTGACGGTGAAGCTGTAGGCGAGGTAGTCCAGCTTGCCTTCCCCGGCGTGGAAGTAATAATAGTACACATCGTCGTGGTCTACCCCACCCCCTTCGGCGGCGAAGGTGACGCGCAAGACGTCGTAAGGCTTTTCCTTAATGCTTTGCTGGCCGAGGTATTCCTTCTGCACCGCCGGATCGTTGAGGCCGTAGGGCAACATGAAAAAGTAGCGGACGGAATTAACGGCTTCGGTATAGGCGGCCTTTTGCTTTTCCGTCAGGGCCACTTCGCGGTCGCCCACCAGGCGCAGGATGCCGTCGTTGGTCACCAGATCGGTGGTATCGCTCCAGGTCCGGGCGTAGGCGTATACCCCACCCTGCTGCCGGATGGTGTACTGCTTTTCCCGAAAGACGAAGCTGACGTCGGCATCGGCGTAGTAATCGCCGTAGTGGTGGGCGATGGCGCGACCGACGATGGAGTCGGCCGGTGACTGGCCTGCCGGCTGGGCCTCCGCTGCGGCGGGAGGGTTGGGGCTGCAGGAACACAGGGCAAGCCCGCAGGCGAGGGAGAGGAGGTAATACATCGTTGCAAAGGTAGCAAACGGCGGCTTGGGGGTTCCGCTTCATCCCGGCCAAGTGTCGGGCAAAGGCACACTGGGGAAGTAGCCGTGCAGAACACAAAGGGACTTTTCCCTTTCCGAACTCGTCTTATCTTACCCGCCATTCAACACGAAAAAAACCATCGATCCATGCAACGCCGAACCGCCGCCAAATTAGCCGCTGGCCTTCCCCTCGCTTTCTCTTCGCTAGCGGCTTCCGCTGCATCCCAAACGCCTCCGGGACTATCGCCTGCGGCTGCGCCCGCGAAATTCAAGCTCGCCTTTGCGCCCCACGACGGGATGTTCCGCCACCACGCCGGCGAGAACATCCTCGACCAGATCAACTGGGCGGCCGACCAGGGTTTTACCGCCTGGGAAGACAACGGTTTCCCCAACCGGGAGCAAAGTGAGCAGACCAAAATCGGCGAACTGCTGGCCAGGCGGGGCATGACCATGGGCGTTTTTGTGGCCAATAAGATCAATTGGACGGCCCCTACGCTCACCCTCGGAGCTGGCGAGCACCGCGACGCCTTCCTGGCCGACATCCGCAACGCCGTCGAGGCCGCCAAGCGCTGCAACGCCCGCTGGATGACCGTCGTGCCCGGCTTCGTCAACCTCCGCCTGGAGCCGATGTACCAGTTTGCCAACGTGATGGAAAGCCTTAAACAGGCCAGCGGCATTCTGGAGCCCCACGGCCTGGTGATGGTGCTCGAACCCCTCAATTACCGCGATCACCCCGGGCTTTTCCTCAACAAGGCGGCCCAGGCTTTTGCCATCTGTAAGGGCGTCGGCAGCCCCGCCTGCAAGATTCTTTTCGACATCTACCACCAGCAAATTCACGAGGGCAACCTCATCCCCAACATCGACGCGGCCTGGGACGAAATCGCCTATTTCCAGATCGGCGATAACCCCGGCCGCAAGGAGCCCGGCACCGGCGAAATCAACTACGCCAAGGTCCTTTCCCACATCCACGCCAAGGGCTTCACCGGCGTCTACGGCATGGAACACGGCAACAGCATGGACGGAAAAGAAGGGGAAATGAAGGTGCTCGAAGCCTACCGCACGGTAGATGTAAAGGCCTGATAATAATACTTTGGGCGCGGCCGCAGGTGCTCCCCCCCGCCCCCCCGAAGGGGGGAGAAGGGACAAGGAGCAAGGCCCAGACCTAGGCAGTCTAATTAGCTAGGCCGCAGCCATACTCAATTTGGCCCGTTCGTTATTGGCTCAACCCCAGATCAACCGGGGGAGGCTCAAGCGCTTAATAGGTCGAGACCCTCTGGGTCGTAGGAGAATACGCCACTGTGTATAGTTAGATCGACCCAGAGGGTCTCAACCTAGGCAGGCCCCTAAAGCGCGTACGGGTTAAACCTAGGCTGTTCCCTTTACTTACTTTTTGTTACTACCAATTTTAGCTTCTCTTTCAAGAATGTCGAGACGAGCTTAGAGCCTCAAAAATGCTTAGTGTAACTTAAAAAGAATGGTGCTTGGGTCATCCCTCTCCGTTGGACGCGTTTTCTGGGGTAGGGGCCCCAGAAATAAGCCGAGGGAGAGGGCAAAAAGAGTAACGTACAATCATATTCAAACGGAACAGCCTAGGGTTAAACCCATCAGATTAGACACCCTAGGCCCAGACCCGGAGGGTCGCCCAGTATAGCGAGGGGATTCTATGCCCTCGTTTTCATCAGCGGTTGTCAAACAACTGCCCTCCGTCGTAGCGGTTTTGGTTGACGGGCAGGTTGATGAAGTCGAGGGTGCCGGGTTTGACGGCGATGGAAAAGGAGTAAAAATTCCGCTGCGGCGCCCAGCTGAAGCGCATCTCCCAGCAGTGGAGATCACGCACGAAACTGAGGAAGGGATAGGTGATGCGCCTGCTGGTAAAGTCGTAGCCAATCTGCCCGATGTTCACGCTCCAGTTGTTGGTCAGCTGCAAGGCCCCGCGCAGTTCGATGGAGTTGGCCAGCTGGGAAAAGCGGGGCCGGCCGCGGTCGTCGACGTCGGGGGCTTCGGTATCGAACTCCCGCTGAAAGCGAAAGCGGAAGGTGTGCTGGATGCTGAATCGCTCGAAGAGGCTCAGCAGGTCGGTTTCTTCAAAAAGGGTGGTTTCTTCCTCGCGGCGTTTGCGGCGTTCTTCCTCGATGTCGGTCACTACTTCCTCTTCCGCGCCCTGGAATAGCTGGCGGATTTTGCTGACGGTGAGGTTGGTCGTGATGCTGCTCTCAAAGCGGGTCAGGGAAAGCGGAAAGCGGCCTTCGGAGAGGTTGGAAATTTCTACCCGGCGGAACTGGTTGCGAACGGGATCGTACTGCGTAGCGTAGGGATCAAAGGTGGCTCCGATATTGACCCGGGTCAGTCCCTTGAAAAACTGGGTGCCGCCGGTAAGGTTTACGGGACTCCATTTTAAGCTATCGAGGGTAAAGTCGTAGCTGCCCGAAATGCCGATGTTTTCGAAGAGCTTGATGTTTTGGCTCGTGCTGTCTTTGGCGTTCCAGATCTTCGCTTCGAAGAGGTTGGTGATGCTGTAGCTCAGTCCAAGGTTGCGTTTGCCGGGGGAAGGAGCACCGAAGATCTGGTTGGCGAAGGGCGAAAGCAGGCGGGTGGGGTCACCGTTGAGGGGATCGATTTCGTCTTCGCGGAGAAAATAGGGCTCACCGCTGATGTAGTCCTCGGCGTCGATGTAATTGGGGTTATAGCCGATGCTGACGTTGGGCTTCATTACGTGGCGGAGGCCCTGGAGGCCGAGGAGGCCTTTCTTGCGGAAGCGCACCTTGCCGAAGAGTTGGGTACTGACGTTGACCGCAGCGCTGAAAGTCCGGAAACTTGCCACCCCGGGATTGAGGCTGCTGATGATTTCGCCGAGGCTGGTGATGGTGATGACTTCCTCGCCGGTGATGGGGTCGATGAGGGTATCGCGCTGCACGTTGCCATCGAGGTTGTAGGCCCGGGTTTTGCCGTAGTAAACTTCGCCGTAGTTGATGCTGGGGCTGACGTTGAAGTACTTCAGCACGTTGAGGCTGAGGGCGGAGTTGATGTCGTGGCGGAAGCCGTACTCTCCGGCGTCCAGCGTCGCCTGGGTGAAAAAGGTGGAGTCGGGCGCCTCAAACTCCGTCCGCAGGGCATTTTTGTAGCGGAAGGAGAGTTTCTTCCACCAGGCGGACTGCTTACCGGGCAGTTCGCGCAGGGGGTAGATCGTTTGGGTCTGGAAGGTGGCGTCGGGAAAATTGACGGTGATGATCCGCGACTGGTTATTCTGGCTGTGGTTGAGGCCGGCGGTGAGGGTACTCTTGAGCTTGGGGAAGTTCTTGGTCAGGTTCATGCTCGACCGGATGGTATTCTGGCTGGCGACCTCGAAAGAGTTGATGAAGCGCTGGTCGACGATATTGGTCTGGAAGTTGAGCGAGCCGCCGAAGTTGAAGGTGGGGTGCGCGGCGCGGTCCTGGCGGTGGCTCCACTGGATGGAGATGCCCTTGTCAAAGAACTCGTTGAGTTCGCGGTCTTCGCGGCGCAGGTTTTTGAAGCTGGCGTTGAAGCTGCCCGTGTACTTGTAGCGCCGGACGTAGCGGAGATTGGTATTCAGGGAGTAGGTGCCGCGCAGGAAGTAGTCGGCCGTCGCTTGCAGGTTGACGTGCTCACCGATGGGGAAAAACCAGCCGACGCCCTGGAGGCCGTAGCCCCACTGGGGACTGTACTGGTAGTCGGAAGGAAAGAGCAAACCGGTGCTCCGACCGCTTTTGAGGGGGAAGAAGCCGAAGGGCAGCCAGAGAGGCGTCGGTACGCCCATGATTTCGAGGTTGCTGGGGCCAATGACGGCCAGGCGGTTGGGGATGACCTTGGCCCGTTGGGTGCGGATGCCGAAGTGGGGGTGCTCCGCCGAGCAGGTGGTGAAGATGGCTCCCTGGGTGTAGATGACGTCGGCGCGGACCGTGTCGTTCACCTGCACGGCGCCGCTGACGAACTTTGACTTGCCGCCACGCACGAAAATATCGTCCTGGGTCGTGGTGGTGCCGTAGACGATGCCCTTGCGGGTTTTGAAGTTGTAGCGCATCTCCCTGGCGGTAAAACTCTGGCCGCCGTCGCTGAACTCCGGCGCACCGGCGGGCCGGCCCAGGCTATCGGGCAGGGGTTCAGCGTAGACTAAGTTCGTGCCGTAGTTGAGGATGATGTGGTTGGCCTTGAGGTTGATGGTCTGGTAGGTCACCTCGGCGGCTCCGTAGAGGTGGATTTCCTGGAGAACGAAGTCGACCGTCATACTGTCTTCAGCGGCGTAGGTGACTGGGGCGGTCAGGGAGTCTGCCGACATCACGAAATCGGCCGTGCTGCCCGCGAAGGCCTTGGTGGGGACGATGGTATCGATCCGGGCGCTGTCCAGCAATTGCAACGGCGGGAGGGTATCCTGGAAGGGCGCGTGATGGCTGGTGTGGACGTTCCCTGCTCCCCATACCTGCCCTGGCACCTGCGCCAGCGCCCAAAAAAGGAGGGCGCGCAGTAAAAAAAGTCGCTTAAAATGGCAAAAAGGAGCAGCGGCAGGCGAAAAGAGCCGCCTAAACCGTTGAAAAATGCTATATATTTGCCCAGCACCCCCCCCACCTGCACCGGCTGGGACTTGAGTAAACACTGATGATACCAAATAAGAAACTGACACTATTTCTGTTCCTGTTTTCGCTCGCGAGCCTTTCCTTAATGACGACCAACAGCCTGCTGGCGTCGCTCGGGGAAGCCCGCTTTAACGTATCCTTAATGGAAGGGGCGCGCAAAAGTACGCCGCTGCCCGCGAACGGGGTACAAAAGGTGGTCATCGACGCCGGTCACGGTGGCAAGGACCCCGGCGGTATGGGCGGCAAAAGCCAGGAAAAGCACATTGCCCTCAACATTGCCCATCTGTTGGCGATGGGTATCCGGATGAACTTTCCCGACGTGGAGGTCATCATGACCCGCAAGGACGATACCTTCATCCCCCTCCACGAGCGGGCCGCCATCGCTAACCGCGCGGGAGCCGACCTCTTCATCAGCATCCACGCCAACATCATGCCGGGCAGTTCCGCGACGGCCGGGACGGAAACCTTCGTCATGGGCCAGCACGTAGCCAAGCACAACCTCGACGTAGCCAAGCGCGAAAACGCCGCCATCCTGCTGGAAGACAACGTGGAGGCCAACTACGGCTACGATCCCAACAGCGACGAGGGCCACATCATGATGAGTATGTTTCAGCACGCCTTTCTGGAGCGGAGCATCCAGTTTGCCGACCTCGTGGAGCGGGAGTTCGCCAGCGCGGGCCGCAAAAGCCGGGGCGTGAAGCAGGCGGGATTTGTGGTCCTGAAAGAAACCACCATGCCGAGCGTGCTGGTCGAAACCGGCTTCATGAGCAACCCCGCCGAAGAAAGCTTTTTGTTGAGCGACGCCGGACAGCAGAAGCTGGCCAATGCCCTGCTCAAGGCCTTTGCCGCCTACTACAAAAGTATGGGTGGCAAACACGAAGTGGTGATGGACAAGGTAAACCCGGCTCCGTCACCCGCCCCCGCCGTGCAACAAGCGGTGGCCACCCCGGTCAACTTCCAATGGAACGCCCCTTCAACCGCGCCGCCGCCGCCGCCGACTACGGCTCCCGCCACCAAGGCCCCGCTCAACAGCGTTTTCGGGCGGGAACTGTCCCTTTCCGATCTGCCGGCTGCCGGCCAGCGGCAGTGGACGGCCAAGGGCGTCTCCGCCACCCCCATCCAGTACACGCCCGAGCCACAGATGTACAATTACCAGCCGCCGGTGCCGACGGTAAGCACCGCCGCACCTGCGGCCTCCGCACCCGTCCCGGCCACCTACCGCACCGTGGTCAGTAAGCAGGTAAGCAACAGCCCTACCGCTCCGCCCGATCGCGTCATCCCCGGCCAGCGCCCCGCTCCGGCTACCTACGGCACCCCGGTACGCACGCCGCGGGATACCGCCCCCGACAAAAACGCTTACCAATTCCGCCAAGCGAAAGACGTAGTGGTGGCCCCTGCCACGCCGACGGTGGACCTCAGTAAAATTCCTGACCAGCAGCTGCGCTACACCATCCAGCTCCTGGCCACCCAACGCGCCGTCAGCCTGGACGAGCCGCAGTGGAAGAAGGTTCCCTATCCGCTGAAAATCGTGGCCGAAGACGGCTACAAGAAAATTCAGGTGCAAGGTCTTACGACTGCCGCCGAGGCCGCCGCCGCCAAGGAACGCCTGAAAACCGCCGGCTTTTTCGATGCAATGGTAGTGGTCTACCTCGATGGAAAACGGCTGGCGCCGAAACACGTGGCGTATTTGCTTTCCCGATAGGGGCTTTTCCCCTGCGCGGTTATTTGAACCACTAAGGACACTGAGTGTCACTAAGGTTGGTTTAAAAGACCCCCTGGGTCGATCTAGAAAAGGTTGAGACCCTCTGGGTCGATCTAGATAAAGGTTGAGAACCTCTGGGTCGATCTAGATAAGGTTAAGACCCCCTGGGTCGATCTCAGGTCAGATCTCTAGAGGATTTAAACCACACTGCCAAAAAAACAACAAACGCCACCCCGGAAAATTCCGGAGTGGCGTCATCGTAGGTTCAGTTCGCAGATTGCTGTTCTTGCTTAGAACAGGATCTTCTCTCCGCGCTTGCGCTCGGCTTCGCGGAGCAGGATTTTGCGGAGGCGGATGCTTTGTGGGGTGGCTTCCACGTATTCATCGGCCTGGATGTATTCGAGGGCTTCTTCGAGGGAGAACTTGCGGGGGGGCACGAGGCGGGCTTTATCGTCGGCACCGGAAGAGCGCATGTTGGTGAGCTTCTTGGTTTTGGTGACGTTGATGACCAGGTCGGCGGCGCGGTTGTTTTCGCCGATTACCTGTCCTTCGTAGATCTCTTCGCCGGCGTCGATGAAGAAGCGGCCGCGGTCCTGCAGGTTGTTGATGGAGTAAGGGATGGCTTTGCCCAGTTCCATGGAGATGAGGGAACCGTTGAGGCGACCGGGGATTTCGCCTTTGTGGGGCTGGAACTCCTTAAAGCGGTGGGTCATGATGGCTTCACCGGCCGTAGCGGTGAGCATGTTGCTGCGCAGGCCGATGATGCCGCGGGAGGGGATTTCGAACTCCAGGACGACCCGGTCGGCTTTGGGTGTCATGCTGAGCATCACCCCTTTGCGCTGGGTGACCATGTTGATGGCCGTGCCGGATACTTCCTCGGGCAGGTCGAGGGTCAACTCTTCAACGGGTTCCATTTTCACGCCGTCGATTTCCTTGAGGATGACCTGGGGCTGGCCAATCTGCATTTCGTAGCCCTCGCGGCGCATCGTCTCGATGAGGACCGAAAGGTGCATTACGCCACGGCCAAAGACGCGGAAGGTATCGGCACTTTCGGTGGGCTCCACGCGGAGGGCGAGGTTGCGCTCCAATTCGGCCGTCAGGCGGTCCTTGATGTGGCGGCTGGTGACGAACTTCCCTTCGCGGCCGAAGAACGGCGAGTCGTTGATGGTAAAGGTCATGCTCAGCGTCGGCTCATCGATGGCGATGGTGGGCAGGGCCTCCGGGTTTTCGTTGTGGGCAACGGTGTCACCGATCTCGAAACCTTCGATGCCGAAGATGGCACAGATATCGCCGGGCTGCACTTCCTCCACTTCCACGCGACCGAAGCCTTCGTAGACGTAGAGGTTGCGGGCGCGGGACTTCGTTTCCTTTCCTTCGCGGTTGATGAGCGTCAGGGGCTGGTTGGCCTTGAGGGTACCGCGGCTGAGTTTGCCGATAGCCATGCGGCCAATGTATTTGCTGAATTCGATGCTCGTGACCAGCAGCTGGGTGTTGCCCTCGGCGATTTTCGGGGCGGGAACGTGCTCCAGGATCGCATCCAGCAGGGGCAGGATGTTTTCGGTGGGTTTGCGCCAGTCGGTGCTCATCCAGCCGTTCTTGGCCGATCCGTAGATGGTGGGGAAGTTGAGCTGCTCTTCGGTGGCGTCGAGGGAGTACATCAGGTCGAACACCATCTCGTGCACCTCTTCGGGCGTACAGTTCGGCTTATCGACTTTATTGACCACCACCAGCGGGTTCAGGCCGAGGCGCAGGGCCTTTTCCATCACGAAGCGGGTTTGGGGCATGGGGCCTTCGAAGGCGTCAACGAGCAACAGTACGCCGTCGGCCATATTGAGCACGCGCTCTACCTCGCCACCGAAGTCGGCGTGACCAGGGGTGTCGATGATGTTGATCTTCGTGTCCTTGTAGATGATGGAGACGTTCTTGGCCAGGATGGTGATGCCACGCTCCCGCTCCTGGTCATTGCTGTCCATGATCAGTTCGCCGGGGTTTTCGTGGTCGCCAAAAAGCTGCCCGGCGAGGAGCATCTTGTCTACCAGGGTCGTTTTGCCGTGGTCTACGTGTGCAATGATGGCAATGTTACGGATGGACTTCATTCGGTACTGTTTGGGGGCGCAAGGGCGAATCCAAACGGGCCACCTACGCTAAGCGGGCGCAAAGGTACGGGAAATATAGTTGTGGTGTAAATTAAGTTTTCGTGGGATCCGGGCCTCTGGTCCGGATAGGATTTTGCCCATGGAGTTGCATGGAGTAGGGCATGGAGTTGCTTGGAGTTTTGCCCTGGTCGAGACGCTGTGCGTCGGACGCCCAGGGTTCCGGGCCTCTGGTCCGGATAGGATTTTGCCCATGGAGTTGCATGGAGTAGGGCATGGAGTTGCTTGGAGTTTTGCCCTGGTCGAGACGCTGTGCGTCGAAGGGCCGCTCTCGTCCCCGGACCAGCGTTAAGCTACTCCAATTAACTCCATGCTTAAACTCCATGCGACTCCATGGGCAAGAGAGTACACCAGATGCTTAACCTGCCGCTCCATGGGCAAGAGACGCTTGTAAATCCCTTCCCCAGGGATTACCTTTGCGGCCGTACCCGCCCGGATGGCGGAATAGGTAGACGCGCTGGACTTAAAATCCAGTTTCCAGTAACGGAAGTACGGGTTCGATTCCCGTTCCGGGTACGCTACACCATCGGCTCTCAGTATTGCACTGGGAGCCGATTTTGTTTACTCCACCGTCTCCGTCCGCTGCCCGCGTAGGCGGCGCATGCCATACTGCACGGCCACCATCACGGCCAGGCCAATGACGTAAGAGCTCAGGAACATCAACCACTCGTAGGTGTCGCGCTTGACGGCCTCGCGGCCCGCGGTAAGGCCCCAGAGGTTGCCGAGGCCGCGCTTGACGAAAAAGGTGGTCACCAGGTTGGAGGCCAGCAGGCCAGCCAGGTATCCGATGGCGAGGTTGAGCACTTCCTGCCCGACAAAATCAGCAAACTTGCGCATGGCGTCCTTAATATATGGTATGGCCAGCGAAGGTAAGCGCGGGTTCGGGAAAATTGTCCCCCGCTTTCTCGTCCACCCTACCTGGCACCTGCGGCCGCGCCCTATACACTCACTCCGCAACGGGGACCAAATCCAGCCACAGCAGGGGGTTGCGGATGGGTAGGTTGCGCCGGACCTCCTCGACGGTGGGAAAATGGGCGTGCTGCGACCAGATTTCGATCCATTCCGGTCGCCCGAAGCGGAGCCCCCCGAAGAGCAGCGCGGGCTGGGCCACGGGCCAGTTTTCCCAGTACATGACGTCGGGCGGCAGCGGCCAGGCCGACTTATCCGCCACGTAGGGCGCGAGGTATTCCAGCCCCAGTCGGAGGTTTTCGCCGTCGGGTGCGGTGTAGGTCCAAAGGTCTTCCGTGGCGGTGGAAAGGACGAGGCAATTCATCGCCATGGCATCGAGGTTGAACAGGGAGTAGCCGTAGGGTTTGGTCCGTTCCAATTCCAGGGGGAAACTGCCGTCGGCCGCCATTTGCCGGGGCAGGAGGTCGCTGCGGTAGCGCTCCCGGCAGCTGGCCGCCAGGCTGTCCTGGCCGGTAAAAACGGCGTAGAGTCCCACCTGCATATTCCAGCAAGTGCCGTGGTTGTTGGGGTGGTCGCGCTCTTCGATGCCGTAGGGGTGGGTGCTGAGCCAGCCGACGAACGCGGTGAACCAGTCCTGGATGGCGCGGAACTCCGTAGGGGGCAGTTGTCCGTGTTTTTCGAGGATGCGGGTGGCCTGGACGACCTCCATAAAGTGAATCCCATCGATGATGCCAATGCCGCGCCCGGTGAAGCGCCCCTGAATGGCCTGGGCGTAGAGCAGGTGGGGGTTCATACGGGTGCTGTCGGTGAGAAACCAGGCGCGCAGGTGCTGGCGGGCGGCGGCGGCGTAGCGCTCGTCTTTCGTGAGCAGGTAGGCCGAGGCGAGGTTCCCGACGATCTCGCTCAGGCGCACCACAGCCCGGCGGTGGTCGAGAAAATTCTCGGGGTTGGTCAGGCCATCCCGGCGCACGTAGGGCCCGGCGGGATCGAGGGAATCGGGCCACCAGTAGTCGCCCTCGGAATAAAAATCGTGGGGGCCGCCGGCGCTGCGCGGACTGCGGCTGGACGTGACCGTCTCGGGCGCGGCGTGGAGATTTTGGGCGGCCAGCAGGAGAAGGGAATCGCGGAGAACCCCGGCGATCTGGTCTTTGCTACCGGGGGCTTCCGGCGCGCCGCAAGCCAGCCAAAGCAACAGCAGCAGCGCAAAAGCAGCGCCGCAGTGGGGCCGTAAAACGGGGGTTTTGCCGGTTTCAAGCATGGCTTTTACCCTAGCTGACGCGCCGGCGCTCTCCGCACCCTTGCGGCGGAGGGAAGTTTTTTTGGTGTGGGCGCGGCCGCAGGTGCAGGGGAATGGACAAAAGAAAAGGCGGCCAGGCCTGGACTTCCCTTGCTCTTCCAGGTGGTCGGTACACACGAGGCAGGGGGACGGAGGTGGAGGCTTCCCGGCCTGTCTTCCGGCAGTTAGGGAGGGATGCCTTACCTTGCACCTGCGTGCGCGCCCAAGCGAGCCGCCCCCAAGTATTACCGGTATGCCCACCTCTTCTACTCCTCCCCTGTTGCCCCGCGATATCAGCTGGCTGGCCTTCAACCACCGGGTGCTGCAAGAAGCCCAGGACGAGTCGCTGCCCCTGTTTGAACGCATCAAGTTCTTGGCCATCTACAGCTCGAACCTCGATGAGTTTTTTCGCGTCCGCATGGCCAACCACCGCAATTTGCTGCGGGTCGGCAAAAAGACCAAAAAAGAGCTCGACATCAGCCCCAAACAGACGGTCCGCACCATCCAGCGCATCGTCAACCGCCACCAGGAGGAGTTCAGCCACATTTTTGAAAACAAGATCATCCCCCAGCTGGCCCGCAACGGCATTTTCCTGAAGCGTCGCCTGGATATGACCCCGGAAGACCGGGAATTTGTGGAAAATTACTTCCGCGAAAACATGCTCCCCTACGTCCAGCCGGTGCTGCTGGTCAAGGACATGGTACGGCCGTTTTTGAACAACGCCCAGCTCTACCTCTCCATCTGGATGTTCGAAAAAGCGAGCGGCAAACCGGCCTACGCGATCGTGAAAATCCCCAGCGACCACCTGCCGCGCTTCATCGAGCTGCCCAGCCCCGATGGCCAGCACAACCTGATTATGCTGGACGACATCGTCCGCCACTCCGTGTCCTGGATGTTCCCTGGCTACCGGATTGAAGACACCTACAGCATCAAACTCACCCGCGATGCGGAGTTGTACATTGACGATGAATTCAGCGGCGATTTGTTGCAGAAGATCAAAGTCAGCCTGAACCGCCGCCACGTTGGGCCCGCCAGCCGCTTCGTTTACGACCGCACGATGGCCCAGGACCTGCGTCGCTACCTGATGGACTCTTTTGAGCTCAATTCCCTGGATATTCTCGCCGAGGGGCGCTACCACAACAACTTCGACTTTTTCAGCTTCCCGGATTTCGGGCTGACCAAGCTGAAGTACCCGCCGCAGCCGCCGCTCCCCTACCCTCCGCTGGAGGCGGCCGAAGATTTCTGGGGGGCCATCAGGGAGCGCGACCACCTGCTGCACGTGCCTTACCAGAGCTACGATTCGGTCGTCCGTTTCTTCGAGACCGCCGCCGAGGATCCCGCCGTTACCCACATCAAGATTGTGCAGTACCGCGTTGCGCGCCGCTCGCGGATCATGCAGGCGCTGATGCGGGCGGTGCAGGCCGGCAAGCGGGTCAGCGTATTCATTGAGGTCAAGGCCCGCTTTGACGAAGAGGCCAACCTCCGCTGGGGCGAAAAACTCGAAGAGGCCGGGGTACGGGTAAACTACAGCTTCCCCGGGGTCAAGGTACACTCCAAGCTGGCGCTCGTCCGCCGCGTCGAAGACGGGCAGGAGCGCATTTACAACTACCTGGCCACGGGTAATTTCCACGAAGACACCGCCAAGGTGTACAGCGACTTTGGTCTCTTCACCGCCGATGAACGGCTGACGGGGGAAGTGGCCCGCATCTTCAGCTTCCTGGAAAACATCCAGGAACCGGAGCAGGATTTTGAGCACCTCCTCGTGGGGCAGTTCAATCTCCGGACCGGACTCGAAGACCTCATCCGATTCGAAATCAAGGAAGCACAAGCCGGGCGTCCTTCGGGGATGCTCTTGAAGATGAACAGCCTGCAGGACCCGGAAATGGTGATGTTGCTGATCGAAGCCAGCCAGGCGGGCGTGAAGATTGACCTCATCATCCGCGGCATCTGCTGCCTGGTACCCGGCCGCAAGGGTTTTACCGAAAACATCCGGGGCATCAGCATCGTCGATCGCTACCTGGAGCACGCGCGGGTTTTCCACTTCCACCACGGCGGCGAAGAGCGCTTGTACCTCAGCTCCGCCGACTTCATGACGCGCAACCTCAGCTACCGCATCGAGACCACCTTCCCGATCTACGACCCGGCGATCAAGCGGAAGATCATAGAATACCTCCGCATCCAGCTGAGCGACAACACGAAGGCCCGCCTACTCAACGACCAGCAAAAGAACACTTATTTCCGGGGCGGCAGCCAGCTGAGCATCCGCAGCCAGGAAGAGACTTACCACCTCATCAAACGCGAACTCATTCGCGCAGAGGAGGAGCTGGCAGAGCGGGAGAAGGGGGAGGAGGCTTAATAAAAGAAGAAAAGCCCGGACGCCCGCAGGTACTACGCCGCAGCGTTTCGCATTTCGGGGGTTTTGGCTGGTGGGTGGTGAGCGTCTGATCTGGTGTTTATTAACTTGAGGGCTTGGCATTTAAGGAAACAAAACGGACGCCCGCAGGTCCTACGCCGAAGAGTTTCGCATTTCGGTGGTGTTGGCTGGTGGGCGTTGGACGCTACGGGGTCCTAGACTCATCGTTAATTCAAGGGCTAAATTTCAAGGAAATTGGTCCAGAGTGCAAGGTCGCGGTTGTCGTGTGCCTCTATAAATTTTTGTTTGCCTCCGAAAAGTGCAATATGTAGGCGGGAATCAATTTGGAAAATTTCTTCGTGGGTGGCAATTTTCTGGTAGGAAGTCCACGGGTACTGCTTAAAATCTCCGGCGATCCTGTGCTTTGTGGAATTAAGGTGCAGATACACAATACAATTGCGCAAGTAAGCTCGGTCTTTAATTTCTACCCTTTCAAAGCCTTTCTCGAAAAGGCTGCCTTTTCGCTGGTATCGGTGGTTATAGTATTTTGCGTAAGCGTTCTGAAGATGACCGAAGGTGTTCCCAATAGTGTGGATGTTGGCTTTGAACTTTGGAAGAATATCCTGTTCTTTTTTAGTCTGTACTATCAGATGGAAATGGTTGGGCATCAGTGCATAAGCAATCACGAAACCAATCTCGTGGATATATCTAAAAAGAAAGTGCAGAAATTTTTCGTAGTCTTTGCTGTCTTGAAATATAAACTGGTAGTCATTTCCCCGATTGAGGATGTGATAAACCTTATTGGGCTCAACAACTATTCTTGGCTTCTCGGACATGGCTTAAAAGTATGCATTCTTTGCCTAATTTTTCCCCAGAACCCCACAGGACCTAGACCAACTAGCCTCCCCCTAGCGTGCCACCAACCCTGGAGCATGGCGGAAGGGCTTGGTGGTACCTGCGGGCGTCCGATCTGGTTTTTATTAACTCAAGGCTTAGCATTTAAAGAAAAAAACGAACGCCCGCAGGTACTACGCCGCAGAGTTTCGCATTTCGGTGGCGTTGGCTGGAGGGTGTCGGACGCTATGGGTTCCTAGACCAACCAGGACCCCGTAGCGTGCCGCCAAACACTGGAGCGCAGCGGAAGGGTTTGGTGGTACCTGCGGGCGTCCGATCTGGTTTTTATTATTTCGAGGGCTTAGCGTTTAAAGAAAAAGCCCGGACGCCCGCAGGTCCTACGCCGCAGCGTTTCGCATTTCGGGGGTTTTGGCTGGTGGGCGTTGGATCTGTTTTGTATTAAATCGAGGGCCTAATTCGCCACCAACCGCAAAGCCCAGTCATAGTTGATGGTGCCGACCAGCGAGTCGGTTACCGTGCGGGTGGTTTCCAGGCGGAAGACATTTTCGGTAAGCTCCAGCACTTCGAAGTTGGCGATGAGCGACTGATCGGGGCGCAGCAATTCGAAGCGGGTGGCGTCGAGATCGGCGCGGTAGAAATTGTCGTTGAAACCCGCCAGGATGCCGGGGTCCTGAGGATCCGGGCAACCGACGTTGCCGAAGATGATGCGCATCTGGCCGTTATCGAGGAAGAAGATCAGGTCGTCGCGGTCACAATCCTCCACCATCGTTTCGCGGGTAACTCGGAGGTCGTACTGGGCCTGGATGCTTTCGCGGGTGCGGCCGGTGGCGGCAATTTGTGCGTCGGAAAGTTGGGCGATGGCGCTGGCGGCCAGGCTTTCCAGGTTGCTTTCAACGGCATCGGCGCGCCAGCCGTCGGCCCGGCCAATGAAGGAAACCCGGCCGATGGTGTCGGGTTCACCGCAATTGCTGAGGCCAAGGACGAGGAGGGCAAAAACGAAAAAATATTTATTCATTGGGACAAGGAATTGCGGGGTAAACGGAAGGGTCAGGCCCGGGGCGGGGGAAGGTCTCTACTGCGCCGTTGAAAACGGATGGCCTCGGGGACGATGGCCAGGGCCAGGCCGCCGAGCAGGAGCAGCAGGTTCCAGTACCAGGCCATGGGTTGTTCGTAGAGTTGGAGGTACACGACATTGGGCCGCAGTTTGATACGCTGGGCAGTCCACTCGCCGACGGGGTTTTTCTTTTCCGTGGGCGGGCTGACGAGGCCCCTCAACGGGAGGTCGCTGGGGGGCAGGCAGCCGGGCGGGGTGGTACAATCAGGATCCTCGGTTTCCGTCCAGGCCACCAGGGATACGGCAACGGTTTCCCCCGCCGCCCAGGCCGCTTGCTGCCCGGCCGAAAAGACGGGGCGCAGGACGTAGTCTTTGTCCGTACTCCGCAGAGCCGGGCCTACGATGAAGGGGGTACCCAGCTGGGCGTTGGCTATTTCCACGAAGTCTGCGTCGCCCACTCCACTGCCTTCCACGGTTTCCAGAGGGATGGTCCGCAGGCGGTGGGTGCCGAATTGCTGGCTGACGAGGCTGTTGCAACCGGTGATCATCATTACGATGCCAGCGAACATGAGCAGGTAGCGAAAAATCATGGGGAGAGGCAGTTTCCGGTATTGGACCGCAAACTTACGGCATTAGCCACTATCCTCCCTGCCGTGCAGCCTTGACCATCCGTAAGGTTTCCGCGGCCAGGCGTTCGATGCCGGCGTAGTCTTCCGCCTTCAGCAGGTCGCTGCGCAGGAGCCCGGAGCCCATCCCCACGGCCACGGCCCCTTCGCCGAACCAGCGCCGGAGGTTCGCCGCCTCCAGGGAGACGCCGCCGGTGACCATGATGCTCGTCCAGGGCGAAGGTGCCAGCAAAGCCGAAATGAAGCCCGGAGCAACGGCGTTGCCGGGAAAGACTTTGACGATCTCCGCGCCCAGGCTCTCGGCGCGGGAAATCTCGCTGGGCGTGAAACAGCCCGGCATCCAGCCAATCTTGCGGCGGTTGCAGAGCGGGGCGATATCTTCGACGAGCATGGGACTGACGATGAAGTCGGCCCCCAGCTGAATGTACAGCGCCGCCGTAGGTGCATCCACGACCGAACCGACGCCCAGGGCCAGATCGGGGTAGTTGGCGCGACAGTGCTCGGCCAGCAGGTCGAAGACCTTGTGGGCCCCGACGCCGCGGTTGGTGAATTCGAAGGTGCGCAGGCCACCGGCGTAGACGGCGTCAATGACCTTGATGGCCTTGGCGGGGTCAGCGAGGTAGGCCAGGGGGACGATGGCTTGATCTAGAACGGTTTGGTAGACAGTGAGTCTTTGCATGGGGGGGGATTTGTGAGAAGGTGGGGGTTTTAAAGGGGCCATTGATCCCTCTCCCTCGGTCCCTCTCCACAGGAGAGGGATGCCCCACTCGACTTCATTTTAATGACAAGCCATGTTTATTTTGGCCCGTTTAACTTTCCTTACGCTACTAGGAAGGACGTTCTTCGCAGTAGAGAGTGGTGACCTACTCGATTACATTTAAACGACGGGCCGAGTTTATTTTGGCCCGTTTGCTTTTTACTACGGTACGAAGAAAGACGCTAATGGTCTAACCAGGTTTTAGCGATGAAGTACCTTAAAAAGCAAAGGGAGGGCACAAAGTACTTTTGGAGGAGGAATAGACACGCGCGTCGAAGAATGGGGCTGGCTTTAACGACGTCGCCATCACCTTGCACCTGCGGCCGCGCCCAAAGACTTGAAATGGGTTAGCGGCTGACGCGGCCACTGCCGTCGCCGCCCATGAGGGCGAGGACTTCGTCGACCGTAACGAGGTTGGCGTCGCCGAAGATGGAGTGTTTGAGCGCGGAGGCCGCCACGGCGAAGCGGAGGGCTTTGGCGTCGTCTTCGGGCCAGGTGAGGAGCGCGTAAATGAGGCCGCCCATGAAGCTGTCGCCGCCGCCGACGCGGTCGACGATGTGGCTGAGTTGGTAGGTGGGCGCGGTGAACATTTCCTGGCCGTCCCACATGACGCCCGACCAGGAATTGTGGCTGGCCGAGATGGAGCCGCGCAGGGTGGTGATCACTTTTTTGGCCTTCGGGAAGCGGGCCATGAGGGCCTTGCAAACGGGCAGGTAGGCCAGCGGATCCATGGTGTCGCCCTGGGTGACGTCGACGCTTTCGGGGTGGATATCGAAGTGCTTTTCGGCGTCTTCTTCGTTGCCGAGGATGATGTCGCAGTGCTCCACCAGGGCGGGCATGATTTCCTGGGGCGACTTCCCGTACTGCCACAGTTTTTTGCGGTAGTTGAGGTCTGTGGAAATGGTGATGCCCAGGCGGGAAGCGACTTGGCAGGCTTCGAGGCAGGCGTCGGCGGCCGTTTGGCTTAGGGCGGGAGTGATGCCCGTCCAGTGGAACCAATCTGCACCCTCGAAGACGCGTTCCCAGTCGATTTCCCCGGCCTGGAGGGTGGCCATGCCGGAGTGGTCGCGGTCGTAGACGACTTTGGAGCCGCGCTGCATGGCTCCCGTTTCGAGGAAGTAGATGCCAAGCCGCTCGCCGCCGCGGACGATGTGGCTGACGTCTACGCCCCGCCCGCGCAGGGCCATGAGGGCGCACTCGCCGAGGTCATTTTTTGGGAGGCGGGTGACGAAGCGGGCGTCCATCCCGAAATTGGCCAGGGTGACGGCAACGTTGCTTTCGCCGCCCCCGTAAACGACGTCGAAAGAATCGGCCTGGCTGAAACGTTTCCAGCCCGGGGGGCTGAGGCGGAGCATGATTTCTCCGAAAGTGACGATGCGTGGCAAGACGGTGTGATTTTGGTGGTGAAGGTAAGACGTTGGGAGGGGGGCGGGGCCCTTAATGCGTGAATGAGAGAATGCGTGACCGCCGTAGGCCGCAGCGTAAGCTAATGGGCTATCGCGAGGGATAGGCGAGACGGGACTTAGGGCGTGACCGCCTTAGGCAGCAGCGTAGCTCATGGTGTAAGCCGGGGGCCAAGGATCACTTCAGTTCTGAAAGTATCAATTTTGTCTGTAGCATGGTGTTCTTTATGGCTTTGTCCCGCACCAGGGGGTCCTCGCTGTGAATTAATTCAAAATATTCAATGGGGACCACTTGCCAGGATAAGCCGTATTTGTCTTTGCACCATCCGCAAGCACCTTCCGCTCCGCCGTCTCTGGTAAGGGCATCCCAAAAATAATCCGTTTCCGCCTGGTCTTTGGTGTTGATCACAAAAGAAACGGCTTCGTTGAATTTGAACAAGGGGCCAGCAGCTAAGATGCTGAACTCCATGCCGGCTATTTCAATTACGGCGGTTTCAATTCCCGTGTCGTTGCCACTTTCGTCGCTGCCGAACGTGCGAAAATCTTTCAGCTTACCGTCTTTGAAGATGGACAGGTAGTATTCGGCTACGGCCTTGGCATCTTTTTCTACCCACAAGTAAGGGGTGATTTTTTGTGTACTCATCGGTTTGGTTTTACTGTTTAGACTGGATTTATTTACAATTTACGCTTTTTCCGTAGGGTTTTTATCCAGTGGAGCGCTTTTTTGAGGGGTTGGGGGGATTCCGAAAATGCGGTGTTGTGACCTAACGCTGGAAACAAGTGGTGTTCGTAATCTTTACCCGAAGCTTTGAGCTGGTTTAAATGCTCGATGGATAGGTTAACGGGAACCTGAATGTCCTTCCCACCAAAAATCCAAAGTCCCGGAATGGTGAGTTTACTAAGTGCATCCTGTGGATCGATTGCTGCAAACTGGTACTTGTCGGGATCATTTTTAATGTGTTCGCGAGCATCTGCTTCGGTGTGGGCGTCCCAGAATTTTTCATCGCCGTTCGTGTAAAATTGAAACCTCAACTGCTCTAGTGTGGTGATGACTGGCCCACTGAAAATGAGCATGAATTTTACATCGCTATTTTTTTCGGCCGCCAGAGGAATTATCCATCCGGCCTGGCTAAAGCCGATGAGTCCAATTGGGATCTTTTTATTTTTCACATAGGGAAGCAATGTATTTATTGCCGCACTTGCGTCGTGAGACAATAGATGGAGGTTGGTCGAGTCAATATTATTGGTACCAACCGATGGTCCGACGTACACACCACCGGAAGCTCCCACGCCCCGTTTATCATAGGTCAATACCGCTATGCCTTCTTTTGCCAGAACCTTAGCGAATTCTATTTCCCTTTTTACGGGGTCAGACCCGTGAACTATTACTACTGCGGCAAAGGGCTTTTTAGGCATTACCATTGAGCCAGCTAGCGTGTCGCCCTGACTTTCAAATTTGACCTCTTGAATGGTGAAGTTGTTGGATTGAGCGAACGCTATTGCTGGGGATAGGGCTATGAATAGGCAGAGGGATAAATTACGGAAAAAGTTAAATCTCATATGGTGCAAATATTTAACATCTGTTTTAAACCTATCCAGAGGGCGGCGTTTTGAGGGGCGTACAAATCGACGGCCCACGCTGACACCACCGGCAATCACTCATCATCGCCCCCTCACACCCCCACCATAGTCATCCCCACCGGATACACCTCCCCCAACAACCCACTTATCCACTGGTAAAGCGCCTCATCCGTCGTGAAGTCCTGGTCGCCGAGGTCAAGGACGAGCACGGGAAAATCTTTCTGCCCCCGGAAATAACTGAAGTAGGCGGTCTGGACGGATTCCAGGTAATCGTCGCTGATGTCTTGTTCGTAGCTGCGGCCGCGCTTGGCGATGTGGGCCTGCAAAACCTCCACGGGCCGGTGGAGGTACACGATGAGGTCGGGGTTGGGAAAGCCCGCGTCCATGACCTTGAACAGCCGACTAAACAGGCGAAATTCCTCCTCCGAGAGCGAGTTGCGCGCAAAAAGCAGGGTCTTGATGAAGAGGTAATCCGCCACCACGCCGTTGGTGAAGAGGTCCGCTTGCGCCAGCTCGCTCTGCAACTGCTTATGGCGTTCGGCCATGAAAAACAGCTCGACGGGGAAGGCGTAGCGTTCCGGCTCCCGGTAAAAAGGCGGCAAAAAAGGATTGTCGCTGAATTCCTCCAGGATCAGCCGACGGTTGTGGTCTGCGGCCAAACGACTGGCCAGCGTGGTCTTGCCAGCGCCGATGTTGCCTTCAATGGCCAGAAAGGGGGGAAGCGAAGTTGCGATGGTGCGGGGTGTTTCGGAAGTCAGGTAGTACTTTCGGCAATGATACTGCTTGCCAATGAAATCTAAGCAACTAACCCTCGGTCTCGGCGCCAACCTCGGCGACCGTCACGCTACCCTCGCCCAGGCCCGCGAACTGCTCGTCGACCAATTTGGTCCCCTAATAGCCGCCTCCCAACTGCTCCAAACCGCCGCCTGGGGCCGTACCGACCAACCCGATTTCCTCAACCAGGTCATCATCATAAAATGGACGCCCCCCGCACACCTCCAGCGGGTGCCGGAGCAATTGCATTTTCTCCTCAACGGCATCCAGGCCACCGAAGCCCAGCTCGGGCGCACCCGCGATCTGCACTGGGGACCCCGCACCTGCGACGTAGACCTCATCTTCGTCGACGACCTCCGCTACGAAGACGAACGCATCAACCTCCCCCACCCCTGGTGGCGGGAACGGGACTTCGTCGGCGGCATCATCCACCGGGAACTCAGGGCGTTTTTGCCCTGGCCGGGGAGGTGAGGAAGAGTGAAAGATGAAAAAAGACTGGAGAAATCACCCCACACATACTACCCCTCCCCCAACCCCTCCCCATGTGGGAGGGGAGCCCAGAGGTTTACTGATCATTTCAAGAGATTTGATTTTGAAAGAAGGATTTCTTTAAAGACTTTTCGTTAGTCATAGCGATAAACGCCCACCTCGGCTGATGATAAGCGAATAAAAAAACACTCCGAAAAAAAGAAAAAAGACAAACGAGGTCACCCCTCTCCCATGGGGCTACTCTCCCTACACAAGTTTATTCGTTAAAACATCGCATATTTACCTCATGGAGATTCGTTTAAAAAAAGATTTGACAAGATCAGCTCGCTGATCCGTCTGAGCCTGACATGCGTTGTAAACCGCTTCGGCTCGAACAAGGCCGAGCAAGTAGCCACAGAACGGTTTATGAACAATGAAAATGTCACGCTGGAAGACTTGGGAGAGTTACTCTCAGCACCTTGTCACTTGCAAGACTTGGATCATGTCGTGTTGGTTCAAGACACCACGCAGTACAACTTCGAGGCACACCGAGGGCGGTTTTCGGCGGATGATGCCGATATTGGCGTTCTGGGGGATAACCGTTCGCTGGGTCTGTTCGTGCATCCGACCTTGGGCTTCGATGAGGCAACGGGGATTCCGTTTGGGATTACCGACTTAGCAATCTACCAGTTGCCAGAGGATCGGGAACTGAAAGCAAACAGGGGTTATACCAAGCAGCCCATCACCGAAAAGCATTCTTACCGTTGGATCAAGTCAATAGAGGATAGTGTGGCCAAGATGCCAAAGGTGAAAAACTTTACAGCCATTGCTGACCGGGAAGCCGATATGTATGAGCTCTTCGCCCACCCCTTTGATAGCCGGGTTAAGTTGTTGATCAGAAGTGCACAAAACCGTAAATTAGCCAATGGACAGTTGCTTCATGCCTATCTGGACGACCAGCCCTGGCAAGGGGAGTACGAGTTGGAAATCAAGGGCAATAAAAAACGGTGCGACCGCACCGCCCAGATGACCATCAGGTGGTCAACTGTAGAAGTTGTTTGTCCTTCTAGTTTACATCGGCTGAAAAAAGATCATCCAGCTACAATTTCCATACAGGCCATAGAAGTCAAAGAGATAGAAGCGGGGGAAAGGGCCGAAGGGGAAGAACCTCTCCACTGGTATCTGTACACTACTCATGAGGTAACAAACTTGGTGCAGGCACTTCAAGCTGTCGAGTGGTACGTCAAGCGTTGGTGGATAGAGGACTTCTTTCGCCTCACTAAAAGTCAGGGGTTCGAGCTGGAGAAAAGTCAATTTAGTAGTGGAATGGCACTCAAACGACTAATCTACTTGGTTTACGGGGAGGCAATCAAGGTGCTGGCGTTGCGACAAGGTCGAACACTAACCGTTTCAGATAGTGCCAGGCTCGTCTTTGATAATGTAGAACTCCTCTTGCTAAAAGCATTGCTCCCTAAACTGGAAGGACGTACGGCTAGCCAGGCCAACCAGAACCCTACCAATAGTATTGCTTGGGCTGTATGGATTATCGCCCGACTAGGAGGCTGGACACCAAGAAACATCAACGTGAGACCCCCAGGCGTGATCACATTGCTTAGCGGGCTAAAGATTTTCAAGCAACGACTCGAAGGGTTTAAATTGATCTACAGTCAAATATCACCCTAATTTCTAATGATTTTTGCCCCAAAACTTGTGTAGGGAGAGTAGC
>NZ_JACSIT010000119.1 GCF_014349155.1 Neolewinella lacunae
CAATTAAAAATTTACAACTATGACAAAGATTAAATCACTTTTGCTCGGACTTCTTATTCTGACTGTCGGAGTAACAGCTTACGGCCAAACAAATAGGTTTGACCTAGGCGTTGAGGGCAGCCCGAGTGTAACATTCCTACGTGGAAACGACTTTATTGATGATAACCATGAATCGGCAATTGGATTTTCTGGTGGGCTTTTTTTTCAGTACAATTTGAAAAAAGGTTGTTTCACTGCGGACAAATGTCGCCTTTGAAAGAAAGGGTTCTGTATTGACTTCACAGACAACCGACATCAATGGAAATCCTTTGGGAGAAATTACTGTAAACACTAATTTTAACTACTTGACTTTACCCATTCTTCTTCGGGCGACATTTGGAAAGAAATTTCATTACTTTATAAATGCTGGACCCTACTTTGGCTATTTAATCAAACAAAACTTTGTAAGTCAAGGGGATAATTTTCCCGTTACCACAAGTGACAACACCTCACTTATTAAACGTTTTGACACTGGCATTTCAACAGGACTTGGTCTTTCTGTTCCTATAAAAACAGCGTTTGCATTTTCATTTGAAGTGAGAAACAACCTTGGGCTTTATAACGTTAGCGCTGTGCCAGTTGCAAATATGGGAACTATTAAAACAAATTCAACAAACTTACTCTTAGGTTTCACTTACAAACTTGGGCAACGGACTTCAGATACAAAGTAACCTTGGGGCCTTCGACCGCCATCGGCATTGGGCCGCCCATGCGATCAGATTTCACCACACTGGAGTGATTTTTTGACCGGATTTTTCTTTTCAAGGGGTTACCACGTCCGGGAAAGAGCCTTATCTTGCCCTCGGTCTTATCGATTCAAGAAATAGACCGGCTCCTACGCGCCAGCGAAAACCTTAAGCACTTGACCATCCTCTACACCCTTTACAGTTCCGGATTGCGCTTGGCCGAGTTGTTGGCCCTGCGGCTTACGGACGTACATTGGGATAGAAACCAACTGCTGGTACGGGAGGGTAAAGGTCGAAAAGACCGGATAGTGATGCTGAGCCAACAGCTCAAAGCCATGCTGCAACAGTATTTTGAGGCTTACCAACCCAAAGGCTGGCTGTTTAATGGCCAGGACGGAGAAAGCCTCTATTCTCCCCGCAGCGTGCAGGCCGTGGTGCGGGCCTGCGCCCGGCGTGCGGGCATCCACCTTAAGGTGACGCCACACACCTTGCACCACAGTTTTGCCACCCACTTACTCGAACGCGGTACCGACGTGCGCTACATCCAAGAGCTGCTCGGCCACAAAGACATCAAGACCACCCTGCTCTACACCCACGTATCGGATCAGCACCTGCGCAGCATCTTCAGTCCCCTGGATGACCTCCTGGGTGGCGAAAAGCGCAAGTGAGATACAGGATTGTTGCGGGTATAGGGTAGTTCATCGAAACAACAGAAAACACTAGCTTGAACTTGATTGTATATTCTTAAGTTGATCGATGTGATACTAAAGTTTGATTTTGTAATAAAAAATAGGATGGATAAAGTAACATTAATTCTGGACGATTTCATAAAGCCAATTGAAAGGCTTCATTCTAAGGATTGTAAAATTAATAAATACAATCTCTATTACGATGAAACTAATAACTTTAGAAAATTTTGGATTAAGAATGGTAGACTTAATGAAGAAAAATATAATACCTTTGTGCTAGGAGGCGTGGGTTTTGATGGTGACGATAACAATCCTAATCTGTTCGATAAAATTGATTTAAAGCCTGGAGAAATTAAATTCAAGACTTTAGCGAAAGGCAACTTTCAAGATATTTTAAAAAGCAGTAGGCTTAACATTTTTTTGGATTCATTAGTTAATTCAAATTATTTTGTACATTTTTCGGCTGTTGACGTAATGTATTATTCCTTAGTGGATATAGTTGACTCTTTAATATTTCAGGGCGAAGTGAGTGGGAGGTATACGCCATATGTTTTTGAGTTGAAATCATTTTTTTATGAATGCCTAATGGAGCATAGAAGTCGACTACATGGAATTTTAGTTAAATACGGTTATCCAGATATAAATTTAGAAAAATCTAGACCTTGCCTTAGGGAAATACAAGCCCTTATTAAGAACGACGGTAGCCTAATGTCTCAAATCATTCATTCGCTTATCGAGATGGCGATTCGCGAAGAGTCATTTACGTTATTGCAGGATGAGGATGAAAACATTTTGCTTTCAGATTTTCATCAATTCTATTTAGGAGTCATTTATAATAATATTGAGTCAGTGCATTGTATGGATGAAGAAGCGACTATACAATCCATTTTAGATGAATATGAGCTCGTTTATAACGGCAACATATTGACTAAAGTCCATTTCTTGAACTCCTTGGCGGACCGTAGAATTCAGTACAGTGACATCTGGGTTGGGGTAATGTCACGATACTTTGACTTTGTAAAAATGCATGATATTCCTGAAATGGAAGCTATTTTTGCTGGGTTTAATAAGTTTCAGAAACAGGCGTTTAATAATATTAATACTATAATTAATCGGTCACATGAAAAAGACAAATTTCTTCTTCATCAGGTTATTCCTACATATATACTAAGGAGGCGAGATTGGATGCTAGAAGCTAGATTGAAATAAATTCATATCACATTGCGCTTAAGTATGTATTCCTGTCGAAGAGGGCAGTGTGTCCGAATATCGTAATGGGTAATTTATTAGGCATAATAATTAATTATGATTGACGAAACTATCATTGAGACGATAGCAAGAAATGAAATAGGGAAAGTGACAATTCAATTGTGGAAATTTCCTTATGAGTTTAATAATAAACGCAGGGAAACATTAAATACGCCTAAGTCGTATGGTACAGGGGTGTTGTTAAAAAGAGGAGACTTTAGGTTTTTGATAACGGCAAAACACGTTTGTGATGGTATTGATGGAAATAATTTACTTTATTTTCAAAATTCGAATGATTCATTCTTGTCCATTTCTGGGGATGTCCTTCTGTTAGATGATGATCAGGACAAAAGGATTGATCTTGCTGTAATTAAACTGAGTGATAGGACCGTGCGTGAGATCGATATGATTCAGAATAAGTGGTTTTTGTCGGAGAATAAACTAAAACCAGGAATTCAATTTAGCGGGGGGGAATTACTATTAGCGGTTGGATTTCCACAACTTAGTACGAAAGTTGACAAGAAAAGCATGTCTATCACGTCTGTCGGAAATATTTGGGTGAGTAAGGCAGCTATCTCTTTACATTACGATGAGTACTCAATGGATAAGGATTTCGTTATAGGATTTGATTACCACGGAAAAGCAACATCCCTAGTAACACATGAAAAGTTAAAAAAAATTGATCCAGAAGGTATAAGTGGGGGGGGGCTTGTGGGTAATTAGGGAAGAAAAATTTATGGGAGATAAAAAGATTGAATTTGGTCTGGTAGGGATTCTAACTGAGTACAGGAAAGGGAAATATCATGTTTTGTGGGCCAATAGAATTGAAATATTGGCCCAATCTCTATACAGGGATTTTTTTCAATGATGAATAATGGCACCTGGCAAAGGCTATGATGTCAATGCTTCGTAAACTTCGGCACTGCACACTATCGGGTCCGGCAAAGGACAATAAATACCTACTTGGCGAAGTCATTGCTTATAAGTGGACGGGTGATGAATTCGTCAAGTCGGAGCCCTATTTTGAGGAGTGAAACTATAAACTGCTGAAATGAATATCCGTAAGATGGAACGCTTCGTTGAAGTTTTTCCTGCTGTACTACAATCACCTTGCGATGTGAAAACAAAAATCTAAGAATAACCCCCCATGCTAAACAACCTCAACCAAAAAATCCCCCCCACCTACCTAGAAATTGACCGGGCAACCAAAGAAAGCGGTTTTACAATGGCTTCCGATATCCTGACTTGCTCTTTGCTAAAAACCCTGGCCGCTGCAAAACCCGCGGGCAAATTCCTTGAACTGGGCACAGGAACAGGGCTATCGACAGCTTGGATACTGGAGGGGATGGACAAGCATTCCACCTTGATTTCATTCGACCACGACGAGAAGTTTTTAAGCATTGCTCAACAGTATTTAGGGCAAGACGAGCGGTTGGCATTGGTCCTTTCGGATGGAGAGGATTGGGTGAAAAACAACTTGGGGCAGAAGTTCGACTACATTTTTGCGGACACCTGGCACGGAAAGTACCTGCTTTTGGACGAAGTGCTAGCAATGCTGAACCCTGGCGGCCTATACATCGTAGACGACATGCTGCCACAATCCAACTGGCCCGAAGGACATGAAGAAAAAGCAATCAATTTTGTAAAATACCTGGAAAGCAGAAGAGACTTGACATTGACAAAACAGAATTGGGCGACGGGGATAATAATTGCGGTGAAAAAGTGAGCAAGTGCAGCACTAGCCTACATAGCTTAGCGGCCAGCAGGAGTTTGCAACTTCGAGCACAGAAAAGCCGTAAGTTTGCGACTTAACTGATTGTCGCAACTTCCAAATGCAGCATCAGATAATTGATAACCCTTGGCAACAAAAAAGACAAATGTACAAACTAGTTTTCCGCATAATATTGTTATCCATTTCTGAATGGATGTCAAAATTATTTGGCCAGAGTAGTCCAAGGCCGAAATCTATTTTGGAACAAGAACTGGAAAAGCGAGACCCAACCAAACCCATAAAATTCGGGCATAAGTGTATCTGGGCGGCAGTTAAAACGGAAGACACGAACAGTCTTTTGAAAGCTTTACGATTGGAGAAACAGCGGAAGGCAAATTGGGTGGAAGGGAAATTGCAAGCAAGAAACGGGGAAATTTTTGTTCTGCCACCAATTGAAGGTTGGATTTTAATTTTAGGTTGGGGTTTGCCAGAACCTGGTTATATGGAGGGACGTGAAAGAGCACAAAGATTTTTAAATGGATTGAGCCAAAAATTTGGTGAAGCGCAGATGTTTGGCAACTTTCGAGGGAGCGGATCGGCCTTCTGGATGAAATCTGTAGATGGCAACACGGAAAGATTATACTACATAGGAGATGGCAACAGCTTTATTGAAGGAGAGCCAACCAGCGTTGAAATGAAATGGGATTTGATTGATACCAATAGTAAAGATGCCGAGCAAGAAGAGTATTGGGAAAAGATGCTTTACCCCGATGCAGAACACGTGCTTGAAGTAGCCAAAGCATGGAGTTTAAACCCAATGGAATTAGAGGAAAAGGAAAATGTCGGGGAATATGGCTATCTCGGACGATTAAAATTAAAATAAATTAAGGGGAGCCAAGGT
>NZ_JACSIT010000120.1 GCF_014349155.1 Neolewinella lacunae
CTGATCGCATGGGCGGCCCAATGCCGATGGCGGTCGAAGGCCCCAAGGTTACTTTGTATCTGAAGTCCGTTGCCCAAGTTTGTAAGTGAAACCTAAGAGTAAGTTTGTTGAATTTGTTTTAATAGTTCCCATATTTGCAACTGGCACAGCGCTAACGTTATAAAGCCCAAGGTTGTTTCTCACTTCAAATGAAAATGCAAACGCTGTTTTTATAGGAACAGAAAGACCAAGTCCTGTTGAAATGCCAGTGTCAAAACGTTTAATAAGTGAGGTGTTGTCACTTGTGGTAACGGGAAAATTATCCCCTTGACTTACAAAGTTTTGTTTGATTAAATAGCCAAAGTAGGGTCCAGCATTTATAAAGTAATGAAATTTCTTTCCAAATGTCGCCCGAAGAAGAATGGGTAAAGTCAAGTAGTTAAAATTAGTGTTTACAGTAATTTCTCCCAAAGGATTTCCATTGATGTCGGTTGTCTGTGAAGTCAATACAGAACCCTTTCTTTCAAAGGCGACATTTGTCCGCAGTGAAACAACCTTTTTTCAAATTGTACTGAAAAAAAAGCCCACCAGAAAATCCAATTGCCGATTCATGGTTATCATCAATAAAGTCGTTTCCACGTAGGAATGTTACACTCGGGCTGCCCTCAACGCCTAGGTCAAACCTATTTGTTTGGCCGTAAGCTGTTACTCCGACAGTCAGAATAAGAAGTCCGAGCAAAAGTGATTTAATCTTTGTCATAGTTGTAAATTTTTAATTGATCTGTTTGTGTTTGCATTGTCGTCCACAATAGCAGCTTATTGCCTTTTATCCGACGGGAAGCACCAAGTTCTTAGCCTCCTGCCAGGGGCGGCTTCTAAGTTTAAAAGATGGGTTCTTTGAGGGTGGGCATCAGGTTAAAGGGGGCGGTGGATTGGGGTTTGGACATTTGTTGGATTTTGGTGGGGAAAGTGTTTGTGGGGGCTTGCCGTTGCTCCCTGCGAAGGTCCGGCTGGTTCTCAAGGCTGGCAAGATGGGGTTGGATGGACGGTTACACACCATTTCATGTTGTCATGTTGGTTGAGTTTTGTCTTTATCATTAGTCGTTTTTCTTTCTTGATATTCAAAGTAGTCAGCCGGAAAAAATGAAGTGAGATCTATTTCAGTTTCTTTGTCGAAAAATCCATACGGAATATTTTTCACGAAACGATAACCACTAATTAAATTTTCATCCCACCATACTTGTCCAATGGGAGTCAAACAGTTTATAAAAAGGAGAGCCTGTTCGTGCGTCGTCAACTGTGCTCTAATTGTTTTTACATATTCATACTTATCAATATCGACTGTTTGCTTGTTTACATAACTCACTGTTTGATAAAGATGGCGATAATAGTGTCCAAGTCGTGATTGGTGTCCTTCAAATGGGTTGAACTTGAATTTACGCTCTGATTTAACTTTGCTCCGGATGGTTTTATCATTTAAACTCTTTTCAAACTCGTATACAAAAGACTGGTCGTAGCCTTTCAAAGCTTCTCTTAGCATCCTTGAAGAGTTTGGCCCTACACCAAAAAATAGAGCATAGTATGAAATATTGAAAAATTCCTTTTGATTGAAAGTCTGACCGTTTTCAAATGCGACACATTTTGCAATTTGCAATATTGCACGAAACTCCCGAATCATTATTACAAATATTTTTTTACCCAAGTCGGCACCTATTCCTATTTCAGCAACATTGTCACGGTGCATTTTAATGAGTTCAAAATATTTTGTTTCAAATTTTTCTATAGTTGATGTTTCTCGTTGATTTTTAAGTGTAGAATAAAGAAACACTACACTAACAAGAGCAAAAATTGTCCCGATATAGCCACCGACAAAGTCACCAAGTTGTGCTGCTGTTGCTGGGTCAATAGAATTAGTCTCCCGGTAGGCCTTAGCAAGAAATATTAAATTAATAGCCAATAGTCCACCTATAATTGTGAAAATTTCGATCCAATTTCTTTCAAGCCAGCTCGGCTTTTTGTATGTAGCATATTTCTCAATGTGCGTCGTCATAAATTTGGCACGAACAGTCTCACCCATACGGCGTAGACGGCCTTTGATCGCTATGGTGGCTCCCCCCATTATTGCGAGTGGTTTTTTCATGTCAGATACTTTCTATCAATAAGATATTTCTCAATATTCAGCAAAATCCTCTTTAAATACTTCGTAACCTGATTATAAATCTGCCTTAAATCTGAAATTGTATAGTTTCTTCCACACTCTGCAAAAGATAAGTCACCGTGTGCTAATTTATTTCTTTGTGTTTTAACCAGATGAAGTTTGGCTCCATTTTCTAAACTGTAATGAGCTCTTGATGAAAACCCAATATTCTCAGCAAACTCTCTAATTTTTCTCCCATCAATATTTCCAGATATATTTTTTGAGGCTTCAAACTCTATATCTATTATGTCATCAGCAATTTGATTCAGCACTAAAAAAATATTCCCCGTTCCCATTTGGCTGAAATTTCTATAATTAGTATTGATCCATATTCTTTTTATTTCATCTTTTACATTTTTATACTTCACATTTTCCGAAGTAATAACATCATAAATCTCTATAAGAGCTTGCTTAATTGATGATTCTGCCAAATTGTAAAGTAAAAGAAAAACATTTGCTTTCATTACTTTTTGCAATTCATCATCAAACCGTAAGTATTTACGTGTTTGATTATTGGGTAAAAATAACGAAGCATTTTGTTCAATTACTTTTTCAAGTAATTTGAAATACAGCTTTATTTCTTGAGCTCTTTTGTCAAAATCACTTAATACTGTTGTCACCTTAATTGAGAAGTTTATTTCTTACAAATTCAATTCTATTTTTTATTGCACTTGGAGCATTTTGCCCTCCAGCTGTAGTGATATCTTTAAATTCTTTTCCTTCTATCCAATCCACATTTTGTACAGTCAAATTTGGATTTTCTTCAAGTGCAAGATGAACACCAACTGAGATAGAATCAAATCTCACTCTTGGTGTTTTGCTGGAACCTGGTGCTTTTTTGAATCCATAAGGAAAATTGTCGTTCACAAAATTTAACATTCTGTCAAACCTTGAATAAAACTCTTCTTTATTGAAATATTTATTCATATCCTCTGTATAATCGTTTAGGAATTCGTTAACTCCAGTTTTAACTTTTTTATATCTATCTGAGTATGCAAAAAACCTTATGATCAATTCTTGAGGCTCACCCCGCTTCGCCATGTTAGCAGTAAATGATGTGTTAGCGATAAATAAAGGATGAAGAGCACATTCTTCATATGTAAAATCTATAAATTTACCACCATAAATTCCTTTTCTTTTTTCCATATCCTTAAGAATGTCACTACCTGTATTGATTCTTTCGAATATCATAAATCTCACATCGTCATCGCTCTTATCTGTTAATGAAATCATTCTTATTGTTGTATTATTAAACTTACGCTGCCTTGATTTAATCAAGTCTGAAAAACTGAATCCATTTAATTTATCCAACACCTCAAGATTTTTTAAACGCAACCTGCCCTGAACAAAATCAACTAATGTTCTAAGTCTTTGAGACCCATCAACAACTTCTAACCTTCCATCTCCTGTATCGGCAGTAAAAATGTAAGGTATTGGCAATCCTAACAAAACTGATTCTATAAATTTTGCCTGCCTTTCCTCATTCCAAACAAAATTTCTTTGATATGTTGGTATATAAATATCATTTTCATCATCTTTTAATCCTTCCAAATATTTTGAAATTAACAACTCTATTGTAAATTCTTTAATGTCAAAATCTACAATCTTTTGCTTTTCTACTACCTGGCTTTCAGCGTCTACTTGTATCTTATTCATTTAGCTTGCTTTTTATTAACTGCTACCAACGACCTCATTCTAAAATGAATCCAGTATACCGCTATCGCTTTACCCCCAGAGGGTCATCCAAGAGAGGCACCACTAATCCAAATCGCAGCGGTAAAATAAGCAATCCAAGTACCTATTACCCCTCAAACTCAGTTCAAATCAGCTCACCCATTTCCTGGATAGCTGGTAGCTAGCCACAAATAAAAGCATTTCCCCACACTTTACACCCCCAACCCACAAAAAAAATCACTTGGCCACAGAAAAGCCAAAACCTGGGCCGTCTAATTGGGTAGGCTAAAGTCGTAGTGCGATGCAGGCCCTAAGATCAGGGGCTTAATGGATCGACCCGTAGCGCCCCCCACCTAAACAAACCTTAGTACAACTCACCGCCCTAAATGCCTTAGTAGTGAAAAAACCGCGCAGCGAAGGAACGCAGTTCCCCAAAACGAGCATGGGCCAACCCTACCCCACCGTCACCACCAAATCATTCGCCTCCACCAAGGTCTTTTCCTTCAGCGCAATACCCAGCACTTCCCCGTCACTGGGGCTGGTGATGGTCGACTCCATCTTCATCGCTTCGATGACGAAGAGGGGGTCGCCCGCGCTGACCTTATCGCCCACTTTCACCAGGATGCGGCTCAGGTTGCCCATCAGGGGGCTACCGACTTGCCCCGGCCCAGCGGCCTTCTGGTGGGCCACCAACTTCGTCGATTTGGAACGGTCGCGCACGGTGATGCTGCGCGTCTGTCCGTTGAGGCTGAAGAAAACGAGGCGGTTGCCGTGGCCGTCGGCTTCGGTCATGTTGAGATACTTGACCGTGATGGTCTTGCCCGCGCTCAGGCGCACCAGCACTTCTTCGTTGGGCTTAAGGCCGTAGAAAAAGGCGGGCGTGGGCAGGTTGGCCACCTGGCCAAACTCTTCTTCGAAGGCGAAGTACTCGGCGTACACCTTGGGGTAGAGCAGGTAAGAGAGCAGGGCTTTGTCGTCGGGCGGAGCGACGCCGAATTGCTTTTCGTAGTCTTCCCGGGCGGCGGCCCAGTCGATGGGCTCCAGGTGGGCGTTGGGGCGGTCGGTGTAGGGCTTTTCGTCTTTGAGGACGAGCTTCTGCACTTCGGGGTCGAAGCCGCCTTCGATCTGGCCGAGGTCGCCGCGCATGAGGTCTTTGACGCTGTCGGGGAAGTCCAGTTTTTGCCCACGCTGCCGTACGTCGTCGGCCGTCAGGTCATTGCTGGTCATGAACATGGCCATGTCGCCCACCACCTTGCTGGAGGGGGTTACTTTGATGAGGTTGCCGAAGAGTTCGTTGGCCGCGGCGTAGTTCTGGCGGATGGTGGGGAAGCGTTCCTCCAGGCCAAGTCCCCGCGCCTGCGGACGGAGGTTGGAGTACTGTCCGCCGGGAATTTCCGTGTCGTAGATCGTGGCCGTGCCCGCGCGCAACTCCGTCTCGAAGGGATAGTAAAAGGTGCGCACCGTCTCCCAGTAATCGGCGTACTGGTTGAGCAAGGGCAAATTGACCGGGTTCTCCCGCGGGTGCCCCTGCAACATGGCCGCAATGCTGTTGTAGCCCGGCTGCGAAGTGAGGCCGGAAAGGCTGTTGATGGCCACGTCCACAATGTCCACCCCCGCTTCGATGGCCCGCAGGTAAGTCGCGCTCTGGATGCCGCTGGTATCGTGGGTGTGCAGGTGAATGGGCAGGCTGGTGGCGTCCTTCAGGGCCTGGATCAGCTCGGTGGCCGCCAGGGGCTTGAGCAGGCCAGCCATGTCTTTGATGCAGAGCAGGTGCGCACCGGCGCTCTCCAGCTGCTTGGCCAGCGTGACGTAGTAGTTGAGGTCGAATTTTGTCTTCTTCGGGTCCGTGATGTCGCCGGAGTAACAGATGCAGGCCTCGGCGAGGCTCTTGGTGTTTTCCCGCACGGTCTTGATGGAAACCTCCATGTTCTTGACCCAGTTGAGGGAGTCGAAGATGCGGAAGAGGTCGATGCCGCCGGTCATCCCCGTCACCTGCCCGTCGCGGTCGTGGGTCGGGAAGCCCGTTGCGGCTTCTTCGATGAACTTGATGATGAGGTTATCGGGGTAAGCCTTGTAGCCCACGGCGTTGCTGCCGCGCAGCAGCATCTGGAAGAGGGTGTTGGGCATGGCCGTGCGCAGCTTCCGCAGCCGCCGCCAGGGGTCGGCCTTGAGGAAGCGGAGGGCCACGTCGAAGGTAGCCCCGCCCCAAACCTCCATGCTGAAGAGGTCGGCGGGCTGGTTGATGGCGTAGCTGCGGGCCACGTTGAGCATGTCGACCATCCGCATCCGGGTGGCGAGCAAGCTCTGGTGCGCATCCCGGAAAGTGGTGTCGGTGTAGTGGATTTTCTTTTCGGCCTTGAGCCAATCGATGAAGCCGTCCCGGCCTTTTTCCAGCAGCAAGTCGCGGCTCCCCTTCGGCACTTCGGCGAAGGGATCGAAGGTGGGCACCACGGGCTTGAGGAAGGTGCGCGTCGGGTCGGGGTTCTTGACGTCGGGGTTGCCGTTTACGATCACGTCGGCCAGGTAGCTGAGCAGCTTCGTGCCCCGGTCGCGGAAGTTGTGAGCCTTCATCAACTCCGGGTGGTCGGGGATGAAGCGCACGGTGGCTTTGCCCCTTTGGAAGTCTTCGTTTTCCAGCAGGTTGAGCAGGAAGCCGATGTTGGTCTTCACGCCGCGGACCCGAAACTCCCGCAACGCCCGGTGCAGGCGGTCGGCCGCCCCTTGCAGGGTGCGCCCCGTGCCAGTCACCTTCACCAGCAAGCTATCGAAGTAGGGACTGATCACTGCACCGGGGAAGGCCGAGCCGGCGTCGAGGCGGATGCCCATGCCGCTGGCCGAGCGGTAGGCGATGAGCGTGCCGTAGTCGGGCTTGAAGTTGTTGCCCGGGTCTTCGGTCGTCACCCGGCACTGGATGGCGAAGCCGTTGACTTTGACGCTGTCCTGGTCTTTGATGAAGATCGTCGGGTGGCTCAGCGGGTAGCCCATGGTGACGAGAAACTGCGTCCGCACCAGGTCAATGCCCGTCACCTCTTCGGTAATCGTGTGCTCCACCTGGATGCGGGGATTGACCTCGATGAAGTACACCGAATCGTCGGCATCCACCAAAAATTCTACGGTGCCAGCGCAGTAGTAGCCCACTTCGCGGCCCAGGCGCAGGGCGTAGTCGAAGAGCTGGTCTTTGACTTCCTGGGAGAGGTTGGCGGCCGGGGCGACTTCCACCACTTTCTGGAAGCGGCGCTGAACGGAGCAGTCGCGCTCGTGCAGGTGGACCAGGTTGCCGTAGTGGTCGCCCAGCAGCTGCACCTCAATGTGGCGCGGGTTTTCGATGAACTTTTCCAGGAAGATGGTGCCGTCGCCGAAGGCTTTCTCGGCTTCGCTGGCGGCGTCGACGACCTCGTTGCGGAGGTCTTTTTCGTTGCGGACCACGCGCATGCCCCGGCCCCCGCCCCCGCTGGCGGCTTTGATGATGACGGGGTAGCCGATGTCGGCGGCTTCGGCGGCAGCGACGTTGGGGTCGGAAATGTCTTTGTTGCTGTCGCGGATCAGGGGGACGTTCACGCGGCGGGCCAGTTCTTTGGCGGCGACTTTATCGCCGAGCTGGTCCATACTCTCGGGCGAAGGGCCCACGAAGGCGATGCCGGCGTCTCGGCAGGCGCGGGCAAATTCTACGTTTTCCGAGAGGAAACCGTAGCCGGGGTGGATGGCGTCCACTTTCTGCTCCTGGGCCAGTTTGATGATGGCCTTGATGTCGATGTAGGGCCGCAGCGGCTCGTCGTCGGGGCCAATCTGGTAGCTCTCGTCGGCCTTGTAACGGTGCAGGCTGTAGCGGTCTTCGTAGGTATAAATGGCTACGGTGCGGAGCTTCAACTCGCTGGCCGCCCGCAGGATACGGATGGCGATCTCTCCCCGGTTGGCGACGAGGATTTTGCGGAAACGGGTGATTTTTGGGGTAGTCATGGGGGAAAACGCTTGCTGCGCCACAATATAGCACACCGGGCGGCTTTCTAGCTTTGCTTAAGGAATAAGTTATTGGGCGTATTACGATTTTCGGCGGGGCGCGGACGCAGGTGCAATGGAAGACCGAGGGGAGCAAGGGAAGTTGGGGGAGGACAAACCCTGCTCCTTTGTCCTAACTCCCCCCTTCGGGGGGTCGGGGGGGAGCACCTGCGGCCGCGCCCAGGGCAAGACAAGGTCCTGAAAAAAGTTGGCCCAGACTTGTTAACTATTCCCCAATGGAAGAAAAGTTACGCAACAAAAGCCCATCTTCACGGTTTCGCCGAAATAGTTGATACGGCAAACTATTTTAGCTACAACGAATTGCGATGGAGGCAGACATTCCCCTTGGTAAAGTGTTCAGTGAGTTGGCCAAAGCCTACGCCGGTACCTTTACCGAACGGCTGGCGCACCTGCCCATCAGCCGGTACTACTACGCCCTGGTGGTCATTGAGGCCAAGGGGGGTGAGCTGAACCAGACGGAGCTGGCCGACGAGATATACACCGACAAAGCGACGGTGGTGCGCATGCTCGACTACCTCGAAACGGAGGGATGCATCATCCGCCAGCCCAACCCGGCCGACCGCCGCGCTCACCGCCTGGAGCTGACCCCCAAGGCCCTGGCGATGATCCCTTCCATCAAGGAAGCCCTGCAGGAGACCAACGCCGAGTGCCTGGCGGTGGCCCGGCAGTTTGGCATCGAAGAATTACCCGCCGCGCTGGCGGCCATGCACTCCCAGCTGGCCAGCGAGAAACACACCCCATTCCAAATCCATTTCATACGTCGTGAAGAGAACAATTAAGCCATTCGCGGGCCTCTGCCTGGTGGTCGCCCTGGCCGCCTGCGGTAAAGACAGCGCTGAGGTAAGCACCCCGGCCAGCAGCGCCAGCAGCGTCATGCAGGCCGACTACGTCGTCGTGCAGCCCCAGCCCGTATCCAACGTCATCAACCTGACGGGTACTTTGCTGCCTTCAGAGTCCGCCATGTTGAGCGCCCAGAGTTCGGGGCTGGTCAAGGAAATCCTGTTCCGCGAAGGGCAGTACGTCAAAAAGGGCCAGGAGTTGCTGAAGCTCGACGACCGGCAGTGGGTGGTGCAACGGCAAAAGCTGGCCGCCCAGCTGGAAACCGCCGAAAAAGACCTGGAACGGCGGCAGGAATTGCTGAAAATCAAAGGCATCAGCCAGGCGGAGGTGGACGCCGCGGAGCTGCTGGTGGCCACCATCCAGGCCGACCAGGCCGAGCTGGCGGTGCTGATCGACTTCGCCGTGGTGCGCGCGCCCTTCAGCGGGCGGATGGGCCTGCGCAACATCAGTCCGGGGGCCTACCTGGCCGCGGGCACTTCCTTCGCCCGCCTGGTGCAGACCGACCCGCTGAAACTGGAATTTAACGTGCCGGAGCGCTACGCCCACCAAATCCGCGTTGGCCAGGAGGTGCGCTTCAGCATTGCCGGGGAAGACGATGTGTTTGCCGCCAAGGTGTACGCTACGGACCCCGCCGTGAGCGAATCCACGCGCTCGCTGCGGATCCGCGCCACGGTCACCAACCAGCGCGATGCCCTCGTGCCCGGCGCGTTTACCGAGATCAGCCTCACACTGGGGAACGTCCCCGACGCCCTGCTGGTGCCCACTGAAGCGGTGGTGCCGGTGCTGAACGACCAGATCGTCTACCGCATCAGCGGTGGCAAGATTGAAGAAGTGGTGGTGAAAACCGGCATTCGCCTGCCGCGGCTGATGGAAGTCGTTTCCGGGCTGGAGGCGGGTGACACTATAATGGTCTCGGGTCTGCTCCAGGCCAAAGACGGGGTCCCCGTGCGGGCGGGCCAGGAGATTATCGTCAACAAAACGGAGGTATCCAAGCCATGAACCTTTCCACCATCAGCATCCAGCGGCCAGTATTGGCTACGGTGTTCACCATCGTTATCGTGCTCTTCGGGGCCATTGGCTTCACTTACCTCGGCGTACGGGAATACCCCAGCGTGGACCCGCCCATCGTAACGGTGAGCACCAGCTACACGGGGTCAAGTGCCGACATCATCGAGTCGCAGATCACCGAGCCCCTGGAGGAGGCGATCAACAGCGTCAGCGGCATCAACACGGTGACGTCTACGAGTGCCGACGGGCGCAGCTCCATCCAGGTGGAATTTGACCTGGGCATTGACATGGACAATGCCGCCAACGACATCCGCGACAAGGTGGCCCAGGCCGTGCGCAGTCTGCCACCCGACGCCGACCCGCCCTCGGTGCAGAAGAGCGACGCCGACGCGCAGACCATTTTTGCCCTGACGGTGCAGTCGGAAAAGCGCAGCCTGCTGGAGCTTTCCGACATTGGCCTCAACATGTTCAAGGAGCGCTTGCAGACCATCAGCGGCGTGAGCAGCATCAATATCTGGGGAGACAAGCGCTACGCGATGCGCCTGGAGATTGACCCCGACCGCCTGGCGGCCTACGGGCTGACGCCGCTGGACGTGCGTAATGCCCTGCTGGCCCAGAACGTGGAGCTGCCCTCGGGCCGCATCGAGGGCTACCGGACGGAGCTGACCATCCGGACCTTCGGCCGCCTTTCCACCGAGGAAGATTTCAACAACCTCCTGATTGCCGACCGGGAGGGTACCCTCATCCGCCTCAAAGACATTGGCAAGGCGCGCCTGGGCCCGGAGAACGAACGCAGTCTGCTGCGCGGCAACGGCGGCATTCCCATGATCGGGATTGCCATCCAGCCCCAGCCCGGCTCGAACTACATTGAGATTGTCGATGAGGTCAAAGCCCGCATCGAGCAGATCAAAAAAGAATTGCCTGATGACCTCCGGCTGGGAGTTGCGCTCGACACCACGGTGAGTATCCGCAAGGCCATTGAAGAAGTACAGCAGACGGTATTCATCGCCTTCGGGCTGGTGGTGCTCGTCATCTTCTTCTTCCTGCGCAACTGGCGGACTACCCTGATCCCGATTGTGACGATCCCGATTTCATTGGTGGGTTCCTTTTTCGTGATGTACCTGGCGGGCTTTTCCATCAACATCCTCACCCTGCTGGGCATCGTACTGGCGACGGGTCTGGTGGTGGACGACGCCATCGTGGTGATGGAAAACATCTATTCCAAGATCGAAGAGGGGCAGGATCGCATCCAGGCGGCCTTTTCCGGTTCGCGGGAGATCTTCTTTGCCGTCATTTCCACTACGGTCACCCTGGTGGCGGTGTTCTTGCCGGTGATCTTTCTGGATGGCGTCACCGGGCGCCTGTTCCGGGAATTCGGGGTAGTGGTAGTGGGCAGTGTGGTCATTTCCTCCTTCATCAGCCTGAGCCTGACGCCAATGATGAGTTCGCGGATCCTGAAAAAGAGTACCCCCCGCAGGGGACTGGGCAACTGGGTTGGCAAGGGGCTGGAGCGCATGGGCCGGGGCTACGAGCGTTCGTTGCGGGGTTTTATGCGCCACCGCTGGCTTTCCTTCCTCGTCATTCTGGGTTCCGTTGCCCTGGTCTACGTGTTGGGCCGGCAATTGCCTTCGGAGTTGGCGCCGCTGGAAGACAAAGGACGGCTACGGATTTTCTCGACCGCGCCGGAGGGTACGTCCTACGAAATGATGGACGCCTACATTGCCGAGCTAGTGCAGCTGACCGACACCATCGCCGAAAAAGAATCGCTGCTTTCGGTTACTTCCCCCGGCTTCGGTTCTTCGAGCAGTGTGAACAGTGGCTTTGTGCGCCTGACGCTGAAACCCCTGGAGGACCGGGAGCGCAGCCAGGCGGATATTGCCACGATGCTGACGGAGAAGCTTAAAAATTACAACTTCGCCCGCTCGCTGGTGATCCAGGAGCAGACCATCTCCGTGGGTCGGGGGGGCCGGGGCTTACCCGTACAGTTCGTTGTGCAGGCTCCGACGCTGGAGGACCTCAAAGCCATTGTGCCGGAGTTTCTGGCGCGGGCCAACGAGAGCGAAATCTTCTCGGCCGTTGACCTCGACTTGAAATTCAACAAGCCCGAGTTGCAGATCTCCATTGACCGCAGCAAAGCGCGGGAGATGGGCGTGGAGGTGAGCGACATTGCCCAGACCCTGCAGTTGCTCTACAGCGGGCAGCGCTTTGGCTACTTCATCAAAGACGGCAAACAGTACTACGTCATTGGCGAAGCGCTGCGCACCTCGCGCGATGAGCCCTCGGACATCAGCGGCATCACCGTACGCAACAGTGCGGGAGAGCCCGTGCAGTTGGACAACCTGGTGACTACCCAGTTTGAGAGCAGTCCGCCCCAGCTCTACCGCTACAACCGTTTTGCGGCGGCCACCTTTTCGGCGGGCCCCAAGGATGGCTACACCATTGGGCAGGGCATTGACGAGATGCGGGCGATTGCGGCCGAGGTGTTGGACGAACGGTATACGACCAGTCTGGCGGGCACCTCCAAGGAATTCAGTGAAAGCTCGGGCAGTTTGTTGTTCGCCTTCTTGCTGGCCCTGGGTCTGGTGTACCTCACGCTGGCGGCGCAGTTTGAGAGCTTCCGTGATCCGCTGACGATCATGCTCACCGTGCCGCTGGCCATTGGCGGGGCAATTCTGGCGCTCTGGTTGTTTGGCCACACCCTCAACATCTTCAGCCAGATCGGGATGATCGTTCTGGTGGGCATCGTTACGAAAAACGGCATTCTGATCGTGGAATTTGCCAACCAGCGCCGCGAGCAAGGCCTCAGCATCCGCGAGGCGGCAACGGACGCCGCCGCTAAGCGCTTCCGGCCGATCCTGATGACGAGTCTGGCCACCATCCTCGGGGCCATGCCCATCGCTTTGGCCCTCGGCGGAGGTTCTACGAGCCGCATTCCGATGGGGGTAGCCATTATTGGCGGACTGGTATTTTCGCTCATCCTGACCCTCTACGTCATTCCGGTGCTTTATACGCTCATCACCAGCAAGCGCGAGAAAAAACAAGTAGTGGAAGAAGTAAAAATGGAGGAATATGCTTAAGCCAAGTCGCCCACAGCTGGGGCGCTATTATCTGTTATTGTCGCTGGCCCTGGCGCTCCTCTTCCCTACCCCATCGGCGGCGCAAACCGAAATGGGCCTGGAGGAACTCATCACGCTGGCGCTGGAGCAAAACTACCAGATCAAAATATTCCGCAACGCCGAGCGGGTGGCCGATAACGCCAATACGATTGGCAACGCGGGGATGCTCCCCACCGTCGTGCTCAACGCCGAGCAGCGCCGGGCGATCAACAATTCCCGACAACAGTTTTTTACGGGCGATTCTCAGCAAGCCAACAACGCCAGCCGGAACTCTTCATCCATCGGAGTAGAAGCCAACTGGATCATCTTTGACGGCCTGGCCATGTTCGCCCGCCGGGAACGCCTGGAGCAGTTGGCGGTCCTCAGCCGGGCAGACACCCGCTTTTTGGTGGAACAGACGGTGGCGGATCTCGCCCAGGCTTACTACCAACTCCAGCGGGAAACGGAATTGTTGAAAGCCTTTCAGCAGTCGCTGGACGTCTCGCAGGAGCGTGTTCGCTTCGCCGAACAGACCCTCGCCATCGGGACGGGCAACGAACTTGATCTGCAACTGGCCCGGGTAGACCGCAACACCGACAGCTCCCTGGTCGTAAACCAAAGCATCCTCATCGGCGAGGTGACGCTGGCCATCAACCGCCTGCTGAACCGGGACCTGACGGCGGAGATCATTCCCACCGATAGCCTCCGCCTGAGCACCAACCTGCGCCTGCCGGAGTTACTGGAAAGTGCCCAAAGCAACAACGCCGGGGTAAAGCAACAGCGGCTGGCCGAAATGCTGGCCCAAACGGAAATCGACATCCTCAACGGTACGCGCTACCCCGAAGTGTCTCTGTTTGGGCGCTACGACTACGGCCGGCAGGTCAATGAAATCGGCTTTTTGGCCTCCAGCCGCACCTTCGGGCCGGAGTACGGCATCCGCGTGCGCTTCAACCTTTTTGCGGGCAACCGCGACAAAATTGCCCGGGAAAACGCCGTCATTCTGGCCGAAAGTGAGCAGTTGCGCACGAGCGACGTCCAGCTCCAGGTAGCGCAAGCCGTCCGCGCCGCCCACCTCCGCTGGAGCCGCTCCCTGGAATTGGCGAGGCTCGAGCAGGCCAGCCTGGAAGCGGCGCGGGCGGCACTGGAAATTGCCCAGCGGCAACTGGAACTCAGCGCCATCACCAGTCTGGATTTCCGGATCATCCAACTCAACGCCCTTAACGCCGAGACCCGTTTTCTGGAAGCCCGGTTCACGGCCAAAAACCAGGAGATTGAGCTGCTGCGGCTGAGTGGAAAGGTGTTGGAGGGATAGGGTTACGTATTTTGGATTACGGACGCTGCGCATGATACCCCGGATTACGGATGCTGCGCATCCTCCATCCGGGGCCATTAACGTTCGACCCCTACCGGGGTCAGGAGGGGCTCGTGGGATACCCCTACCGGGGTCAGGAGAGGCGAGCCACGTAGAGACGCTTCGCCTTAGTGCCCCTTCGTGTCCTTACATCCTTAGTGGTGAAAAAAGGAACTGCGCAGCAAATCCAAAAACAACAGTGGTGAAAAAAGGAACTGCGCAGCAGATCCACCACTACGCCTTCGGGCTCTCCTTGGAGGCCACCACAAGGCGGCCGGCAATGTGGCTGAAGACCTGGCGGACGGTCTTGCGGCGGATTTGCCGTTGCAGCTCCTGGTCCAATCGCTTGAGGGTGTACTGAAACTTGAAGTCGATCGAGTCCTTCTTCATCTCCACAATTTTGAGGTTGAAGGAATGCGATTCGATGAATTCGCCGAACATGGTGAGGGATTCGATGAGTTCGTCTTCCAAGGTTTCGATGTTGCCGACGTTGTTGATGTTGATCTGAAAGTCGATACTCATCAGGCGGATGTCGCGCTTGGTGTAGTTGATGATTTCGTTGTTGTAGATCTTGCCGTTGGGGATGACTACGGAGTCGTCGTCGTCGTTCAGGATTTTGATTTTGAGCATCTGCAGCTCGGTAATCTTTCCTTTGTGTTCGCCGAGTTTTACGTAGTCGTTGATCTCGAAATCCTTGGAAAAACTGAAGTAGATGCCGACGACGAAATCGGAGATATAATCTTTGGAAATGATGGCGATGGCCGCCGCGACGATGCTCAGGGAGGTGAGCAGCGAGTGGATGTCTACCCCGAAAAAGGCAAACAGGCTCACGATTAAGCCCATGCCGATCAACAGCTTGGCGATGTTATCGAGGCCGTACTGGAAGTTCGCCTTTTGGTTGGGGTTGAGGCGGTGCTGCCGGGCGTACCAGCGGCTGAAGGAGCGCCGCACGAAGTCCACCACGGCCACGAAAAAAATAAAACTGAAGACCGTCCTCACCTCAGTGTGATCGGCCAGGTAGTTGCTCACGGCTGCACTGTAATACTTGAGGTAGACCAGTAAGGCAATGAGCAATAGCTCCGCGAAGTAGAAGAGGTTTTTCAGCATGGTGCTAAGGACCCGCCCCGCAGGCAAGTCTGGTCTGGAAACGACAAAGTTACCGGCCATTGGGCAGACGGAAGTAGCGGTAAAGCATAATTTTTGCGGCGATTGCTGAAGTTTTGGTCATCTTCCGCTACCTTATCCCCTGCCCTGCACCTGCGTCCGCGCCCACAAAATGCCCCAGCGCGGGTAAGGGTTGGTGCGGGGCCAGGCGTTTTATAGTTGAACCACCCAAGCGCTGTTGCCGATGCCCGCTTCCCCTACCCTTTCCGCCGCCACCCGCCCCCCCGAACGCATTTTGCAATTTGGCACCGGCGTCCTGCTGCGGGGCCTGTGCGACTACGCCATCGACGCGGGCAACCGGCAGGGCCTGTACAACGGCAGCGTGGTGATGGTGAAATCTACGGCCAGCGGCAGCATCGACGCTTTTGTGCGGCAGGGAGGCCAATATACCCTGTGCATGCGCGGACAATCGGCCGGGCGGACGGTGGACGAAGCCGTACGCATTTCGGCCATCAGCCGCGTGGTGGAAGCCCAAAACGACTGGACTGCGCTGCTGGACCTGGCCGAAATCCCGGACCTGGAAATCGTTATTTCCAACACCACGGAACTGGGTTTGCGGCTGGACCCAGCGGATGACCTCACTGCCTCGCCACCGGCCAGCTTCCCGGCAAAACTCCTGGCCCTCCTCCTCCGCCGCTACCAAAAATTCGGCAACGACGCCAGCAAAGGCTGGGTGATCCTGCCCACGGAATTGGTCCAGGACAACGGCGCGGTACTGCGGGAACTGGTGACGACTCTGGCCCAAAAATCCGACCTGCGGGCGGATTTCCTGGATTGGCTGGACCAGGCCAACCACTTCTGCAATACCCTGGTAGACCGGATCGTCCCTGGCCAACCCACGGCGGAGGTCCAGGCCCAACTGACGCAGCGCCTGGGCTGCCAGGACGAGCTGCTCATCGTCTCCGAGCCCTATTTGCTCTGGGCCATTGCGGCCGACGAGCGGGTGGCCGCGCGGCTCGGCTTTGCCCGGGCGCTGCCGGGCGTGGTGGTCCAGCCCGACATTGAGGTATTCCGGACCCTGAAACTGTACCTGCTCAACGGGCTGCACACGGCGGCCTGCGCGCTGGCGCACCTGGCGGGGTTGGACACCGTTTATGTGGCTACCCAGGACCCTGAATTCCGGCGGCTGCTTGAGCAAATCCTTTTCGAAGAACTCCTTCCTGCCCTCCCCGATGGCGTGGACGAAAGTCAGGCCCGAACCTTTGCGGCGCAGGTACTGGACCGCTTCGGCAACCCCTTTCTGGCCCACCACTGGCTGGACATCAGCTTTCAGTACACCACCAAATGGCTGCACCGCTGCCAGCCGCTGCTGGAAAATTATTCCGCCAAGTTCGGGCACTACCCGCCGGGGCTGCTGCTGGGGATGGCCGCTTTTTTTCGCTTCGCGCGGGCGGAGGGACAAAATGCAGCGGGTTTTTACGGCATCGCCAATGGCCGGCCCTATCCCTTGCGCGACGAGCTGGCCGCCATCTGGCGGGCGCATTGGGCGTTGCCTACGGTGGCGGAAACGGTAAAGGCTGCCCTGAAGGATACGCAATTGTGGCAGGGAAGGACATTGGACTTGCCGGGGTTGGCGGAGGCGCTGGTGGCGCTGGTGGAAAACCTCAGCCAGCACGACCTCGCACTCGAAAACATTGAAATTCCTTACCAATTTTAAGGGCTTATCACAGGGGCGCGGCCGCAGGTGCAATGGAAAGAACAGAAAAGCAAGGAGCGACGAACCCTCATCCCTTTAAGCCAACTGCTGCGCAATTATTGGTACTTGCCGCGTGCTGCTTAACCCTCGCCTGCGGGGAGGCCCCCGGTGGCCCTTCCAGCAATTTTAACGCGGCGCAAGCCCGGAACACGGCCGCTGCCGCCTGGGATTCCTGGCCAGAGCGGGTAGCCCGCATCCAGCCGCCCACCTTCCCCGAGCGCCAGTTCCAATTGCCTGCCCCAACGGATACGACGGAGAATATGCGGCCCCGCATCCAGGCAGCCATCGACTCCCTGCACCAGCTCGGTGGTGGAAAAGTCATCCTGGCCGCCGGGGTGTACCACTGCCATGGCCCCCTCCACCTGCGCTCCAACATCCACCTGCACCTGGCAGCCGGTGCTTTGCTGCGCTTTGGGGATGACCCTTCGGATTATCTGCCGCTGGTGAAAGTCCGGTGGGAAGGAACCGTTTGCTGGAATTGGTCGCCCCTCCTTTACGCCTACCGGGCGGAAAACATCGCCCTGACGGGGCAGGGAGAAATTGACGGGAACGGGCGGCGATGGTCCGGCGAATGGCGCAAAAAACAAAAAAAGGATCAAACCTTGCTCCGACAAATGGGCAATGACCGCCTGCCGGAAGACCAACGCGTTTTTGGCAATGGCTACCTGGACCAGGACGGCGATGGCCAGGACGATGGCTTCGGCGACGGCCAGGCGCATTACCTCCGCCCAACGCTGGTAGAATTTTACGAATGCAAAAACATCCTCCTGGCGGGTCTGACGCTGCGGAATAGTCCATTCTGGACGGTCCATCCCGTATTTTCCAGCAACATCAGCATCCGGGGGTTGCGGGTGCTGGGGGAAACCCTGAACGACGATGGCATTGACCCCGACAGCTGCAGCGATGTGTTGATTGAGGATTGCTACGTGGCCACCCACGACGACGCGATCTCCATCAAAGCGGGCCGCGATCAAGACGCCTGGGATCGCCTGCCTGCCACCAATATCCTCGTTCGCAACTGCGTCCTGGCCTCCGGCGTCAATGCATTTTGTGTGGGCTCGGAGATGTCGGGCGGAGTACACGACGTCTTTGTACAAGACTGCCACATTAGCCAGGGGAAATACGCGGTACACCTGAAATGCAACCTCGACCGCGGCGGCGAAGTCAGCCGCCTGTTTATCCGCCGCCTGGACGTGGACACCGTTAAGGAGGCATTATTCCGCGGCAGTATGGACTACCACAGCTACCGGGGGAACAACTTCCCCACCCGCTTTACCGACGTATTCGTCCAAGACGTACAGTGCGCGGATGCGGGCTCCTACGGTATTCGCCTGGTGGGGGTGGAGGCCTCGCCCATCACGCGCTTCTTTTTTGAGGACCTGAATATGGAGCGGGTGGACACGGCCGCGCAGTTGCTGCACACGGCAGAGATCGTTCTGGACCAAGTGGAAGGAAAAATGGAGCGGTAGGCGGCGGGATCAACAGCCTTGCCATGATCACAACCAATTGTTTTTCAATGGCCCTTCGAAGGCAGTTCGGTAGTGTTGTAGTTCGGTAGTGGAGCATTGTGCACTACAGAACTAAAGAACTACCGAACTAAAAAAGGGAGTTCGGGTTAACCCCAGTGAAATAGACCGCCTTACCTTTAATTCTCCCGCATCCGCTCCATCCGCTCCAGGTCGGGCTCGAGGCCCAGGCCGGGTGTTTTCGGAATCTCCAGATAGCCGTCTTTGGCTACGATGGGGTTTTGGAAGAGTTCATTCAGCCCAAGTTCCGGGCGAGAACCGCCGTATTCCTGCACGCGGGCGGCGTTGGGGATCGCGGCGAGCAGTTGCAGGGAGGCGGCGCAGGCCAGCGTGGGGCGGGCATTGTGGGCCATGATGGGGCGATCAAAAGCGTAAGCCAGGTGGGCCACCTTAAGGCATTCGCTGATGCCGGCACACTTAATCACGTCGGCGTTGATGGTATCTACCTGTCCGGTAACGATCAAATCCCGTACTTGCCACTTATTGAATTCGTGTTCGCCGGCCATTACGGAAACGGGAACGGCGGCCACGACTTGCGCCAGGCCGGGGTAATTGAACTGGGAGACGGGCTCCTCCACCGCCGCAATGCCAAAGGCTTCGTAGAGGCGCAAGGCCATGTCGATCGCCTTTGCTGGCGTATAGCCGTTGTTGAAATCGACGAACAGTTCGATGTCGTCTCCGATGGCGCGCCGCACTTCCCGCACGATGGCGAAGGTTTCGTCGGGGTCGGGGTCTACGTTGATCTGCCGGATCTGCATACGGGCCTTGACTGTCTTATAGCCTTCGGCGACGAAAGCCGCCGCAGTCGCCGCCATTTCTGTGGGCGTTTTGAGGCCGTTTTTTCCACCGGAACGCCCGAAGCTGCCGTAGCAACGCACGCGGTCGAGGCCGTTGCCGCCCAGCAATTGGTGGACCGGCAGCCCCAGAAGACGGCCTTTTAAGTCCCACAGCGCATTATCCACCCCCGCCAGCGCGCCGGGCAACAGGCCAGTGCTGCCCGCGTCTTCGCCCTTAAACCAGGTCTTGTGCCAGATGGCGTTGCTCTCGAAGGGGTTTTTGCCAATGCAGTTGGGGGCGCAGAGTTCCTCCACCACCGCCGCAGTAAGTTTGGGCAGGTCGTGGTCGGCTTCCCCCCAGCCGCTCACGCCGGCGTCGGTGTCAATGCGCACGAAAGTCGCTTTGCGGAAAACATATGGCCGGACGGCTGTGATCTTCACCCGGGGCAGCGCGACGGGGTTGGGCAGGTGGGTGGTGGCCGCCTGTATCTTGCCGCCCAAGGGCAGGGCAACGGCTCCTGCGCCACCGACGAGGCTACGGATGAATGATTTTCTGTTCATCGTTTAATTTTTGTTGCAGCTTTTCCCACGCAGCCCCGGTGGCACACCCGCAGGAGGGCTCGGGCAGCGCGTGCGTCCAGATGCTCAGCAGGTGCTCATACTCCGCGCGGTAAACCGCTTGCGCCAAATATTTTTGTAATTCCGCAAGCTGTTCGGCGCTGGCGTTTCCCGTCAGGTGGGCCACTGCAACATTTATAAAATCACGTTCATCCATCGCCCGCAAAGTTATTTGGCGTATTGGTTAAACGTAGAGACAAAGCTGCAACCCTTACACCGGAGAGGCCCCGGCGCTTCCGCCCCGCCTTACTTCAACCAGCCCTGCAGATCTTTCCGGAGCTGAATAAAGGTGCGGCGCATGTGGGTTTCCACGGTTTTTATCGAGATGCCCAGTTCTTCGGCAATCTCCCGGTATTTGAGGTTCCGCTCGCGGCTCATGCGGAAAATCAGTTGGCCCTGCCGAGGCAGTTTACTCACCGCTGCCTCCACCGCAGCACTGAATTCCTGGCGGATGTACTGGTCTTCGGCACTGTCGAGCACCGGCACACTTTCCAACTGCAACTTTCGCTCCAGGCGCTGCCGCGACTGCTGCTGCCGCAAAAAATCGAAAGCCCGGTTGCGCACCGCGATAAACAAGTAAGCCTTTACCTGGGTATCAATCTGCAATTCCTCCCGCCGCTTCCACAACTTGGTAAAAACGTCCAGCACAATCTCTTCCGAACGCTGCAAACAACAGCAGTAGGCAAAGGCCTGCTCGCACAACCAGCCATAGTAACGGTGAAAAAGCTGGGAAAAAGCCGCCTGGTCGTGGTGGTACTTGATGCGCAAAACCAAAGCCGGATCGGCTTGGGAAGTGGTGGGGGGATTGGCAATTTGCATGATAGTTGATTAATGTAATCGATTACATAAGAGCGAAAAAAATTATGCTTTACGGAGGGAAGAGCCTCGCAAGACCAAATCCGGTTCGAGGATGCGGACGTGGGGGGTAAAGGGCTTATTGGCCTGAATTTCTTCCAGGAAGAGTTCGGCGGCGATCTGCCCCATGGTGTGGGTATGCTGATCGACGGTGGAGAGCGCGGGGGTGACGAACTGGGTGAAAGGCTCGTTGGCAAAGCCGATGATGGCGATCTGGCCGGGCACGTCGATGCCCGCCGCCTGAAGGCTTTGCAGGACGCCAACGGCAGCGAAGTCGCTGGAAGAAAAGATGCCGTCTACGTCGGGGTGCTGGGCGAGAATATCGGCCGTGATGCGCTGTCCCGCGGCGGGATCGGATTTACATTCGTACACCAGGGTATCGTCAACACGGATACCGGCGTCTGCCAGCGCAGCTTTGTATCCCCGCAGCCGTTCCTGGTAAAGATAGGAAGTGCGGTGCCCCCAGAGGTGGACGATCCGGCGGCAACCCTGTTCAATTAAATGTTCGGTAGCCCGGTAGGCGCCCAGGTAATCATCAATGACGACTGAACTGACTGGCATGCTCCGCCAAACGTTGTCAAAAAACAGGAGGGGAACGCCAGCCTGCCGGACCTTTTCGAAGTAATGGAACTCGGCAGAGCCCTTGGCCACGGAAGCCAGGATACCGTCCACCTGCAAGCGCAAAAGGGTCTCGACGGCCCGCTCTTCGGCCTGCTGCCCTTCGTGGGTTTGGGCCACAATTACGCTGTAATGCGCAGCAGCCAGAACCTCTTCAATCCCCCGGATGATGGAGCCGAAAAAGGAGCGGTCGGCAGCCGGCACCAGCACTCCTACGGTGAAGGTCTTGCCCGTCCGCAGCGAAGCGGCAATCTGGTTCGGTTTATACTGCAGGCGGACCGCCGCATCCGCCACCGCCTGCCGGGTACGCGCACTGATGGCCTGGTTTCCGTTGAGCGCACGCGATACCGTTGCTGCCGTAATGTGCAGCTCTTTGGCAATATCATGTATGGTAGTCCTCGCCTTGGCCAAAATTCAATCGTTTGTGCAATCGATTACAAAGATATTAAATGCGGCGAATCTGGCAAGCGGATGGCGATTTTTTTCGTAAATTTTGTGAGGAGAGGGGGCAAAACGGGAAAAGTACGGCTCTTCGGGGGGGGGAAGATGGAAAGGATGGCCAAAAGGCCTGAGTGCTGAGCCCCGCTCCCCCACCCTGCATTGCACCTGCGACCGCGCCTGTGGATGGTAACCTGGTACGAAAAATGCGGGCGCTGCCGCAGGTGCCCGCGCCGTTGAAAAAGCAAAGTCCGGCGCGGGAGCCCCGGCGCACTCACCAACGGAGAATGCCGGTAAAGAAAGGTGGGTACCCAAACCCAATTTTTTTCACCCTTCGGTCAGGGTACCGAATCCAGGGCACGTTTTCACTAAAATTTCGCAAGCGATCATGAGTATCAGAAAGGGCAGGTTTATCCACTACGGCGTGTTCCTCCTGGGCTTTTTGGGCCTGGGTGTGGCAAGTGGTATCCGCGCCCAGGGTACGGGGACGCTGGAAGGCATCCTTACGGACGGCAGCCTGGAGGAGCCGCTGGCCTTTGCCAACGTTGGCATTACCAGCCTGGGCCTGGGCACAACCACGGAGTTGAACGGCAGTTACGTTCTGGATCAGGTGCCCGCTGGTACCTATACCGTTGCGTTCAGTTACCTGGGTTACGGCACCGTGGAGGAGACGGTGAGCATCACCGCCGGAGCACGTGCTACCCTCAACGTGACGCTGCGCCCGGACGGCGTGACCATGACAGAGATCGTCGTATCGACCCAAGCCGTAGGGCAGCGGGCGGCCATCAACCAGCAGATCAATTCGAACACCATCGTTAACGTCGTCTCCAAGGAACGCTTGCAGGAAATGCCAGACCAAAACGCCGCCGAAAGTGTGGGCCGGCTGCCTGGCGTATCCATCCAGCGCGACGGCGGCGAAGGGCAACGGGTGGTGGTGCGCGGGATGTCGCCCCGCTTCAGTTCCATAACCGTCAACGGCGTACGCGTGCCCAGCACCGATGCTCAGGACCGCTCGGTGGACCTGAGCATGATCTCACCCGACGCGCTGGCGGGGATTGAACTGTTCAAGGCCCTCCGCCCCGACATGGACGGCGACGCCATTGGTGGGACGGTAAATTTTACGGCCCGCAAGGCACCCAGTGGCCGGGAATTCGACCTCCGCATTCTCAAGGGTTACAACGACCACCAGCAGAGTTTCCTCCCTTTCCGCGGCAGTTTCAGCGCCAGCCAACGCTCGAAAAACGAAAAACTCGGGGCCATCCTTACGGGGAATTTCCAGCGGGCCGACCGCAGCGCCGACGGCCTTAATGTGGACTACAGCTACGATGGCATCGACCCTGCGAGCGGCCTGTTCCGGGTACGGGTGGATAACCTCCGCCTGATCGACCAGCTGGAAACCCGCGACCGCCTCGGGGGCAGCCTCACCCTTGACTGGACACCTAACACCCGCAACAGCATCGTCTTCAACAGCAATTACGGCCGTACCAACCGCGATGAACTCCGCCGCCGCCGCAGCTACCGCGTGGAGGCGGCTTACCAGGAGTACGACATTCGGCAGCGCAGCACCAACATCAATTTACTTTCCAATACCCTCGACGGCGACCACAAACTCGGCAAAGGCTGGCGGCTCAAATGGCTGGCCGCCTACGCTGCAACGGCCCAACGAACGCCCGAGGAACTGGGCTTGCGCTTCCGTGAGCAATCCGCCCAACGCGCCGACATCGTCATCAACCAGGGCCCCGACGCCGTCATCCCCGGCTTCTTCAACAATCTTGATGAGACCTTCGTGCAGGTCCTGGAATTTAACCAGACGGACACCGAAGAATCCAACACAACGGGCCGGGTGGATTTGCAGTACGACTTCCGCATCGGGGGAAACTCTACTGGCTTTTTCAAGACGGGCCTCAGCTACCGGGCCACCCGGCGGGAGCGCGACAACGGCGGGCTGATCATCCGGCCCTACCTGCCCGCCGAGAACGTGGTGGTTTTGGAAGGCGACCGCGATTTATTCATCACCGACGCCAACGGGCGGGCGCTGCTCGTCAATTTCCTGGGCGGGGGGCAGATCCGGCCCTTCCTGGGTGGCGATTACGACTTCGGACCAGGCACTCCAGAACAACGGCAAGGGCTGCGGACGCCGCTGGGCGAAAACATCGACCTCAACGCCTACAACGCCTTCTTCAATACCAACTACCAGCCGGGGGACGCACTGGGTTACGACTCCCAGCTCGACATGGCCAAAGTGCGGTCGTTTTTTGAGCGCTACCGCAGTGTGCTGGATACCAACGTCATTGCCAACCAGGAGGACTACGCGGCCAACGAAGACATCTACGGGGCCTACGCCATGGCCCAGCTCAACCTCGGCAAAGCCTGGATGCTGATGGGGGGCGTCCGGCTGGAAGACACGCGGCAGAACTACCGCAGCGCCAATGCCGCGCCACTGGACGAGGACGCCGGGGGCTCAGGATTCGGCGCTTTGATCAATCAGGAGGCCAGCCAGGGTTACGCCGAGTTATTGCCCATGGCCCACCTGCGCTACAAGCCGAGCGAGTGGTTTGACGTGCGCCTTGCGGTCACCAAGTCCCTGGCCCGCCCCAACTTCCTGAGCCTCGTCCCCTGGGAGCGTATCAACAACACCGACCGGGAGATCAACCGCGGGCGCCCTGACCTGCTGCATACGACGGCCTGGAATTACGACGCTTACGTATCTTTTTACAACAAGTTCGGCCTCTTTACGGTGGGCGTTTTCCAGAAAGACTTTTTTGATACAGACTACATCCGCACCTACATCATCCGCGACCCCGCGAGCCGCTTCCGGGGCTACCAGGTGACGGAGCCGGAGAACGTTCCCGAATCGAGCGTCCGGGGCCTGGAGTTTGATTTGCAGGCCAACTTTGCGAGCCTGCCCAAACCGTGGCGGGGTCTCATCCTCGGGGCCAACCTGACGCTGGCCAAATCCCAAACGAGCTACCCCGTATCCTTCATCCGGCGGGACACCGTGTTTTTGGACGTGCCGCCTTTCGTGCAGATTACTACGGCGGCCATCGATACCCTGCGCAGCGGGCGCAACGTAGGGCAAGCCAACACCATTGCCAACCTGACCCTTGGCTATGAGCTGGGCCGCTTCTCCACCCGCTTATCCATGCTTTACCAGGACAACGCCTTCGACCGCCTGGGTGCGCGCGGCGAGCTGGATGGTTTTACCGCCCGGTCGGTTCGTTGGGATTACAGCCTGACCTACTGGGTGAATAAAAAGCGCTCCTGGCAAATTGTCGCCAACGTCAACAACATCAGTAACCAACCCGAACAATCCTTTGTGGGCAATACCAGCTTTTTATCGGAGTCCGAATTCTACGGCATGACGGCCGACCTCGGCCTGCGGTTCCGCTGGCAGAAATGATTCACCCCGCCCAAGCATCACCATTAAAAATTGAATTATGCGCAGACTTTACGTACTTCTCCTTGCCCTGTGCAGCGGCCTGACGGCGGGTGCACAAACCGTCATCAGCGTTCCCCCCGGCAGTACGCTCAACGACGTGATTACGGCCGATTCCAACCGCATTTATGAACTTACCCGGGGGGCGATATACTTCGTCAATTCCCCCATTGCTCACCAAGGCTTTACCCTGCACCTGCGCGCCGCGGGAAATGAACAATTCGCCAGGCCGCTGATCGTCTCCGACCCGCCTTCAGCGGACGTAGAAATCAACGCGCTTTTTGAAGCCCGGGGCAATTTGATTCTGGAGGGCCTCCACCTCACGCAGCGCAGCACCCTCGGTGTGGTATTCGAACGCATGATTCGCGCGCGTGCTAATGATATTCGCATTACCGTCGACGACTGCCTGATGGACGATTCCGGGCAAACGGTTTTTCGCCTGGACAATGCCAATACCAAGATTTACGTCCGCAACAGCGTCGCCAGTCGCCTCGGCGAGCCGAGCAACCCCGACAATGGGCGCTTCATCGACGACCGGGGCAACCTGGTGGACAGTATTGTGCTGGAAAACAACCTGTTTTACAACATCACCAGCCGGCTCATCCGCGACGGCGGGGGGGAAATCAACTACTTTAAGTTCAACCAGAACACGGTGGATAACGTAGGGCAGCGCTGCATGGCCATTGGGCCCGTGGGCACTCTGGAAGTAACCAATAATATTTTCGCCAACGGGGCTTTCCTGGGCCGGCAGTTCAGCCTGGACCCAGCCGAGCAGGACGACCGCGCGGTGCTGGACCCCGACACCACTGCCCTGGGCATCAGCAACTGGTTGATCAGCCACAACAACTTCTTCCGTACGCCCGCACTGGTGGAAGCAACGCCCTTCACCCAGGTAGATATGGATACCATCGAACAGGTGCCGAACTTCAGCGTCGAAGCGGAACTGGCGGTGGCCGCCCGGGGGACGGAGGCAACAATCATCAACGACGTTCTCAACTTCGCCAATCCCGCGCCGCAGCCCCTGGCCTGGATCATGGCCCACCACAGCGAAATGGACGCCCCGGCCTGGGACCACAGTGGCATCGACGTTGACGCCGTACTGAGCACCGTCGGTGACGGCAGCATCCTGCGCTACTCGACTTACCACGACTACGGTTACGCCCAGGGCGCGGGCTCCTACCGCGCGGGCACGGAAGGACAACCCCTGGGGGCCAACCTCCCCGACTTCGAATTTTCCACCCGCACCCGCGATCTTTTCGTAGCGGCCAACATCCTCTACTATCCTAACCCCGTGGCCGACCGCCTCTTTGTCCGCCACCTGAACGGAACCGACATCAGCCGCATCGTCATTTATGACCTGATGGGCCGCCCGCTGCAAGTGGTCCACAACGTCAATAATGACCGCCACGAGCTGGACCTGGCCCACCTTCCCAGCGGTACCTACCTGCTGAGTTTGGTGGATAGCCGGGGCGGGGTGAGTGCCCGGCAAGTGGTGAAGCAATAGACTGGCTTTTTTTGAACAACACCGTTGGAGGGGTGGGGCTGCGGAGCGGCCTCCCCCACTTCGGTTTTGTAGGGAAAGTTTCGCTTTTTTTGAACCAAATAGATATAAGTTGGGCACTAAGCGCACTGAGTGCACTAAGAGCTGGTCTAAAATTTTTCTTATGTCTTTTCCTTCCTCTTCTGAATTGAGCCGGCGGCAGTGGCTGAAGCGTGGGCTGGCCCTGGGTGCCGGAGCGGCGCTGCCAGCCTGGCCAGCTGGTGCAACCGCGCAGGATCTCTCCTCCCATACTCCGTTTAGGTCTGCCCAAGCCCTGCGGCCATTGGCGGATATTTACCAGCGGATTACCGAGCCGGTTATTATCGCTAGGGTGGAAATCCTGCGCTTCGGCAATGAATACATGACGCGGGTAACGAGCAGCGAAGGGGTCGTTGGGTACAGTATGGGCAATAATCGCATTCCCAACCTGATATCGATTTTCCGGGACCTGGTAGCGCCATTTTTTATTGGCCAGGATGCCCGGTCTTTGGCCGATTTATGGGAGCGTTTTTATTACAACGGTAAGGAGCGCGTGTATAAATACACCTCGATGCCCCTGTGGAATTGTTTTGGACAAATTGAAGTGGCCGTACTGGATATTCTTGGGCAGGTGGCGGGCCAACCCGTTTGCGAACTGTTGGGCCCGGTGCTGCGCAGCGAAATTCCCGTCTACCTTTCGAGTTTACGCCGCAACACCACTCCCGAAGAAGAGTGTGCGTGGCTGGGTAAACGGGTGGAAGAAACCCAGGCGAAATCCATCAAAATTAAAATCGGCGGACGAATGTCAAAAAATGCCGACGCTTACCCCGGGCGGACGGATGCGCTCGTTCCCTACGCCCGCAAATTTTTCGGCGACGGGATGGACATTAACGTCGATGCCAACGGCAGTTACGACGCGCCGACGGCCATCCGCGTCGGGCGGATGCTGGAAGATCATGGCGTTGGTTTTTTCGAGGAACCCTGTGAATGGGAGGATTTTGTGGCGCACCAGCAGGTCGCTAAAGCCCTCAAAATCAGTGTCGCGGGCGGCGAACAAGACCACAGCCTGCCGAAGTGGGAATGGATGATGGCCAACGGTGCGCTCGCGCTCGTCCAGCCCGACATCATGTACAACGGAGGCATGCTGCGCACCATCCACGTCGCCAACATGGCCTTGGGCTACGGCCTGCCCGTCACGACCCACAACCCCCGCAACAATGCCGAGTACGCCAACCTGCTCCACCTGGCCGCTGTGCTGCCCAATTTGGGCCCCTTCCAGGAGTTCCGGGCCGATGACGCCAAGAGCAAAATCCCTTTCACGCCAGACATCGAATGCCGCAACGGTACGGTGAAAATCCTCACCGCCCCCGGCATGAGCATCCAGTACGACCCTGAATTCATGGCCAAAGCCGAGGTGCTGGCCAGTATTTCTGAAGGGTGGTGAGGTAGCTGGGTTTGGCCCCGCGATCAGGGTGTGTGGCGCGGCCGCAGGTGCAGAGAGAGGGGATGGGGAGAATGATCGGGCCAAGTCGGGAGTAGAGCAGGAAACTGCGGCGAAGGAAGTTCGGGAAAGGGCTTACCTTGCGCGGGCTGAAGTTGCCCGTTTATGAACATCTTTACCACCCATGAGGAAATTATTGCTAAGCGCTTTTGCCGGGTGAGCTTACGGAAAAGCGATCACATAACGTGGTCGATTCTATTCACCCCGCTCGTGCCATCAGACCTCAGTTTGCGGGAAGCCTTCAGCGAAGACTTTATTGCGAAGATGAATTAAACAAGTGCCAGACAATACATTTACTACATTGCTTTTTATGTCAACAATTGAAACGATTATCAAGGATATAGGGGAAAACCAGCCCATACTGATCCCGCAAATGGCGATTGACCATCTTGAATCCGTACCCGCCGATTCTTCCTTTGCGGGCTCGGTATTCGTGGCTAAAACGCTCGTGCCAACGCTATTCCTAAAGCTTACGGCCAAATCAGCGGCCTTGGTAGGGTTTACTCCAGACAGTTATTATAACCCATCCTACAAATTCTTGACGGTTGATGATCAAGACGGAAACGCCGTTATGCTGGTGACGCTCCAACATAGTGAGAAAAGATTAATGCACGCACAACTGGACCCTGCCGATCGGCAGGTACAGGAATTCCTCCGGCTGGCCAAACAACAGGAGTGTTTTTGTCTTGACCTTACGGTGGACCATAAAAATAAACCTTATGGGAGTACAGAATTTTTTGATATTGACGGCGAACACCTCGAATGGGTTACCCGCAACTTAGTACGAGCAACCAGCGTCAAAACTTCAAATGACTGGTCGGTAGTATCACAGGGTTACCAACGCCACTTGGGCTTTTTCAATAGGGATGTTTTTCTCCACTTTCGTTTGGCTGGCAAACGCCAGTTGCACGCCAACCGTAGCTTCGATTTTGTCACCCGGGGCGAGGAGAGCCACGAGGTAGACCTTGATCTAGTGCAAAAGTCCGGAAATTCTTACCAAATCGATTGGCTCGCCAGCCAGCACGGTATTTCGCTTACGGAGGCCCCTGCCCTGCCCGTGCCCCTGGAACTATCACGAAAAATGACAGAAATTGAGGCTAACTCTACCACCATCTCTGCCTCCCAGCAAACGGCGCTAGAAGCACTCCGTATACAATACCCCGACGAAGCCATAATCCTCTTTCCGCTTCTCGTGCTCTATGAAAACAGCGGGAATGAACAAAAGAGGCGGGAGGTGCTCTCAATACTGGAACGCTTTGGGCAGACGCGTACCTACGTAGCACTCTCGTTGTTACAAATTTTGGACGATGAGGCCTTCCTAAGCAAATTTCGCAAAGAGTGGCCTGGAAAGGAACTTACCGATCACCCCATCCGGGGCGGCCACCCTTTCACCCCGAAAGACTTCACGCTTTTTGAAGAGCTATCCATACGTTATGCTCGACTTAAGCAGCAAACAGAAGTCGCGATTGACCGATTTACCCGACTGACCGAGTTCGGAGCAAACTGGGAAGTGCTGGAATCGGTAGCCAATAACCTTTCGGAACAGCTCCTCTTTAGACAACTTGACCAAAATCCTGTGCTACCGGATACGCTGCCGGATATTCTACGCAAGGTAAAAAACCCGACAGCACTCAAATTACTAACGGACAATTTCTGGGGAAAGGTAGAAGTTTTGCGTACGAAGGTCGACCTACGGACGAAGGCAGAAAAGGCCTCTACCATGGTCCGAAAAGGGCCAAAGATCGGCAGGAACGCCCCCTGCCCCTGCGGCAGCGGCAAAAAATACAAAAACTGTTGTGGAAAGTAGGTGGAAATAAAATCCGCCCGGCCCTTCCCTGGGGTTCGGGGGATGGTTTTGGGGATGATTACTACCGAAAAAAATAATTAAAATGAACAAGGAAATATACCAAGATAGATCTTTTGACGATTTGCTGCAAACCCTCCCCCACTACCAGCTTTATCCTCAAATGCTTCCCTTCATCGGCTCCCATTACCGCCGGATGAATAAGCGGGTGCTGGTGATTGGGGAGAGCCATTATTTACGGAAAGAAAGTGAGCAGAAAAGCGAGTCGGGCGCGTGGTACGATGGCACAGCCGCCGCGATGCTTGACGATGAAGACCGCAACTGGATACATACCCGTGGAACCGCCGGATCCGGCGAAAAGCAGCGGTACGCAAGTAAAGCCTTCGGTATTTATCGCAACGTAGAGTTCGCGATCCGGGATTTATTAGTAGACAAAGACCTACCCACCGACAATTATTTGCGTTACGTCGCCTACTATAATTATTTCCAGCGCCCGGCAAAGACCGGAGACAGTTTAGAAGTGACGGATTTGGATAAAAAGACGGCCTACCATCATCTACTTGCCCTAGGGGATATCCTTGAAGTCACCCATTTTGCTTTCGTCAGTAAGTTAGCCTATTACGCTTTTTGGAAAAGTCACGGAAAGGATGAGTTCTTTACGCGAAATATTTTTGGTACAGCGCATCCAAGTACTTCATGGTGGAATACGCCACATCAACATGATTGGTGGGAGGAAAAATTTAAGATGACTAGCCGGGAATGGTTCATTAAGAGAATTGGGAAATTGCAATTAAAAGTAGACGATCATGAATAAGAAGCAGACCCTCAAAACCACCCTAAAACGCGAATTTTTCGACGCGATCTACCGTGGTGAAAAGACCGAAGAGTACCGCGACCTCAGCGACTTTTGGATGAGCCGCCTACTCGTCAAAGAAGCGGACGGTAGCTATTCCTTTGAAAAGTTCCGCGAGTACGATACCATCGTTTTCCGCAACGGCTACAACCCCGATTCCCCGACTATGGAAGTGGAGTGGAAAGGCACGCGCATCCTGGAGTACCTGGACGAACCGAAAGATGCCTTTGAGCGGTACGGTTTTGTGATTGACTTGGGGAAGGTGTTGAAGATAGAGAACTATAAACCGTAAACGATCACTTCTCAAATGCCTGATAAGCCAGTAGCGGAACTGCGACCAGGATAACAATAAGTTGAGGATGCTGATCGTGCAAAGCCTCGCAAGCCCCATCAAATCCCAAGAATCGTCCATCTTTCAGGGGTGTAACTTTTCACCCCCCCCATGTGATCCAGATCACCATTGCCGGAGAGATTGCGCCCCTAGCTTTGCGCAAAACCAATGAAGATGAAGACGATTTATTTTTCCGTTCTAATGCTTGGCCTACTGCTGCTGTCCGGGCAAATCCTTGGCCAGGCCAGTAGCGTAGCAGCGGTAGCTCCCAACGCCGTACTGCCCATGGTAGCGCAAGGCACCCTCGTGATTGACGTACGGGAGGCCAACGAAATCGAGGTGCTCGCCTACGATGTACCCGGGGTAATCAATATCCCCCTGAGCGAGCTCCCCGATCGCCTGGCGGAACTGCCGACCGACCGCCCCCTCATCTTGGCCTGTCGCACAGGTCTGCGAAGTGCGAAAGCAGGCAACTTACTCGCCGCAGCCCACTTCGCGCCCTTATTCCACATCGAGGGGGGCATCATCGCTTGGGAGGCCGCCGGACTCCCGGTCAAAAAATCCGGGCGGGCACCAGACGCTCCCGCCACGGGCCAAAAGCCATGTTGCCCCCCGGGGACTGCGGATCAAACCACGGGCAAATCCTGCTGCGCTAAAGCGTCAGGCGCGACTGCGACGGCGGGCTGCGGTGGCAAAGAAAAAGGAAAATCCTGCGGCACTAAGGAGTAAGGAAACGATAGCTTAACCTACGGAGCTGGATTTTATAATTCCAGGCGTAGCGCACACTGCGCACTTCCCCATCGGTGGCATTTTTGCAAAAACGACTGATTCCCCTTGCGTAGCTACTCCCAAAAGAAATCCCCCCCAACGATTTCTCCTCCGAGGCATCATTTGCCGTATGCAATGAGGACCATCACTTCGAAGGGATGATCTTTGAAGGCAAATGTTCCTCGGAGGTGTAAATCGTAGCCGGAGTGAAAAGTAAGAGGTCTGAATCGTAGCCGGAGTGAAAAACCAAAGGCCCAAATCGTAAACCCTCACGCCCTGAGCACCCCCACCCCATTCAGGCCAAACTGCTCCAGCAATACATTTGCCGAAGCGGGTACGCCATTCACGTGCGGGGTAGGAATTTGTTGCGCCAACAAGGGCAGCATATTGCCGGCCAGCAACTCCTGGATACTGAAGATGGGGTGCTTGGTAAGCGGCCTGACCTCTTCCATCAACAACTGGCTGGCGGTGAACAGCCCACTGATCAGCACGGGGGCAATGCCCCAGCTTTTCAGGATTTCGATGCCGGAAAGTACCCCAAGGCTATCGCCGCAGGAAAGTACTACGCCGCCGACCGTATGCATAAACTCGCTGTTTTGCAGCAGCTCCCGGGTCTCTTGCTGGAGGATGCCGTCAGCAATTTCTACCACGATGTAGTCAGGCTTAACCTGCCGTACGCATTCGTCGAGCAGTTCCTGGTAAAGCGAAAGCAAAGTGGGGGTTCCAACCTGAAAAGTAGAAGTAAAGCCGCGTTGGGAAAAGTCCGTAACGTAATCCGCTCCCCGGTCGTAACAATAAATGGTATCCTTAGGGTAGGCCGTGCCCGTCAGTTTAATGTATGCGGTTTTATAACCCACCCGCCCGAGTCCTCCGCAGAGGTGGGCCGCAGTGGTCGTTTTCCCGCTGTCCATGGAAGATCCTACGGAGAGCAACACTTTTGCTCCCTGGGTATCCCCGCGGAAGGGCGTCAGGGCCTGAAGGGTGTTGATTACTGCCCCCTGGGCATCCACGGCAAAGGCGAGCAACTCCAGCGGAATGGCCTGACCGGGGTGGGTGTGATTTTTGCTTGCCACCTGGGCGACTACTCCTCCCCGGCCAACCAGCTCAACGTGGCGGGTGGGCAACTGCGGCAGGTAGGCTTCGTACTGATTGGTAGCGTACCGCGCTCCGTAGGCCGCCATGATCAGATCGTCGGTAAAGAGCGAGCAAGTGCCGCCATCCCTGGTCTTCATGTACTTGCCGTCAGAGTCCATCACGCGAAACAAACCCACGTCGCCAATCCAGGGAATATGGGCGTCGGGCAGCTCGTAATGCCAGTTGATTTGGCCGGGCACGCCAGCGCAGGTGTAAGCCATTTTAATTCGCTTATTCATGATGATGTTGGTTTCGTTTTTGATTCCAAGGAGCAGGGTTTGTGCCCGCCGCACAAAGATATGCGGCGGCCCTAGTACCTTCGCTACAAAAGTCTCCGGGCCCGATATTGTCTTAGTTCCAGGTTGGCGCTCCGTCGTCGGTACAGCGCCGAAATGCTAAGCCCTGCTTAACTTTAGCCCCCCAGTCTTCCCTACCCCCAAAAGCTGCTTTCTAATGTCTTTGCGCCCCGCCACGTCTTTCCTCGCCCTCTTCCTGCTGCTCCTTTTCGGTGCAGGCCTCTCCGGCCAAGCCCCCACGCTGGTGGTGCCCACCGGCCACGGCAAGGCCATCACCGATCTGGCGGCCTCCCCGGCCGGTGATCTCCTCGCCTCGGCGGCGCTCGATGCCACGGTGAAAGTCTGGAACACGGCCGCCAGCCGCGAAGTCCACACCTTCCGCCCCAAAGACTACGCCCGCTCCCTGGCCTTCAGCCCCGACGGCAAGTACCTGGCCGCCGCCACCTTTACGGAGCTCTACGTCTGGGAAGTCGGCTCCTGGCGGCCCGTCAAAACCATCAAAGGCTGGTTCATGGACGCCCTCGTCTTCCACCCCACCCGCAACGAGCTTTTCTACCAGACCCAGAAGATCAACAGCACGGGCGAAGACCCCCAGCAGGTGTGGCGGATCACCCTGCCCGCCGGCAGCCCCAGCCAGCTCGCTACCGTCCCCTTCGCCGAAAGCGGACGCCACAAAATGGATCACCTGGACATCTCCCCCACCGGCCAGCAACTGCTGCTCGTCACCGGCGACGGCATCGGCCACCTCATCCCCACAAATGGAGCGGCCCGCACCCAGGTGGAAGGCGCCCGCCGCTTCACCCCCACGGGCAATCTCCTCTGCATCTCCGACGCCGGCACGAGTCCAAGCCTTAGCCTGCGCCGGACGGACGGCAGCAGCATCTGGCAAAGCAACTCCACCAAGGAACAAACGGCCAACCGCAACCTCACCCACGTGGCCGGCTTCGGCGGTCCGGCCGGCCACCTCTACTGGATCAACCAGGACGGCAAACTGGTCTCGGGCGATTACCGCACCAATACCCTGACCGTGCGCAACCTGCCCGGTATCCTCGACAGTGAACTCACCATCGCCACCAACGGCATCCTTTACGTAGCGGGCAAAAGCCCCTTCCAGATCCACGGCTACGCCCTGCCCGACCTCCAGACCGTCGTCACCCTCGGCGAAAGCATCCTTCTGCCCGCCCAACTCGCCGCCCAGGACGGCAGCCAACTGCTCGCCTGGGGCAGTGCCGGCAGCCTGAAAACGCTGGAAATGAAGGGCCGCAAAACCATCACCACGGCCATCACCCCCAGCCTCCACGCCGGTCGGCTGCACCTGAGCGCCAACGGCAGCCTGCTGGCCACCGGCGCTACCAGTGGCGACAACTTCAGCTACCACCACCGCAGCAAGCCCCTGGAAACCAAGCGCTTCAAATCTGAGCTCGGCCCCACCGCCGGCGTGGCCAGCAGCGGAGACGGCAACTTCATCGGCGTTGCAGGTCGCAATGGCTTCATGGTGTTGAACACCGCCAGCCACAAGTTCGTCGTCCGCGAAGCCCTGCCGGCCACCACTGGCTTTTACCAGGATGACGTCGCGCTATCCCCCACCGGCAACCTGCTCCTCCTCAACCAGGCCCGCATCCAGCCGGATGGCAGCAACCGCACCTGGCACCTGCTCTACGACGTCAGCCAAAAAAGCAAGCGCTGGGAAGCCACCGGACGCCTCGAGGACCCGTCGTTTTCCGCCGACGGCAGCACGATCTACGGCCTCATCTACGAGTTCGTCGTGCAGCTCGACGCCAGCACCGGCCGGGAGCTCCGCCGCTGGCCACTGCCCAAGGGCCGCTTCCCCTACGCCGCCCAGTTCAACCGGGCCAAGACCATGGTCGCCTACAGCCACAGCAGCCGGGGCTACGTGCTGGACCTCCGCACGGGCCAGGAAAGCGAGCTCAAGACGGATGCCACCCTACCCATCGAGCGCGTGGCCTTCGTGGGCGAGGACTTCATGATCAGTGCCGGCAACGACGAGCTCGTCAGCCTCTGGGACCTCCGCAGCCGCCGCCGCGTCGCCCAACTCGTTCAGTACGCCGCCGCCGAGGGCTGGGCCGTGGTGGCCCCCGACGGCCGCTTCGACGCCGCGCCTTGGGCCATGCAGCGCATGTACTACCGGGTCGGGACCGAAAATTACCCCCTCGAACAACTCCTGGAGGGCTTCTACACGCCGGGTCTGCTGGCGGAAATCCTGAGCCGCAGCAGCACGCCCCCACCGCCGGTCAACATCAACCGCATCGGGCAAAAACCCACGGTCACCATCCAGTACACGGCCGGTACGCGCAACCTCACGGTGGAAGATGACGACGTAGCAGCGTCCATTGTGGCGCTGACGCAGGATGCAAAGATCGTTGTGAAGGCCGTGGCCGCCGGAAGCACCGTTGCCGAGATCCGCCTGTACCACAACGGCAAGCTCGTCTCGCCCGGCACCCGCAACCTCATTGTGGAAGACGACCCCGGCGGCAACGAAAAAAGCTTCCAGCTCCGCCTTTTGCCGGGAGAGAATACGCTCAAAGCCGTCGCCATCAACGCCGAACGCACGGAGAGTGACCCCGCCTTGCTCCTCATCCAGTACACGGCACCTGCGGACGCGCCCGCGAACAACAGCCTCCGCGACGGCATTACCCTCCACCTCCTCACGGTGGGCATCAACCAGTACAAAAACCCCCGCTACAACCTCAATTACGCCGAGGCCGACGCGGCGGGCCTCGAAAATCGCCTGCAAACGGGGATGCAGGGCCTGGTGGGCAACACCCGCCTGTACAGCATCCGCAACGAGCAGGCGACGCGGGCCAACATCCTCGCCGCCCTGGAAACGGTCCGGACCCAGGCCGGGCCCAACGATGTTTTCGTCTTCTACTTTGCCGGCCACGGCGTGATGAGCGAAGGGACGGAAGCGGACTTTTTCCTGGTTCCCCACGACGTCACCCAGCTCTACGGCGACCCCAACAGCCTGCAAAACAAGGGCATCTCGGCCACGGAGATGAAGAACCTGGCGGCGGCCATCCCCGCCCAGAAGCAGCTCTACCTGCTGGACGCCTGCCAGAGCGCCGGGGCCGTGCAGCGCATGGCCGCCCGCGGGGCCGCCGAAGAAAAGGCCATTGCCCAGCTCGCACGCAGCACCGGCACCCACTGGCTTACGGCCTCCGGCTCCGAGCAATTTGCCAGCGAATTCGACCAGCTGGGCCACGGGGCGTTTACCTACGTCTTGCTGGCCGGGCTGGCCGGCGAGGCCGCTGGCAACGACCAGCGCGTCTCCGTCAACGAACTGAAAGCCTACCTGGAAGCAACGGTGCCCGAACTGACCGAAAAACACAGCGGCCAGGCCCAGTACCCGGCCAGCTTCGGCTTTGGGCAAGACTTCCCCGTCGGCGTCGTAAAAAAGTAAAGCTGGACTTTTGTGAAGGGGATGACTGGATTTCCCGCCACGTGTCCGCCAAACGTCCTATCCGCTGGTAATTCGGGGAATCGTGATTCGGGTGGCGAACGTTTCTATCTTTGCGCCCCAACCTGCTTATGATGATGCAACGCTTCCTTTTGCTCGCCCTTTTGGCCTACTCTTCTTTGCTCACTGCCCAGCTAAATACCACGCTGCGGGCCAACCTCCCCTACAACGACGGCGTGAACGACGTATGGGGCTATGCAGCGCCGGACGGCACGGAGTACGCCATCGTAGGCCTGGTCAACGGCGTATCGTTCGTCAGCCTGGCCGACCCTGATAACCCGGTGGAGGTGGCCCGGATTGCGGGCGCGCGTTCGCAGTGGCGCGACATGAAGACCTTTGGAGAATACGCTTATTCCGTGGCCGACCAGGGTGCGGAGGGCATTACGGCCTTTGACTTGCGCTTTTTGCCGGATAGCGTGCCCTTCCGCCGGACCCAGTACGACATTCCCGGCTTCCCGCGGACCTTCGTGCGGGCCCACAACCTTTACATCGATACCGAAATCGGGCGTATTTACACCGCTGGCGGCGACCGCAACATCAACGACGGCGGAATTTTCATGTTCGATTTGGTGGCCAACCCCATGATCCCCACTTTGGTGGGTATGGGGCCGCAGATTTATTCCCACGACGTCTACGTCAAAAATGACACGATGTACTGTTCGGAAATTTACCTCGGACGGCTGGCCATTTACGACGTTGCCGACCTGGCCGACGTTGAACTGTTGGGGTCTACCCTGACGCCTTTCACCTTCACCCACAATGCCTGGACGACCGACGATGCCCAGCTGGTGTTCACTACTGACGAGGAACCCAACGCCCCGGTGGCGGCCTACGACATCAGCAACAAAGACGATATTGAACTGCTGGACGAGTATCGTCCGGCGGGCACCCTGAACCGGGGGACGATCCCGCACAACGTCCACGTCATTGACGAATACCTCTCCATCAGTTACTACACCGATGGACTGCGGGTAGTCGATGCCAGCGTCCCCGATAACTTGGTGGAAGTGGCCAACTACGATACCTGGCTGGGGGCCGACGGAGACTTCAACGGTGCCTGGGGTGCCTACCCTTTCCTGCCCAGCGGCCTGACTTTGGTCTCCGACCGGCAAACTGGCCTGTACGTTGTTGACGTCAACTACCTGCGGGCGGCCCGCCTGAAGGGAACGATCGTCGACCGCGACCTCCGCACCCCCATCAACAACGTCAACGTCAGCATCGCCTCCACCCAACCCAACGTGGAAGCCACCGACGCCCTGGGGCGCTACAAAACCGGCCTCGGCACCGCTGGCACCTACCAGGTGACTTTCAGCGTAGAAAACTACCTCCCCCTAACCGTTACGGTTAATTTAGAAAACGGCGTAGAGACCATCCTCGACACCGCACTGCAAACCACCGTCCCCCGCTTTGACATCGACGTTACGGTCATCGACGACGCTACCGAAGCCGTCATCCCCAACGCTACCTTCCGCTTCTTTAACGAAGAGCTCAACGTGGAGCGCCTGGCCGACGCGAATGGCAAGGTGGAGGTGCCCGCCATTTTCGACGGCGAGTACACCCTCTACGTAGCCGAATGGGGCTACCAGACCGAAGCCCGCACGGCCATCAGTTCCCAAGACCTCCAGGGCGTCACCATCCGCCTCAAGCGCGGATACATGGATGACTTCGTTACGGACGAAGGCTGGAGTGCTACGGGCGACGCAACTTCCGGGCAGTGGGTGCGGGATATCCCCATCGCCACCGTCAACGAAAACCTGATTTTTGCCCCCGGCACCGATGCTCCCGGCGACCTGGGCGAAGAAGCCTACATCACCGGCAACGGCGGCGGCAGCGCAGGCACGGACGACGTGGATAACGGCACCGTCATCCTGACTTCCCCCACTTTCCGCCCCTTAGCGGGTCAGGATACCCTGGTGGTCCACTACCAGTACTACTTCGCCAACGGCGGCGGTACGGGAACGCCGCTGGACGATACCCTCGTCATCCGCATCACCAATGGCAGGGACACCGTCGTAGCCCGCCGCCACGCTGAAGATGGCCGGGTGTGGACCCAGGATTCTTTCCGCATCAATGATTTTATGGACCTCAGCGACGAATTGCGGGTCATCGTCAGTACGAGCGACTTTAATACCTCCGGCCACCTGGTCGAGGCGGGCTTCGACAACTTCCTCGTAACGGGCAACAATCTCCCGACCAGCACCGAATACTTCGGCCGGGAGGACCTGGACCTCACGCTGTTCCCCAACCCCAGCGCCGCTGCCTTTGCCCTCCGCTACGACCTCGGGAGCGCCCGGGCCACACAACTGCGGGTACGCGACGCCCTGGGCCGGCAAGTACTGGCGCGGAACATCGAAGGATCGCAGGGCACGGTACGCTTCGGCGCGGAATTGCCGGCGGGTCTGTACTTCGTAGAAGTCATGACCAACAACGCCCGCCTGTGGGTGGGTAAAGCGATTAAGTCGGCGGAGTAAGAGCTCTCACCCCAAAATCTGCCGGGCCACTACCAGCGGATCGGGGCTAGCGGCGGTCACCCGCCGTACCACGGGCGCTTCCCGTCGCTCGCCATAGTGGTGGTAAGCTTTATCGTAGTAAACCAGGGCAATGCGGGCGGCGGTGGCCAGGTCGTTGGCCTCCAGGGCGGCGATGGCGGCGTTGAGATGCTGCCCCCCCAGTCTTTTGCGAATGCGGGTAAAGGCCGTCAGCAGGTCTTCGCGCGGGTAAGCGCCGTAGAGCTGCACCAGGCGGCCCACCCGCCACTCCAGCGGCTGTTCCAGCAGCGTCACCGGAGCGGCCGTGAGGCGGTGGTAAAATTCGTCGGGGAGGTAGATATGGCCAATCATGCGGCTTTCGTCTTCCACCCAAACGGGTTGGCCGGTCGGCAAATCCCGCAGGGCGGCGAAAAGCTGATTCTCGAACTCCTCCGTGCTGGGCTGGGGGGATTCTCCGATGGCCCCGAACGACGAACCTTTGTGGTGAGCAAGGCCCTCCAGATCGATGACGCTGGCACCGAGGGATTGCATGGCCCGCAGGACCTGGGTTTTGCCGGAGCCCGTAGGCCCGCTCAGCACCCGCAACCCGTGCTCACTGTCTTTGAGGTAGGTGCGGATGGTGGCGCGGGCCGCCTTGTAGCCCCCCGTCAGCTGCCCCACCTCCAGGCCCGCCCGCTCCAGCAGCCAGGCGACGCTGCCGCTGCGCTGTCCGCCCCGCCAGCAGTGCACCACCACCCGGCCGACGGGTGCCAGCCGGCGGGCTTCTTCCACCAGGTAACGCATTTTTCCACCCGCAATCTCCAGTCCTTTCAGCAAAGCCTCGTCCGGGCTCACCTGCTTATAGAGCGTACCGACCTCCGCCCTTTCGGCATCGCTGAAGAGCGGCAGGCTCCGGGCGGCGGGCAACTTTCCCGTGGCGTATTCGGCCGGCGAGCGTACGTCCAGCAGGGTAAAGCCCCGCCAGGCGGAATCAAAAAACCATTCTTGCGGAGTAAGGGTGCGCATGGAAGGCGAAGGTACTGCTGCGCAGCTCCTTTTTTCGCTCCAAAGGTATCAAGCTCAGACGCAACTCGCCTGCCCCGCCTGCCCCAGGAAGCGTTTAACCTGAGTAAGCCGGCAATGGTAACTTTGCAACGTGAAAAACGTCTCAGCAGCAGTGCCAACCGAAAGCAACGTAACGATGACCCAGTGGGCGGAGCGCCTCAACGCGCTCGGTGGACAGCGGCAAGCCTGCTTTTTCCTGGTGGATTTTGAGCAAATTGCTCCCCAGGTCTGGCCCCTGGACGATACTGCGGCCATCCCGCCCCGCTTCTCCTTTCCGGGCCGGCCCGACGTGCCCTCCACCACGCTGAGCAGCAAAGTTCCCCGCCTGACCGCTACCCACGTCCCCGCAGCCGATTTCCGCCGCGCCTTCGCCGTCGTGCAGGCGGGCCTGCGGCGTGGCGACAGTTTCCTGACCAACCTTACCTTCCCCACCCCCGTTCAACTGAACGGCAACTACGAGGAGATCTACTGGAAAAGCGAGGCCAAGTACCGCATCTGGTGGCCGGGGCACTTCGTATGCTTCAGTCCGGAGACCTTCGTGACGGTCAGCGAGGCGGGCTACATCGAAAGTCGCCCCATGAAAGGCACGGCCCCCGATACCGCCAAGGGGCGGCGCGAACTACTCGGCAGCGCCAAGGAAATTGCCGAGCACGCCACCATCGTCGACCTGATCCGCAACGACCTCAGCCAGGTGGCCAAGGGGGTGCGGGTGACGGACTACCGCTACTTCCACAAAATTGCGACCAGCCGCCGGGGATTGGTCCAGACGAGCAGCAACATCGGTGGGCAACTCCCCCCCGGCTGGCAGGCCAACCTGGGTACGCTGCTCGCCAGACTATTGCCGGCCGGCTCCGTCAGCGGGGCCCCGAAGCCGGCCACGGTCGACCTCATCCGGCGGGCCGAAAACGGTCCACGGGGCTACTACTGCGGCATCGGCGGCTACTTCGATGGCCATCAGTTGGATACCTGCGTGCTGATCCGTTTCATCACCGAACACCCCGGTGGCGGGCACGTTTTCCACTCGGGCGGCGGCATTACCGCCAGCAGCCAGTGGGAGGACGAGTACGCCGAATTGCAACGAAAAATCCGGATTCCTTTAGCACTTAAGACAAAATCCTTACATTAACCGCCGATTAAATGGTGTTAAGGTAATCTTTCCCCGCTGGTAAGTCACCCCCAACATTCGGATCCCAGACCGGCCCTGGACCTACCCTTGCCCCGGTACCGGTAAAATTCATCCGCTCGACAATCACTATTTGAATACAAATTCAACTCCCCCGCCACTATTGCTGGAATCGATCCGCATATTGGATGGTCAGGCCGACTTGCTGGCCTACCACCAGCAGCGCCTCGACCGGACGCGCCGTGCCTTCTGGCCCAAATGCCCGGCGATTGACCTGGCGCGGGTGGTCGCTGAGGCCAGTCCGCCCGCGCGCGGACTGTTCAAGCTCCGCGTGGAATACGGCGAGCGGGTGCGTAAAACGGAGTTGATCCCCTACCAGGTCCTTCCCGTCACCAGCCTGCGCTTGCTGCCCGCCGACGAGATCCGGTACGGCAGCAAGTTTGCCGACCGCACGGCCATCCGCCGCTGCCTGGAGCGCAAGGGCAGCTGCGACGACGTCCTGATGAGCCAGCGGGGCTACCTCACGGATACGAGCTACGCCAACGTCGCCCTCTTCGACGGCCGCCACTGGTACACACCCGCCTGGCCCCTGTTGCGGGGCACCCGGCGCGAAAGCCTCCTCGAAAAGGGCATCATCCGCGCCTCCATCATCCGCGACCGCGACCTGCCCCAGTTCCAGAAAATCCGCCTCATCAACGCCATGCTGCCCTGGGAAGAAGGTCCTACCCTCGACATCAACGCCGTGATGGTGTAGTGAAGAATGGGGGCGCGGCCGCAGGTGCAGGGAACGTTGGACGGCTCAGCGGAGGGGGCGCTCCCACTTACGAGGAATCCTGGTTGAAGGTGTCTCCCTTTCCGAATAGACTTGGTTGAGGGTGTCCTCACCCGAATACACCAGGCTGAGGGTGTGCTCACTCGAAACACGATATTCGTTCGGGTGGGGACACCCTCAGCCGGCTCCATCCTATTCGGGGGGGACAGCCCCAGCCAGGTTGGTTTTGTTCGGGTGGGGACAGCCTCAGCCGGCTCCATTCTATTCGGTGGGGACAGCCCCAGCCAGGTTGGTTTCGTTCGGGTGGGGACACCCTCAGCCGGCTCCATCCAATTCGGGGGAGACAGCCCCAGCCAGGTTGGTTTCGTTCGGGTGGGGATACCCTCAGCCGGCTCCATCCAATTCGAGGGGGACAGCCACTGCCAGGTTGGTTTTGTTCGGGTGGGGACACCCTCAACCGGCTCCATCCAATTCGAGGGGGACAGCCACTGCCAGGTTGGTTTTGTTCGGGTGGAGACAGCCTCAGCCGGCTCCATCCAATTCGAGGGGGACAGCCACTGCCAGGTTGGTTTCGTTCGGGTGGGGACACCCTCAGCCGGCTCCATCCAATTCGGGGGAGACAGCCCCAGCCAGGTTGGTTTCGTTCGGGTGGGGACACCCTCAGCCGGCTCCATCCTATTCGGGGGGGGGACTGCCACAGCCAGGTTGGTCTTGTTCGGGTGGAGACAGCCTCAGCCGGGTCAGCAAAGTCTTAACCCTGTTTCGCTTCCACGCGGGCGACGAAATTCTGCATGGTCCTGACGGGGCCGGAGGTCATTACCTCCCGGCGCAACCAGGCGGGCAATCCGCTGGCGGCGGTTGTCTGGAAGGTGGAAGAAATGTCGATGCCCCCGCTCGCGTTGGGGGTGATGACCCACTCGCCGGAGTAAGTCTGTTCGCGGTCGTAGTCTTTGCTGGCGGGCAGGGCCTGGGGGGCGTTCGTGATGCGCCGCGTGAGGACGCCCGTGGTGGGGTGTATGGACTGTTCCACGATGGCGACTACCTCACGGTTGCGGAAGGGAAAGGGCAGTTTTACCCGCGAGCAGTAGGTGTAGCGATTGGCGTTTCCGCCGGGGAGGACGAAGGCTTCGGTACAGCGGTGCACCCAGGAAGGGTACGCTTTGGCGTCGTCTAAAACCGCTAAAGCCGCAACTATTTTCGCCTGGGCAGTAGTGGTAACCCGTACGCTCATTACGTCTTTAGCAGCGGAACGGACGTAGACCCGCACGCCGGCCTCATCGGCCAGCAGTTGGTACCCGCCCTGCTCTTGTTGGGCAAGACCCGGCACCTGCGTCAGCGCCATAAAAACCAAAAACAGCCCCAAAAAACGCATACTACTCAGGTTCAGAAAGTTAAGACTTTATCGCCACGGATAAGAACTGCTGAAATGACGGGAATAGTATCGGTTGGGTTGCTTACTTTACCCCCAAAATACGGATCATGCATCGCTTGTTTTTCTTTCCGCTCCTGCTGTTCCTCGGGTGGCCGCTGGGTGCCCAGGACGACGGATTCCGCCCCATTTTCAACGGCAAAGACCTGACGGGCTGGGAAAGTTACGGCGGCAAAGCCCCCTTCCGCGTGGAAGACGACGCTATTGTGGGCGAGGCCGTCATCAATACGCCCAACACTTTTCTGTGTACCACCCGGCCCTACGGCGATTTCATCCTGGAGCTGGATTTCTACAACGAAGCACCGCTCAATTCCGGCGTCATGGCCCGTGGGCAGTGGCGGCAGGAGGGGGAGCAGCGCGTCATTTTTGGTTACCAGGTGGAGATTGACCCCGAGCCGCGGGCGTACACCGGGGGGATTTACGACGAGCGCCGCCGGGGCTGGATTTATCCCCTGCACTACAACGAGCCGGCCCGCCACGCCTTCCGCCACGGGGCCTGGAACCAACTGCGCATCGAGTGCCTTGGCCAGGAAATCCGGACCTTCATCAACGGCATCCCCGCCGCCAACCTGATCGATGACCTCGATGCATCGGGCATGATCTGCCTGCAGGTCCACAGCATCCCGAAAGCCCTGGAAGGCAAGGAGATGCGCTGGAAAAACCTCCGCGTGAAAGAAAAACCCAGCGCCGCCGACCGACTGCCCTCCGGCGACCGCATCCCGGTGGTTAACCTCGTACCCAATTTCCTCAGCGCCAGCGAAATCCGCCAGGGCTGGCGCTTGCTCTGGGACGGCAAAAGCAGCCAGGGCTGGCGCGGGGTGAAGCGCGACGACTTCCCCACCAAAGGCTGGGAGATGGCCGACGGCGAGCTGCGCGTCTTGGCCGGCAACGGCGGCGAAAGCACCAACGGCGGCGACATCATCACCCTCGATCACTTCAGCGACTTTGAATTGCAATTTGAGTTCAAGCCCTCCGTCGGGGCCAACAGCGGCGTGAAGTACTTCGTCGATCCCACCCTCAACAAAGGAGCGGGCTCGGCCATCGGGCTGGAGTTTCAGATTCTGGACGATAAAGTCCACCCCGACGCTAAAATGGGCGTTGCCGGCAACCGCACCGCTGGCTCGCTGTACGACCTCATCACCGCCAAAGTGCTTGATACGCCCCGCAACAAAGACCTCTTCATCGGCGACTGGAACCGGGGCCGCATCGTCGTCAGAGGCGGCAAAGTAGAGCACTGGCTCAACGGCTTCAAGGTGGTGGAATACGACCGCTTCAGCCAGATGTTCGGAGCCCTGGTCAACTACAGCAAATACAAAGACTGGGAGAACTTCGGGCGCTGGCCCGCTGGCCCCATCCTGCTCCAGGACCACGGCGATGCGGTCGCTTTCCGTTCCATCAAAATCCGGGAACTGTAGGCACTATAGCTTCCCAAAATCCATTTATTTGGTGCCCAACGGCCCTTGCTCCGCTGCGCTGCGTACCTTATCCCCAAAAAATTGATTTCGACCATGCCAAGCAGAAGAAAATTCCTCCGCAATTCTGCCCTTACCGGGGCGGGACTCACTTTAGGTTTTTCGGCCCTCGCCAATAAGGCCATTCCCGGTGCCAATGACCGCGTCCGGGTGGCCATTTTCGGCACCAACAGCCGCGGCGAATCCCTCACCCAAACCTTTGCCGGGGCGAAAAACTGCCAGGTTTACGGCATCGGCGACGTCGATACCCGCGCCATTGCCAAGGGACAAAAGGCGGCGGTGGACAAAGGCCAGGCCAAGCCAAAGGGCGAGCAGGATTTCCGGCGTTTTCTGGATGACAAGGACGTCGACGCCGTAGTCATTGCCACCCCCGACCACTGGCACGCCCCGATGGCCATGATGGCGCTCGACGCTGGTAAGCACGTCTACGTCGAAAAGCCCTGCAGCCAGAACCCTTACGAAGGCGAGCTCCTCATCGCCAAACAGGCCAGCACCGGCCTGCTGGTGCAGATGGGCAATCAGACGCGCAGTTCGGTCTCGCTTAACCAGGTCATCAAAGAAATCCACGACGGACTCATCGGCGAAGCCTACGCTGGCAAAGCCTGGTACAGCAATTCCCGCGATAGCATCGGCCGGGGAAAAGTCGTTGCCGTTCCCGAATGGCTCGACTGGGAACTCTGGCAGGGCCCCGCACCCCGCCGCCCATACAAAGACAACATCGTTCATTACAACTGGCACTGGCTCTGGCACTACGGCACCGGAGAACTGCTCAACAACGGTACCCACGAGGTGGACCTCTGCCGCTGGGCCCTTGACGTCCACTACCCCATCCGCGTGACCAGCACGGGGGGGCGCTACCACTTCGATGACGATTGGGAAGCCTACGACACCCAGGTGGCCGGTTACGAATTTCCGGGCGGCAAGACCATCAACTGGGAAGGCCGCAGTTGCAACGGCATGCCCATGTGGGGCCGGGGCCGGGGAGCCTTCATCCACGGCACGAAAGGCTCGGTATTGCTGGACCGCGCCGGCTACTGGCTGTATGACCTCGGCGGCAAGGAAATCCGGGTGGTCAAGGAAGAAGGCGAGAGCGTATCGATGGGCACCGCCGGCGGTGGCAACCTGGACGATCTGCACATCCGCAACTTCCTGGCGGGCATTACCGAGAACGAAAAACTCAATAGCCCCATCGACGATGCCAACCCCAGCGTCACGATCTGCCACCTGGGCAACATCGCCCAGCGCACCGGCGGCTCCTTCCACACCGACCCCGAAACGGGCAAACCCACCGACGACCCCCAGGCGATGGAACTCTGGAGCCGGGAATACGAGCCGGGCTGGGAACCGAAGTAAGGGGGGAAGGGAATAAAGGAATAAAGGATTAAGGGAATAATGGGGCGCGGACGCAGGTGCGAGGAAAGGACAGGGAGAAAGGGAGAAGGGCCGCCTCCTGGTCGAGGCGTTCTACCTCGAAGTGTTCGCCTGGATTATGGATGCACTGCCATCTGATGTGGGAGTACCCCGGATTACGGATGCTGCACATGATTTTGCGAGAGACCCCGGATTACGGATGCTGCACATGATTTTGCGAGAGACCCCGGATTACGGATGCTGCACATGATTTTGCGAGAGACCCCGGATTACGGATGCTGCGCATCCTACATCCGGGGTTATTAAGGTTCGACCCCTCGGGGGTCAGTCGGGTTGGGCTGTGATGGCGCTTGATGTGGATGCTAGCCCAGGGCTTTATCCACGCTCCGCTTGAGGGCGGCGAAGGTGGCGGCAATGGCCAGGTCATCGTCCATTGCGTTGAGGGTACGGCTGAAGGGTTCGGCGCGGAGGGGTCCGTCGTACCCAATTTTTACCAGGGCCTGGAGGAAGCCGTTGAGGTCAATTACCCCCGTGGCGCCGGGCAGTTCGCGGGCGGTGTCCGTCTGGGCGTCCAGGCTCAGCTGGGCGTTGGCGTCGTTGAGGTCTACGGCGACGATCTCTTCGTTGCTCCACTGCAACAAATCTTCGGGCGTTTCGCGGGCGGTGTACCAGTGGTAGCTGTCCAGGATAACGCCTACGTTGGGTTCGCCGATGGCGGCAATCAGTTCCCGCAGTTCCATCCCGGATGAGAGGAAGGCAAAACGGTTGGCGTGACGAAGGGCAGTGGTACCGATGTATTCAAGCCCCAGGGAGAGGCCTTCTCCCCCGAGGATGCGGGCGGCGTCGCGGAGGCGGTCAGCGTGCTCGGCCAGGTTTTGGTTGTAGCTTAGGGTAGAATGGCTGGGAAGGATCCAGGTGCCGATACGGGTGACGCCAATTTCCCGCAGGTTTTTGGCGTGGGCGGGTAGGGCCCCGAGGTCGGCCCGAAACTGTTCGGCGGATTTGCGGAACTCGACGGGTAAGCCATTGGCTCCCCAGGCAATGTCGTTGTCTTTGGCCTTGGCGGCGAAGGTGGCTTTTTGGCTGCCCGTCCAGTTTTCCAACCAGTGGGCGGGGACGGAGAGTGCACCGTAGCCGTGGCGGATGGCAGCGTCCAGGAGTTCCCCTGCCGTGCCCCCCACGCCGATGGCATCGGCCTTGAGGCTGATGCGGAATTTAGCGGCGGGCGGCAAGGAGGGCCGGGCTGTTTGCGGGTGATTTGCGGCGGCCAGGACCGTGGGGACGGCTAATCCGGTAGCTAAAAAAGTTCTGCGTTGCATGATCCGAAAGTTGAAAGCGAAGGAATGAAGACGGAGGGGCCTTGCCCTCCTGCGCCAAAGCTACTCTACTGCTGGCGACCGTTGGCACCAATCCCCTAAAAAATCCAGGACCAACTGCGTGTAGGCCTGCCGGTCCCAGATGATGTTGTGGGCGTGCCAGGCTCCCCAGTCGAGCGCGTGGTACGTCAGCAAATCCGCCGGCGTGGCTGCGGCAATTTCGTCGGCCTGCCCGGGCCCCGTCAAGGTATCCGCCAGGGAATGAAACAGCAGCAGGGGCACTTCCAGCTCCGCAGCGGCCTGGACGGTACTGACCGCAGAAAAGTCGACCCCAGCGCGGTAGCCCACCCAGGCAAAGGCTCCAGGCGTCAGTAAATTGAGCCCGACGCCGTATTCTTTCAGTCCGCGCTCCATCACCGCACTCTCCCAGTCGGCGAAGGGACTTTCGGCGACCACCCAGGCGGGGCCCCCAGGTATTGTCGCGGCTTCAGCCCGACCCCCGGAAGCTCCAGCTTCCCCCCCAGGTATTGTCGCGGCTTTAGCCCGACCCCCGAAAGCTTCAGCTTCCCCACCAATCCTCCGGGAAGCCCGAGCTGCCGCCATAATCACCGCAGCCCCGCCCCAGCTTTCGCCGAACCAGCCGATGCGGCCGGGGGCTAAGCCCGTGCGGGCGGCCAGGAAGTCGGAGGCGGCGATGAGGTCCGTAGCTTCGTGGTAGCCCCCGCTCGCCGGGGCTTCGTCGCTGCCCTGCGGACCGCCGTGGCCCCGGTGATCGTACAGCAACATGGCGCAGCGGCAACTGTCAAAAATGGGGGCATACTTCAGCATATTGGCGCGGTTGACGCTGTAGCCGTGGGCCATCACGACGCCGCAACGTGCTGAATCCGGGAGAAACAGCCAGCCGCGGAGCGTGATGCCATCGTAGGGGCTCCGAAATTCAATCTCTTCCCGCGGTGGCAGGGTCTGGAGCAGGCTATCCAGGTCCAGGTTCCAACGGTCCTCGTTCATCTGGTAGACCGTCGCCAGATCGCGGTCGGGCGTATGCAGAATGAGCGAGCTGAAGTAATACGTAATCCCGAGGTACAACACGACGACGGCGGCAAGGAAATAGAGGAGTTTACGCATAGCGGTAAAGTTGCGGCAAATTTGTGAGAAGCCCGCCGGCACCCAAAGGGGATATCCCCGGCACGGAGGGGTAGAAGCCCGGATGTTAAAGATCGTTAAAACAGATGAATGGAAGCAAAGAGAAAGTTAATCCCATTAGCCGCAGGTCTCCAGCTGCCAACTCCCCCTCCCCCCGAAGCATTCTTTAGCCTCGGACGGATGGCCAACTCCCCGCCAGTTATTTTTCTGTTTCAGACACTCGACTTTGAAAACTGCCCTTCATCTACTCTTTTTGCTGCTCGGGCCCTGGGCCTTTGCGCAGACGGTTACCGGGATCATCACCAACGAGTTCGGTGAGCCCGTGCCCTACGCCAACGTACTGGTACAGGAAACCGGCCAGGGAACGATGTCCGACGACGTAGGTGCCTACGCACTGCGCTTCGAAACGGAAGGGACTTACCGCCTCGTGTTTTCCAGCCTGGGCTACGAAAACCGTAAGGAAACCGTAGTGCTGGCGGTGGAGGTCAAAACCCTCGACGTCCGCCTCAACACTGCTCTGCTCGACCTGGAGGAGATTACCATCAAGGCCACCGCCAAAGACCCCGCCTATGGCATCATCAAAAAGGTGGTGGCGAACAAGGCATTGCACCTGCGTTCAGCGCCCACTTACCGCACCAAAGTGTACGTAAAAGCCGTCGAGGCAATCGAGCGCACCCCCCGCAAAACAGCCCCCGTTGCCGAGGAAGAGCAAGAAGGGCCGCCCGATCCTTTCGCCGAAGAGGCCCGCAAAAACCGCGAACTGCTGGGGCGACTCAACCTGGTGGAAATGGAGCTCATCCTCAATTTCCAATACCCCCGGCAGTACAAGGAAGAGCGCATCGCCTACCAGGCCGCCGGCCAAACCCAGGGCCTGTTCATCCCCCGCTTCGGCGAGACGGACTTCAATTTTTACCGCAATACGGTGTCCCTGACCGGCATTTCCGACGCGGTGGTCATTTCTCCACTGAGCACTACGGGCGTCCTTTCTTATAAATACCAGCTGGAAAGCACCGACCTGGAGGGGCAGCAAATCGTCTACAAAATCCGCGTTACCCCCCGCAAGAAAGGCAACAGTACCTGCGAAGGGTGGCTCTACATCAATGAGGGTTCCTGGACGATCAACCGCCTGGACCTCACCTTCAGCAAATACGCCCTGAAATTTTTCGATGACTTCCGCCTGGAGCAGGACTACGTGCGCCACCAGGACAGCCTCTGGATCGTCCGGCGGCAAGCCTTTCATTACGTCGCCAGGCAAGGCAACAAAGCCACCTTTACCGGCACCACTACCCTGAGCTACACCGACTACGAACACAATTACCCCTTCCCGGAGCGCTTTTTTGGCAACGAGGTGGCCGTTACCACCCGCGAAGCCTACCAGCGCGACAGCAGCTACTGGCGCAGCAGCCGGACCGTTGCGCTGACCGCCGAGGAGGCCCGCCTGGTGACGCTGCGCGACAGCCTCAAGGCCATTACCGAAAGCCAGGCTTACCAGGACAGCATTCAGGAACGCTACAACCGGGTCAGTTTACTGGAGCTCGCCTGGGAGGGCGTGGGCCTGCGCAACAACGCCCGCAAGAGCCATCTTTACCTCGGTTCCCTGGCTTCCCTGATCGACTTTTCGGTGGTGGGCGGCTGGCGCTTCGGGCCCTACGTTTCCTACCACCGCCGCTACGCTTCCGGGACCGTGCTCAATACTTCGGGCTCCCTGAACTACGGGGTGAAAAACAACGACTTGCAGGGCGATTTCTCCGCCTGGTACCGCTACGATGCTTTCCGGCTGGCGGACATTTCCGTCAGCGGTGGCCGCAGTTTTGAGTCCATCAACCAGTACGACGCCTACCTCAACCAGCTGCGGCCTTCGAACTACATCCTGCTCAACGCCGGGCGGGTCAGGCATTCCATCGAGCTGTTCAACGGCTTTTTCCTGGTCAACGAAGTGGGGCTCAACCACCGTATGCCCATTACGGGGTTAGCGACCAGTTCCTTCCTCCAGGACCTGGTAGAGGACGAAGAAGAGCCTCAGCAATTCGAGGCCTACACCGCCCTCATCAGCACAAACGCCATCGCCTACACCCCGGGCCTGAAGTACATGCGGGAGCCCGACCGCAAAATCCGGCTCGGGAGCAAATGGCCCACCTTCACCCTGCTGCACCGCAAGGGCTGGGACGGGCCGCTATCGAGCGATATCGACTTCGATTACCTCCGTTTTTCCGTGGATCAGGAAATTGTGCTGGGGACGATGGGAACGTCCTTCTACGAGTTGCGACTCGGGCAGTTTTTGAATACGCGGGATCTGCGCTTCGTGGATTTCCAGCGTTTCCGGGAGTCTGACCCCCTGCTGTTTTCCGACCCGAAAAACTCCTTCCAGGCCCTGGATACTTCGTTGGCGACTACTGACTTCCACGTCGAATTTCACCACATCCACCACTTCAACGGGGCCCTGGTCAACAACATCCCACTCCTGAAAAAGACGCGCATCCGGGCCGTGGGTGGTGGGGGACTCCTCTGGATTCCCGCCCAGCAGTTCCGCTACCAGGAGCTTTTCTTTGGCGTGGAGCGCGTGTTCAAGGTGGGGGCCCGCAGGCGGCTGCGGGTGGGGACTTATGCCGTCTTGGCCGACGCCAGCAACGCCCAGCCCCGCACGGCGTTTAAGGTCAGCTTTGACCTGATTGATCTTTGGAAGCGGGACTGGAGTTTTTAGGGTGCCCAACGGTTGGTGATAACCAATTGCTTATGGGGGGCTAAAAGCTTGTTTGGAGTTTTACTTCCTGATGCCTTCCGGGTTTTGAGACCGCACCTGTACCCCACTTTCTCCTTGTCCTTTCCTGGCACCTGCGGCCGCGCCCCTTTACCCTTTATTCCCTTACTCTGGTCTTGCCCAGGAGGTAGTACTCTACGGACAAGGGCGTAAAAAACACGGAGATCACCGCGTCGGGCTGCCGCGTCAGGGTGAGGAGCACCTGGTTGCCCCCGCTGCCTTTGCGGACCCTGGCCAGGTCGGCCTCCAGCAGAAAATCTTCCGGGCCCACGGCTTCGTAGGCCCCCTGGGGAATGGACACGCGCAATTCCACCTCCGAAGGATTGAGCCGGAAACTGTCGGTGGGCGAAGCATTGACCACCGTCACCGGCACGGTCAGCGTACGCTCAATGAAGGGCTCTACCTCCAAAGCATAGTTCACCTCTTCCCGCGTGAGGGTCAGGCCCGGTCCCGGTGGCTGCAGGCGGACGCTGCGGCGGATATCGCCGTCCACCTGCCGCAGTTCGAGTTCTTCGGTGGGCCACTCCTCGATGGATTCCAGCTCATCGATTGCCCCGCTGACGGTGACGCTATCGGGCTCAAAAACCGGCGGGGCGGTAGCCAGGTAGCCAGGGGCGAAGCGTGAACGGATGTTGGAGACAATCGGCACCCGCTTCCCTTCGCGGGGGGTGGTGAGCAAGACCAGCGGCTCGAAGTCCAGTTCGTTGGTGTGCAAGTCGTTGCTGGAAAGCCTGCGATTGACTTCCAGGCTGATCTCATTGCCCGTCAGGCGGAGGCTCTCCGCACTCCCCACTTCGATCGTCAGGGGGATGGTTCCCATCCGGAGGCTTTCCCAGATCAGGCTCCAGCCGCTGCCGGCCACCCGCACGTTCATCCTGGTTGGCACCTGTCCCACCAGCGCCCGTTCGGGATCGACCTGATAGGAAATTTCTACCTCGCGGGTGATCTCGTAATTTTCCGAGAGGTTCAGAATGAGCCAAAAGACAAAGGCGGCCGTCAGGCAAATGGCCAGGATATTGCGGTCCTCGGCGGCCATTTTGCCAATGCGGTTATTCTTTATCAGCCTTTGTAGTGAAGATAGCATCCGTCAGTTCCTTGGAAATAGCGTTTTTGGTCACCCGAATATAGGTTTTATTTCCGACGTTGAGGGTCACGATGCGATCTTCGATCTTATCGATGCTGCCCAGAATGCCGCTGGCGGTCACTACCTGCTGCCCCTTCTCCAGGCCTTCCATGAACTCCTTTTGCTCGCGGGCCTTCTTGCGCTGGGGGATGATCATAAAAAAGATCAGGACCGCCAGCATGGCGATCATGAAGAAACCGTTGGTGAAAAGGCTGCCGCCTCCGGCCTGAAGTAAGATAGTAGTCATGCTGGATTTTATTCGTTGATAACGGTGCCGTCCACGTAAATGGTTGTTGTGGCCGGGTAAGTATTTGCGGTGATGGTGATGGGCTTGCGTTGCCGCCCGTACTTGCCTTTGGTATCGAAATTGACGCTGATCACGCTGCTGTCACCCGGAGCGATGGGCGTTTCGGGGTAGGCCGCTACGGTACAGCCGCAGGTCGAGCGGGCGTTGGTAATCAGCAGGGGCACGCGGCCGGTGTTGGTGAAGTGGAAGTCGTGGCTGACGACCTCGCCTACGGGCACCTCGCCAAATTGGAATTCCGGCGTAGCAAAGGCCAGGCGGGCCACCGTGGCGGTGTCGGTCACGCCCGTTCCATCGTCCACGGGGTTGCGGATGATGGCGGCATTGGGTCCCAGTTCGGCGGGGTCCAGGTCATTGGGCGCGTCCGCAGGTGCCGGGGAACAACTGAACAGCAGGGCGAGAAGGGCAAGCAAGGTCGTAATCCGCATGGGTTCGTTTTAAAGGAAAGCTCCGGATGCGCGGCAAAGGTAGCGCAGCGGGGGCCAATCGCAGTGGGTTTTGGGGTACGGCGGCCTAAGATTACTTTTGCAGGAGCAAATTGTTTCGCAGCAGTTCGTGTGTTCATTTCAGATCAGATCCCTCTCCCCCGGCCCCTCTCCACAGGAGAGGGGTGACCCAAGCACCAGTCTTTTCCAGGTAAAATTATTTGTTATTCGCGGGTTAATGTTGGAGGTTGTAGCACCTCATAATGATGAGTAGGGCGGGTAATCCCAAAAGAGAGAACCTTAAGCTGCTAAAGCTTGAGACTACAACCAAAATAACAAAGTGCATATCTACTGTCTTGCTGGCCTAGCAGCTTCACCACAAAAAACGCTCACATCACTACCCCACTCTACCTGACCGGCTTCATGGGCTCGGGAAAATCCTGGACCGGCCAGCGCCTGGCCGCCCTGCTCGGCCTGCCCTTCGTCGATCTGGATGCCGAGGTCGAAACCCTCACGGAAATGTCCATCCCTACCCTCTTCAGCCGCTACGGCGAAGCGGCCTTCCGCGACCTCGAAGCCCAGGCCCTGCGGCAATTCCCGGCCGGGCGGGCCGTAGTTTTGGCCACCGGTGGCGGCGCACCCTGCTTCCACGGTGGCATGGACTGGATGAACGAACAAGGGTGTACCGTTTTCCTCGACCCCTCCCCTACCATCCTGCTGGCCCGCCTCAACGCCGGACGCGCCCACCGGCCACTGCTGGGGACCACAGAAGAACTAGCCATTTTCATCGCCAACAAACTGGCTGAACGCCGACCGACTTACGAAAAAGCGAAGATTCACCTGCCCATCGAAGACCCAAACGCCGATGTAGCGCGTTTGCTCTACGATCGTCTCCAACCCACAACGGAGCATCACTAAACCGACACATATCCCAAGCCCAATGCGCATTCTCCTCGCCGCACTTCTCCTTTGCCTTTCCCTGCCCACTTTTGCCCAGAAGGCTACGCCCGAAGGAGCCATGTACTTCGTTGGCTTTGCCGACAAAGCCGGCACCCCCTTCCGCATCGATGAGCCCACGGCTTTCCTCGGCGAAAAAGCCCTCCAGCGCCGCCAACTCCACGGCAGCGCCATTACCGAATTGGACCTGCCCGTGAGCCCCGCCTACGTCAGCGGCGTCCAGCAAACCGGTGCTCAGGTCTGGCTGAAGAGCAAGTGGATGAACGGCGTCGTGGTGGCTGCCAAAGAGGAGCAAGTCGCCGCCCTCAAAAAACTCCCCTTCGTCCGGGAAGTCTACCTGGCCGCGCCCAAACAGTACACGCGGAGCAGCGCCCTGCCCGTAGTGCCCAACCTCGACCGCCCGGCCCCCAGCTTCGAGCCCGTCCCCGTCAACCCCCAGTTCTACGGCTACGGATGGCAGAACCTGGATAATATGGAAGGCGACAGTCTCCACCACTGGGGCTTCCGCGGCAAGGGCGTTTTGGTGGCCGTATTCGACGGCGGCTTCCCGAGCGTGAACTACAAAGACTTCCTGGGCTACGCCGACGCTGCGGCCGTCCCTGCCAACTACGACCTGGTAGAGCAGGACGATACCGCCCTGGATGGCTCCACCCACGGCTCCACGGTCTTGAGCACCATGGCCGCCCACCACCCCTTCTTCTTCGTGGGTACCGCCCCCGACGCCCGCTACGTCCTCTTCAAAACGGAGAACGGCCGCGGCGAACACCGCCTGGAAGAAATCAACTACGCCATTGCTTTGGAAATTGCCGACAGCATCGGCGTCGATGTAGTCAATTCCTCCCTGGGCTACACCACCTTCGGGATGAAGGAAATGGACTACACGGCCAAGGACCTGGATGGCAAAACGAGCCCGGCCAGCATCGCCATCGGCCACGCCTTCGCCCGCGGCATGATCATCGTCACCAGCGCCGGTAATTCGGGAGGCGACGACTGGAAATACATTGGCACCCCCGCCGATGCGCCCGACGCCCTCTCCATCGGTGCGCTCAACGACGACGGCACCCGCGCCTACTTCTCCAGCTTCGGCCCCACGGCGGATGGACGGACTAAGCCCGACGTCAGCGCCCTGGGGGTTTCCGTGGCCGCCATCACGGCTTCCGGCCGGGGACTCACCGCCGCCGACGGCACCAGCCTGGCCTCCCCACTCGTGGCGGGGCTGGTGGCTTGCCTCCGCCAGGCCGTCCCAACGGCCACCAACCGGGAACTGCTCGACGCCATCCGCGCCACGGCCGACCAAGCCGCCCAACCCGACAACGAACGCGGCTACGGACGGCCCAACTTCGCCGCCGCCTACCGCCTGCTCCAGCAAGCCCGCAAGCGCTAAGGCTCCGCTCCAGCCACTGCTCATAAATTGCTTACACGGGCAAAGGGAAAAAAAATTTCCGCCCCGGAAACGCTTTTAGCCCGGCTTAGCGCAAATATGCAATTTTATCTTCATGCGTAAAAACCTCTTAAAAAGCCTTTTAAGCAAAAAATTGATACTGCCCTGTTTGCAAGGGCAGAAAGCTTTTTTCGCCGGACCGTTTGTGGGACCGCCAAGTGTTAACTAATTTTACCAAAGTAACGGGAAGGGTTCGGGCCTTCCCGGCGGGGTCTAGGCCCCGCAAAACCCAAAATCTCGTGGTGTCTGCAAACACCACCACCTCTTTTATTTGGTATCAGTAAGTTGGAACGAGCCCCGCCGGAGCACCTGGCGGGGTTCTTTTTTTGGTCTGGTCGGACCAGGGCGGGGTCCCTCCCCCGCTCCTTCACCTTCACTTTGCACCTGCGGCCGCGCCCAAAACTGAATACTGCGCTCAGGCGTAAAGGGCGAGGGCATTTTGGAGCCGGACGGCGATCCGTTCGCGCAGGCTGGTGGGTTCAACTACTTCCACCGCGTCTCCGAAGCTGAGCAATTGCATTTCCAGTTCGGGATTAGGGATGATGGTGAGCGTGAACTCCGGGCGTGCGGCACCGGGAGCGGAGACTTCCGCTTGGGTGCGGTGGAGCGGTTTGGTCCGCAGGTAACAGGCTTGGAGGGGCGTAGCCCGCAATTTTATCGTTACCGCTGGTTCCGCTGGCGGGCGGATGACGCCAACGATGGGGTCGAGCCACTGGAGGGGTTGCAGGTGGGAGGCGTCATAAAAAGCCGTCAGGGAAAGTTCGGTGACGGAAGTAATGCGGTCGAGGGGGTAAGTCCAGAGTTGCCGCGTTTCGTGATCGTAGGCCAAAACGAACCAGCGCCGGTTGTACTCCTTGAGCAAGTAGGGGCTGAGTGTAATTTCCTGGGCTTCGGCCAGGTATTCCTGATAATTTACCCGGACGGCCTGGCGGGCGAGGATGGCGTGGTGGAGGGGTTGGAGGTTTTCGCGGCCGTCGAGGCTGCCGGGGCGGTCCAATTGAATGCTGGGATTTTGGGCGCGGACGCTGGTGCGGAGGTGGTTGGCCAGGCGATGGATGGTCTCGGAAAAGCCGGCGGGTAATTGCCCATAAGTCAGCTGTTCGGCCCAGTCGACGAGGTTGAGCAAGGTGGTAAAATCTTCGCGGCCGAGGGGTTCCACCTGAAAGGCATATCCTTTTTCGGTATAGCGGTATCCGCGGCGATTGTGGTATTCAATGGGTGCGGGCGGCCCGTAGGTGCCATTGCGCAGGGTGCGGATATCGTCCATAATGGTCCGCCGGCTGGGCAATTGAAAATTTTCTATTCCGCATTGCTGAAAACTTTCGTAACATGCGTGCGCTAATTGTTGCCAGGAAATTCCGTCGGGGTTACGCCGGAGGGCGCGATCGATGGCCAAGTAGCGAAGGTGGGCAGTTTTGCTCATGATTTTTTTGGTGTGCAGCGAATCTGCACGCCAAGGTACTAACTTAGCACCGAAACAAAAACTATTGTCTCCGTCTCCTAAAATCAACCCAGGAAAGCTTGAAAAACATCCGTTATCTCTCCGTACAATTTGACCAGTGCCTTCAGCACGATGAGCTTCGTTTTTTTCGATCGGCGGTGATTGAGAAGACGGAGCGTAAAAGCGATCTGTTTCACAACCACCTGGCTGGTGAGCAAAAGGTCATTTACCGTTACCCATTAATCCAGTACAAGCTGCTAGATGGCGGCCACGCAGGTATTGTCTGCCTGGAGGAGGGAACAGAAGACATCCACCAGCTTTTTCAGGCACAAAAACTCGATCTACGGATTGGTAATAAGCAGCAAACGTTTAAGGTTGTAGATATGCAACTGCGTTATTACCAACTTGCCCTTACGGATCCCCCGCTAGAATACCGTATTTCCAACTACCTGCCCTTTACCCAGGAGCGTTACGCCCGCTGGCAAGCCTTAGCGGGGCAGGAAGAGGCGCGCAAGGAACTGCTGGCAGCAACCTTGCGGGGTAATATCCTCACTTTCGCAAAAGGACTTGAATGGTGGATTGATGGCAGGCTGGAAGTTGACTTCCAGCAAATTAGTCCGGCACGGGTGGTACGCTTCAAGGAGCAACAGCTCTTAGCTTTTGACTTAAACTTCACCACCAACGTAAACCTCCCCCCCTGGATCGGCCTCGGCAAAGGCGTCAGTATCGGCCACGGCACCGTCACACCCATCAACCAGTAAATAAACCATGACACAATACCTCTACGGAGCGAAGGTGCAGGGCATCCAGTCCTACATTTTTGAAACCAACAAGCTGAAAGACATTGGCGGTGCCAGTGAATTGATTGAGTCGCTGGCGGGGGAGCGTTTTGCGGGCTTCTTTAGCCAAGTAGGCGTCTCCTATAAAGAAGAGCAACTTCTACGCAACGCCGCCGGAGAAATCTCCTACTTATTTCATGATAAAGCGTCCTGCGCTGCGGTAGTACGCGGCTTTGAACGCTTTATTTCTACCGAGATACCGGGGCTGACCGTAAGCCAGGCGGTAGTCCCTCTTGAAGGAACGACGCTGAACTTGAGCGATGCATCCCATGAAGTAAATCGTCTGCTTCAGGTCCAACGCAACCGCGCAACCCCACCCTCGGAACTAGGCTGGATGATTAGCGAGCGCGCGCGGCGAACTGGGAGGCCTGGGGTGAAGCAGGTTAAAAAAGATGGGTTAATTGACCGGCGGCAGCAGAGCAAACGTGAGGTAGCCGATCACCGCCGGCTACACGACAAGCTTATCGGCGACACCCACCCCTTTGAAAAAGAAGATTTTGCTTTTGAGCTGGAGGACATTGTCAACAAACGTGAAGGCGCTTGGCTAGCCGTCGTCCACGCAGACGGAAATAATCTTGGAAAGCTCATCCAAAAGTTGTTGCCAGAACTCCCAGCAGATCAGCTGGAGAAAGGCTATCGCCAGTTCAGTATAAAACTGGAGGAGGCTACGGTAGCAGCCGCCCGAATCGCTTACCAAAAGCTTTTAGATTGCTTGAAAGCGGAGGAGCGTAATGCGGTCATAGCGGGGGAAATGAAACTCCCCATCCGCCCAGTCATCATTGGCGGCGACGACCTCACCGTGATTCTACGGGCTGAACACGCTGTGGCATTCACCAAGGCATACTTAGAGGCTTTTGAGCAGGAAACCCAGGAAAAATTCGGCAATTATGCTAAAGAATTCGGCGTAGCAGAACACTTCAAAGATGGCCTAACTGCCTGCGCTGGCATCGCCATCATCAAACCCAAGTTCCCCTTTCATTACGCCGCCCATCTGGCAGAAGAGCTGTGCAGCTGGACGAAGAACGTTGCTAAGAAAATCGACGAGCACCACACGCCATCGTCCTTACACTTCCACAAAGTCCAGGCCAGTTTCGTAGAAAACTACAAGGATATTATTGAACGGGAACTAACTACGGTTAAAGACGACGCAGTTGACGAAAAGTTACTGACTGCCGGACCATACTTCGTGAACGATTCACAAGAAGGGTATCCTACTGTAAAGCAGTTGCTCCGCTATACCGAAGTGTTAGGCTATAAAGACACTCCCGCTGGCCCCTTGCGCGACTACTTGGGAGAACTACGGGTGGATGCACAGGCTGCAGCTCAAAAACTGGAGCGTATCCGTGACCTTAATAAGGATGTAAACAAAGAACTAGACTTAAGCGAAGAGACGCTCTTCCAGAAAAGAGGAAGTAACGAAAAAGCATCCACCCACCTCTACGACGCCATTCAACTCGCTAACCTATTATGACGCTGCACTACACCCTCCAATTTTACGACTACTGGCACACGGGCTCCGGCCTTTCTGGTGGCACTTACGCCGATCAGGTAGTCAACAAGACCGCCGCCGGGCTTCCCGTAGTGCCCGGAAAAACTATTAAGGGCCTGCTGCGGCACGCCGCCGAAGACTTGCTGGAACTCGGCGACGCGGTCATTAACCAGGAAGCTATTGATGCCATTTTCGGCCAGAGACACGAAAAAAGGCGGGGCGAAGACCAATCAGGAAAAGCTGAGGAGAAAAAACGAACAATCGGCGAATGCTGGTTCAGCAGCGCAGAACTTCCGGAAAGCACCACTTCTCAAATCACCGACTCACAACGCCCTCAACTTTACGAAATTCTCGCTTCCACCAAGATTGATGAAAAGACGGGTACGGCAAAAGACAGTTCCCTTCGCCAAATGGAGGTCACTATTCCGCTTACCCTCACGGGCTATATTTCCGGCGTGCCAAATGATCAGCAAGTAGTCCTCGAACGCTGTCTGCAGTACGTCAAGCGCCTGGGACAAAACCGCTCGCGGGGGCTGGGCCGCTGTACCTTTAAAATTTATATGCCATGACCCTACATTTCACCTGTACACTAATGTCCAAGGTCGTGCTTTCCGCGCGGGCCGCTACCGAAGGTCAGGTTGACTCACTGGATTACCTCCCGGGCGCTAAGTTCATGGGAATCGTTGCGAGGCAGTACGAGTCTATGGACGACCCTGCCCGCCACGACCTCTTTCACAATGGCAAGGTGCGCTTCGGTAATGCCTATCCCTTCGCTAAAGGGGTGCGATTTTATCCAGCCCCACTGGTCTACTTTACCAAAAAGGGAAGTAAGCCCACCGATACCGATGGTGTGATATACCTTGATCATTTGCTTGACGAAACCAAACGAAAGCAATTTTCGAAAGATGGAGACCAACTCAAGCAGGTGCGCAGCGGTTACATTGATGCAGGGGGAAAAAAATCCCTGACCATCGAAACCGATTATCAACTAAAATCAGCCTACGACGCGGATTTGCGCCGCAGCAAAGACAGCCAGATGTACGGCTATAGCAGCATACCCCGAGGCACGGTCTTTGCATTCAGCGTTGAAGACACTACGGGTAAGTACGCGGAGAAGATCAAAAAAGCCCTCGTGGGAGAGCATGGCCTGGGCCGTTCTCGCACCGCAGAATACGGGCGGGTACGCATTGAAGTAGCGGAAGCCCCGAAGGACACCGTAATGCAGTCAGCAGTAACAAATGTCGCCCTGGTTTACGCCCTCTCCGACCTGTGTTTATATGACAAATTCGGGCAGCCGAAGCAACCCACGGCGGAAGACTTAGGCTTCAGTGCTGGAGCCAAAATTGATTGGACGCGTACGCAGGTGCGAAGTGGAGAATACCAGAGTTGGAACACCATCCGTTGGAACCGAAATACGGACCGCTGGGTCATTGGCAAAGGATCGGTTTTTTGTGTTGAAAACGTGCAAGAAAAGGTATCCAGCCAGCAAAAATGGGTAGGCAGCTACCACCAGGAGGGCTTCGGCCAGATCTGGATCAATCCGCCGTTCCTCGAAGCTACCAAGGGAGACCACCAGCGGCCAGGTCTTAAAAAGGTAGAAGACCAGGAAAAAGTAGCTCCGCTCAAAACGACCAACATCGTACCGGAGAATACCAATAAAGGGTTGTTGGATTTACTGAATCGGCGTGCAGCCCTTGACAACCTGGAGAACACGATTTATCGCCAGGTGAATGCCTTCATCGAAAAGCAAAAAGCAAGTTTTAGTGGCATCAGCTCCAGCCAGTGGGGAACCCTGCGCAGCTACGCCAGCCACGCCGCGAATAGTACCGCGCTTCATAAACTGATTTTTGACGAAAAAACGGGCTTCTTGCACCGGGGACAGTCGGAAAAAGTCTGGCGTAAATGCCGCGACGAGTTGCAAAAAGCGGTGTCACAAATTGAAGATAAAACGAAAAACAAGCCCAACGAAAAAGACGACAGGCCTCTCCTCTTCCTCCAAAAACTGGCCGCCGAAATGGCCAAACGCACCAAAAACCAAGAAGCATGACGAACAGTAAAATCTATCTCGCCCGCCTGACGGTGGAAGCAGCCAGCCCCCTCGGTATCGGCTCCGGACGCCGGGGTATTACCACCGACCGATTGGTTGCGCGCGATGCTTACGGGCTGCCCTACCTGCCGGGGACAGCTCTGGCGGGCTGCTTACGCAACTCTCTTAGTGGGCAGTTGGAGGATAAGGTGCTCAATGAAGTCTTTGGGTTTCAGGACAACGACGAAGGGATTGGCAGTCGCCTCATCATTTCCTCCGGGCACCTGATCGGGCCGGATGGAAAAGTCGTCGGCGAAGACAATGGATTACCCACCTACGAAAACGACTACCTCAAAAGCCTGACTGAAGGAAGCCTTCCGCAGCGCGACCACGTCCGCATCAACAGCCGGGGTGTGGCAGATGCGAAAGGCCACGGTAAGTTCGATGAGCAACTCGTGCCACGGGGCGTACGCTTCGTGTTTGAACTGTGTTTGCACGGTACTGATGATGACGCTGATGTGTGGAAGCAGTTGGTACAGGAATTCTGCCAGCCCATTTTTCGCATTGGTGGAGGGACTCGGAAGGGTTTCGGGAAGCTGAGTGTAAAAGCCATCAAGCAGTGCATACTGGACCTCAGAAATGCCGAACAATTGTCCGCTTACCTCCAGCTTACTTCGGCGCTCGACGCTCCCCTACCCTCTGCTTTTACTACTTCCATTGCACCTGCGGACGCGCGCCAAGATGATAAGTGGCTTACCTACGAATTAAGGCTTACGGCCCGCGACTATTTCCAGTTTGGCAGGGGTATTGGCGGGATATCGGAAAGCGCTAGTGCCGTTAAAGATGGCTGGGTCAGCAAGCTGGCTAAGCGCGAACCTGTTGTGACCTGGGAAAATGGCAAGCCGAGTCTACTGTCTGGTGATAAAGCCTGTTACTTGCTCCCGGCCACCTCTTTAAAAGGAGCGCTGAGCCACCGGACGGCCTTTCACTACAACCAATTACGGAAAAACTACGTAGAAGACCAGAAAATCAAGGAAACCAGTGGCCCCGACTACGACAGCATTGTGGAGGATCTCATGCCGGTTCATAGCACACTGCCCAAGACCCCGGAGGAAATCAAGCGGGAGATTGAGCGATTGATGGAGTTTCAATCGACCATAAACGAGATAGACGTCGACAAGAGCGCGACCTTCCGGAAATTCACCGAAGAAATTGATAACGCTCAAACCGACGAGGCAAGACCCAACGTCGGCGAAAACAATGACGCCGTACGCGCCCTGTTCGGCTTCGCCGTGGAGCGGCAAAAAGACGAAAATGGTAAAGACAAAAGCGCCCAGCGCGGCCGGGTACTGATTGACGACGTATTTCTCGACTCCGACGAGGTGCAAGTCAAAACCTTCAGCCACGTGATGATCGACCGCTTTACCGGCGGGGCCAAGGCGGGAGCGCTGTTCAACGAAGACGTGGCCAGGACAAAGGAAAAAATCGTCTTCACCATTCAAGTGGAGAAAACGGCTTTTGACGGAGATAACGGCGACCTTATTAAAAATGCCTTCGAAGAGGCGTTGCTAGATCTATCCCGAGGTCAACTTCCCCTTGGCGGCGGAATAGCAAAAGGCCACGGCGTCTTCTCCGGCGAATTAATCACCCCAGAAACCCAGCAGGTATGAGCACCCCAAGCAATTCAAGGCGAATACTAGACCAGATCCCCACCGGTAACCAGTACGAAGGTTACCTCTGGTATTCTGATAAAGACAAACCAGCAGTCTTCCAGCCCGGAAAAGATTTCACCGATGACTTTTCCCCGACGACGATTCCCTTTATCGTGGAGGGCTGGCTCTACGACCGGGAGAACCAGAAAAGTTACGCCATCCGCTACCTTGATGGCCAGTATCTACGCACGGAATACGATCTGGCCGCTACGGAAGAAGCGCCCATAGAATACCAGGCGCACGATCTCCAACCCATCACCCATTTCAAAGTAGTCGAGCACTGGAGTCCGGAAGAGGACGAGAACTGTGCTGAAATGGAAGTACTGCGCCACGCCTGGACGGCCTTTGCCGGATTTGCTCACCCCACTAAAAAATAATACAATGACCCTGAAAGTCCCCTACAACTTCGTCCCGCTCAATAATAAGGTCGTTACTCCCTACTGGATGGACCACATCAGCCACGACGTACCTTTCAAGGATGGCAAGAGCGGCACCCTTAAACTCACCCTGACGGCGGAGAGCCCGATCTTCGTGCGCCGGGGTGAAGCCAAGCCTGCCAAAAACAACGATGAGCGAACGGGCGCGCAAGACAAAGCGTACGAGTTCGAGCAGGATCCGCAGGGCAACTATTTCATCCCTGGCAGTTCCATTCGGGGCATGGTGCGTTCTGTGGTGGAAACGCTGAGTTTCGGGCGGATGATTGGAAGGGTGAGTGAACGGCGGTATGCTTTGCGGGATTTGTCGGGGTCGATGAAGGAGGAGTATTTAAGTCACTTTAAGGTTAACGCTGACGTACCTGTTCGGGGAGGCTGGTTACGGTATGATCGGGATAATGATCAGTATGTTTTACGGGATGCAGACATTCCAGGACGGATATCACACCGTGAGCTGGAGTCGCAAACGGGTGTCCTTATCAGCAAGTATTTTTCTGTAAACGGAGCATTCGATCAACGAAAAGACAAGGAAAAGGCGGCGAAGCGCAAATACGATATGTTTGCTGAGCAACATAAAAGTTCATGGTACGAAGAGTCAAAGGATTTCGTTCATTTATTTGAAGATGCTGGGCGGAAAATCTATGGGTTCACCCAGGAAGAAGAGGAAGATCAGGTAATCTACCCTGGACGGATCGTCATGACCGGACAGCCAGGACCACGTAAGCAGGTGGAGGATAAAAAAACAAAGGAACTTAAATGGACTGGCAAACAGTACGAGTTCATCTTTTGGGATTTTGACCGACCACAAGACATCATCGTCCCCCAACAAGTAGTAGAGAATTTTAAATTCGCCTACTTCGACGACAACCCCAAAGAGCAGTCTGAAGACTATAAGTGGCGCTCAAAGCTATTGGAAAACGGTGAAGAAATACCCGTCTTTTGGAAGCGCGGCGTTTCAAAAGACGGGCAGCCAACCGTAGAACACTTCGGCCTCTCCTACCTCTACAAATTGCCTTATGATAACACCGTAGAGGGGAGCATCAAAAGCTACCAGAAAAAGACGGCAGCGAACCATGATCTGGCCGACGCTATTTTTGGCATGGTCGGGACAAAAGAAGAGAAAAGCCCGCTAGGTTTTCTGAAGGGCAGGGTGCAGTTTACGCACGCTAAGCGGACCGTAGACGGGGGAAATAGCGCGGAAAAGAAAGCTATTCTGGGAGAGCCTCGTGCCTCATTCTACCCAACCTACATGAACCAAAATGTAAATGACTCTGGACATACTGGTCGGTACAATACCTTTATGGATGATAAGCCGATTGCGGGCCGCAAACGCTATCCCGTGCTGAACGAAGGCACGCGTAAAACCAGCGATAAGGACGAAAACGGTAGACCACTAAGTGAAGCGGTATTCACGAAGTTTCTTCCTCTTGACAAAGGCACCACCTTCACCTGCGAACTATACTACCATAACCTACGAGAAATCGAACTCGGGGCCTTAATTAGTGCCCTCACTTTTCACGGTAGCGACAAAAGCCGTCATCAGGTCGGCATGGCCAAACCCTTGGGATTTGGAAAGATCAAGGTAGAAGTTGCGGGGATCTCTCCAGAAGAGCAGGCGGAGCTTATGCTACGCTTTGAAGCGTTTATGGACACTGAATTGGGTTCAAAAGTAAGCTGGCGAAACAGTGAACAGGTAAAAGAGATTATAGCGCTAACGAATCCGGTGAATCCAACGGACGTGCCCGTCTTAGCAGGAAACTTCCCCTACAATACCCTGAATGAGTTTCGGCAGGTTAAACAAAACCAAGAAGCTCTTCGCCTACATTCTAAAATGCGGGGTGATGACTTAATGGCTGGCCTGGCAGATGACTTGATTAAAAAGAAGGGTTTCCAAGACGAAATTCTTAAGGATAAAGCCCACTTCGAAAGCATCAAACCAATGACCTCTGAGCGCGCATTGGACCGAACCATTACCGCCACCCAAAAAATCAAGCAAGGCATCCAAGGCAAGGTACAAGAACGGATTGAGGTCTACCGCGCGCAACTTGCTGAATTGAAAAGGGAGGAAGAACGTGCCGAAACAGAAGCCCGGAATAAAGAAAAACAAGCTGCCGCTTCCGAAAGTGGTCTCGATTTGAGCACCATAAGGTTAGATCGTGATGCCATCAGCAAAATGAAAAAGGTGGTGGACACCTATCTGGAACGGTTGAGGGGTAAAAGGTCCCGCGATTTTACTACCGAAGATTGGTTACTGCCGGAGTCGGACTGGGAAACACTCATTTCCAAAGTCAGGGAGATTTACGAAAGTAACAGGGCCAATCGGGACTTTGAGCACGCAAAACAATCGGTTAAAACGCAGGAGATACTTACCCAATGGCTAGGTGAGGAAAGGATGCGGGCTATTTGGAATAATTTGGGCAAATAAAATAAATTAGCCATGAAAAAATCAAGAAACGTTTTTATCTCCTTTCTGGGGACGAACCCCTACAGTGCATCTAGGTACGTAGGTAAAGACCCTGAAGTAGATATGACAACCCGCTTTGTCCAAGTGGCCACCCTGAAAAGCGTGGCGCACCACTTCGGTCCTGGAGACAAGGTGTACATTTTCACCACAACGGGTGCTTTAAAAAACTGGAATGATCAGCCCATCCCCGGAACCAATAACGAGATGGATGCAAGATTGCATTCTGAGCTTCGGGAATTGGAAATCGACAGCGACATAGAGAACATCCACGTAGAGGACGGGCAGACCCAAGAAGAACTCTGGGCGATTTTTACGACCATATTTGACGTGCTAGAGGATGGCGACAACCTATTTTTCGACATTACCCACGGCTTCCGTAGCTTGCCACTACTGATGCTTGTACTCATCAACTACGCTAAGTTTCTGAAAAACGTTACGGTTAGCGGTATTTTTTACGGAGCTTACGATAAAAATCGGTGGGAGTCGCCCATCTGGAATCTTACCGATTTCTCTAAACTTCAGGATTGGACCAATAACGCCAATATTTTTCTGCGCACCGGAAATGCAAAGGGTCTAGTCAAACAGATTAAGGGCGATACCTTGAAAGATGTTAAAGTAGGATTAGAGCGCTTCTCTGAATTTACGCTTGTAAACCGAGGAATGGACATTTATAAGGGTGATGAAATCATTAAACTCAGCCAAAATCTGAACACCATCGGTGCATCAGATAACCCTGCAGACAAGGCTGCCGAACCTATTTTTAAAAAAGTAAGAGACACTTTTGAACCTTACAAAAAAGATTCCTCTATTAACGGTTTTCACGCTGTCCGTTGGTGTATTGATAATGGCCTGATACAGCAAGCCGCCACCCTCCTTGAAGAATTCATCATCACTTATTTGATGGACCTAATTGGAATTCCGAACAAAACAAGTTCAGTGACGCGGTCTGTGATACTCAGCTTCGCTAAAAGTGGCCCAGCGGAATATCGATATGGCACAAGACCGGATTACTCGCTTGAAAAAGAAAAAAAGATCTGTGATGACTTATTCAAAATAGAAGAACTAAGTGACATTGGAGCAATTGCAAAAGACATAAGCAATTCAGTTCGCAATGATGTCAACCATGCCGGATTCAGAAAGAGTCCTGGCCCTAAATCTTATATGGATATACGAACCATCACCATTGAACAATTCAATAAACTTTGTGATGTCTTAGCCACCCGAGGGCATCAAATTGAGAAAATTATCGAAGGTTAATGCTCCTAAACCTAACCAACCACCCCTCCACCCGCTGGTCGGAAAAACAACTGGCGGCAGCCAGGGAAGCCTACGGCGAAGTCCAGGATTTGCCCTTCCCCAGCATCCCCAGCGAGGCGAGCACTGAGGAGGTGGAAGTACTGGCCGAGCAGTACCTGGAAAAAGTGCTGGAGGCCTCCCCCACCGCCGTTCACTTGCAGGGGGAATTTACCTTTGTGTATGCCCTGGCACTCCGTTTGCAACGGCTTAACATCCCCATCGTAGCCAGCACCTCCGAACGCACCGTAGAGGAAAGGGAAGGAGAGAAAATCGTCCGCTTCAACTTCGTACAGTTTCGGGCTTACCCGCTGCCGTAAGGTGGGGATTTCCGACTCCCCCCGTCTTGCCTGTGGCGCTACGGAGCGAAAAAAACACCCTAACTACAATAAGCCATTAAACTTCCACCAATACGAATAATTCTTAAATCCACTTAAGCCCCACCCCATCCCTCAAAAAAAGGATAAACTCCCGTTAGCAACTGACTGGTCGTAAGTCGCCTACCGCGCATCCCAGAATCACATCCCTCAAAAGAAGGATAAAGACAAACTGCCGCTTCCCTCAGGCGCGAGTGGCGAAGCTATTTCTTTTATTTTTTCACCGTAAGCGTGCTAGCTGGCCGATGCTATGGCTGGCAGTCGTTTGCCTAACCCTTTGTGTTATGATCCGATTTTATTTTGTTTTTAGTTTATTGCTGTTGGCCGCCACGTCCGCTACGGCACAATTTTCGCTGGATGGCGGCCTTACCTTACCCATCGGCGAATTCGGCGATGACGACGAAAGTAATGCCGGCCCAGGTTTTCGCCTGGCGCTGAATTACGACTATGCCTTTGGGGAGTCGGTAGGGCTGGCCACTAAACTTTTCTATGGTGTTAATACCTTCGACGAGGAAGAAGTCGATTTGGACGCCGGCACCTGGGGTGTTGGGGGCATCGGGGCTGGTTTGTATTACCAACCCGAGGATGCGCTCAAGCTCTACGGTTTACTCCTGTTGGGCACAGCAAGTACGCCTGAAGTAACCGCTGGGAATACCGTACTATTGACGGAGGCTACGGCCGCCGCACTGGGCTTTGAGCTGGGGGTGAAGTACTATTTTTCAAATGTGTACCTCACCGCTGCCTTCACTTCCTACGAACCCGAGTTCAGCTTTGATTTTTTCGGGACCATCGTCAATTCAAAGTATTCCATCGGCTTCCTCACCATTGGTGCGGGCTACCAGTTTGGGGGACGGTAGTTTGATAGTTCGGTAGTTCGGTAGTGAATGATATCCACTACCGAACTACTGAACTAAATACCACTTAGCCTTAAGCATCCGAAAATCCGCGCATCCCCCAGTCATCCCTCACCCAAAACTAATCGCGATTATGCCTTGTCGTATTTCAATCTCACGCCCATGAGTTCCCTGCAACTCACCCCTCACCAGCAAGTCGTTTTTGAGCGCTTGCAGGCCTTCATCAGTGGCAAGGAGCACCAGGTCTTCCTGCTCAAGGGCTACGCGGGCACGGGCAAGACTACGCTGGTCAGTTTCCTGCTGGCGCACCTGGAGGCGTCGAAGGCGGGGCTGACGCCCGTGCTGATGGCCAGCACCGGCAGGGCCGCCAAGGTGCTGAGCCGCAAAACGGGGGTGGAGGCCACCACCGTCCACGGCCACATCTACCAGTTTGAGGGCGTCAACGACGGCGGCACCGACGAAGACCAGGACTACAACGAGCATACCGGCCAGCTCTCCCTCACCTTCGGCCTGCGGCAGCCGGATACGAAAACCAAAAACCGCTTCCTCTACATCATCGACGAGGCCAGCATGCTCTCCCACCTGGAAAGCTCCGCCGACCACGCCGCCCGCTTCGGCTCGGGCAGTATGCTGGCGGATTTCTTTCACTTCGTCGGGCAGCATCAGGTGCTCTTCATCGGTGACCCCGTGCAGCTGCCCCCGCCCATTGGCGAGCAGCCCTTTTCCAGTGCCCTCGACGCCGCTTTCCTGCGGGAAACCTACCAGCTGAAGGTAACGGAGGCCGAACTGCGCGACGTCATCCGCCAGGAAAAAGACAATCCCGTGCTGGCCCTGGCCACCGAACTGCGGGGCTACGTGGACCGGGGAGAAACCAGGCGCGACTGGCAACCTGTGCTGAAAAACCCCGCCTACCGCTTTTTCACGCCCTTCACCCAGGAGGTGCTGGCCGAGCGCTACCTGGCGGCCACGCAACAGTCCTTTTCGGCCGCCTTGATCGTCACCCACTCCAACAAACAGACCCACTACCTCAACGGCATCGTGCGGGCCCGGCGCTACCCGCCGGAAAATCTGCACCGCTTGCAGCGCAACGAACTGCTGCAGGTGGTCCAGAACAACCACCTCGTCCCGCTGGCCAACGGCGACCAGGTGCTGGTGCGCGACGCCCGCCCCCTGGGCAAATCGGCGGGATTTTTCTTCCTCACCATCAAGGCCGAAGACGTCAATACGGGAGACATCCACGAAGTGCCCCTGCTCTACGACTTCCTGTTCGACCCCCGGCCCAACTTCGGGGCCGATGACTTCCGCAAGCTGCTCACCGACTTCGATAAGCGGGCGAGGAAGCGCGGGCTGCGGCGCAAGTCGGAAGCTTACCTCAAGGCGATGCAGACCGACCCCTACCTCAACGCGCTGCGGGCCAAGTTTGGCTACGCCGTCACCTGCCACAAGGCCCAGGGCGGCGAGTGGGACACCGTTTTCCTGAACCTCAGCGAAACGATCAACATGCTCGACCCCGAAAGCCGTTACCGCTGGCTCTACACGGCCGTCACCCGCGCCAGCAAAACGCTCGAGCCCAAGCACATCTGGCAAGGGGGCAAGGGCGGTAAAAAAGGGGTGAAGCTGGCTTGATGGGCGCGGACGCAGGTGCTCCCCCCCGGCCCCCCGAAGGGGGGAGTCAGGTGGAGGAGCGGGGTTTGTACCGGAAGAGGTTTACCTGGTCTTGAGTGGAGGGGGACATCATCAGAAGCGCCAGGGTTCGGGTGGGGACACCCTCAGCCGGGCATTTTCGGTGGAGGGGGACTTCATCAGAGGAGGCAAGGTTCGGGTGGGGACACCCTCAGCCAGGCGTTTTCGGTGGAGGGGGACTTCATCAGCGGAGCCAGGGTTCGGGTGGGGACACCCTCAGCCGGGCAAATTTCACTGCTTTTTGTCCATTCCCTTGCACCTGCGGCCGCGCCAAAACAAAACAAACATTCGGTAAAACACCATGCACATCATTCTGAACAGTTACGGGGCCGGGCTGCGGCGCGATAAGGGCAACTTCATTGTGGAGACGGCCGAGGCGGAGCAGCGCCTGGACCCCACGCAAATCCGCAGCATCAGCGTGGGCAAAGGGGCCAAGATGACCTCCGATGCCGTGCTGCTGGCCATTGAGCACCAGATCGACGTCCTTTTCGTGGACCACAGCGGCAACCCCCAGGGGCGGGTGTGGAGCATCAAATTTGGCTCAGTGAGCGACATCCGGCGCAAGCAGGTGGATTTTTTCTACGGTCCGGAAGCCCTGGAGTGGGTAAAAGGCCTGGTGCGGGAAAAGATCGACAACCAGATTGCGCTGCTGCTTACCCTGCAAATTGACAGTGTGGACCCGCTGCGGCGGCGCATCAACCGGGGCATCCAGGCGATGGAAGACTACCGCAACAAGGTCATTACCCTGGCCGCCGAGCGCCTGGAAGACGCGGCACCTACCTTGCGCGGGTGGGAAGGCGCGGCCTCCCGCAAGTACTTTGAGCTGATCAGTGCCTACGTACCCGAGGCTTACCGCTTTGCGGGGCGCAGCCAGCACCCGGCTACCGACGATTTCAACGCCATGCTCAACTACGGCTACGGCATGCTGTACGGCAAAATAGAGGGGGTGCTGATCCGCGCCGGTGTTGACCCCTACCTCGGTATTTTTCACCGCGACGGCTACAACCGCCCGGCGCTGGTGTACGACATCATCGAGCGCTACCGCATTTGGGTGGATTACGTCGTGCTCCAGCTCTGCCGGCAGGAGGCGATGACCGAGGAATGCTTCCGCTGGGAGGGGCAGGCGCGGATGCTCGATGGGCTCGGCAAGCGCATCGTCATCCAGTCCGTCAACGACTACCTGGCCGAAATCATCCAGCGCGACGGCCTGCGGCGTTCGCGGCAGGAACATATGCAACGCGAGGCCCACGCTTTGGCCAAATTTTTCCTGGAGTACTCGCCCGTGAAATTGCCGTCGGAGCGATAAGCTGGGAGAACATCATTTTGCCGCACGCCAATACCTGCTATGTCATCATCCACTACCCCACCGCTGCCGCCGATCATGCTGGGCCGTAACCTGACGGCCCCGGCCGACCCCCTGGAGCGGATCAGCCTGGAACGGGTGTTTCAGGGGCTCCGCAGCCCCAAGCCCGACTTTCGCGACTTGATTGCCCGGCTGCGCACCGTCGCTTCGGTGGACCTGGTGCAGTACCGGCAGCTGAAAAAAGCGCTGCCCTACATCGTTTGTGGCCTCTTTCACCCGGCCATCCGCCGCAAGGAGCACTTTGCCACCATCCATTACTTCATCCTTGACTTCGACCACCTGGCCGAGGGCGAACTGAGCGTGGGTGAACTGCGGGCGAAGCTTTCCCGGCTCCCCCAGCCGCTGCTCGGTTTCTCCAGTCCGGGCGGCGACGGCTACAAAGTGCTCTTCCGCCTGGCCGAGCCCTGCAGCGACGCGGCGCGTTTTCACGCCTTTTACCAGGCCTTTGCCCGCAGTTTTGCCCAGGAACACGGCCTGGAGCGGGTGGTTGACCTCCAGACCTGCGACGTCACCCGGGCCTGCTTCATGAGTTACGACGCGGAGGCCTTTTACCACCCCGAGGCTGGCCCGGTTGACCTGAACGACTACCTGCCGGACCTCCTCACGCCACGGCCGAAGGCGGACAAAAGCGAAACGCCGGAGCCGAAAAAGCCGGGCAGCGTCCGCCCGCCGGCGATGGCGGGGCCAGACGAAAACACCCTGGAGCAGATCCGCCAAAAGCTCAAGCCCAACCGCCGGAATGCCCAACCCGAAAAAACGATTATCCAGCCCGAGGAAATTGGTGCGGCCGTGGAATACTTTAAGGAAAACCTGGCCGAGTACCAGCTGCAACTGGCCGCTGCGGAAGCCATCAATTACGGCCACCGGCTCCGCATTGCGGGCCCGAAGGACATCTGGTGTGAGCTGAACCTGTTTTACGGCAAGCGCGGCTTTTCCATTGTCAAAACGACCAAAACGGGCAGCCACGCGGAGCTGGCGGACCTGGCGGCCAGGGTGCTGCGCGAACTGCTCTACGACCGCTTCGAACAACTCAACTAGGTACCGTGGCCAAAAAACAGCGGCGTAGCCTGCAGGAGCGGCTGGAGGGGATCGTCCGGGCGGGCATCCAGCCGCCGCCCGCCCGGGTTTTGCCGGAAGACCAGTTGCCCGAGCTCAGTGAGCGGGTGGCCCAAATCCTCGGCATCCTCCAGGCTGACCCCATCAAAGCAACGAATATGGTTTACCTGATCATGTACGACATCACCGACAACAAAGTCCGGCGGGAAATCGCCGATTACCTCATTACCGCGGGCTGTACGCGCATCCAGAAGAGTGTCTACCTGATCAAGACGGCCAACGCCCGCTTTGAGGAGATCCACGCTACGCTGCGGGACGTGAACGGGCTGTACGCCAACGAGGACAGCATCATCCTGGTGCCCGTCAACAGCAGCGACGTGCGCGCGATGAAACTGATAGGCCAAAACGTGGACATTCAGCTGATCACGGACCCACCGAATACGCTATTTTTTTAGTAACTTCGCCGTACTAACCTCCAATGCCTGCGATGAGCCGTTCAAAAGAAAAGTCAGTTTCAGCCCCTTTTGCCCCTTCCGTGGGCCGCTCTTTCGTGGGCAAGGTCTTGTTAGTCAGTCGATTGCAAAAAATGCTCTTCCGGAACCACATCCATTAAAAGAAGGATTAAGACACTGCCCCCATATTTAAGGCCATAACATCTTGGTCTTCCGGAACCACATCCATTAAAAGAAGGATTAAGACTATGGCAGGTAAGGGCAAAGGATATTTGGCAGGACTTCCGGAACCACATCCATTAAAAGAAGGATTAAGACTTTATTGACCTATTTCAGCAGTTCGGCTAAGTGGTGCTTCCGGAACCACATCCATTAAAAGAAGGATTAAGACAGCAACAACAAAAACACAAAGGAAAAGAAAGAAACCTTCCGGAACCACATCCATTAAAAGAAGGATTAAGACATCCCACTTTGCCGCCAGTACTTCCGTTGGCAAATACTTCCGGAACCACATCCATTAAAAGAAGGATTAAGACAGGGAAAGTTTTTGTGAGGGATTGCCTCTACTCTCTTCCGGAACCACATCCATTAAAAGAAGGATTAAGACTGGATGGAGTAAGTCATTTTATTTAGTGGGAATGTACTTCCGGAACCACATCCATTAAAAGAAGGATTAAGACTAAAAGCCTCGCTAAGTCCGTTATACCCGTTAGTGCTTCCGGAACCACATCCATTAAAAGAAGGATTAAGACTGCTGGAAATAGGGAGCCAAAGCATCGGCCATTTGCTTCCGGAACCACATCCATTAAAAGAAGGATTAAGACTATTTGCTAAATTTGTAAAAAAAGATAGTTAGGCTCTTCCGGAACCACATCCATTAAAAGAAGGATTAAGACTTCCAATCTAAGCGCCAAGCGCCGTTCCATACGGAGCTTCCGGAACCACATCCATTAAAAGAAGGATTAAGACAAATAGTTATGCCGTTTGAAACAGATTCATTATACTTCCGGAACCACATCCATTAAAAGAAGGATTAAGACAAATGTTATTTTTTCCTAACGGTTGAATTTATGACACTTCCGGAACCACATCCATTAAAAGAAGGATTAAGACTCCAGCGCGGTAATGAAGGTGTTGAGGCCTTTGCTTCCGGAACCACATCCATTAAAAGAAGGATTAAGACTCAGGCATTAAAGCGGGGTGGGGTGGGACTATTCGCTTCCGGAACCACATCCATTAAAAGAAGGATTAAGACTATTTCGCCACCCGTGACAACAGGCTCTACTGGCCACTTCCGGAACCACATCCATTAAAAGAAGGATTAAGACTACGAAGGTTCGGCGGTTCCCGTTCACGTCATATCCTTCCGGAACCACATCCATTAAAAGAAGGATTAAGACCGCCTAAGGCCTTCCCTCCGTATTTTTTCCCGCCCGCTTCCGGAACCACATCCATTAAAAGAAGGATTAAGACAAAAGAAGAAAAGCGCGAAGGTGAAAAGTGATTTCTTCCGGAACCACATCCATTAAAAGAAGGATTAAGACGCAATGAATTATACCATTCAGCAAGATATTTTTCACTTCCGGAACCACATCCATTAAAAGAAGGATTAAGACAGAATAAGCGACCGAGCACTTTGATAACGTTCATTGCTTCCGGAACCACATCCATTAAAAGAAGGATTAAGACTGTTGCTGGCCGCACGTCGCGGAAGGGCGATTACGCTTCCGGAACCACATCCATTAAAAGAAGGATTAAGACTACAGCCTTTCGGCGTATTGTGCAAGTTTCTAGCTTCCGGAACCACATCCATTAAAAGAAGGATTAAGACGTGGGGTAACGTTGTTAACTAACATTGTGGTAGATCTTCCGGAACCACATCCATTAAAAGAAGGATTAAGACTGCGACAGCCTTTGCTAGCCTTTCGGCTTTAGCCGTCTTCCGGAACCACATCCATTAAAAGAAGGATTAAGACATATCCCCGAAAGGCATTCTGACGAAAATACACTTCTTCCGGAACCACATCCATTAAAAGAAGGATTAAGACTCGGCTTTAGCCGTTTCGGTGGCGTAGTCCGCAGCCTTCCGGAACCACATCCATTAAAAGAAGGATTAAGACAGCGTATCATTGTTTAACATGTTATATGATTTAGTCTTCCGGAACCACATCCATTAAAAGAAGGATTAAGACCAGTGTCAAAAGGAGGACAAGAATAGACTGGTAACCTTCCGGAACCACATCCATTAAAAGAAGGATTAAGACATTCATTTTTTTTGTTAATAAAATTATGGAGGGGTGCTTCCGGAACCACATCCATTAAAAGAAGGATTAAGACCTTCATAAGCACAATGTCCACAGCATTCCATCCAACTTCCGGAACCACATCCATTAAAAGAAGGATTAAGACACTCGCCGTAGTTTGTGTAAGGGTCTTTGCCATACACTTCCGGAACCACATCCATTAAAAGAAGGATTAAGACTGTATTCACAATCCATACTCAGCCGGGGTTAACCGTCTTCCGGAACCACATCCATTAAAAGAAGGATTAAGACCTGCATAATAAGTTACGAGAGATCCCTTCCCCGCACCTTCCGGAACCACATCCATTAAAAGAAGGATTAAGACAACTAAGACTTCATCACCATTGGGTAATAAGGCTACATCTTCCGGAACCACATCCATTAAAAGAAGGATTAAGACACTTCATGGTTTCTTTTTTGTTGAATAAGTTTTGCTTCCGGAACCACATCCATTAAAAGAAGGATTAAGACCCGAAGAGCATAAGCTCTCCGACTACACCTAAAAGGCTTCCGGAACCACATCCATTAAAAGAAGGATTAAGACACAAAGTTGGCTGCACGACCGAAAGAAGGGAAAACACTTCCGGAACCACATCCATTAAAAGAAGGATTAAGACGCATCTTCCGTAAAGGAAAAGTCAACAAGATCGGCTTCCGGAACCACATCCATTAAAAGAAGGATTAAGACCGGACTGTAAAGCCCGAACATAGTCAAAGGATACTTCCGGAACCACATCCATTAAAAGAAGGATTAAGACTTTGTTGATTACGAACAGAAGCAGTCATTTTATCCTTCCGGAACCACATCCATTAAAAGAAGGATTAAGACCTTTTGGTATACATATTCTTCTACCAAAATTTCTGTCTTCCGGAACCACATCCATTAAAAGAAGGATTAAGACCCATAGGTGGTCCAACGTCCGTTGGTGTTTTGTTGTCTTCCGGAACCACATCCATTAAAAGAAGGATTAAGACACTTTCGCCAGACAAGGTTACGTCATAAATTTTCACTTCCGGAACCACATCCATTAAAAGAAGGATTAAGACCTATATTCAGTAAATGATAATGTAGGAAATTTATCTTCCGGAACCACATCCATTAAAAGAAGGATTAAGACTATCGAAATACGATCTCGTATGCCCCGTGTGCGACGCTTCCGGAACCACATCCATTAAAAGAAGGATTAAGACCATTACTAACGGCCCGTGCGTCCAGCATTGACGCCTTCCGGAACCACATCCATTAAAAGAAGGATTAAGACTCGTAAACATTTTGGTCGAGCCCACCACGGATGAGCGTCTTCCGGAACCACATCCATTAAAAGAAGGATTAAGACCAATTAAGGCCGCGCGGTGAAGCGCTAAGGCATCCTTCCGGAACCACATCCATTAAAAGAAGGATTAAGACCGTTGATCAAAGTAGGATCCGGACCCGTCAATACGCTTCCGGAACCACATCCATTAAAAGAAGGATTAAGACTCATTTACCATACTACTCTACATTTTTGACGATGGGGTGATTTCGTCCATCATCTAGACATAAATACCGTTCGATAAAGAGCTCAATCTTAGCACACCACGGGGTCAGCAAACTTAGCCCTCGGCGAAATACTGACTCTGCGGGGAAGGTAGTACTCTCGTCATATTTAATGATACGGATGGTCGAGCGTGCCGCCCATCCGACTCGAATCGTCATGGCGTAACTTAGCCCTACGATAGCCATTAGTAAGTTGCTTTTCCCAAGGGGTTTGAAATTGATCGCTTCTAGGTCAAAACCATTGGATTTGAGATGGCGGAATAAGCACTCAATACGCCAACGCTTTATGTATTGGTCAACAGTCTTCTTGACCGGTCGGAGGCGCGTCAGAAAAATGATCACCTCATCACCAGCGGTCCCTTTAGGATT
>NZ_JACSIT010000121.1 GCF_014349155.1 Neolewinella lacunae
CTGATCGCATGGGCGGCCCAATGCCGATGGCGGTCGAAGGCCCCAAGGTTACTTTGTATCTGAAGTCCGTTGCCCAAGTTTGTAAGTGAAACCTAAGAGTAAGTTTGTTGAATTTGTTTTAATAGTTCCCATATTTGCAACTGGCACAGCGCTAACGTTATAAAGCCCAAGGTTGTTTCTCACTTCAAATGAAAATGCAAACGCTGTTTTTATAGGAACAGAAAGACCAAGTCCTGTTGAAATGCCAGTGTCAAAACGTTTAATAAGTGAGGTGTTGTCACTTGTGGTAACGGGAAAATTATCCCCTTGACTTACAAAGTTTTGTTTGATTAAATAGCCAAAGTAGGGTCCAGCATTTATAAAGTAATGAAATTTCTTTCCAAATGTCGCCCGAAGAAGAATGGGTAAAGTCAAGTAGTTAAAATTAGTGTTTACAGTAATTTCTCCCAAAGGATTTCCATTGATGTCGGTTGTCTGTGAAGTCAATACAGAACCCTTTCTTTCAAAGGCGACATTTGTCCGCAGTGAAACAACCTTTTTTCAAATTGTACTGAAAAAAAAGCCCACCAGAAAATCCAATTGCCGATTCATGGTTATCATCAATAAAGTCGTTTCCACGTAGGAATGTTACACTCGGGCTGCCCTCAACGCCTAGGTCAAACCTATTTGTTTGGCCGTAAGCTGTTACTCCGACAGTCAGAATAAGAAGTCCGAGCAAAAGTGATTTAATCTTTGTCATAGTTGTAAATTTTTAATTGGTCTGTTTGTGTTTGCATTGTCGTCCAAAATAGCAGCTTATTGCCTTTTATCCGACGGGAAGCACCAAGTTCTTAGCCTTTTGCCAGGGGCGGCTTCTAAGTTTAAAAGGTGGGTTCTTTGAGGGTGGGCGTCAGGTGAAAGGGGGTGGTGGATTGGGGTTTCGACATTTGTTGGATTTTGGTGGGGAAAGTGTTTGTGGGGCTTGCCGTTGCTCCCTGCGAAGGTCAGGCTGGTTCTCAAGGCTGGCAAGATGGGGTTGGAGGGACGACGGTTACACACCAAATGCAAAGGAGTCCAGCCAAGCCGTGGTAGTTAAGCAGCGACCAAATCTACGCCTTCCCCTTCAGACCGCCAAATTTTGTGCGGATCAATCCCCTCGCTACACTGGGCGACCCCTCCGGGTCTGGGCCGAGATGTTCCGTTGGGCGGAGGGGTTGGTTTTTGGGGAGGAATTGGCTCAACTAGTTTTTTTCACCTTGGCTCCCCTTAATTTATTTTAATTTTAATCGTCCGAGATAGCCATATTCCCCGACATTTTCCTTTTCCTCTAATTCCATTGGGTTTAAACTCCATGCTTTGGCTACTTCAAGCACGTGTTCTGCATCGGGGTAAAGCATCTTTTCCCAATACTCTTCTTGCTCGGCATCTTTACTATTGGTATCAATCAAATCCCATTTCATTTCAACGCTGGTTGGCTCTCCTTCAATAAAGCTGTTGCCATCTCCTATGTAGTATAATCTTTCCGTGTTGCCATCTACAGATTTCATCCAGAAGGCCGATCCGCTCCCTCGAAAGTTGCCAAACATCTGCGCTTCACCAAATTTTTGGCTCAATCCATTTAAAAATCTTTGTGCTCTTTCACGTCCCTCCATATAACCAGGTTCTGGCAAACCCCAACCTAAAATTAAAATCCAACCTTCAATTGGTGGCAGAACAAAAATTTCCCCGTTTCTTGCTTGCAATTTCCCTTCCACCCAATTTGCCTTCCGCTGTTTCTCCAATCGTAAAGCTTTCAAAAGACTGTTCGTGTCTTCCGTTTTAACTGCCGCCCAGATACACTTATGCCCGAATTTTATGGGTTTGGTTGGGTCTCGCTTTTCCAGTTCTTGTTCCAAAATAGATTTCGGCCTTGGACTACTCTGGCCAAATAATTTTGACATCCATTCAGAAATGGATAACAATATTATGCGGAAAACTAGTTTGTACATTTGTCTTTTTTGTTGCCAAGGGTTATCAATTATCTGATGCTGCATTTGGAAGTTGCGACAATCAGTTAAGTCGCAAACTTACGGCTTTTCTGTGCTCGAAGTTGCAAACTCCTGCTGGCCGCTAAGCTATGTAGGCTAGTGCTGCACTTGCTCACTTTTTCACCGCAATTATTATCCCCGTCGCCCAATTCTGTTTTGTCAATGTCAAGTCTCTTCTGCTTTCCAGGTATTTTACAAAATTGATTGCTTTTTCTTCATGTCCTTCGGGCCAGTTGGATTG
>NZ_JACSIT010000122.1 GCF_014349155.1 Neolewinella lacunae
AGGGTTTAGTGACGATCTTTGACAAGTTGGGAAAAGAGAGCAACAGTAATTTTAAAACGGATTTTATGTTCACATAAGATCTCGTTGCGAGAGAAATTCATTTCTCAAGCGTCTGTTGGATATTTTAATAACTAACTCATTAGTTTTAGGCAAATAATGTTACTCGATAACTTTATTTTGTTTCGTAAGAATTGTCGCTAATTAATTTTCTCTTCGGAGAGAGTTGTTAGGGATTAAGATTAGGAAGTGAAATAAGGGCGTACGGGGGATGCCTAGGCTCTCAGAGACGATGAAGGACGTGGTAAGCTGCGAAAAGTCAGGAGGAGGTGCAAACGACCGTTAATTCCTGAATGTCCGAATGGGGTAACCCACTTGGTTGAAGACCAAGTATCCGCAAGGAAGGTAACCCGGGGAACTGAAACATCTAAGTACCCGGAGGAGGAGAAAATAATTTAATGATTCCGCAAGTAGTGGCGAGCGAACGCGGAAGAGCCCAAACCAAGGCGATACGTCGCTTTGGGGTTGTAGGACCCGAATAATCAGTATTCACTCAATTGGAACATCTTTGGAAAAGGTGACCACAGAGGGTGAAAGTCCCGTACAGGTACGGTGAATGCTGAGTTGGGTATCCTGAGTAGGGCGGGGCCGGAGAAACCCTGTCTGAATTTGGCGGCACCATCCGCTAAGGCTAAATACTCCTGAGAGACCGATAGTGAACAAGTACCGTGAGGGAAAGGTGAAAAGAACCGCGAGAAGCGGAGTGAAAAGACCCTGAAACCGTGCGCCTACAAGCGGTCGGAGTCCTTATGGGATGACGGCGTGCCTTTTGCATAATGAGCCTACGAGTTACTCCTCACTACCAAGTTTAAGGTTTTCAGAACCGGAGGCGGAGCGAAAGCGAGTCTTAACAGGGCGTCAAGGTAGTGGGGGTAGACGCGAAACCTGGTGATCTACCCATGGGCAGGTTGAAGTTCCGATAGTCTCGGAATGGAGGACCGAACCGGTAAACGTTGAAAAGTTTTCGGATGACCTGTGGGTAGGGGTGAAAGGCCAATCAAACCAGGAGATAGCTCGTACTCCCCGAAATGCATTTAGGTGCAGCGTTGTGTAATGTGTGCTGGAGGTAGAGCTACCAATAGGGCTAGGGGGCTTCACCGCCTACCAACCCCTGATGAACTCCGAATGCCAGCATAACAGTAGCAGCAGTGAGGCAGCGGGTGATAAGGTCCGTTGCCGAGAGGGGAACAACCCAGACCATCAGCTAAGGTCCCTAAATTTGGGCTAAGTTGAATTGAACGATGTGGGGATGCTAAGACAGCTAGGATGTTGGCTTGGAAGCAGCCATTCATTTAAAGAGTGCGTAACAGCTCACTAGTCGAGCGTTCCTGCGCGGAAAATACTCGGGCATAAGTCCAGTACCGAAGCTATGGATGTGGAGACAAGACGTGTCTTGTCTGTACGTGGTAGGGGAGCATTGTAGTCAGCGCCGAAGGTGTACAGCGATGTATGCTGGAGCGGCTACAAAAGCAAATGTAGGCATGAGTAACGATAAAAGGGGTGAGAAACCCCTTCGCCGTAAAACTAAGGTTTCCGTATTCGATGTTAATCAGAATCGGGTTAGTCGGGTCCTAAGGTGTAGCCGCCAGGCGAAGCCGATGGCAAACGGGTTAATATTCCCGTACCCGCTCACAATGAAAGCGACGGAGTAGTGTAGGTATCGCGTACTGACGGAATAGTACGTTGAAGGCTGGGTAAAACTGGCCGATAGTACAGAGACCCTTTCGGGGGAATTTGATAGTGTACCGAAGCGTCTTCCAAGAAATAGCGAGTGAAGCGGCCCGTACCGTAAACCGACACAGGTAGTTGAGGAGAGTATCCTAAGGCGCTCGAGTGAATCATGGCTAAGGAACTAGGCAAATTAGACGCGTAACTTCGGGAGAAGCGTCGCCCCACAGTGATGTGGGGCCGCAGTGAAGAGGCCCAGGCGACTGTTTAGCAAAAACACAGGACTCTGCTAAATCGCAAGATGAAGTATAGGGTCTGACACCTGCCCGGTGCTGGAAGGTTAAGGAAGGGGCTTAGGAGCAATCCGAAGGTCTTAACTGAAGCCCCAGTAAACGGCGGCCGTAACTATAACGGTCCTAAGGTAGCGAAATTCCTTGTCGGGTAAGTTCCGACCTGCACGAATGGTGTAACGATCTGGGCACTGTCTCGGCCATGAGCTCGGTGAAATTGAAGTATCGGTGAAGATGCCGATTACCCGCAACGGGACGAAAAGACCCCGTGAACCTTTACTATAGCTTCACATTGTGTTAGGGTATAAGATGTGTAGGATAGGTGGGAGACTACGAAGCGGGCACGCCAGTGCTTGTGGAGTCGTCCTTGAAATACCACCCTTCTTATACTTTGACACTAACTCCTGCAAAACAGGAGGACCGTGTGTGGTGGGTAGTTTGACTGGGGTGGTCGCCTCCTAAAGCGTAACGGAGGCTCGCAAAGGTTCCCTCAGCATGGTTGGTAATCATGCGAAGAGCGTATGAGTATAAGGGAGCTTGACTGAGAGAAAGACAATTCGACCAGGTGCGAAAGCAGGCTCAAGTGATCCGGTGGTTCCGTATGGAAGGGCCATCGCTCAAAGGATAAAAGGTACTCCGGGGATAACAGGCTGATCTCCCCCAAGAGCTCACATCGACGGGGAGGTTTGGCACCTCGATGTCGGCTCGTCACATCCTGGGGCTGAAGAAGGTCCCAAGGGTTGGGCTGTTCGCCCATTAAAGTGGCACGCGAGCTGGGTTCAGAACGTCGCAAGACAGTTCGGTCTCTATCTGTTGCGGGCGTAGGAATATTGAGAAGATCTGTTTCCAGTACGAGAGGACCGGAATGGACGCACCTCTAGTGTACCGGTTGTGGCGCCAGCTGCAGTGCCGGGTAGCTATGTGCGGAATGGATAAGCGCTGAAAGCATCTAAGCACGAAGCCAACTTCAAGATGAGTATTCCATTGAGGGTCGCAGAAGATGACTGCGTTGATAGGTCATAGGTGGAAGTGCGGTAACGTATGGAGCCGAGTGATACTAATCGCCCGACAGCTTCCTTTTTTTCTTAATCAAAGCCGTACTACGTGTAGTAGGGCAAACGGTTAAGAAAAGTCTACAAAATAAGCAAACGAGGTCAACATAGATTGCCCTAGAACTTATGAGTAAGTAAATTGAAGCTGACGCTTGATGATAAATTTTAAATCAGCAAAACCAGGTCTTTACGTGGCCAGCAAAGTCCGCTGCAAAGTTATTGAACACTCTCTTTCCCACTTGTTGATCGTTTCACTAAAGAACGTGGTTTGCACTGAAGTGCCAACCAAAAGACTTTGGTGGCTATTGCGGGCAGGATCACCTCTTACCATTCCGAACAGAGAAGTTAAGCTGCCCAGCGCCGATGGTACTTGGACTTGATCCCGGGAGAGTAGGTCGCCGCCAATTTTTATGAAAGCCTCATCGCTACCCAGCGGTGGGGCTTTCTCCATTTAGGGCATTTTTTCCCGCGAAGCAAGCTTCGCTTTTTTTCAACACTAAGGGCACTAAGAAAACTAAGAACACGAAGAGAAATACGCTTAGTGCCTCTTCGTGTCCTTAGTGGTTCAAAAAAGAGGAGCGAAGCTCCGCCAAAACCGTGGTTCAAAAAAGAGGAGCGAAGCTCCCAAAACCCCTCATTCCTCCCCCAAAACATTGGCCGCCAACACCGTCAACGTAAGAAACACTCCAGGGAATACGGCCATCCACCAAGCAGTAGGTTGTTCCCGCGACTGCCGCAGCAAACTCCCCCAGGTCACCTGGTCTGCGGGGATGCCAATACCCAGAAACGACAAAAACGCCTCCAGCAAAATGGCGGACCCCAATCCAAAACTGGCCACGATCAAGACCGGCCCCAGCGCGTTGGGTAGCGCATGCCGCAGGAGAATCCGCCATTTGCCAATGCCACTCACCCGGGCCGCTTCAATATAGGGGAGCCGACGAATACGCAGCAGTTCCGCCCGCAGGTGCCGTGCTACCGCCGGCCAGCGCAGGACGCCAATGATCAGGACCACCAGCCAGATGGACGGGCGGTCAATAATGGCCAGGAGAGCAATCAGCAGTACGAGGCCAGGGATGTTCACAAAAAGTTCGATGCCCTGCAGTACCAGCGTGTCGGCAGGGTAATTACTCGGGCGACGCAAAGCCGGTACCCACCGCAACAGGGCACGCAGCAACAGGCCGCCCCCGCAAAAGCCCAGCACCACCAACCCTGCATTGATAAGCCAGCTATTACTCCCAACGAAAGGAAAAATACTGAGCACTACGTAAAGCATTCCCGCCACACCACCCAGGCTCCAGCCCCACCAGTGGTAGCGCGGGGCCCGCAATTGGTCATTGCCGAAAAATCCGGCAATCCCCCCCAGCGGAATGCCCAACAGCAGCGAGAGCAACGACGCGCCCAGCCCAACAATCAAGGCCACCCGCGCCCCCGCCACCATCCCGGCGGCAACGTCCCGGCCCAAGTCATCCGTTCCCAAATAGTGCCGGGCGCGTTCCCCGGTTTGCTGCGCCCCGAAGGGCGAACGATAATTGCTATTGCTCAGGTCGGATGCCCCGGCAGAGTAGGGAATCAGCGGCCACCAGGCCCAATCGGTTTTTTGCCGGTACCAGTTCCTGACTACCGGTTGGTAAGGTTCCACTACGCCCAGCGCCAATCCGTAATCGTGCAATACCGGAAAGCGCAATTCTCCCTCCACCCTTACCATCAGCGGACGGTCATTGGCCACAAAGTCGCCCAGCAACGCCAGACTGCCCAGGAAAAAGAGCCAGCCCAGGGCGAAGGGGCGGAGTTGGTTACGGGTCTTACTCATCCGGCAGTACTGGGGTTTGGACGTTCGCTGCCCAGGCGCACCCGCGGGTCGGCCAGGCTGTAGCTAAGGTCGGCAAGAAGCAGTCCCGCCGCAGTGAGCAATCCATTGAGTAAGACCAAGGCAATCACCACCGGCCAATCCCTCCCCACGGCCGAGTTGTACAACAGCTGCCCCATGCCCGGCAGGTTAAAGATGCGCTCAATCAACACACTGCCCGCCAGCAAAGCCGGCAACATGGCCCCCAGTAGCGTCAGAATAGGAAAAGAAGCATTGCGCAGCACGTGACCCCAGAGGATCTGCCGGCCGGTAAGCCCTTTCAGCTTGGCGGTTTTGATGTAGGCCTGCCCCAACTCGTGCAGGGCCGAGCGGCGGAGGTGGCGGCTGACGTAGGCCCAACTGGGATAAGCCAAACAGAGCACGGGCAAAAACAAATGACTCGTTCGGATGCGCAGCACCGTCCACCAATCCGCACCGCTGGGAATCTCCCCGAAGCCCATGCTGGGAAAAAAGTCCATCCCGTAGGCCGGGGTGGTGAAGAAGTTGGTCACCAGCGTAGCAATCCAGAAACTGGGTATGCCAAACAGCAGAAAAAGCAGGAAGGTCATTACCCGGTCGAAGCGACTTCCCGCCCGGGCCGCCGTCAGCAGTCCCAAGGGAATAGCCACGAGATATACCACTAATAGAGCCAATCCATTAAGCAGGGCCGTCCATTTGGCCGCCGCCCAGATTTTGTGCCCGACGGGCCGGCGGTCGAGGTAAGAATGGCCGAAATCACCGCGCAGCACCCGGCCCAGCCAGCGGTGGTAGCGGTTATCCAGGCCCCACCAACGGAAGGCGGGCAACAGCAAACGCCCGCGCCGTTGCCCCATCTCCAGTCCGGCGTGGGCCTCAACCAGGGCGGTGGCCCTGGGATTGCCCGCCAGCTGGCCGACGATGTTGGCAATGTCCTGGGGATCATCCTGCAAAAGCAGCCTCCGGGCGAGCGGACTGGCCTCTGCCTGCCCCACCAACAGGCTGTCGGGTTGCCGGGGATAGGCCAGGTACCGTAGCTCCCGGTAATATCGGGCCACCGCCGGCCAATCACCGCAATTGAGGGTCAAAGCCCGCAACATCGTGCGCTCCTCCGGACGAAGAATACGGTGCAGCGTATCGGGCAAGGCCGCATTGGTCAGGGAAAAGTAGAAGAGGGGAAGATCGTAATCCAGGCTGGCGGCGGCCCGGCGGTAAACGACGTCGTAAGCCGCCGGATCTTCCGTGCCCAGGCGCGATTCGGCGGGGGGCAGCAGCTGCAGAACGGGGTCGCCAGGAGTGATCAGTTGCAGGCCGAAGCAGACCAGGCTGAGCAGCAAAAGACTCAGCGGCAGATAAAGCAGTCGGCGGAATGCGTACATGGCAAGTGGGGCAAACTTCGGGCCGACAAATTAAGGGAAAGCACCCTTTTCTCGTTAATCCCAGAGCTCCAAAGGTGCGGAGCGCGTAAAAAACTCCGTCTGCACACTCAATCGCAGCAGCGCCGTACTGTCTTTGTGCAAACCCTGCCGCACCAGATAAACCTGGTAAACGCCCGCGGGCACGGTCTCTAAAGTCTTTGCAGGCACCGACAGGGTGGGGGAGGACGTCGGCCCCAACAGCTGGATCCGGTGCGGCGTCCCGTGGTCATTGGGCTCGAAAAAAAGTACCAGCGATTCCTGTTCGCTCAGCGCCCGCTTGCCCACGGGGAAAACCAGGGGCGCGCTGCGCTGGTGCCGGGCGGGCAGGGAATCAATGGCCACCGCAGGAAAAGCCACGGCAAAGGGATGCTGGGGATTTCCGGGCAGGGGCAGCGTACCCCGCAGCGAATCGGGAGCCGCTACCGTCCGGCGATCCTGAAAACGACCAGGTCCAGCCAAAGGTTGGCGGGCCAGTGGAGACGCAAAAAGGGTAGGCACCGGCGCATTTTCGAGGCTATCCGCCGGCGTGATATTAAACGCCGTAGTGAGCAGCCGCCGCGGCTCCTCGTAGCGCACGGTACCAACCACCGTAGCCATTTCCGTAGTCAGGGGGGCGCGGCCGCAGGTGCAAAGAATGGGGATGAAAAAGCAAAGTAAGGCAATACGCATGCCGCAAAGATAAGTGCAAGATCACGAGCAATTCGTCCTGCCGGCTCCACGCCAATTCGGACTGTCGCCCAGCGTAGCGAAGGGAGGTATCCCGCGTCTGCCCTATGCCCCCACCTGCCAGTCGATGGGCGCTTGGCCGTGTTTTACCAGGTAATCGTTGGCCAACTTAAAGTGCTGGTTGCCGAAAAATCCCCGGTCGGCGCTGAAGGGAGAAGGGTGGGCACTGGACAAAATCAAGTGTCGCTGCGGATCAATCAAGGCCGCTTTTTTCTGGGCAAAGGCCCCCCAGAGCATGAACACCACGTGCTCGCGCTGGGCGTTGATGACCTTGATCGAGGCGTCCGTAAAGTATTGCCAGCCCGAGCGTTGGTGGCTGCCCGGCTGGTTACGCTCCACCGTGAGCATGGCATTGAGCAGGAATACGCCCTGCCTGGCCCAGTCGCTCAGGTCGCCGTGCGCAGGAATGGACAGCCCCAGGCTATCGTGCAATTCTTTGTAGATGTTGCGAAGGCTGGGGGGAATGCTGGTTCCCCGGGGAACGCTGAAACTCAGCCCCATGGCCTGGCCGGGATTGTGGTAGGGGTCTTGGCCCAGGATAACCACTTTCACCGCATCCAGGGGCGTACTGTCGTAGGCATTGAAGATCAGCGGGCCGGCGGGATAGATGACCTTTCCTTCACTCTTTTCCTGCTTCAGGAAGGCGATTAGGTTGCGGAAGTAGGGCTTGGCAAATTCCTCTTCCAGTGCAATCTTCCACTGTTCGTTGATCTTTACGGCGGGGGCGGGCATAGCAATGGGTAGTTGGGGCGCGAAACTACGCCGGTACAGTCAACTATAAATGCAGGGTATTGTCATGAGGTTCTGCCGGGGGAGGAGATTCTTGGTTTTACCATCTGGTCCCCCCCCCCGCAGCACAAATCCCTACAGTTTCACCAGGGAATCGAGGCGAATCGGGCGGTTTTCGGCAATGGACTGTCGGGCGGCAATGCCCACCAGGATGGAAAGGGCACCGTCGCGCGTCCCGGCCATGTGTCCGAGTGGGTCGTCGGCTCCGGGGTTGACGAAAAGATAATCGAGCATCCGTTGGTCTCCGCCACCGTGTCCGCCACGCGACTGGGGGACTTTGATGGATTCAAAGCCGGGCTTAAAGTTTTCCGAAACAACGATCTCGTGGTAGTCGGTAGGGGTGTCTTCCTTCGCGGTGGACATTTCGGCGGCGTGGAGCGCTGCCTGCTCGGTCGGGCTGAACTTCCCCGGCTGGTAGGGGATGTCTTCCCAGGAGTCTATCCGGCCCCGTTCTCCGTTGAAGGCAATGCGCCAGCCTTCGTAAGGGGAGTAAGTGGTGAGGGAATAATTGACCAACACGCCGTTGTCGTACTTGATCTGAGCGCTCATCTTATCCCAAATGTCGATGTCTTCGCGGAACACGCAGGCGTCGCGGAGGTAACCGTCGTACTTTTCGTTGTTGGCGTAGAGGCGGGTAGCGAAACTGTCCTTGGTGATGTCCCAGTAGTAGGGGCATTCCCGCTTGTGGGGGCAGGGGCGGCAGTTGGTGCTGCGGAAGGGGCCGTTTTTGCCGTAGTGTTCCTGGGCGCCGTAGGCCATCACTTCCACGGGGTCGGCGCCGATCCACCAGTTGAGCAGATCGAAGTGATGGGTGGCCTTGTGTACCCAGAGGGAGCCGGACTTTTCCGTGTAGGCGTGCCAGCGGCGGAAGTAGCTGGCCCCGTGGTACACGTTGAGGTACCAGTTGAAATCGACGCTGGTTACCGGGCCAACGCGTTCGTCGTTCAACAACTGTTTGATGGCCGTGGCGTGGGGTTGGTGACGGTAGTTGAAGGTGATCAGGACTTCGCGGCCCGTGCGACGCTGGGCATCCAGGATCGCCTGGCAGTTGGCCGCCGTGGTGGTGAGGGGCTTTTCAGTGATGACGTTGGCCCCGGCTTCCATCGCCTTGATGATGAACTCGTGGTGGGTATTATCGACCGTAGTTACGATGACCCATTCGGGGACGGTCCTGCGCAGCATCTCGTCGAAGTCCGTGAAAGTGGGGCAGCGGGCCCCCGTGTACCCAAGGGCGGTGGTCAGGCGGCCGACGTTGGTATCGCACAGGCCCACGAAGCGCACCTGGGGACCATAGTTATCGACCAGATTTTTTCCCCACAGGGTTGTTCCCCGGATGCCCGTGCCGACCAGGGCAATGCGTTTTTGTGCGCTACTTTTCCAGGCGGCGAAGGCCCGGCTTTGTCCGGCGGCCAGCATGGCAGTGAAAAGGGCGGAGTTGCGGAGGAAGTGACGACGTTGCATGACCGGTACGAAATGGTAAACTAATCTTCCCCCCAAGGTAGCTGCCCAGCCCGCGATAACCTAACGCCCCGGCAAAAAAGGTGTCAATCACAAAAAAAAGAGCCCCCCGAAACATTAAGTTTCGGAGGGCCATGCATGGCCGAGGGGGGACCATGCAGCTTTCGGGTCAGAAGGGTCTATCCCTTTTTCGTCTCGCGCCTTACACTTTGTGTTCGTAGGCGGATGCAAGGTGGCGCACTTCACCGAGGGAAGTCACGATCTTGTCCATCTGCCGCTTTACGACTTCGCGGGCATCGGCGGGCAGGGCTTCGTGGAGCAGGACTTCCTGGTAGGTCTCTACGGCACTTTCTTCGCCGCGGACGCACTCGTTCAAGACGGCGGCCTCGTCATTGCCGGCAACGGCAGCTTTGAGGTCGATCCAGGTCCGGTGCAAAGCCGCAGCGGTACTGCCGCCTTTAGTAGGTTCACCGCCCATCCGGTTGATGAAAGGCTTGAGTTCGTGGCCGAAGTCATGACGTTGCTGGCTCAGGGTCCGGAAACGGGAGGCCAGGGCCGTGTTGCTTACGTCTTCGGCAGCTTCGCGGTAGCCGTTTTCGCCGTCGTAGAGGGTGGTGATCAATTTGTTAAGGCTGTTGATAACATCTTTATTCGCACTCATGGTAAAACTGGTTTTGGTGGCGCAACAGTGCGCCGGTTTGGGTTAAAGTAACTTCTGCCTAAAGGACAAATCCAATTGGGCAGCTACGCTAACTACAACAGGGGGGCGGTAGGGCCTTGTTCGTTGAGCCTATAAAAATCCTCTCGCATTTTGCCCGTGCCGCTCCTGGCCTTTCCCTGCTTCCCAGGCAAAACCTGGCACCTGCGGCCGCGCCCACGGTCTGGTAGCCACCGAAGACTAAAAAACTTTGTAGTTGTCGAGACAAATGCGGGCTGTCTGGAGCAGATCCCGGCGAATTCCTTACTTTTGCCGGCCCTGGCCAGTCCTTGGTAGTTTTGTCGGCTGACGGTCGCTACCGTCATCCGATGAGAATAAGTGCTGGCATTGGGGCATTTTTGCGACTGAAGTCTACCTGTACTCCACGCGAATTACGACAAACTCACTAGGTATGAAAAGAACTCTACTCCTCGCCTTACTCCTCTTCGCGGCCTTTAGCATTTACGCCCAGACTGCGCTTTCTGGTAAGGTCGTTGACATCGATAACGACAAGGACCCGCTACCCTTTGCTACGGTGCAGGTTTACAAAAATGGAGCGTTTTACCAAGGGACGACGACGGACCTCGATGGAAACTACTATTTTTCCAACATCGACCCGGGTACGTACGATTTGCAGGTGGACTACACCGGCTACCCACCCACCAAGTTGACCGCCATTCCTGTTAAGGCGGGGCAGACCAACTTCGCCAACGTCGAAATGTCCTCCAATGGGGGTATTGCACTTGACGTGGTGGTTGTAACTGACTTCAAGGTTCCCTTGATCGAGCAAGACAACACCACTTCTGGCCAGACGGTGACTTCGGAGCAAATCCGGAACCTGCCGACGCGGAACATCAACCAGATCGCTTCGATCACGGCGGGTGCGAGTTCGGCCGACGAGGGTGGTGCGATCAACATCCGGGGTTCGCGCTCCAACGCTACCGACTACTACGTGGACGGTGTACGGGTGTCTGCCGTGAGTATCCCCGATTCAGAAATCGAACAGTTGCAGGTGGTTACCGGTGGTTTGGAAGCGCGCTACGGCGACGTAACCGGGGGCATCATCTCCATTACTACGAAAGGCTTCAGCGACCAGTTTCGCGTTAATGCCGAAGCGGAAACCAGCGAAGGTTTGGACGCCTACGGCAACAGCCTGGTGGGTGTCTCTTTCACCGGACCGCTGCTGCGCAACAAGAAGAAGGATGCGGTTTTGGGTTACCGCCTTTCAGCGCGCTACACGTACCAGGAAGACGATGATCCGAGTGCAGTACCCATTTTCCGGGCCAAGGATGATGTCATAGCAGCCTTGGAGGAAAACCCAGTCATTCGTCGTGGAGGACGCAACTTGGTGGCAGCTGACTTCCTGACGAGCGCGGACGCAAATAGTTTGAAGACACGTCCGTTTGAGGAAGCCTCTACCTTGAACCTGAACGGCAACATAACCGCCCGTTTGAGTGACGCTATTGACGTTACGGTGACTGGTGCCTACGGTGACAATTCTAACCAGTTTACTCCCGGAGAAAACGGTGCGGGCAATTGGCGTTTGCTAAACGCGCAGAATAACCCCACGGCTTTCAGTCAAAACTACCGGGGCAACGTGCGCCTGCGGCACCGTTTGGGCGGCAATGGCGTAGCCGATGGTGGCAGTGGCAAAAGCAGCGTATTACAAAACGCCAGCTACAATCTCCAGTTTACCGTAGAAAACCGTACTTCCAGTGTTGCTGATCCACGGCACGGGGAAAACTTCTTTGACTACGGCCACGTCGGGACCTTTGATATTGACTACATTCCCATTTACGGAATCCGGCCAGATACGGCTAACCCATTGGAAATCGTCACTTTCCACTCGGACTACCGGGAAGTGTTGCGTAGTTATGATCCTTCCACTTCCAGTAACCCGGTGTTGACCAATTACAACAACTTCTTTGGTTATGGAGCAGACGAAATATTCAATAGCGATGTTTCTGCATTATCTGGTGGGGGTACCCAAGGTCCAACGCTGGATGGTGGATTTGCAACCATAAATGGCCGCACCCAGACGCTGTTTACGGATCAATGGGGCTTCAACAGCAACGTGGGTACTGTTTACAACCTGTACCAGAAAACGGACAACGATCTTTACACCTTCCAGGCCAACGCCTCTTTTGAGATCGTGCCAGGTAGCTCCGACAAAAGCCGGCACAGCATCCAACTGGGGGTTTGGTACGAACAGCGGACGGACCGTGCCTACAGCCTCAACCCCCGTGCTTTATGGACTGTGGGTCGGCAATTGGTCAACCGTCATATACCTTCGGTTGCGGAGACTAACCGTGTAGTTGATTCGGTGGCCCTTCTGTTGGGTGAGGACGTTCGCACGGTGGCAGTACTTGCCCCTACCGTAGACAATATTGATGGCCAGTTTTACCGTTCGATCCGGGAACGGCTAGGTGTACCCCTTGATCAGCACGTTAACATTGATGGATTGGACCCCAGCCAGCTTAGCCTTGACCTGTTCAGCGCAAGGGAGCTTACCTTCAATAATTTATTGAACTACTACGGATATGACTACTTGGGCAATGAGTTCAACGGCTCTTTTGATGACTTCTTCACCCTTGATCCCAATACGGGAGAGCGTGCATTCAATGTGGCTCCGAACCGCCCCATCTACGCAGCCGCTTACATCCAAGATAAGTTCACGATCAACAAGATGATCTTCCGACTCGGCCTTCGGGTAGAACGCTTTGATGCGAATACTAAGGTATTGAAAGATCCCTACAGCCTCTACGAAATCATTGGTGCTGACGATTTTCACTCCAACTTTGGGGGAACCCAACCCGGTAACATTGGGGCCGATTACGCAGTTTACACCTCTGAGGAAAATGGTACAGAAGTGCAGGCTTACCGCAGTGGGGACGCTTGGTTCCTGCCCGATGGTTCGCCCACCAACGGCCCGCAGGAAATTGACGGTATTCGGTCTGGCCTGGTTTTTCCAAAGTACGCCAACCCATTGGTGAATAACTTGGGGGCCAACTTCATCAAGTCAGATGAATTTACGGTGGATGATTCCTTTAAGGATTACGAAGTACAGTTCAACGTACTTCCCCGTTTGGCTTTCTCCTTCCCCATTTCTGACGACGCCAACTTCTTTGCCCATTACGATGTGTTGGTACAGCGGCCCCCCAGTGGATCGATTGCCACGCCTCTGGACTACTTTTTCTTTGTAGAAAATGCGGGATCAAGAACGTTTAGCAACTCCGCTTTACGGCCCGAGCGCACGGTAGACTATAAGGTAGGTTTCAAAACCCGCCTATCCAACACTTCAGCGCTGACGCTTGAAGCCTACTACCGGGAGATGCGGGACATGATTCAGCTGCGGACCTATTTCCCCGTACCGCTGGTGCAGCAATACACGACTTTTGACAACCAAGACTTTGGTACGGTAAAGGGTTTTGCCTTAACCTACGACCTGCGTCGGACGGCCAACTTCACCATCAACGCCAACTACACGCTGCAGTTTGCCGATGGTACGGGTTCAAACGCTACCAGTCAGAGGGGACTGGGTAACCGGGGTAACCTGCGGACCTTGTTCCCCTTGGACTTTGATGAGCGCCACCGTTTTAATTTGGTATTGGACTACCGCCTGGACAGCCGCAGTAGCGCGCCCAAATTCTTGCATAATGCGGGCATCAATTTACAGTCGTCCGCAGTTACTGGCCGTCCTTACACCGCGACATTCCTTCCGGAGGAATTTGGAGGATCGGGAACCAGAGGAGCCATCAACGGTTCGCGTCAGCCGCTTACCCTTACACTTAATGGGCAGGTAAGCAAAGACATCACCTTCGGGCAGAACTCCCAAGTGAACATTTACTTCCGGGTCAGTAATATCCTCGACCGCCGGAATGTGCTCAACGTTTACTCGGCCACGGGTTCGCCCACGGATCCCGGCTTCCTCCAATCCATCTTCGGATTAGATCAGATCCGAAGCCTGGAGGGAGGGACCCGTCCAGTAGAAAGCTACCTGGCAACGTACCAGCAGCGGGTTTTGAACCCCGACTTCTTTACCCTCCCGCGGCGCATGTTCGTCGGTGCCATCTTCAGCCTCTAAACTTCCCCGCCTCAATTATAAAAAATCAAGTTATGCGCATTAAGCAGCTTATTCTTTCACTACTGCTGCTGGCTGGCTTCACGGCCCCGCTGGTAGTGCAGGCGCACATCGGGCCGGGGAACAACCGGCCGGCCAACCGTTCCGAGCAGGAACGGATTCAATTGCGGTCCAATTGCGACAACGCGGTGGCCCAGATTGACATGGAGATCAACAACGTCCGGGCCCGTTTAACGACGGGAGGCGACGTATGGTGGGACGGCTCCAATGGCCGCTACGTCGTACCTAAACCGCCTCCGGGTGTCCCAGAGGTGAGTTCCATCTTCGCCGGTGCAGTATGGCTCGGCGGTCGCGACCCAGGGGGCGGGTTGAAAGTTGCCGCGCAGGATTACGGTCGCAGCACTGGAAACTTTGACTACTACCCCGGTCCGTTGACGGACGAGGGAACCATTTCCCGGGACACTTGCGCGCGTTGGGACCGCTTCTTCGTCGTGAAAGGCCAGAGTATCCGCGAGGTACGGGCAGCTTACCAAATAGCGCTCGAAAGCAATACTTTGCCGCTGGACCTCAGCCAGATTCCTGCGGATGTCTTGGGCTGGCCCTCTACGGGCAACCCCTACTTCTTTGACGTAAACGGTTTTGAGCTGCCTAATACCTTCCAGGGCTTGGCGGGCTTCTGGGACGAGGATCTGGACGGTATCTATGACCCGACCCTGGGCGATTACCCCATCATCGAGATCCGGGGCTGTAGCGAAACGCCCCAGTTTCCGGAAGAGATGACCTTTTGGATTTACAACGATGCGGGCAATACCCACCGACAGTCTGGCACGCCCCTGCAAATCCAGATGGAAATCCAGGTACAGGCCTTCGCTTACAGCACTTCGGACGACATCAACAGCATGACCTTCCAGCGCTACAAGTTGATCAACCGGGCGCAGGAAGACATTTTAGATACTTACTTCGCCATGTGGGTCGACCCCGATCTGGGCTGTTTCCGCGATGACTACGTAGGTAGCGATACGTCGCGCTCCCTCGCTTACGTCTACAATGAGGACGAACTGGACGGCTCCAACGGCTGTACCTGTGAACAGGGGATTAATACCTACTGCGACGAAATTCCCATTCTTGGCGTAGACTACTTCCGCGGCCCGCGGGCACCCATTTTCGACGACGATGGCAACCCCATTGGAGAAGAAGAACTGGGCATGAGCTCTTTCATCTACATCAACAATGCAGGCGTGGGTGGACCACCGCCCGCTACTACTGACCCCAACACCGCCGAAGAATACTACAATTACCTCCAAGGCATTTGGAGGGATGGTTCCCCATTGTACAACTCTGGAAATGGATACGACATCCCCGGTGGCGTAGAAACCCGCTACGCTTTCTCTGACGCACCGGATAATGCTGCCGGTTGGTCGATGGCAACGGCCGACTTGCCCTTCGGTGACCGCCGTACCCTGCAGGCTTCCGGTCCCTTCACGCTTACCCCCGGAGCCGTCAACGAGCTCATCATTGGCGTAGTGTGGGTACCCGACCAAACCCACCCCAACCCCTCCATCCAGCGCTTGCAACAGGCCGATGACTTGGCCCAGAGCCTCTTCAATAACTGTTTTGACCTCCTAGAGGGCCCCGATGCGCCAGACGTCGATTTGATTGAGTTGGACCGCGAAATCATCCTGCTATGGAGCAATGGCCCTGCTAGCAATAATTTTGAAGAAAAGTACTTTGAGCCAGGTCTGGGAATTCCTTCAGGCTTCGATAGTCTCTACCGTTTCGAAGGATACCGCATATTCCAATTATCCGGCCCTAGCGCTATCCTTGATCCCGATGACCCCAGCCAAGCGCGGGAAATCGCACAGTATGACCTGAAAAATGGGGTGACTAAAGTTTTTAATTGGAATGCAGTGGAGGGGGAGAATAACCCTCTTATTACCCCTTTTTTGGTACCTTCCCTTCGCGTAGAGGGTGCTAATACGGGCATTCGGCGCAGTATCAGCATTACCCAAGATGCTTTCGCCAGCGGCGGAGAGACGCGCCTGATCAACCACCGTCGCTACTACTTCGTGATTATAGCATACGGTTACAACAACTACAAAGAGTACGATCCTTTTGATCAAGACAACCCCGGGCAGCCACGGCAATACTTGCCGTCCAGCCGAAATATTGGCGAACAGGGTAATGATTACTATCTAGCCATTCCTCGGCCAATTCTCGACCGCACCTTGTCCGCTAATTATGGCGATGGAGCAGTTATTACCCGCCTCTCCGGAACCGGGAACAATGGGAATTTCCTGGACTTAGACGATGCCACTGCCGAAAAGGTAGAAAGTGATTTCGCAGCAGGCGAAACCCAGACGCCCGAGCTCACTTACAAAATTGGGGCGGGACCGATTGAGGTTTTCGTAGCCAACCCGCTAGATGTTGTCGACGGCGAATACGAGCTTACCTTCTTCGATGAAAACATGGCCAATACTCGCCTGGATGATACTGTCAGGTGGATGCTCCGTTGCCTTGACGGTTGTTCTGTGCCTACCATTATCAGTAAGCGACCCATCGCTGATGTTAACGAGCAAGTCATTGGAGAATTCGGGTTCTCCGTTCTTCTCGGTGATGCCCCCGAACCTGGGGAGGAACCCCTCGGAGACAATGGTGCCATCGGTGGATCCATCACTTACGCCGACCCCGAAAACCCTTGGCTCGGATTCATCCCCGACAACTTCTCCCCCGGAATCGGAATAGCCCAGCTGGACCAGGCCTTGTTTGATTACGTGTCTACCGAGAACTTCGCCCGTTTTTCCGAGGAGGACCCCAACCAGCGCTACAGTAACCTTTTCCCCGGCATTTACCCCTTCAAATTGATGGATTGGCTGCCCAAGGAAAATACCATTCCTTACATTTCTCCGGTGTGGCTTTCGGCGGCAAACTCCCTGACTTCGGCGGCCAACGGACTGTCCCTGGCCAACCTGAATAACGTCGACATCGTCTTGACCCCCAACAAAGACCTGTGGTCCCGTTGTGTGGTTATCGAAACGGCCAGCCACTACCAGGCCGGCGAAGTGGTTGCTGGAGAGGCCCTGACGACCGAAGGCGGTGCCCGAATGTTCGACTCCCGTCCCGCGCGGAGTGTGACGAAAGAGGCTGGCCCGGATGGACTACCCGTACCCGTTGACGGCAGCGTTGACCCCGACCTCGCTACTGGCCTGGCTTACTTCCCTGGCTACGCCGTGGACGTGGAAACCGGCCAGCGCCTGGAAATTTTCTGGGGCGAAAATACAATCTACGACGGACGCACGGTGGGCCCCGACAACTTCGAGTTACAAGACAACGGGCGCGACATGATCTGGAACCCTTCCAGCGTAATCATCGACCCCATTGCGGGGAGCGGTCTTAGCCTGGCTGACTTCGTCACGGGCGGGCAGCATTTCTTCTACGTCACCAACCGCCCTTACGATGGTGGCGAGTACCTCCTGGGCCGTTTCGACGGCACCCGAGCCGTTACCCGCAAGCGCCTTGGCATTGAGGCCATCACCTGGGCTGGTTTCCCCGTCCTGTTGCCCGGTACTTCATTGCTTTCTTACGCCGATGGTCTCATCCCCAACGAGGCCCGCATCAAACTGCGCGTAAACAATAAGTACGGCTACGCCGAAGGAACGGAAGACAGCAATGGTTACCCCACCTACCGCTTCAGCATTGACGGTAAGGCGGCGAACACCAATCTAGATGAGACAGAAGTAGCACGGGCTCTGGAAATGATCAACGTAGTTCCTAACCCCTACTACGCTTACAGCATCTACGAGGATGACCAATTTGAGACCAACGTAAAGATTACCAACCTGCCCGCGCGGGCTACGGTGACCATCTACAGCCTGGACGGCAAATTCATCCGGAAGTACGATCGTGATGAGGTCGCTAGACCCACGCCAGGCGAAGGTCGCTTTGTGAAATCTCGGCAGATTACACCCGCCCTCGAGTGGGATTTGCGCAACTACCGGGGCATCCCCGTGGCCAGTGGGGTCTACCTGATCCACGTCGCCGCACCGGGGCTTGGGGAGCGGACGCTGAAATTCTTCGGAGTTCAACGGCAGTTTGACCCCTCGGGCCTCTAAATCAGCTTAACGCCTCCCCTTGCTCTTTACCAAAAGAAACAGGGCGCGGCCGCAGGTGCAAGGAACGGACCCGACCAATGGAGGTCGGGCAAAGGAAGACCACTTCCCATTGCACCTGCGGCCGCGCAAAAAGAGGTGATAAATAAATTCTTTTCCTTCCCTCGCTGGAAGGAAGACCACAACTCACTAGTAGTTTAGTATGAAAAAAATCTACCTACTCCTTCTTGTTCTGGCTTTTGCCGCCGGAACCGCCTTTGCCGGTAACCCCGACCGGCAAGGGGAAGCAGGTGCCGCCCAATTGCTGATGAACCCCTGGGCACCATCCGCCGGCCTGCACTCGCTCAATACCGCCAACGTTTTCGGCGTGGAGTCCATGCGCATCAACCCCGCCGGGCTTTCCCGGATGACGGGCACGAACATCATGCTGGGCTACGCCAATTACCTCCAGGGTACCGGCATCTCGATGCAGGCCATTGGGGTGGGCAGCGCCAACGGCAAGGGAGGCGCTATTGGGTTGAGCCTCCACAGCCTCGACTTCGGTGATGTCCCAGTCACCACCACCAACCAGCCAGAAGGAACGGGCGCACTGCTGAGCCTGAGCTTCATCAACATCGGCCTTACTTATAGCCACACCTTCGAAGAGGCCGTCTCGGTGGGCGTAACCCTGCGGGGCGTGAGCGAAGGCACCAGCGATGTGAGCGCTTTTGGCATTGCCATTGATGCCGGTGTACAATACATAACGGGGGAAAACGACGAGTTTAAATTCGGACTCAGCCTGCGCAACGTAGGTTCCCGGATGGCTTACGGCGGACAGGGGCTGGCTACGTTTGCCCCCAACCCCGATCCTTCCACCGATTATGAACTGCTTTTCAGCCAGCGCGCCGCCGGCTTCGAAATGCCCTCTATGCTCAACATCGGGGTTGCCTACGACTTCCTCTCCGGCATCGAGAACCAACGGGTAACCCTGGTGGCTAACTTTACGGCCAACTCCTTCAGCCGCGACCAGGTTGGCGCTGGCCTGGAATACGCCTTCCGCGAGCAATTCATCGCCCGCGTAGGCTACCGTACTGACCTGGAAACCGACGTCCTGACCGAAGTGCCGCTGTACGACGGACTGAGCGCTGGTGCCAGCATTCGCGTTCCAGTGGTACGTGGTCAGCGCGATAAGTTTTTCAGCATCGACTACGCCTGGCGCAACACCCGCATCTTCAACGGTACCCACAACATCGGGCTCAGCGTTGCGATCTAAGTTGGAGGGCGAATGCCTCGAAAGGTTGGTGAAGTTTTAACCGTAGGCCAGTGTGGGTACGGTAAAATTTCCCTATCTTTGAAACCAAGAAATTATTTGAGACGTTCTTACCTCCACGGTAGGAACGTCTCTGTTTTTATCACCATCGGTGCGGGTGAAGCCCAGCCAAAGCTGGCCGCCGCGCCATTTTATCATTTTGGGGTAAGTCATTCTGCTTCCTGCCGGGGTCCGGTAGGAAGTTTGTGTTGTCTTTATCCTTGCAAAAGCAAAAAGTATGTCAACCACCCACTACCTGACGCAGGAAGGTTACGATAAACTGCGAGCTGAATTGGATGAACTAAAGTCCACCGGGCGGGCCAATGTAGCTGCCGCCATTGCCGAGGCCCGCGAAAAGGGAGATCTTTCGGAAAATGCCGAGTACGACGCGGCCAAAGATGCCCAGGGACTGCTGGAAATGAAGATCAACGAGATGGAGAAAGTGATGGCCAACGCCCGGGTGCTCGACGCTTCTCAGTTGGATACCAGCCACGTCACGGTGATGAGCAAAGTGACCATCAAGAATGTGAAGGTCAACAAAGAGATCACCTACCACCTTGTCGCAGAGTCTGAGGCCGACCTGAAAGAGAAAAAGATCTCCGTCAGCAGCCCCATGGGCCAAGGGCTGTTGGGTAAGGCAGTAGGGGACATTGCCGAGGTCTCCACGCCTAACGGGGTCATCAAATTTGAGATTATCAACATCACCGTTTAGCCCAGGCGCCTCCCGCTGCTTCCCGCCCAGCGCTCAATAACGCCCCATTCGCTATGGCCACCATTTTCACCCGCATCGTGGAGGGGGAGATCCCCAGCTACAAAATTGCTGAAACCGACCAATTTTTGTCGTTTCTCGACGTCCGTCCTACGGTAGAAGGGCATACGCTGTGCATCATCAAGCGTGAGGTAGATTACTATTTCGACCTGACGGATGATGAGCTGGCTGGACTCACCCTTTTCTCCAAGCGGGTCGCCCAGGCCCTCAAACAGGTGATCGACTGCAAAAGGATTGCGGTGGCGGTACTCGGGCTGGAGGTTCCCCACACCCACGTACACCTGATCCCTGTGCGGTCGGAGCAGGATTTCCATTTGGGGCGTTCCATCGAGGTTAGCCCCGAGCGAATGGAGGAAATCGCGGCGGCCGTGCGGGCTGCCCTGGAGGGCTAGGCCTGCTTCTTATAGCCTCACGTGCGCTTACCAGCGCGGTGGGCGAAGGTGTTGAAAATGGCCGTTGAGTTCGGCGCGCCGTTTGATGTTGCTGTTTTGATCGGCCTGGGGTTGGATGCCCCGGAGGTGAGCTAGCAGGTATTCCTGGCGGGCCGTTGCATCGAGCAAAGTAAGGAGGTGGTATTCCTGGCGGAGGGTGAGGCCTACGTAGTGGCCCACGTCGTACGTGCGAAAGCCATCTTCCACGGATTTGATGGGTTTTTCGATGTGGAGCAGGCGGAAGATGTCCTCCGTCAGGCCAACGATGAGTTGGTTGAGCGCGGGGTCTTCGTTGAAGTCAATGTCCATGCGCTTAGCGACGCCGCCGGGGTAGAGTTTGCCAGGGTGGCGTTCCCAGAAGTCTAGGAGTTGAAAAACGTTTTGTCCGATGGTTCTGACGTCGCTTTCCCCTCCCGGATAGCGGTGGGCAACAATTTGGAGGGAGACTTCGGTGGTCATGGGCTGGATATTGCCGTCGATCACCGTGGGAATCAACCAGGTAATGCCTTCTTGTTCCGCATCTTCCACCAATTGCCGGTAGCGGGGCTCAAAAATGTGGAGATTTAGATTTTCCCCGGGGAAAACAACCAACTGTAGGGGAAATAGTGCGAATTTGTGCGACATAAAGCAAGACCTCGGCGTTCTGTTCACTAGGTAAGCGAACCACCCGCTTTTTGTTGTCTTGCAAACCCATATCCACTATGATGTCTTCCAGAATTGCCCCACTTATTCTCCTTTTCGTACTAACTTCCGCTGCTTTGTACCGCTGTAACTCCGGGCAGGGGGATAATGGCCAGGCCATCAGTGTACAAGCAATGCCAGCGGGTCTTCAGGCCCACACGGTGGGCGTCATCGGGCGGATGGAACCCGTTTACGTACAGTACACTTCGGTCCCTGAAGGTACGGCCGAGGGGCTCATCACCGTCAGCCCTAAAGTTGCGGGGACGGCCACTTTGCAGGGCACCAGCCTCAGTTTCCAGCCGGAAACTGCCTGGGCAGCGGGCCAGACCTACACCGTTGCGGTGAGCGTGCCCGGCGAAAAGAGCAAGTACCAATTCAGCTTCAGCACCCCCGAGCGCCGTGCGGAAGTGCTTACCGATGGCATCTATCTCCCGGCCGATCAACCGACGGAACTGGTCGTTCAGGGCCGGGTGGTGACGAACGACGCGGCCACAACCGAAGAAATCGATCAGATGCTCCAAGCCAGCCAGGGTGGCCGCGCCCTCGACGTAACAGTTACGCCGGGTACGGACGAGCGCCACTTTTCATACACCGTTGCGGGCCCCAACCGTGGTAAAGACCCTGCCGCAGTTGTGATTACTTACGACGGAGACCGCAGCGGCTTTGCGTCTACCTCCGGCGAATTAAGTGTGGCCATCCCCGCAGACGACGATTTCCGGGTAGAAAGCCTCGTGCCCGAAGACAAAGCCAATGGGACTATGCTCGTCCGGTTCAGCGATGTTTTGAACGCTAAGCAAGACTTCAACGGCCTGGTAAACATCAGTACGGGATCGAAATTCACCACCAAAGTGGACGGAAACCTCCTGCGGATATACCCCCAGGAAAACAACCTCGGCGAAATTACCGTCAACCTGCTCGATGGCATCCAAAACGCGGCGGGCTCGCGCCTGGGCCGCCCGACGAGCTGGAACGTCAACCTGGGCCGCACCGCCCCCGCGCTGCGGACCGTCGGCAATGGCGCAATTTTGCCCCACCAGGGCCAACGACTTTTTCCCTTCGAGGCCGTGGGGCTCAGTGCGGTGCGCCTGGAACTCGTAGAAATTTACCCCAACAACGTGCAGCAGTACCTGCAAGACTACTCCCTGGGCGATGCTGCCGACGACTGGTCGCTGCGCCGCGTGGGCAAGTTGGTGGTGCAAGAAAAAATCGAACTCAGCAGCCTGAGTGGTGCAGTAGACGGAGACCGCTGGGCCCGCTACGCCATCGACCTCGGTAAATACATCCAGGGGAACGCCAGCGCCATCTACCAGGTACGCCTCGGGTTTGGCATCGAAGACGCCGAGGCCGGTTGTGGCATTGCGGCGGCAGACTTTGGTCTTCAGCCTCTGGACGCGACGAAAAACGAAGAAACCTTCACCCTGGGCTTCGAGGAACTGAACAGCCGGATGGGCGACTACTACGGCATCTACGGCTACTACGACGACTTCAACTGGCAAGACGAGGAGGACCCCTGCAAGCCAGCCTACTACGGTCGCAGCCGCTTCGTCATCCAAAACGTCGTCTCCTCCAACCTCGGTCTCATTGCCAAGCGGAACCCCGATCGCTCTACGATCGTCATCGCGACGGACCTGATTACCGGCAAGCCACGGTCTGGCGCAACGGTAAAAGCCTACAGCTTCCAACAGCAAGAACTATTCACCGGAACCACCAACGGCGAAGGAATCATTACAATGACGACGGAAGAAGCCCCCGCCATCGTAATGGCCACTTTGGGTGAAGACGTAGCCTATTTGAACCTCTCCGAAAGCGATGGCCTCTCGTTGAGCCGTTTTGACATCAGCGGCGTCAGCGGTGCCGGTGGCATCAAAGGAGCCTTTTACGCAGAACGGGGCGTGTGGCGGCCCGGCGATTCGGTGTACCTGCACTTCGTGTTGGAAGACCGGGAAAAGCGCCTGCCCGCCAATTACCCCATTGAATTTACCCTTACCGACGCCCAGAGTAGGGTAGTGGAGCGCCGTACCGTGCGGCCCGCCTTCGGAAAAGGACTTTACGCCCTCAACTTTGCTACTGGCTCCGGCGATGGTACCGGCAACTGGTCGGCCACCGTTGAGGCGGGCGGACAAACCTACCGCCAGAATCTCATGATCGAAACCGTTAAGCCCAACCGGCTTTCCATCGACCTCAACCTGCCCGCCAGCGGCTTACGGCCAGATTCCCGCAGTGCGACGCTGGTCAGCAAGTGGCTCTACGGGGCCCCGGCGGCCAACCTGAAGGCGACCGTGGAAATGAACATCAGCAAACGAAACGCAGAATTTGCGAAGTGGACGGGCTTTGATTTCCAGGACCCTGCCCGGGCCCTGGACTCGCCGGAACCCCAGCGCATTTTTGATGGGACGCTCGACGCGGCTGGCCAGGCGCAGGTTCAATTGCCCGCAACGGGCTCCGCCATGCCCGGTCCGCTTTTCGCCGGCCTGAGCACTAAGGTATTTGAACCGGGCGGCAACTTCAGCATCGATAACCAGCGCGTCCCCTACGACCCCTACCTGGTCTACGCCGGGGTCCGGATTCCCACCGATGAATGGGGCGGCAAAAGTGTAAGCCGGGAGGGAGAAACCACCATTCAACTGGCTGCCGTGGACACCAAAGGCGAAGGCGTCAGCGGCAGAAAACTGACCGTTGGCGTGTACAAAGTAGACTGGCGCTACTGGTGGCAAGACAACAACGACAACGTTGCCCGCTTCAACGGCAGCCAGCACACGGAGGCGGTTTCCACCTACACCGCCACTACCGGCGGGGATGGGTCTGCCAAAGTCGGCATTCAGGTGAGCGACTGGGGCCGCTACCTGCTGCGGGTTTGTGACGGCGACGGGCACTGCTCCGGCTCCTACTTCTACGGAGGGTACCAGCAGCAGTCGGACGACCGCGAGTCGGCCTCGCTGGTCCGGCTCAAGGCAGAAAAAGAGACGGTTTCCATCGGCGAGCAGATCAACCTCACGCTGCCTTCCAGCGCCGGCGGCAGCATTCTGGTCAGCCTCGAATCCGGAGCGGGTACCCTCCAGCAGTTTTGGGTAGACGCCGCAGCGGGACAAACCAAGATCAGCTTCAAGGCCGATGAGAAAATGGTCCCTACGGTGTACGCCAACGTGACCATGCTCCAGCCCTACGCCCAAACGACCAACGACCGCCCCGTGCGGCTCTACGGCGTCATCCCCATTGAAGTTACCAACCCCGCCACCGTCTTACAACCTACCCTGAGTGTAAAAGACACTTGGGCTCCCTTGGAAAAAGCCACCGTTGAAGTTAAAGAAGCGGGTGGAAAGGCGATGACCTACACCCTGGCCATTGTGGATGAAGGTTTGCTGGGTCTGACCCGTTTCGAGACACCCGACCTGCACGATCGCTTCTTTGCCAAGGAGGCACTGAGTGTACGAACCTTCGATTTGTACCGCTACGTTATCGGCAGCATCAACGGAGAATTCGGAAAAGTACTCGCCGTTGGTGGAGACGGCGGTGAAATATCCCCCGAAGACCAATCGGCCAACCGCTTTGAACCCGTAGTGCGCCACCTCGGCCCCTTCCAGCTTGCCGCTGGCAAGACGGCCAGCCACACCGTTACCTTGCCCAATTATGTCGGTGCAGTCCGGGTAATGGTGGTAGCCAACGCCGAGCGGGCTTACGGCAGTGCGGACAAGCGCGTGCCCGTGGTGCAACCCCTGATGGTGTTGCCCACCTTGCCACGGGTTCTCGGACCTGGCGAGACCGTGGAAATGCCCGTCAACGTCTTTGCCATGAACGACAAAGTGCGCAACGTAACGGTAAACGTAAGCGAGAGCAGCGGCCTGGTTTCCGTCGGCAGCGGCAGTAAGTCCATGAGTTTCTCCGCTGTGGGTGACCAGCTGGCTTACTTTCCCATCACCGTCGGATCAAAGGCGGGCGTGGCCAAATTCTCCATCAAGGGCAGCGGCAACGGCCAGAACGCCAGCCAGGAAATCGAAATTGACGTCCGTCACCCCAACGAAAGCACTACGCGGGCAAACACGGTAGCCATCCCCGCCGGTGCCACCCAAACCATCCCCTACGAGCGTTTCGGCGTAGAAGGCACCCGGACGGCGCTGGTGGAACTGTCCACCCTGCCGGCTATGCAACTCGACCGACACCTCCGTTACCTGTTGCGTTATCCTTACGGCTGCGTTGAACAGACGGTATCACCCGCCTTCGCGCAGTTGTACCTTGATCGGGTGACGAAGCTGACGCCCGCCCAGGAGACCAGCCGTAAGACCAACATTGCCGCCGGACTGGACGCCCTGCGCAAATTCCAAACGAGCAACGGCGGAATGGCTTACTGGCCGGGCAACCGCGATGCGCACCCTTGGGCCTCCAGCTACGCGCTGCACTTCCTGATCGAAGCCGAACGGGCTGGCTACAGCGTTCCCTTCGACCTGAAAAACCAGCTCATCAAGTTCCAACGCAAAGCCGCCGGAGACTGGCAAGACAGCGATAAAAATTTCTACGCCTCTTCCGCACAGTTGCAGCGCGACCAAGCCTACCGCCTCTACAGCCTCGCCTTGGCGGGCAAAGCCGAAGTAGGCGCGATGAATCGCCTGAAAGGGAAAAGCGCCCAGCTGCCTTCCGCCGCCCGCTACCAGTTGGCGGCTGCCTATGCGCTGTTGGGACAGAAAAACGCCTCGACCGAACTCATGCAGGGTGCTGAGCCTACTGTGGCCTCCTACCGCGAACTGGGCTATACCTTCGGCAGTGACATCCGCGACATGGCCATGATTCTGGAAGCCCAGTTGGCCAGTAACGACCAGGCCAGCGCCGCCCGGCAGGTGTTCCGCCTGGCCGAGCGCATTGGCCAGCGCAACTGGTTGAGCACTCAGGAAGCCGCCTTCGCCTTCCTCTCCATCGGCAAGATGAACGCTGCCCAAAGCAGCCAGCTGACGGCAGACTTTACCTCGCCCACCGGAGCCCGCACGGCAGTAGGGGCCAATACCGGCGTCTTCCAGATTGAACTGCCCACCGACGCCCCAACGGCCAGCTTTACCCTGAAGAACACGGGCACCGGTACGCTGTACGCTTCCGTCATCACCTCTGGTGTACCCCTGCCCGGCGAGGAGACGGCCGTAAACGAAAACCTGGTCTTGACGGTAAGCTACACCGATGAGAACGGCAACAAAGTCGACGTCAGCCGCCTCCGCTCGGGGACGGAGTTCATCGCCAACTACACCGTTCGTAACCCGGGCAGCCTGGGCATGGATTACCGCCAACTGGCCCTGCGCAGTTTGCTGCCTTCCGGCTGGGAAGTAAGCAATGAACGCCTCGACGCCACCGCCACGGGGAACGCAGCGAGCTACGACTACCGCGACATCCGCGACGACCGCGTATACACTTTCTTCCACCTCGGCCGCGGCCAATCGAAGAATTTTGCCCTCCGCATGACCGCCACCTACCCGGGCCGCTATTACCTGCCCTCGCAGGTCAGCGAGGCGATGTACGCCAACGACATCAAATCAACGGTAAAGGGCAGCTGGGTGGAGGTGACCAAGTAACTGGTAACGCCTGCAGTAATTTACTCCGTAGTACTTCGTGCACTCAGTTTAGCCTTGAACCCCTCTAGGTCATCCCACTCCCCCGGAGTGAGATGACCTAGAGGGGGGCTGATTTGAAGTAAAGATTATTAGTGGGGTGTGAGACCTCTCCTCTGGTCCCGTGCGCTATGCGCCTGGCCCAAGGTACCTAAGAGAAAAACTTGTTTGGGAACTACCAAGGCTATAAATTTGTTTCCTCGAAAAATTCAGGTCTGATGGAAAATTTATTGATCTCTAGGTACTTAAGATTGTTTGACCCGCTAAGCACTGAGCTAAAGCTAGAGCTACTGGCTGCACTATCCGAAAATATTAAGAATAGCTTGAAAAAAACAAAAATCGATAAAAGACGACTTTTTGATGACTTAAAAGGGTCATGGAATGATGTAAGTGATGATCTAGAAGCGGATATTTACCGCAGTAGAACAATATCAGATAAAGAAATTAGCCTAGATTGAAATGAGATATTTATTAGATACTGACATGCTTATAAGCTTCCTGAAAGACGAATATCATGTCGCCGAAAAAATTGACAGGGTTGGAATTGAGAATTGTTATGTTTCCGAAATATCGATAGCAGAGTTAACGTACGGAGCCTATAATAGTGAAAAAATTCAAAAACATTTGAGTGAAGTCAATCAGATAGAAAATTTGTTTGAGGTGCTCCCATTGTTTTCGGCAATTGATACTTTCGCACGGGAGAAAGTAAGACTGAGAAAAGAAGGAAACCTGATTCCGGACTTCGATTTAATTATCGGATGCACCGCAGTTGCCAACAACATGACGATGGTAACAAATAATGTAAAGCATTTAGAGAGTAAAAAGAATAAAAATAGAAAACTGGAGAGATGCTAAATCCAACGAATTCTTAAAATAAAGTTTCGGAAGCCGCTAACACCAAACACCCGCAAGAGGAGTTTGCCCAAACCAATAATCAACCATTCCCCTCAAAAAATAAGGTCAACAATAACGGTTAAGAGACTTTAAACACCCCCACAAACAAACACCAGTCCCACAGGGGAAGCAAATACCTCCCCACGTCCCCAGCTATTAAAAGACAAACCACAGCACCTGCGGCCGCGCCCATTAATCCTGGATGGCGGCGCGGATGCGGAGGAGACGGGTGAGGATGCTTTCGAGGCGATCCAGGGGCAGCATATTAGCCGCGTCGGACTTCGCGCTGGCGGGGTCGGGGTGGGTTTCCATGAACAGGCCGTCGGCCCCCACGGCAATGGCGGCGCGGGCGATGGTTTCGATCAGTGCGGGCTTGCCGCCGGTGACGCCCGTCGTCTGGTTGGGCTGTTGGAGGCTGTGCGTGCAGTCCATGATGACTGGGCTGCCCATGGCGCGCATGACGGGGATGCCGCGAAAATCGACCACCAGATCGGTGTAGCCGAAGGTAACGCCGCGCTCCGTGAGCCAAACCTGGTCGTTGCCGCTATCGAGCACTTTTTGGCGGGCAAAAGCCATGGCCTCGGGGCTCAGGAACTGCCCTTTTTTGATGTTGACCACCTTGCCGGTTTGGGCGGCGGCAATCAGCAAATCGGTCTGGCGGCAGAGGAAAGCGGGGATCTGGAGCACGTCGACGTACTGGGCGGCGAGCGCCGCTTCGGGCTCGGCGTGGATGTCGGTGGTAGTTGGCAAGTCAAATCGCTGGCCCACTTTGGCGAGAATTTCGAGCGCTTTTTCGTCGCCAATACCGGTAAAACTGTCCACCCGGCTGCGGTTAGCCTTGCGGTAGCTGCCCTTAAAAATGTAGGGAATGCCGAGTTTATCGGTAATCTCGCCTACCCGCTCGGCGATCTCCATGGCGATGGCTTCGCCCTCGATGGCGCAGGGGCCGGCGATGAGGAAAAAATTGGTGGTGGCGCTGTGTTTGAGCTTGGGGACGCTGATCATGTTGCTGGTTTGGGGCGCGGACGCAGGATGCAGGGGGAAGGATTAAAATGCAAAGGTACGATGGCGGGGGTACACTAATTTTAGCGGAAAACAGGCTACGTTGCGGCCAGTTTAAATGGCTGGGCGATGCGCAACCGTTCGTGGCCCCGGCGCGGTGTACCGGGGCTGCACCCTAATGAAGCGCGCAAATACAAAAGCCCCCGCCACGTGGTAAACATGACGGGGGCTTTCGGTAAACCGGGTTTCAACTGAGTTACATCTTGTAAGCTGTCACCGTCCGGTTCTTTTCATTGACGAAAATAAGCTGGTCGACCTCGTCGATCTCGTAGCCCGGGTCTTTGTCCGTCAGCGGAATTTCCTTGAGGATTTTACCGGTAGCTTTTTCAATCATGTAGATGGCTTTTTTTGTGCCATCTTCGGATTGTGCCGTCAGGAATTTGAAGTCTTTCGTTTGCAGGCTGTTGTACAGACGCGTGCTGGTGACGTTCATCAGTTCGGTGTTGCCAACGCCCATGCTAAAATCCTTCCTGGTTTCAGCGCGGCTGCCAGACTGGGATTGTCCGGTCTTGTAAGCACCGTTGGAGATGTCCTTCATCGTTTCGATGTTGGACATGGTACCCTGAATGTCCAGATCTACGCCCGCAGCGGCCAGGCCAAATTGTGCGACACTCATCAGGTTGACGACTACCATCGGCTTGTAATAAGCGGTGTAAACCAGCTTGCCAGAGCGGTCAATCAAACTGAGGTGCTGGTCGTCGAAAACAAAGTAGCCAGCAGGGAGCGCTTCAGCTTCCAGCGGGGTGCTGCGCTTTACATCTGCCAGCTCCAGCGCTTCGCCAATGACTTCGATTTTTCCTTCGGCAAAGCTGAAACGGAATGCCGTCTTGTTTTCGAAGAGAAAAACCTGGTCCGTTTTTTCGTCGTAAGCTACTGCGGGGATCGACCGGAATTTTACGTCTTTATCCCAAACATCTTTGCCATCGGCGAAGGACAAAATGTTGGAGCGTTCCGTGCTGATGTACATCACACCCTTGGGGGTTGGCACCGCAAAGTAGGCGTAGCCTTTTACCTTGGTGCCCCAGATTTTGTCGCCGGACTTATCGGTGTAGTGGATTTCGCTTTCCTTTTCGGTTTTACCGATCGCAATGAAGCCATTTGCGTGGGGGATCACTTCTTCCAGCGCTTCAATTTTGTAGCTTTTTTTCCAGATAAGGTCATTGGTGGCCGGATCGATCAGGTTGAATCCTTCCGTCTCTACCAGAATGAGGTTGCCACTGGCGTCGGGCAAAATATCGAGCATGGCACCCTTCAGCTTCAGTTTGCCGGGGGTGATGTCTTCCCCGGTGCTTGGGGCGAGGACGGTCAGCCGGTTGCTCTTCAGGATGCCCAGGTAAAGGCTATTGTTGATGGGGCTGTACACCAAGGCCTTTATGTCTTTATCCGTTTCCTGTTGCCATTTGCGGGTTCCGCTGGCAAAGTCGAAAACGTGGATCTGGTCTTTAATGCCCAGAATCATCTCGCCATCTTTGGTGAACATGGGGCCCTGGGAGATAAAGGATCCTACGCCAGCGAGTTTTTTTACCTGGTTCAGTAATCCTTTTACTTCGCCCGCATCTGCAGTCCAATTCACCTTTAGCGTCTTCAGGTCGAAGTTGATGATTTTCCGCTGCTTGCCTTCCGTCGCTTCAAAAAGAATACTGTTTTGTTCCGGCAAGCTGGTGTAAGATTGGATGCGCAGGCCTTCCTCACCCGTGTCGAAGTATACCTCGCCAGTATGCACGTTGATGATGGCACCCCGGTTCTTCATGCCGGTGCTGTATTCCAGGTAGGCAATCGGCAATCCTTCTACATTAAAGTAGCTTTCCTTGTTGACTGCCTGTAGATCGGCATTCGTCCACAGAATTTTCCCGCTTTGGTGGTCCATGCCCAGCAAGGCCTTGTCACCGGAAGCGAGCAATGTTCCGTCATTGCCCTGTTGGATCCAGTTTACGCTGTTTAATGCAGTGAATAAATCGGCATCCCACACTTTTTCTTGGGCGGCCAGGGATACACTCGTAAGCGCCGCGCAAACGAGGAGTAGTGGCAGCATTGCTGCCCGGAAAAAAGAAACCATATTGAAAGGAAGTTGATTGGTGCGGTAGCCCGCAGTTGTGTTAATAAGTTAGAGCGTGTGGGAGATTTTTAAGAACGGATAGTCAATGACGTAGGGTGCTGACAGGGTTAAAAACGGCGCGTATGGTAAAGTGGGTGAACTGCTTTTGCGGCGCCAGGTCTTACGTGCGTGATTATCAGAAAGCAAAAATTTATGAACGCTCTTGATAACTAGTCTCCCCGGGAACAGTCCCCCGGGACGCCAGCAAAAATAATGTTTTTTTCTAAACTAGTGGTCTGTCAAACTTAAATTTTCGGGTAATCTGCAGCATCTTTTGCCGCCTGCCGTCATCAAAAAGCCTCAACGACGCTATGGCGTTGCCTGCGTTTTTTGATTTAGTCAGTCCACAAAATCTACTAGCACCTTACCCGAATTTTAAATGTTGACAGACCACTAGGTGTCGCATTGTGGCCCCTTGGCCTTTCAAGATGATCATTCGCCGTCAACGAGCAGCTCCCGCGCGCCGTACACCTGTACGCCGCCCGTCACCCCCTGGGCCGCTTGCACCATTTTTTGGGCCAAAACGTCTACCTCCGTGGGGTTGTAATCGCCCAGGATGTTGGGGCTGATGCTGCGCAGGACATTGGAGACGGCGATGCCAATTTTTTCGCCCAGGCGGAATTCCTCCCGGTCTCCCACCAGGGCCCCGGGGCGAAAAATGTGGGTGGCCCAGAAGCCCAGCTCCTGGATGGCCGCCTCGGTGTCTCCCTTGACGCGGGTGTAAAAGAAGCGACTGCTAGGGTCTGCCCCCACGGAAGAAACCAGCAAACACTGCTTCGCGCCGCCGGCTTTGGCCACCAGGGCGCTCTTGACGATATAGTCGAAGTCCACCTTCCGGAAAGCCTCCTTGCTGCCGGCCTTTTTGATGGTCGTCCCCAGGGCGATGAACACGTCGTCGGCCAGTAGTTTACCCGACCACTTTTCGAGCGCACCGAAATCCACCTGTGGGTTTTCCAGTTGCGGGTGGGGCTGGTGGAGGGGCCGCCGACTGGGGGCAATAACCTTCTCGTAGGCGGGATGTTGCAGCAGTTCTCTCAGCAAGGCACTGCCAACCAAGCCAGTGGCACCGAAGAGAAGAGCCGTTTTGTTGGCGCTGGTAATTTCCATGTTATTCTGATTGGGCCGGTGCTTCCTCCGCCAGGAGTTCCGCTACCGAAGCGGCAAAACTCCGTTCGAACTCCGCAAATTTGCTGGTGGCCGGGCCGTTGTAACCCGTGTGAATGCGCCGGACGATGTTGTTGCGGTCCACAAAAAGCAGGGTGGGGAAGCTGATGATTTTGTCGAGCATCGGCAAGGCTTCGCCAGCGGCGGTTTTGTCGCTGGAGCCTGCCAACAGAACGGGCCAGGGAACCCCCATGTTCTCCTGGTAACGGCGGATGGCCGCGCGGCTCCGCTCGTCTTCCGCCCCGTAGCGCTCAAAGGCCAGGGAAAGGACGGCCAGGTCTTGGGTGTCGTTTTCGGCGAGGTATTGTTTCAGGAATTCCGCTTCGTCGCGACAGTTGGGGCACCAGGTCCCCATGATGCTGATCAGCTTAGGCCGCCCGGCGTAGGCGGGGTCGGAAAGGGCAATGGTGTCGCCTTCAACGGTAGGAAAACGGAAGTCCAGCGGGGCCGCTTCGCGCATCTGCGTCAGGGCATCCGGACTGCGCAGGCTAAAGGCGGGGTCGCGGCGGGCTACCCAGTTGGTGAGGTAGGTGCGGCCCGAGCGGAAGGTGCCGCTCAGGGTACCGTCAGGACGAATCAGGGCCTCGAACAAAAAGGCGTGGCTGCCGTCAAAAACGCTCAGGTAGAGTTTGTTTCCCTGGACGGTCCCTTCCAGGTAGCGGTAGTCGCCGGTTTCCGTCCGGAAGGTGCCCGTCAGGTGGTTTCCGTTTTGGGTAAACTCGGCAATGCCGGGGTAGGCTTCTTCCTCCTGGGTGCCGAACGTCACCGCCCAGGTGCCGCTGACGTCGGCCAGGGGCTCCTTGCGCAGGGTAGTGAAGCGGTGGTCTTTGCCAAAATAGGCCTTAAAGGGGATGCGGGCATTGTCCCGGTAGTGGATCACCCAAACGCCTTCGATCACTTTTTCTTCGTGGTAGGCGCTGATGTGGGAGTCGTAGACGGGGAAATCGATGCGGATGGTATCGCGCCCGGCGCGTTGGTCACGCCCGTACTGGATGTCTTTGGGCGGCACGGTGATGATCTCTTCCCCGTTGCGCATTTCGATGCGGAAGGTGGTGTCGGTTTCGTAAACGACGCTGAAATTGAAGGGCAGCAGGCCCTCGGTCACCTCTTCAAATTCGAGGTCGACCTTTTCGGCGATGGGCGCCCCCTTGGGGTTGGGCACAATCACGTTGTCTTCCAGTTCCAGCACGGCCCGGTAGGGGCCCGGCGGCAGGGCAGGGTAGCGTTCCTGGACGAAAGTACAGGCACTAAGCAGGAAAAGCAAAACAGTAAGGGGCAGTATGGGGCGCATGTATGGCGTTGTTGTAGGAAGGGGAACGCTTGGCTGCGGCGCTGGTTTACGCGCGCGCCACTGGTTGAGCAGCTGTGCGGCGAAGGGGGGGCTTGGATAGACGACAAACAATTCTTGATATTTGATATTTGATTTTGCTCCGCGCGGCCAAGCCTGTTCCGCTACGTGTGCTGGGCTATGAACTACTGGACAATAGCAGTATCTGGCGCGGCCGCGGGATGCTGGGCGAAGGAATCGGAAGCAATGGAAGGAAAGGCTTGCACAGTTCCTGAGCGTACGCTACTTTTGCCCCGCTTAAGGCGCAACCTTTCTCCAGACAGGTGTTGTTGCCCAGGTACCTAGGTATCGTAGTGCAACGGATAGTATTCAGGTTGAGCCTGCGCTGCTGGTTCGATTCCATCCGAGACCACGTATAAACGGCAAAACGTTGTCGTGAACGCATATACGCAGTTCTCACCTGAGATCTTGCGGGGAGCACTAACCTGCCTCCACACCGAATTGATTTTCCTCACCGGGTAGTAAAAGCAATCCTGGCGAAATAGATTTTGGCTCGCCGTCAAAGTGTAGCTCGAAGGGTCATCCCTCTCCTCTGGAGAGGGACCGAGGGAGAGGGATCAAAGGCGAATTGACAAGAAAATTTCATCCGGTCTCGTAGTACAACGGATAGTATTCAGGTTGAGCTTCGCTGCTGCCTCCGGCGGTCCGAAGCTTGCGCTGATGGTTCGGTGTGTTGAAAAGGCCTTTTAAGCGGTAAGATGTTGCTGCTTTGATGATGTAAATAAAATCCGGTCTCGTAGTACAACGGATAGTATTCAGGTTGAGCTTCGCTGCTGCCTACGGCGGTCCGAAGCTTGCGCTGATGATTCGGTGTGTTGAAAAGGCCTTTTAAGCGGTAAGATGTTGCTGCTTTGATGATGTAAATAAAATCCGGTCTCGTAGTACAACGGATAGTATTCAGGTTTCCGAAGCCTGCGATGATGGTTCGATTCCATCCGAGACCACCTAACTTCCTGAAAATCAGGTGTTTTAAATGATGTTTAATTCGCTTTTTGATAAGCGTATTTTTAATACAAAAAAATCTCCGCTATCGCATAATGCGTCAACTGGAATCAACTCCAAGCACCTTCACCAACCAGTTTCCCTCATTACAGTAAAGGTGAATACCAGGCCACTACTCCTCCTCCCCCCCAACGTGCTCAAAAAACCAAAAAATAGTCTTTCCATAACTCCGCTTATCCGTACAACGGGGATCGGAAGAAAAATCGTGGTGCGGGTTGGTTTCCATTACGAAGAGTCCGCCGGGAGCCAGTAGGCCAGCCTCGAAGACCAGGTCCGGCAGCTCAGGAATGTTGGGTAGGGGGTAGGGCGGCCCCGCGAAAATGTAGGTATAGGGCGTAGCGACCGGCCGTTGCAGAAAGCGGAACACGTCCATGCGGAAGACCTTGAACTGTTCGGCAATACCCAGGGCCTTCACGGTCTTTTCCACGAAGGCCACCGCCGGCGGGTGCTGGTCTACGTAGGTCACATCCGTACACCCGCGGCTGATGAATTCGTAGCCGTGGCTGCCCGTCCCCCCGAAGAGATCCAGGACGCGCTGGTCGGCAAAATCCAGCCAATTGTTGAGGACGTTGAAGAGTCCTTCCTTGGCGTAGTCCGTCGTCGGGCGGGTGGGCCAGTTGTCGGCCGGTGGTGTGAAGCGACGGCCCTTGAATTTTCCGGAGATGATGCGCATGCTGGGAGGGGTGGTTGGACGTAATGTAGGGTATCCCCACACTGGGAGAAAATGGTCAGAACAGCGGTTGAGACGGGCCAAAGGTAGCACCTCTCACCGGGAGCGGCTGAACTCCTGGCTGAGGATGTCCCCACCCGAATCGAGGACATTCGGGTGGGGACACCTTCAACCAGACCCTGCTGCGTACCGAAAACCTTTAAAACAGCGAAGGAAGCATGCCCTGATTTAAACATCGCTGCGTTAGCCCTCCCCCCCCCAAACAACAGCGGCCCGCCTCCCAAACTCGGGAAACGGGCCGCTAAGGCGCACGCGAATGGCTGCGGGCACCGGACGAAAAGCCTACAACTGCTCCTCGGAAACGATGATTTCTTCCTCATCGTCGCTGGGTGCCATATCGGCGTGGGAGATGCCCGCCTGGTCGCGGTCGACGGTCTTTTCCTTGTGTTTCTTGATCTGCCGGCGCAGGGCCTCCGTCACTTCGGCAATGCCGCGCTTGATGCTGGCGTCGGTGTGCTCGGCAAAGAGGTCGTTGCCGGGGATGGAAAGGCGCACCTCCACTTTGTGCCCGTTGGCCGTGTTGCCGTCGTCTTCCTTGATGTAAACGTCTGCCCGCTCAATGCGATCGTAGAAGGTTTCCAGCTTGCTGACCTTCTCTTGGATAACCTGCTTGGTGCTTTCGAGCAGTTCCCCGGATTTATGAATGGTAATTTGCATAAACGCTAGTGGGTTTTTGAATGAAAAAATGCGGAGTAACAATTACTCCAGGTACGAAAGAATAACTCCACCGGATGCGGAATCGTTCGCCCCCCGGACCGCAGAACGACCCCAACCGTGGCCTGTGCTAAACGTACGCCTTGTTTTTGAAAGCCCCAAAAATCTTTTCCCACTCCCCTGAAAAATGATCAGAGCGTGACCTGGAACTCCTAGGCCTGGGCTGTCTGATTAGCTGGGCCCAAGCCGTACTCACTTTGGCCCATTCGTTGGGGGCTCAACCCCAGATCAACCGGGGGAGGCTCAAGCGCTTACCAGGTCGAGACCCTCTGGGTCGTAGGAGAATACGCCACTGTACCTAGCTCGATCGACCCAGAGGGTCTCAACCTGGGCAGTCTAACGCGCGTACGGTTTTACCCCAATTTATTAAACGGACTAACCCTAGGCCACCACTTCCAGCCGGCTGTACCCATCCCCCAACGGCTCCAGCTTGATCTGGCAGCGGATGCGCTCGCGCAGTTCCCGGACGTGACTGATCAAGCCAATCGTCTTGCCCCGCTCCTGGAGCTGCTCCAGGGTGGTCATCGCCTGGTCGAGCACCCGCTCATCGAGGGTGCCGAAGCCTTCGTCGATGAACAAAGACTCGATGCGTTGCTGCCCCGCCGCCAGGTCGGAAAGCGCCAGGGCCAGCGCCAGGGAAACCAGGAAGGTCTCCCCGCCGCTCAGGGTAGTGGTCGGGCGGGCATTGTCGTTCTGGTAGGTATCGATGATCTCCAGCTCCAGGTTTTCCCGCTCCAGTTTTTCGGCGGCTTTATGGCGCATCTGGTAACGGCCGCTCATGGCGTCGAGGTGGAGGTTGCCCGCTTCCACGAGGCGCTGGAGGGTGAGCGACTGCGCGAAGCGGCGGAATTTTGTCCCGTCCTTTTGCCCGATGAGTTCGTGGAGTTTGGCCCAGCGTTGCAATTCAGCCGCCTGCATTTCCAGGGCGCTGGTGAGGGCTTCGTGCTGGCTGCGGCGCGCGTCGTCCAGTGCCAGTTCGCGTTCCAGGGCCCCCACCTCCCGTTCGGCCTGGGCCAGTTCCTGTTCTTCCTGCGCGGCCCTTTGCCGGAGTTCTTCCTCCGGCGGAAGGGTGGACAGTGCGGCGGTGGCTGCGGCGAGCTCGGTCTGCAGCTGCTGCACGCGGTCGCGGAGCGTATGCAGGGCCTGTTCCTGGCGGGTCAGTTGCTGGCGTTGTTGCTCTTCCTGGGCGGGAGGGAGGAGGGCGGCGCGGGCCTGGGCGGCGTCGGCCAGACCCAGCTCCGCCAGTTTGGCCTGTAGCTGATCGAGCAGTTTTTGCTCTGCCGCGCGGAGTTCCTCCTGTCGCGCGAGTCCTTCACTTTGGGCCGTTTGAGCGGCGGTCATTTCCCGCTCGGTGCCTTGCAGGAGGTTTTTTTGGCGGTCCAGGGTCTGCTGGCAGTGGCGATCGCGGGCGGCCAGCAGGGCGCGGCATTCGGCAACGCTTTTGTCGCCAATTTTCTCCCGCAGTTCGGCTTGCAGGGCCGCAATGGCGGTGCTGCGGGCGGCGGCGTTGGTCTGCAGGGCCTGGTGTTCGGCCTGCCGCTCGCGCTGCTGTTCGCGTTCCTGGGCGAGTTGTTGTTCGAGGAGGCGGAGGTTCTGGGCGGCGCTGCGTTGGGCGCGGAGTTGGCGCAGGCGGGCGTCGTCGTCCTGCAGTTGCCGGCGGGCCTCGGCCAGGGCTTCTTCCAGGGCGTCATCCCCTGCGGCGGGGGCTTCGCCGGTGGGCAAGCGGCTGGCGGCTTCGGTTTCCAGGGTTTGGAAGCTGGCCTGGGCGGCGGCCAGGTTGGCCAGGGCCGTCTGCGCCTGGGTGTTGGCCGTTTCGCGCTCCTTCCTGGCCTGGTCCAGCGCCCGACGGGCCGCCTGGAGGTCTTGGGTGGCCAGGGCCAGCTCGGCGTCGGCCACTGGCGTGTGGTCCTCCAGTGCCGGGTGTTCGGTCGCGCCGCAGACGGGGCAGGCCTGGCCGGGCTCCAGGGCGGTACGCAGATGCTCCAGCCCCCGGAATTGCTCCAGTCGGCGCAGGGCGGTGTCGCGGTGGTCCACCAGAACTTCGGCTTGGGCAACCTTTTCAGTGGCCTCTTTCAGAAAGTTTTCGGCGCTGACCAGGGCTTTTTCGCAGGCTTCGGCCAGGCCCCGTTGCCGCTCGGCGGCGTTGCGCGTGCGGCGGTAAGCGATCCAGGCATTGAGCGCGCCGCAGCGGGTATCCGTGGCCAGGTGCCGGACTTCCAGGGCGCTCAGCTCGGCTTCCAGGTTGGTCGCGCCAGCGGTGGTGGCCAGGAGTTCCGCCCGTTGTTTTTCCCCGCTTTCCAAGGTTTTTTTGGCCTCGGCGAGGGCCATCGCCAGGGCGTGTTGGCGGGCCCCTTCGGTCTGGGCGATGCCGTGCAGGCCCGCCAGTTTTTTCTCCAGTTCGTCGGCTTCGTCCAGCTTGGCCAGGCGACCGGGGCGGGCGGCGAGGTGGTCGGCGTGGGCTTTTTCTGCGGCGGCCAGGTCGCGGCGGTGCTGCTCCAGCGTGGGTGTCAGGGCACTGACGCGGTCGGCATCGGCGGCCAGGCGGGGGGCCAGGGCTTGCCGTTCAGCAGCTTTTTCGGCGACTTGCTCCAGGGGCGTGCGCAGCTCCCGCAGGCGCAGGCTTTCGGCCAGGGCGGCACGTTCGGCTTGGGCGGCTTGCCAGTCCTGCTCCAGACCCGTTAGGGTGGCGGATTCGGTAGCGTAGCGCGCTCGTAGCTCGGCGGCCCGAAGGTAGTTTTGCAGGGCGGCCTGCGTCGTTTTTTGGCGCGGTCGCAGGTGCCCGGTAAGTTGAACGGCAGCGGCCAAACGCCCCGCCAGCTCCTCCCGTTCCGCCGCCGGCAAGGGTGCCGAGCCCTCCAAACGCTGCGATGCCAAAGTATAGGTGTCCAGCGCGAGCTTGTGCCGGCGGAAGGCCGCAGCACTGAGCTGCGAGTAAATCTCCGTCCCCGTAATCCGCTCCAGCACCCCCGAACGCTCCGCTACGTCCGATTCCAGGAAACGGGCAAACTGGCCCTGAGTAAGCATCACGGAGCGCACGAAGCGGCCGTAATCCAGCCCCAGCAATTCTTCCGTCCTTTCGTTGACGCCGCGCAAACCGTCTACCGGCAGGGGCAGGTACTGCTGCGTGGCTTCGTCCCACTGGCTCAGGGAACGCTCGGCGGTTTGGAGTTTGCCGTCGGGGCGGCTGCGCGATCGCCGCCGCTCCCACCGGCTGAGGTACTGCCCCTGGCCCACCTGAAATTCCACCTCCGCGTAGCAGTCGCCCGTCCCGTGGCTCATCACTTCGTTGCCGTAGCGGTCGCGCTCGGTGCGTCCGTACAAGGCCAGCGTGATGGCGTCCAGGATGGTGGTTTTGCCCGCGCCCGTGGGGCCCACAATGGCGTAAAGGCCACTGGACCGCAGGGGTTCCTGGCGGAAATCGACTTCCTGGTCGCCGCGCAAACTGTTCAGGTTGCGGATGCCGATGCGAAGGATTTTCATGCTTCAGGGGTTTCTTCGCCCATCCACTGCCGCAGTTCGCGGAAGCTGGCCAATAGCTCGGGATAATCTTCGCGGGGCGCTTCGGCAGTGCCGTGGCAGAGCCGGTAGAAGACCTCTTCAGGGTCCAACTCCCGCAGGTCAATGCCCAGGCTTTGGCTGGTTCTCAGCGTCGTGGTGGGGCGGACGACGCTGCTGCGCACGACCATTGGCAGGCCCGCTGCTTCGGCGGCGTCGGCGGGGCCAAGGGCATCTTCCAGGGCTTTGCGGAGGAGGGGTAGGGGATGAGGGGAACTTACCCGGACTTCCACCCACGTCGGCAGGCGCTCTTCCGTACGGGCGGCTTCGCTGGTTTTCAGGGTGGCCAGGGCGGCCATGACTTCCTCGGCGGTGCCCCGGACGCTGACGAGCTCGCGGTAGCGCGGTACGGGGATTTTGCGGACTTCGACTTCCTGCCCCGCCCGGTCCAGGTCGAAAATGCACACCGACTGCGGCTGCCGCGCCTCTCCGAAGGTCAGGGGGATGAGGCTGCCGGAGTAGCGGACGGACTCGCGGCCACCCACGCGCTGCGCCTGGTGGATGTGGCCCAGGGCTACGTAGTCGAATAGCGGCGAAAATTGCTCGGCGGCGATGTTGTTTTTGTCGGCCAGGTAAATGTGGGTCTCTTTGTCTTCGGCGTCAACGGCCCCGGAGGCGTAGAGGTGGCCGGTAGCGATGACGGGCGTGGTGGGGTCCTGGCGGCTGGCTTCGACGGCGGCGGCGATGGCCTGGTAGTGGCCCAGGATGGCTGCCCGCATCCGCTGGCGACGATCTTCGGGACTTTCCCCGGCGATGCTGTACTTGATGTCGCGGTCGCGGAGGTAGGGGACGGCCGCGACGATCACTGCTCCGTCACCTTCCACAGCACCTGCGTTGAGCGCCCCCATACCCCACTTATTGCCTTCGCGGCTGTCCACCCGCAGGTGAATGACCTGCGCGCTGGGGTCGCTGCGCGCGCTGCCCACCACGTGGCAGTTGAGTTGGCGCAGCAGCTCCACCGGCGCGTCGAGCAGCGAGGGACTATCGTGGTTGCCGCCCACAATGACCGCCGCCTGGCAACCCGTGCGCGCCAGGGCCCCGAGAAAAGCGTAGTAGAGTTCCTGGGCGGTGTTGGAAGGGTTCATGGTATCGAAAACGTCGCCCGCAACGATGAGCAGATCGACCCGTTCAGCCTCAATGGTAGCCAACAACCACTGCAGGGCCGCGCGGTGCTCGGGGCTCCGGTCGCGGTCGTACAAGCGGTGGCCAAGGTGCCAGTCTGAGGTGTGGAGAATGCGCAAGTGGGGGGAGTTTAGTAGTTCAAAAGTTCAGTAGTCTAGTAGTTCAATAGTTCAGTAGTCTAGTAGTCTAATAGGCTAGTAGTCTAGTAGGCTAATAGTTCGGTGGTCTAGTAGTCGGCGGTTCACTAGTACCATGCACTATTGAACTATGAACTATGAACTACTGAACTATGAACTACTGAACTATGAACTACCTCATTCTCCGTTCACAAAACGCTGGTGATCGGGGTTACTGCGGTAGAAGGGGCAGTAATCGCCCTTGGGGATGGTGTTTTTGCCGGTGGTGCTGCCGCGGTATTCGTAGACCTGGGCGGTGAAGGTGCCGCCGTCGCCCACCGTGGCGGTGACGGTGATGCGGCGGTACTGGTCTTCGGGGGAGCCGGTAACGGTTTCGTAGGCGTCGAGCATTTCCAGGGTTTCGGGGAGATTTTCGTCGTGTAGGCGGTAGAGTTCGCCTTTGACGCTGCCGCTGCCCCCGACGAATCCGGGGTAGAGGCCGAGGTCGTAGAGCGTGCCAGCCGCCGTGGCCTTGCCGATCAGGGTAGCCCGGCGGCGGAGGAACTTGCTCATGGAAGAGGGGATGTCGCTAAGGAGCGTACCGTAAACGAATAGATGGGTGGGCATACTCGGGGATTCACTATGAGGGTAAACTGCTGAGGCAAAGCATGGTTGGCCCGGCGGTCCGCATTTTCGGGGGGCTAAATTACCGGGAATCAGGCGGCGGTACAAACCACGCCTTCCGCGTTTGGCGTATCTGCGGAGAAGCACTTACTTTTGCCCCGGCAAAATCATCCCGCCGAAAATAAAGCCTCCGGGCAATCGTTAAAAAAGCCTTAACGGGCATTTGCCGGGCCCGGTAGAGCGATTTAACCACAGCACCGCCCGGTATCTTCCCCTGTGGGCGGTCTCCCTTTTTCGGAATCACAATCTTCACATGCAACGAATCTTACTTAACTCCTTGTGCGCCCTGGCCCTTTGTGGTCTTTCCTTCACCCTCGCTGCACAAGGTGCCTGCGTACTGGATGAGAATGGCCGTGCCGTCCAGCCCGGCACCGGAGGCCCTTGCATCAATACCGTCGTTTCGGCCGTACCTTTCCTGCGGATCAACCCCGACGCCCGGGGTGGTGCTATGGGCGATGCCGGTGTAGCGCTTTCGGGCGATGCCAACTCCCTGCACTACAACGCCAGCCGCCTGGCCTTTGCCGAGGAAGACCTCGCCCTGGGGGCAACTTACACCCCCTGGCTTCAGGCTTTGGGGCTTAACGACGTTTACCTGGCCTACCTCGGTGGCTACAAAAAACTGGACGAGTTCCAGGCCGTAGGTGCTTCTTTGCGCTACTTCAGCCTGGGCGACATCCAGTACACCGACGTCAACGGCATGAGCACGGGTACGGGCAAGCCCAACGAATTTGAGTTCGCCCTGGCCTACACGCGTAAGCTCAGCGACCGCTTCAGCGCCAGCCTTACCGGTAAGTACATCAACTCTAACCTCGCCGCTGGCCAGGAAGTGAGCGGTGTGGTACTCGAAGCCGGCCAGGCCTTTGCGGCCGACCTCGGCTTCACCTACCGCAACGACGATACGAAGAACAACAACGCCTTCGCCATCGGCGCGGCCATCACCAACATCGGCTCCAAGATCACCTACACCCAGGATACGGTACGCGACTTCCTGCCCGCCAACCTGGCCATCGGTACGGCCTACACCTTCCGCTTCGATGAGTACAATGAACTGACGCTGACCTTCGATGCGAACAAACTCCTCGTCCCTACCCCCTGCGACGGTACGGACGTGGACTGCGACCAGGATGAGATCAACGACAAATCGCCCATCGCCGGCATTTTCTCGAGCCTCAACGATGCCCCCCAGGGTTTTGGCGAAGAACTCCGCGAGTTCACCCTCAGCGTGGGGGCGGAGTACTGGTACGACAAGCAGTTTGCCGTCCGCGCGGGCTATTTCCACGAAGACCAGACCAAGGGTGGCCGCCGCTACCTCACCGCTGGCCTGGGCCTGAAGTACAACATCTTTGGCCTCAACTTCAGCTACCTGGTGCCCACCAGCAACCAGCGCAATCCTTTGGATAACACGCTGCGTTTCAGCCTCTTGTTTGACTTTGGTGCCCAGCAGGCCCGCTGATTTTACCCGAAAAAAGTTGGGGGAGTGGGAAAAAATCCGCTGCCTTAACAATTTTAACACGGCCTTGCCCGTATATTGCCCATGCGCCGGTTGCACCCGGCCACCAAGAATTTTTATAACTGGGGTTTAGTTCAGGAAAGGTACGGCGCTTGCGTCGTGCCTTTCTCTTTTTAGGGTGGTGCGGAAGGTGGGCGCGGCCGCAGGTGCCGGGGCAGGGCAGGGAGCAGGGAACGCCCAGGCCAGCCCAGGGACGATGGCGGTACAGACGCCGCAGGCAGACGGCGAGGCTGTTCACGACAGTTTTTTTTCCAAAAGTTACCGATGTATTAAAGTTCTTAGCTACTTTTGGTGCCATGTTCGGGCCTCGGTGAAGTTCAGCTTTCTACCAAGGTCATCAATCTCAGATTTAAAGACGACTCGATGAAGAAATTTTTACTCCCTCTGGGCCGGCTAGGCCTGGCCTGCCTCTTGTTAATTGGCGGGCTTCCGCTTTTGGCTCAACCGGTAAATGACGAATGTTCCGGCGCAATTCCTCTGACGGTGAACGCCGACTTTGGCTGTGGTACTGTGACTGCGGGAACTACTACTGGCGCTACGGCCTCTGCCAACCCTACCACGAGCATCAGCGGAACGGCAAACAACGACGTCTGGTTCTCGTTTACTGCTACCAACAGCAGCCACCGGATCTCGCTGTTGAATCTGGTAAATGACGGTTCCGGAACTTCTACGAGCACCGATATGGGCATGGCCCTCTACACCGGCACGGGCGGCTGCGGAGGATTGACCTTTTTCGGTACCAGTGACCCTGAGACCTATAATGTAACCGGACTTACCCCAGGTACGCTCTACTATGTACGAGTATACGGATGGTTCGGTAGCATCCAAAACGTAAACTTCAACATTTGCGTAGGCACTCCTCCTCCTCCTCCCCCTCCTCCTTCCAACGACGAGTGCGCCAATGCCATTCCGTTGACGGTAAATGCTGATTTCAACTGCGGAACGGTGACTGCAGGCACTACGGCGGGCGCTACCGCCTCCACTTCACCTCCCGGAACGATCAGCGGAACGGCCAACAATGACGTCTGGTTCTCCTTTACGGCCACGAGCAGTGCACATCGGATCTCGCTGCTGAATCTGGTAAATGACGGCTCCGGTACTTCTACAAGCACGGACATGGGCATGGCCCTTTACACCGGCACGGGCGGCTGCGCAGGATTGACCTTTTTCGGCACCAGTGACCCTGAGACGTACAACGTCACGGGGCTTACCCCCGGGACGCTGTACTACTTGCGGGTATACGGATGGTTCACCAGCGTCCAAAACGTAAACTTCAACGTTTGCGTAGGTACCACGCCTCCTCCTCCACCTAACGATGAATGCGCTGATGCGGAGGTCATCACGCTGGTACCAGGTGTTGCCGGACCCGTAATGGGGTCCAACGCAAGTGCCAACGCCAACGGAAGACCTACCTCTTGTTTAGGTATTTCTGAGGGTGTCTGGTACACCTTCACCGGAAGCGGCGAAGAACTGGTTGTCAGGGTTGTTCCCACGGGATGGGACCCCGAGATCAACATCAGCAGTGGCAACTGTGGCAGTTTTTCCAACATCGCATGTGCGGATGCTGGAGGAACCGGAGGGGCTGAGACCATCACCTTCCAATCCGTTTTAGGAACAACGTACTACCTGTACGTAGCAGACTGGAGCAGCACCGTTGCGCCTAACGGCACTAACGCAGGTCCTTTCCAGGTGACCATCACTTCTCCCGATCCTTGTGCGATGGGCGGAGATGTTACTTCCCCCACCGTCACCTGTGAGGAAGTTACCATGACTTTTGAGGGTTGCCCCGCTGGCCTGGGCAGCAACACCCCAAGTGGTGTGTGGAGCCCAGTTCCCGCAGACGGCATCATCCAGTCTGCATTTGGTGGCATCTACATTCTCCCCGTAGATGTTAATGGCTGTATCCTGGATGACTGTGGCGACATCAGCAACATCGAATCCACGCTTGGTCGCTCTTTCGTGGCCAGTTCAAGTGTTGGTTCCGTAGAAATCGTCAACGTCCTCATTTTCCGCGATTCTACCGGAAATGAGTCGCCAGACTCCCTGTACGTCCGGGCAACCATTCAGGATACGGAAGCACCCATTATTACTACTTGCCCCGAAGACTTCGAACTAGCTGGTGATACTGATCAGGTTGGGAATGGTATAAACTCTGACTTGGCTTACTCGGAAACCCCGGTAATGATCACCGAAACGCAGTTTACCGCCGAAGGTGGAGCTATCGACGAGGACTGTATCGACGAAATTTCCTACGTGGACAGCCAAATGGGAACGGATCCCATCGTGATTACGCGCACCTTTACGGTCACCGACCAAAGTGGCCAATCCACTACCTGTGAGCAGACCATCACCCTGACGGAGTGCATTGTGGAGCTCCAGTGCCGCGACCTTACGGTTTACCTGGATGCTGCTGGTGCCGCCAGCATCACCCCCGAAGAAGTCCAGGTAATTGGCTCCTGTGACGCCACTGGCCTTAGCCTGGACGTTTCTGCCTTTACTTGTGAAGACGCGGAGGAAGAGATCATTACCGTGACCCTGACCCAAACGCTTGCTGGCACTACCCCCTCGGTCAGCACTTGCGAAGCTGAGATTACGGTGCTCGATACGATCGCTCCCGTTACTACTTGTATCGCGTCCGATACCATTTACTTAGATGAGGATGGTGAGGCCTTCTACGGCTCCACCGATGGCGTGACGGGTAATACCGACAACTGCGGTATTTCTTTGGTTTCGCCTGCCATCCTGGTGCCACTTACTTGTAATGAAATCAACTCCTTTGTTTTCTTTCCTAACTCTTCTGTTGACCTTTCTGGCAATAGTTCTGAGCCTTGTGTAACCACCGTTCTGGTACTCGACACGATCAGCCCGGTCGTCACCTGCGAAGCGCTCGTGGTCCAGTTGGACGAAGACGGCGTTGGTACCTACTGTGAGATCGAGCTATTCGAAGCTACTGACAACTGTTCAGTAAACCTTGCGCCCTTCGACCAGTGCTTTGTCCTCGATTGCGATGACATTGGCTCTTTTGAGGTTCCCGTAACGGTCTCTGATCTCAGCGGCAACAGCGCTACCTGCACGGCTACGGTAACCGTAGAAGACAATGTGGCCCCCGTTGCCCTTTGCCAGAACGTGACCATTGAGCTCGACGAAGAAGGTAATGCCTCCATTGCCCCCGGTGCAACGGGTGGCGGCGGTGGCGGAACGGCCATGGCCGTAACTTCCGTTAGCGGCGAGCTGGACGCTGGCGACCCCACTTACAACCATGCCAACGGTTTCTCCGTATTGCCGAACTGTATACTGTCCGGCGTAGGTACGAACACTTTCTACGAAGTGTTCGAGTTTACCGTTGATGCTGCCGATATGTACACCTTCATGATGGTGCCCAACACAACGGCAGACTTCCTCTTCTCCCTCTACAGCGGAGGATTCGACCCCAACGCAGCTTGTACCAACCTGATCGGCATCGACGACGACACCAACGGCGACGACCCCGAAATCATGATCCAATTGGACCTCGTGCCCGGCCAGTACACGATGGTGACGACCACCTTCGGCAACGGCGCTACGGGTGCTTATACCTACACGATCAGCAGCGCCAACGGTGGCCAGGTCTTTGCGGCTGGCGACGGTGGCGGCGGCGACGGCGGCGGTGAAACGGGCGATGCACCGCTGGTCGATGGCGGCTCTACGGATGCCTGTGGCATCGAGACTTACGCCATCAGCCAGGTAGATTTCACTTGCGCGGACGCAGGTGCAAACGTAGTCACGTTGACAGTAACGGACGTCAACGGCAACACTTCCAGCTGTGAAGCCACGGTAACGGTGGAAGACAACATCGCTCCCGAGATCGTCGTCACACCGCAAACGGTAGTACTGAGCAATGCCACGGGAACGGCTACCCTGACGGTTGCCGACCTGGCCACGGCTACGGACAACTGCGGCCTTGCCTCTCTGACGGCCAGCCAGTTGATCTTCACCTGTGAAGACATTGGCGAAGTGGAAGTGCTCATCACGGCCACTGACGTAAACGGCAGCGTATCGACTGCCCCGGTCATCGTGACGGTCCAGTTCCTGCAGCCCAACCTGTCCTGCATCGGCGAGATCAACCTGACGCTCAACGACGACTGCCAGGGTCTGCTGATCCCCCGGATGGTCCTGACGGGCAACGTTGCGTGCCTGGACGTCTTCGGCTTTGACATCACGGTAATGGACAGCGACCCGAGCAACGGCCCGATCATCGACGGCTGCGGCAGCTTCCAGTACATGATCCGCTCTACGGCCCAGTCTTCTGCAACTACGAACGGCCTGACGGGTGCCCTGGCCCCCGGCAACTGGGACGTGGTCTCCACGACGAGCAACGCCAACCAGACGGCTACGGCCACCTTCACCGCCACTACGCTGACGCTGCGCACTTCTGCGGCAGTATTCAGCTCTGGTTCTCCCTTCGGCGTGACTGCCGACCTGCAATTCGCCACGGCCGGTGAGTTGAGCTTCGACTACGACTTCAACGGCGTAGACGCTGGCTTCGACGACGCCCTGATTGTTTTCGACTTCGAAGGCAACGTGGTAGAAACGATTTTGAACACGGACGATCCCGCCAGCGGTTCCGCTACGGTGGCCATCGAAGTGGGCTACACGCTGATGGTTGAGCTGGCCGACGATGGCTTCCAGCCTTTCGCTGGTGCCTTTGCCAGCGAGTTGGTACTGAGCAACTTCAGCTTCACGGGCGGTGACCTGCTGGGCCTCGAC
>NZ_JACSIT010000123.1:0-2500 GCF_014349155.1 Neolewinella lacunae
GTAGCGATGAGGCTTTCATAAAAATTGGCGGCGACCTACTCTCCCGGGATCAAGTCCAAGTACCATCGGCGCTGGGCAGCTTAACTTCTCTGTTCGGAATGGTAAGAGGTGATCCTGCCCGCAATAGCCACCAAAGTCTTTTGGTTGGCACTTCAGTGCAAACCACGTTCTTTAGTGAAACGATCAACAAGTGGGAAAGAGAGTGTTCAATAACTTTGCAGCGGACTTTGCTGGCCACGTAAAGACCTGGTTTTGCTGATTTAAAATTTATCATCAAGCGTCAGCTTCAATTTACTTACTCATAAGTTCTAGGGCAATCTATGTTGACCTCGTTTGCTTATTTTGTAGACTTTTCTTAACCGTTTGCCCTACTACACGTAGTACGGCTTTGATTAAGAAAAAAAGGAAGCTGTCGGGCGATTAGTATCACTCGGCTCCATACGTTACCGCACTTCCACCTATGACCTATCAACGCAGTCATCTTCTGCGACCCTCAATGGAATACTCATCTTGAAGTTGGCTTCGTGCTTAGATGCTTTCAGCGCTTATCCATTCCGCACATAGCTACCCGGCACTGCAGCTGGCGCCACAACCGGTACACTAGAGGTGCGTCCATTCCGGTCCTCTCGTACTGGAAACAGATCTTCTCAATATTCCTACGCCCGCAACAGATAGAGACCGAACTGTCTTGCGACGTTCTGAACCCAGCTCGCGTGCCACTTTAATGGGCGAACAGCCCAACCCTTGGGACCTTCTTCAGCCCCAGGATGTGACGAGCCGACATCGAGGTGCCAAACCTCCCCGTCGATGTGAGCTCTTGGGGGAGATCAGCCTGTTATCCCCGGAGTACCTTTTATCCTTTGAGCGATGGCCCTTCCATACGGAACCACCGGATCACTTGAGCCTGCTTTCGCACCTGGTCGAATTGTCTTTCTCTCAGTCAAGCTCCCTTATACTCATACGCTCTTCGCATGATTACCAACCATGCTGAGGGAACCTTTGCGAGCCTCCGTTACGCTTTAGGAGGCGACCACCCCAGTCAAACTACCCACCACACACGGTCCTCCTGTTTTGCAGGAGTTAGTGTCAAAGTATAAGAAGGGTGGTATTTCAAGGACGACTCCACAAGCACTGGCGTGCCCGCTTCGTAGTCTCCCACCTATCCTACACATCTTATACCCTAACACAATGTGAAGCTATAGTAAAGGTTCACGGGGTCTTTTCGTCCCGTTGCGGGTAATCGGCATCTTCACCGATACTTCAATTTCACCGAGCTCATGGCCGAGACAGTGCCCAGATCGTTACACCATTCGTGCAGGTCGGAACTTACCCGACAAGGAATTTCGCTACCTTAGGACCGTTATAGTTACGGCCGCCGTTTACTGGGGCTTCAGTTAAGACCTTCGGATTGCTCCTAAGCCCCTTCCTTAACCTTCCAGCACCGGGCAGGTGTCAGACCCTATACTTCATCTTGCGATTTAGCAGAGTCCTGTGTTTTTGCTAAACAGTCGCCTGGGCCTCTTCACTGCGGCCCCACATCACTGTGGGGCGACGCTTCTCCCGAAGTTACGCGTCTAATTTGCCTAGTTCCTTAGCCATGATTCACTCGAGCGCCTTAGGATACTCTCCTCAACTACCTGTGTCGGTTTACGGTACGGGCCGCTTCACTCGCTATTTCTTGGAAGACGCTTCGGTACACTATCAAATTCCCCCGAAAGGGTCTCTGTACTATCGGCCAGTTTTACCCAGCCTTCAACGTACTATTCCGTCAGTACGCGATACCTACACTACTCCGTCGCTTTCATTGTGAGCGGGTACGGGAATATTAACCCGTTTGCCATCGGCTTCGCCTGGCGGCTACACCTTAGGACCCGACTAACCCGATTCTGATTAACATCGAATACGGAAACCTTAGTTTTACGGCGAAGGGGTTTCTCACCCCTTTTATCGTTACTCATGCCTACATTTGCTTTTGTAGCCGCTCCAGCATACATCGCTGTACACCTTCGGCGCTGACTACAATGCTCCCCTACCACGTACAGACAAGACACGTCTTGTCTCCACATCCATAGCTTCGGTACTGGACTTATGCCCGAGTATTTTCCGCGCAGGAACGCTCGACTAGTGAGCTGTTACGCACTCTTTAAATGAATGGCTGCTTCCAAGCCAACATCCTAGCTGTCTTAGCATCCCCACATCGTTCAATTCAACTTAGCCCAAATTTAGGGACCTTAGCTGATGGTCTGGGTTGTTCCCCTCTCGGCAACGGACCTTATCACCCGCTGCCTCACTGCTGCTACTGTTATGCTGGCATTCGGAGTTCATCAGGGGTTGGTAGGCGGTGAAGCCCCCTAGCCCTATTGGTAGCTCTACCTCCAGCACACATTACACAACGCTGCACCTAAATGCATTTCGGGGAGTACGAGCTATCTCCTGGTTTGATTGGCCTTTCACCCCTACCCACAGGTCATCCGAAAACTTTTCAACGTTTACCGGTTCG
>NZ_JACSIT010000124.1 GCF_014349155.1 Neolewinella lacunae
ACCGACGGCAGCGGCAACGTTACCCTCGATACCATCATCGTCACGATTCTCGATACGATCACCCCCGTCATCGTCTGCGAAGCCATCACGGTGGCCCTCGACAGCACGGGCACTGCCACGATCGAAAATGACGACGCCGTCATCAGCATCGACGACAACTGCCCGGATAACCTGAGTGGTCCCTTCACCGTGGGTGGCCCCGCCGCCCGCACCTTCGATTGCTCCTTTGCCGATTCTACCTTCCAGCGGACGGTCGTCATCACGGATGCCAGCGGCAACCAGGGCAGCTGCACTTACGATGTGACGGTGATCGACAACATCACCCCCGTCATCGTCTGTGAAGCCATTGAAGTAGCCCTCGACAGCATGGGCGTGGCGATGATTGAAAACGCTGACGCAGTAGTCAGCATCTACGACAACTGCCCGGATAACCTGAGTGGTCCCTTCACCGTTGGTGGCCCCGCGGCCCGGACCTTCGACTGCTCTTTTGCCGATTCTACCTTCCAGCGGACGGTCGTCATCACCGACGCCAGCGGCAATCAAGGCAGCTGCACTTATGACGTAACGGTGATCGACACGATCGTCCCCGTCATCGTCTGCGAAGCCATTGAAGTGGCCCTCGACAGCATGGGCGTGGCGATGATTGAAAACGCTGACGCAGTGGTCAGCATCTACGACAACTGCCCGGCTGACCTGAGCGGTCCCTTCACCGTTGGTGGCCCTGCCGCCCGCACCTTCGACTGCTCTTTTGCCGATTCTACCTTCCAGCGGACGGTTGTCATCACCGACGCCAGTGGCAACCAGGGCAGCTGCACTTACGATGTGACGGTGATTGATACGATCGCACCCATCGTAACTTGTGAAGAGATCGTCGTTCAGTTGGATGAAGCTGGCGCTGGCACCTACTGTGAGATCGCGCTGTTCGAAGCTACCGACAACTGTGCGGTCAACTTCGCGCCCTTCGACCAGTGCTTTGTCCTCGGCTGCGCAGACGTTGGCACCTTCGAAGTTCCCATTACGGTCTCTGACTTCAGCGGCAACAGCAGCAGTTGTACGGCTACGGTCACGGTGGAAGACAATGTTCCTCCCGTCGCCCTGTGCCAGGATGTGACCATTGAACTCGACGAAGAAGGCAACGCCTCTATCGCCGCTGGTGCTACGGGTACGCCGACTGCGGTGACGGAAGTAAGCGGTTCCTTGGACGTGGGCGATCTCCAGTTTGCCCGCCCGAACGCCAACGGTTTGACTTGTGGCACGACATCTCCCGCCGACCACTACTACGAAGTGTTCAACTTCACCATCTCGGCTGAAGACATGTACACCTTCACGATGATGGATGTACTTGGCCCCGACTTCTACTTCATCCTTTACGAAGGAGGTTTTGATCCGGCCCTGCCTTGCGCCAACTTCCTGGCTGGCGACGATGACGGTCCCGGCAGCACCGAGCCCGAGCTGATGATTCAACTGACGCTCGTTCCTGGCAACTACAGCCTGGTCACGAGCACTTTCTCCGGCAACGATCCGGATGGTCCCTACACCTACACGATCAGCAGCGCCAACGGTGGCCAGGTCTTTGCGGCCGGCGGCGGCGGCAGCAGCGATGCACCGCTGGTCGACGGCGGCTCTTCTGACGCCTGTGGCATTGCGACTTACGCGGTCAGCCAGGCGGACTTCACCTGCGCCAACGTAGGCCCTAACGAAGTTACCCTGACGGTAACGGACGTTAACGGCAACAGTTCCACCTGCACGGCCACGGTAACGGTAGAAGACAACATCGCTCCCGAGATTGTCGTCACCCCCCAAACGGTAGTACTAAGCAACGCCAACGGAACGGCTACCCTGACGGTTGCCGACCTGGCTACCGCTACGGACATCTGCGGCATCGCCTCTTTGACGGCCAGCCAGCTGCTCTTCACCTGCGAAGACATCGGTGAGGTGGAAGTGATCATCACGGCCACGGACGTGAACGGCAACGTAACGACGGCCCCGGTCATCGTGACGGTCCAGTTCCTGCAGCCCAACCTTTCCTGCATCGGCGAGATCAACCTGACGCTCAACGATGACTGCCAGGGCCTGCTGATTCCCCGCATGGTCCTGACGGGCAACGTTGCGTGCCTGGACGTATTTGGCTTTGACATCACGGTAATGGACAGCGACCCGAGCAACGG
>NZ_JACSIT010000125.1:0-623 GCF_014349155.1 Neolewinella lacunae
ATCGTTTCCGTGATCGTCACCTCGCAGTTGTCCACCCCGGCCGCAGCACCAAAGACGGCGTTGCGCTCCTCGATGGTCGTCTCCGTGATGTCGGCAGGCAGCGCGGCGTTGTACTCAATGCAGCTCAGCGTAACCGGGCTCGGGGGGATACATACCGGGGCGTTCTTGTCCTCCACCAGTACGTCCAGCCAGCAGAAGTTTACGTTGCCGGCGGCGTCTTCTACCCGCAGGCCGACGCGTACCGTGCCCAGATCAGCACAGGTCAGGATCAGTTCCTGGTCGTATACCTCCAGGGCGATGTTGGCAGCGTTCACACGGGCGATGGACAGCGTTACACCGGAGCAGTCGTCGTAAGAACCGTTGTCGATGTTCTCCGGCGTCAGGACGGCAAAGCCCGTGGGCAGACCCGTCGTGGAAGAAGAACCGGAAGAGATGCCGATGTTCAGGCCGTCTTCGCAGATCGCAACGGGGGCCGTGCGGTCTTCCACCGTGAAGAGGTAGTCGGAGAAGTCAGAGTTGCCACACTGATCGGTGTAGGTGTAGCGCAGCAGGTGCGTTCCTACGGGGATGGCCGTCGTGATCTCGGGCGTAGCGTTGTTGGGGTTGACTACGAAGGAGCCGAT
>NZ_JACSIT010000125.1:673-918 GCF_014349155.1 Neolewinella lacunae
GAGCCGATGGGCGTAGCGTTCAGGTCAGCACCGGGGTAGATGTTGGCCGTGATCGTTACGTTGGTTCCGGAGCAGTTGTCTACCGCGCGGACACCGGCGGCGTCGAGGCGGATGTAGGCCGCGCAGATGTTGCCCGCGTTAGTCGTGTAGACCAGGTCGGCGTCGGTGATGCCGTCAAAGTTGCGGTCCTGGCTCGGGCCGGTGAAGACCGGTGGCGTCGTGTCGCCCACTTTCACCACCTGGGT
>NZ_JACSIT010000126.1 GCF_014349155.1 Neolewinella lacunae
TTCGCGTCCAGTTGCAGCGTCACGTCAACGTCGGAGCACTCGTCTACCGCCGTGAAGGTCAGCGTCAGGTCGGCCGTGCACGTTACGCTCGTACCGCCGAAGCATTCTTCGGGCTCATCCGCTTCGATGACCGGGGCCACCTCGTCGTAGATCTTCACGAACTGTACGTAGCGGAACGCTCCGCGGCTGTCGTCGGCGGCGTACACATCGTTGTCGATGTTGTCGTTGCCGTTGTCGTCGTCCGTGCCGTCCATGTCGTTGCCGTCGTCCAGCGTCTGGTCAAACTGCGGAGCTCCGGGGTTGTAGTTCCGGTCCGTGAAGCGGCTCAGGAACGCGAAGTCGTCCGTCAGCGTCGTCGTCACCCGGGGGATTACGTTCAGGTAGAGCAGTTGCGTCTCCGGGTTGCGGATGCCGTCGCCGTCCCGCGGGATCAGGTAGGGCTGGCCCAGCGTGTTGTACTCACACCA
>NZ_JACSIT010000127.1:0-218 GCF_014349155.1 Neolewinella lacunae
AACCGGAACCTGAACGTACTGGACCTCGTTGCGATCCAGCGGGTGATCCTCGGCCTGGACGCGAACTACGCTACCGGCGAGAGCTGGGGCTTCGTACCGGCGGACGTTGACGTGAGCAACCCCTACGCTGCGGCCTTCCCCGAGGTGTACAATGTCAATGACCTGACGGGCAGCATCCTGGATGCGGACTTCGTGGCCTTCGCTTACGGTGACGTAGT
>NZ_JACSIT010000127.1:268-4711 GCF_014349155.1 Neolewinella lacunae
GCGGACGTTGACGTGAGCAACCCTTACGCTGCGGCCTTCCCCGAGGTGTACAATGCCAACGACCTGACGGGCAGCATCCTGGATGCGGACTTCGTAGCCTTCGCTTACGGTGACGTAGTGGGCAATGGACGTTCTACGGCCTCCATCGAAGCTGCTGACGCGCAGTTGGAAGCTGGTCAGATGCACACGATGGAAATCCGCAGCACTGAGCTGGCGGGCTTCCAGGGTACGATCGAACTGGCCGCTGGCCTGGAGCTGGTGACGGCCAGCTACGCAGGCGAAGGCGCGATCAACCTGAACCGTGCCGGTGACGGCCTGGTGGCGGTAGCCCTGCGGGGTGCTGATGCGGTGCTGACGCTGGAAGTGATGGCTACGGCTGCGGGTCGCCTGAGCGAGTTGGTGAGCCTGACGGACGAGATCACGGTTCGGGAGGGTGTGAACCTGAACGGAACGGGTGGTGCGCTGACGCTGTCGTTCACGACGGCAGAAGTGGCCACGGGCCTGAATGCCCTGCTGCAGAACACGCCGAACCCGGTACGCGGTGAGACGGTGATCCGCTACGAGCTGGCCGTTGCCGGTGCCGCGACGCTGACGGTACAGGATGCCGCTGGCCGCCTGATCCTGACGCGCAAGCTGGAGGCTACGGCTGGCCGCAACCAGGTGACGCTGACGGCAGCGGAGCTGGGTGCGGCGGGTGTACTGACGTACACGCTGACGGCAGGAGACTTTACCGCTACCCGCAAGATGGTGGTGGTTCGGTAGGACTGGAATGATGGGTTGCCTTGTAAGAGGTGACCTGATGGAAAGCCCCGCTGCTCCCTGGTTGGAGTGGTGGGGCTTTTCTTTTTTGGTGGTAGGACCTGCGGTCCTGGTGGTCGGGCTGAAGCCGCGACAATACCTTGGGGGTGGGGCTAACGCCTTGACAATACCTTGCTCTCTTTTCCTTTGCCTTGCACCTGCGGCCGCGCCCAAATGCGCAAAAATTGTTTGAACATTTTTTTTAAATGAAGTTACACCGCCAATGGTTACCACCTTATCTAAAATTTTGTTTATTTTTGGCCCTGTGGCAGGATCACTAGTAAAATTGATGTTTCTGCTGGCCTTATAATCTCGAACTTTAAAGACGACCCAATGAAGAATTTTTTACTTAAGGTAGGCCGATCCGGCCTAGCTCTCCTACTTATACTAGGCGGGCTTACTGCATTTGCCCAACCAGCAAATGATGATTGCGAGAACGCCATCCCTGTTGAACTAGGCGTTCCGTTTTCTGGCGATAACACGGGAGCTACCGCTGATGACATTCCCTTGGTGGGAGGTTTTTGTGGAGACTACCAGGTCAATGATGCCTCTGACCCTGGCGTCTTCTTTTCCTTTGTTGCGCCAGCCGGACCGGTGAACATCATTTTTATGGGGACTTCAGATACCCGCTTGGCGGTTCTCTCAGGCACCTGTGATACGGAATTAAACTGTGTAGCCACCGTTTTTCAAACGGGGGGGACTACCATCCTTGCGAACCTGATGCTCAACCCCGGCGAAACCTATCTCGTAGTGGTAGACCCTCTTTCCGGCGGCGAAGGGATGTTTATGGTGGAAGCCTGTAACAACGAGGTGGTTTGTAACGACTTCACCGTTACCCTCGATGACAATGGCATGGCTTCGGTTACTGCGATGGACCTTGCAATGACCACTTGTGACCAAAACGGTATCATGCTTTCACAAAGCGAGTTCAGTTGTGACGATGTCGGCGAAGTAGTTGTCACGGTGTCCCAGGTTGACAATGGTGGTGCTACCCTTACTTGCGAATCTACGGTTACCGTTGTTGATGATGGTAGAATAGTTTTCCCCGATACCACCGTTTACGTAAGCGCTGAGTCTTGTGAAGTGGTGGTTGAATTCCCGAACGCGGCTGGTGGAACGCCCCCTACTTTTTTCCAGGGTTTTGAAGATCCGGCCTTCGCGCTTGGTGGGGACGACTGGAACTCGTTTTTCAGTTCGCTCACCCGGGAAATTTCTGGTACGGATGGTATTCCTTCTGCCACTGGTGCTGCGCACGGTGTAGCGGATACGGTGGGCAGTACGGCTGGCCAAACGGGGATTTTCTCTCGTTTAGGTGGTTACTCTACTTCCTTTGGTACTGGCTTTACGGTATCGCTGGACGTCTACATGAACCTCAGTGATCCTGGGGTAATTAACGATACTTACGGGTGGGATTTATCTGCGGCGGCCAGCAACCAAAGCGGGACCCATCTGCGGGATTTCATTTTCCATACCGCCTCTGACGGTATGGGGGGCATTTTGGTAGGGGGAAGTAACAATACCAACTTCACCCGCCGTAACGACTTGGCTACCATTAATGGTGGCAACAACTACACCATTACGACTACAGGCTGGTACACCTTTGAGTTTGTTTTCCGCAACCAAGCTGGTTCGCTGGCGGTAGACTTGAACCTGCGCGATGCGATGGGTACGGTGTTGTTCACGGAAACCCGCTTCAACGTAGCCGATGATATTGCTACGATTGTTGGCGGTAATCGCTACCTGTGGTTCACCTTCCTGGAGGTAGAAACCCTGGCCATTGACAATACTTCACTGACTTATGCTCCTGCCGGACCGCAGTACACGTTTGACCCCGCTAGTGGTTCCGCATTCCAACTCGGGGAAACCGAGGTTATTGCTACGAATGTCATCAGTGGATGTACGGACACTTTCTTGGTGACTGTGCTTGATACCATTGCCCCCGTCATCATCTGTGAAGCCATTGAAGTGGCCCTAGACAGCACGGGCAACGTAACGATTGAAAACGGTGACGCCGTTGTCAGCATCGAGGACAACTGTGGCGGCAATCTTTCTGGTCCCTTCACCGTAGGTGGTCCGACCGCCCGGATGTTCGATTGCCTGGACGCCGACTCCACTTACCAGCGTACGGTGGTAGCTACGGATATGAGCGGCAACCAGGGCAGCTGCACCTACGAGGTGACCATCATCGACACGATTGTCCCCGTCATCGTCTGCGAAGCCATTGAGGTGGCCCTAGACAGCATGGGCATGGCGACGATCGAAAACGCTGATGCCGTAGTCAGCATTTACGACAACTGCCCCGACGACCTTTCTGGTCCCTTCACCGTGGGTGGTCCCGCCGCCCGCACCTTCGATTGCTCTTTTGCCGATTCTACATTCCAGCGCACCGTCGTCATCACCGACGCCAGCGGCAACCGCGGCGAGTGCACCTACGATGTCACGGTGATTGACAATATCGTCCCAGTCATCGTCTGCGAAGCCATCACGGTGGCCCTCGACAGCATGGGCACGGCGATGATCGAAAACGACGACGCCGTGGTGAGCATCTACGACAACTGCCCCGATGACCTGAGTGGTCCTTTCACCGTGGGTGGCCCCGCTGCCCGCACCTTCGACTGTTCCTTTGCCGATTCTACCTTCCAGCGGACGGTGGTCATCACCGACGCCAGCGGCAACCGCGGTGAGTGCACCTACGATGTCACGGTGGTCGATAATATCGCCCCCGTCATTGTCTCTTGCGTAACGGATACGACCATTTACCTGGACGAAAACGGCTTTGCTTCCATCGCTCCCGGCGAATTGCTGGTAACCTTTGATGCCTGCCCACCCCTGGTACTGGTAGGCAACCCATTGGTGGCCTTCGACTGTGCTTCAGCTGGTGAGTCTTTCGTATTCAATGAGTCTGACGTCGACGCTTCCGGCAACGTAAGCGAGGTGTGTACCATCACGATCACGGTACTCGACACGGTTCCCCCCGTTGCCCTGTGCCAGGACGTAACGATTGAACTGGACGAAGAAGGCAATGCCTCCATCGCCGCTGGTGCTACGGGTACGCCTACTGCCGTAACGCAGGTTACGGGGATGCTGGACGGCATGGATCCTACCTTTAACCGTCCCGTTGGCGGCCCGGGTGCTTGTAGCCCCTCTGGTGTGGGTACCAACGTGTTTTACGAGACGTTCAGCTTCACGATCAGTGCGGCTGATATGTACACTTTTGCCTTCAGCGGTGTTGACGACCTGACCGCAGCGTTGTACGGTGGTGGTTTCGACCCTGCTGCTCCCTGTGCCAATATTCTGGCTTACAACGACGATGGCAACGGCAACCTTGATCCGCTGATCATCATTCAACTCGACCTCGTTCCCGGAGACTACACGATGGTAATCACCACCTTCGGCAACGGAGCAACCAGTGATTACACTATGGACATCAGCAGCGCCAACGGCGGCCAGGTCTTCGCGGCCGGCGGCGGTGGCGGCAGCAGCGATGCACCGCTGGTCGACAACGGTTCTTCTGACGCCTGTGGCATCGAGACCTACGCCGTCAGCCAGGCGGACTTCACCTGCGCCAACGTAGGCCCCAACGAAGTTACCCTGACGGTAACGGACGTTAACGGCAACAGTTCCACCTGCACGGCCACGGTAACG
>NZ_JACSIT010000128.1:0-329 GCF_014349155.1 Neolewinella lacunae
TTGCCGTCAGCGTCCGTGGTCGTCGTCTCGATCGCCGTCAATTCCAGACCGTCGATCATGCCGTCGCCGTTCGCATCGAAGTACAGGTTCACCGTTACACCGGCGATGCCGTATTCCAGCGGGTTGGTCAGGTCTTGTACGCCGTTGTCGTCAACGTCGTAGAACACCGTCGAACCGACGCTCATGTTGGGCAGGAAGCCGAAGTCGATCGTCATGTTGCCGTTCGTCTCTTCAGCGTCGTCCTGGTCATCACCGGGGAAGCCACCGGCTTCCGTGGGGTTGCTGCCAGCCGTCAGGTCGAAGGGCGCCGAGGCTACCGTGCCATCCAG
>NZ_JACSIT010000128.1:379-1875 GCF_014349155.1 Neolewinella lacunae
TACAGGTTCACCGTTACACCGGCGATGCCGTATTCCAGCGGGTTAGCCAGGTCCTGGTCACCGCTGTTGTCTGCGTCGTAGAACACCGTGGAGCCTACGCTCATGTTGGGCAGGAAGCCGAAGTCGATCGTCATGTTGCCGTTCGTCTCCTCTGCGTCGTCCTGGTCATCACCGGGGAAGCCACCAACTTCCGTCGGGTTGCTGCCGGCAGTCAGGTCGAAGGGCGCTGAGGCTACCGTACCATCCAGCTGCTCTTCGCCGTTCTGCACCGCAGCGTCGGTAGGATCGTCGCTGGAGGTACCGGAGGTTGCGCCGGTGCCTGCGGGCAGGCTCGGGATTACTACGTTGTAGGTGCCGTTGGGCAGGTTGTCGAAGAAGTAGATGCCATCGTCGTTCGTCGTCGTTTCACCGACCAGCGTCTCGGGCGTGCCGTCGCCGTCCAGGTCCGCGAACAGCTGGACCGGTACGTTCGGGATCCCCACCTCGTTGGCACCCATCTGGATGCCATCGTTGTTCATGTCGAAGAAGACCGAGGAGCCCACGCTGTTGACCGGCACGAAGCCGAAGTCAATCGTCATGTTGCCGTTCGCATCGTCTTGCGGATCGGTGTCGTCCTGGGCACCGCCGGGGAAGTTCTCGTCGCCGATCTGCGGCTCCTGACCGGGCGTCAGTGTGAAGAGACCAGAGAGGGACTCCGTGCCTTCGCCGCCCGCCTGGGCACCGTCGTTCGTGCCGTCAAGGTCGTCATCGGCGTCGCTCTGCGTACCGGAAGCCTCCGGTGCATCCGTAGCAGGAAGTACCCCTACCTGGTAGTTGCCCGGAGCAAGGTTATCGAAGAAGTAGTTGCCGTCAGCGTCCGTGGTTGTCGTCTCGATCGCCGTCAATTCCAGACCGTCGATCATGCCGTCGCCGTTCGCATCGAAGTACAGGTTCACCGTGACACCGGCGATGCCGTATTCCAGCGGGTTGGCCAGATCCTGTACGCCGTTGTCGTCAACGTCGTAGAATACCGTGGAACCTACGCTCATGTTGGGCAGGAAGCCGAAGTCGATCGTCATGTTGCCGTTCGTCTCTTCAGCGTCGTCCTGGTCGTCACCGGGGAAGCCACCGGCTTCCGTGGGGTTGCTGCCGGCCGTCAGGTCGAAGGGCGCTGAGGCTACCGTGCCATCCAGCTGCTCTTCGCCGTTCTGCACCGCAGCGTCGGTAGGATCGTCGCTGGAGGTACCGGAGGTTGCGCCGGTGCCGTCGGGCAGGCTCGGGATTACTACGTTGTAGGTCCCGTTGGGCAGGTTGTCGAAGAAGTAGATGCCATCGTCGTTCGTCGTCGTTTCACCAACCAGCGTCTCGGGTGTGCCGTCACCGTCCAGGTCAGCGAACAGCTGGACCGGTACGTTCGGGATGCCCACCTCGTTGGCACCCATCTGGATGCCATCGTTGTTCATGTCGAAGAAGACCGAAGAGCCAACGCTGTTGACCGGCACGAAGCCGAAGTCAAT
>NZ_JACSIT010000128.1:1951-2196 GCF_014349155.1 Neolewinella lacunae
TCGCTCTGCGTACCGGAAGCCACCGGTGCATCCGTAGCAGGAAGTACCCCTACCTGGTAGTCGCCCGGAGCAAGGTTGTCGAAGAAGTAGTTGCCTTCGGCGTCCGTGGTCGTCGTCTCGATCGCCGTCAATTCCAGACCGTCGATCATCCCGTCGCCGTTCGCATCGAAGTACAGGTTCACCGTGACACCGGCGATGCCGTACTCCAGCGGGTTGGTCAGGTCCTGTACGCCGTTGTCGTCAAC
>NZ_JACSIT010000128.1:2246-2506 GCF_014349155.1 Neolewinella lacunae
TTCGCATCGAAGTACAGGTTCACCGTGACACCGGCGATGCCGTACTCCAGCGGGTTGGTCAGGTCCTGTACGCCGTTGTCGTCAACGTCGTAGAATACCGTGGAACCGACGCTCATGTTCGGCAGGAAGCCGAAGTCGATCGTCATGTTGCCGTTCGTCTCCTCTGCGTCGTCCTGGTCATCACCGGGGAAGCCACCGGCTTCCGTGGGGTTGCTGCCAGCCGTCAGGTCGAAGGGCGCCGAGGCTACCGTGCCATCCAG
>NZ_JACSIT010000128.1:2556-2795 GCF_014349155.1 Neolewinella lacunae
GGGATTACTACGTTGTAGGTACCGTTGGGCAGGTTGTCGAAGAAGTAGATGCCGTCGTCGTTCGTCGTCGTTTCACCGACCAGCGTCTCGGGCGTGCCGTCACCGTCCAGGTCAGCGAACAGCTGGACCGGTACGTTCGGGATCCCCACCTCGTTGGCACCCATCTGGATGCCATCGTTGTTCATGTCGAAGAAGACCGAAGAGCCAACGCTGTTGACCGGCACGAAGCCGAAGTCAAT
>NZ_JACSIT010000129.1 GCF_014349155.1 Neolewinella lacunae
AGACCTACCCGGACCGTGCCCAGGTCAGCACAGGTCAGGATCAGTTCCTGGTCGTATACCTCCAGGGCGATGTTGGCAGCGTTGACGCGGGCGATCGACAGCGTTACACCGGAGCAGTCGTCGTAAGAACCGTTGTCGATGTTCTCCGGCGTCAGGACGGCAAAGCCCGTGGGCAGGCCCGTCGTGGAAGAAGAACCGGAAGAGATGCCGATGTTCAGGCCGTCTTCGCAGATCGCAACGGGGGCCGTGCGGTCTTCCACCGTGAAGAGGTAGTCGGAGAAGCCCGAGTTACCACACTGGTCGGTGTAGGTGTAGCGCAGCAGGTGCGTTCCTACGGGGATGGCCGTCGTGATCTCGGGCGTAGCGTTGTTGGGGTTGACTACGAAGGAGCCGAT
>NZ_JACSIT010000130.1:0-278 GCF_014349155.1 Neolewinella lacunae
ATCTCTTCCGGTTCTTCTTCCACGACGGGTCTGCCCACGGGCTTTGCCGTCCTGACGCCGGAGAACATCGACAACGGTTCTTACGACGACTGCTCGGGTGTAACACTGTCGATTGCCCGCGTCAACGCTGCCAACATCGCCCTGGAGGTATACGACCAGGAACTGATCCTGACCTGTGCTGACCTGGGCACGGTACGCGTCGGCCTGCGGGTAGAAGACGCCGCCGGCAACGTAAACTTCTGCTGGCTGGACGTACTGGTGGAGGACAAGAACGCCCC
>NZ_JACSIT010000130.1:397-657 GCF_014349155.1 Neolewinella lacunae
GTCAACAGCTGTGGTGTGGGTAGCTTCACGCGGACCTTCACGGCCACCGACGGTCAGGGCCTGACCAACGTACAGGTCTGCCAGCAGCGGATCACGGTCTACGGCATCCACGACTACCGGATCACCTTCCCGACGGACGAAGAGGGCACCTGCGCCGAAGTTCCTGACTACGACGGTATCGTAGCCGAAGAGCTGGCCTGTGACCTGATCACGACGACGCACTACATCGACACGCTGCGCACGATTGCCGCCGGCGAAGA
>NZ_JACSIT010000131.1:0-227 GCF_014349155.1 Neolewinella lacunae
AGCGTCCTGGCACAGGGCGCGAGCCTGACCTTCAACGTGAGCTACACGATTGACGCGACCTTCCAGGGCACGAGCCTGACCAACGTTGCGGAGATTACGGAAGACGATGGCGACGACGAAGACTCCACGCCCGACAACGACGTACCGACGGAAGACGACCAGGACGATGAGACGATCACGGTTGATCAGACCTACGACCTGGCGCTGACGAAAGACCTCACCTCCGC
>NZ_JACSIT010000131.1:277-772 GCF_014349155.1 Neolewinella lacunae
GTTGATCAGACCTACGACCTGGCGCTGACGAAAGACCTCACCTCCGCTGGTCCCTACACCCAGGGCTCTACGGTGTCTTACAACATCACGGTAACGAACCAGGGCAGCCTGGATGCAGCAACGGTGGTGGTCGAAGACCGTCCGCAAGCGGGCCTGACCTACGCCGGCCTGAACAGCGGCGACGTAACGGACAACGGCGACGGCACCTTCACGCTGAACAATACTTTGGCACAGGGCGCGAGCCTGACCTTCAACGTGAGCTACACGATTGATGCGACCTTCCAGGGCACGAGCCTGACCAACGTTGCGGAGATCACCGAAGACGACGGCGACGACGAAGACTCCACGCCGGACAACGACGTACCGACGGAAGATGACCAGGACGATGAGACGATCACGGTCGATCAGACCTACGACCTGGCGCTGACGAAAGACCTCACCTCCGCTGGTCCCTACACCCAGGGCGCTACGGTGTCTTACAACATTACGGTAACT
>NZ_JACSIT010000132.1:0-422 GCF_014349155.1 Neolewinella lacunae
TACCCCGTGCTGAACATCGGTGGCCGCATCTTCGGTCTCCGCTCCGGCGAAGCGATCTGCAACATCGGCGTGACCTACGCCGACGGCGAAGCGATTGTGACCTGCCCCTTCACTTACAAGTTTGTGCGGACCTACACGGTCATCGACTGGTGCAACCCGGGCGACGTACGCACCTTCACCCAGGTGGTGAAAGTGGGCGACACGACGCCACCGGTCTTCACCGGCCCGAGCCAGGACCGCAACTTTGACGGCATCGCCGACGCCGACCTGGTTTACACGACCAATGCGGGCAACATCTGCGCTGCCTACATCCGCCTCGACGCCGCTGGTGTCCGCGCGGTAGACAACTGCTCCGGAACCAACGTAACGATCACGGCCAACATCTACCCCGGTGCTGACCTGAACGCTACGCCCATCGGCTC
>NZ_JACSIT010000132.1:472-675 GCF_014349155.1 Neolewinella lacunae
CCCATCGGCTCCTTCGTAGTCAACCCCAACAACGCTACGCCCGAGATCACGACGGCCATCCCCGTAGGAACGCACCTGCTGCGCTACACCTACACGGACCAGTGTGGTAACTCTGACTTCTCCGACTACCTCTTCACGGTGGAAGACCGCACGGCCCCCGTTGCGATCTGCGAAGACGGCCTGAACATCGGCATCTCTTCCGG
>NZ_JACSIT010000132.1:725-937 GCF_014349155.1 Neolewinella lacunae
GTAACGCTGTCGATTGCCCGCGTCAACGCTGCCAACATCGCCCTGGAAGTATACGACCAGGAACTGATCCTGACCTGTGCTGACTTGGGCACGGTCCGGGTAGGCCTGCGGGTAGAAGACGCCGCCGGCAACGTAAACTTCTGCTGGCTGGACGTACTGGTGGAGGACAAGAACGCCCCCGTGTGTATCCCTCCGAGCCCGGTTACGCTGAG
>NZ_JACSIT010000133.1 GCF_014349155.1 Neolewinella lacunae
ACCTTCACCCAGGTGGTGAAAGTGGGCGACACGACGCCACCGGTCTTCACCGGCCCGACGCAGGACCGCAACTTTGACGGCATCACCGACGCCGATCTGGTCTACACGACCAATGCGGGCAACATCTGCGCTGCCTACATCCGCCTTGACGCCGCCGGTGTCCGCGCGGTAGACAACTGCTCCGGAACCAACGTAACGATCACGGCCAACATCTACCCCGGTGCTGATCTGAACGCTACGCCCATCGGCTCCTTCGTAGTCAACCCCAACAACACTACGCCCGAGATCACGACGGCCATCCCCGTAGGAACGCACCTGCTGCGCTACACCTACACGGACGAGTGTGGCAACTCTGACTTCTCCGACTACCTCTTCACGGTGGAAGACCGCACGGCTCCCGTTGCGATCTGCGAAGACGGCCTGAACATCGGCATCTCTTCCGGTTCTTCTTCCACAACGGGTCTGCCCACGGGCTTTGCCGTCCTGACGCCGGAGAACATCGACAACGGTTCTTACGACGACTGCTCCGGTGTAACGCTGTCGATTGCCCGCGTCAACGCTGCCAACATCGCCCTGGAAGTATACGACCAGGAACTGATCCTGACCTGTGCTGACTTGGGCACGGTACGGGTAGGCCTGCGGGTAGAGGACGCCGCCGGCAACGTAAACTTCTGCTGGCTGGACGTACTGGTGGAGGACAAGAACGCCCCCGTGTGTATCCCCCCGAGCCCGGTCACGCTGAGCTGCATTGAGTACAACGCCGCCCTTCCCGCCGACATCACGGAGACGACCATCGAGGAGCGCAACGCCGTCTTTGGTACTGCGGCCGGGGTGGACAACTGCGAGGTGACGATCACGGAAACGATCACGGGCAACGTCAACAGCTGTGGTGTGGGTAGCTTCACGCGGACCTTC
>NZ_JACSIT010000134.1 GCF_014349155.1 Neolewinella lacunae
TTGACGCGGGCGATGGACAGCGTTACACCCGAGCAGTCGTCGTAAGAACCGTTGTCGATGTTCTCCGGCGTCAGGACGGCAAAGCCCGTGGGCAGGCCCGTCGTGGAGGAAGAACCGGAAGAGATGCCGATGTTCAGGCCGTCTTCGCAGATCGCAACGGGAGCCGTGCGGTCTTCCACCGTGAAGAGGTAGTCGGAGAAGTCACTGTTACCACACTGGTCGGTGTAGGTGTAGCGCAGCAGGTGCGTTCCTACGGGGATGGCCGTCGTGATCTCGGGCGTAGCGTTGTTGGGGTTGACCACGAAGGAGCCGATGGGCGTAGCGTTCAGGTCAGCACCGGGGTAGATGTTGGCCGTGATCGTTAAGTTGGTTCCCGAGCAGTTGTCTACCGCGCGGACACCAGCGGCGTCGAGGCGCAGGTAAGCGGCGCAGATGTTGCCCGCATTGGTCGTGTAAACCA
>NZ_JACSIT010000135.1 GCF_014349155.1 Neolewinella lacunae
ACGCTGACGGTACAGGATGCCGCTGGCCGCCTGCTGCTGACGCGCAAGCTGGAGGCTACGGCTGGCCGCAACCAGGTGACGCTGACGGCAGCGGAGCTGGGCGCTGCGGGTGTACTTACGTACACGCTGACGGCTGGTGACTTCACCGCTACCCGCAAGATGGTGGTGGTACGGTAGGACTGAATTAGTAGTTGCCTTGTGAGAGGCGACCTGGTGGAAAGCCCCGCTGCTCCCTGGTTGGAGTGGTGGGGCTTTTCTCTTTTTGGTGGTAGGACCTTCGGTCTTGGTAGTCGGGCTGAAGCCGCGACAATACCTTGGGCGACCTTCGGTCTTGAGAGAGTCAGGCTGAAGCCGCGACAATACCTTGGGCGACCTTCGGTCCTGGGGTCGGGCTGAAGCCGCGACAATACCTTGGGCGCTGAACTCCGTGTAACTCCATGCTTCACTCCAGGCAACTCCATGGGCCAAAACGAGCCGGACCGTAGGTCCACAGTTGGTCAGGCTGAAGCCGCGACAATACCTGGGGATTCTATCCGGTATTCCCTGGCACTCATCGAAATAGTAGGGAAGCAATGGACCTAAGGGACAATTTTTGTGGGAGCAAAACATTACTACTGGGTCCAACCGGAAGTCTTGCGCGCCCCAGGCTTGTTTCTTCATCTTCAGGCCCGGCCCGGAGATTTACGAGCTAAGCGGAAGCAACAGGCAGCCTTACCCAAGTGTAGTGTCCACCGCACTGAACTCTCCATATTCCCAACCCCAAAGCGTTTACGATGAATAATGCAAAAGACTTCTTTCTCTTCTGTTCGGGCGTTGACCGAACCATCCTCGACCAAGTGCCCTCCGACGAAAACAAGTACTTGGGCATCGGTGGAACCATCTTTTTTACGGGTGTCCTGGCCTTCATTTCGGCGGGCTACGCGCTCTACACCGTATTTGACAGCTACGTCATGGCCGTTCTCTTCGGGGTGGTGTGGGGCCTGATGATTTTCAATCTCGACCGCTACATCGTCTCCAGTATGAAGAGCAAAGGGGGTTTCTTCGGCAATTTTATGGTCGCACTACCCCGAATTGCGATGGCCGTCTTACTGGCACTCGTGATCTCGAAACCCCTGGAACTGAAGATTTTTGAGAAGGAGATCAACGCTGAACTGATCGTGATGGAGCAAGAGACCTTCAAGGCCCAGGAAGACCGCATCCAGGCCCGCTTCAACGATCGCATTGCCGCCCAGGAGGCGGAGATCGCCCAATTGCGGGGTGAACTGGCCGCCAAAACCCTCGCCCGCGACGAAGCTGCCGCTGCGGCCCTGGCCGAAGCCGACGGGAGTGGTGGATCGGGCATCCGGAACATGGGCCCCATTTACCGCGCCAAACAAGCCACGGCTGCTCAGGCCCAGGCTGAGCTGGTGGCCACCCAGGCTGAATTGCAGCCCCGCATTGATGCCCTCCTTGCCGAAGCGGCTGCCTTGCGCAGTGAGGTAAGCAGCGAGATCACGGGCCTGCAGCGCAGCGCCTACGGAGGCATGGCCGCCCGCATCGATGCGCTAGACCGACTCGGCAGCCGCAGCAACGCCATCTACCTGGCCAGCATTTTCATCATGCTCCTGTTCATCGCCATTGAAACGGCCCCGATATTTACGAAACTGATTTCTCCGCGCAGCCCCTACGATCACCTGCTCAACGAGCACGAGCACGTCTACGAAATGGCCGCCAAGGAAAGCATTACCGTGCGGGCCAACGAAGTGAAAAATCGCCTGCGGACCCACACCGAAGTGGGTATTCACCAGACGACGGCGGACATTGCCGCCAAGAAAGCGGAAATCGACCACACCCTGCGCCAGCACCGCGAATCCCTCGGAGCACGCGGCTACGGACTGGGCTAGTGGGCCAACCAAAGTGGCTGGGGAGCACCTCTCCCCAGCCGCTTTTCGTTTTTCTCAGGGCAGACGATCCGTTAGTGCAGGCGGCGTACGGTGGTTGCGGCGCCGATGTGGAAATCAGTGGGGTGGCTGCCCTCCAGGTTTTGGAGAACGAGAAGACCGGGCGTCTTGCCTGGCTCCAGACTACCCAGGTCGGCGGCAAAGCCCAAAGCTTCAGCCCCATTGAGGGTGGCCCAGGTGAGTAAGGTATCGAATGGGACGTAGCTCTGGAACTTACTGATCGTACGCAATTCTTCCAGGATGGAGAGTTGCCAATTGGAGGTCAGAGAGTCGGTCCCGACGGTAACTTTGGCGTTTTCGGCGAGGAAAAGCGCGTAGCGGGGCAAGCGGTTTTCGATGTACAGGTTGGCGTTGGGGCAGGTGGCCCAGAATACGCCGTCTTGGCCCCAGGCACTGGCCGCCCGGATGCCTTCGGCCGTCGTCAGGGTATTGTGAACGAAAAGGGTACGGTTGCGGGGGTCCATGCGGCGCAGGGCGTGAAAAATAGAGCCCTGGCCGGTGGCAGCGAAGTGCTCCAGGCTGGCGCCAAAGCCTTCGAAAAAGGGAAGGAAAGGGCCGGTGCCCGTTCGGAAAAGTTCCTCTTCTGCCTCGGTTTCCTGGTTGTGGATGGAGACGGTGCCTTGGCCTCCATTGAGGGCATTGATCAGGTCATAGAGGGGATCGGAAACGGTGTAAGGGGCGTGGGGTACGGCTGTTTTGGCGTTGCCGCTTTCTGCGCCAGCCTGTCCTTCGTAGACGGGCAGGTAGCCGTCGTAGCTCGCCGCCGCACGGCTGGGCTGCAGAAAGTCAAACATCTCCACGAAGCTGTGGTAGCGGATGGGGCTGCGGCGTTTGACGGCGGCGGTATCGAGCTTATTGCAGATGTCGCCCACCGCCTGGATGCCATTTTCCCACATCAGGGCGTCCTGTTTTTCGATGGCTGCATCGATCTCCTCCTGGGGCATTTCGCGCATGGTTACTACGTCGATCAGGAAGGGGAGCAGCGTCTTACCGGTCTGGCTTTTGCCCGCCAGGTGGCTCAGTTCGAGGTGACAGTGGGTATTGATGAAGCCGGGAATGAGTATGCCGGCGTGTTTTTGGGGCGCGGTCGCAGGTGCAGTGAACGCTGGGTCAGCCGGGTCTTGTACGCTCACAACCTGGCCCTGGGCGTCAATGCCAACGATGCCTCCCTTGATGGGCGGAGCAGCAATGGGGTAGCAGTAATCGGCGGTATGAAAGGTTACCATGGGGGGCGGGGATAAAAGCAAAAGGAGGGGATTCGCAAGCAAATTGGCAGCGACCCGGGCAAATGTCCTTACTTTAGCCCAATTCCGTACTGAATAAGTAGTTTTTCTGATGCAAAAGAATGGATTTTCCCCGCGCCTGGGGTGGGGGCTAATGCTGGGTGTACTGTTCCTGGGCCAGGGCTGTGACCCGGAGCCGTCGCACCTGGCCGTATTGACTTCCCTGGCACCTGCGGCCGCGCCCACGGCCACGCTCCAGCGTCAGGCACCGGATGAGCTCTTCGGCGAACTCTTCCGCCGCGTGCAAATGGAACGGGTGTTTGCCGACGGCAAGACCTTCGTAGACATGATACCCAAGGCCGAACCCAGCGAAATAATGGGCGCCTACGCCGCGGCCAAAGACCTGCCGGGCTTTAATCTCAAGGCTTTTGTGGAGCAGTATTTCGCGCCCCCCGCCCAGCCCGAAAGCGGGTTTGTGAGCGACAGCACGCGGGACATCGCGGACCACATCAACGCCCTTTGGCCCTACCTGACCCGCCGCGCGGGCGCCGACGAAGGTGCCGCCGGCAGCCTCATCCCCCTGCCCAATGACTACGTCGTTCCCGGCGGCCGCTTCCGCGAGGTGTACTACTGGGACAGCTACTTCACCCTGCTCGGCCTGCAAACGGCGGGCCGCAATGACCTCGTGCGCGACATGGTAGAGAACTTCGCCTTCCTAATCGACAAGGTCGGGCACGTACCCAACGGCAACCGGACGTACTACCTCACCCGCTCGCAACCGCCGTTTTTTGCCCTCATGGTGGAAGTCCTGGCCGAAATCGAAGGGGAGGAAGTGTACGCCGAATTCATGCCCCAGCTGATCAGCGAGCACCAGTACTGGATGCAGGGGGCGGCGGACCTGACCCCCAAGCAGCGGGCCAGTAACCACAGCGTCTTACTGGGCGACGGCAGCATCCTCAACCGTTATTACGACGCCGGAGACCGTCCCCGCGCCGAGAGTTACCGCGAAGATGTGCTCACCATCCGGGAAAGTGGCCGCGACAGCCAACTGGTGGCCCGCCACCTGCGCTCGGGGGCAGAATCCGGCTGGGATTATTCCGCCCGCTGGTTTGCCGACGGTGAAAATATTGCCTCCATCGTTACGACCGATATCCTGCCGCCGGACCTCAACAGCTTGCTGTGGAAACTCGAACAGGTGATCAGCGAGCACCACCCCGACGAAACAACGGCTACCAAGTACACCCGCCTGGCCAGCAAACGCGCCGCAGCCATCGATAAATTCCTCTGGAACCCCCTGAGCCGCTACTACGAAGACTACAACTGGACCACCGGCCAACACACCGGCTACCTCACCCTGGCGGGTACCTACCCGTTTTTTGTCGGTTTGGCGCCGCAGGAATACGTCGAGACCGTCGGCAACCGCCTGAGTAAAGACTTCCTCGGTCCCGGTGGCTTGCGGACCTCCCTCCAACGTACGGGCCAGCAGTGGGATGCGCCCAATGGCTGGCCGCCCCTGCAGTGGATGGCCTATAAGGGGATGCTCGACTACGGCCGTATTGCGCTGGCTTTGGAGATCAAGAACCGCTGGATGAAAAACAACCAGCGGGTGTACGCCAACGTGCAGAAGATGGTCGAAAAATACAACGTCGAAGACATCAGCCTCCTGGCCGGCGGCGGGGAGTATCCCGTGCAAGACGGCTTTGGTTGGAGCAACGGCGTGTACCTGCGGATGACGGCGGAGTAAAGGCTATCAGAACCGGTCGCGTTGCATTACCATAAAGGCGATCCCCACGAGCGCAATGCCACTTGCCACCAGCGTGCCCGTCAGGTTGCCATAGAGGTAAAAGCCAGTGGCAAAAAGTACGGCGTAAACGGCTACGGCACCCACCAGCATGGCCAGGATGCCGAAGGCGAGTTTGCCAGAGCCGGTGGCTACGGTGTCTTCGGGAAGGCTCGCCTCCACGGGCCCCCAGCCCGGGCCGCCGGGCTTGATGCGGAGGTAGAAGCTTTGCAGGGTGGCCTCGTCGGTCGGTCGGGTCATGAACGTGACGGCCAGCCAGCCCACGGTGGTAATGGCAATGCCGAGGAGGAGTACCTGCCAGGGCAACAACTCCGGCAAGCCCAGCAACGGATAGACGAAGTGCATAAACAAGGCGACGGCGAAAGAGATGAACATGCCGGCGATTTCGGTAAAGGCGTTGATGCGCCACCAGAACCAGCGCAGGATGAAGATCAGGCCAGTACCCGCACCCACCTGCAGCAGGATATTAAATGCCTCCAAGGCGTTGTTGAGGACCAGAGCGAAGAGGGCGGCCAATACCATCAGGACCACGGTGGTTATGCGGCCGACCATGACGAGGTTTTCCTCCGTTGCACTGGGCTTCATGAAACGCTGGTAGAAGTCATTGACGACGTAAGACGCCCCCCAGTTGAGGTGGGTAGAGAGGGTGGACATCAGGGCCGCAATCAAGGAGGCCACTACGAGCCCCTTCAGCCCCGGCGAAAGAAACGTGAGCATGGCGGAGTAGGCCAGGTCATCGTTGACTTTCTCGGCGTTGGGGAAGGCCACCCGGATGCTGTCCAGATCGGGGAAGACGATCAGGGAAGCGAGGGCGATGAGGATCCAGGGCCAGGGGCGCAGCGCGTAGTGGAACGCGTTGTACAGGAAAGTAGCGCCTACGGCGTGGCGCTCGTTTTTGGCGGCCAACATCCGTTGGGCCACGTAGCCTCCGCCGCCGGGTTCCGAACCGGGGTACCAAACGCTCCACCACTGTACGGCAATGGGAATGAGAAACAGGGGCACGTACATTTCGGGATTATTGAAGTCGGGCAGGAAATCCAGCCGGTCGACCACATTCGGATGGGTGAACAGGACATCGAGGCCACCGATTTCGGGCATATTGACCAAGGCCACGGCCGCCCAGACGGCACCTACCATGGCCAGTCCGAACTGGATAAAATCGGTAATGACAATGCCGCGCAGTCCGCCCAATGCAGAATAGGCCACGGTAATTATCCCGACGAGGAGTACGGTGGTTGTGCCGGGAATGCCCAGCATGACGCTGCCGATCTTGATGCCTGCCAGGCACACGGTAGCCATGATCATGACATTAAAAAACACCCCCAGGTAAATGGCCCGGAAGCCCCGCAGAAAACGGGCCGGAGCGCCGCTGTAGCGCATTTCGTAGAACTCGAGGTCGGTCATGATGCCCGAGCGACGCCAGAGCCGGGCGTACACGAACACTGTGAGCATGCCCGTGAGCAGGAAGGCCCACCAAGCCCAGTTGCCCGCAACACCTTGTTTGCGGACAATGTCAGTGACGAGGTTCGGGGTATCCGCCGAAAAAGTGGTGGCCACCATGGAGATGCCCAACAGCCACCAGGGCATATTGCGGCCGGAGAGAAAGAACTCTTTGGAGGATTGGCCCGACTGCCGGCTGGTGAGGATGCCGACGGCAAGGGAAACGATGAAAAAAACGGCAATGATGCCCCAGTCGAGTGTATTGAGTTGCATGAGCGAAGGGTGGTAGAGTAGCGTGGTGAGCGGGAAGGTAGAGCTTATTTTAGTTTAGTAGTTCATAGTTTATCAGCGGGGTGCTAAAGGATCGACCAGACTATTGCACTAACGACGAATAAACTGCGGCACGAATAAACGCTCAATTACTCAATCCCCAGGATCTTGTGGGTTTGCAGGCTGATGCGCCACTGGGGGTGCTCCAGGCAGTAGCGGACTGTGGCGGGGGTATGGTTGTGGCCGGCTTCGTCTTTGGGTTGCAGGAAAAAGTGCTGGAAGGCCAGGTGGGTAAATGCTGCGGGCTGGGCTGCGGCTTCGGGCTGGGGATAGACGAGTTTGAGTTCGTCGCCGGCCGTAACGACGAGACCGGCGTTGGCTTTGGGGCTAACGCAGACCCAGTCGATACCCGCGGGCAATGGAATGGTGCCGTTGGTTTCCACTGCCACTTCAAAGCCGCGTTCGTGGAGGGCTTCGATCAGGGGCTCGTCGAGTTGCAGCAAAGGCTCGCCGCCGGTACAGACGACGTAGGGTTGTCCGCCGCCCGGCCAAAGGCTTTGCACCAGATCCGCACACTGCACCTGCGTGTAGCGCCCCCCATTCTGGCCGTCGGTGCCAATAAAGTCGGTATCACAAAAGCGGCAAACGGCGTCGTGTCGGTCTTCTTCACGCCCGCTCCAGAGGTTGCAGCCGGTGAAGCGCAGGAATACGGCGGCCCGCCCGGCCTGGGCACCTTCGCCCTGGAGGGTGTAGAAGCATTCCTTGATTTTGTAGGTGCGCACGGGGCCGATCGCGTTTTGGGGCCGCAAAAGTACGCAATTCCGGTCTCAGTCTCCCAGGGCCTGCTCCCAATCCGCCAGCAGATCGGCAGTATTTTCCAGGCCAACGGAGAGGCGCAGCAGGTTATCGGGCGTTTGTGAGTCGGGGCCTTCGACGGAGCGGCGGTGCTCCACGAGGCTCTCCACGCCTCCGAGGCTCGTGGCGGTGGTGAAGAGCCGCAGGCACGCGGCGACGCGCATGGCCGCAGTGCGGTCGCCCCGGATCTGCACGGAAAGCATGCCGCCAAAACCGCCCTGCATCTGTTGGCTGGCCACCGCATGGCCCGGGTGCCCGGGCAGGCCGGGGTAATTAACCCTTTCGATGCCGGGGTGGCTGGCCAGGAAGACCGCGAGTTGGGCAGCGGAGTGGCTTTGGGCGCCAACGCGCAGGTGCAGGGTCTGTATGCCGCGGGCGACCAGCCAGGCGTCAAACGGCGAAGGCACTCCGCCCGTAAGCACCTGGATGCGGCGCAAGCGCGTAGCCAATTCCCCCTCCTCCCGCACGATTACGCAACCCCCGAGCACATCGCTGTGGCCCCCAAAGTACTTGGTCGTGGAATGCATCACGATATCGGCCCCCAGGTCGAGTGGCTTTTGCAAGACCGGCGTCGGCCAGGTATTGTCTACGGCCACCAGGCAGCCGTGGGTTTTGGCCAGTGCGACGATGGCCCGGATGTCCGTAACCTTCAGCAGAGGATTCGACGGTGTTTCCAACCAAATCAGCCGCGTGTTGGGGCGCAGGGCAGCGGCAACGGCGGCCAGATCGACCATATTTACCGGCGTGTAGCTCAGGTCCCAGTCGGCAAAGACCTCGCGGAGGAGGAGCTGGACGTTGTAGTAGGCATCGTCGGGGAGCAACAGGTGGTCGCCCGCCCGCAGACTTTGGAAAACGGCCGTCACCGCGGCCATCCCCGAGCCAAAGGCGAAGGCCGCAGCTCCCCCTTCCAGCTGCGCCAGGCTGTGCTCCAGCAGCTGGCGGTTGGGATTTTCGGCGCGGGAATAAACGAAGCCGTGGTTGTAGCTCCCGTCCTCATTACGGCGGTAAGTGGTGGAAAGGTACAGCGCCGGGACCACCGGGCGGATGTCTTCCGGCAATTGCTGGACGGAGTGAATGGCCTGGGTAGCGGGGTGGAGGTCTTTTTGCATCGGGAGCGGGGGATTGATGGCGTGAAGCTACACCCACACCGGGGAATTTGCGGATTTGGCTACATTTACGACTGCTTATCCCCACTTATCCATACCTCGCCATGCGCAATTTTCTTGCCTTTCTGCTGCTTGTCGCAACGACGGCCGCCTTTGCCCAGTCGCCCCTGTACTTTCCTAGTGATCCGGCCTTGACGCCCGACGGCAAGCACATCGTATTTGCCTATTCGGGCGACCTCTGGAAAGTCGCCACGGCGGGTGGTCGGGCGGATCGCCTGACGGCCTTGGACGGCGCGGAGAGCCACCCCCGGATTTCGCCCGATGGCAAATGGCTCGCCTTCAGCGCCGCCCAGTACGGCAACGACGACGTGTACGTAACTTCGCTGGAAGGCGGCCCGATCCGGCAGCTCACCTTCCACGATGCCAACGACCAGGTGGCCAACTGGAGCTGGGACAGCCAAACCATTTACTTCGCCAGCAATCGCTACAACCGGGGCACTACCTTCGGCGTATCCCGCACCGGCGGCACCCCCGTGCGGCAGTTCGAGCACTACTTCAATACCATCCACAACGTAGCGCCGCACCCGAAGACCGGAGAATTTTACTTCAACGAAAGCTGGGAGAGCAGCATTTTTGCCCACCGCCGGGGTTACCGCGGGCCGTTTAACCCGGATATAAAGTCGTTCGACGCCCAGCGCACCAAAGTAACCAAGCACACCGCGTGGGAAGGCAAAGACCTCTGGCCCATGATCGACCGGGCGGGGAAGGTCTACTTCGTCTCCGACCGCGATAACGATACTTACAACCTCTACCTGCTGGAGGGGAAGGTACCCAAGCCCCTGACCAAATTCCCCACTTCGGTCTTTACGCCTTCGATCAGCGCCGACGGGCAGCAGATCGTGTTCGTGCGCGACTACCAACTGGAGATCTACGATGTAGCCACGGGGAAATCCCGGCGCGTCTCCATCGAGCTGAACGCCTTCCCGGGGCTGGTCAAAACAAAAGACTTCAACACGGACGGTAAACTGGAGGCTTTTGACGTGGCCCGCGATGGTAAGAAGATTGCTTTCGTGTCCCGTGGCTCCCTCTTCGTTTCCGATGCCGAAGGCAAATTCATCCAGCAAGTTCCCACGGGCGAAGAACGGGTGGCGGAGGTCCGCTGGCTCAAAGATGACCGGACCCTCCTCTTCACCCAAACCCTGGGGGGCTACCAGAACCTCTACACCGTTTTGGCCGACGGCAGCGCCGCGCCCGTCCGGCGCACCAACGATACGCGCAACAACCGCGGGCTCGAAATCAGCAAAGACAGCAGCCGCGTCGTGTACCTGAGCGGACGCGACGAAGTACGGGTAATGGACCTCAACGACTTCAGCGTCCAGACCGTCGCCAAACAGGAAATCTGGGCCTTCCAGAACAGCCTGCCGCGGTGGTCGCCCGACGATCGCTACATCCTCTTTACGGGCTACCTGGATTTTGAGCAGGACCTCTTTTTGGTCGATACCAAAGCGGGTAATCGCCTGATCAACCTGACGAATACCGGCGTGACGGAGGCCGACCCGGTGTGGTCTCCCGACGGCAAATACATCTACTTCACCTCCGCGCGCCACCAGCCGAATTACCCCCGGGGTGGGGGAGAGGTCAACCTCTACCGCCTGCCCCTGAAGGCCTTCGACGCGCCTTACGCGGGCGAGAAGTTCAGCAGCCTGTTTGCGGATGAGGAAAAAGGGAAAGGCAAGAAGGACAGTGTGGTGGTGGAAATCGACTTCGCCAACCTGATGGAGCGCATGGAGACGGTGGGGCCGCGTTTTGGCACCCAATCGGGCCCCTTTGTGGTAAAAGACGGTGCCAAGACGGTGGTGTTGTACGGCTCCGACCACGCGGAGGGCAAAACCCTGCTGTACAAGACGGTCTATGAGGACTTCGAAGCACCAAAGACCGAACTGATCAAAGGCAGTGGGGTGGGCAACGCTACGGATCTGGTGACGGCCAAGGGCAAGCACTACGTTCTGGGGGGCGGCAAATTGCAGCAGATTGACCTGAGCCAGAACAAGTTAAACCCGACCGAGCTCAAGCATACTTTCCGGCGCAACCTCGCGGCGGAATTCCGGCAGATGTACTACGAGACCTGGGCCAATTTGGAGGAAAATTTCTACTCAGAAGACTTCCACGGCGTCGATTGGCCGGCTCTGCGCGACCGTTACGCGGCCTACCTGCCGCACCTGACCAACCGCGCCGATCTGCGGCGGCTGACCAACGACCTGCTGGGGGAGTTGAACACGTCGCACTTTGGCTTCAACAGCTCCGGCAGCGAGGAGCGGACTACGGATCGGGCGCAGAGCCTGGCCCTGGGGCTGGAATTTTCGGCCACTGACCCTTACCTCATCACGGGCATTATTGCCGATGGACCCGCGGACCGTGCGGGCATCGACCTGCGGCCGGGCGATCGGCTGGTGGCCATCGACGGGGAGCGGATTGACCCTACGCGCAACCGCGAGGCTTACCTGAGTCGGCCGAGTGTAGATAAAGAAGTGGCGCTGACGCAGGTGCGGGGAACGGTGGAAAGCATTGTTCGTCTCCACCCCACGACTACCGCCGAAGAGCGCAATCACCGCTACGACGCCTGGGTGGACGACTGCCAGCGGCGCGTGGACGAGCAAACGGAACAACGGGTGGCCTACATCCACATGAAAAACATGGGCGGCGGCGAGCTCGACAACTTCCTCAACGAAATGGTCTCCGAAGGTCACCGGCGGGATGCGCTGATTCTGGACCTCCGCTACAACACGGGCGGCAACGTCCACGATGCGGTATTGCAATTCCTCCAGCAAAAACCTTACCTCCGTTGGAAGTACCGGGGCGGGGCCGCCGCTGCGCAGCCCAACTTTGCCCCCAGCGCCAAGCCCATCGTCCTGCTCATCAACGAGCAAAGCCTCTCCGACGCCGAAATGACCACCGAAGGCTTCAAGCAACTGGGGCTGGGGACGGTCATGGGCACCCCCACTTACCGCTGGATCATTTTCACTTCCGGCAAAGGGCTCGTCGACGGCTCCTTCTACCGTCTGCCCAGCTGGGGGTGCTATGCCCTCGACGGCAGGAACCTCGAAAAAACCGGTGTGGAACCCGACATCCGCATCGACAACACCGCCGCAGACCGGCAGGCGGGCCGTGACCCCCAGCTTGATGCCGCCATCCGGGAAGTGTTGCGGCAGTTGAAGTAACTCCATGGGTATGCCGGACCGGAGGTCCGTAGTTGGTCGGGCTAAAGCCGCGAGAATACCTTGAGCGAAACTCCATGTATAACTCCAAGCAACTCCATGGGCTAAAAATGGGCCTTCGGTCATGGTAGTCGGGCTGAAGCCGCGACAATACCTTGAGCGAAACTCCAAGCAACTCCATGGGCTAAAAAAAGGGCCTTCGGCCTTGGTAGTCGGGCTGAAGCCGCGAGAATACCTTGAGCGAAACTCCAAGCAACTCCATGTATAACTCCAAGCAACTCCATGGGCTAAAAAAAGGGCCCTCGGCCTTGGTAGTCGGGCTGAAGCCGCGACAATACCTTGAGCGAAACTCCATGCAACTCCCTGGGCTAAAAAAGCCGGACCGGAGGTCCGGATCCATCCCGACAATCCCATGGGCCAAAAACCAGCCAGCATGATCGAACTGAAAACCAAACTTCAACTCGCCGACGAGGACCTCAACTACGGAAGCCTGTATTATACCGTCTTCCCCGTCCCGCGCAGCAGCGTAGCGACCCTGCTGGAGCGCGAGCACAACGCTACCCGGGTACTGGTGAAAGTCAATGGCCGGGGCAACCTGAGCGCGGGGTTAATGCCGGATGGCAAGGGCGACTTTTTCATCACCGTCAGTAAGGAGGTGCGCAGGAAATTCGATCTGGAAGAAGGCCAGGCGGTAGTACTCCAGATCAGCCCCGACGACAGCGAGTACGGTATGCCCCTGCCCGAAGAGGTGGCGGAGTTGTGGGCGATGGACGAAGAGGCCTACACCGTCTTCCATACCCTTACCCCGGGCAAACAGCGGGGATTGCTCTACGTCATCGGTAAACCCAAACGCCCGGAGACCCGCGTGAAAAAGGCCGTGCAGATTTTTGAATACCTTAAGTCCGTTGGCGGTAAGTTGGATTACCGGGAGCTGAATGCGTACATGAAGGCGGAGAATGAGCGGTGGTAGGGGAGTGAGTGAATGCGTGAATGATTGAATGCGTGAATGGCTACCGCATGCGACTGGCTACCGCACAGGATTTGCCGCCGCAGGGGATAAGCTGCCGCAGACTGTTCACATAGGTGTCTGGCGAAAACTATGAACTATGAACTATGAACTACTACACGGGGCGTCCTTCCCTGCTCTTTAGTCCTCGCCTGGCACCTGCGGCCGCGCCCCGCTGACCAGGCTCCGCACAATAATCAGCGGGTGGTGTTCATTAAAGTGCTCGTTGGAAAGCTAACTTCGGCCCCGGGAATTTCCGCCCGCCACTTTCTACCGACACGAATGACCAGCAACACGCGATTTATGTACCGACTACTCTTTTTTCTACTGGCTGCATCCACCTCCTGGGGCGTATTTGCCCAGCAATTTACGGGAATCTACCAGCCCTCCGACGCCGAAGTGCGGCAGGTGACGGTGGGCGGCTGGGAGGCTTTCCTGGCCGAGCACAAGCGCCAAAACCAGGCAGGATTTCGCCTGCGGGACCTGGAGACCTACAAACAAGGCGGCGATGACCGTAAGTACGTGGGCCTCTACTCTGAGAGTCCACTGATTGACTCGGTGGGCAAGGCCAGCAGTTGGACCGAATTCATCAAAATGAAGCGGGACATGGTAAAGGCGGGCTACACGATGGTGGACATCGCGGCCGTGGTGCTCAACGAACGCGACTACGATTTTTACGGGGTTTGGGTGAAAGAAGCTCACCCCACGATTCACAAAGTCTGGTTGCTCGAAAGCCGTGAAAGCATTGAGAAAAGGACCACCATCATGGCCAAAGACCGCTTTAAGATCAAGCGCGTTCACGTCTTGAACATCCCCAATGGCGAACCATCTTTCGTGGTGCTGTACCATTTTTCACCGATTGACCGCTTTAACTTTTTGTACTTCGCCGACGATCTGGAGACTTTCCGGCAGGAACGGGACGAGCGGCGGCGCAGTAAAGTGGAGCTTATCGACTTCGACCGTTACCGGGAAGGGGACAAAACCGCCTACGTAGCCATTTTTCAGGACGGGGAATACGACAGCGAATTCATCTCCGGCGTCTCCATCGAAACCATTAACGAGCAGGCACGGGCGCTGGAAAAAAGCCGGGGGCTGAAGTTGACCAACCTGAGCGTGGATTAGGGGTGGGGTAGGGCGAAATCCTCGGGTGAACGGCGTACCTTGCCCGACGCCAGAATCCAGTGCCATGCCCGCCGTACCCAGTATTCCCCTCTTTAAAGTGTTGCCCAACGTGTTGCGCACGGCCCGGCGGCCCATTGAAGTGTTTCAGGAATACCACCAGATTTACGGCGATAACTTGCTCCTTTCCGTGGGGGGAAGCCGGCGGACCCACCTGACGGCCGACCCCGAGGTGATCCAGCACGTTTTGCAGCGCAACCACCGGAACTACGATAAGAGCGAGATCCAGGCCACCCAGATGGCCAAGTACCTCGGCAAGGGCCTGCTGACCAACACGGGCCAACCGTGGCTGACCCAGCGGCGGCTCATTCAGCCCGGCTTCCACCGCAAGCGCCTGGATAGCCTGGTAACGGAGATGCGTGCGGTCATCGAACGGCAGTGCGCTCAATTGGATGCGGCCCGGGCGGCGGGCAGCACCCTCTCTTTGCACGGCTTTACGCGCTCGGCCGTTTTTCGCATCATCGCCCGGGCGATCTTTACCGATGGCTTTTCCGAGCAAGAGACCATGGAGTTGAACCGGACGATGGACGCCATCCAGGCCTTCATCATTTATCCGGTCCGGATGCCCTTTCTCCGCAAGCCCCTGCGCTGGATCGGCCGGGAGGGCAAATACCTCGCCATGGCCACCTCCATCCGGCAGCGCTTGCAGGAGCGGATCGACGAGCGGCGGGCGGGGGGAGCCCAGGATGATCTCCTGCAAATGCTGCTGGACAGCCGCTACGAAGACGACGGCACACCGATGGCCGACGAGCAATTGATCGACGAGATCATGATCCTCTTCGCCGCCGGGCACGAGACCAGCGCCAACGCCCTGGCCTGGACGATCTGGCTGCTGTTGCAGCACCCGGAAGAACTGGCGAAGGTCAAAGCAGAAATTGCGGCGGCCAAAACGCTTGGCCCGCTGGACCTGGACGGGGTGAAAAACCTGCCCTACCTGACCCAGGTCATTGAGGAAAGCATGCGGCTTTACCCGCCCGCCTGGATTACCGACCGGGTGGCCCTGGGCCCCGACGTAGCCAACGGTTACGCCATCGACACCCATACGGTAGTGGGCATCTTCATTTACGGCCTGCACCACAACCCCCGCTACTGGCCGGAGCCGGAACGCTTTTGGCCCGAACGGATGTCGGCCGCCGCCAAAAAAGACCGCCACCCCTACGCATTCCTGCCCTTCGGTGCCGGACCCCGCCTGTGCATCGGCAACCACTTTGCCATGTTGGAAATGCAGCTGTTCCTGGCACAGGTGCTTGGCGACTACACGTTGGAGCTGACCACGCCCGCTGCTGAGGTGGGGGTGAAGCCCTACATTACCTTGCACATGGACCGGGAGGTGGGCGTGCGGGTGTGCTGAGACGATTTCAAGCATTTCCATTTTTTACTGATTTCCAACTATGCAATTACTTCCCGACCTTTCATTAGTCCTCGCCTCCCAATCCCCCCGCCGCGCCTACCTCCTGGAGCAGGCGGGCATTCCCTTCGTGGTGCGTACCGCCGATACGGAAGAGGTCTATCCCCCGGAAACGCCGGTACTGGAGGTAGCACCGTATCTTGCCGAACTCAAGGCGGAAGGCGCGCGCCACCTGTTGCAGCACGATGACGAGGTACTCCTGACGGCGGACAGCGTGGTCATCCTCGACAGCCTGATCTATGGTAAACCAGCCGACCGGGACGAAGCCATTTCCACCTTGCGGCGCTTGGCAGGGCGTACCCACACTGTAGTCACCGGCTGCTGCCTGCTGGACGCCCGCAGGAAGGAAGTTTTTAGCGGCATCAGCTACGTGACCTTTAACGACATGACCGACGCAGAAATCACCTGGTACGTAGACCACTGCCAGCCTTACGATAAAGCAGGTGCCTACGCCATCCAGGAATGGGTGGGGCTGGCCAAAATCTCCCGGATCGAAGGCACTTACCCCAACATCATGGGCCTGCCGGTAGACCTGGTGTACGAACGGCTTTTGAAGTGGAAGTAGAGAATGGGCGAATGAGCGAATGCGTGAATGGCTACCGCACGGGACATGCTAATGCACTGGAAAGGTAACTGCGCTTGCCAAATGACCAGGAGGGTGTATCACTCCTAAAATAAGTGAATGTTTTTGAAGCAGTTTCTTCAAATTTGGTGACATTGCATTTCCAAGCGTCCAAATTCGCCCACCACAGGCTTACGGAATCTAAAGATATGCGGCAGCTAATCCAATGCGGCAGCCTGTCAAATGCGGCAGCCATTCACTCATCCACCCATTCACTCATGCAATACCTCGCCTCCCTCGCCATCGCCCTCGTTCTCCTCACTGCCTGTGGCAACGCCGATACCCCGGAAGCCGCCCCACCCACCGAAAATTGGCAAGACCTGTTCAACGGGCAAGACCTGACGGGCTGGACCATCAAAATGTCGGGCCGCGAGCTGGGTGAGAATTACCTGAACACCTTCGCCGTAGAGGACGGCATGCTGCGCATCAAATATGCCGAGTACGACAGCTTCCGCAACGAATACGGCCATATTTACTACGAGCAGCCGTACAGCAATTACCGCCTGCGCTTTGAGTACCGCTTTACCGGCGAGCAGACGCCCGGCGGAGCAACCTGGAACGTGCGCAACAGTGGCGTGATGCTGCATTCTCAGTCGGCGGCCAGCAATGAATTTGACCAGGATTTCCCCGTCTCCATCGAACTCCAACTGCTCGGTGGCCTCAGCAACGGCGAAGCCCGCACCACCGGCAACGTCTGCACCCCCGGCACCGCCGTCATGATGGGCGACACCATCAACTACCAACACTGCATCAGCTCCTCCTCCCGAACCTACGACGGCGACCGCTGGGTGAAAGCCGAAGCCATCGTCAACGGCGGTGAATCGATGCACTTTCTCATTGAAGGAGACACGGTGCTTTCTTTCCAACAACCCCTGGTGGCCTCCCTGGATATGACCCAAGAAGTGGAGGCCTTCGGACTGTCCGCCAGCTGGGTGGAGAAAAACGGGCAGAAACTCCCTACGGGATACATCGCGCTACAGGCGGAGAGCCACCCGATTGACTTCCGGAATATCCAGTTGCTGGAGTTGCGCTAAGCAAAAAGCTTTTCAGCGAGCAGCAATTCTCAGTTTAACCATTTTGAGTTTACTACCTTGCAAAAATCAGGGGAAATTTCTCCACTATTGGTTTAAAAAGGCATACTGACGAAATAAAATTTGGTTTTCCCAAAAATCCTACTGCATCAGCCACCCAAACCAGCCCTAAGCCAACACCGCCTTCACCGCATCAGCCGCATCCTGCAAAGCAATGGCGGACCGCACGTTCAGGCCGGAGTTGTCGATCAGCTCCTTGGCAATGTCGGCATTGGTGCCTTGCAGGCGGACGATGATGGGCACCTTAATGTCGCCGATGTTGTTGTAGGCATCGACTACGCCCTGGGCGACGCGATCACAGCGGACGATGCCGCCGAAGATGTTGATCAGGATGGCCTCCACTTTGGGGTCACGCAGGATGATGCGGAAAGCTTTTTCCACGCGGGCGGCGTCGGCGGTACCTCCTACGTCGAGGAAGTTGGCGGGTTCGCCGCCGGAGAGCTTGATGATGTCCATGGTCGCCATGGCCAGGCCTGCGCCGTTGACCATACAACCGACGTTGCCGTCGAGGTTAACGTAGTTGAGGCCATAGCTCTGGGCTTCCACCTCCGTGGGGTCTTCCTCGGTCGTATCGCGCATCTCGGCGAGCTCGGGGTGGCGGTACAGGGCGTTGCCGTCAAGGCTGAATTTGCAGTCGACAGCCACAATCCGGTCGTCGCCCGTATGCAAACAGGGGTTGATCTCGATCAGGCTGGCGTCGGCACCGAGGTAAGCGCGGTAGAGGTTGGTGATGAACTTGGTCATGTTCTTAAACGCCGTGCCTTCCAGGCCCAGGTTGAAAGCCACCTCGCGGGCGTCGAAGCCTTGCATGCCCAACTCGGGGTCAATGTAGGTTTTGTGCACCAGTTCGGGCGTCTCCTCGGCCACCTGCTCAATGTCCATGCCCCCCTGGGTAGAGTGGATGATGACGTTGCGCTGCTTCTGGCGGTCCATCAGAATGGAGACGTAGTATTCTTTGTTGGCCGAAAAATCGGGGGCGTAGGCGTCTTCGGCAATGAGAATTTTGTTTACTTGCTTGCCGGGCCCTTCCATCCCGCCGGGGGTTTGGGGGGTTTTTAGCTGCATCCCCAGGATGGCATTGATGTACTGCTCCGCTTCTGCGCGGTTCTTGGCCAGTTTCACCCCACCACCTTTGCCGCGGCCACCGGCGTGAATCTGGGCTTTGATAACGGCGAATCCGGATCCGGTTTCCTGGGCCAGCCGATCGTAGCTGGTCATGGCTTCTTCAACGGTATCGGCGGCGTATCCGTTCTGGATCGGGACGCCGTACTTGACAAGAATGGATTTTCCCTGGTATTCGTGGAGGTTCATGCGCTGGGGTTGTGAATTTGGGCGAAGGTAAGGAGCCCGCACGGAAATTGAAGCCTCCGGGCACTAATCTGTCGGATTTTGCGCTTCTGCCCTCGCCGCACCAGGTGTAGCGTAACCATTTTTCCGTTGTGTATTGGGGCGCGGACGCAGGTGCTCCCCCCCGGCCCCCCAAAGGGGGGAGACAGGACAATGAGCAAGGTGCCTGACAAACTTTCGCATTCCCGGAGAATCTTCCACCCACAGGCCACGTTTATCATCACCTTTGTGTCTACATCCCGAGAGCGCACCCCCGTGGGTGGCATTTGAGCGCCCAACCAAGTGTATGAAGATCCTACTACTGACCAAGAAATTCCCCTACCCACTCAAGGATGGCGAAAGCCAGGCCATTCACGGCCTCAGCAAGAGTTTGAGCGAGCTGGGTTGTGAGGTAAGCCTGCTGGCCATGAATACCAGCAAGCACTTTTTCGCCGGCCAGGTACTCCCCGATAAGATGAGCCACTACCGCGAAGTGCGCACCGTGAGCGTCAACAACGAACTGGGCCTGTTCGACGCTGCGCACAACCTCGTCCGGGGAACTTCCTACCACATCAGTCGCTTCGATTTGCCCGACTACCACTCCGCCCTCGCCCGCTGGTTGATGGAGGAGACCTTCGACGTGGTACAGCTCGAAACCCTCTACCTCGCTCCCTACATTCCCACCATCCGCAAGCACTCCGAAGCCCAGGTGGTCATGCGCTCCCACAACGTGGAACACGAAATCTGGGAACGCTGCAGCGAAAACATCCGCTTTGCCCCCAAACGCTGGTACCTGCGCCACCTCACCCGGCAGCTGGCCGAATACGAGCGGCAACAACTTAACCAGTACGATCTGCTGCTGCCCATCACCGGCCGCGACGAGCGGCACTTCAAGGCCCTCGGCTTCCGGGGCGAAAGCATGGTCTTGCCCATTGGCCTGGATACCGTTTGCGGAGAGCCCCGCTACGACAGTTACAGCAAGCCCCTCAGCCTCCACTTCATCGGTTCCCTCGATTGGCTGCCCAACCTCGAAGGGCTGCAGTGGTTCCTGAACGACGTCTGGCCGCAGGTCCACCGCCGTTTCCCGGAGCTGGAGTTCCACATTGCCGGCCGCAATATGCCTCCTTCCCTCCAGGCATTGCGCATGAAGAACGTCATCATCCACGGCGAGGTGGAAAGCAGCTGCGACTTCGTAGCCGCCCACAGCATCAGCATCGTGCCCTTGCTCAGTGGCGGCGGAATGCGGGCCAAGATTCTGGAAGCCATGTCTTTGGGCCGCGTCGTCATCTCTACCTCCGTTGGCCTGGAAGGCATCAGCGCCAAACACCGCCGTGATCTTTTCATTGCCGACACGGCTGGCCAGTTCGTCGAAGTGCTCAGCGAATGTCTGCTCCGGGGCCGCAAGCTGGAACGCATCGGCCGCGCTGCCGTGACTTGCTTCCAGAAGAAGTACGACCGCCGCGTTCTGGCCCAGCGCTTGCTCGATCGCTACGCCGCCCTCGTCAGCCGCGAAGAGGTGGAGACCATCGGGTGAGCCCCTGCCCGGTGGATTGCACCACGGCCTTCTCCTAAGTTCTGGAAAGTACCGACCTAAGCCGATTGCCGTACCTTTGGCCCATGCGCAGCTTCCTCAAAATTTCGGCCGGGCTCCTGGGGCTCCTCCTTCTTTACGTCGTAGGTATCCTGCTGTTTGGCACCTTTACCGACTGGACACCAAAGGGGACCCAAAGCCTGCCCGTCACCGCACCCGCAGCGGGGGCACCTGCTGGCATCCAGGACTCCGTGCTCCGCTTCGTTACCTGGAACGTGGGCTACGGCGGGATCGGGGACCAGGATTTTTTCTTCTACAACAAAGGCGATTTCTTCTGGACCAAGCCGGGCACGGTGCGCATGGCTAAAGCGCGCGTAGCGGCCAACGTTTTTGGACAAGAAGCCACCCTGAAAGCAAACGCCAGCGACTTCTACCTGCTTCAGGAGGTGGACACCGCCGCCCGCCGCAGCCACTACACCAACCAGGTGGCCAACGCCCGGCTGGCGCTGCCTGGCTACTTCGTCGCCTTCGCGCCCAATTTCCAAAGCCAGCGGGTGCCCCTGCCCCTGTTTCAGCCATGGGACCATTACGGCTACGTGGTAAGCGGCCTGGTTTCTGCCGCACGCTACCCCGCCGCCAGCGCGGAGCGCGTCCAGTTGCCGGGGGAATTTCCCTGGCCGAGCCGCTTGTTTCACCTCGACCGTTGTGCGCTGCGCCAGCTTTATCCCGTGGGCAACGCGGGCAAGATGCTGGCCGTGTACAACATTCACCTTTCGGCCTACGATAAGGACGGATCCATCCGCCACCAGCAGATCGGGGCGCTGCGGGAACTGGCGCTGGCCGATTACGCGGCGGGACATTACGTCGTCATTGGCGGCGATTGGAACCAGCTGCCGCCCGGCTTCAACTGGTTCAGCCTTAACCCTACCGTGGAACAGATCGAACTGCCCAAAGCCCTCGCCTTCGATTACCTGCCGCCGGGCTGGAAGTACGCCTACGACCCCGCTACGGCTACCGTCCGGGAAAGCGACGCCCCCTACGATGCGCACCGGAGCCTGAAATCAGTCATCGACTTTTTTGTTGTCAGTCCCAACCTGCGGATTCGCAGTGTGCGGGGCATTGATCAGGAGTTTATGTTCAGCGACCACCACCCGGTTTACCTCGAAGTGGAGTTGCTGGACAGCAATTAGACGCCGGCCCCCGACCCACCTTGCTGCTCCCCCGGTGGGGGTTGGGGGGCGTTCCTGCCCCGGCACCTGCGGCCGCGCCATAAGATAAGAACCGACGGCACCCTACCTTTGCACTTCCTGCGCCCCCCGGCGCGGGCAAAAACCATCGAAGATGAAACTGAGCGTACTATGTTTTTTCCTGGCCTGCGTACTCTTGGCCTGCAACCAATCGACTGAAACGGCCAACGCCTCTACGGCCGGAACGGATACCCTGGAGAGCAAGCGCATCACGCTGGAACCCGTGATGCTTTCCGGGGAAGAAAGCCCCAACCCCGCCGCGCCGGGTTTTGATGCGGCCAATTCCAACCCCCAGGCCATCAAGATCGCCGATAGCATCGTACACTTTCACGGGGGCCGCGCAGCCTACGACGCGGTGAATTACCTGCGCTGGAATTTTTTCGGGGCCCGCACCCTGCACTGGGACAAGCAAAACAGCCGCGTCCGGATTGAAGTACCCCAGAAAAATATGGTCTACCTCCTGGACTACAGCACCACGCCCCTGAGCGGGAAAGTGCGGAAGCTGGGCGACGAGATTGTGCAACCCGATACCCTGGCCAAGTACCTCCAGGAAGCCAATTCCATGTTCATCAATGACAGTTACTGGCTCGTCCAGCAGTTCAAGCTCAAAGACGCTGGTGTCACCCTGAAGCTGGTGGAGGAAGTACGCCTCGACCCCCAGGCCAAGCGGCCCAGCTACGTGATTGACCAAACCTTTGCCGGCGTCGGCGATACTCCCGGCAACCGCTACCGCCTGTTCGTTGATAAGGTCAGCTTCCGCATCAATACCTGGCAGTTTTTCCGCAACGCCGCCGATACGGAGCCCGCCATCGAAACCCCTTGGAAAGGCTACCTGCCCCACCAGGGCATCCTGCTTTCCGGCGACCGCAGCGGCCGCTTTCAGCTGACCGACATCAGCGCCAGTAAAGACATCCCCGACCGGATTTTTGACGATTTTTAAGCTGTACAAAAGCCGGAAAGGGCAGAAGGGGAGGGTCGGGCTAAAGCCGCGACAATACCTTGCACGGACCAAACACTCCATGAGCATGAAATACTGCGCAGCAAAACTCCGTGGGCAGAAGGGAGGGTCGGGCTAAAGCCGCGACAATACCTTGCGCGGACCAAACACTCCAGGAGCATGAAATACTGCGCAGCAAAACTCCGTGGGCAGAAGGGAGGGTCGGGCTAAAGCCGCGACAATACCTTGCGCGGACCAAACACTCCATGAACTCCATGCAACTCCATGGGCTAAAAACCAGCCAGACCGGAGGTCCGGATCCGCGTTGGCCTAAAAGCCGATGCGCTTGCGCTGGATGGAGAGCTCTTTGGTATCCAGCTTGAGGTGTTCCACGTCGGCCTTGAGCAGGCGGGTAGGCTTGCTGTTGTCTTCCAGGGCGACGCCTTCTTCGGCCAGGCGCAGGTCGTGGCGGCGGATGATATCGACCACGATCTGCCGGACGGAGCGGGCATTGCCGAAGTAGGCGTCGCGGTACTTGTAGAGGAAGGCCAGGTAATCGTCCAGGTGCTTCAGGGCTGCGGGGCTGATCTGTACTTTCCGTTCGGCCAGGATGCGTTCGGCGATGGCCGTCAGTTGGGCGGGCTCGTAATCTTCGAACCGCAGGATTTTATCAAAGCGGCTGCTCAGGCCGGGGTTGGCCTTGAGGAATACGTCCATATTATCGGGGTAGCCGGCGACGCAGACGAAAAACTCTCCCCGCCGGTCTTCCATCCGCTTGAGCAAAGTCTGGATGGCTTCTTCGCCGAAGTCTCCCTGGTGGGTGCCTTTCTGGCTCAGGGCGTAGGCTTCGTCGATGAAGAGTACGCCGCCAATGGCTTCCTCTACTTTCTTGGCCGTCTTTTCCGCCGTTTGCCCCACGTAGCCTGCCACCATGCCCTGCCGGTCGGTTTCCACGATGTGCCCGCGTTCGAGGATGCCGAGCGCGTTGTAGAGCATGGCCAGGATGCGGGCCACGGTGGTTTTGCCCGTGCCGGGATTGCCGATCAAGACGGTATGGAGGTGGAAAGCGTTGAGTACATCGCGGCCATTCTGGCGGTAGTAGCGAACCAGGCTGACGAGTTCACGCAGCTGGATTTTGACGTTTTCCATCCCGATGAGGCCGTCCAGTTCCGCCAACGTTTCTTCCAGCAAAACCTCGTTGATGGGGATGGCCGGCCGTTGGGGCTTGCTGATGCCGTTGATTCTTTCTACGTCCTCGAGCCGGATGGTACTGATCTCGTCTTTGTCTAACTCGGTTACTCCTGCTTCATTTTCCATGATGCGCAGGGCCATCTGGATCTTGGCTTTCTCCACCAGGTCGTGGACGAAGCGGGCGTTGCCAAAGGCTTTATCCCGTTCCCGGAAAGCTTTGATGATCACTTCATCGATTTTCGCCTTGGCGCGTACGGACAGTTGCACGCCGATCTGCTCGGCGGCATAGTCGGCAATGGCGCTGAGCTCCTGGGGTACGAAGTCGCGGAAATCGTAGTGGTGCTTGAAGCGCGATTTGAGGCCGGAGTTGCTGTCTAAGAAACGCTTCATTTCATCGGGGTAACCCGCCACGATGATGGCGATGTCTCCCGTTCCGCTGGACATTTCCTTGACCAGGATTTCGATCACTTCGCGCCCGAAGTCTTTGCCATCGTCGTTGCTGCGGGCCAGCGCGTAGGCCTCGTCGATGAACAGTACGCCGCCGCGGGCACGGTCAATCACCTCACGGGTTTTGGGTGCGGTTTGGCCGATGTATTCCCCGACCAGGTCAACGCGGTCGGCCACCACGGTGTGGCCGCTGGAGAGTAGACCCATTTTGCGGTAGAGCTGCCCCATCATCCGGGCTACGGTGGTTTTTCCCGTCCCCGGATTCCCGCTAAAGACGGAGTGGACCTCAATGCCCTGGTCCATCGGGAACCCGCGCCGCTGCCGCATCTGGAGAAAGCGGATGTAAATGGCGTGTTCTTTAATTTGCTGTTTGACCTGGTGCAAACCGGTAAGTGCTTCGAGCCGGCCCATGATGGTCTCGAAGCTTTCGGTGACTTCGTGGTTCGGCGGGGCCAGGACCAGGGTGCTGTCATCTCCGGGCAGGAACACGGGTGGGTTGCCGGGCAGGGCTTCGTCGTCGACCAAAAACGGAATGGTGGCCACCAGCTTATCGAGGAAGACAATGTCGGCCGAATAGGCATCAATGCGCCAAAGATTGGGGTTGGCCGCACCCCAGCCTGCCGTGATTTTGATGATTTCCTGGCCGGCTTTGATCTGTTGCAGGCGGATGATCTGCCCCTTCAGATCGCGGGCCCGGTTGTGAAACTTGGTGAACAGCTCCAGGTGCCAGTCATTGCTGGGCTGGAGGTTTTTGAACGTTAGTTCAACGTAGATGTAGCGGGTTTCTTTGACGGAGAACTCCTTGAGGTACACCCGGTCGTCTTCTAGCACGTCGTCGTAAGGGCCTTCGTAGAGGCGGGCACTCTGGAGGTGCAGGTAGTTATCGACGGACTCCCGGATGTTCCAATCGTCTTCCAGTTCCTCCGGTATTTCGTCGGTGGCCTCAATGACGTAAAAGTATTTACTCCCCAGTTTTTTGCCGTCCAGGTAGGCTTCCCAGTAGTAGGTCCCCTGTTTCCAAAAGGTGCCCTTTTTCTGGTTGCCCCAGCCTTCCCGCAGGTAAACGACGTGGTCGAACTTACTGATTTCCCGCTCAATGGTGAGGGTGCAGATGTCGGTTTTCGACTTCTCTTCCACCTTAAAGCACTTGAGATCGACGCGCAGCGACCAGTCGGCGAGATCAAAATTTTTGTTGTAGAGCGAGAGTTCCGTGTAGATGTAGGCCGTCTCGTTGCGGTCAAACACCTGCCGGTATTTTTTCACGTTTTCCCACAGGTACTCTGTGGAATTATAGACCTTCAGCTCTTTGAATTTAAAGGGAAGGTGTTCGGCGATTTGGTCTTGGCCAGTCTGCATGGAGAGTAAAGAAAATATTAATTATGCTTCCGTGCAAGTAATCGCGGGGGAATGTGCGAACGGGGTACAAAGTGATTGGCACTTGCTGGCTCCGGGAACAAAGAAGGCGCGTCAGTAAATACCTGACGCGCCCTAAAACCACCTATCTAAACTTGGCTCCGGCTGGTTCCGCCGGGGCCAGATTTGACGGATGCGAACCTAACCGAGCGGGTGAAAATTGGTTGCGGCACGGGCAGATTTTTTTTTGGCGTCCTACTGACATTCCGATTTGGGCGCTCAACGCAGGTGCCGGGGAAGTCGGATAAGCCCCCCGGACTCCCGGCCACGACGGTCCCCCACCCGCAGAGATGAACCTGCGTGGAGGGCAGCTTCAACCCAGCCTTAACGGGGGGCAGCAGGGGAAGGAGCTACCCGTGCAGCCCCTTCGGCAGCGGGTAAACCCCGCATTAAATTTTTGTAAATGCCCTGATGCGCAACTTTAATTTGCTCACTTTGGGTTACTTTGGCGAACCAGAACCTTTCAACTATGAATGTACCTACGTTGACGGAGATGAAATGGCGGCGCTACGACGGCCGCAAACTCGAAGTCCCCGTCGTCGAAGCCGTCCGCCAAACCCTCATCAAAGAGCGGGAAGCGGGCCACCGCCTCAAGGTTTGCATCGGGACTGATAGCCAGGTCCGGGGCTCGGTTACGGAGTTTGCCACCGTCATCGTTTTCCTCCGCGAAAAGAAGGGCGGCTTCATGTTCATCGCCAATTACAAGAGCGAACAAGACATGAGCATTCGCGAACGCATGATTTTGGAGGTCGCCCGGTCGGTGGAAATCGCTTACGCCCTTTGTAATCTCCTGGACGAGCACAAGGTGGAACTGGAAGTCCACGCCGACATCAATACCGACCCCCACTTCAAATCCAATACGGCCCTGACCGAGGCCATGGGTTACATTCTGGGGATGGGCTTTGCCTTCAAGGCCAAGCCCGATGCGTTCGCCAGTTCGGCCTGTGCGGATAAGGTATGCTAGTGGGCCTCCGGAGGGCTTGCCCCGGATTCCGGGTGTGGTGCATCCTCGTTTGGGAGCACCCCCGGATTCCGGGTGCTGCGCATCCTCCATCCGGAGTTATTCCGGTTGGTGCCTTGCCTGGGCCAGCAGGAGCAATTCTCCATAGGCATGGGTAATCGGACTGTAAACCAGGACGCCCTTACTCCCTAACTCCGCCAGCGCGGCCGGCGGAAGAAAATGAGCGAAAGGATAAAAAGGGCGATCCAGTAAAGCATTTCAACGGACCAGGCCCAGACCATCGTCCCCCACGGTACGCGCACCACCACAAAAATCAGTATCACGTACCCTATCGCACAGGCGAATTGCATGCCCAGGGCCAGGCCCGTTTCTCCCGCCCCGATCAAACCGTTGAAGAAGATGCTGCCGAAGCTAAAAGTGGTCAAAATCCCCCAAAGCACCCAAAAAACGGGGTAGGCGGCCTCAATCAGGTAGGCGCGCTCATCGCCCAGGATAGGGTAGAGCACCTGGGTAGGAAAAATGAGCAAGGGCATAATCAGCACGGTGGTAATGACCAGGCAGAGCAGGGAAGTCTTCCAGAGCACGGTCTTGACCTTGTGTGGTTTGCCTGCCCCGACGAAATAGCTGGCCATGGTATTGATGCCCGTACAAAAGCCCCAGGCAGGTACCGAAAGAATCAGGTAAACGATCCGTACGATGTTGGTGACGGCCAGGGCCCGTTCCCCGAAGTTATCGACGAGGCCGAAAAACACGAAAGCACTGCCGAGGCCTACGACCGACATGGCTACAATGGGCACCGAAATGCCAATGATGTCTTTGATGATGGCCGGATCCCACTTCGGCAATTTAAATATGTTGTAGATCCGGTTCTTTTTGTCAAAGGCCATGTACACCAGGAACACCAGCAGGGCCACGTATTCGGCGATGGTGCTGGCCAGGCCGGCACCCGCAATTCCCATTTCTGGAAAACCGTACATGCCGAAAATCAGCGCCCGATCCAGAAAAATATTGGTAATGGCCAGGATGAAGGTGTCCACGATAATGAAGGTGGGGCGCGCAATACCCGTATACAAGGCAATGCAGGCTACGCCCAGATAGCTGGCAAATACCCCCCATTTGCGGGTCTCCAGGTACTCTAAAGACTTGTAGAAAATGATGTCCGAATCCACCAGGCTGGCAAACAACCAGTAGGAACCGTAAGTCATGAACAAGAAAAGCAGGGCGGCCAGCACCAACTCAAAATAGACCGTACTGTAGAAAGTCCGGCCTACCGTACCCGGCTGTTTTTGCCCCGAGCGGCGGGCCATCAGGATCTGCCCGCCGCGGCTGAAACCGAAGCCGATGGCCGCCACAATGATGTAAAAAGTGGACACGAAGCCAATGGCCGCGAAGTCCTCTTCTCCTTTGTAGTAAAGGAAAACGCTATCCGTCATCGCCACCACGTTCTGGGCGGCACTGCCGATGATGATCGGGAGGGACACCTTCCAGATATCGCGGTATGAGGTAGTCAGCTTCACTGCCCGCGAAGATAGAATAGTGGCCGTCAGCGGGCGGAATTTTTCTTTGCTGCTGCGCCCGGGGCCTCGTGGGCCTAATCTACTTTGCCCAATTCGATGGCACGGTCTAAGGCGGCGCGGGCACCGTTTTTGATGTCTTCAAAAACACTGGTGGCCCGGAAGGTTTGCATGGCCGCCTCGGTAGTGCCCCCCTTGCTGGAGACGCGGCGAATCCACTCCGCGCAACTCAAGTCGTTTTTCATTTGCAACTCAACCGCCCCCCGGAAGGTCTGGGCCACCAGGAGTTCTGCCTGGCTGGCGTTGAAGCCCATTTCCTGGGCGGCCTCAATCATGGCTTCCATAAAGTAGAGGACGTAGGCCGGGCCACTGCCGGAGATGGCCGTAGTGGCATCGATGGCGTATTCATTGTCCACGTAAATGGCTTTGCCCGTGGTATTGAGCAGGTTCTGCACCAGCACCAGCTCAATGCGGGTAACGGCTTCGGAGGCCGTGTAGCTGGTCATGCCCAAACCAATCTGGGCGGGCAGGTTCGGCATGGCCCGGATGACTTTTTCCACCCCCAGCCCCCGTTGAATCGAAGCAATGGTTACCCCCGCCATGATGGAGAGGTACACTTGCTGCGGGTCAGTTGACGGACGCAGGGTTTCAAACAGTTGGGCACTGTCCTGCGGCTTGACCGCCAGGATGATCAGGTCGGCCACGGAGAGGCACTCCCCAGGGTTGGTGTGGACTACGCCCATGTTCTCGGCCCGCAGTACTTCGGCCTGCTCCGGGCTGCGCTCCAGAATCATCAGGTCCTCGGGCTGCACCAGGTGGGCACGCAGGAGGCTGCGGGCATAAGTTTTGCCCATATTTCCTCCGCCAATTACGAGAATTTTCATTGGTCAATCGTTTAAATCGCTGCAAACATAAGCAACCACCTCGCGGCCAACTGCCCTCCTCACCGATTGGACACACCGAAAACCTGCTCGTTTTACAACGCCGGGTATGAAAACAAGCCGATATATTTGCAAAAATCGGGTAAGGGTGAAAACATTTACGCCCTAAATTTTCTTTCCAACGGGAGCTGTTCCGGTGTTTCCACGGAAGTTGTGCTTACTTTGCTCATTGCTCTCCGCAGCGCCTTTGAAGAAAGTTATTTTAAATCAAGACCCTTTTGAGACTATGCCAACTATTGAGGAAGCCATCCAGCAGCCAAAATTTTCTTCACCTGGTCACCGCGCTCAGGTCAATATAATTTATACCGCAGCGGTGCTTAACCAAGTCACCAACCGTCAGCTGAAACCCTTTGGCATCAGCCTGCAGCAGTTCAACATCCTGCGCATATTGCGGGGCCGGGGCAGCAACCCCGTCACCATCAAGCTGCTTACCCAGCGCATGCTCGATAAGATGAGCAACGCCAGCCGGCTGGTCGATAAACTGAAGGACAAGGGCCTGGTGATCCGCGAAGAGTGCTCCGAAGACCGCCGCCGGGTGGACATCGTCATCACCAAAGCAGGCCTGGAGCTCATCGAAAAGGCCAGCCGTGCGGTAGAACAGGCCCGCCTGAATCACTTTGAAAACCTGACCAACGAGGAAGCCGATCAGTTGAGCAAACTCCTCGACAAACTGCGGGGAGGGGCCTAAGGGAAGCTTCAATCCTCTATTTATTGCTTCTGGTAACAAACTTCTACGTACTGCTCGCCTTTGGTGGGGGCAAGCACCGTCCGTGCCCAAAACAAATGCTCCCCCAACCGCGCCAGCTTTGGGAAGCCTGATCCCCGCGCTGCCGAGGTCTCGGCCAGGATCTGCCGCCGTACTTCGCCGCTGCTACTGACTGTAAAAAGGGTAAGTTGGGCCGCATCTGCTTGCTGGGAAGTGCACAGGGCCGTCACGTAGGCCGTGCCATCTTCTTCCAGGCGCAAATCCAGGCGGCCCAGCGGGTTGGCCGCATCGAGCACTGTAGGTAAGCCAAAACGACCCGCCGCAGGTTCATACCGGGCAAACTGAATCCGGGGATTGTCCTCCGCTCCCGTATACCAGGCGATGGCAAATTGACCCGCCGCATTGGCTCCCAGGGCCGGGCCATTGACAGGGCAACCCTTAATTTCCCAGTTATCGGCCGCCACCAGCTTGGGGGTGGACCAGTCGCCAGGGGCTGTGGTGGGGCGGGTGACGTAGGCGATGTCCCGGATTTCGTGTTCGGAGCGGTCGCGGTAGGCCACCATTACCAGGTCCCGACTGGCGGCCGTGGCGGTGTTGCAACAGTCACAGACACGATTATCCAGCGCTACACTTCCACTGTCGGTCAAAGTCCTGGCCCGCAGCGTCATTGCTCCGCCGTGGGCGTGGTCTTCACTTTGCTCCTTGTCCGCTGACCCTGCACCTGCGGCCGCGCCCGTACCCAATTTGGTGAAGCGCCCGTCCAGCCAGGCCAACTGTAAATCACCGTCTGGCAAGGGTGCTGCCGACAAAAAGCCGTGCTCGGCCCGGACCGTATCGCCGTGCAATTTTCCCCGCAGCAGGGCCGACGGACCCGCCAATGCGCCCACGCCGTAATGGATGTCGTAATCGTAAGTACCCGCGCCGGAGTAGCGCCGCCAGTGAAAAAAGTATTCGTCCGCCCCGTAAAAGGCCACGCCGGGGTGATCCGCCCAGTTGATGAACCAGTCGGTACCGCTCGCCAGATCCTGCACTTTCTGCAGGCCCTCGGGCGCTACCTCGAACAGTTGCAAAGTATCGGCCTGCTCCTTTGCCGCTTGCAGGACGGAAAGGAAAAGACGTTCATTCCCCTCCCCAAAATCGGGCAGGTGGGTACCCGCTGGCAACCGATAGCACTGCGGTGCTGCTTGCGTTGCAACCCGCTCTCCACAACCACCGAGCAAGAGGGGCAAGAGCGCCCACCACCGCAGTTTCAGGAGATGGCCGCTAAGTTTTTGGCTCCGCCCGGCGGAAAGGAATTGCGCCATCAGCTCAAACCGAGGATTTTACGGTTCGTAGCAGCGTCCGTACCGGCGTCGGCAAAATCATCGAATGCGCGTTCGGTAACCTCAATGAGGTGACTGCTGATGAAAGGAGCCCCTTCGGCCGCGCCCTGGGCACTGGATTTGATGGCACATTCCCACTCCAGGACCGCCCAGCCGCCGTAGTTGTACTGGCTGAGCTTGGAGAAAATGGCCTTGAAGTCCACCTGCCCGTCGCCGAGGCTGCGGAAGCGCCCGGCCCGTTCCGTCCATCCTGCGTAGCCGGAGTAGACGCCCTGGCGACCGCTGGGGTTGAATTCAGCGTCTTTGACGTGGAAGGCGCAGATGCGCTCGTGGTAGATGTCGATAAAAGACAGGTAATCGAGGCACTGGAGGACAAAGTGGCTGGGGTCGTAGTTGATCTGGGCGCGGGGGTGGCCGTCCACGGCCGCTACGAAGCGCTCGAAGCTGGTGCCGTCGAAGAGGTCTTCGCCGGGGTGGAGTTCGTAGCCGACGTCCACGCCACATTCATCGAAGGCATCCAGGATCGGCTTCCAGCGTTTGGCCAGCTCACCGAAGGCTTCCTCCACCAGTCCTGCGGGCCGTTGTGGCCAGGGGTAGAGGTAGGGCCACAGGAGCGCACCGGAGAAGGTCGGGTGGGCGGTGAGGCCCAGGTTTTGGCTGGCCTTGGCGTTCCACTTAAGCTGTTGGGTGGCCCACTCCTGGGTGGCCTGGGCGTTGCCCGCCACGGCTTGGGGGGCAAAGCCCTCGTACATTTTCTGGTAGGCGGGGTGGGTGGCCACCAGCTGTCCCTGGAGGTGGCTGGCCAGTTCCGTGATCGTCAGGCCATGGTCGGCAATGCGGCCTTTTAGCTCATCGCAGTAGGTCTTGGAAGTGGCGGCTTTTTCGAGATCGATCAGGCGGGCGTCCCAGGTTGGAATCTGAATACCCTTGTAGCCCAACCCGGCCATGTAGCGGCAAATATCGTCGAGGTTGTTGAAAGGGGCTTCGTCGCCCATGAATTGGGCCAGAAAAATGGCGGGTCCCTGAATGGTCTTCATGCGTAAACTTTAGGAGGTATGGGCAGGCCAGGCGGCTGCCGCTGCCGGGGTTGAACAATTGCGGCGTCAAGATAGGAAAAGGGGGAGGAACGGAGCAAATTACTCTACCCGCGAACTCCGCACCTGCTTGGTCACCACTTCGGCAAACCGGCGGTGGCCCAGCAAATAGTAGTGCAGAATGATGCTATCGGCAATCCGCCCGATCTCAGTGCGGTCGAGGCCGATGCTGACGGCTTCGATCTCGGCCGAGCGCTGCCGGCGCCGCTTGATCCACATGCTGAAGTGGCCGTAGAAGTGGCCGTGCGCCCGCAAAATGGAGCCGATGTGGGCCACGTTGCCCTGGCTGAGGAACAGCACCGCCGCCAGGCCATCCAGCAACAGGCGTACGGGCAGCCACCACAGGAGGCGGCCCAGCGGCTCGTTTTTAAAACTGGTGGACAGCGTGTTGCGAAAGTTGAGGTAGGTCTTGCGCGGCGTGTTGTACGACAGGGTGCCGCCCCCGACGTGGTAGACCACCGACCGGGGCTCCACCAAAATGCGGTAGCCCGCCCGCTTCATCCGCCAGCACAGGTCAATCTCTTCGGCGTGGGCAAAGTACTCGGGCTCAAAACCTCCCAGGGCGTGGAAAAGCTCCGCCCGGCAAAAGAAAGCCGCCCCGCTGGCCCAGAAAATTTCCTTTTGCCCGTCGTACTGCCCTTCGTCGCGCTCCGTGTGGTGGAATAGCCGGCCGCGGCAGAAGGGATAGCCCAGGTAATCCAGGTAACCACCCGCAGCTCCGGCGTACTCAAAGACGTCGTGGTCGCCTTCGGCCAGAATCTTGGGTTGGATGGCCGCCACGTCCGGCCGTTCAAAGAGGGGGATGATGCGCTCAATCCACCCCGGTGTGACGCGCACGTCGCTGTTGAGCAATACGTAAACCTCGGCCTTAACCCGGCGCAAGGCCTCATTGTAGCCGTTCGCAAAACCGTAGTTCTCCGGCAATTCGATCAGCTCAAGGTCTGGATGTTGCTCCCGCAGCCAGACAACGGAATCGTCGGTGCTGCAATTGTCGGCCACCACCGCCCGCGCGTAGTCGGGCAGGTTAGCCAAGACCTCGGGCAGGTATTTTTCCAGATAGGCCCGTCCGTTGTAGTTGAGGATGACGACGGCCGTGGCCGGGGTATGACCCGGTACGGTGCTGGTTTTTTCTTCCAGGCGGGCCAGAGACTGCCGGGCGGCAACCTCGTCTTTTTCCAGCTGCTCCCGGAGGGCTTCGAGGCCCTCCAGCGTTATGTCTCCCCGCAGGCGTTCGTGGAAACTTACCGTGAGGATTTCTCCGTAGAGTTCTTCGGCGAAGTCGAAAATGTTCAGCTCAATGGTCCGCCCGCGCCCGTCTTGCAGCACTGGCCGTTGGCCGATATAGAGCATTCCCTCCAGTTCGCGGCCATCCCACCCGACCCGCACGGCATAAATGCCATCGGCGGGAATGAGCTTCTGGTCGTGGGAAGGCACCAGATTGGCGGTGGGGAAGCCGATGGTGCGGCCAATTTTTGCTCCGCTGACCACCGTGCCCGTCAGTAAATAAGGATGTCCGAGCAGGCTCGTGGCCGTGCCGATCTCGCCCGCCAACAGGGCCTGGCGGATCTTGGTGGAGCTTACGGTGATGTCGTTGACCTCCTGCGCATCAATTTCGATGACCTCGTACTTGTGGCCCCGGCCGTGGTGGCGCAGGTAGGCCAGGTCGCCCTTGCGGTCTTTGCCGAAACGGTGGTCGTAGCCAATCACGATGCGGTCGGGCTGAAAGTACCGGACCAGAAAATTTTCAATGTATTCCTCCGGCGTTAACTGGCTGAAAGCGGCCGTGAAGGGAATCACCACCAGGTGGTCAATGCCCGCCTCGGCGCAGTACCGGGCTTTCTCTACCGTTGTGGTCAGCAGCCGCAGGCTATTGTCTTCCGGCTGTAAAACGGCACGCGGATGAGGATCAAAAGTAATGACGATGCTCTCTCCCCCCCGGCGCTCGGCCAGGCGGCGGATGCGGGCGAGCAGTTGCTGGTGCCCCCGGTGGACGCCGTCAAAACTCCCAATCGTGACCACTGCGCGGCGGAATCGGGGCAGTTCGGCTAGCTCGTAATGGATTTTCATTCGCTTCGGGAGGGGGCTGGGCTAATTGCTGCACGTACGGTGGCCAAAAACTCAGGGGCGCTGACGCAGGTGCAAGGTAAGGATAAAAACAAGCTTGGGTCAACGCGCCAGGGCCAGCTCCGCAAAATCGCAGCGGCAAGACCGCAGGAGGAGTAAGCCCCAACGGCCACTTATCCCAACCCGCCGGGCGGAGGACGCTGGTCGCAGCACCAGTCGCCGCTAACGCGTCAGGTACATCGAGCGGTTGCGGTCCAGCTCCCGGAAGAAAGGATCGGTCATGTCTTTGACGAAGCGGATGGTTTCTCCGGTAGATTTCATCTCCGGCCCCAGCTGCTTGTCTACGTTCGGGAATTTATTGAAGCTGAACACCGGAACCTTGATGGCAAAGCCACTGGGCTGGGGATTGATGTGGAAGTCTTTGAGCTTATGCGTGCCCAGCATCACCTTGGTGGCAATGTTGAGGTAAGGCACCTTGTAGGCCTTGGCAATAAAGGGCGTCGTCCGCGAAGCCCGCGGGTTGGCTTCGATGACGTACACGATCTCCTCGCCCGTCGCCTTGTCGGTCTTGATGGCAAACTGGACGTTGATCAGGCCCTTGGTCTTGAGCGCAAAGGCCAGCTTTTCGGTATACTCCTGCATCTTCGCTACCGCATCAACGCTTAGGGAGTAGGTTGGCAGCACCGCCGAGGAGTCTCCGGAGTGGATGCCCGCCGGCTCAATGTGTTCCATGATGCCCATGATGTGGACTTCCTCTCCGTCGCAAATGGCGTCTACTTCACCCTCTTTGGCGCGGTCCAGGAAGTGATCGACCAGCACCACCATATTGGGGTCTTTTTTGAAAATGCTCAGTACGTGGCGCTCCAGTTCGTCGTCGTTGATGACGATGCGCATGTCCTGCCCGCCGAGCACGTAGCTGGGCCGCACCAGTACCGGGTACCCGACGCGGTGGGCAACCTCCAGGGCCTGGTCGGCATCCTTGGCCGTTCCGTAGTTGGGGTAGGGGATGTCGAGCTCCTTCAGCAGGTCGGAAAAACGGCCGCGGTCTTCGGCCAGGTCCAGGCTTTCGTAGCTGGAGCCAAAGACGGGGATGCCCCGACGGTGGAACTCCTGGGCCAGTTTCAGGGCCGTCTGACCACCAAGCTGGACAATGACGCCCTCCGGCTTTTCCAGGTCGATGATCTCCTGGATGTGTTCCCAGAATACGGGCTCAAAGTAGAGTTTGTCCGCCTGGTCAAAGTCCGTCGATACCGTCTCCGGGTTGCAGTTGACCATGATGGCTTCGTAGCCGGCTTCCTGTACCGCCTTTAGGCCGTGGACGCAGCAGTAGTCAAATTCAATACCCTGGCCAATGCGGTTGGGGCCGGAACCCAAGACGATTACTTTCCGCCGGTCGGAGGCAAAACTCTCGTTCTCGCCGTCGAAGGTGGAATAGAAATAGGGCGTCTTGGCGGCAAACTCGGCAGCGCAGGTATCAACCATCTTGTAGGTCCGGCGAATGCCCAGTTTGTAGCGTTGCTTGGTCACGGCTTCTTCGTCGACGCGCAGCAGGTAGGCAATTTGCAAATCGCTGTAGCCCACTTCTTTGAGCTCCCGGAATAAGTCGGTGGGGATGTCCTCCGGTACGTTGTACTTCTGTACCTGGAGATCGTAATCCACCAAACGCTTGATCTGGTTGATGAACCAGGGGTCAATCTTGGTGAGTTTGTGTACCGTTTTGCGGGGGACACCCAGTCGCAGGGCGTCTTTGAGGCGGAAGATGCGGTCTTCGGATACGTTCTCCAGGCGGTGGAGGATGTCGTCGGTCTTGATCCATTCCTTGATGTCGGAACCAAGGCCGGCCCGGCCATTTTCCAGGCTTTGGCAGGCCTTCTGGAGGGCTTCCAGAAAGTTGCGGCCAATGCCCATGACCTCGCCGACCGACTTCATCTGGAGGCCCAGGATGTGGTCGGCTCCCGGGAATTTGTTGAAATTCCAGCGGGGAATTTTCACGATCACGTAGTCCAGCGTAGGCTCGAAGAAAGCGGAGGTGGTGCCGGTGATCTGGTTTTTGAGTTCATCCAGGCGGTAGCCCAGGGCGAGTTTGGCCGCAATTTTGGCAATGGGATACCCCGTAGCCTTCGACGCGAGGGCCGAAGAACGGCTGACGCGGGGATTGATCTCAATGACGATAAGCTCCTCCGTTTCAGGGTTTTGGCTGAATTGGATGTTGCAACCACCTGCGAAGTTGCCCATTCCGCGCATAGCGATAATCGCCTGGTCCCGCATGTCCTGGTAGGCCCGGTCGCTGAGCGTCATGGCGGGCGCTACGGTGATGGAATCTCCCGTGTGGATGCCCATGGGGTCGAAGTTCTCGACCGTACAGATGATGACCACGTTATCGGCCGCATCGCGCAGCAACTCCAGCTCGAATTCTTTCCAGCCCAGCACCGCTTTATCGATCAGCACCTCGTGGGTGGGGCTGGCGTCGAGGCCGCGGCGTAGCATTTCGGGATAGTCTTCTTCCTTGTGGCAGAAGCCGCCACCGAAGCCGCCCAGAGTATAGCTGGGGCGAATGACGAGGGGGAAACCAATTTCCTGGGCCGCTTCCATGCCCTCCAGGAAGGAGTTGGCAATCATGGCCGGCGCACACTTCAAACCCAGTTTCTCCATGTGCAGGCGGAACAGTTCCCGGTTTTCGGCCAGGTCGATGGCCTCCAGGTCTACCCCGATCAGGCGGACGTTGTACTTTTCCCAGATCCCCAGCTCGCCGCACTCGATGGCCAGGTTGAGCGCCGTTTGCCCGCCCATCGTAGGCAGAACGGCGTCGATCTGTGGCTGCTCTTTCAGGACCTGCTCCACGTATTCGGGCGTCAGGGGCAGGAGGTAAACGTGGTCGGCCGTCATGGGATCCGTCATGATCGTGGCCGGGTTGGGGTTGATGATGGTCACTTCAACGCCTTCTTCCCGCAAGCTGCGGCTGGCCTGACTTCCCGAGTAATCAAATTCACAAGCTTGGCCGATGATGATCGGTCCGGAGCCGATGATGAGCACTGATTTGATGCTGGTATCCTGGGGCATGGCTTTGGGGTGGGTATAAATTCGCGCAAAGATAGAACACCCCGCCAGCTTTTTGGGGCCTTTCGCAGGGGAATTCCAACGTCCGGAACTTTTCTTGCCCCCGCTCCCGATCATTTTTACCCCGAGCGGCTGTTAGAAGAGACGGGCGCGGGCGCAGGTGCCAGGGGAGTTGAAGGAGCCGGGCACGCCCCCACCGCCAACGTTAAACCTAGCTTAAACACCGATCCGAAAGGTGTCCTTTTCACGCAACAACCGTATATATATGGTCTTCCCCACGGTTAATTCTTTCCATTAATGCGTCCACTACTACTCCTCTTCATCAGCCTCACTGCACTGCCGCTCTCCGCCCAGGATAGCCTCCAGTTCACGCCCGATACCCTCGTTGCTGCGAGCTACCCGGACAGTCTTCCACCCGCGCCTGATACTCTGGTCCTGGCGGCCCGCTGGGACAGCCTGCTGACCACCCCCGACTGGCTGGAAAGCACCCCCGGCCCCCGCAACGGCTACCGCCTTACCCTGACCACTGAAGGGAATTTCGACGAAGACGGTGGCCCCAGCCACGGGCGTGCCTACCAGCACCTGCTCGGCCGCTGGACGATCGACACCGCAGCCCATACCCTCACCTTCGGCGTGGACGGGATGATGGGCAACAAACTTGTCCACCGCCGTTACCTGCGCGGCCGCGACTTTTTCATTACCTACGACGTCCTTACCCTCAATGCCGAAACGCTGCGCCTGCGCGACCGGCTGACCGACGAAATTCGCACCTTCACCGCTGCGGAACGGACCGACTACGTTGACCCCGCCGTGCGCCGCATGCCCAAATTTCCGGACCCTGTCAAGCTGAAACTGCCCGGGGAATGGGGTGGGGGATGACCTGGCCCTGACTTTCCCTGCTCCTCGTCTTAACTCCCCCTTTCGGGGGGTGGGGGGGGAGCACCTGCGGCCGCGCCCCGCAAAAAAAATCAGCCTTCGATGAGTTCCCGGGCGTTGGTAAGCGCAGACTCGCTCGGCGGATTCTGGCTGAGCATTACGGCAATGGACCGCACACGCTCCTCCGCGTTGAGCTCGCGCACGCGGGTGATGGTGCGCTCTACGCCCTCCTTGTCTTGTTTGTACACGAAGTAGTGGCGGTCGGCGCGGCTGGCCACTTGCGGGCTATGGGTGATGACGACGACCTGGTGGTGGCGGCTGAGGTCGGTCAGGATCCGCCCCATTTTCTGGGCTACGTCGCCCGAAACTCCGGCGTCAATTTCGTCGAAAATCAAGGTCGGCAGCTTCATCGCCGAAGCCACCAGCGACTTGGTGACCAGCGCCAAACGGCTCATCTCGCCGCCCGAAGCGGCCGTTTTGATGGACTGCAAACGCCCACCCTTGTTGGCACTGAAGAGCACCTGGACCTCGTCGAGGCCGTACGGGCCGGGCTTCTCCAGCGCCTGGAAATCAACCTGGAGCTGGGCATTTTCCATGCTCAGGTCGGCCAGCTGCTCCTGCACCGACTTCGCAAATTGGGGGGCCACCCGCTGCCGGCCCGCGCGGAGGGCCGCACCGTCTTTGAGCAGTTGCTGCAAAAGTTTGTCTTTTGCCGCCGTGCGTTTGGCGATGGCTTCGTCCAGGTCGGCAAACTGGCCGAGCCGACTGGAGAGTTCCTCCTGGATGCGCAGCAGGTCTTCGGTGGTCTTCACCGCGTGCTTCGCTTGCAAGCGGTAGATGAGGCTCAGGCGGTCTTCCACTTCCTGGAGGCGTTCGGGGCTCACCTCGGTGTCTTCGCCGAAGGCTTCCAGCTCGGAGGCCAATTCTTCCAGTTCCAGGCGGAGGCTTTCGAAGCGTTCGTAGAGTACCTTTAGTTTGGCATCGCCGTGCGCGAGCGGGTAGAGCCGCAGGGCGATGCTGGCCAGCTGGTCGGTGACGGCGTTGTCGTCTTCGGAAAGAAAATGAAAGGCACCGGAGGTGAGTTGCTTGATCTCCTCGGCGTTGCTCAGGCGGTGGCGCTCGCTTTCCAGGGCGTCTTGTTCGTCGGGCAGCAGCGCCGCTTCGTTGAATTCGTTGACCTGAAACTCCAGAAACTCCTGCTCCCGGCGGGCGCGGGCCTGCTCTTCGTGGAGTTGGGCGAGTTGGCGGCGCAACTCCTGCCACTGGGCGTAGGCCTTGCGGTAGCTGACCACCGCTTCCCGCTGCCCGGCCAGGGCGTCCAGCAGTTCCAGTTGGAAAGTGGGGTTATTGATGTAGAGCGTATCAAATTGCTGATGCAGGTCGATCAGCGTGGAACCCAGGTCTTGCAGCACTTTCAGGTTGGCGGGGGTATCGTTAACGAAAGCGCGGCTTTTGCCGGAGGGCGTGATTTCCCGGCGGATGATGAGCTCTTCGTCGTAATCCAGGTCGTTTTCCGCAAAAAAGGACTGCAAGTCGTAAGCTGCCAGGGAGAAACGGCCCTCGATGACGCACTTCTCCTCGGGGTTGAACAGCGTCTTGGTGTCGGCCCGCCCCCCCAGAATGAGGTTGAGCGCGCCCAGCACGATCGATTTGCCCGCGCCCGTTTCTCCGGTGATGATGCTCAGCCCATCGGCAAAATCAAGGCGCAGTTCTTCGATGATGGCGTAGTTGCGAATTTGCAAACGTTGGATCATGCTGTTATTTGTTGGAAAAGACAAATTTACAAACGTTCTGCACAGTTGGGCCTTTTTCGGCGGAAAAAAGCGATTCCTGCTCCGCCGCGTGCTAAGTTTGCGCCTCCATTCAGAAATCCCGCCCCCATGCGTACCTTAATATTGTTTTGCCTTGGCTGCTGCCTCGCAGGTTGCGCCGGAGAGCCCGCCCAGCAGTGGCCCGAGCTCGACCTGACGCGCTACAACATCCCCTTGAAGATCCACGCCCCGGACAGTGCCAAGGTAGTGGCCAAGAACCTATCGGGCATCATGCAGGATGTTACGATTAAGAGCCCGGCCGATAAATTCTCTCTCCAGATCCTCGCCAGCCAGGCCCCGACCAACGATATGGCCCGCCTGAAATCCGAGCAACTCGAGCTCGTGCGCGATAACCGCTACTTCAGCAGCATCATCCGGGAAGACCCCAACGGCTTCGTTTTCCAGAACCGGATTGACACCACGGCCTACTACGGCTTTCGCTACATAGTGTACCAGGGCGATCAGGAATACGTTTTTCAAAACAGCTTCAACGCTACGCAAAGCCTAGCCGAGATTGAAGCGATGTACGCCGCAGTAAAACAAAAGTAGGGGCTACTACTCCCTACCTCCTTTATTCCCTTACCCCCTTATTCCCTTACTCCTTTATTCCCTTACTCCCTTACTTATGTCAATTTCCCTGATTCTTAAAGGCATGGCCATGGGGGTTGCCGAGGCCATCCCCGGCGTGAGTGGGGGGACAATCGCCTTCATCACCGGCATCTACGAGCGGCTGCTGCGCGCCATTGGCCTGGTTTTGGGGCCGGAGGTGGTGAGAAGCCTGCGACACGACGGCCTGATGCCTGCGTGGCGGGCGGCCGACGGCGCATTTCTGTTACAACTCGGCGCCGGGATGGTCGTTGGACTGGGCATCGCCGTGTTTACGATCACGGAATTATTGGCCACCTACCCGCCGGTAGTGTGGGCCTTCTTTTTCGGCCTCATCATCAGTTCGGCCATCTACGTCGGGCGGCAGATTGACCGTTGGAATTTCACCACCATCGCCTTGCTCTTGCTCGGAGCGGTCTTTGCGTACTTTCTGACGACCATCAACCCTATGGCCGGAAGTTCAAATCCCGTCCTGGTGTTTCTGGCGGGAATGATTGCCATCTCGGCCCTGATTCTGCCGGGCATTTCCGGCTCCTTCATTTTGCTGCTGTTGGGGATGTACACCGTGGTCTTCTCGGCGGTGCGCAACCTCGCTTCGGGCGATGCCGGGGCGCTGCTCATCGTGGGCGTTTTTGCCCTGGGCTGTTTGGTGGGTTTGGGCTTGTTCAGCCGGGTGCTGACGTACACGTTCAAGACTTTTCCCCAGCAGACCCTGGCTACGCTGACGGGCTTTATGCTCGGTTCCCTCGGCAAACTCTGGCCCTGGCGCAACGCCGTCACCACCCGTATCGATAGCGATGGCGTGGAACTCCCCTTGCTGGAAAAGACGGTTTTGCCCGCCAATTATCTGGGCGGCGAACCCTTCGTGCTGGCCGTTATTGTGGCCTTCGTCGCTGGTCTGCTGGTGGTCTTTTTGCTCGATCGTCTTTCGGGTGCCGGTGAGGCCATTGATGAGGTTATTACCGAAGATTAAAGCAAGTCCATCAGGTAGCACATTTTTGTTCCGGGCGCGGCCGCAGGTGCTCCCCCCCCATCCCCCCCGAAGTGGGGGAGTTCGGACAGGGAGCAAGGGAGGGCCCGAAAGACAATGTGCTAATGCAACTTTGTGGCATTTTAGCCATCGTAAAAAAGCGCCAAAAGTGAACAGCCCGCCCCGGAGCATCCGGAGCGGGCTGTCGGCTTAACGGTGCCTGCGTGGTCCGCTAGTAAATGGTTTCCAGAGCGATGCGGTCGAAATTGCCGAACTCTCCGTCTTCGTTGCTGCCGAAGCAGGCGAGCATGATGGAGTTGGCGTCGTAGCCAGTCGGAGTTCCGGGGATGTGTACCGCTCCGGCAGAGCCAGCGGACTCGCCAGACTGTCCGCAAGACTGGCGGCTGAACCAATCGGTGTGGCGCAGGCCCATGCAGTGGCCAATCTCGTGCGTCATCACGTGCTCATTGACGTTGGTGTTGTAGGCTTCCATGCCACTGTAGATGGTTACCCATTTGTAGGGGTTGCCGCCGGAGGGGAAGCCCGCTACGCCACCCGCACCCTGGTTATTGGGGTCGCGGTACACTACGATGTCCGCATTGGTGCTGGAGGAGAAGGTGAGGGTAAACGTCTTGTTGGTATTCAGGGCATTGTAGTTGTCTACGGCCCACTGGAGAGCAGTGCGCATCTTCGTCGTCAGGGCATTGCTGCCACCGGTATAGCCAATCACGCGAATGGTGGAGCGGCTTACCAGGTTATTGGTACGGTATTGCTTCTCCTGGGCAGGGCTCATCCCCTGGAACATGCGGAGGTCGTCCTTGGTGAGCTCAATGTCTCCGTCTACGACGTAGCGGGTGTCGGTAGTGCCGTCCGGGCGGAGAATGTCCTTGCGTTCGGCGTCGAGGTAGTGTGCGGAAAGTCCCTCGGCGTGCGCCAGCAGGGCGTCGGCAAAGGGCACGTCGGGGAGGTTGGTATGGCCATCTTCATGCTCATCGTGGATGAAGCTGACGGAATAGTTGGTGTCTTCGGCGGGCTGGACGGCAGTGTCCTGGTTGCAGGCCGTGAAGGCGAGGAAGCCGCAAATAGCGGCACAGAAAGAAATTGGTTTCATCGAAAAAATGTGGATAAAGGTTAGTGAAAAACTATGTGAAGCACAGCAGTGGCTGGCAGGCGAAGCGCACCGCCGTCGACGGATGGAAATCCACGGAGCGCAAAATGCCTGATCCAATCACCTGGCGGGTGATGGCAGATTGTTACAGGGATGTGAAAACTGGGGGATGTCTACTCGGCCCTAAGGAGGGGCGGAAAACCAAGTGCAATAAGCGTGAAGAAGAGAGAGAACTAGTGAATTTGTCGGTTTAGAAATCGTAAATACTTCAGCTCGAGGCTAAAGGTAAAGTCTTGGCCGGTTTTTCCAAATGTTTTGCGAAAAAAATATTTTCCCCGACAAAATTTGCTGTGGGGCTGGGTAGTGTTTCCTTTCCATGGTGCAGGTGGGCGGCGGAGAAATATTGTTTTCGCGGTAGGGGAAATACGACTATCTTGGGGCTTCGGCCGAAAAATTATGGGGCCAACGAGCAAATGACCCGCTGCGGCGTTTGATCGAAATAAATCCACTGTCTATGCCCATTTTGCTTCTCCTCCTCGGTTTCTTTTTTCCCCGGGTCGTCATTGTGTTGCTCTACCTCTTCACGGGCTGGTGGCGGGCCGCTTTTGACTCCATCCTCTGGCCCGTCCTGGGTTTTCTGTTCATGCCGCTGACGGTACTTTGGTACGGCATTTCGGAGACCTACTTCCCAGGCAATGTGCAGACGATCGGTTTGGTCATTGCCGTCTTGCTCGATCTGGGCCTGATTGGTGGCGGTGCCCGGCAGCGGCGGCGTTAGGGCTGCACGGGTTGCTGACTTGCCTCGCTCCTTAGTCCGGATGGTGGCACCTGCGGCCGCGCCCTGCTGCCCTTTCTGCTCTGGCGGGGACCCAGAGAAGCGTTGCCTTAACATATCTTAATTCCCTTTAAGTTATCAGTAAGCAACCGATCCTGGCCGGTATCGTAATTTTGTTTCAAACGACTCAGCCATGAAACACACCACATTGATCCCCCTGCTCTATTTCTTTGCCCTTAGTATTTTCCTGCTTCCCGCCTGCACCTCAGTGCAGGAGTTGGTGGAAAGCGGCAACTACGAGGAGACCATTCGCCTGGCGCAAGACCGCCTGACGGGCAGGCAAAAGAAGGACCCCAAGCTCGTAGCCGCCCTCGAAACGGCGTTCAATAAAGCCACCGCCGAAGACCTGGAAACCGCCCGTCGCCTCAGCGAAAGTGGTAATGCCGACTGGCCCCGGGTCCACAGCATCTACGATAAAATGCTGCGCCGCCAGGACGCCCTCAAGCCCCTGCTGCCCCTGACGGATAAGCGCGGGTACCAGGCCGAATTCCGTTTTGCACGGGTAGACGGTCTTCTGGACGAGGCCGCCGAAAACGCTGCCGCCCAAATCTACGAGCAGGGTCTCCGCCTGCTGGAAACCGGCCGGGCCGGCGATAAAGCATCCGCCCGGGCCGCCTACGCAGAGTTTGAACGCATCCCCCGCTACCGCCGCAACTACCGCGATACGGAACAACTGCAACTGGAATCCGAACAGCTCGGCATCGTCCACATTGCCGTAGCCGTGCTCAACCGCAGCGGTGCCTACCTGCCCCGGGGCTTTGAAGAAGAGTTGCTCCGGGTGCGTACGGACGGAATGGACGATCAGTGGCGGGTGTACGACTTCAGCAAATCCCCTGCCAAAAGCTACGACTACGACGCCCAGATCGTGATCCGCAACATCCAGGTCAGCCCAGAACGCGTCAACGAACGCACCTACATCGACGAAAAAGAGATCACCGATGGCACCGAATACGTCCTGGATGGCAACGGCAACGTAGCCAAAGACTCTCTGGGCAACGACATTACCCGGCCCCGCCAGGTCATCATTCGTGCCGACGTCATTGAAGTCCTCCAAACCAAGTCTGCCCTCGTGTCCGGTAGCCTGGTGTTGTTCGACAACGTCCGCCAGCGCGTCGTCGAGGAAGCTGACCTGACGGCCGAAGCGGTTTTCGAAAATTATGCCAGCACCTTTCGCGGAGACCGTCGGGCCCTGAGCAACGACAGCCGTCGCAACATCGGCAACCAGCCTACGAACTTCCCTACGGATGAGCAACTCATCCTCGATGCGGCCGAGGCGCTCAAACCGCAGTTGCAGGAACGACTGGCCCGTAGTTACCGTACGATATAGCTTAGTCGACTCCTTAAGCATCCGTTAAATAGTGTGGATAAGGTGCTATGAATTACTGTCAATAGATTGTGACCATTGAACTTTATCCTGCTTTAACGGATGCTTCTTTTTGATTCAGGTGTTGATTCTCCGTTAGTTATAAATCCCTCTCCCTCGGTCCCTCTCCAAAAGAGAGGGATGCCCAGGAGTAGTAGCTTTCAATGTTCAAAGTGTTGATTTTTAACGAATTATGCTCTGTCCCGGCTCGTAAGAGAAGTGTCTTCTTCCTTTGCTCTGAGCACTGAAAATATTTTCCTTAAACAAGAAAAAAGCCTGGAGAAGAGGACTCCTTGCCTATGGAGTTGACGGCGGAGAGGGAAAAAGAGCTGGCTTAACCAAGGCATTCCTCCGCCGGAGGAAACCGAATATAGCTTGTTTCGTCCTGCGGAATGATGGCCACCGTACTGCGCTGGCTGGCCGGGTTTCTGAGGCATTGCTTACCTTCCGGTCCACATGAATTTCTGCTCCCACTGTGGTTCTCCGGATTTGCACCTCGTCGTCCCCACCGGCGATAACCGCCCGCGCCAGGTATGCAGCGCCTGCGCCACCATTCATTACCAGAACCCCAAAATCGTGACGGGGTGCCTGCCGGTGTGGGAAGACAAAGTCCTGCTCTGCCGCCGGGCCATTGCCCCCGCCTACGGGCTGTGGAACGTCCCGAGCGGTTACCTGGAAAATGGGGAATCGGTAGAGAGCGGTGCCCGGCGCGAAGTGTGGGAAGAGGCGGCGGCGCGTGTGGAGCTTGACTACCTCATCACCCTCTACAATCTGGAAAAGATCAACCAGATTTACCTCCAGTTTGTCGGAGCCCTCGTTGATGGCCAGTACGGGGTGGGGGAGGAGAGCCTGGAATGTGCCTTGTTCACCGAGGACGATATTCCCTGGAGCGAAATGGCCTTTACTTCCTCGGTATTTACCCTGCGCCGTTACTTCGCTAACCGGCGGAGTGGCCGTAAGCTGCTCCACCGTGCCTGCTACCCCGAGGAATAAAGTAAAAGAACGTCAGGTTGGAGGTATGCAACGTAGATGTTCGTTGATTTTCAGATGGTTATGTCGCCATGGTTTTTAGTTCGGTAGTTTTGTAGTTCGGTAGTGGGGCATTGTCCTCTACCGAACTACAAAACTACCGAACTACCTTCTAAAAGCCGTTGATGACCAATAAGTGGTGATTATTTCAAGCGCTCAACCTGACGTTAAAAGAAGGCGCGGTCTTACTCCGTCAGGGTAAAAGTTACTTTGCCCAGGTCTTCATCGCGGCTGCTGCTGCCCACCATGATTTCAAATTCCCCTGGTTCAACGATCCAGCGCATCCCGGGGCCGAGAAATTCCAGTTGTTCCTGGCCGAGGGGGAAGGTCACCGTCTGGGACGCCCCGGGTTCGAGGTAGATTTTCTCGAAGCCTTTGAGTTCCTTGACCGGGCGGGTGACGCTGCTGACTTTATCACGGATGTAAAGCTGGACAACCTCAAAGCCAGCGCGGGTTCCGCTGTTGGTGACCGTAACGGAGACGGATACCTCCGCAGCGGTGGTCGCCGAAGCTGCCGTGAGCGTTGGCGGAGAAATGGTGAAGGTGGTGTAGCTCAGGCCATAGCCAAAGGGCCAGGCTGCCGAAGCATCGTCAAACAGGTAGCCCCGCCGTGCGGTGGGTTTGTAATTGTAGTAGGCCGGGATGTGGCCCGCCGACCGGGGGATGCTGATGGGAAGCCTGCCGCCCGGGTCTACGGTGCCCAGCAACACATCGGCGACGCTGTTGCCCGTTTCCTGGCCGAGATAAAAACACTGGAAGACGGCGTCGGATTTTTCCGTCAGGTTGCGGATGTCGAGCGGGCGGCCGCCAAAGACCAGGCCGACGATGGGCTTGCCCGTGGCGGCCAGGGCATCGATCAATTCGTTTTGCAGGCCGGGCAGCTCCAGCGTCGGCCGGTCGCCCAGGTGCCCTTCTGCCCAGGCCTCGCGACTGGTCAGTTCATTGCCGCCTACGGCCAGGACGATCAGGTCGGCGTTCCGGACGGCCGAAACGGCGGCGGCGATGCGCAGGCGGTCTTCGCTCTCGGGAACGGCTACTACCGGGTCCAGGTACCAACTGCCCGCCTCCGTCACCCGCACGCCCTCGGCGTAAACGGTGCTCAGGTTGCGGGCGCTGAAGGCGGCTTCCAACCCGGCTCGTACCGTCACGAAGGTGTCGGGCTGGTCGCTGTAGCCGCCCAGGAGCAACTTATCGGCATTCGGGCCGATGATGGCCAGGGTCTTCACCTCGTCGCCAAGGGGCAATACGCCGTTGTTCTTCAGCAGGATCATCCCTTCGCTGCCGGCACGGCGGACGAGGGCGCGATCGGCCGACGTAGTTTCCAGTGCCCCGGCGGGATCGAGGTAGGGGTCTTCGAACAGGCCGCGGTCGAATTTCTGCTGCAGGATGCGTCCAACGGCCGTGTTGAGGATGGATTCTTTAAGGGCGCCGGAATGGACGGCTTCCACCAGCGAAGGGTAGGCTTCCCGGTCGGGCAGTTCAATGTCTACCCCCGCAGAAATGGCGAGGATGGCTGCTTCCTGCCAGTTGGCGGCTACGGCGTGGCGGTCGGCGAGTTCCCGCACGGCGAAGTAGTCGGAAACAACGGCCCCCTGGTAGCCCCAGGTATCCCGTAACAGGTCGTTGAGCATCCAGGCGTTGGCGTGGCTCGGGACGCCATTGACCTCGTTGTAGCTCGCCATGATGTTGCGCACGGGGGTCTTTTGGACGATGTAGCGGAAGGGGTGCAGGAAAACCTCCCGGAGGGTGCGTTCGGAAATGTTGGCGGGGGCGATGTTATTACCGCCTTCGGGTTCGCCGTGGCCGGCCATGTGCTTGAGGGTGGCGAATACCTCGCCCGGGTCCCATTTGGCATCATCGCCCTGGAAGCCAAGTACTGCCTGGAGACCCAGTTGCCCGGCCAGGTAGGGATCTTCTCCCAGGGTCTCTTCCACCCGTCCCCAGCGGGGGTCGCGGGCGACGTCAACCACCGGCGTAAGCACCACGTGGGCCCCGCGGGAGGCGGCCTGCCGCGCGGCGGTGGCGTAAAGCTGGCGGGTCAAATCCCTGTTGAAAGTGGCAGCAACGGCGATGGGCTGCCCCCAGCTGGTAGCATTTTTGGCGGCCAGGCCGTGGAGGCTTTCCTCGTGGGCCAGGGCCGGGATACCCAAGCGGGTTTCCTCCACCAGCCAGCGCTGGACCGCATTGAGGTACACCACCTGCTCCGCCCCGGAGCGCCCCGGAGCGGGCGGACCCGCCAGTTCACTGGGGCGGGTAATGTGGCCAATGCCGTGGGGCATCAATATGGCGGCGCTGTCGGGGTTGAAGCCCTGCCCATTCAGGTACATCCTTTTCTTGTCGGCCCAGACGGCGGTGACCTGGGCCACTTTTTCCTCCACCGTCATGCGGTTGATGAGGTCCGCAATCCGGGCTTCGGTTGTTTCGCTGGCGTTGCGGTACACTGCATCGGCGGGCGGCTTCTCCGTCATGTTGATGGTAGGCTCGGCGGGGGATTCCTTGCCACCACAGGCGTCCAGGGCAGCGAGGTAGGGGAGCAGGAGCAGGAGCAGGAAACGCATGGCGGAAGAAAACTTGTAAGGAGAAATGTACGGCGTATTTGGGAAACGTCCCCCTATGGCCGCTTCGCCTCTTTAACCATTTCCCGCACGGCGGCGCGCAGCGCGACCGCGTCGTAGACAATGCCGTCCTTTACGGTGTAGATGATGCCCTTGGTGGTGGTGACCTCCCCGGCTTCATCCAGGCGGGTTGCGCCGGTACCGTAGAGGACTTTGAGGTCGGCCAATGGGTTTTCCCCGACGATGACGAGGTCGGCCAGTTTCCCCGGCTCGATGGTGCCGATGAGGTCTTCCATTCCCAGCGCCTCGGCACCGTAGAGGGTGGCCGAGCGGATGACTTCCAATGGGTGGAAGCCCGCTTCGCGAAGCAGCTCCAGCTCGCGGATGTAACCGAAGCCGTAGAGTTGGTAGATAAAGCCCGAGTCGGAACCTGCCGTCACGCGGCCGCCCCGGTTTTTGTACTCGTTGATGAAGGTCATCCAGAGTTGGTAATTTTTCTTCCAGTTGACTTCCTGCTCCGTACCCCACTGGTGCCAGTAGCTGCCGTGGCTGACGCGGCTGGGCTGGTAAAACTTCCAGAGACTGGGCAGGGTGTACTCGGCGTGCCAGTCGGCGTTGCGGGCCCGCATGACGTCGCGGTTGGCGTCGTAGATATTGAAGGTGGGGTTGATGGTGAAGTCCAGGTCCAGCAGTTCATTCATCACCGCGTTCCAGTGGTCGCTGTAGGGGGCGGCCGCTTGCTCCCAGAGGCGGCCGGCCTCGCCGAAGCGGTCTTGCTCGTTTTGGTAGTTGTAGTCGACGGGGTAATCCTGCACCGTCCGGTCGTTGAACAGCGCCTCGGGCAATCCGTACCAGTGTTCCATAGAGGTCAGTCCCGCCCGGGCGGATTTGAGTACGTTCCAGCGGCCTACGTCCATCTGCGCGTGGTGGCAGGCGGAGCCGAGGCCAATTTCCTTGTTGGTTTCCAGGGCGGCTTGCATCAGATCGGGGCGGGCACCGAAAAATTTGATGCCGTCGCTGCCCTTGGCCTTATTGGCGCGCACCCATTCGCGGACTTGCTCGGTGGTGGTAAAGGGCTCCTCGCGGCCCATCCCGAAGCCGGTGTAGGCCACGATCCGGGGGGCGGCGATGGCGTTGCTCGCCGAGCGTTTTTTGTGATCGAGCACCCAGTCCAGGCCGTTGAAACTGCCGGGTTCGCGGATGGTGGTGATGCCGTGGCTGAGCCAGAGTTTAAAAACGTAGTCGGCATCCGCCCCCTGCGCTCTGCCGCCGATGTGGCCGTGCATGTCCACAAAACCGGGCAGGACGTACATGCCCGCGCAGTCGATTTCCTTACCGCCCGCCTTTAGTTTGGGACGGCCGTTGGGGTTGATCTCCATGTCCGGCACGCCTACGGTGCTGGTGCTGACGATCTTGTTGCCCTCAATGACGATGTCCACCGGCCCAATGGGCGGCGCGCAGTTGCCATTGATCAGGGTCAGGCCCCGCAAAATAAGCTGGGGGTGGGGGCCGTCGCCCACGTCGCCACGGTCCGGCGCTTTCCGGACTTGGGCGCTGACGCAGGTGCCAAGGAAAAGGACAAAAAAGCAGAGTAGGTACTTACGCATAGTTGGTGTAGCTAACGATAGGAGATGCTGCCAAGGTAAGGTGCTTCGCCGGGAAAATGAACGCGATGTTTTAGCCGGCGAGGGTAGCGCGGTAAAGCCAAACCCTTTCCCGCCGCAGAAAAGACCCTCCTGCATCCCTTCCGTAGTTCCCGATTCCATTTTCCCCGGGCAATAGGAAACGGAAGACCGGAAACCGAAATCGCCCCTGATTTTATATATTTTACCTTTTAAGATGAACGCATTTTAAAATACCGCAATATGTCAATTTTGCGGTATTAAAAGTGGCGTTTATGAATAAAGACAAGTAATGTGATAAATTTTAAAACCTATTTCCTGCCTTCCAGTTAGGTGGGCGAACCGGCCAGTTCGATCACCCGATTCTTCATTCTAATAACCTTTCTCTTATGAAATTCAAGTTCACCCACATTCTTGGACTCTGCCTCGTGGCCCTGCTCTTCGCCCTGCAGTCCTGCACCCCCGACGAAGCGATTACGATCGCCGACGAAAACCAGCTTGCCGACATCGATCAGCAGTTTGCTGACCAAGCGCCCTCTGGAGATTACCTCGAACTCACCGGAGAGGAAATCATCAGTACCGTGTCTAAGGTACACGGAGACGTATCCAGCCTCAGCTACGAAGAGGTGCTGGAGCTTCACGCCCCCATCTTCGTAAAGGAGCAGGCCGCAAAATTTCAACCCAGCCCCGCTCCGGGGAGTAAATCCGACGCTGAGTCAGTAAATGACGTATACAGCACCTACCTGGCCATCACGATCATTCCGTTCCAGAACGCTCCACCGAACCTGTGGACCACGTTCATCGACCCGACCCCGCCGATCATCGGCACACCGACCTTCAATTCCACGCGCACGCTGATCAAGGATTTTTGCCCGGGCTTTTTCCAGATGACGGTTATTGCAGCCGCTTTCAAAAACAATGTCGGCCTGTCTTCAAGATCCGCTACCCGGTCCAACAACCCTACGTGTAGTCTTGGCAGGAAACTACGGGGGACGGCCCAGGCTACCTTGTTCACCAATGGTTCGGCCACTACCGTTGCCACGATTGGTTGCATCAACCAGTTCTGCATTGTCGCGGAAGAACCTATTGAGGTGCGTCGGGAGTAATGCAATGACCCCGATGAGCTCTAAGAAGCAATTGAGCTGGGGACCTAAACATTGGCTTAAGCAGGATGAGGCCCCGTCCGCAAGTATGCTGGCGGGGTCTTGTTGTTGGTTAGTGCACGGGGGGATTTTGCTGCGCAGTTTTTTTTGGAACATTGTGTTTTTGGCTGCGCCTGGTTGGGCCGTTTCACGGCGAAGGAGGAAACAGTCGCCGTATAACGGCTCCACCATTTTGAACCACTAAGGACACGAAGAGGGACTAAGTTGGGGCTGGTCCAACTCCAAGCAACTCCATGGGCTACAAAACAGCAGGACGAGAGGTCCGGATCCCACTTGCAGCGGCGTTTCTTCGCCATTTCTGGAACTGGCCAAGGCAAAGAACCAAAGCCCCACTTTTCCGTTTCCTCTGCACTATGGCTACTACTCCCGATCACAACACGATCAAACCCTACGGCGCAAGCGACTCCAAGAAAGCGGAAGTCGGGCAAATGTTTGACGCCATTGCGCCTACTTATGACCTGCTCAACCGGGGGACTTCCCTGGGCGTGGACACCCTCTGGCGGGCCAAGATGATCCGGCAGCTCGAGCCTGCCGTTCACCGGCGGATCCTGGACGTGGCAACGGGGACGGCCGACGTGGCCATCCAGACCGTCAAGCGGGCCGACGTGGACCACGTCACGGGGCTTGACCTCAGCGCGGGCATGCTCCACTACGGCCGGCAAAAGGTCTCCGCTGCGGGCCTGGACGATCGGATCACGCTGGTTCAGGGCGACAGCGAAAACCTGCCCTACCCGGCGGCTTCCTTCGATGCGGTGACGGTCTCCTTCGGGGTTCGGAACTTCGAGAACCTGGAGCGGGGGCTGGCCGAGATGCACCGTGTGCTCCGGCCGGGTGGGAAGTTGGTGGTCCTGGAGTTCAGCCGTATTACCTTTGCCCCCATCCGTTGGGGGTTTAATTTCTACTTCGGTAAAATTATGCCGCTCATCGGGCGTTTACAGTCCAAAGATCCCCGTGCATACGCCTACCTGTTCGAGAGTGTTCAGGCTTTCCCTTCGGGCAAAGCTTTCACCGCCAAGCTGGAGAAGGTCGGCTTCAAAAAAACTGAATGCAAAGCATTAACTTTCGGCATCGCGTCCATTTATACGGGCGTAAAGTAGTCCTTACCTTGCTTCTGGTGGGCGGACTTTGCACCTGCGTCAGCGCCCAATTTACCGGCGGCGATAATTATAACTTCTACGATTTTCAGGCCAAGCCCTTCTACTTTGGCCTTACGCTGGGCTTCAACTCCAGCCGTTACACACCCTTTCGAAGTGAAGAATTTCTGTTCTCCGATACGATCGTTTCGGTGAAGAGCCTCAACGGGCCGGGCTTCAACCTCAACATGATTGCCAACCTGAAGATTGGGCAGTACTTTGATTTTCGCTTCACGCCGGGCTTCAGTTTTGCCGAGCGGCGGCTGAACTACGACCTCAACGCCCGCTCGAACCGCGAAATTGAAGAGTCGATCCAGTCGGTCTTCGTAGAACTTCCCTTCCTGTTCCGTTACAAATCGGCACCCTACCGCGATAAGCGCCTGTTCCTGATCGCGGGTGTGAAATACAGCTTCGACGTGGCCAGCGAAAGCCGGGCCAAGCAAGCCGAGAGCCTGGTACGGATCAGTCCCCACGATTTTCATCTGGAATACGGCGCGGGCATTCAGATTTTCTTCGATTACTTCATCTTTTCGCCCGAATTCAAGATCAGCCAAGGCATTGGCAACACCCTGCTTTTCAACCCCAATCTACCGCAGAGTACGGTGCTGGATAAGGTGTTGAGCCGGACTTTTACGCTGTCTTTTCACATCGAGGGGTAATTGTAGTCGTCTCCTCCCGTTCCTGGAGCGAACTAAAGGGCTTTTACGATGGCAGCGAAGCCAGCGGCGTCCAGGCTGGCGCCGCCGACCAGTCCGCCGTCCACGTCGGGCATCCCGAAGAGTTCTTCCGCGTTATCGGGCTTAACGGAGCCACCGTAGAGGATGGTGGTAGACTCGGCTACGTCCTGGCCGAAGTAATTATGGATCATGCGGCGGATGAAGGCGTGCATATCCTGAGCCTGTTCGGGGCTGGCCGTGACGCCGGTGCCGATGGCCCAGACGGGTTCGTAGGCGATGACGACCTGCCGCATCTGCTCGGCTTCGAGGGTGAAGAGGGCTTGCTCGATTTGTTTGCCGACCACCATTTCGTGGTTTCCCGCCTGGCGGATGTTCAGCTTCTCGCCGCAGCAGTAGATGGGTTGGACGCCAGCGGCCAGGGCCTTGAGGATTTTGGCGTGGATGAGGGTGTCGTCTTCTCCGAAGTAATCGCGGCGCTCGCTGTGGCCCAGGATGACGTAGTCTACCCCCGCTGCTGCGAGCATGCGGGCGCTGATTTCACCGGTGTAGGCACCGCTGTCTTCCTGGTGCATGTTTTGGGCGGCGACGTAAAAGCCGGGGGCTTTGCTGGTCAGGGCCTGGATTTGCGTGAGCTGGATGGCGGGGACGCCAAAGACCACTTTCGTGCCGGGCGTGCCTACGTGCTCGATTACGGCCTGGGCCAGTGCGGCACCCTCGGCGGGGGTGGTGTTCATTTTCCAGTTGCCGGCTACCATGGTTCGGTTTGACATGTTATTTTTTTGTTTAGCGTCCCCGGACTTTCGTCCGGGGTTATTAATGTTCGACCCCTCCGGGGTCGGTTGGCTTATTTCCGTTTGGCTTCGTTGCGTTCGATGGTGTGGCCGGGGCGGCTCCACTTGATTTTGGTTTTGGTCTCGGGTGGGCCGGGGTCGGCTTTCAGGCTGGGCTTTTCGCCTTTGGCGTAGGGCGCGGTGGGACGCAGGCCGAGTTGTTGGAAGAGCTCCAGGTCGGCAAAGGCATCCGGGTTGGGGGTGGTCAGGAGCTTATCGCCGGCGAAGATGGATCCCGCACCGGCCAGGAAGCAGAGGGCCTGGCCTTCGGGGCTCATGGTATTGCGGCCGGCGGAGAGGCGGACGGTCGTTTTGGGCATCACGATGCGGGTTACGGCAATCATGCGGACCATTTCGAAGATGCTGACGGGCTGTTGGTCTTCCAGGGGCGTTCCTTCGACGGCGACGAGGGCGTTGATGGGCACGGATTCTGGCTGGGGGCGGAGGCTGGCCAGGGTGAGGAGCATCTTCAGGCGGTCGTCCACGCTTTCGCCCATCCCCAGGATGCCGCCCGAGCAGACGGTCAGGCCGGCGCGGCGGGCGTTATCGATGGTATCCAGACGGTCTTGGTAGCCGCGGGTGGAGATGACTTCCTTGTAGTATTCTTCGGAGCTGTCCAGGTTGTGGTTGTAGGCGTAGAGGCCGGCGGCGGCCAGGCGTTCGGCCTGGTTGGGGGTGAGCATGCCGAGGGTGGCGCAGACTTCCATATCGAGGCCATTGACGGTGCGGACGAGGTCGAGCACCTGCTCAAATTCTGCGTCGTCGCGGACGTTGCGCCAGGCGGCACCCATGCACAGGCGGCTGCTGCCCAGGCCCTTGGCCCGTTCGGCGGCGGTACGGACCTGCTCGACCGTCATCAGAGCGTTTTCTTCAATGTCCGTATGGTAGCGGGCGGCCTGGGGGCAGTAGCCGCAGTCTTCGGGGCAGCCACCGGTTTTGATGCTCAGCAGGCTGCTCATCTGTACCTCGTTGGGGTCGTGGTGGGCCCGGTGAACGGTGGCGGCCTGGAATACGAGGTCCATCAAAGGGCTGGCGTAGAGGGTACGTAATGCTTCGAGGCTCCAGATTTGGTCGATGGCTTCGGTCTTGGCGGTCATGGCAGTTCGTTTGGGCGGCAAATATAGGCAAAGGGGCCGGTGTTGGGCGGTTGCTGGGGTGAGGTATTGCATTTTGGCGGGAGGTTCTATTTCGCCTATCCGCCATTTCCAGGTTTTTCCGCATCTTTGGTAGCATCCAGTTCCCGCGCACATGAAAACCACCTTACTCTTTGCCCTTGCTTTGGTAGCCCAGAGCACCCTCTTTGCCCAGCAGTGGGTGGATACTACTTATCATCCCTCGGGGGAAATTCACCGCCTCTACTTTCAGCGGATGGTGGGCAATGGAGACAGCATCCCGATATCGGCCTTGTTCGTCCGGGGCCTCAAGGAGGGCGATACCGTTGAACCTTTCCCCCTCACGGACAGCATACAAACCTTCGATACGGCGGGTCAGCGGATTCCGGCTGCCACCTTCATCCAGCCCAGGGGGGGAAGAAATGCGCTTATTGAAGAGACACAAGGTAAATTCACGGTAATTGCAAGCAAGCCCCAGTGGTCGGAAGTAGCTCCCACCCAACAGTTCTACGCCCGCATCGGGGATACAGTCAGCTCCACCGTAGTCCTCGCCATCCCAGCCGAAGACCAGGCTAAGCCCACGCCAAAGCGCAGCGATAAACAACGGAACATTAAAACAGCCCAGCCCCTGCTACTGGAAGAAGGAAAAGCCTTTAGTGCCGATTTTCAACTGGAGGTAGAAGCCGGCAACCAATACCAAACCCTCCGCTACCAGTTTCCTTCGGGACAGGAGCAGTCTTTCACCTTCACCACCCGGGGTTACCACCTTCAAGAAGCCGATTTCCAGGAGCTGGCCCAACTAAACGATCAGCATACCCTCCACCTCTCCGGCCAAACCACGCTTTATCTCTACCTGGATTCCGCAGAGAAATTGCTCACCATCCACCGGGAAGGCAAGGTGCTGGAGAAAATTCCCGTGGGGCGACAGCTCGACGCCATCGACCTGCGCCACCTGGCCCAAGGGAATTACCTGCTCGACATCGTCAATCTGCGCACTGGCGAGCACCGCTACCACGGCCTGCACCTGTAGGTCGGCTCCGCAAGCATCAAGCAGGCGGAATTTTCTACCTTCGCCCCATGGCTACTTTGCACTACGACCGCTGCCCGCTTTGTCAATCCACCGCCATTGCGGCTGAAATGATGGTGAAAGACCACAGCATCAGCGGCGAGCAATTTCCCCTCTGGCGCTGTGCCGACTGCGATTTCCTCTTCACCCAGGATCCGCCCGTGGCCGCCGATGCAGGGTCTTACTATAAGGGCGAGGCCTACATCAGCCACAGCGACAGCCAGCGGGGCATCGTCAATAAGCTCTACCACCGGGCGCGGGAGTTCATGCTGGGGCAGAAATTTCAGTTGGTGGATCGGGTAGCTACGGGCAAAAGACTCCTGGATTACGGCACCGGAACGGGCTATTTCACCGATTTTATGGTCCGCCACGGCTACGCTGCCGAAGGAATGGAAATCGACGAAGCGGCGCGGCGTTACGGGGCCGAAAAATTCGGGATCACCGTCCATCCCCCCGAGCACCTCTTCGCGGAAGGCACGCCGGGCAGCCTCGATGTAATTACGCTCTGGCACGTACTGGAGCACCTGTATTCGCCGCGCGATTACCTCCGCCGTTTCCACGAGTTGCTGGCCGAGCGCGGGCGGCTCATCATCGCCGTCCCCAACCACAAGAGCAAAGACGCCGAAGCCTACGGCCCCCATTGGGCGGCCTACGACGTGCCGCGCCACCTTTGGCACTTCAGCCCCGCCACGCTGCGTCGCATGGTCGGGCAGGCCGGTTTCCGCGTTTTCGAAACCCGCCACATGCCGCTCGACCCCTTTTACGTTTCCCTGATGAGCGAAAAATACGCCAACGGGGGCGGCCTCGTTGCGGGTGGCTGGCGCGGTTTTCAGTCGTTTACCACGGGCCTGAGCGATGCTAATCGGGCCAGTTCGGTGATTTACGTCTGCGAAAAGGGCTAAGGAACTAATGAGCGAATGGGCTACCGCGAGGGATAGGCGAGACAGGAATAGGCGAGGCACACTTAAATGAACAGTCTCACAGTCTCATGTCGGAAAAATCCCACGTTTTTGAAACACCAACCTCATCATAAATATCATACCTCCTGCGTAGCCAAATGTTGAATTTTGAATGTTGAATTGTAAATTGTAAATTTTAAAACGTCTTCCGTTCCAGCGCCAAATATTCCCGCTTTTCCGGCCCAAAACTTTGGAAAAATTCTGCGACGCCGGGCAGGTCTGAGCCTTCAAAATCAAATAACTTTCCAGGGCCCCCGTGTTTTTCCAGGATGGCGGCCAGCAGGCGGGCCATGCCTTCCCGGGCGTAGCCGGCGGCGGAAGAGGCGGCGAAGAGGTTGATGATGCGGCCCCGGTAGGAAGGGAAAAAGCCGGCGGCGAGCAGCCCGTGTTCGGCTTCGTCGAGGCGGTAGCAAAGGCTAAGTCCGCGGCTTTCGGCGGCCCGGTGCAACTTCAGCAGGCGGGCGTAGTGATGTTCTTTGAGCCCCGCCTTTTGGCCGGCGCTGGGGCGGTAGAGGGCAACGACCGTGTCAATGTCGGCAAGACTTAGGGTGGCAGGCCCGAATTTCTTTAGTTTGCGGCGCAAGTCGCGGTGGAAGCCCGTCTGGAGGGTGGGGCGGGGGGGGCTGAGGTCCAGGACCAGGTTGGTGCGCTGTCGGGAGTTGAACCCGGCGGGTAGGTCGTCAGTGCGGAAGCCTTCGCGGAGGGACAGGGCGAATTGGACGGTCCCTGCTGGCAAATGCTGGAGGGCCAGGGCAAGGTCGGGGCCAGTAACCTGGCCGAAGGGGCCACACTGTTGCGTGAATGGCGGCCTTTGCACCTGCGTTAAGCGCCCAAATTTACGGCGGTACGGCAGCGGCAACACCCAGCGATAATCGTCGCCCACCAGCCCGCCCCAGCGGCCATCGGTCACCGCATCGAGCCACCAGCTCAGTCCGTAGGGCAGGCCCGTGGGATCCTGGGCAACGGCCGCATCCCACCGAATGCGGTCGATGGCAGGCCCTCGGAGATGCTGCACGCTGCTGGTCAATCCGCGGGGAGGTTAAGGGCGCTGGTCGGCGGCAATGACGTCCTGGACGTATTTGCGGTAGCGCACCTGGCGGTAATCGCGCCAGAGTTCATAATTTTTTGGGAAGCCTTCGAGCTCGGCCTTGAAGGTTTGGAAGGGGTGGGGCCGTTTGAGGGCGTAGGTCAGGGCCTGCCAAAGTTCCTGGTTGCGGACGCGGTCGGTGAAGTCTTTCATGATCTGGAGGGCATCCGGCGTGGGCATCCGTTCGATGTGGATGTAGGCGTCGGGGTCCGTCGAAATGTCCTGCATAATGGCTTCAAAGACTTCCGGATCGGCGCGGACGTTGCGCTCGGGATCGTCGGCAATCAGCATGCGGCCGTGCTCGCGGTGGACGTAAACTTCCATTCCGCGGCGAATGGCGGTGGCGGCATCATTGATTTCGGCGTCGCTTAGATGGGGCATTTTGCTACAAAAGTTTTAAACGGATCAGGTAGTAATCACTGGTAAGGTAGAGGTAGTCTTCCTGCGGGGCGAGCTCGACGTTGGCCACCCGCTGCCCGGTGCTGATCTTGGACAGCAGCCTGCCGTCGGGCTCAATCACCCAAACGCCACCGGGGGCGGTGGCAAAGATGCGTCCGTTTTTGGCAACGGCCAACCCGTCGGTGGAACCTTCTGCTTTTCCCACCAGGCTGCGGGCGTTGATCAGTGTGTCCCCCGGGCCGAGGCGGTAGTTTTCGTCGAGGATAGGGGTGGCCGTGACGGTTAAGCGGCTGCGGTCGGAATCGGCTACGTAAAGCGTTTTTCCGTCGGGACTCAGGCCGATGCCATTGGGCTGGACGTAGGCATCGGAAAGGAGCTGCACACTTCCGTCGGGCCGAATGCGGAAGACGCCCTGGAAATCGAGCTCGCGCAGGGGGCTTTCCCGCTGTCCGGGCAGGCCATAGGTGGGGTCGGTGAAGAGGATGCTGCCGTCGGGGGCTACGACCAGGTCGTTGGGGCTGTTGAATTTTTTGCCGTCGTAGTTGTCGGCCACGGTTACGAAAACGGGCTGGGGATCGTCCAGCGGGGCGTCCATGCGGGCGATGCGGCGGGCCCCGTGCTGGCAGAGCAGGAGCCGGCCGGCGGCATCGAGGTGGAGGCCGTTGCTGCCCGGTTCCCCGGAATAATCGTTGGGCGCCGCACCGGAACCTTCCAGGTAGACGCTGCTGCCACTGCCCGTCCAGCGCAAAATCTGGTTCTTCGGGACGTCCGAGCAAATCACTCCGCCGTCGGGCAAAACCAGCGGTCCCTCGGCCCATTCCATGCCGCCGAAAAGGACGGTGAATTCGGGGGCCTTACCAAACAGGGCCTCGGTGACGGCCGTATCCACCGGGCTGACCGCCAGGGCCAACGGCGGCGCGTCGGTGTCGGCCGGGGGCGTCTGGGGAGCGGTTGGGGTGCCCTGGCAAGACAGCCACAGGAAGGGAAGGAGAAGCAGGCAACGTAGCATGCGGCAAATTAAGGCATTTTCGGGCGGTCGGCCCAGCCTTCCGCCCGGAAAGCGTTGCTGAAAAAGCGGCGTTGGGCCGCGAATCCAAAATTTTGTGGGGTGCTTTATTTGCGTGCTGACTTAAATGTGTATACTTGGGCCACCGATCATGTAAGAGAAAGACGCGGCAATGGCCCAGCACCCCCCGATCGATTTTCGCAACACCTTCTGGCTTAGGGCTTCCCGCGCTTTTTCTGGCCCGGTAGCTGCCGCTGAAGCGGGCTTGCGGAAAGTCGCTTCCCGGGTGCAGACCGCTGGTTTTCCGGTCCTTCTCCAAGAAAACTTCCACTATGGGTTCCTTTTCGCTTTCTAACGTCGATTTGATAGTTATGGCGGTCTACGCCGTGTGCATTATTGGCTATGGCTTGTACAGTGCCAAGGCCCAGAGTTCGGAAGAGTACTTTTTGGCGGGCCGGAACATGACCTGGCCCATCGTGGGCATTTCCCTGTTTGCCGCCAATATTTCCAGTTCAACCCTGGTGGGTCTGGCCGGTGATGCCTACAAAACCAACACCCAGGTGTTCAACTACGAGTGGCTGGCGGCAGTGGTGCTGGTGTTTTTTGCCATCTTTTTTCTGCCGTTTTACCTCAAGTCGCAGGTCTATACCATGCCCGAGTTTCTGGAGCGGCGCTACGACGTGCGTTCCCGCTACTATTTCAGCTTCATTACCATCGTGGGCAACGTCATGCTGGACACCGCCTCGGGCCTTTACGTGGGTACCGTGATCCTCAAACTGCTGTTTCCCGACCTTTCCACGGCGGCCATTGTGGTTATCCTGGCCATCGCTGCGGCGGCCTACACGGTTCCCGGCGGGCTCAACTCGGTCATCCAAACGGAAGTCATCCAGGCCATTTTGCTGGTCCTGGGCAGTTGTATGATTACCTACTACACCTTCCAGGAAATCGGGGGCTGGAACCAGATGATTGCCGGGCTCAACGAGATGGGCGCAGCCGGCACCCTGCCCGATAATGGCGCGGCTTATCAACCCAGTAACGCCGAGGAAGTGCTCAGTTTGGTCCGACCGGCGGGGGATACCTGGCGGGAGTTTTTGCTGGGCACCGGTGGCGATGGCTTTATGCCCTGGACGGGCCTGCTGCTGGGCGCTCCGCTGCTGGGCTTTTACTTCTGGGCCAATAACCAGTTTATGGTCCAGCGCGTGCTGGGGGCCAAAGACCTCAACCACGGCCGCTGGGGAGCGCTCTTCGCCGGTTTACTGAAACTGCCGGTACTGTTCATCATGGTGCTGCCCGGCACGGCGGCCATCATCTACATCCAGCAGCAGGGCGGCATGGAAAATGGCTTCGACATCGCCAGCATGAACTACCAACTGCCCGGCGGCGGCTACTGCCAAAACCTGATCGATTGCCCCAACGCCACTTACCCCATGCTGCTCTTCCAGATGCTGCCCAACGGTATCGTTGGCCTGGTGCTGGCGGGCCTCCTGGCGGCGATGATGTCTTCCGTCTCCGCTACCTTCAATTCGGCGTCGACGCTCATTACCATGGACTTCGCCGTAAAAATCAAGCCCGACCTCAGCAGCAAACAGCTCGTCCGTGTCGGGCAGATCTCCACCCTGGTGCTCGTCATTCTGGCTTGCCTCTGGGCTCCGCAGATAGAGCGCTACAGCTCGCTCTGGGAATATTTGCAACTGGTCCTCAGCTTCATCGCGCCGCCGGTTGCTGCGGCCTTTATTCTGGGGATGTTCTGGCGGCGTGCCAACGGTACCGGTGCCTTCATTTCCCTGCTGTCCGGGGCCGCCGTGAGCATCATCTACCTCCTGATGGTGCGGTGGGAAGCCGACAATTGGTTCACGGAAATGCACTTTCTCCACCGGACCTTCTACCTCTTCGTCTTCTGCGGCCTGATCAACTTTATCGTCAGTTCCCTCACCCCCGCTCCCGCCCCGGAAAAGGTAAATGGTTTCACCTGGAACCGCAGCCTGATCAAGGAGGAAACGGAGGAACTTTCCGTACTGCCCTGGTACAAAAACTACCGCATCCAGGCGGTTTTCCTGCTCATCATCACCTTCCTGCTGGTAGGCTGGTTCTGGTAAGGATCACTTTTTTAAGCAGGGCGCGGCCGCAGGTGCTCCCCCCCGACCCCCCGAAGGGGGGAGTTAGGACGCCCCCCAACCCCCAAAGGGGGAGGAGCAAGGGAAAAAATCACTCTTCCCTGACCTGCCACGCCGTCAGCAACAACTCGGCTTCAATATCTCCTGCGAGCAGGTCCCGCTTAACGGCCCCCACGCGGCCCCGGGCAAAGCCATACTGCCCGGTTTGGAGCACCGCAATTACTTCCGGACTGGTAGCGGAATTCACCTCGTAGCGCACGCCACTGCGGTCTTTCAAGCGGTAGCGTTCTACGGGGTCGCCGCCCAGGCCCGCCACTTTTTCGTAACCCTCCACGTAGAATTGCCAGCCCTCTACGGGTTGTTCCTCCAGCAAGACGGGCTCCAGGTCACCGTGGTCTTTCAGGCGCTTGTGGGCCAGCTCCACGTCGATCTGGTCGGCGGGGAAGGCCGTGGAGTCAAAGCCATCTCCCGCACAGGAAAGGAGCAGGGCGGAAAGGAGCAGGGAACAGAGCAAGCGCATGCGATAAATTTTCTAAGGGCAAAAGTAGGCGGAGGCCACGCCTTAGAGCGTGTCTAAATTTTTAAGAACTGATAATCAATGACTTATGGTTCTGGCTAGACAAAAAATTGCGCGCATAGTGGACTACGTAAGCCATTTTTTGTGACGCCAGGTTCATAGCACGAAGTACTGCGTAGCAAACTACTTGGTTATCAGGAAGTAAAAATTTAGACACGCTCTTAATCCACCCGCTTCAGGTAAATTCCTTCCTGGGTGTCCAGGTTCAGGGCGGTGAGGTAGCCCATTCCCGGCAGGGTGAAAGCACAGCCGCTGTCAATGCACACCCGCTGGTCTCTTTGGATGTGTTCAATGCCGTACTGCACGCTTTGTAGTGGCTCTGGCGTGTGGCCGTGGACCAGCACGCGGTCGCCCAGCCAATCTTTATCAAGGGATTCGTACCAATTGCGGATCCAGATCATGGACTCCTGATCGTGCAGCGGATTGGGGTGGCGGAAGTTTAAGCCAGCGTGAACGAGCAGGTAGCCGGGCGTTTCCGCGTAGCGCGGCAGCCGGTACATCCACTCCAGGGCCTGGCTGCGGATGGGGCCCAGGGAATTACCGCGTGCCATCTCCAGATACAGGTCGTTCAGCCACATTGCTTCGTGGTTGCCCATCAGCGAGGTCACCCGGTAGCCTTGGTTTTCCAGGTCCCAGATCGCCGTCAGCATTCCTTCGCTATCTGGCCCCCGGTCAACGTAATCGCCCAGCAAAAACAGGTCGTCCTCCCGGGTCAGGCCGATTTTCGCCAGCATGGTCAAAAAAGTCTTCGGGCAACCGTGGAGATCAGTCAGGGCGTAACGGGGCATAGTAAGGGCTAAGGTAATTGCGCGTGCTGACCCGGGCAAGCGGCGCTATCTGCCGCCCCCGGGTTTCTTCTTTTTGAACGGATTGAACTTCTCCAACTCCTCCTTCACCTTGTTGGCATTCTCATTGACGCCGGGCGGGAGGAGGCGGCGCAGCGAGTCGAGCCGCGCTGAATCCAACTGCATGCGGAGCCGTTGCTCGGCTTCCTGCCGCAACCGGTTCGTTTGGGCGTTGACGGCGTTGCGGATGGAGTCCTGGATGGCGCGGGAACGGTCGGTGGCAATGTTCTTCAGGCTATCGAGGCGGCGCTCGGCGTCTTGCCGGACGGCGTCTACTTGCTGGTTGATTTCATTTTCTACTTCGTCGCGGCGGGTATCCAGTTCGTTCTGGAGGCGGTCTTTTACCGCATCCTCCACCGTTTGGGGGCCACTGCCGTTGGTGCCCAGGAGCTTGAAGGAGGTTTGCGGACTACCGATGCTGCCCGTCAGGCCAATGGCAATGTTGAGGGTATCGCCGGGGGTGATGTTCAGGCCAAGTTTACCGGCTTCGCCCGCCAGCTTATCCAGGGCCGATAGCGCCGTTCCCGTGACGATATTGCCTTTGATCAGGGAGCGGGGAATGGCGGCGTTGATGGTATAGTTCATGTCCTGCTCCAGCCCGTGGGTACCGGCTACCGTCATGGGGATGCCGGCCAGTTTCAGGTCAAAGGGTTCGATGCTGACTTTACCATCGTTGATCTGAAAAACGGTCATCAGGTTTTTGAAAACCGCGCTCTGTTTCAGGGTTTCGACGTCGAGGGCCTGCCCGATCTTTTGCAGGGGAGGGAAGGCAGTCAGGCGGGCCTCCGCCGTCTGGAAAAAGCCTTGGGCATCAATGGTATTGAGCTTGGGAAAGAGGTCGGGGCCCAGCTTGCCCTCCAGCACCAGGTCGGTACTGAAGTTGCCTTCCAGGAATTTCCCGATCGGGGCCAGCGCCGCAAAGCTGTTGAGGACCGCAAAAGACTCCTTAAAGTCCAGCGCGCTCAGGTCATAGTGGAATCGGAAGCCCGGGTCGCCCGGCTCACTCGTGTCGTAAGCTCCGGCAAAGGACATCCGCCCGCCCAGCAGCGCCGCCGATCCGTCTTCAATCACGGCCTGTCCACCCTGCACCAGCATTTTGCCCTGCATGGCATTCAGGGTGAGGTTATCGTACTTCACCCGGTCGGCCACCACGTCCATCTTCAGGTTGATGTTGGCGGGTACGGGGATGGCTGCCGAAGCTTCTTCCCCGGTCGCCGTCGCAGGCTCCGCCGTTGCGGTGCTGCTTTCCTCCTCCATGAAGTCGGCCAGGTCAATAAACGGCGAACGCACGCTCAGGTCTCCGCCCAGCACGCCGTTGCCGAAGGTATAGTCAAAGAGATTCGTGATGGTTCCCGTTCCACTGAAGCTGCTGCTGCCCAAAGTCCCACTGGCCGTGGCAATGGAAAGCTGGTTGGGCTTGATGTTGCCCACCGCTTTCAGGTTTTTGGGGCGGTAGCTGGTGTACTGCAGTTCGTCGATTTCGGCGTCGATGTCAAAATCGAAACGGTCAAAAACTTCGCTTTCGCTGGTGGGAGCGGCTGCTGCAACGCCCAATTCGGCGGGACTCACGGCTGCCGAACTTTCTTCCTCCATCCACTCGTCGGCGTCAAAGAAGCGGGAGCGGATCGTCATGTCGCCCCGCATCGTCTGGGTCGGACTGAAGTAGGCCAGCGGCGTGGTAATCCGGCCACTTGCTTGCAGGTCGCTCCGCCCGAGGGTGGCCTGAAAGTCGTTGATGTTGACCGCCTGCGGGGTAAAGTCGGCGGCAGCCGTAGCAATCCGCACGGCGGGCAGATCGTCGGCCACGTAGACCAACTGGCGCACACTCGCATTCCCGCTCAGGGCCACTTCGGCGTAGCGGCCGGCGGTGAGGAGGCTCTGCCGCACGTTGTTCATCGTGATGTCGGCCAGGATGATGCCGCCGAGTTCCCGTACGCCGTCGAGGGGGATGGCTTTGGCCCATTTGTCGAGATCGATTTTGCCTTTCAGTCGCGCGTCTACGTTGGGGTCGCTCAGGGGCGTGGAAAGCCTGAAACTGCCGGCAAAATCATCGCCGCCCAGGTTGAAATTGAAGCGGGAAATGTCCACCTTCAGCTGGTCCAGATCACTGCTTGGGCTGTTGACGGCCACCTGGGCATCGATGCCCGTCAGGCCCACCGGCCGGCCGGGGTACTGGACGCTGCCGCCGCTGATGTCGGTCTGCACCGTAAAAGCAGGGTAGATTTCTTTTTCGCCGTTGTAGGCTCCGTTCACCGTCCCGTTCAGGGTAAAGGTTCCCCTGGTTTGCACTTCCTCGAAGCCCTGGGTGTAGGCGGCGGGGATCAAACTCCAGAGCTGCCGGAAATCGTTGGCGGGGGCGGAGTAGGTGAGGTCAAAGACAATGTCGTCGTTGTCTTCCAAATCAATGCTGCCGTCGAAGACAAGGTCAAGGGCATTGAGGCGCACGGCATTTTCCCGGAAGGTGTAGCGGCTGTTGTCCAGATCAACGTTCACGATGGCGTCGGCCACAACTTTCACTTTGCTCAGGTAAGTCATCCCGCCCTGGCGCAGGGTCAGCGCAGCGGCTTCGGAATAGGTGTCGAGGTCAAAAATGCTGGCGGTAAAATCGCCGTCGCCCCGGGTATCGAGACCCTCGATTTTAAGGTAGGTCTCGGTAGTGCGGTCGTCGTAGACCAGGGTGCCGTTCTGAATTTCGTAGTGTTCGAGGTTGATTTGCGCGGTCGCAGGTGCCGTGACCGTATCTGCGAGAGCGGGGGAGTCTGACTCGGGGACAATCAGGTAGTTGGCCAGCTCCGGCGTCAGTACGAGCAGGTTGATCGTCGGGGAATCCATCCGCACTTCGTCAATGTAGTAGTTGCCGTCTCCGCCGACGACGGACCAGAAGCCTACGTCAACGCCCACGTTCTTCGCCGTCAGCAGGGGCAGGCCGGCGAATGTATCGATGCCCACCACCTCCAGATCGTCGATCGATAGGGCCACGTCGGGGAAGCTCCGCAGGAAACTCAGGTTGACGTCCCGGAAGTCTACCTTGGCGTTGAGGGCCTGGTTGGCGCTGGATTTGACGTTGGCCATAATCTTGTCCTTAAACAGGATGGGTGCCGCCAGCAAAAAGGCGATGCCCAAAACGAGGAAAGCGACGATGGCAAGGAGAATGCGTTTGAATATTTTCATTGGTAGGTAGGTTCCAGTAGCCCTGGCAGGCAAAAAAGTAAGCAGCAATGGGCGCCTTTAGGTAAACGCAGTAAAGACTCAGGTGTTTGCACAACGGCCCACTGGTTCCCGGACGATCCGGCTGGGTTTTTTCCGTTCCCGCCCCGCCAGATTCCCAGGGAATAACGGTGTCCGGGTGGTAAAAAGCGTGACCTTTCCCACATTTTCCCCCACAACTTACGGCACCCGGCTTACCTTGCGCTTCCTAAAACAGTTTTGATGTCAGAACGCACCGTTGATTACGTATTTATCGACACCCAGGAAGGCCTGGAACAATTCAAAAGAGACTGCCAGGGCATCACCTGGTTGGGTTTCGACACCGAATTCATCGGGGAAAAACGCTACTTCACGTTGCTCTGCCTCATCCAGGTCAGCTGCGACCGCGGCTACTACCTGATCGATCCCATTTCCATCTCCGATCTCACGCCTTTTCTCGACCTGCTGGCCGACCCAAACATCGTAACCATCACCCACGCCGGAGACAACGACTACCGCCTGCTCTACCAGCAGTACGGCCTGGTCCCCAAAAACCTCTTTGATACGCAGGTGGCAGCGGGCTTCATCGGTCACCGCTACCCCTTGAGCTTCGCCAAATTGGTCGAGGAAGAAACGGGCGATATGCTCGGCAAGGGCTTTGCCGTTACCGATTGGTCCCAGCGCCCCATGAGCCAAAAGCAGATCAAGTACGCCCTCAACGACGTGCTCTACCTGCGCGAGCTCTACGACAAGATCATGGCCAAACTCGCCACAAACGGTCGCCAGGCCTGGGCCCTCGAGGAATGCAACGTCATGGCCGACCCCGCCTACTACTACCGCGACCCCCATCACGAGTTCCTCAACAGCAACCTGGCGCGCTCCAGCCGGTCCAAAGAACGCCTCTTCCTCCTGCGCCTTTTTGAGTGGCGTCGTTCGGTGGCGGAGGAAAAAAACTACAGCAAGGAGATGATCCTGCCCAGCAAAATCATCAGCCAGCTCCTCCGCGGCGTACGCGGGGGGATGGAAGCCATGCTCGAAAACCGTCGCCTGCCCGCCAAGACCATCCAACGCTACGGCCAGATGTTCGTAGATATGTACAACAAGCCGGCCAGCGACGAAGAAAACGCCATCATCAAGAGCGTCCAACGCTCCAGCCAGGAAGAAGAGGAAGACGATATGCTCATCGAGCTGCTCTACCTCATCATGAAGTACCGCGCCTCCGAAGCCGACATCAGCCACGCCCTGGTCATGCCCCGCAACGCCATCAAACGGATGAAGCAGGAACCCGAAGCCCGCGCCGCCATCCTCGGCAGCGGCTGGCGACAGGAACTGCTGGGCGAAGACTTCATCACCTGGATCGAGAACTTCGATCAGCTTACGCTGCGCATTGAGGGCGGGAAAATTGCGTTGGTGCCGGGGGCTTAAGCGCTTTCGCTGTTTTTAGCTCATGGAGTTGCTGGCTGGATCCGGACCTCTGGTCCGGGTGGTTTTTAGCCCATGGAGTTTGCTTCGCAGTATTTCATGCTGCATGGAGTTGGAGCATGGAGTTGCTTGGAGTTTCGCTCAAGGTATTGTCGCGGCTTCAGCCCGACTACCAAGACCGAAGGTCCCTTCTTAGCTCATGGAGTTGCTGGCTGGATCCGGACCTCTGGTCCGGCTGGTTTTAGCCCATGGAGTTGCATGGAGTTGGAGCATGGAGTTTCGCTCAAGGTATTGTCGCGGCTTCAGCCCGACTACCAAGACCGAAGGTCCCTTCTTAGCTCATGGAGTTGCTGGCTGGATCCGGACCTCTGGTCCGGCTGTTTTTGCCCATGGAGTTGCATGGAGTTGGAGCATGGAGTTGCTTGGAGTTTGGCCAGGCCCATCTTAGTCCCTCTTCGTGTCCTTAGTGGTTCAAAAAAAGGAGAGCGAAGCTTCAACAAGTGGTTCAGAAAGCGCAAAATGTGCGGGATGTAGGGTGTCCCTACCCGAATCGTGGATGTTCGGGTGGGGACACCCTCAACCGGGTCTTCCTATTTGAGTTGAGACACCCTCAACCAGGTTTTCCTGCCATACCTTAGTCCCTCTTCGTGCGCTTAGTGGTTCAAAAAGGAGAGCGAAGCTCCCCCAAAGCCTTAGTCCCTCTTCGTGTTCTTAGTGGTTCAAAAAACGGTAGTGCCGTCAGGCACCACCCTTCGCCGCACAACGGCTCAACCAGGGGCCAGGTCCGCCCACAAGCCCAGCAATACCTCTTCCTCCCGTTCCCAGCAAAGCACCTCGGCGGCGCGCAGGCAGTTGGCGCGCAGTTGCTCGTAGGCGGCGGGGTCATTGGCCAGGGTGGCGATGCGTTGGGCCAGGGCGCGGGCGTCGAGTTGGTCCAGCAGAAGGTAGCAGTGGTGCTGGTTTTGGAGGGCGCGGTACTCGGGGAAGTCCATCTGCACGGAGGGGAGACCGGCTTGTACGTAATCCAGGGCTTTGTTGGCCAGGCTGTAGTAGTAGCTGGGGCTTACGGCGTCCAGCAGGTTAAGGCCCAGCCAGGCCTTTCGCGTCAGATCGGGCAATTCCTCCGGAGGGCGAAAGCCGAGGAAACGGACTTTCCCCGGCTCCTCCAAGCGTTCCTGGCACCTGCGTAAAGCGCCCTCTTCCGGACCCTTCCCCACCAGCCACAGTTCGCAGTCGGGCAACCACTGCATGGCCGCGATGGCGACTTCGAGGCCGCGGCCGGGATTGAGCATGCCCTGGTAGAGGATGATTTTTTGGGCGGGCACCGGCGCGGGTTCCCGGTGGCTGCGCAAGGGGAGGTTGCGGACGGTGCCGAAGGGTACACCGTACTCCGCCCCCAGCTTTTCGGCCAGCACCGGCGCGACCGTGTAGCGCAGGTCGGTACGCGGCACCAGCGCCTTGCCCAGGCCCCGCCAGACGCCCCGCACCAGGGGGCGGCCCACCACTTCGGGCGTCTCACTGAACCATTCGTGGGCATCAAAAATGAGCTTGCGGCGGCCGTTCGTCAGGGCTACGCCAGCGGGCAGGGTGTCGAGATCGACGGCGCACAGGGCGTCAAAATCCCAGTGCCGCAGCGTCCGCCACAACTGGTAATTGTAGGCCGCGTAAAAGCGCTTACCGTGGTTGTAGCGGCAACTGATGCGGTACTGCCGGTAGGGTTTTTCCGGCAGCTCCCGGCTGCCCACGCGCAGGCGACCGACCAGCGTGACCTCGTGCCCGGCCTTCACCAGGCTGGTGCAGACCCGGTCCATGCGCTGCTCGTGGCTCAGGTCGTTGGTGACGGTGCAGACGATTTTCATGGCTGGCGGACGTAGCGGCCATCCAGGATGAAGAGGCCTTCGTTGATGAGGTGTTGCACGATGGTTTTCGTGGCCTGGGCCCGCACTGCGCCGTAATTTTTGCAGAGGTCTTCCAGCAGCATATCACCCTCCTGCTCCAGGCGGGCGCGGAGGTCGGCGTAGACTTTTTTGGGCGTCAGGACCTCTTCGCCCGCCGCCAGTTTTGCCCGGCATACGTCGCAAATTCCGCAGTCGAGCGTCGGGTCTTCGCCGAAGTAGCGCAGCAGGTTCAGCGAGCGGCAGCCCGCGCCGTTTTCGACGTAGGCAATCATGGTCTCGATGCGGTGTTGGGCCCGATCGCGCAAAAAATGGTACTGCTTGACGTCTAAATAAAGGCGGTCGGGATCCACGCGATCTTCCAGGAACACCAGCTGCGGCGCTTCCTTGGTGGGGTAGTAGCCGATGATGCCTTCGCTGGCCATCTTGCGGAAGTTGCGCTGGAGGTCTTCGAGGGGGAGGTTCAGGAAGTTGGCCAGTGCGCCTTCCTGGAGGTCGACGGGCTGCAAAAAAGCCCCCTGGCTGGTGCGGAGGATGGATTTGATGAGCTTATCGAGGCCCCGGTTCTTGAGCTGGTAGTCGTAAAGCTGTTCCTTGGTGGCGATGAATTGCAAGCGCGCGGGTTGGTAAATGGCGTCGGTCAGCAGCAAATGCCCCGCCCGTTCCAGGGCCTTGAGCGAAGCCAGGGCGGTGCGCACCTCGAAGCCGAAGCGCTGGACAAAAGCCGTGATGTCGAAGTCGTACGCCACGTCTTTTCCGCCGCCCACGGCCAGTTGCAAGTAGCTGCCCAGGGCGCGGTAGGTGCGGCGGATCTCGGCAATTTCGGGGAAAGATTGCAGAAACTGCTGCCGCAGCCGTTCCCCATCGTGGGGGTGGTAGAGCATGATGGCGTAGGCCAGCTGCCCGTCGCGGCCGCCCCGCCCCGCTTCCTGAAAATAGGCCTCGGGAGAGTCGGGCGGACCGTAGTGGATGACGCTGCGCACGTCGGGCTTATCGATGCCCATGCCGAAGGCGTTGGTGGCTACGATCACGCGCAGCTGCCCCTTGATCCAGGCCTCCTGCCGCCGGTCTTTTTCCTCGGGTTCCAGCCCCGCGTGGTAGCTGGCCGCGCTGATGCCGCGGCGCTGGAGGGAGAGGGCAATTTCTTTGGTCAGGCCCCGGCTGCGGACGTACACGATGCTCGTTCCGGGCACCCCTTCCAGCACCTGCAGCAGTTGTTTTTCCTTGCTTTCGGGGCGGCGCACGACGTAAGCCAGGTTGCTCCGCCCGAAGGATTGTTGGTACACGAAACGGTCTTTGCCGAACTGGAGGTGGTCCTGGATATCCTGCACCACTTCCGGGGTGGCCGTGGCCGTCACGGCAATCACCGGCGCCTCGGGTTGCAGCGCCCGGATCTCGGCAATGCGCAGGTAGGGCGGCCGGAAATCGTAGCCCCACTGGCTGATGCAGTGGGCTTCGTCGACGGCAATGAGCGCTACGTTCATCTTTTCAATCCGGACCCTGGCCAGCTCCGTCAGCAGGCGCTCGGGGCTCAAATACAGGAGTTTCGTGTTGCCGTACACGGCGTTATCGAGGATGCGGTCGATGTCGTCTTTGCGCATCCCGCTGTAGATCGCGTCGGCGATGATGCCGCGCTCGCGCAGTTGCCGCACCTGGTCTTTCATCAGCGCAATGAGGGGGGAAACGACGAGCGTGACGCCCTCCAAAGCCAGCGCGGGCACCTGAAAACAGATGCTTTTGCCGCCGCCGGTGGGCAGCAGGGCCAGCGTATCGCGCCCCGCCAGTACAGCCTCCACGATCTCGGCCTGGCCGGGCCGGAAAGCGGAGTAGCCCCAGTACTTTTTCAGGATCTCGGTAGGCGTCAATTCAGGCAGTTTTATGACGGCAAGGTAAGTAGTTGGGCGCGGACGCAGGTGCAGGGTAGGGGACAAATTAGCGAGGGGAGGGAAAGCCCTTAACTCAACTTTAGTCCTTTAGTAAGACTGCAATGATTGAATTCCGATTGAAGGGGACGAGGCATTCCGGGGTGAGTTGGGGTGATGGACAGACCGGACGCCCGCAGGTCCTCCCACCCCCTTCCGCTCCGCTCCAGGGGCTGGGAGGACGCTACGGGGTCCTGCATAAATCATTGATAATGAGTCTTTTGTATTCGCATAAGTTAGGACCCCGTAGCGTGTCCCGCCCACAAACCAACTCAGATTTACTGCGAAAACTTATGGCGGGAGACCTGCGGGCGTCCGGACTATCTTCTCTTAAAGGTACTTTTCTCCGGAAAATGGCCTTCTCTCGCCAGGAATACCAAAGACTCAATAAGGTCCATTTCCCCGCCACGAGAATTGCCACAGCCACTATCTTTACGCGCTATGAAATCAGCCATCTTCACTTTCCTGCTCTTCCTGGGCGGCTTTACCTTGTTGCCCGGCCAAGACGCGATCGACCGCAGCCTGCCCGAATTTTCCTTCCAGACGCTGGATCTGGCCGGAGAAATGCACTTCCTCGCCTCCGATTTCCTGGCGGGCCGGCGCACGGGCAGCCAGGGCAACGTCATTGCCGGCCAGTACATCGCCTCCCAACTGCGGGCCTACGGCTACGCACCCATCAACGACGGCAGCTACTTCCAGGCCGTGCAGCTGCTGCAAACGGAAAGTCCGGCGACGGGCAGCCTCGAAGTCGGTGACCTCTCCTTCACCCACGGCGAAGAACTCCTCATCATGCGGGGCCCCGCCGCCAGCGCCGCCACTGGCGTCGTCTTTGCCAATTACGGTTGGGTAGACGAAGCAACGAACCACGACGACTTTGCCAACATCGACGTGAAGGGCAAAATCATCATCACCCGCGCGGGCATTCCGGGCGACGTAGGGCAATCGGGCATCTTCCGCGGCGTGCGCGAGAAAGCCGAGATTGCGGCGGCCCGCGGGGCCGTTGGCATCTTCGAAATTTACGCCATGCCTTTCCCCTGGAACAGCTTTAAGGGCTACTTCGGCGGTGAGCGGATTGGTCTTGACGACGGGAGTCCCGGAGCCTCCATCCCCTACGGCTTCGTGCGGGTGGGCGACGAGTTGCTCACCGCCCTCCAGGGAAAAAAGAATGGCCTGAAAGGAAAAATGACCAGCAGTGGCATCCGCTCCACCAAACTCGAAAGCTTCAACGTCGGGGGGATCCTCGAAGGGGCCGACCCGGAGTTGAAAGACGAATACATGATCATGACGGCGCACTTCGACCACGTTGGCGTGGGATCGCAGGGTGGCGGTGCCTTCACGGAGCAGGACAGCATCTTCAACGGTGCGCGGGACAATGCTTTCGGGACCATCTCACTGCTGGCCGCAGCCCGCGCCTTCGCGGAGAAAAAGCCCCGGCGTTCCATCATCATCCTGGCCGTAACGGGCGAAGAGTTGGGCCTGCTGGGCAGCCGCTACTACGCCGAGCATCCCCTGGTGCCCCTGGAAAAAACCGTCTTCAACTTCAACACCGACGGCGCGGGCTACGACGACAAAACGGGCATCTCCCTCATCGGGGCCAACCGTACGGGGATTGACGAGCAGGTGCGGATCGCCGCCGAAGTCTTCGGTAAAAAAGTGATCAGCGACCCCGCGCCCGAGCAAGGCCTCTTTGACCGTTCGGACAACGTCAGCTTTGCCGCCAAAGGCATTCCGGCGCTCAATTTCTCTCCCGGCATCACGGGCTTCAGCGACGAGCTGTTCAAGTACTACCACCAGGTCACCGACAACCCGGAGACCATCGATATGGTCTACCTGCGGGAATACTGCCAGATCTTCACCCTTGCCGCGCGCCTGATTGCCAACCGGGATACCCGGCCCGTCTGGGTAGCCGGAGACAAGTACGAAGCGGCTGGATTGGAGCTGTATAAGGAGCGGTAGACTGGGCCAGGGCTAACGCATCATTGAAATACTTAAATTATAAGTGTTTTAAAAACAGACGGTTGTGTTTTTGAAGTAGAATCTCAAGTAGTGTTTGCCCCACCTGATTTTACCTCTCCCCCGTCCCCTCTCCAGAGGCTTATCTTGGCACAGTTTCAAATGTAAGTTAACATGCAACAAAACCTATCATTCGGCTGGGCGTCAACAGAGTTTAGCGTTCCAATTCCAAGGTGTCGTCCCCAGATGAATGGCACCCTGGCCAAAGCAGCTATGCTGCTTCATGACAATCCTCATACTTCTTTCAGTATGGCCTGCGGAAAGAGCCGGCGGATAGTCTCGCGTGTTCTTGGCGATCAGCGTCTCAGTTCTGAAACGCTCTTGACCGGTCATCGCGATGCAACACTAGGTCGGATTAAAGGAGATCCTGATACTGATTTTTTGATCCCCACCGATACGGTTTTCTTCACCTTTCCTGGTCATCGAAAAACAGAGGGTCTTAATCCCATTCAAGGCAAAGTCCCTGGTATTGTGCAGCACAACGTTATGGTTCTCAATGCCCGCACTGGGGTTTGTCACGGGGTTCCGGTGGCACATAACTGGACCCGAGGCGGGCATCAGGATACTTGGGAGGTCGAATCCGACAAATGGTTTGTGGGTCTCGATTACGCTAACGAGTTGGCCGCTGAGATGCCCGATAAGAGATTCACCGTTGTTAACGACCGGGAAAGTGATATCCTCGGCTTGTTCAAAGCTGCTCGGCTGCCCAATGTCCATTTGATTAACCGTGTTCATCAGCCTCGCCGCTACGAATTAATCAGTGCCGAACAGCAGGCTACCGGCGAACGCGTGATCGGCTACCTGTCTGAAATGGCTCGAAACCTTCCCATCATAGGCATTGAAGAAGTGAGCATTTACCGGGAGAATCGCCGCGTTAGGATTACCCTTGAGATGAGTGCCGCCCCAATCAGGATTCATCCGGATAAACATCGGAGTGAGAGACTGCATTCCGCAGAGGGGCTCAATTTGGTAGTAGCACGCGAAATCGCTTCGATTACAGAAGGAGGTGAGGATGTTTTTAAACCTGAAGGGGCTTCGGAGTGGCTTTTAGTAACGAGCCTGCCGGTATCTAACCTGGAGGAGGTTCGGTTTGTAGTCCGCTCTTATAGCCTGCGTTGGCGGATCGAGCGACTGCATTACACGATGAAAAGCGGAGCTCTAAACTCAGAGTGGTTACAGTTTGATGATGTCCGAACTCTTTGTAATGGGTTGATCCTTAATACAGTAGTCGCATGGAAAATACTTTGTCTGGTTTATGAGGCGAGACAGGAGGAGGTCCAGGCTAGACATTGTTTGGATGACTTGGAGCTCACCATCTTATCAACAGCTATGGGGCATCCGGTCATATCCTTGAAAGAAGCCTGCCTAGCCATTGGCAGTCTGGTGAAGTTTGAGCCAACCAAAGCACAGCCTTACCCCGGAATCAAGGTGATTACCAAGGGCATGTACAAGCTAAAGGTGATGTGTGAAACCTACGAAATGTTTATAAAACCCCAAACTGTGCCAAGATAAGCTCCAGAGGAGAGGGGGGACCCTCTCTGGTCTTTTTCCTGTTGGAGGGCAATATTTACTGTTCCCAGAGCGAAGTAGGAAAACACTATTCCTACAGACCGATGCAGGTACATAGCTAACTGAAAATCAAACACTTAAAGCAAGGAAATCATGGCTCCCGGGTCACCCCTCTCCCATGGGGAGGGGCCGGGGGAGGGGTCTCAAAACCAGCTCATAACCAATATTTTAAGTGAGAAAAAGTGCAATTCTATTGTACACTATCGCATTATGTGGCGAAACGCTTTGCAATCATGGAGAAAATACACATTACGCTAAGTTGTGATGCGTTAGCCCTGAGGCTGGGGGATAGTGCCCCGCCGGTGAATAGTGCAGTAGTGGTGTTGAAACAGGCAGAGTCCGAGGCCGTGGCTTTGCGCTATTGTTAAATCTTCCGTCTATGAAGCCTTACTACACTTACCAGGACATCGTTGCGCTGGAATTCCCCCCGGTGATCGTCTACGCCGTGCCGGTGATGCTGTTTTTCACCATTTTGGAGTGGTTCCTGCGCCGGCGGGAGTACCGCCACCACCTGGAAGAGGCTTTGGCCAGCGGGCAAGACCCGTCCGTGGCCGCCAAGCACCGCTACGACGTGAAAGATGGATTGGCGGCCGCTGGCGTCGGCGTCGGCAACCTCGTCAGTACGGCAATGGTGAAGGCCCTGACTTTCGGCTTCATTCTATTCTTTTACAACCTGACCCCGCTTTACATCCCGACAGCGCCGTGGAGCTTTGTGCTGTGCTTTTTTGTGGTCGATTTCTGCAACTACTGGGCCCACCGCATCGCCCACGAGCAGCGCTTCTGGTGGGCGACGCACGTTACGCACCACAGTTCCGAGCAATACAATTTCTCCGTCACCTTCCGTCTCTCGTGGACGCAGCACATCAAGGTGATCTTTTTTATTCCCGCCGGGCTGCTCGGTTTTGATCCCTTCGTGTTTTTCATCTGTATGCAGCTGGGCGTACTGTACCAGTTCTGGATCCATACCGAACTGATTGGTAAGCTCTGGTGGCCCATCGAATACTTTTTTGTTACCCCCAGTCACCACCGGGTGCACCACGGGACCGACGAAAAATACCTCGACAAAAACTACGGCGCGGCCTTCATCATCTGGGACCGGATCTTCGGCACCTTCGCCGCCGAGGAGGAAACGCCGAATTACGGCATCCTCAAGCCCGTCAACAGCTACAACCCCGTCAAGCTCGTATTCCACGAACACGTTGACATCCTGCGCGATCTGGCCAAGTACCGCCATCCCGTAGCCTGGTGGCGCATCCTCTTTCACGGCCCGGGTTTGGTGTTGGATAAGGAGAAGCATTATGGGTTTTATCGCCGTAAGAAGGCTGTTGCGCCGGGTCGGGAACTTGGGGAGCGGGTAGGGTAGGAGAGGGCTCAGCGGTGGAGATTACCTGGATATTCGCCCAATGATTAAGCCACTGCAATGCAGTCATCTTGTATAGGCTGTTCCATCGGTCTTAAAGGGTCCCCTCGCGCAACGAAAACGAGGGGATGAATCCTCCGGGTCTGGGTCCAAGGTATCCCATCGGCCAGCGTGCGCCTATTTTGGGAGGAGAAAATTTGCTACTGCTGGAGCCAGCGCAAGGGAACATCCTAGTTCTATGCACTTAATGCACTATGCACTACTGCACTATGAACTACAGAACTACAGAACTACCAAACTACCGAACTACCGAACTACCGAACTACCGAACTATCCCCTCGCCCTTGGAAAATTCCTCCCCCGTGCCCTATCTTCCACCCGGTGAAACCTTTCGCCTATTTCCTACCGCACCACCCCACCTGCCCGAAACCCGCTTCGACGCATGGACGGCGAAGCCGTGTTGGGGGGAGGACATATCATCGCCCTGGAAAATATTTTTTGCTGAGGGGTAGAAATTTATGGGAGTAGACTTACCTTGTGTTTGAACAAGCGCCAAATGCGGTGCTTTACACCCACCCTTCATCACTGTTTTGCCACCCACTTACTCTAACGCGGTATCGACGTGCGCTACATGCAGGAGCTGCTCGGCCACAAAGACATCAAGACTATCCTGCTCTATACCCACGTTTCTGGATCAGCACCTGCGCAGCATCGTCAGCCCCCTGGATGACCTCCTGGGCGGCGAAAAGCGCAATTGAGATACAGGACTGTTGCGGGTATAAGGTAGTTATGTGCAACGAGAAAAAGATGAAAATCATACTATCCTTAATAATAGCTTGTATTTCAATTACTGCTTATTCACAATCGAATATGGAATTAACAAAGTCGCTGATTAATAAATATATTGAAGAACTTAATTTAATTAGAGGCGATAAAAACCTATTGAAGGAATATAGATTTACTAATGACAAATCAAATCATTTTGAACGACTTAGGATAAACATAGCATTGTTTAACGATTTCAAGCAAACTGATTTTTGGATATCTAAATATTTATTTGAGCAAGAATCAATTTGGAGAAAATCAGAGATTGACTACGATAACGAAGATGTTGACAATTTGTACTTCTCAGCACTATTAGTTTCCAAGTATCAAAAACCAGAAATGGTAATTAAGTTCTTTGAAACAAAAATGATAGACTTTGACTCATCTATTGGATTTGACGGAGAATTTCTTTTATCAAGCGGAAAAGAAGAGACCTTCAAATATTTATCAGAATCAGGAAGTGAAATAGTAAATAAAATTTATAAGCACATTGGAAATTCAATCGAAAATTGTGGTTATAAAGATGATGACTTAAAAGTTTGGAGAGACTTTAAATATCAATACTTTAAAGACTATATTCTGCCAATTGAAGACCCTATGTGGTTTCTCTACTCAATGAATGAAAAAGAACTTCTTAAAGCTAATTTTCAAAGTTGGATAGATTCAAATAATGAATGGAGTGAAAGTAAGATATATCGTTTCAGAACATTCTCAGAGTATCTTGATGATCGTGAGAGTCATATCAAATCTCTAAAAATGATATTGAAGCACAATAATGAACCAGAAAATGGAGAATCATATTGGGCAAAGAAACTTAGAGAAGTAGAATCAAGAAATGAAAAATAAACGCAGCACATAACAATGCATACCTGTCCATGCTCCGCGAAGCTCCGCACGGCAGGTATACGAGCCGTTCTGTGAAATACACTAACGCGACCACTATAGATTATGACTAAAATCTATGATTTTGAGACTGTATTCGAGAAAAATGTAAAAACAGTCTGTTGAAGACCAATTATTGTGTAGAACAAAAAATTTGACCTATGAAAATCCATAAAGACTATATTGAGCACTACAGGGGTAAATCAAAATTACTGGCAGATAATATAGGTAATTTAAGATATGATGCATTATCGGATTTAATTGAAAAAATCACAAATAAGCTTTACGAAGATGGTTTAGCTGATAAAAAGAGGAGAAGAGTAAAGTTGGCAAGTACTCTTTTTAACGCATCAAAATTGATTAACGAAGGTAAAGTTGAGATAGAAGAATCTTGGCGAATTTCAAAACCATTTATATCGGACTATGAATAATAAAGAAAATCAAATCTATTCGCCAAATGTTGTGTTTGTTAGAGATGTGTCAAAAGAAGTACTTATAGATTCAGTTGTATCGTGTTTTGGAATAAGAAAAATTACTCCAACGGATATCAATGGATTCGACACAAAGCAATTTTCTTTTGGGTTAGCAGAAGTAGGTAGTTGGTGGGGAATAATGGATAATATTTATTATTCGCTGTACAACCACAAAAATTATCTGTCGTTTATTCGCTTATTAGGAGATGAGAAGGAAGTGATTCAAATAGCCATTGGTGATATTGACTTTTCATATGAAATACGTTTTTATAAAAGTGGTGAATTGAAAAGAGAACTAATTGCATCAAATACTTCTTGCAAAAAAGATGAAGTTAAAACAGAATTAAATTACGGGAAAGCACTAAAGGGAGAAAAATATCCAATAGATTACCCTCAGATGTTTTCGATTTTAAGATATTCTGGATTAGATATAAAGCGAGCAGATTTACGTTATTATGAGTATAGTATTTCTTAGTAAATTTATTGTGAAATGAATACTATACCGAAGGATGTTCTAGAATTTCTAAAAGAAAAAAGTAGTATTGCTTTTTCTACCTATGTAGTGAATGAACTTAAAAAACTTGATGTCGGGGGGTATTTTATCCAGTACTGTAGATCAATAGTGTACAATTCAATCGGAGATATTAAAAGGTTTAAAAGGATAAGAGAAATAGACGATCCAAGAGATGTTATTTCTTTAGGAGATGAGGAAGATGGAATGTTTCATTGGTATAGTATTCCGTTATCTAAGATTAGTGAATTTGAAAGAGAGAAAGTGTGGTATATAACTAAACGATTGCAAGAAGATATACCGATTGAAATCTATAATGACAATTCTGGGGAATCTATTGGCGAAACAATAAATAAATTGAAAAATATTGATGACGAAGGTTTTTCAGTTGAAGAGTTGAGAAGAGTTTTTGGTCGTAAATATTCAGAGTTGCCCTCCGCATATCTGGAGTTTCTCAAGCAAATGGGCAAAAGGAATAATGTATTTGTTGGAATAGATCATTCTCCATTTGAATTGAGATCATACAAAGAAAGTGCATACGCTAGTCAATATTTTGAGCCTATATGGGATGAAGTAAGAAAAGAATTAAACAATTATTTTATCTTCTTAAGTAGCCAAGGATGCTCGTGGTTCATGTTTAAGAAGGATCCAAGAGATAATAATCCTGAGATTTTCTTATTAACAGAAAGTAGTTTAGATGTTAAATCTATTTATCCTACGTTTATTGACATGTTGAGGACTTTGACAAAAAAATAAATTCACAGAACAATGCGCCACCGTGAACCCCGCTTGGGCGGGGCTGCGTTGGCGCTCCTGTTAGCCACCAGCCCCCCTCTCAATCGTAATAAACGACCCGCGGCACAAGTTGCTCCCCAAATCTCCCCCAAGCCCCAGCAGCTTTCCGCTGGAGAAGTATGGGCCAAAGCGTGATTGGCCATAGTTTTGTGCCAGAAGATTTGGATGGGTGGAGAGGATGGCATAGATTTGGCCAGTGTCTAACAACGGCTATGCGGCAAGCCTCCCATTCGGTTGGGTGTGCGCGTAGCCTGGACGTTGTCGGTAATTCAACATGAAGCATAGGTATTTAACAATTGATGGCGAACTGGGAGGCACCGGTGTTAGAGACGAGTTCAAAGGATTCATTGAATTGGATAAGATTCCGCTATCAAATGGTTTAAAGAAGCAAATCACGGAATGGGTTGATCAGTATCCTTCAAGTGTAATTGGCCGTAACCTTCCAAGCAACAACGAAATTTCTCAGTATGATATTAAAGGCATTGAATTGATGAGATTGATTTCCATTGAACTTGGTCCTGAATACAAACTCAGGTATTATTCCGATCTCAAATGCAAGGAGTTAAAAGAAATCAAAGGTGGTACAATAATAGAATTATAACTACCGACAACACAGGCTACAGGCCATGTAGCTTGCCCCCTATCAATCGAACTTTTCTGCAGCTCCGCTGAAAGTTGGTTGGTAAAAATAATAATTTTGATTTTTGCCCCCTCAGAGCGTGAGCGTCTTTTGTTGTTTAGAGGCTTCTGCCTTCGGCTTGCTTCGCCCTTCCGTTTCCTGTTTGCAGTGCGTATCCCCAGCTTCGCTACTGATCAGCCCTGGCGCGTTCCTTATCAGATACCGCGCCTTCCCATTGTGCCTCAATTTACCGCCATCTCTGTACGAAGCTAAAAAATCACCCCTCCCCAACATCTAGTAAATCTTAAAATCCTATAAATCCTAATTCAGACAAAAAACTAACGGCAATTATTAGTCTGAACTTTGCTCCTCAAGATTTGACTATGGTAGCTGCGAAGCACAACCCGGTACCGCGCCAAATTCCATCTCTCCATCCACTCAGAAAAACCATTATCTTAGCCGCACGACAGCAGCGCGTCCTACTTCTCTTCACAACCAATTCCTCCTGTTCCATAAATTATAAAATATGAGGTATTTGTTAATTTTATTAATTGGGTTGGCGGGCTGTTCAACAGGGCTTTGTGGGCAAATCGTTCTGGATTCGCTGTCGTATACAGTTGGGAAAAGTTGTTCGGATGAATTTGTTCATACAGTATTCGTTGAATTTGATGCCACGGAAGCCGATTCCATTGAGTTCATCTATCTTTCTATAGGAGGCGCAGACGAGAAGGTTGAGACAAAATTTATACTTTTAGAGCCAAAAATTGATAATGACAGAGTCTTCATTTCAAAACATGAAGGAACGCCTTTTCGATACAGGTTCTTAATTAAAGCACTGTTATTGCCTGCAAAAATTAAAGAATTAGGACACATACGATTGTACGTCTCTGACACATCGTACAAGTATTCCAATACTCTCCTAAAAGAGGTGAGGCCGAAAAATAAAAAATAAGTAAAGTTTCTCAAGTCATTGTAATGACTTTCAAAGTGCAGTGAAAAATTAATTTGGTGTTCTTGTCATAGTTAAATAAGCGCAATGATTTTATCAATTAAAACTGTAGTTTTTGTACTTTGCAACCTTAGTGCTTTCATTATACTGAGATACGCTTCTATATTTACTTTTGTTTTGTATAGACTTGGGCCGCATGCTGAGTACAGTGTATGGGATTACGTGCCCGCATTTTTACTGCAGCTTGCAGTCCTTATATTCTTCCTCACAAAGAAGGAATGGTGTTGGGGCGCAGTTTTATCTATTATTATCGTATCTTTGCTTTTCTTTGGCAGACATTTTAATGTTGTATCTAATTCGTTGGTTCCTAGTTAGTCTGTTGGTTCTTGCCCATTGATCAGTCCTTCCAAACTAAGATTTATTGGTATAGCAGTCACATTTTGTCTGAATTAGGATCTTAAAGATTTTAAGATTAAAAGATGAGCCGCGTTTGCATATCATAGCCTTCCCTTGCGGCCCCGATCTGCTGCCATCCCTCTCCCGCAGACAAAAAGCCACCCTCCCCTTAAATCCTGCAAATCTTCAGATCCTATAAATCCTAATTCAGACAAGAAAGCAGCGGCAACATATGCCTCATATTTTTTCTCAATTAGGCAAACGGCTAAAAACATTATAAATACTCGCATATGTTTAACAATAAACTACTTATGAAGAAAATTTTGTTGATTTATTGTGTATTTCTGGCTGGTTGTTTTAGCCAGGAGAAACCTGACTTTGACCAGTCAGGTTATTTTTATCGCGTAAGCGAGAATGGCCATAGCTATTTTGATAAATTGCTAATAGTTCGTGATAGTATACTGCTTATTATGGATTATTCAAATGGTTCGCCATGGGTGTACATTGATTACCAATTAACAAAAAATGGATACCAAACGACTGATGGTAGTTTCAAATTGCATTTTTCGGATAATTCCCTTTGTGTATTTGCGAGTGACAATAGGGAAGAGTGCTTTGTTAAACTTGAAAATACTCAAAATATAATCTCCGACACTGCGAAATTTGAACTCCTACTTATTAAAGAGTTCCTTGAAAAGGAAAACGGAGTTTTAGATAGTGCGGAATATGAACAAGTAACGGATTGGCTATTCATGACAGTTTTTGGGAAAAAGATCAAAATAAATAATAGGACAACGGAAAATGGTCCTTTGGAGATAGGAAATTGTGTAGGATGTCACTAAGGTTATTGTAGCCTTGGCGAATAATCCCCTCCCTCACTCCCCCCCAGCCACCCCCAAAAAATCCATCTCCGTCGGAAACTCCGCCACAAACGCCCGGTAGGCCCAAACCTCCCGGGCAATGGTCGCGCGGTCGTGGGCATTGGTGATGTGGCGGCCGATGTCTTCGGCCAGGGCCTGGATTTCCTCCCGCAGGGCCGCCTCCACCGCTGGCTCACTCTGCGCCAGGCTGAGGAGTTGGAAGAGCATTTTCATCAGTTTGCGGCTCACCACCACGTCGGCGCGGCAGTAGGTGCGCAGGTGCGAGAGGGTGTCGTTCAGGATTGCCGGTAAGTCCTTGTTGGTGAACCACACTGCCCCACCTTTTTCCGCAGCGTAATGGTTGGGGATGGGCGTGCCGAGCAGGTGGCCGAGCATGCCGTGGATGCGGTCGATGGCATCCAGTGCCGTACCGGGGTCGTTGATGCCGGGCGACATCGCCTTCATCGCAATCTCCACCAACAGCCGGAGGGTGGGTAAGTACCAGTCGTCAAATTTCTGGGTGATGGGCGCTACGGCGGAGAGAACTTTTTGTACCTCCTCTTCCTTCAGCACCCGCTGGCTCTGGAACAAGGGATGGCCCTTGGGCAGGTATTCACCCTTGGCCGTACTGAGATAAAACTGGGTCTCGTACTTGGCCGCCAGCTCGGAGAGGCGCGAGAAATTGACCGTCCCGATGAACCCGTCAATGGGGGAGGGGACGACGTACCAATTGCCGAGGTCAGCGGGCAAGGTCTTTACCGCGTAGCCCTCCCGGGCCTGGTCGGCGTCGATGAAATCCAAGCCCAGTTGGTGGATTTTCCGGATCAGGTTATCGACCTGAATTTTTCGCGATACCGTGGTGACGAAGTAAATGAATATCCCCAGGCTGGCAATCCCCAGCACAATACAGATGAGCACCGAAAGATTGGGCACGTAACCGTCGTCGTTGCCCCGGATGCTGAGCAGCACAATCAAGGTCAGGATGATGGTGCCCAGGTAAAAGCCCATCGTGAACTGCAGGGAGCGGTCACCCGTAAAAAAGGGCAACAGGCGCGGACTGTAGCTGTTGGCCACCTGATTAAACAGGTTCATCAGCTGGGTGAAGGTGAAGACCACCAGGGTGATCAAGCCACCGATGAACAGGCCCAGGATGTTGCGGGCCGTCTCCTGACTGCTGACCATTACAGCCGGAAAAGACTCGGTAATCTTGGCGCTGATGTCCGTATTCGTCTCGAAATAGTACAGCCCGATCCCGATCACCATGCCGGCAAACATCATAGGGGCCGGCAGGAAGGCGACGCTGCGGCCCAAATTTTTGATCCAACCCAGGACCCAGCGGGAATAATCTTGCATACGGGGGGTAAATAAAGGCAATTATGCCACCCCTACAAGCCCAAAGCGGACTTATCTGTTCAGATCCAGGAATACGCCGGCGGAAAAAACGGGCGCAGCGGCGATGACCCGACCACTGAGCGCCGTGGCAGCGCCCGCGCTCAAGCCCAGTTTGGGGGTGAGGTAATAGTTCACCTCTCCGCCCAGGCTCAGGAACTCCGCATTGTTGCTGAAGATGCTGGTGGAGCTGGTGGTAGCAGCCGTATCGCCGTTGAGCAAAGATTTGCTGCCGGTCAATCGGCCAATCAGCCAAAGTTTGCGGCCCACGAAAGCGTAGCCACCTTCCAGTCCGTAGCGGAACTCATCGCTGAATCCTTGGGTGCGGTTGTTGAAGCCAACGTTGGCGGCAAGGAAGGCATTAGCCCCCAGGCTTTTGCCCGCCGCGATGCTCAGCATCTGGTTAAATTCGCCGTCGCCCGTTTGGAGGTTGCCCTGCTCCCCACCGGCGTCTTCGCCCAGGGGGATGCCCAGCGTGAGGGTGGCGGAGATGGGTACGGCCGAGCCCGGTTTGTTGAGCGCGTAGCGGAGGGCCAGGTCGGCATCGCCAATGCCATTGATGGCGTCGCCGGGGGTGATGACGTTGCCGCGGGTGCCCGAAATCTGGGCGTTGATCGTACTCCGGCTCAGTAGGGGGAGGTTGACAATGCCCGTCAGGCGGTCGGTCAGGCCATACTCTGCGTAGAGGGTGGTGTTGTACAATCCCAGGGTCGCATTGGGGTCCAGTTCACCGGTGCTGGTGTAGTGTTGGTCAAAACGCAACCACCATTCGTACAACTTCAGGTAGGCCGCTCCCTTCTGCCGGGGCCAGGGACTAGCCACCAGTGACAAACTAAAGAGCAAAAAGAACAGGACGGAGCAAACGTAGCGCATACGAGGGGGAGTGTAAAAAGGACACCAACGAAGGTAAGCCCCGGGGCCTTCCGCCCCTAACGTTTAGCGCCCAACTGTAAGCTTTGCGATAGTTCCCAGGGCGCCGTATCCACTAGATCAAGTGCTGCTCCAGTTGGAGGAGTATAACTCCTGAGCCAAAGCAGACCTGTATCCGTTCAAAAAAGTGGGGGGGCCACAGGATATTACCCCTCCCCCGGCCCCTCCCCGCAGGCGGAGGGGTGACCTTCTCTTGTCATTTTTCGTGCTTGAGGAAAATATTTTTAGTACCCAGAGTGAAGGAGGTAGGCACTATTTATGCAAAGATAGTTAACGCACAATCTGATGAAAATCAATATTTTAAACAAAATAAATCATGGCTCCTGGGCATCCCTCCCACATGGGACCGGCGAAGCCAGCCGCCTAGCGCACGGGACTGGGGAGGGGTCTTACAACCAACTGAAAATCCAAAATGAGACCCTGGAAGCATCCATTGAAAAGTAGCTGGTTCATTCCCCACAATTCAGACACAAGTAAACGTAGCCCCCGCCCCCCCCCACTTTTTGAACGAATACGCAGACCTTCCCTAAGTCGACCAATCTACCCCAAAAAAAAGCGGCCTCCCGATGGGGAAGCCGCCACGTATAAAGCTTAAAGTCGATCATGCCAATGCCAAAGACAAGCGGGGAGAAGGTTGGTGGCGCGGTTAAGAAATTCATTGTGCCCTTCTTACCGGGAGGCCAAAACACTGTGCTCTTCCGTTTGCTGGTACAAACATACGCGGGCGGGTATGAAATCAAGATGCGAAGTCTAAGCCGCATTGTTAACCCAAATCTGGACGGCCTTCACGGCAAATCGCAGGATCCGAAGCACAAAATTTTGCTTTTCGATTCGTGGCGAAGTTTGTGGAATTTTTTCTTGGTTAGGTCCAACTTAAATTTGGAAAGCGTCCAGCTGTTTCCTCCGCAACATGTTACGTCCAAGCATTTTCGGCCTGCGAATTTTTCCTTTCCGGATCTAGCTTAGGTGGGGGCCTCTCCTTGCTCTCGAAGCGACTGCTCCCCCCTTCGGGGGGGCGGGGGGGAGCACCTGCGGCCGCGCCCAAAGTACCCGAAAGGCTGCCAACTACCTGACCGTGAAGTGCCGTACGAGGCGCTGCCCGGCATCATCGACGACCGTAATGCTGTGCTGACCCGGCGTGGTGCGAACCGAAAGGGAGTGAAAAGTCTCGGTGGTGGCCAGGTACTGCTCGTCGAGGTGCCAGTGGACCTTCGCCTGGTCGTCCGGGTGGGCCAGTTCAAAATAGATGCCTTCTTCGGCGCCGGTCCAGTTTTTGCTCGGGCTCAGCGCGCCATCCTGGTGGGGATAGAGGAAGGCCATGGCGCCGCCGGGTGCGCGTGGGTTGCCGCCGCAGTCGGGGTGCAGTGGCGGCAGCGCTTGGTAGTCGCTGTGTTTGCGGCGGTAGAACCAGGCCTGGCGGGCGGGCAGTTCAAACCAGGTGGTGGGACTGGCGGGGCCCGGACCGCAGTCTTGCCGCACTTGCCACTGCCCGGAGGGTTCCAGAAAAATGCGCTGGTGGTAGTTGCAAACGGCCCCGCGTTCGGCGTTGCGGGCCAGCCATTCTTCCTGGGTGGGGCAATCGGGACCGGCCAGGAAGCCGCTTTGCTGGCAGGTGGTGGCCAAAATCAGGTCGTCGAAGGGTGCTTCAAACCAGTTGGGGCCCGCATCTGGGCGCTCTTCGAGCAGGCGCAGGATGCGAAAAAGCAGGGGAGCGGCCGCGCCCACGCCCACCAGTCCGGCGCGGCCCTCGCCGTCGGCGTTGCCGTTCCAGACGCCCACCACGTACTCGGGCGTGCAGCCCACCGCCCAGGCGTCGCGGTAGCCAAAACTGGTGCCCGTTTTCCAGGCCACGGGCCGGTGGGAGCTGAAGCGTTCCATGCCGCCGGTTTCGTTGGGGCGGTTCAGTTCCAGCATGGCCTGGAGGGTTTTCCAGCCCGCCCCCGCGCCAATGGCCCCGGCGTTGCGGCTCAGTTCCGCCAGCGGCGCGCGGCGTTCGGCATCCAGCAGGGTGGGGGGCAGGAAGTCGGCCCGGGCGTACTGCCCCTGCCGCTCGTAGTAGTAGCGCTGCTGCCGCGCGATGCCCAAAAACCAGGTCGTGATTTCTTCCAGGGTCACCTCGCCGCCGCCCAGAATGAGCGACAGGCCGTAGTGGTCGGGCGGCTGGCTGATTTGCCGGAATCCGTATTCGCGCAGCGCCGCGTGGAAGCGCGGGACGCCGTATTCGCGCAGCAAAAAGACGAAGGGGATGTTGAGCGAGCGCGCCAGCGCTTCGTCGGCAGGCACCGCGCCGTCGAACTCATTGTAAAAATTGGCGGGCTGGAAATCGTTGAAACTCGTCGGCACGTCGGCCATCAACTGCCGCGCGGCCAGGCGGCCTTCTTCCTGTGCCAGGGCGTACAAAATGGGTTTCAGCAAACTGCCCGAGCTGCGGGGGGCCGTGACGATATCGACATCGGGCGCGAACGCAGGTGCAAGGTTGGGGACATTACCGACGTAAGCCAGGACCCGCCCGGTGGCCACCTCCGTGATCGTGGCGGCAACGTTGTGGACCTCATTGCCCACCAGCCGGTCGTGGTGGCGCTCGACCAGGTCATTGAGCCGTTGCTGGAGATTGGCCTCCAGGCTGCTGGTGTAGCGCCCGGCGCCGTACTGAATGCGGAGTCGTTCGAGGAGGTGGTCGGCCGACCGGGGCAGGGGATAAGGCGCGTCGGGCAGGGGTTCGAGCTTGGCGAGGTCGGCGCTCTCCCGGTCGAGATAGCCGGCTTCCGCAAGGTCGTCGAGCAGACCGTCCCGCTTTTCCTGCAGGGCGGTGCGCGAGCGGCCGGGGTGGATGAGGCCGGGACTGTTGGGCAAGACGGCCAGCGTCGCCGCTTCGCCCCAGCTGAGGTTGGCCGGCGAGCGACCGTAATAGCGCCGGGTGGCGGCTTCGGCCCCGACGGCATTGCCCCCGAACGGCGCGTTGGCCAGCCAGAAGTCCAGAATTTCTTCCTTGGAATAGCGCACCTCCAGCCGCGTGGCCCAGATGCCCTCAATGAGCTTTTGCCAGAGGGTCCGCGGTCGGTTGCCGCGGGCCATGCGCGCTACCTGCATCGTCAGCGTAGACGCTCCGGATACGACCCGGCCGGCCCGCCAGTTATCGCGTACCGCCCGGACAATGCCGGCCACGCTGATGCCCCAGTGCCGGTGAAAACGCCGGTCTTCGTAGACGATCACGGCCGTGGCCAGTTTCGGGGAAATGCTGTCCGCCGCCGGCATCCGCCACTGCCCGTCTTCGGCAATCCGGGCGCTGAGCAGTTCCCCCTCCGTACTGAGCAGCTCCGTGGAAAGTGGTGCCCGAAACAAGGGATTCGGCAGGCAAAACAGCCAATAACCGAAGCCGAACAACAGCAGAAAAGCAGCCAGGATTTTTGCGCGAAAACGCATGGGGATGGTTTAGGGGGGCAAAGATACGGGAGGGAGGGTGGGGGATTGCTCTGGTCTTTTTTCATTTATAAGGAGTGTTTTTTAGGTGCGGGTGGTACCCCTCCCCCGGCTTATTTCTGGGGCCCCTACCCCAGAAAACGCGTCCACAGGGGAGGGGTGACCCAAGGGATTGATTGTCAGTTTTTTAGGTTGGATTTTTGGAAGGAGGTAGCTTTTTGCTATCGCTTTCCCCGTCATTCATCATTCGCGTAGAATGAGAGACTTTTGAGCGGAAACTCTAGCGGCTAAAAAACATTCCTTTAACGTCAAAAGAATGGTGCTTGGGTCACCCCTCTATACCTCTCCCCCGACCCCTCTCCACAGGAGAGGGGAGACGCAAAGGTTTGATTTTCAGTTTTTTAGGTGAGGTTTTTAAAAAGAGGCCGCTTTTTGCTATCGCTTTCCCCGTGATTAATCACTGGCGCAGAATGAGAGACTTTTGAGCGGAAACTCTAGCGGCTAAAAAACATTCCTTTAACGTCAAAAGAATGGTGCTTGGGTCACCCCTCCGCCTGCGGGGAGGGGCCGGGGGAGGGGTATAGAGGGGCGCCCAGACCACGGAAACTCTAGCGACTGAAAAACATTCCATTAACGTCAAAAGAATGGTGCTTGGGTCACCCCTCCGCCTGCGGGACCGGCGCAGCCAGCCGCGTAGCGCACGGGTTGGGGGAGGGGTCAAAAGCTGGGTAGAGATACCCCCCCTAAAACCGATCAAAAAACCGCCGCAAAAGCGGCTTTTCATCGGTAATGATGCTGGCTTCGCCTTCCATGAGCGGACTTGCCACCAGGCGATTGCCGGTGGTGGTGAGCAGTTCTTTGGGGAAGCTCACTTCCACGCTGATGAAACCGTCCTGCTGGAGGTCGTTTTTCTGCACTACGCGCCCTTCCACCGAGCCGTATTCCAGGAAGGGGTAACTGTCGAAGCGAACCATCACTTTCTGCCCGTTGGCGACGGAGCCGGATCCCCGGACGGGCAGGCGGATGCGGCCAATCATGTCTCCCGGGTTGGCGGGGATGATGGTGGCGATGTCGTCGCCGCGCAGGATGAAGGCCCCGGGCCGGATGTCGCGATTGAGCAGGAGCATCCCGCGGACCGGGCTCATCACCGTGTAGTTTTGCATCCAGCCCGAGACGGCGGCACGCAGGGCATCGTAGCTGTTGCGGAGGTCCGAAGCCGCCTGCAAAAGGGTACTCGGCACCCCGTCGCGGTAGCTTTCAATCTGGTTGCGCATCAGCTCGATGTCGAAGCTGGCCGTGCGGACCAGGGTACGGCTGGCCTGGAGCCGGTCTTCGGCAATTTCCACGTTCCGGCGGGCCAGGTTGAGCTGCTCCCGGTTGTCCAGCCCATCGGCGGCCAGCTGCTCTTCGCGGGAGAGGCGCTCACGGGTGCGTTCCAGTTCGTCTTCCAGGGCTCCCTGGCGTTGGCGCTCCTGGCGCACGGTCAGCTCCTGGGCAACGATCTTTTGCTGCAGCTCGCGGGTGGTGAGGCCGTCGAGGCGGCGCTCTTTCAGGTTCTTATAAATCTCCTGCTTTTCCTGGAATTCGTAGACGGCCTCCTTTATTTCGCCCAGGTTCCAACTGTCGGGAATACTGAACTCCGCCAGGCCCTGGTCGGATTCGTCGCCCGGCAAAAAAAGACGGTTATCGAGGGTGGAGACGTCGAAAAAGTCAGCCTGGGTTCTGGCCACCACGATGACCTGCGAGGCGGCCACCGAATCCCCGTTCTTCGCTTCAATGCGATCAATCATGAAATCCTGCCGGGCCCGCAGCGGGCGGGGCGGGTCGATGGTCGTGAGCGTTAACCGCCCGGTTACTACGTCGGGGTAGGTATATACCGAGGCGAGCAGGATGAGCAAGACCATGATGACCATCAGGACGACGGTTCCCCAGCGGGCAATCCAGGTGGGGGGCGTGCCGAGGATTTCTTCCATGTCCTGGCTCCGCTGGTCGTAGGGCATATGTTCTTCGTAGCCGACCATCAGTTACCGAGCAGGGTTTGGTTGCGTACCAGGCGGAAATAGTTCGAGCGGGCCCCCATCAATTCTTTGTGGGTGCCTTGCTCGACGATAACGCCCTCGTTGATCACGATGATGTGGTCGGCGCGTTCAAAAGTAGAATGGCGGTGGGCAACGATGACGATGGTGGCGTCTTGCATGTAATCAAACAAGTCGTCCATAATCGTCACCTCGGTAAAGGCATTGAGGCCGGTGGTGGCTTCGTCCAGGAAGAGGTACTTCGGCTGGTGGTAAAGGGCCCGGGCGATGAGCAGGCGCTGCTGCTGGCCCTTGCTGAGGCCCACGCCGCCTTCGCCCACGACGGTGGCGTAACCCTTCGGGAGACTATCAATGAAGCGCTCGATCTGGGTGATCTTGACCGCCCGCAGGAGCCGGTCCTGATCAACGTACGCTTCACCGAAGGCGATGTTACGCGCAATCGTATCGCTGAAGATGTAGCCATCCTGGGAAACGACGCCGCAGACGGACCGCCAGTAGCGCTTGTCGATCGTCGCGAGGTTGGTGCCCCCGAGCAAAATTTCTCCCTCCGTCGGTTGGTAGAAGCCCTGAAGAAGTTTGAGCAGGGTTGATTTTCCACTCCCCGAGCTGCCCACAATGGCGGTCGTTTTTCCGGCGGGAATGACGGCGGTGAGGCCTTTCAAGACCTGCGGCGCGTTGGGCAGGTTGTAGTGAAAACCGACGTTATTGAGCTCCAATGATCCATCGCCGGGGATGGTCGACAGCCGGTGGGATTCGTCTTCTTCGTCGGCTTTGTTGTGAATTTCGTTCATCCGCTCCAGGCTGATCAGGCTTTCGCGGAAACCGCGGGCGAACTCGGTGAAGTCGTCAATCGGGCTGTCCAATTGGGCCAGGATGTAGTGAATGGCCACCAGTGTCCCCAGCGTCAGGTCGCCTTCGAGCACGGCTTTGGCCGCCACCAGGGTGATGATCAGGTTTTTGAGCTGGTTGATGGCCGTGCCGCCGGTCCGCTGCCACTGGTCGATGTTGCTCAGCTTCAGGCGGGTGCGGTAGAGGCCGGCGCGTTGCCGTTCCCAGGCCCAGCGCTTTTGGCGGGCGGCGTTGCCCTGCTTGATCTCCTGCATCCCGTCGATGATCTCCATGAGCTGCTCTTTGCCCGCCGCACTTTGCTCGAAGAACTTGAAATCCAGGTCGCGCTTGCGCCCCTCCAGCCAACTCACCCAGAGGATGTTGAGGGCCATGCCGATGATGAAAATGACGAACAGCGCCGTACTCCACAGCGCCAGTACCACGGCAAAGGCCAGGAAGTTGAAAATGCTGAATACGCGGATGAGCGTCGGCCCCGTCAGGAAGTTCTGCAGGCGTTCGTGGTCATTGATCCTTTGCAGCAAATCCCCCCGGCTGCGGCTGTCAAAAAACTCCAGCGGCAGGCGGGTGAGCTTGCGGATGTAGTCGGAAACGAGGCTTACGTTGACCCGCCCGCCAATGTGTAGCATGGTGTACCGCCGCAGGGCCACCAGCGCAGTAGTGGAGAGGAGCAAAATGCCCTGGGCCAGAACCACCAGTTTGATGAAGTCGAAATCGTCGTGGACGATGCCGAAGTCCACCATATTCTTCAGTAAAAATGGCAGCAGAATCTGCAGGATGCTGGCCAGCACCAGCCCCGCCACGAATTGCCAGAGCAGGATGCTGTAGTTGCGGAAATAATCGAGGATGTATTTCCAGCTGCTTTTATCGATGCCTTCGCGGTCTTTAGCGAAGAAATCAGGAGTGGTTTCCAGGACCAGGACGTTGCCGGAAAAACTGCCGTCGGCATTTTGCTGCGTGGCCCAGTGGCGGATCATTTCCTGCTCACCGATTTCACGTTTGCCGATGGCCGGGTCAGGGTCGGCAATGTAAAAGCGCCCCTTCCGCGCCCGGTACAGCACTACGAAATGCTCCTCATTCCAGGGCAGGATGCAGGGTAGGGGGATTTCATTTTCCAATTGTTCCAGCGAAACCGGCAGGCCGAGGGTCTGAAACCCCACGCTTTCGGCGCCTTCACTGATGCCCAACAGGCTGACGCCCTCGCGGCTGATGCGCGTCCGTTCCCGAAAGTGTTCCAGGTTATAGTACCGGCCGTAATGACGGGCCACCATGCGCAGGCAAGCCGCGCCGCAGTCCATTTCTTCCAGCTGTTGGTAATAGGTAAATCGCAGCATATCCGAGCAAAGATAATCGATTGACGCTCAGGCTGCAAGTGCCGCAGTGGGCCGCCGGTCGACCCCGGGTAGGTGGAGCCAACGGCGGGGGGATCGGTAGGCAAAGCTGAGGGAGCGGTGAGCGGGTGTAGGGTGGTTTTGCCCTACTGGTAAGGGAGCAGTATGCACCTGCAAAATTTCCTTTCCCTCAAAACCGGTACCCCATGCCCAACTGCCAGCGCTCGAGGGAGGGTTTTTGGTAGGGATAATCAAAGGATCCGATGCCGCGTTGCAGCGTTCCGCTGGCTTCGATTTGCCAGCGTTCGCCAACTCCGTATTGCAGGCCAAGGCTGCCATAGAGGGCGCCGATGCGCAATCCGGCGGGCATCACCCGGGTGTTGATGAGGTCATAATAATCATCGTCGTCGTCTTCGTAGGTGTAGCGCAGGGAAGAGGGCAGGCCGAGGATCGGCACGATGCCGGCACCGACGAAGGCCCGCAGCCGTTCCCGCCGCAGGGGGTAGTAGCGCAGCCCGACGGGCAGTTGCAGGAGGTGGAGATTGCCACGGACAGTTTCGAGTTCGTCCCAGGGATAGTCCGGGGGCAGCACGGGCAGGTCGGTGGGTGGTTCGTGGTCGTCGGGTTCAAAGCTGAAGGTGCGGGGCAGCCAATTCGCACCCAGCTCGAGGCTGAAGCGCCTGCTGGGAAACAGCTCCAGGGCGGCGCTGCCCATGGCGTTGGCGTCGTCGTTGGCGTAGGGCAGACCGATGAAACTGCCCACGCCGAGGCTGAAGGTATAGTGTTTGGGTTTTATCCGCAGCCACAGCGGAGGGCGGGGCATGGACCAGGGCGCGGCCGCAGGTGCCAACTCCGTTGGGAAAGCAGGGGATGGGACGCGCAAGGGAGTGATACCCAAGGCAGGGAGGTAATTGGTGAGGTAAGTAGGTCCTTTCTCGCCCCTCGTGATGCCCTGTTCTGCCAGGTAGCGTCGGAAGCCGGCGGCGGGCGAGGCATCCAGCGGGTCGGGTTCTGCGCCGAAGGCTTGTCTGCCAATCTTCAAGCCCTGGCTGCCGGGCCAGGTCCCGGGCCAGCCAGCCCAGGCCGCCCGCTGTCCCCCGTCCACTGCACTGCGCAGATAGAGGGTGTCGGAGATGATGGTAGTCCGCCGCTGGGTATCCGCTGCGGCCTGGAAAGAACTGCGCTGACTAAGGTGCAGTTGGGCCGTAAGGGCAGTCACCTCGCCCGCCAGTACCCGTTGTTGCCAGAGTTGCCAAGCCAGCAGGGCCACCACCAGACCAAAGCCCAGCGGCAACCAGCGCTGCCACCACGGCAGAGGATGTTGGGCACCGGAACCGAGGCGGCGGGCCAGCCGTCGCCATTCCTCAGGCTCGTAAGCCTGGGGACGCTCCGCATCCAGCAAGTCTTTGATCCGGTCTGCGAAAGCATCATCTTTCATACCAGTTGCTTTGGTCAATGCCCTTGTTCTTCAGGTACTGCTGAAGCTGTAACCGGGCTTTGGCGTAATTTGATTTAGAAGTTCCTTCAGAGATCGAAAGTTTTTCGGCGATTTCCCGGTGGCGGAAACCCTCGATGGCGTAAAGATTAAAGACCAGCCGGTAGGCCGGCGATAGTTGGCAGACGGCGGCCAGGACGTCGTCGTATTGCAGGTGCTCCCAGCCGTCGTTGTGGCTGTTGGACGCTGGCGGGAGGTCTTCGGAAAGCTCCTCGGGCCGGCGTTTGTAGCGGCGCAGGTAATCAATGGCCGCGTTGATCAGCACCCGGCGGAGCCAGGTTTTGAAGGGCAAGGCCGGGTCGTAGTGATCGAGTCCGGAAAAGACTTTGTAGAAGCCTTCCTGCAATATGTCGCGGGCCTCCTCGCGGTCGTGGCCGTAGCGCAGGGCGATGCTCAGCCCATAACTGAAATAGTGCTGATAAAGCGTTTCCTGGGCCTTGCGGTTGCCAGTGCGACACGCGTTGATGATCAGCCCCATCTTTTCTTCCGCTGGACTTGCCGGCACAGTAAACATCTTTTTTGGTCCGTACGCATTTGGCGTCAAAATGGTTGCCTCGGGGGTTGGTCGGCCCCCGCTCCCTCGGCCTTACCCCTGCACCTGCGTCCGCGCCCGCTGCATTTTTCATTTTTTTTGCCAGCCCATTTCGTGTTGAAACGCGCTGATTTGCAGTCGCTTAAGCTTTCGGCTTCCTCGCTCCCCGCCCGGCCGCCCCCGGCTGCGGGCAACCTTTTTTCCGGGCTTCCCGTACTGGGCGGAAGTGGGCACTAAAACGGACGCCCACCAACAGCCACCTTGAAGAAGTTAATCATCATGCTACTGGTCTTGGCGGTCACCCTGCTGCTTTCTGCGGTGGAAGGTAGCCTGGTGGGCAGCACCCCCGTGGCCAGCGCCCTGCGCCAACTGGGCGAACCCGCCCCGGCCCACTACCTGCCGCCCAACGCCGAGAGCGCGCGCAAAGGAAGGGAAATTGTTTTGGAAGGCCGCACGACCGATGCCAAGGGCCGCCGGACCGATTTCGTAAGCAAGTACTATTCCTGCACCTCCTGCCACAACATCGAGCGCGAAGACCCCGACCTGCGCTTCAGCGACCCCGAAGCGCGCCTGCCCTACGTGAAGGCCAAGGGTATTCCTTTTCTGCAAGGTAGCACCTTCCGCGGCATCGTCAACCGCGAATCGTGGTACAACGACGATTACGTGCGCAAGTACGGTGCGGATAAAATTGGCCGCGCTCATGGCGATCTCCGCGAAGCCATTCAGCTCTGCGCCGTGGAATGCTCGCAGGGCCGCCCCATGGAAGCCTGGGAAATTGACGCCGTGCTGGCTTACTTCTGGACCTTGCAATTTACCCTCGACGACCTCGGCCTGGGCCCCACCGACCTCGAAAAGCTGAACCAGGGCCTGGCCGTGCCCGAGCAGCGGGACAGCCTGCGCCAGTGGCTGCGCAGCTTTTACGCCCAGCAATCTCCGGCCCACTTTTACGATTCCCCACCCAGTAAGCAGGATGGCTATCCGGGCCTGAGCGGCAACCCCAGCCGGGGTAAAGACCTCTACGAACTCAGCTGCCTGCACTGCCACCAAGCCGGCGGCGTTTCCCACTACCCCCTGGGGAACGACCAGCTGAGTTTCCGCCACCTGAACAAGATGATCCCCAAAGATTCCCATTTCTCGCTTTACCAGATCATCGCCTACGGCACCTACGCCATCCCCGGCCACCGCCCCTACATGCCACATTACCCCGCCGAGCGGATGAGCAAACAACAGGTAGAGGACCTGCGGGCCTACATCGAGCTCCGGGCAAAAAAATAAGCAACGCGCAACCATGAAAATCACCCCCTTTTTCTTCTTCGGAGGACTGCTGGGCCTCCTTCTGGTGGCCGCCTGCACGACCGATCCCATCCTGCCCGCCAGTGGCATTATCCCGGAAGATCCCATCGTGATTGATCCCGGGGAAAATAATCCTTGCCCGGAAGGCACCATCTCTTTCCAGTACCAGATCCTGCCCATCATGGTGGCTTCCTGTGGATACAGTGGTTGCCACGACCGGGCTTCGCACCGCGATGGGGTCGTGCTGGTCGACTACGCCAGCGTCCTGCGGGAAGTCCGCCCAGGCAACGCCAACCGCAGCGATTTATACGAATCGATTACGGAAAACGGTGATGACCTCATGCCCGAGCCGCCGGCCCAGCCGCTGACGACGACGCAGAAAAACGTCATCCGGGACTGGATCAACCAAGGGGCCAAGAACACGGACTGCGGCGTTCCCTGCGACCCGAGCGTATTCACCTTCAGCGGTCAGATCTTCCCGATGCTCCAGGACTACTGCGCGGGCTGCCACGGCAACAACCGCCAGGATGGCGGCGTCAATCTGTCCTCGCACGCCAACATCCTGGCTACGGTCAGGAACGGCACCCTCCTCGGTGCCATTCGTCAGGAGCCTTCCTTTGCCTCCATGCCGCCGCTGGGCAGTGCCCTGAGCGAATGCCGTGTAGCGCAGGTGAGAAACTGGATCGAGGCGGGTGCGCCAAACAACTAATGCATTTTAACCAAGCCAATCCTATGCGGCCCATTGCTCTGCTTTCCCTCCTGTTCCTGTTCACGGCTTGTTATTACGACAATGAAGAGGACCTTTTTCAGTATGTCGCGCAAGACCCCGCTTCCTGCGAAGTGACGGTGGTGACCTACTCGGCGGACGTTGGTCCGCTCCTGACCACCTACTGCACCCGCTGCCACCGGGTGGGGCGTACGGATGGCAACGTCAACCTCGAAGGCTACAGCCGGGTGCTGCCCTACGTCAACAACGGTGCCCTGCTGGGCACTGCTGGCCGGCAGCCCGGTTTCCCCGCCATGCCGCCTTCCGGAGGCTCCATTCCCGCCTGCGATTTGCAAAAGCTGACGGCCTGGATTGAGGCCGGGGCGCTGAACAATTGACCGGGGGTGCAGAGAAAAATTTGCCATCTCATCCGCTTCCCGGGATTGCCAGCGCCCACCCACCAAACATTCATTGCACTACGCTGCTTCCCAGCGGCCGCTACTCATTAGCCATGCTCTACACTTTCCGCCTTTTAGCCATCGTCCTGCTCGCTGCCGTACCGGTGGCTTTGTCTGCCCAGGCCGACAAATTCACTACGGCTACCTTCCGCGGTACCCGCGTCATCAATGGCCACTCCGTAGAACTGCTGCGGCAGGGGGAGATGGAAATGATCGTCAACCACCGCTTTGGCCGCTTCAACGAGGGCTTCAACGAGTTGTTTGGTCTGGACCAGGCGAACATCCGCATTGGCCTCGACTACGGGATCCGGAATGCGCTGACGGTGGGTGCCGGGCGCAGTTCGTTGGGTAAAGAATTCGATGCTTTTTTGAAGCTGCGTTTGCTGCGGCAGCGGTTGCCGGGCCAGGGTTTTGTGCCGTTTTCCCTCACCTTTTTTGCCAGTACGGCCTACAATTCCTCGCCGGTTACCGACCCGACCCGCCCGCTGGTTTGGCAAAACCGTTTGGCTTTTACCTACCAGCTTTACGCGGCGCGTAAGTTCTCCGACCGCCTCTCCGTTCAGCTCATGCCTTCGGTGGTGCACTACAACCTGGTGGAAGCCCGCAACCAGGCCAATGACTTGATTGCGCTGGGGGCGGCGTTCCGCTACCAGGTCTCCAAAAATCTGGCCCTTACCGGCGAATATTACCAGCACCTGGCCGGTGAGGTTTTGGTGGGCGCCACCAATCCGCTTTCCGTGGGGGTAGACATCAACACCGGCAGCCACGTTTTTCAGCTGCACCTCACCAACAGCACCGCCATGATCGAAAAACAATTCATCGGGGAAACGAACGGCAATTGGCTGGACGGAGATATTCACCTGGGCTTCAATATGGTCCGGACCTTCAAGCTGAAAGGCCGGCGGTATTGACGTGGGGAGTAGTAAATGGCCGCTACTGGCGCTTGCGAAAGCGCTTAGTTATTGGTCTCTTGTGCTTTGCATAATTCAATAAACCAGAATTAATCTTTCTCCGTGCATAACTTTTCCCGAACGCATTTATTGGTTGTTCTCCTGCTGTTGTTGGCCTTTCCCGAATGGGGCTGGGCGCAGCGGGACGGCGGCCCTTACCACCTTTCCTTGCGGCGGGAGGCGCCCTACTTTGCCTTGAGCGCCGGGCTGTTGATTAAGGCCGAGGAGTTGCGGGAGGATATTGCTCCCGTTTCCTTAGGCACCATTCTGCAAAATGATCTTTTCAATCCTGAGATTGACGAGGTAATGTTTCGGTATAATGACCACACGGCGGGGAAGCTGAGTAATTATACCATGTACGCCTCGGCGGGCTTGGCGGCCCTGCTGGCCATTGACCGTCGTTCCCGCAGTGACCTGGGCAAAATCACCCTGCTCTTTACGGAAACGATGCTCGCCAACCAGGGCATTACGAACCTGACTAAAGTCTCCTTTCAGCGCTCTCGTCCTTATGTATTGAATCCAGACTGGAATCCCGAGCGGGCAGTGCTGAGCGGAGACCGTTCTTCGATGATTTCTGGCCACACGTCCGGCGCGGCTTCTGGTGCGTTCTTTTTTGCCCGCGTTTTTGCGGATTATTACCCGGAAAGCCGGCTGAAACCCTACGTTTGGGGGCTTGCGGCCACGTTGCCGGCCGTCACCGGGTTCCTGCGCGTACGGGCGGCCAAGCATTATCCCTCCGATGTGCTGGCCGGTTACGCCATCGGGGCTGGCATCGGCTTATTGGTACCGACCCTCCACAAAAAAACCTTCTTCCGCGACCGGGCCAGCTTAGCGGTATCTCCAGGGGGCCTGCATCTGGTATATGCACTGCGATAGTTTTCTTGCTTCGCAGTATTTCATGCTGGGCGCGGGCGCAGGTGCAGGGTTGGGGCGAGGGTAGGCGAGGGGATGGTGCCGTAGGCTTGGTTCAGGGGTGAAGGCGAATTCTGGGGCCACCTGCTTGGCTTTAGCCCTTTGATGTGTATTTTACAACTTCAAAATACTCACCACCGAGATGGTCAAAATCGTCATCTGACGTAATCAACTTACTGTTCGTAATTGCGGTTGTCGCAGCAATCCAGATGTCATTTTTCCCCATTTTTACGGCATTACCCTTTTTGACTTTTGCAGGATTAGATTTATTGCTAAAAGTCTCGATGTCTACATACATATTTATGAGGTCCTTGTATCTTATTTCAACTATTATCAAGTCGTTTAATAGTTTTTCAACCACTTTTAATTTTATTTCACCCCATTTGTGTTTTGCTGCTAAAGAATATATTTCTGCTACGGAAACAATTGAAATGATAGATTCATTTTCGTCTCCGAAAGGTGCGTAATTCTCCTCAATAAATCTTCTGGTGTCTTGGTCTCTGACGTAAAACAGAAGCACGTTGGTATCCAGAGTATATCTCATCTATCGCAAGTCTTCTAATAGTTCTTCTAACGATTCCTCCCATTCTAATGCGTTTGCCATCTCCTCAAACGCTGGAACATCTAATTTCTTTAACGGCCTTTCCTCCTTGATCTTCTGGACATCTACATTTTCTTCGATGTTACCTACGTAGAAAGAAAAGTCACCATTGCTTTCACTGTCCTCCAAAGGCTCAGCGCCTTCCACGATTTCAACATCGGAAAGCAGTTTTTCAATGGACTTGAGCAGCCAATTTTCCTTGACTTTTTTTATCTTGTCAATTATGTTTTTCTTTCTTGCTTCTACTGTCATGCCTTTCTGTTTAGTGCTGTAACGCTGATGGCTTCTGCTTGGTTGCGTAGGATGGTCAGACTATACGTCTTGCGATAAAGTGGGAAGTTTCCGAAGCCTTTGTGTGCCAAGCCTAGGCTTAGTCCGCCTAAAGATAGCAAGTTTTCCCGACAGAGTAAGTGCAAGGGCTGCGGGTGGCAAACTGGCGACTCCCTGGTTTCAGGTTTTCAGCTCGTAATTGGTGCTTCTACCGCCTGCTGCCTCTTTTTGCAAGATGTTTTTTTCTATCAAATCGTTGATGTCACGGATCGCCGTATCTTTTGAGCATTTTGCCATTTTTGCCCATTTTGATGAAGTCATCTTCCTGTCTATTCCGTCCAGTAGCTTGTTCAATAGCTTGTGTTGCCTTTCGTTTATCAATGTTTTGGCGTGCCTGGACCAAAAGTCGGCTTTAAATAGAACGCTGACCAGCAGCGAATCGGTAGACTTGATAGCGCTGATGAGGCAGGATAAAAACCACTGCATCCAGGCGGTGATGTTGAGATCCCCTTTCTGTGTTTTTTCCAGCACTTCGTAGTACCCCTTGCGTTCAATTCTTATTTGTGCGGACATGCTGTAAAAGCGCTGCTTGCTTTTATCCGATTGGGCCAATACCATGTCCGTAATCGCTCGGGCAATTCTGCCGTTACCATCTTCAAAAGGGTGGATGGTCACAAACCAAAAGTGGGAGATTGCCGCTTTTAATACCAGGTCAAGCGAAGGATCATTGTTGAACCAGTCCAAAAAAAGGTTCATTTCCTTTTCCACCCGGGCGGAGTCGGGGGCCTGGAAATGTACCCTTTCCTTTCCCATTGCGCCCGAAACCACTTGCATGGGCCCGGTGGTGTCTTCCCGCCAATGAGCCACCCTAATCTTATACATCCCGCTTCTTCCCGTGGGGAATAGGGCTGCGTGCCAATCGAACAGCCGCTCGGGGGTAAGGGGCTCGAAGCAATGTTGCGTAGCGTCCAGCATCATTTCTACTACACCATCCACATTTCTGTCCGAGTCTGCCGCTCCTTCTATGGCTATTCCCAATCTGCGGGCAATGGAGGAGCGGACTTGGTCAGGATTGAGGTATTCCCCCTCAATTTCGGATGTTTTTATTACGTCAAGCGTCAAGGTGTTCAGCACCGCTTCGTTCCTAAGGTCGAAGCCCAAAGATTCCATTTTACCGACCAGCCTGCCCTGGAGGTTGCGGGCTTCACCCAATAAGTTGATGACCGCATCGCTTTCCCAGATGAAGGTAGGCCAATCGGTCCGTTGCTGAATGAAATCGCTCATTCGTTGCATATTCTGCGTCTAATATAGCGCTTATTCGTTGCATGCGGCTACTCTGTACTGTGTCCCCCACCCCTGCACCTGCGCCCGCGCCCCCTTCCCCCCTTTACGCCTTTCCCCTCTCCCCCCTACGCATTATCTTTGCCCTGCCTTATACCGTTTTCGTTTAAGCTTTATCCTAACCAAACAACAAAACCAAATCATGCAACATCCTAACCTGCGGAGCAATCTGCCCGTCGCCGCATTGGTGGAAGCGTCCATCAAAACCGGGCAGGGAAGCCTTTCTGATAAAGGCGCCCTGATGATCAACACCGGCACCTTCACCGGCCGCAGCCCCCGCGACCGCTACATCGTCGAAGACGACCTGACCCGCGAGAAGGTCGACTGGGGCAAGGTCAACATCCCCTTCACGCCAGCCGACTACGAGCGCCTGGAAAGCAAAATCCTGGCCTACGCCCAGGGCCTCGATACCGTCTATTTCCGCGACGCCTACGCCTGCGCCAGCCAGAAATACCGCATCAACGTCAAGGTCTACACCGAGCAGCCCTGGCAAAACCTCTTCGCCTACAACATGTTTTTGCGCCCCGACGGCGGCCAGATCAAGAACCTGCTGACGGACGACTGGACCATCTACGCCTTCCCCGGCTGCCTGGCCGACCCGGCCACCGATGGCACGCGGCAGGAAAATTTTGCCGTCATTAATTTCAGCAAACAGACCATCATCATTGGCGGCACGGCCTACACCGGCGAGATCAAAAAAGGCATCTTTTCCGTCCTCAATTTCGTACTTCCCACCCAACGCGACGTGCTTTCCATGCACTGCTCCGCCAACGTGGGCACCAAGGGCGATTCCGCCCTCTTTTTCGGCCTCTCCGGCACCGGCAAAACGACGCTGAGCAACGACCCCGACCGCCGCCTGATTGGCGACGACGAGCACGGCTGGAGCCAGGCCAACGTCTTTAACCTCGAAGGCGGCTGCTACGCCAAGGTGATCGACCTCTCCGAAACCAAGGAACCCCAGATTTACCGCGCCATCCGCTTCGGCGCCCTGCTCGAAAACGTGGTCGTGCGCCCCGACGGCCACACCCCCGATTACGCCGACGCCAGCATCACCGAAAACACCCGCGTGAGCTACCCCATCAACCACATCGAGAACATCATGTACAACTCGCGGGGGGATTTGCCGCGTAACATTTTCTTCCTCACCTGCGATGCCTTCGGCGTTTTGCCCCCCATCAGCCGCCTGACCAAGGAGCAGGCCATGTACCACTTCATCAGCGGCTACACCGCCAAAATTGCGGGCACCGAGGCGGGCATCACCGAGCCTCAGGCGACCTTCTCGGCCTGCTTCGGCGCGCCCTTCCTGCCCCTGCACCCCACGGTCTACGCCCGCATGTTGGGCGAAAAACTCGACGCGGCCGCCGAAAACGACACCCCGATCAACGTCTGGCTCGTCAATACCGGCTGGACCGGCGGCAGCTACGGCGCGGGCAGCCGCATTGAGCTGACCTACACCCGCGCCATCATCAAGGCCGCGCTCAACGGCGACCTCGATGCGGTGCCCTACCGGACCGACGATTTCTTCGGCCTCAGCGTCCCCCAGCGGTGCCCCGACGTGCCCAACGCCATCCTCAACCCCCGCGATACCTGGCCCAACGAGGCGGAGTACGACCGGGCAGCCACCAGGTTGCAGGCGCTCTTCGAGGCCAATTACCGGCCCTATGCGGAAGCGGGCGCGGCCGCAGGTGCCATCGGTTCGGATAAGTAGCAAGGAAGGGTAAGGCTCGTTTATTTTCCAAAATCCTCCCAAACCCTCAACCGAAGCCCACACCGCGCGTTAACCGTTGCAAACGCAACTACTTTGTCGTCAACGGCCCGCCAGGACAACGTTATTTTTCTTACCAACCGCGTGGGCCGGCAACTCGCCAGGGTCATGTTGGAGCGGATGGAATTCGAGGAATTCCTCCCGCAGGGCACCCACATGGGCTTGCTCTCCGACCTGATGGAACACGATGGTATGCGGCAGCAAGACCTCGCCATTTCCACCATCAAGGACAAAGGAACTGTCGCCCGGGCCCTCAACCACCTGGAACAGGGCCAGTTCATTGAGCGACGCATTGACCCCCACGACCGCCGCCAGAAACACATTTACCTGACGGAAAAAGCCCACCGCCTGTGGCACTACGCCGCCGAGCGGGCCCGGCGGACGATCGATATTGCCTCCCACGAAATTACCCCCGAGGATATGCATACCTGCGTGAAAGTCCTCCAAAAAATGTACACAAACCTCCACGACGAACTCAGCCAAAATGAAAAAGAATAGCACCCTGCGCACCGTGATCCTGGTCATCATCGGTGTGGTCATCATCCTCTTGGGGTATTTCGGGATGAAGTACCTGGCCTCCCTCAAAGAAGATCCACCGAAGCGGGAGATTGCCAAGCGCATCAAAAACGTGGAGACGCGCACGGTGGCCAATACCCAGGTAGCGACCAAGCTGGCCGTCCAGGGCCGGCTCGAAGCCTACAACAAAATCGCCCTGTTCAGCGAAGTGGGCGGCGTGGTGAACGAAACGGGCAAACCCTTCAAAAAAGGCAGCTACTTCGGCAACGGCGAGGTGCTCCTGCGCATTGACGACGAAGAGGCCCGCCTGAGCCTGCTCGCCCAGAAGGCGACGCTGCTCAACACGATCGCCACGATCATGCCCGATCTGAAAATCGACTATCCCGAGAGTTTTCCCGCCTGGGAGGCCTACCTCAATGCTTTTGACGTGGAGAAAAGCATCCAGCCGCTGCCCACGGCGCAGAACCAGCGCGAAAAGCTCTTCGTGGCCGGCAAGAACCTCTACACCCAGTACTACACGATCAAAAGCGGCGAAGAGCGCCTGTCTAAGTACGTCATCCGCGCCCCCTTCGCCGGTGTACTCACCTCCACGAGCATCGATAAGGGCGCCATCGTCCGCACTGGCCAGCAGATTGGTGAGCTGATGGCAACGGGCTACTACGAATTGGTCGCTACCGTCCCCCTCTCCCAACTCAGTTCCCTGAAAACGGGCGGCGAGGTGACGCTGACGAGCGAAGACATCGCCGGCAGCTGGAAGGGGCAAATCCGGCGCATCAGCGACCAGATTGATCCGCTGACCCAGACCGTCGGCGTCTACGTGGGCGTGAGCGGCAAAGAACTCCGCGAAGGCATGTACCTGCGCGGGGAAGCCAGTGCCATCACCCTGAGCAACGTGGTGGAAATTGACCGCGACCTCCTGCTCAACGAACGCGAAGTGTACCTCGTTAAAAACGACACTCTGCTGTCCCTCCATCCCGTGGTCGTCGAGAAGTTCAATCGCGAAACCGTCATCGTCTCCGGCATTCCCGAAGGGGCCCAACTGCTGGTGAGCGAAGTTGCCGGTGCCTTCGATGGCATGCGCGTACAGACGAAAAACACCGGTGGCACCGGCCAGGCGCAGCAGAACGCCCCAACCACCCCCCAGCCCGTTTCCCGCTAATCCTTCCCCTTAGGAACCCCGGTTCCACCCCAAAAATCCAGTAAGATGAAAGGATTCATTGCCTATTTCGTCAAATACCCGGTTGCGGCCAACCTGCTGATGTTCGGCATCCTCATCCTGGGCGTAATCAGCCTCGGGCAGATGAAGGCGACCTTCTTTCCCGAGTCCCCCAGCCGCATCATCAACGTACAGTTGATCTACCCCGGTGCCAGCCCGGAGGAAGTGGAAGAGGGCATCATCAACAAAATCGAAGAGGGCCTCAAGGGCCTTACGGGCGTGGAGCGCTACACCAGCGTCAGCTCCGAAAACTCCGGCCGCATCACCGTCGAAGTCCTCAAGGGCTACGATACCGACCTGATTTTGCAGGATGTGAAAAACGAGGTAGACCGCATCAGCAGCTTCCCCGTGGGCATGGAGCCGCCCGTGATTTACAAGCAGGAGCAGCTGGGCCGGGCCATCACCTTCGCGCTGTCGGGGGATAACGTCAGCCTCGAAGCCCTCAAGGCCGCCGCCCGGCAGGTGGAAGATGACCTGCTGGCCATCGAAGGCCTCTCCAAGGTGGAGCTCTCCGGCTTCCCCGACGAAGAAATCGAAATCGCCTTCCGCGAAGCCGACTTGCAGACCTACCAACTGACCTTCCAGGAGGCGGCCGACGCCGTGCGGCGCACCAACGTTGACATCACCGGCGGCACCGTCAAAGGAACGGAAGAAGAACTGCTGCTCCGCGCCCGCAACAAGGAATATTACGCCGATGGCCTGCGCGACATCATCGTCAAAACCACCCCGGCCGGCGGCGTCGTCCGCCTCTCGCAGGTGGCGACGGTGCGCGACCGCTGGTCCGACCAACCCAACCGCGCCTACCTCGATGGCAGCCCCTCGGTCAGCGTCTCCGTCCAGAATACCCTGGATGAAGACATGCTCTACATCACCGACCGCGTCAAGGAGTACCTCGAAGTATTCAACGCCGAAAACGCCAACATCCGGGCCTCGGTCATCAGCGACGCCAGCATTACGCTGCGGCAGCGCATCGATACCCTGATCCAGAACGGCTGGCAGGGCTTCCTCATAGTCTGTGTGCTCCTGGCCGTGTTTCTCCACTGGCGCCTTGCCTTTTGGGTGGCCCTGTCCATCCCCATCAGTTTTGCCGGGATGTTCATCATCGCCAACTTCCTCGGCATCACGCTCAACGTCATTTCCCTGTTCGGGATGATCCTGGTGATTGGCATCCTCGTTGACGACGGCATCGTGATCGGGGAAAACATCTTCAGCTACCACGAAAAAGGAGTGCCCCGCGTCAAGGCCGCCATCGACGGCACCAACAACGTCTTATCGGCCGTATTCGCGGCGGTGCTTACGACGATCATCGCCTTCTCCAGTTTCTTCTTCCTCGATGGATCTCTCGGCGATTTTTTCCTGGAAATGGCCATCGTCGTGATCTTCTCCCTGGCCTTCTCCCTGGTGGAGGGTGCCGTCATCCTGCCCACTCACGTGGCCCACAGCAAGGCCCTGGCCGCCGGGGCCGAGCCCAACTGGATCCAGCGGCGCTTCGATGCCCTGATGAACCTGATGCGCGACCGCATGTACGTGCCCGTGCTCGACTGGACGGTGCGCCACAAATTCGTTACCCTGGCCTGCTGCCTGGCGCTGCTCTTCCTGAGTTTTGGCCTCGTGCAGGGCGGATTCGTCAAAACCACTTTCTTCCCCATCATTGAGGGCGATGACGTGGCCATCACGCTGCAACTGCCCGCGGGCACGCCGGAAAGCAAAACCAAGGAAGTCCTTGACCGCATCGTGCTGGCCGCCGAAAAAGTCAATCGCCGGATGAGCGACGAAACGTACAACGGCGAAAAAGAACTGGTGGAACGCATCCAGACCACCGTGGGCCCCACCGCCTACCAGGGAAGCATCAATGTTGCCCTGATCCCCGGCGAAGAGCGGGAACCGATCACGCAACGCGAGGTCACCAACGCCATCCGCGCCGCCGTGGGGCCGGTCGACGAAGCCGAGGTACTCTCCTTCGGCGGCGGTTCCTTCTTTGGTAAACCCGTCAGCGTCAGTCTCGTCGGCAGCAACATCGACGAACTCGAAGCGGCTACGGCCGACCTCAAAGCCGAGCTGGAACAGATGACGGAACTGACCGACGTAGTCGACAACAACCAGGAAGGGCTCCGGGAAATGAACATTTCGCTCAAGGAAAAAGCCCGTTACCTCGGCCTCGACCTCCAAGACATCGTCGGGCAAGTCCGTTCCGCCTTTTTCGGTACCGAGGCCCAGCGCCTGCAACGGGGCGAGGATGAAGTCCGCGTCTGGCTCCGCTACGGCGAAGACAGCCGCCGCAGCATCTATGACCTGCAAAATATGCGCATCCGCCTGCCCGACGGCAGTGAGTACCCGCTCTCCGAGATTGCCGACCTGGAGCCCCAGCGCGGCGTCATCGCCATCAACCACGTCAATGGCAAACGCGAAGTGAAAATCGATGCCGACGTATCCGATAACTCGGTGTCCGTCACCGACGTCAACGGGAAAGTCCAGGGCGTCATCCTGCCCGCCGTGCTTGATCGCTACCCGGGCGTGAGTACCGTTACCGACGGGCAGGTTCGCAACCAACAGAAGACGGCGGCCTCGGCGGCCATCGTCGTACCCGTCGTCCTGGCCCTCATGTTTTTCGTGGTCGCCCTCACCTTCCGGTCCGTTCTTCAGGCCCTCATCCTCTTCCTCCTCATCCCCTTCGGATTCATCGGCGTGATCTGGGGGCACTGGCTGATGGATAAGCCCATCTCGCTCTTCTCCGCCCTTGGCGTCATTGCCCTGGTGGGGGTAATTGTTAACGACGGACTGGTCTTCATCGCCACCTACAACGACAATATCCGCAACGGGATGACGATGATGGATGCGCTGCGGGATGCGGGTTACAGCCGCTTCCGGCCCATCCTGCTCACCACCGTGACTACTTTTGCGGGCCTCGCGCCGCTGCTGCTCAACAAGAGCCGGCAGGCCCAGTTCCTCATCCCCATGGCCATTTCGGTGGCCTTCGGGTTGCTGGCCACTACGCTGATCCTGCTCGTCCTGTTGCCCGCCCTGGTGGTCTTGCTCAACCGCTTCCGCTACTACCTGGCCCGCCTGACGAACTCCTCCATCGAGGAGTACCGCGAGGTGGAACCGGCGTACAAGCAACTGAACTTCGAAAACGAAAACTACGGCAGCCCCGCCAGGGAAACGCCCCAGGAAATCGAACTTTAGTCCTCATGCCCCGCATCATCATTGACATGGACGAAGTGCTGGCCGATACTTACGTTAAGTTTATCGACCTGCACGAGCAACGCTTCGGCCGCCGCCCCAGCGCCGAAGAACTGCACGGCATCAAGGTCTACGACCTTCCCGAAGCCGCCGAACTGCGCAAAGCCATGTACGACCCGGGCTTTTTCCGCGACGTTGCCCTGTTCCCCGACGCCGCCGAGGTCGTCCGGGAACTCTACGACGCCCACGAAGTCTTCATCGTTACTACGGCCACCGAGTTCCGCTACAGCTTCATCGATAAGTACAACTGGCTGGAGGAGCACCTGCCCTTCATCCACCACACGCGCATCGTTTTTTGCGGCGATAAGCGCATCGTGCACGGTGATTACATGATTGACGACAAGGTGAGCAACCTGGCCGGGTTCAACGGCACCGGGCTGCTGTTCACTTCCTTCCACAACGTCCACGCCACGGGGTACCGGCGCGTAAACAACTGGCTGGAGGTCCGCGACTACTTCCGGGCCCTGGCCAACGGAGCGGAAACGGCATGAGGGAAAGGGCTTGGCACTTCGTGCGGGAAAAAATCCCCTTTGCCCTGACGGGGCTGGTGGCTACGGGCATCAACTACGGGCTCTATCTGGTGCTGGTAGACCGTTACCTGCCGCCCGGGCCGGCCACGGTGCTGGCGTATTCCAGTAGTGTGGTGCTCAATTTTTTTCTCCAGCGTTACTTCGTTTTCCAGCTGCGGCGCTCGCTCTGGAGTGCCTTCGTGCTCAGCATGCTGGCCAGCGCGGTGGGCCTGCTCCTCGACTGGCTCATCGTCACCGGCCTCCACCGCTTCCCCCTGGTGGGCACCGAGGAATGGGCCATCAAACTGGTGGCGACGGGCGTCGTCTTTTTCTACAATTTCTACGCCAAGCGGCGCGTGTTCGAAGGGGCGCGGCCGCAGGTGCTCCCCCCCGACCCCCCGAAGGGGGGAGTTTGGACAAGGAGCAAGGAGGAGTCGGACCCCGGCTGATTTTGCCTGCCTGCCAACCCATTCTATTTTCAATCCCCAAGATTTACTACCCAACGACAATGCGTACACTCCAACTTTGCTTTCTCATCCCGCTCCTTTGCACCTGCGTCAGCGCCCAGCAAAGCCTGAGCCTGAGCGACGCCATCCAGCTGGGGCTGGCCAACAACTACCAGATCCGGCTGGCCCAGGCCAATCTCGACGTGGCCCGCAACGACGACAACTATGCGCTGACGGGCAAAATGCCCACCATCACCCTGGGCCTGAGCCCCGGCATCGGCTACCGGAGCAATAACAACCCGGCCAGCATCGTCGTCAGTTCCTCTACTTTTTCCTACAACGTAGCCCCGGCCGCTAACCTCAACTGGACGCTGTTCAACGGCGGACGAATCGAGATGACCAAAGACCGCCTGGCCACGCTGGCCGACCTCAGCGCCGGTCAACTCCAGATCCAGGTGGAAAACACCCTGGCCGCCGTTATCAATGCCTACTACAACGCCGTTGTCCAGCAGGAACAGCTAGAGGTTCGCCAGCGCGTTCTGGGCCTGAGCCGTGACCGCATCACTTACCAGCAAATCCGCGCCGAATACGGCCAGGGCGGCACCTTTGAAGAGTTGCAGGCGCGGGATGCTTACCTGACCGACTCCACCAACCTGGTGGTGCAACAACTCAATCTCCAGTTGGCCATCCGCAACCTCCTCCAGGTGGTGGGTGAGGAAGACCTGAACCAGGAACTGACCCTGACAACGCCCTTGGACGAGGTGGCCGAAAACTACGATCGGGCGGGCTTGGAAAACCAGCTGCTGGCCACCAACAGCCAACTGCGCACCCTGCGCGTCAACCAAGTGCTGGCCAGCCTTAATACCCGCCTGATTGCCGCCGAGCACAAACCCACCATTGGCCTCACCGCAGGCGTCAGCTACGATTACAGTTTAGCTACCGGAACGCAGACTTTCGTTTTTGGCGATGGCCCGCCCGACCCCCGCGACCTGCCCGGCATCGGTGCCACTACGCTCAACGGCCAGCTCGGCTTTACCGTTAACCACTTGCTCTTCGACGGAGGCGCGCGTAACGTCCGGACCCAATCCGCCAAGCTCCAGGAAATCACCGCCCGCCTCGACGTGGAGGCCACCAGCCAGCAACTCCGGGCCACCCTGCTCAATACCCTCGACCGCTACGAGAACCAGCGCGCCATCGTCGACCTCACCCGCCGCCTCATCGCTAACGCCGAACAAAACCTCAACATCAGCGAAGAACGCCTGAAAGGCGGCACCATCAACAGCTTCGACTACCGCGCCATCCAGCTCAACTACGTCAACGCCGAATTCCAGCTCCTCAACGCCCTGCTCAACCTCAAGAACACCGAGACCGAGCTGCTGCGTTTGACGGGGCAGATTGTGGATTGAGAAGGTTGATTGCTGTGCGGCGAAGGGGCGTTTTGATAGACAATAGACGATTCTTGATATTTGATATTTGATTAGCTCCGCTGCTACTTCGTGGTTTGCTGCCGCACGGGGCAGTTCGGCCTACAACGCCTCGACCAGGGCACTTTCGGAGACTGTTCCTCTTAAGTGTGTCTATTGAACCATGAACTTCTGAACTATGAACTACTGAACTACTGAACTATGAACTACAAAACCATCCCCCGCTAAAAATCATTTGCACATGTCCCGCACGCGCCCTTACCTTCACGCCATGCAAACGAATAACCTTAACAACAACTGGTGGTGGCTGCAGCGTTCTCTCCGAGCGAGCTGATGTGGCCTTGTTTGCGTAAAACAAAGAAAATGAAAGCCCGTCGGATTGCTCCGGCGGGCTTTTTTTGTGCCCGCCCGGTGGCTTTTCTGACCCCAAACTCCTTACCGTGACTGTTTCTGCCGATCCTTCCACCCGTACCCACCTCCAGGTGCTGACCCACCGGCTGACCGCCGACCAGCTCACCCCGGTGATGCTTTACCTGGCCCTGCGCGATGAATTCACTGACCCCGTCTTGCTGGAGTCCAACGAAGCGCGCGACAACGAACACTATTATTCCATCCTCGGCCTCGAAACGCTGGCCTCGTTCAGCGTCGATGCCGGCACCATTCACCGTCGGGTGCTGGGCCGGGCGCTGCCCGCAGAGCGGGTGACGGACGTCAATACCGTCTCCCAGGCGCTGCACGAATTCCTGGGCAGTTTCGCCTTGGATACCACGACGGCCGACCCCGTCAGCGGGCAGTTCAACGGCTTGATCGGGCACACCAATTTTGAAGGGGTACAGTACTTCGATACGCTGACCTTCGATAACGAACGGGTGTTGCGGGCTCCCGACCTCCGCTACCACCTCTACCGTTTCGTGCTCGTCTTTCACCACTATCGGGATGAGCTCATTATGCTGGAAAACCTGCCGGTGGGGGAAAGCTCCCGCATTGCCGAGGTCGAAGCGGCCATCAAGCGGGGTGGGGGAGTACACCCCTTCGCGCGCCGGGGCGAGGAAACTTCCAACCTCACCGACGAAGCTTTCCGGGAGCTCGTTGCTGCGGGGAAACACCACTGCCGGATCGGCGATGTTTTTCAGATCGTCTTCAGCCGGCAGTTCCAGCAGGGCTTCCGGGGGGATGAATTTCAGGTGTACCGCGCCCTGCGGAGCATCAACCCTTCGCCCTACCTCTTTTACTTCGACTACGGCGACTACCGCATCATGGGCTCCAGTCCGGAAAGCCAGATGGTGATTGGCAATGGCACGGCCCGGCTGAACCCCATCGCCGGCACCTACCGCCGTACGGGGGATAAGCTCAAAGACGATGCCGCCGCCAAAGCCCTCCTGGCCGATCCCAAGGAGAACGCAGAGCACGTCATGCTCGTCGATCTGGCCCGCAACGACCTCAGCCGCCACACCAAAAACGTCCGGGTAACGAGCCTGCGGGAAGTCCACTACTACAGCCACGTCATCCACCTGGTTTCTACCGTCGAAGGCGACCTCGAAAACGCTGCGCATACGGTACGGATCTTCGGCGATACTTTCCCCGCCGGCACGCTCTCGGGCGCCCCGAAGTACAAGGCCATTGAACTCATCAACCAGTACGAAAACCAGCAGCGGGGTTTTTACGGCGGGGCCATCGGCTTCATCGACTTCCGGGGCGGCATGAACCAGGCCATCCTCATCCGCTCGTTCTTCAGCCAGGATAATGTCCTTTACTACCAGGCCGGTGCCGGCGTGGTTGCCGCCAGCGACGAAGCCAGTGAATGCCAGGAAGTCTACAACAAACTCGGGGCCCTCACCAAAGCACTGGCGAAGGCCGAAACCTTCTGAGCCACCAGTAGCCCTGGCGGAATCGGTATTTAATTGTTACTCATCCAAAATTTTCTCAAAATGAAAGTTCTTGTTCTCGATAATTACGACAGCTTCACGTACAACCTCGTCCAGTACATCGAGGAAGAGCTGGAATGTGAGATTGATGTATTCCGCAACGACGAAATCAGCCTGGACCGGGTGGGGGAGTACGACCTCATTGTTTTGTCTCCCGGCCCGGGCGTCCCGCGTGAAGCGGGCATCATGCCGGATTTGATCCGGCAGTACGCTGGCCAGAAGGCCATCCTGGGCGTCTGCCTGGGGCACCAGGCCATTGGCGAGGCCTTTGGGGGGACTTTGCACAACCTCGACCAGGTCTTGCACGGCATTGAAACGGAGATGCTGCGGACGAAAACGGACGATGTGCTCTTCGCCGGCGTTCCCGAAAAATTCAACGCCGGGCGTTACCACAGCTGGGTACTCGACCCGGCCACTTTACCCGCCGAACTTGAGGTTACGGCTACCGACGAAAGCGGGGGCATCATGGCCGTCCAGCACCGCGCGTACCCGATCTTTGGCGTCCAGTTTCACCCCGAGAGCATCATGACGGCCCACGGCCGGCGGATGATCCGCAACGTGCTCCAGTACGTCCGCCAGCGGGTGGCGGAGCCCGCTGTGGTATAAACTTCCCGGCGGAACCTTCCCCGCCGACCGGGGTTTAGCTCCAGCCCCGGAGAAGCAACTTTCCTACCTTTTCCAAACCACGCCACCCGGCGTTTTTACCATGACCAAGAATATTCACATCGACGTTGATGAGCACGGCTACTACGGTCGTTTTGGCGGCGCGTATATCCCCGAAATGCTGCACCCCAACATCGAGCAGCTGCGGAATTGCTACCGGGAGATGATTGCCGAGCCTGCCTTCAAGGCCGAGTTTGACAGTTTGCTGAAAGACTACGTTGGCCGGCCCAGCCCGCTCTACTACGCCAAGCGCCTCAGCGCCCACTACGGTGCCCGGATTTACCTCAAGCGGGAAGACCTCAACCACACCGGTGCCCACAAAATCAACAACACGATCGGGCAGATCATGGTGGCCCAGCGCCTGGGCAAAACCCGCATCATTGCCGAAACCGGCGCAGGACAGCACGGCGTAGCCACGGCCACCGTCTGTGCCTTGGTCGGGCTGCAATGCATCGTCTACATGGGCGAGGTAGACATTGAGCGGCAGGCCCCCAACGTAGCCCGCATGCGCATGCTGGGCGCGGAGGTGCGTCCCGCCAAAAGCGGCTCCCGTACCCTCAAGGACGCCACCAACGAGGCCATCCGCGACTGGATCAACAACCCCGAAGACACGCACTACATCATCGGTTCGGTGGTGGGCCCACACCCTTACCCCGATATGGTGGCCCGCTTCCAGTCGGTCATTTCTGAAGAGATGAAGTGGCAATTGCAGGAAAAGGTCGGCCGGGAATACCCCGATGCCGTAGTGGCCTGCGTGGGTGGGGGCAGCAACGCCGCCGGGGCTTTTTACCACTACCTCAACGACGAGCGCGTCCGCCTCATCGCCGTTGAGGCAGCGGGCCTGGGCGTAGACTCTGGCGAGTCGGCGGCCACCTCCGTGCTGGGGACCGAAGGCATCATCCACGGCGCCCGCACCCTGCTCATGCAAACCGCAGACGGGCAGGTCGTCGAACCCTACAGCATCTCGGCCGGCCTCGATTACCCCGGCATCGGCCCCTTGCACGCCTATTTGATCGACTCCCGCCGCGCCGAAGCCATCAGCGTTACCGACGATGACGCCCTGGCCGCGGCTCTCTTCACCACCCGCACCGAAGGCATCATCCCCGCCCTGGAAACCGCCCACGCATTTGCCGCCCTCAACCAGATGCAGTACGGACCCGAAGACGTGATCGTCATCTGCCTCAGTGGCCGCGGCGACAAAGACCTGGCCGCCTACGAAACCTACCTGAACCGCCTCTGAGCACCCAAAATTTGCGTCCAATGAATCGCCTGACGGAATTGTTCCAGTCCAAAAGCACCGGCATCCTTAATGTCTACTTCACCGCAGGTTACCCCACCCTGGAGAGTACCGGCGTCATCATCCACAACCTGGCCGAGGCGGGGGCCGACCTGATCGAAATCGGTATGCCCTACTCCGATCCCATGGCAGATGGGGAGACCATCCAGCAGTCCAGCATGCACGCCCTGAAAAACGGGATGACCCTGGATGTCCTCTTCGCCCAAATCACCGCCGCCCGCCAAGGCACCACCATTCCCCTGGTGCTCATGGGCTACTACAACCAGGTGCTGCAGTACGGTCCGGAACGCTTCGTTGCCGCCGCCAAAGCCGCCGGCGTAGATGGCCTGATTTTACCCGATTTGCCCATCGTCGAGTACGAGGCCGAGTTCCGTCACCTGGCCGAAGCCCAGGATTTGCAGGTGACCTTCCTCATCACGCCGCAGACGAGCGAGGAGCGGATCCGCAAAATAGGGGCCATCAGCACGGGCTTCCTCTACGTCGTTTCCAGCAGCAGCATCACGGGCAAGAGCGGAGAGATTACGCCGGAGCAGGAGGCCTACTTCGCCCGCGTCGCCGCCCTGAACCTGCCGCAGCCCCGGCTCATTGGCTTCGGCATCAGCGACGCGCGCAGCTTCCAGAAAGCCTGCGCTTACGCCAACGGGGCCATCATCGGCAGCGCGTTTATCCGGGCCCTCAAGGATACCGAAGACGTGGCCGCTACCACCACAGCATTTGTAGAAAGCATCCTGGAGCCAGTGCTTTAGCCCGCCCAAAAGAGTACATGGAAAAGAAGACGCTGATCGTCATTGGTGGCCCCACGGCCAGCGGCAAAACGGGCCTGGCCATTGCCGTAGCGCAGCATTTCGGCACGGAGATCATCAGTGGAGATAGCCGGCAGTTTTACCGCGAGATGACCATCGGGAATGCACGGCCTACGGATCAGGAACTGGCACTGGTGCGGCACCACTTCATTGCGGACCGTAGTTTGCTCGATCCCCTCTCCGCTGGTCGTTTTGCTGAGGAGGCTTTGCAGCGCCTCCATACCATTTTCGAAAGCCATCCCTACGCGGTGCTCGTGGGCGGTAGTGGGCTGTATTTGCGCGCGCTTTGCGAGGGTTTAGACGAATTTCCGGAGGTGACGGAAGGGGCGCGGTCGCAGGTGCAAAGTCTGTTGAATGAGCAGGGATTGCCCGGACTGCAAGCCGAACTCTCCCGCCTGGACCCCGCCTACTACGCCGTAGTGGACCGGGCCAACCCCCGCCGTCTCGAGCGCGCGCTACAAGTGTGTTACGCCAGCGGCCAGCCCTATTCTTCTTTCCTCGGGCAAACGACTGCGCGTCCTTTCCGCTGCCTTTACCTGCGTGCCCACCCGCCCCGGGAGGCGCTCTACGCCCGCATCGACGCGCGGGTCGACGCAATGCTTGCCGCTGGCCTGGAAGCCGAAGTGCAGTCGCTCGCCCCCCACCAAGACCTACCCGTCCTGCAAACCGTCGGCTACCAGGAGTGGTGGCCCTACCTGCGCGGAGAATACGACCGGGCCACCGCCATCGACCTCGTCAAACGCAACAGCCGCCGCTACGCCAAACGACAGGTGACGTGGTTCAGCAAAGACGACCAGTACCGCACCGTGGCGGGGGTGGCGGATGTGCTGGCGGAACTTAAGCGCCTTTGACCAGGCTCCGGTCCGCAAAATCTTTGAGGTAGCCGAATTCCGGCCCCAACTGCCCGCCCCGTGTTATCGTAGCCCGCTCCAGAATATCCGAATCGGGCCGGGCGAATTCCGGCAAAATCTTTTCGATGAACACTTCCCCGAAGGCGCTGCTGGCGTCGCGGGGCAGTTCGCTGGGGAGGTTGTCGATGGACATCACGTCGATCACGTCTGAGCCGTAGGGCGCGGTGGCCCGCTCGGTGTGGGGGTCGTAGCCAAAGACGGGGTCGGCAATGGTCGAGGCAAAGAGGGTGGAGGGCACGCTGGAGTCCGGGGCGATGTCGCAGGTGATGTCGCCGATCACCTGGATGCGGAAGTCGTCCTGGCGCATCTCTTCGGGGGTGAAAAAGGCCGGGGCTTTACCGTCCCAGAAAATGCCGTTGATGAATACGTCGGAGACCGCTGCGTAGGGGCCAAAGTTGGATTGATATTCTTCGCCGTGGCGGTAAAAGTGGTTTTTATCGACGGGCTGGCCGTTGGGGTGTTTGGCGTAGTCCGTCACGTGGAGGCGGGTAAAGACGGTCTTTCCCTTGCCAGCGAGGTAGTCCTGCGGCGTCACTTTTTCAAAGCCCATGTCGAGCAGGACTTGTCCGGCACCCATGCCGACGCGTCCACTGCCCGTCAGGACCACCCGCAGGGGCGGGAAATCGGTAGCGGCGTAGACTTCTTTGGCCGCCGCGTAGTCGAAGAGGTCTTTCAGCCGGGGGAGAGTAAAAGTGCCCGTGCGCTGGGCGTAGGTCCAGATGGCGTTGTGGGCCCCTACCATGCCGGCCCAGTAGCCGAAGGCGATCAGGCGGCGGCGCTCCGCGTCGGTGAAGTACTCGTAGTCGAGCAGGTGGATCTGCTGATCGAGCAGGGCCCGGAGCAGGGGCTGGTTGTACGACTGCTTCTTCCCCACGTGGGCAAAAAAGCAGTACATCTTTCCGGGGATAAGTTGGGAGATGGGGACTTCCTTGATGCCCAGCAGCAGCTGCCGATCGGAGAGGTCTTCCTGGAGTGGAATGCCGAGGGCCCGGTACTCCTCATCCACAAAGATGCGCCCGGGGCTGGGTTGCACCACGATGTCGAGGCCGCGGTCCCGGAGGTTTTTTACCTGCGCGGGCGTAAGTGGGGTGCGGCTGTCGGGCGGCGTTTTGCCTTCCCGGATGACGGCGATGGAGGGGTAGGGCATGGAAATTGCTTAGAAGTGGTGAGGGCAAAGCGTACGCAAAAGAAAACTATTCGGGGGGCGGAATGCGGCGGCGCACGGCGGGCAAGTCTGAAAAGCGGTCCAGCCAGCCTCCGTTCAGCCAGAGGGCATTGGGCCACAATTGGCGGTGAAGGTAGTACGTGATGGCCGCAAGGCAAAGGCCCAGGCCGGCGCCCACGGTGATGTCCCGCAGAAAGTGGTAGAGCAGGTACATGCGGCTGAAGCAAACCATGGTGGCCAGGAAAAAGCACAGCACGGTCACCCGCATCTTACGGGTCCGGGCGAAGAAAGCCAGCAGTCCGTAGAGCGCAAAGGCCGAAGTGGCGTGCCCGCTGGGGAAGCTGCTGTCGGGGTCCCAGCTGCGCCACTCCTCCTCAAAGTGGTTCAGGGAATGCCAGATCTCTTCGTAGTTATCGAAGAACCAGCGCATGGGCCGCGCCTGGCCAAAGTAGGATTTCAGCAAACCGGAAACCACCCCCGCCAGCACGCCAGCAACGACAACGAACAGGCCTTTGCGGTAGCTGAAGGCCGTCACAATCACCAAGACGCCGAAGTAGGCAACGGGCTCCGCAAAGTGGGTGCCGACCTTGAAAAAGACGTCCCAGAACGGACTTCGGTACTGGTTGATGAACACCAGCTCATCGCCCTGCTTGGAGATGAAAAGCAGCCAGGCGTTGATGATCAGCAGCAGGCAGGTGCAGCCGATGAAGAGCCAGTTGTTCAACACAAAACGCCAGGGGCTGGCTTCCACCTTTTCCGAAAGGTTCTCTTGTACCATGGCGTGAAGGTAAGGGCTGCCCGGGTAAACTGGGAAACGTGGGGGTTTTATGCGAAGCGCCCTTTGCTCCTTGTCCTCACTCCCCCCTTCGGGGGGGCGGGGGGGAGCACCTGCGGCCGCGCCCGGATTGGTGGTTCAGTAGTTCATAGTTCAGTAGTGGGAGTACTCCGGATTCCGGATGCTGCGCATTTTCTTGGGAGTACCCCGGATTCCGGAAGCTGCGCATCCTCCATCCGGGGTTATTGAGGTTGGACCCCTTCCGGGGTCAGGGGGCGCGCTCGGGAGTGCCACTGATTCTGGATGCTGCGCAAATCTCACCTACGCCCTTCGCCCTTTAATCCCTTCCCCCTTTATCCCTTTCCCCCTTTACCATTATCTTGGCGACCATGAAAACTGCCGTATTTCCCGGATCTTTTGATCCCATCACCGTGGGGCACGTCGAACTCGTGCGCCGCGCCGTACCCTTATTTGATCGCATCGTCGTGGCGGTGGGCATCAACAGCCAGAAGCAAACCCTTTTTTCGCTGGAACAACGCCTGGCCTGGCTGGAAGAAGTGTTTCAGGACGAGCCGAGCATCGAAATCGGCAGTTTTGAGGGCCTCACTGCCCATTATTGCAAGAAAATCGGGTCGCGCTATCTGCTCCGCGGCCTGCGCAACGCCAGTGATTTCGACTACGAAAAGACGATTTCCCAGCTCAACGGCATCGTCGGGGATGGCCTGGAGACGCTCTTTCTGATCAGCCAGCCGGCTTACTCGCACATCAGCTCCACGATCGTCCGGGAAATCATCAAAGGCGGCGGAGATGCCCGGCCCTTCCTGCCCGAGGGGCTGGTGATTGGCAAAACTGCCGGCTAAATTTGCTTTCTTTGCCCACCGTCTTTTCCATCTACGCACTACGTACAATACCGATCCATGCCCCGCCCTTCGCTGCTCATCAAGAACGGAACCATCGTCAACCGTGGCACCCGCTTTACCGGAGACATTTTCATCAAAAACGGCTTCATCGAACAGGTGGGCGGCAGCATTGACCGGCCGGCCGACCGGGAAATCAATGCCGAAGGCTGCCTCGTTTTGCCCGGCATTATCGACGACCAGGTGCACTTCCGGGAGCCGGGCCTAACCCACAAGGCCACCATCAAGAGCGAGAGCCGCGCCGCCGTAGCCGGTGGGACGACCACCTTCATGGAAATGCCCAACACGAAGCCCGCCGCCCTCACCCAGGAGTTGCTCGCCGATAAGTACCGGATCGCCGCCGCCGTCAGCCCCGCCAACTACAGTTTCTACATGGGCGCCTCCAACGACAACCGCGAGGAGGCCCTGCGCACCGACCCTGCCACCGTCTGCGGACTCAAAATTTTCATGGGCAGCAGCACCGGCAATATGCTGGTGGACGACGAAAAAACGCTCGACGCACTCTTCGCTAACAGTCCGCTCCTCATCGCTACCCACTGCGAAGACGAAGCCACCATCCGCGCCAACGCCGAGGCCGCCCGCGCCCGCTACGGCAACGACATCCCCGTGGCGGAGCACCCCAACATCCGTTCCGCCGCCGGCTGCCTCATCAGCAGCACCCTGGCCAAGGAACTGGCCCTGCGCCACAACACGCGCCTGCACATCCTCCACATCAGCACCGCCGATGAGGTGGCGCTGTTTCGCAACGACATCCCCCTGGCCGAAAAGCGAATCACCGCAGAAGTCTGCGTCCACCACCTCACGTTCAACGCCGACGACTACGCCCGCCTCGGCAACCTCATCAAGTGCAACCCCGCCATCAAGGGCGAGGAACACCGCCGGGCCCTGCTGCCCGCCCTGCTCGACGATCGCTTCGACGTCATCGCCACCGACCACGCGCCGCACACCTGGGAGGAAAAAGCCCAGACGGATTACTTCGCCGCCCCCGGCGGTCTGCCGCTGGTGCAGCACTCCCTGGACATGATGATGCGCCTGGTGCAGGCCGGGGAGATCAGCCTGGAGCGGGTGGTCGAGAAAATGTCGCACGCCCCCGCCATCTGTTTCCAGATCGACCGCCGCGGCTACGCCGAAGAAGGCATGTGGGCCGACCTCATCATCTACGACCCCAACGAAGACTGGACGGTGGCCCAGGACAATATCTTTTACAAGGTGGGCTGGTCTCCGCTGGAGGGCGGTAAATTTCACGGCCGGGTGCGGCAAACCATCGTTTCCGGGCACGTGGCCTACGACCGGGGCCTGTTTTTTGAGGAATTTAAGGGGGAGCGCCTGGCTTTTAATCGGTAGGGAACCGCCCTGGTGGAGCCGCTGTGCGGCGAAGGTATACCATGCTTCCTGCGTGAGCTGCTGTATTCCGGGCGCGGCCGCAGGTGCAAAGTGAAGGGGAAGGAGCGGGGGAGGGCGAATCGTCCGGCACCCGCAAGGTGATCAATACCATTCCGCCCATACTCTTTACTCTATGCAAGGGTGGGGTAGTGATCATTGACGAAATTGAAGCCCCGCTGCATACCAAACTGACGGCTGCGTTGGTAAAACTTTTCCTCGACCCCAAAACCAACCCGAAGCAGGCCCAGCTGCTCCTGGCTACCCACGATACCAACCTGCTCAACTCCGTACCCCTGCGCCGCGATCAAATCAATTTCGTTGAAAAAAACAAAGCGGGGGCTACTACCGTCTATTCCTTGTCTGATTTTAACTACTTCGAAGGCAACCCGGGCCAACCGGATAAGGATAAGGAAAAACGCTACCTGGAAGGTCGCTACGGCGCAACGCCTTCCATAGATTTATCCACATTGTCTCCAGCATAGTTTATGGCACAAAGGGGGAAAAATAATCTGCGCAAAGACTTTGTTGATAAAACGGAACGGCCTGCCCGCTACCGCAATTATGCAGAATGATCAACGTAGCTGAACTCCCTGCCTTAATCCTTCTTTTAATGGATGTGGTTCCGGAAGCGCGCCCGCGAGCGGGCCAAGGCCGCGCCGTTGCGCGGTCTTAATCCTTCTTTAAATGGATGTGGTTCCGGAAGGTGTTAGCTGTGTTAGAAACGGGTTACCTTACGGCGTCTTAATCCTTCTTTTAATGGATGTGGTTCCGGAAGAAATCGCAACTAAATGTACCGTCAAGAAATCGTCTTGTCTTAATCCTTCTTTTAATGGATGTGGTTCCGGAAGATTGTAATTCTCTCCCCCGAGGCGCAAGCGCGTCTTGGTCTTAATCCTTCTTTTAATGGATGTGGTTCCGGAAGCGCTTCGTCTTGGCCCACGGCCAAGACGGCGACTTGTCTTAATTCTTCTTTTAATGGATGTGGTTCCGGAAGACCCTAGAACAGCTCCAAAACATGCTAAAACACCAGTCTTAATTCTTCTTTTAATGGATGTGGTTCCGGAAGACCCTAGAACAGCTCCAAAACATGCTAAAACACCAGTCTTAATCCTTCTTTTAATGGATGTGGTTCCGGAAGAAGCCGCCCAGGCCGCTGGTATCCGCCCCCATTGGGGTCTTAATCCTTCTTTTAATGGATGTGGTTCCGGAAGCTATCACCCCGATGGGGAGAGTTACATGGTCGGGGGGTCTTAATCCTTCTTTTAATGGATGTGGTTCCGGAAGCTTACCTCCCTCGCCAAGCTGTTGCAGCACCTGGTCTTAATCCTTCTTTTAATGGATGTGGTTCCGGAAGATGTTCGCATTAGATTTCATCGACGCCAATTGGACGTCTTAATCCTTCTTTTAATGGATGTGGTTCCGGAAGCAAGCGCTTCGACATCACCAAAATTGACGAGGTAGGTCTTAATCCTTCTTTTAATGGATGTGGTTCCGGAAGTATTCAGCGCGTGTCGTAACCACGGCGCGCGTTCAGTCTTAATCCTTCTTTTAATGGATGTGGTTCCGGAAGAACGCCGAATTGCAACACAACGACGAATTAAGCCTAGTCTTAATCCTTCTTTTAATGGATGTGGTTCCGGAAGTGCTTAAAATTTGCCTAGAAAACGGCAAATACACAGTCTTAATCCTTCTTTAAATGGATGTGGTTCCGGAAGTTTTGCCTAGAAAACGGCAAATACACACTTCCCGAAGTCTTAATCCTTCTTTTAATGGATGTGGTTCCGGAAGTGCGCGAAAACATCAAAAAAGAAGAATTATGTACGGTCTTAATCCTTCTTTTAATGGATGTGGTTCCGGAAGCAAGCCAACAAAGTGTCCATCGCTCAGTGGGAGGCGGTCTTAATCCTTCTTTTAATGGATGTGGTTCCGGAAGCTCCCGCAAAACTTACCACAAATGAAATCTTTACTCGTCTTAATCCTTCTTTTAATGGATGTGGTTCCGGAAGCGTCTACGACACTGCAAGTGTTGACCAGTACGGCGTCTTAATCCTTCTTTTAATGGATGTGGTTCCGGAAGCTGTGGGGATGTTATGTTTCGTGTTAATTCCGATGAGTCTTAATCCTTCTTTTAATGGATGTGGTTCCGGAAGGGCGAATAGACGAACCTGAAACCGTTTACGCCCCGTGTCTTAATCCTTCTTTTAATGGATGTGGTTCCGGAAGCACCAACAAAAAAACAGGCAAACCAAAATTCAAGTCTTAATCCTTCTTTTAATGGATGTGGTTCCGGAAGTAGCACAACTGTAAGCCTAGGCCAACACGGTCGGGGTCTTAATCCTTCTTTTAATGGATGTGGTTCCGGAAGTTGCGGAAAATCAAAAATAAATGCAAAAAAAAGTTGGTCTTAATCCTTCTTTTAATGGATGTGGTTCCGGAAGCAAACCAATGGGGTATAAAAAAACCTTTGGCAAAAGTCTTAATCCTTCTTTTAATGGATGTGGTTCCGGAAGTTAACGGTACGTACCGTTTAGGCATCGGGTTTAGTCTTAATCCTTCTTTTAATGGATGTGGTTCCGGAAGGCGCTACAACGTGCTGGGTGGAGACCCATCGTAGTCTTAATCCTTCTTTTAATGGATGTGGTTCCGGAAGCGGGGTAAGGCTCGTCAGGTAATCCCCCGCCACCCAGTCTTAATCCTTCTTTTAATGGATGTGGTTCCGGAAGCCCAGCTCAAATCGAAGCAGACCCAAAGGGGTGTGGTCTTAATCCTTCTTTTAATGGATGTGGTTCCGGAAGCCAAAGAAGGCGACGAGTTTATTTCCTCTCACTTGTCTTAATCCTTCTTTTAATGGATGTGGTTCCGGAAGGCGGCAATGCGCTTGCTCTATAAGGGAATGAAAAAGTCTTAATCCTTCTTTTAATGGATGTGGTTCCGGAAGCGAAGGGAGAAGAGGCCGCAAAAGCGCTGCGGGGTGTGTCTTAATCCTTCTTTTAATGGATGTGGTTCCGGAAGCCTTTGAGGAGGTCGCTATGGTCAACGACGCGGCGTCTTAATCCTTCTTTTAATGGATGTGGTTCCGGAAGGTTGACTTTTACGACGTTGACTAACGTCGCGCCCGTCTTAATCCTTCTTTTAATGGATGTGGTTCCGGAAGTTAACACGGTGGTTGCGCTTATCCGTAACGGGTTGTCTTAATCCTTCTTTTAATGGATGTGGTTCCGGAAGACACTACGCACGTCTGTACAACATCGAAGAATACGGTCTTAATCCTTCTTTTAATGGATGTGGTTCCGGAAGGCTAAGTCAAGCTACCACAAAGATTTCAGCGACCAGTCTTAATCCTTCTTTTAATGGATGTGGTTCCGGAAGAGATTTTGGTCCGTTTGGAGCGGTAAATAAAAACTGTCTTAATCCTTCTTTTAATGGATGTGGTTCCGGAAGCAGCGGAATGGGACGAATGGGGCTATTTCCCAACAGTCTTAATCCTTCTTTTAATGGATGTGGTTCCGGAAGGAGTATTTGGGGTATTAGTGTTAACGGCAGCACAAGTCTTAATCCTTCTTTTAATGGATGTGGTTCCGGAAGTCTTCGAGCGCGAAGACGGTACATTCTACCACTGGGTCTTAATCCTTCTTTTAATGGATGTGGTTCCGGAAGTTTGAAGTATTATGGTTAATTTGGGCAGGTATGGGTGTCTTAATCCTTCTTTTAATGGATGTGGTTCCGGAAGTCAACAGAGAGCTTTAAAATGCGTTGTTGTTAGTCTTAATCCTTCTTTTAATGGATGTGGTTCCGGAAGGTTGAGCGTTCAATGTTCACCGCCGGCCTACCTGGGGTCTTAATCCTTCTTTTAATGGATGTGGTTCCGGAAGTTCAAAATAAACAATCATGATAAACTTTACATTAAGGTCTTAATCCTTCTTTTAATGGATGTGGTTCCGGAAGTGAACCAACTGATCACGGAGTTATTTATGTAAATGAGCACACTACTCTACATTTTTAGAAAGTGCGAAGCGAGCACTACCTTAGGGGTTAACCACAACTCCAACTCATGCTCACTCCGCAACTGCGTAAATTTACTGACTTGTACGGAAAATACGGTCTTGGTGCTACAAAAAACCTTCACTTGATCTGCCAACTTCTCATTTTGGGAAGAACTTGCAGCCTATGGAAACTCAAGGATTATGTCGGCTTGGCCCTCGACAAACCGCTTGTTCAGCCCGCCAGTCACTATCAGCGATTGATTCGATTTTTCGATGCCTGGCAAGACAACGCTGGCTTTATTCTTGACGTTCAGCGACGAACGCTGAGCCTACTTCGTCGCTTTCGTTTTACTCACTTACTCTTGGATGGTACCAGTTGGAAGCGAGGTCAGCAAAAGTATCACTACATGGTGTTGAGCGTTCTAGTCGGCTCCGTGGCCATCCCCATCTATTGGAAACAACTAGGTAAAATTGGTGCTTCCTCCCAAGCAGAGCGCAAAGCTCTGTTTACTGAAGCGATGAAACATCTCGACCTGAAGGGCATGACGCTGCTTGCTGACCGAGAATATGTCGGCCAAGAATGGTTTAAGTTCCTGATTGACAACAAAATAGAGTTTGTCATCCGACTGAGGTTCGGCGACTTCTACCAAGCTGTAGACGAAGCTCCCGGTAAGACTTATCAGCAGATGTATGACCAGTGCCGGAGTCACGGTAAGTTCTGCCGCAAACGTATAAAGTTGGGTGGACAGTTCTATTTTATATCGATGCGTCCTAATCCTAAAGGGACCGCTGGTGATGAGGTGATCATTTTTCTGACGCGCCTCCGACCGGTCAAGAAGACTGTTGACCAATACATAAAGCGTTGGCG
>NZ_JACSIT010000136.1:0-50518 GCF_014349155.1 Neolewinella lacunae
CAGGGCCTGACCAACGTCCAGGTCTGCCAGCAGCGGATCACGGTCTACGGCATCCACGACTACCGGATCACCTTCCCGACGGACGAAGAGGGCACCTGCGCTGACGTTCCCGACTACGACGGTATCGTAGCCGAAGAGCTGGCCTGTGACCTGATCACGACGACGCACTACATCGACACACTGCGCACGATTGCCGCCGGCGAAGAGTGCTTCAAGCTGCGGATCACCTACGACGTAGTGAACTGGTGTGAGTACAACACGCTGGGCCAGCCCTACCTGATCCCGCGGGACGGCGACGGCATCCGCAACCCGGAGACGCAACTGCTCTACCTGAACGTCATCCCCCAGGTGACGACGACGCTGACGGACGACTTTGCGTTCCTGAGCCGCTTCACGGACCGGAACTACAACCCCGGTGCCCCGCAGTTTGACCAGACGCTGGACGACGGCAACGACATGGACGGTACGGACGACGACAACGGCAACGACAACATCGACAACGATGTGTACGCCGCCGACGACAGCCGCGGAGCGTTCCGCTACGTACAGTTCGTGAAAATCTACGACGAGGTGGCCCCGGTCATCGAGGCAGACGAGCCGGAAGAATGCTTCGGTGGTACGAGCGTAACGTGCACGGCCGACCTGACGCTGACCTTCACGGCGGTAGACGAGTGCTCCGACGTTGACGTGACGCTGCAACTGGACGCGAACTACGACGTTGCGCAGGGCTTCCGTCCGGACAACGCTGCGGCGCTGGGCGTAGGCATCACGCTGACGAACAACGGAGACGGCAGCTACTCGATCCGCGCTACGAACGTACCGGTAGGCGAGCACGCCATCCGGATCCGGGCGGCCGACGGCTGTGGCAACTTCGACGTGGAGATCCTGGAGTTCTGTGTAACGCCGGACAAAGCGCCGACGCCAATCTGTATCCAAACCTTGACGGCAACCCTGATGCCCGACGGACAGGGTGGTGGCATGGCTGCGATCTGGGCTTCTGACTTCATCGCCAGCGATGTGTTTGACTGCTTCGGCAACCTGATCGACCAGTACAGCATCTACACGGAAGAAGAAGCGGGCGTAGCTGGCTTTAATCCTTCCGCCGGTCGCCTGGGCATCGACCTCGACTGCGACGACCTCGGTGACCTTCCCGTCCGTGTTTATGCTGTTGACAACAACGGAAACGGCGATTACTGCTCCGTCATCGTACAGGTACAAGCCTTCCAGGACGGCGTGTGCGGTGAGGCTGGTCCGAACCTGACGGGAACGATCGCCACGCGGACGGACCGCGCCATGGCCAACGTAGCGGTAACGCTGACTGGCGAAGGCGGAGCGATGGACGAGACGGTGCTGACCGACGCCGCCGGTGTTTATTTCTTTGCTGACTTGAACCTTGGCGAAGATTACACCGTACAGCCGCTGTACGCCGTACCCGTGGATGTACAAGCGGTGAAAACTTCGGACATCGTTAAGATTACCAAGGTTATCCTGGGTGCTGAGGATTTTGACTCTCCCTACGACTACCTGGCGGCGGACGTTGACCAGAACCGGAACCTGAACGTACTGGACCTCGTTGCGATCCAGCGGGTGATCCTGGGCCTGGACGCTAACTACGCTACCGGCGAGAGCTGGGGCTTCGTGCCGGCGGACGTTGACGTGAGCAACCCTTACGCTGCGGCCTTCCCCGAGGTGTACAATGTCAATGACCTGACGGGCAGCATCCTGGATGCGGACTTCGTGGCCTTCGCTTACGGTGACGTAGTGGGCAACGGACGTTCTACGGCAGCCATCGAAGCTGCCGACGCACAGTTGGAAGTTGGTCAGACGCACACCATGGAAATCCGCGGCACCGAGCTGGCGGGCTTCCAGGGCACGATCAAGCTGGCCGCTGGCCTGGAGCTGGTGACGGCCAGCTACGAAGGCGAAGGCGCGATCAACCTGAACCGGGCCGGCGACGGCCTGGTGGCGGTAGCCCTGCGGGGTGCTGATGCGATGCTGACGCTGGAGGTGATGGCTACGGTTGGTGGCCGCCTGAGCGAGTTGGTGAGCCTGACGGATGAGATTACGGTCCGCGAAGGGGTAAGCCTGAACGGAACAGGTGGTGCGTTGAACCTTGCTTTCACGACTTCCACGGCACCTGCGACCGCGCAAAACGGATTGTTGCAGAACCTTCCAAACCCGGTGACCGCTTCTACGCTGATCCGCTTCGATCTTGCCGTTGCTGGCTCCGCTACCCTGAGCGTACAGGATGCTGCAGGCCGCCTGCTGCTAACGCGTAAGCTTGATGCGGTTGCCGGTCGCAACGAAGTTACCCTTACGGCTGCCGACCTCGGCGCCGCGGGCGTACTGACGTATACGCTGACTTCCGGCGACTTTACCGCTAGCCGGAAGATGGTGGTGGTTCGGTAAGACGGCGTAGATTGCCTTGGCGGGCTGTGCGTAAGTCCGCCTGAAAAAGGCTAAAATACAGGCCCCGCGCTCTTCGGAGTAGCGGGGCTTGTGTTGTTTTAGGGCTGCGTAACCATAAGCGCGCTACATTTATCACCCCCAAACCACCTCATCCATGCGCGCCTTTCTTTTCTGCTTTTTGTCGCTCACTTTCACCGGCGTCACTGCCCAATCCGCAACCACCGCTGCTGCCCGCCTGGATAGCCTGGTGGAGGCGTACGGTAATTGGCGGCCCCAGCAGAGCGGCCAGTATTGGGCCATCCGCAGCGAAGCGGATTACCAGGCGGATTTGGCCACCCTACGGCGGCTGCGCGACGCGCTGCCGCCCGGCACCCACCTGACCGGCCAGCAACGCATCAACCGCGACTTACTGGAGCACGTCCTGGACGACGAAATTTTCCAGCGTGACTTCGGCAGCCACCGTTTCCCCCTCGACTCCGAGGGCGGTTTTCTGGCGGGGGTGATTTATCGTTTCTCGGGCCAGAGGGTCGGTACCGAGGCGGAGTACGAGCGCCACCTGGCCACCCTGGAGGAATTGCCCGCCTACTTCGCGGCCCAGATCGATGCCATGCGCCGGGGGCTGGCCGAGGGCAAAACCTCTCCTGGCCTGATCGTGAAAAACTGTGGTGACCAGATACGCAGGGTACTGGAAGCGCCCGTGGAAGAAAGCATTTTCGTAGTGCCGGTGAAAGCCAACGCTACCTGGGCTGCGGGCGCTGCGGCCATTACCCGGCGGGCCGTTTACCCCGCCTACCAGCAGTTGCTCGACTTTCTGGAGCGGGAATACCTGCCCGCACTGCCGGAAGCCATTGGTATCAGGAGCATAACCGATGGCGCAGCGTACTACGAGCAGCGCGTTCGCTTTTTCACGACCGACGACGTCTCTCCCCAAATCGTTTTCGAGACCGGCCAGCGCGAAGTACGCCGCATCCGCCAGGAGATGGAAGCCGTTATTGCCCGAACGGGATTCCAGGGTTCTTTTGCCGATTTCCTGCATTTTTTGCGGACGGATGAGCAGTTTTACGCCCAAAGCGCTGAGGAGTTGTTGCAGCGTGCCGCCTGGATTACCAAACGCATGGAGGGCTTGCTGCCGCGCTATTTTAACCACTTGCCGCGGATGCCGCTGACGGTCGAGCCCGTCCCCGCCGCCCTGGCGCCCAACTATACGGGCGGCCGCTACTCGCCGGGGTCTTACGGGCGGCGCAAGGCGGGGGCTTTCTGGGTCAATACCTACAATCTCCCCAGCCGGCCGCTTTACGTCTTGCCTGCCCTGGCGCTGCACGAGGGCGTGCCTGGCCACCACACGCAGATGATGCTGGCAGCAGAGTTGGCTGAGCAGCCGCGCTTCCGCAAGCAACTCTACCTCTCCGCCTTCGGCGAAGGCTGGGCCCTGTACTGCGAATACCTCGGCAAAGAGGCCGGCATCTACGAAACGGACTACGAAGAATTTGGCCGCCTCGTCTACGAAATGTGGCGCGTGTGCCGCCTGGTCGTGGACCCCGGCATGCACTACTTTGGGTGGAGCCGAGAGCGCGCCGTCGCCTTCATGGCTGAAAACACCGCCCTCTCCCTGCACGAAGTCAATACGGAAATTGACCGCTACATCGGCTGGCCGGGGCAGGCGGTGTCGTACAAAATGGGCGAGCTCAAAATCCGGGAACTTCGGGCGCGGGCGGAAAGTCGCCTGGGGGAGAAATTCGATCTGGCGGCTTTCCACGACCTCGTTTTGGCCAATGGGGCCGTGACTATGGCTACCCTTGAAACGTTGGTGGAGGAATGGATGGCGGGGAGGTAGAATTTACAATTTACAATTTAACATTGGGGCATCCGCCAGGAGGTTGGATTATCACTGGCGAGCTATTTTTTTGAAAGCGGTTGGGTTTTTCGCAAATCAAGCTCCCACGCGAATAATCCTCCGAGGCCTCTTTTGCCGTTTGAAATGAGGGGAATCGCTTCGGAGGAATAATCGGTGGAGGCAAATATTTCTCGGAGATGAAAAACGTTGAGCGGCGCAGTATTTTTTAGGGCGCGGGCGCGGGTGCTGGGGGAGGGACAGATGCAGGGGACGGGATGAACCTTCGAACATGTTCGAATGTGCGAATTTTAGTGCGTGGTAGTCCCACCCCCAGGCGGTGGGGGAGGACTAATCTTCGAACATATTCGAATGTGCGAAACTCCGGCGCAAGGTCAAAAATTTGGCGGGTACAGGTTTTGCAACACCCTCCAGCGCTTGCTCCAACGCCGCCCCCAAAGACCAAGTAAAGGGCAATCCGGCCAACGCCGCTACTTTTTCTACCGTCTATCTTGTTATCCTGACCTTTTCCAACCCTGCCGTAAACGATTCCGCATGAAATACCTCGCTTTTCTCCTGTTCTTCCTCCCCTCCACGGCCTACGCCTGTTCCTGCTTATTTACGGCGACTTTCTGCGAGTACGCCGCCCAATACGTAGAATGGACGGAAGGGGAAACGGCCGTAGTGCGGGCCACTTACCTGGGCTTTCGCAGCCCCGACGTCGACGGCTTTGCCCCGCTGTACGACTTCCGGCTGGAAGGCATCATCGGCGGAAGCCTCCCGGGGGTGTCCCGCTTTTCCCTCTGGGGCCAGGACGGCGGAAACTGCAACGGACCCGTTGCGCCACTGGAAGAAGGCGAGCAGTACATTGTCCTATTCCCGAGCAGGGAGGGCTACACCTCCTACTTCCCTGGCCTCCAAAGCGGAGTGGATAACCCGTACCCGATTTACGATTTTCCGGGCTGTGGTCCGGCCAGCCTCAAGGTAGAAGCGGGGGGATCCGTAACCGGTCCCATTGCCCCGGACCTTCAGCGCGTGGGGTTGGCCTCCTTCGCCCGGGAGCTGGAAAACTGCCTGGGCGATAAATTCCAGGAGTGGGCAGGGGGCAACGGACCTGTCTTACCCCAACCCATCGAAGCAGACGTGTTCCCCAATCCCGCTAACGAAAGCTTCACGGTCACGTTCACCGAGACGCCGATATATGACGTTTTGCTCTACGACCTCGCCGGCCGGCTCATCTGGGAAGAACAACTGGGTGGAGCAGTACGGACGGAGCATTCCATCAACGTCCGTTCCCTACCCGCCGGGGTATACTTTTTAGTCATGGAAACCGACGGCCTCCGCATCAAGGAACGGGTAGTGGTGCTTTAACCCGCGCCATGCCCCAAACCCCTAACCCCCTCCTGACCCCGGTAGGGGTCCAACCTTAATAACCCCGGATGAAGGATGCCTCGCATCCGTAATCCGGGGGCCTCCACCAGCGAGACGCCTCGCATCCGTAATCCGGGGGCCTCCACCAGGAAAACTTCCCTCTTCCGCCAAACCCTGCTCCTCGTCCTAACTCCCCCCTTCGGGGGGCCGGGGGGGAGCACCTGCGACCGCGCCAAAAAAAGATGCGTGGACCAGCCGAAGCCGATCCACGCACCTTTAATGCTCGCTAATTGCTTGGGAGGAAGCGCTTAGGCTTTGGCGGGAGTGGGGGTACCTTCCGAAATTTTCACTTCGGGTTCCTTCGTCAGGTCGTGTACGATAGGCGTGGCGACGAAGATGGAGGAATAAGTACCCACTGCGATACCAACGATCAACGCAAAGGCAAAACCTTTGATGCTGCTGCCACCGAAGAGGAAGAGCACCAACACCACCAGGACGGTAGTGAAGGAGGTGATGACCGTACGGGAAACCGTGGTGCTGATGGCGTCGTTGATGACTTCCGTTTTGCTCCGGCTGAGGTAAGTGTTCAGGAACTCGCGAATCCGGTCGAAAACGATTACCGTATCGTTGATGGAGTAACCGATCACCGTCAGGATGGCAGCAATGAAGGCCTGGTCAACTTCCATATTGAAGCCGAGGCGGCCCCAGAAGAAGGAGAAGACCCCCATTACGATGATGGAGTCGTGGAACAGGGCCACAATAGCACCGATGGAGTAGCGGGGCTTATTGAAGCGCAGCAGGAGGTAGAGGAAGATCAGCAACAAACCGATGGCACCTGCCCAGAGGGCGGAGCGCATAATGTCGTCGGCAATGGTAGGGCTAACCTTGCTCACACTGGTAATGTGGGTGCCGGATTCTGCTTCGGTATCGGAGAACTGCTCCAGCGTAAGGCCACTGTCGCCGGTCGCTGCCTGGACGCCCGTGTGCAGGGCGGCCAGCACCACTTCCTGGGGTTCTTTGCCATCTACCAGCGCGGTTTCTTCCACGAGGTAGTCGGTTACGATGTTGAAGGTATTGTCCGTGCTGACTGACTTAACAATCGGCTCGCCACCGAAAGGAGTAGCCAGGGCCGCACGCAGGTCTTGCGGGTTCACGGCCTTATCGAACACCACGGTGTAGCTGTAGCCCCCCTTGAAGTCGACGCTGAGGTCGAAGCCCCGGGTAGCGATGGAGGCCAGGGAGAGCACTACCAGAATGGCCGAGATGGCGTAGCTGATTTTGCGCTTGCCCATCCAGTCGACGTTGATGTTGCTGAACAGGTTCTTGCTGGGGGCGGTCCAGAAAGACAGGTCTCCTTTCTTATTTACCCACCAGTCGATGAACAGGCGGCCAACCAATACGGCGGTGAACATGGACGAAATGACGCCCACCATCAGTACCACGGCAAAGCCCTTGATGGGGCCAAGACCAAACCAGGCCAGGGTGATGGCGATGAGCAGGGTCGTCACGTTGGCGTCAATGATGGCCGAATAGGAGTTGCTGAATCCATCCTGGATGGCATTTTGCACCGTTTTGCCGATGCGTAGCTCCTCGCGGATCCGTTCAAAAATGATGACGTTGGCGTCAACGGCCATACCAATTGTGAGGAGGATACCGGCAATACCGGGCAGGGTAAGTACCGTACCGAGGCTGGCCAGGACACCGAAGATGAACACGATGTTCAGCAGCAGCGCGGCAATGGAAACGATGCCACCACCGCCGTAGTAGAAAATCATGAACAGCACCACCAGCGCGAAACCAATCAACAAGGCGGTGATGGAGCGGCTGATGTTTTCAGCACCGAGGCTGGGACCAACGATGCTTTCCTGGATGATTTCCGTACGGGCGGGCAGACGACCAACGCGGAGCATATTGGCCAGGTCATCGGCCTCCTCTACGTTAAAACCACCGGTGATGGCCGTGTTGCCGCCGGGGATGGGGCCGTTTACGCGGGGGGCAGATACCACCCGGTCGTCGAGCACGATGGCTACCTGACGGTTTTGGTCGTTGGCGGCCTCCGTCGTCATCCGGGCCCAGATGCGGGCGCCTTCGGAGTTCATGCTGAGGTTGACGGCCAGCTGCCCGTCGGGCTGCGGACCAGCGCTGGCGGTAGTAACGTACTCACCCGTCAGCGGAGCAACACCGTCGCGGGGCAGATCCAGCTGGTAGAGGGCGTAGAGATCACCCAGCGTGCCTTGCTCGTCGATGGGCAGCGGACTGGCCTCCCAGCGGTAGATGACGTCGCGGGGCAGCAGACGCTCTACTTCGGGGTCTTCCAGCATGTCCTTCACCGCAGCCAGGTTGCGCTCGGTGGCGACACCGAGGACGGCGGGACCGAGGTTGCCGTTGTTGGGGCTGAAGATGCTGAAGAGGGGGCCGGCCGTCTGGTTGGTCACCTCCGTTGTATCAATCCGGTCGATTTCCGTAGTAAGATTACCCAGGTCATCGGCGCGGTAGAGCGTGTCGTAGCGGTAGGTTTTGGCCTCCACGTAGTTGCTGTCGCGGCCGGCGGCGATCTTGGCCCGGCGCTCCAGGAGTTGGTCGATTTCGATCAGGGCGTTGATGGCGGTCTGGTCGATGCGCTTAACGTCGTAGAACTCAAGGTTGGCCGCACCCGTCAGGAAAGAGCGGGCGCGCTCGGCGTTCTCGATGCCCGGCAGTTCCACCAGGATGAGGTCGCGCTCGGCGTCGAGGCTGACGTTGGGCTGCACCACGCCGAGGCGGTCAATGCGCTTCTTGAGCAGCTCGTAGGTAGAGGCCACGGCTTCGTCGGCCTGGTCGCGGAGAATACGGATGACTTCTGCGTCGGACGTTCCCATGGGGATCTGGTCGCGCAGGGCGTCGTTGCGGCTGAAGATGGACGCCAGGTCCTTATCTCCCCGCACTTCCCGCCATGCGTCGGCGAAAAGAGCGATGTAGTTGTCCTGGGCGTTGGATTGAGCTTGGGAGGCTTTGTTGATGGCTTCATCAAAAGTGGGGTCCTTGGTATTGCGGGCCAGGGTTCGGAGGAACTCCCGGAGGTCTACCTGGAGAACGACGGACATACCGCCTTTCAGGTCAAGCCCCAGGTTGAGTTGCTGGGCTTTGAGATCCTGGTAAGTGAACGACTTGATGAGTGGAATACTGAAGACTTCCTGGTTGGAGATGCTGTCCAGGTAATAGGCACGCATCATGCGGAATTCTTCGCCTTCGGTTTGTCCTGATTCTTCTTGGGCATAATCGGCGGCGTCGGCCTCAACGGCGTTGGTCGGGATGATGAAGAAGTACTGGTAAGCAGTTACCAGGAGCATAACCACAAGGAAGAATTTGATAATTCCCTTGCCTTGCATAGCTGAAAAAATTTAGGTTTCGTGCGGACCCGCCGTACGAAATTTGGGGCGGGACCACCACTTTAAGAAGGGTGATGAAGCGGCCGCTTCCAAATAGAAAAGCCCTCCGAAAGAAGGCTTAATCATTCGTTGTCGGCCTGTGCTTAGGGCGGAGCCTCCCAGTTCCACCTGACTAAGCGGGTGCAAATATACGATTTGGTCTAACAAATAGGTACCCGTGCCAGGAAGTAAGGCAAATGGGCGCGGCCGCAGGTGCTCCCCCCCGGGATAAAGGAGCAAAGGGGGAAAGGACGCCTTAGACCTCCACCCCGAACAGATAACCGACCAATGCCGTCAGGCCCATCGCCACCGTTCCCCAGAAGGTGATGCGCAAAACCGGGCGCAGGGTCCCGGAGCCCCCCACGCGGGCGGAGAAATAGCCCAGCAGCACCAGGAAAAAGAGGGCAAAGCCATATTGCAGGCCAATCATCCCCCCCAGTGGAGCCAGCGCTGCCACCACCACGGGCAGTATCCCCCCAACGGTGAAGGACAAGCCAGAAGCCACGGCGGCTTGCAGCGGGTTGGCTTCGGTCAGGTCACTGATGCCCAGTTCGTCGCGGGCGTGGGCCAGCAGGGCGTTGTGGGCGGTCAACTGTCGGGCCACTTCCAGGGCGGTTTCAGGTCGGAGCCCGCGGGCCTGGTAGATGTCGGCCAGCTCCGTCAATTCTTGCTCGGGCATGGTGGCCAGTTCTTCGCGCTCGCGGTCGAGGTCGGCTTTTTCCAGGTCGGCCTGGGAACTGACGGAGACGTACTCACCCGCCGCCATCGAAAGTGCTCCGGCCACCAAAGCCGCCACGGAGGCCAGCAGGAGGGGTTCCCGGGCCGCACCCGCCGCTGCCACGCCCACGGCTACGCTGGCGGTAGAAAGAATTCCGTCGTTGGCCCCCAAAACGGCGGCCCGCAACCAGTTGCTGCGGTTAATGTAGTGGTTTTCGGGCATCATGGGAGGGTATCCTGGTAACTAGTAAGTGGTGAAAAAAGGCCTATTTCTCAAGCCCGTATTTTTCTTTACGGGGCTGCAGCACCGTCTGTCCGTAGTGCGTAAAGTAGTGGTGCTGGTGGAGAAATTCCTGGTTTTCCCGCTCCCAGTCTTCGTCTGAGCTGACTTTCCCTAACACCCGGCTCCACTCCTCGCGGAGCAGTTCCTGGGCGTGTTCGTAGGTGACCAGCGAGAGGTGGTACATGTCGGCATCGCAAATGATTTCTTCGAGGTGAGACTCCGGCCGCTGGGGCATCGTCGTCGCCAGAATACAACGGGCTACGGCCGCCATGCGTTCGGCCGGGTAGTCGTGCCGAAGGAGAAAATCACGGGCAATTTCTGCGCTGGCCACCTCGTGCCCCTCGTAAGTTTTGATGTGCCCCACGTCATGAAACCAGGCCGCCAGCAACAAGGTCTCCATCTCCGGCTCCGAGACTTTTTCTGCGTTGCCAATATTGATGACGCCCTGCACGACATTGATGGTGTGGTGCAGGTTGTGGTAGAGCCGGTCTGCGGGTAACTTACTGATGAGCAACCTGGCTACGTAACGACCAGTGAGGTAAGTAATGTTGTCAACGCTGGAGGCCATAATGCGGGTAGCAGGTTTTTGCCCGAAGCAAGTATTTCCGGGCCGGTAAATTAAACAAAAACCCTGAACAGCCCCAAAAAGCACCACCCCAGGCAGGGTAGGGGACGGGATGGTTCAGAAGTGCAGTAGTCCCTGGTTTAGTAGAAATGCTTAGATGAATAGTCTGGAGGAGACCAAAACCACGGGAATCCCACAACCTGTATCCACCAAAAACCAGACCTTGCACCAGGCAAGCGGTAGCCCGTCCCCCCGGCGGCAACCAGGCAAGTGCGGCAGCCGACCAAGTGCGGCAGCTCATTAGCTAGCGCTGCTGCCTCCGGCGGTCACTCATTTACTCATTCACGCATCCAATCATTTAATGTACCGAGCCCTCCTCTCTATCCTCCCCCTCGTCCTATGTGCCGCCTGCTACGAAGACCGCATCGCCTGCCTTGACCCCGACGCAACGAATTACGACCTGCGGGCCGACGAAGCCTGCCCCGACGATTGCTGTACCTACCCCGCCTTCCGCGTGGAGATTGCCCGCCTCTGGGGTGAGGCGGCTTTCAGCACTACCGATACCTTTACCGACGGCGCGCTCAATCGTTTTCGCCTCCTGCGGTTCCGCTACTACCTCGGCGGACTGGAACTGGTGGCGGGCAATTCCCCGCTGGCGGTACCCGAGAACCCCGTGGAAGTCCGCGTCCTTTCCGGCACCGATACCCTCCCTGCGGTGCTGAACGCCAACCTGGTACTGGCCCAGTCAACGGGGAGCAATGTTTCTACCGTCGGCACCCTGCGCATTGGAAAAGCGGCGCTGACGCAGGTGCGAGGGAAGTTTGGTCTGAGCAGTGATTTTTTGCCCGTCTTCCCTCCTTCGGCCCCCAGCAACTCCCCGCTGGCCACCCAGGCCGGACTCCTCAATTTCAACGACGGACGGGGCTACCTCCAGGCCAGCGCTGAATACCTCCTCACCGCTACCAACGATACCCTGCGCGTCGATGCTTATGGGTTGCTGCCCTTTGTCCTTGATTTTCCCGCTGCGGTGGCCCCCCAGCGGGGGACGGACCTCACCGTGCTGCTGGCCGCCGATTTGTCCAACGTCTTCGGTACCATCAACCTGGCGGCCGATTCCACTGCGGTCGTCAATGCCCTCCAGGAGCGCTTGCCGGCCCTGCTGCGGGTCACTGGCGTGCGGTAAAACACCAGGCACATCCTGTCTTCCAAGGGAGTTCAGCCGGACGAGACGTCCGGAGCCGGCGCACAGCAGACATCTGACGTCGCACATCGGACTTCCAACATCCACTGCACCTGCGTCCGCGCCCCCAAACGCTTCCCCGGACCATAAAAAAACCCGTGCCTCCGGAGGTGGAGACACGGGCCTTTTTCTGCGCTGCCGAAGCAACGGACGGTTTACTGCCGGATGATGCGGCGCGTGCTGACACCAGACTGGTTGGTCAGGCGGAGCAGGTAGGCACCGGCCGAGAGTTGGTCGGTACTGAGTTCAATGCGGCCATCGCGCAGGTTCAGGGTTTGCTGGGCCAAAACGCGGCCGTTGATGTCCAACAGCTGCAACTGGGTGCTTTCCGCCCGCAGGCCACCGACCTCCAGCGTGAGGCGGGTAGTGAAGGGGTTGGGGAAGACCCGGAGCAGGTCGGCAGCTTCCTGGGTACGGGTGCTGACGGAGAGCACGTTAGGCGCACAGGGCGTCGGGGCACCGAGGGCATATTCGCGCGCGGTCCGGTTGGGAATGAGCTGGATGGAAACGTCGTCGGTGGGGCTGCCCAGTTCGGTATTGAAGTCCCAGAGGCCCTCGGCAACGGCCAGGTTTTCACCCGTGCGGTTGCCTTCACCCCAGGCGAGGTAAGAGTAGATCACTACGTTGGGCGCGTTATAGCCGTTGGTGCTCAGGAGGGCCAGTTCGCCAGCGTCCAGTCCGGCTACGGCGTCGAGCTGCACCGAAATCCGGTCGCCCGGCTTCAGGGTGAGGTCGCCACAGAGGATGTTGAGGTCGCCAATCCGTTGGAAGTCTCCGTTGCCACCGATGTAGTAATCGCCCAGGAAGGTGGTGCTGTTGCCGAGGTTGATGAACTCTACGGCACCGTCGCGGCCCACTTCATTGACGGCCAGGATGCCGGGGCGCTCCGCGGCCAGGGTGATGGTCACGGTTTGCGCTTCACCCGCCGTGGCTACGCTGCCATCGCTGGCTTTGAAGCGGTAGCGCAGGGGGATAGAGACGCCGTTGGGCAGGCCCAGTCCGGAGAGGGTATCGTAGAGGCCCACCAGGGCTTGGGTAAAGCTGGTGTCGGCCCCCACTTTAATGCAGGCCAGGAGGGTGGTGAATTCCGCGTCTTCCATGCCTACCAGTTCCAGGATGTACACCACGGTGTCTCCGTTGGGGTCGGTAGACCGGGAGATGGAGGCGGTGTCGGCGTCGGTTCCGCCGGGGAAGACGGTAACGGTGGCACCATCGGCGGGCAGGAGGATTTCCGGGGCAGCGGGGTAAGCGTTGTCATCCCGCAGTACCTGTCCGCGGATTTCTCCAGCGGGGTTGGTGGTCGTGTGCAGGTTGAAGTACAAGCCGCCGTCGCGCAGGGCGCTCACCTGGGGGGCGGTGAGGGTAAAGCGGTTGCTGTCTGGGGCATAGCTGCCGCTTTTCAGGTCACTGCTTACCTCTGCGTTCATTTCCACGGCAATCCCCCCGGTGGTGGTTGCGTCGCCCAGGTGGAGGTGGGAACCACCCGCGATGGAGGCATCAAAATCTCCCTCAAGGTCATCGAAGGCACCCATGGCCACCAGTTGGTTGCCGGAGGCCTCGAAGAGAAGGAATCCGTTGCCCGTGCTTTTCACGGCGTTGGGGTTGGAGTTGAGGCCGGAGAGATTGGCACCGAAATAGCCCTTGGCAAGGTGCAGGGCCTGGCCGCGTACTTCGCCCGACATCACGGCTCCGCTGTGGACGTTGACGTAGTATTCCCGGTTGTAGAGGGCGGCTACCTGCGCCGGTGCGAGAGTAAACGTGTTGGAATCGGCGAGCCAGACGCCACCGCGGCGGTCGGCATCGAGGGCTATTTGGAGGGGGAAGGCAATGGGCCCGGAGGTGCCCGTGCCGCCCAGGTGGATGTGGCTGCCCCCGGCAATGCTGGTGGCTACCGTATCCATCAGGTTGCGGACACTTCCGCTGACGGTCAGGGTAGAGTCTCCGTCGAAGTACAGCATCACCCGGCCATCGGCGGGGGTGTTGACGGCGGCGGGTTGCTCCTGGTGGCCACTCAGGTTGGCGTAGAAGCTGCTGACGGTAAGGTCACTGATCTGGCCCCGGAGTTCGCCACTACGCACTGCGGCGGAGTGGATGTTGACGTAGTACATCTCATCGTTCAGGGCATCCACTTGCTCGTCCGTCAGGGCAAACACGTTATCGGCGGCGGCAATGGTAGCGCTCAGGCTATCGGCACTCAGGTTCAGGGTCAGCGGGAAGATGACCGGGCCATTGCGGCCGGCTACCGCACGGTGGATGTGCGCGCCGCCCACGATGTCGGTAGCTACCGGGCCATTCAAGCCACTGAAGCTGCCGGAAACGGTAAGGGTATTGCCCACCCGTTCGATCATCACACCACCGATGGCTTCGGTAACGACGGCCGGTACTTCATTGACGCCCAGCAACTGGGTCGTCTTAACCGCTTCCACCGTGGCGGGAAGCAACTGTCCGCGGAGTTCACCGGCGGCGTAGTCCAGCGTATGGATGTTGACGTACATTCCCCGGTCCTGGAGGAGGGTCACTTGTTCAGGCGTGAGCTCAAACACGTTGCTGTCGGCCACGAAGGTGCCGCTGCGCAGGGTGCTGTCGAGTTCACTGTTGAGGCGGAAAACGATGCCACCCGCCTGGCCCGCGAGGCCGGAATGGATGTGGGCACCGCCAGCGACGTTGACGTCAAAGTCGGAAGAAAGGTCGGAGAAGGAACCGCTCACCGTCAGGGTGTTGCCTTCCAGCGTAGCACTTACCGTGCCGCGTGCGGTGGTCGTTACCGGCGTAGGCAGTTCATTGAGGCCACTCAGCTGGGCGGTAAAGCCGCCGATGTTGTCGCAGGCATCGCCCGTAAGGCGGGTCACGACGATGGCGTTGGAGAGGTCGAAGCATCCGCCCAGGTCGGCCAGGTTGGCACCGACCGTTGCGCCGGTGAAGGTGCTGTCGTGGCTCACAGCGTAGATGCTGCAGGTTCCGCCGCCCGCGCCTTCAAAGTCGAAGGGTTGGTCCGCCGGGACGGACAGGATCATGCCTTCGCTGTCGGTGATGATATAAGTGAAATTGCTGCCAACGGTATCGGTCAACACTACGGAGAGTGAATCGGCAATGCTGTCTCCTGCGCAAATGGTCACGCTGGTGGTGCTATCCGCGAGGGTCAGGGTACCTCCGTCAACGTTGCAGCCGTCGCAATCCGTTCCCGTCAGGCGGGTGACGACGATGGCATTGGAAAGATCAAAGCAACCGGCGAGGTCTTCCAGGTTTGCGCCCACGGTAGCGCCGATGAAGGTGCTGTCGTGGCTCACGGCGTAGAGGTTGCAGGCTCCGCCGCCGGCACCTTCGAAGTCGAAGGGTTGGTTGGCAGGTACGGAGAGGATCACGCCTTCGCTGTCGGTGACGAGATAAGTAAAGTTGGCACCCACGGTGTCGGTCAAGACCACGTTGAAGGAATCAGCGATGCCATCTCCGGCACAGATGGTGAAAGCGGTGGTGCCGTCTTCCAGCGCCAGGTTGCCGCCGTCGACGTTGCAGCCGGGGCAATCCGTGCCCGTCAGGCGGGTGACGACGATGGCGTTGGAAAGATCGAAGCAACCGTCGAGGTCGTCCAGATTTTCGCCCACGGTAGCGCCGGTGAAGGTACTGTCGTGGCTCACGGCGTAGATCAGGTAGGTTCCGCCATCGCCGGCATCGAAGTCGAAGGGCTGATTGGCGGGGACATCGATGATGACGCCGTTGCTGTCGGTGACGATGTAGGTGAAACTGGTCCCGACGGTATCGGTTACCACTACACTGATCGAATCGGGGATGCCGTCGCCAGCGCAGATGCTAAGGTCCGTGCTGCCGTCTTCCAGCGCCAGGGTGCCGCCATCGACCTCGCAGGGTGCGGTCCCGATGATGAGGACGATGGTGCGGGCGGGGCCGGGGGTGGCCACGCTGCCGTCGGAAGCAACGATGCGGTAACGCAGGGGAACTTCGAGGCCTGCCACGCCGCCGTTGGCAATCAGCGTGTCGTAGATGGCACCGATGGTGGCGGTGGAGGAGGTCCGGGTGCCGACTTTCAGGCAAGCGATGATGCTGTCGAAGGCCATGTCTTCAGGCTCTGTAACTTCAATGGTGTACACCACCAGGTCGCCGTCGGGGTCGGTGGCTGCTTCAAAGGCGCCTTCTTCGAGGTCGCTGCCGCCTTCAAAGACGGTCACGCGGGCGCTGTCTTCCGGAACAATGATGTTGGGGGCGGTGGGGAAGGCGTCGTCATCCCGCAGCAACTGTCCGCGGATTTCTCCCGACGGGTGGTCTACGGTGTGGAGGTTGAAGTAGTAGCCACCGGCAAGGAGCGTGGCCCGCTGTAGCGAATCGATGGCAAAGCGATTGTCGGCTGCCCGGTAGACGCCCGCGCGCAGGGTGGAATCCACCTCCACGTTGAGTTGGAAAACGATGCCGCCAGTGTTGGCAGCGTCGCCAACGTGGATATGGGAACCTCCGGCAATCTCGGCCGCAAAATCACTTTCCAATTCCTGGAAGGAACCCGTGGCCACCAATTCGTCGTCGCAAAGCTCGTAGATCACGAAGCCATTGCCCGCCGTCTTTTTGGCTTCCGGGTTGGCATTGATGCCCGCCAGATTGGAGCCGAAGTAGCCCTTGGCGAGGTTCATGACCTGGCCCCGGACTTCCCCGCTGTTCACCGCCGTAGAGTGTACGTTGACGTAGTAGCCGCGGGCGTAGAAGGCGTCTACCTGCTCTGGGGTAAGCGTGAAGGTATTATCCGCTGGCAACCACTGTCCGCTCGTGCCCGCGCTATCGAGGGAAATGGTCAGGGGGAAGACCACGGGGCCGGATTCGCCGGCCAGACCCAGGTGCAGGTGAGCACCCCCAGCCAGGCTGAGGAGCACGGAGTCCATCAGGTCATTGACGCTACCGCTGAGGGTCAGGGTACTGTCGCCGTCGAAGTTCAGCATGGCCCGGCCATTGCCGGGGGTGTTGACGGGGACGGGCTGTTCCTGGTGGCCACTCAGGTTGGCGTAGAAAGTGGCCGTAGCCAGGGGCATAATCTGTCCGCGCAGTTCGCCGGACATGACGGCAGCGGAGTGGATATTCACGTAGAGTCGCTCTTCATCCATGGCCGTCACTTGTTCGTCCGTCAGGGTGAAGATGTTATCGGCCGCAGCAATGGTTGCTCCGGTGGAGTCGGCGCTCAGGTCGAGTGTGAGGGGGAAGATCACCGGGCCGTTGCGGCCAGCAATGCCGAGGTGGATGTGGGCTCCGCCAACGATCTGCGTAGCCACGGGGGCCATCAGTCCGCTGAAGCTACCGGAAACGGTGATGGTGTTTCCGTCGCGCTCCACCATCGTTGCGCCCTGGGCGGGAGAGTAGATGGAGGGGTTTTCGTTGACACCCAGCAAGTAGGCGGCGGCGTAGGCATCGGCGTCGGCAGCCAGCAACTGGCCACGGATTTCGCCGGCGGGGTAATCCAGGGTATGGATGTTGATGTAAAAGCCGCGGTTGCGGAGGGCCTCTACCTGGTCTGCCGTCAGGGTAAAGGTATTGTCTTCGGCCGCGAAGGTGCCCCCACGGAGGTCACCGTCGAGCGTAGTTGTAAGCGGTAAGGCAATGGGCCCCGCTTCACCGGCCAGGCCGAGGTGGATGTGGGCACCGCCAGCAATGTTGGGGTCGAAGTCGGAGGTGAGCCCGGAAAAGCTGCCGCTGACCGTAAGCACACTATCGGTAAGCGTTGCCTGCACTGACCCCGTTCCCGTAGAGGTTACCGGGCACGGGACCCCGTTGGTGCCACTGAGCTGGGCCACGAAATCGTTGATGCAGTCAAAACCTTCCGCCCGGTTGACCGTAATGGGATTGGAGAGGCTGAAGCAGCCGTCGAAATCCATGGGGGTATTGCCTACTTCGAGGCCGGTCAGGTCGTCGTCGTAAGAAAGGTGCCAAATCAGGCAGGTGCCCGCTCCGGCGGCGCTGAGGTCGAAGGGACCGTCATCGGTGGGGATGGACAGAATCCGCCCGGTATCGTTGGTGATCAGGAAAGTCATTTGGTCGCCGCGCAGGTTGCCCGTCAGGGTCACGTCCACCCGGGCGTCGAGGGTGTCGGAAATACAAATGTCCGTTTCCGTGCCTCCTCCGTTGGTAAGGGTGAGCATGCCCCCGTCGGCTACGCAAAAATCGTCGCAGTCATCGCCGCGTTTGCGGTTGACGACGATGGGGTTGGAGAGGCTGAAGCAACCCGTGGCGGCCGACAAGCAGATGTTGTCGCCCACCGCAACGCCAATGAGGTCTCCCGTATAGGAAACACTCCAGATGGCCAGCACCCGGGCACCGTAGCTGCGCAGGTCAAAAGGCGGGTCGCCTTCGAGCACTTCCAGGATGAAGCCGCCGGGGTTGGTGAGGAAATACTGGCTGGTGCCACCAACGAAGCCCGTGCGGATGATGTCCGTCAGGCCCTCATCCATATCGTCTAAGCAGACGGGGATGTAGGGGGTGCCGTTGGGGCTGGTGAGTTCGCCGGCGTTGCATTCCGGCGATTGTGCCGCAAGGGGCACCAGGAGTGTGGTGAATAGGGCCAACAGCAAAAGCCTGGCGCCTTGGTAAAACTTGTAGTGCATAAGAATTGGGTTATGAATGAAAATATCAAGCGGCATTCTCCTGCGGCAGATGAGCAGGAAGCTGGCGTACTTTATCGGTAGTGGCGGGGAGTGGGTGTGGTCATTGTTCGCTTTCGGTGGGCTCGCGCAGCGCCACCGTGCGCGGTGGCCATTGAAAGCTAAAATGGCGGCCTGGGTGAATCCTAATCCCCTCCGCAGTGTCAATTGTCCATAGCTACGGGGAAAACCCTTCGAATGGTTTGGGCCCCGTTTGTGTTTAGGTTCAATTTAGGGCAATTGTTCTGTATTCGCCACACTTTTCAGTTTGTTTATCAGGAATTTCCTTGATTTCATACCCAACTTCTGTGCAACCTGGCCCGAAAGACACCCCTAAGGCTGCCAACCCGTGTACGCCTTGATAAGGAAAATGGTTAAACATTTTCTTCTTCAGGGAGTTTTAATACTTTCAAGAGGCATTAGTGTGGTTTTCAAAACTTAATGTTGTCTGGGGCACTGTCGTTACATAGTTCTTCGGCAAACGGTTTTTCTCCACATCCTTCTGTCGAACTATTCAATCATTAAAAAATACCGATGAGATTATTTACCCTTTTGCTGTGCCTGGTGCTCAGCACAGTGCTCGCGAGTGTGGAGGCCCAGGGCCTCAACCTACCCGTTACTTTTGAAGATACCGGCCTGGATTATGCCCTGACGGATTTCGGGGGTAACGCTTCCCAAATTGTGGCAGACCCCACTGATGCAACTAACCGGGTGGTACAGTCTACTAAAACAGTGGCCGCACAATTGTGGGCCGGCACCACCGTTGGCGGCGAAGTCGGCTTCACTGCGCCCATTCCCTTCGCGGCAGGCGCCACTACGATGTCGGTACGCGTTTGGTCGCCTACGGCGGGGACGCCCATCCGCCTGAAGGTGGAAAAAGCCTTCGATCCCACCATTTCGGTAGAAACTGAAACCCTGACGACAGTGGCCATGGCCTGGGAAACCTTAGTGTTTGACTTCAGCAACCAGGCGCCCGGCACCGCAGCGCTGAACTTTGCGAACATCTATGAAAAGGCGTCCATTTTTTTCAACTTTGGGACCGATGGCTCCATGGCGGGAGAACAGACTTATTACTGGGACGACCTAAGCTTCGGCGGCGACGGACCTCCGCCTACGGGGCTCAACCTGCCCGTCACCTTCGAGGATACAGCGACGGTGGACTACGGTCTGACGGACTTCGGGGGCAACGCTTCGGAGATCGTAGCAGACCCTACTGACGGAACCAACACCGTGGTACAAACCACTAAGACGGCAGGTTCCGAGACTTTTGCGGGCACCACGATTGGCGGCACGGTCGGCTTCAGTAGCCGCATCCCCTTCACGGCTTCGGCAACAACGATGTCCGTACGCGTATGGTCGCCTACGGCCGGCACGCCCATCCGCCTGAAGGTGGAAGCGGCCAATGACCCCGCCATTTCGGTGGAGACCGAGGCACTGACTACGGTGGCCATGGCCTGGGATACCCTGGTATTCGACTTCACCAACGAGGCCCCCGGCACCGCCGCCTTTAACCTGGCCAGCAGCTACAACAAAGCTTCCATATTCTTCAACTTCGGCGCTTCCGGGACGGGGGAGATTTACTACTGGGACGACGTCACTTTCGGCGGCGACGGACCTCCGCCCACCGGACTCAACCTGCCCGTCACTTTTGAAGATGAGACACTGGACTACGGCCTGACCGATTTCGGCGGCAACGCTTCCGAAATTGTGGCAGACCCAACCGACGCAAGCAACACCGTAGCCCAAAGCACGAAAATGCCCGGCTCCGAGACTTTTGCGGGCACCACAATTGGCGGCACGGTCGGCTTTGCTACGCCCATCCCCTTCACAGCTTCGGCAACAACGATGTCCGTACGCGTATGGTCGCCTACGGCCGGCACGCCCATCCGCCTGAAGGTGGAAGCGGCCAACGACCCCGCCATTTCGGTGGAGACCGAGGTACTGACTACGGTGGCCATGGCCTGGGATACCCTGGTATTCGACTTCACCAACGAGGCCCCCGGCACCGCAGCCTTCAACCTGGCCAGCAGCTACAACAAAGCTTCCATATTCTTCAATTTCGGCGCTTCCGGGACGGGGGAGATTTACTACTGGGACGACGTCACTTTCGGCGGCGACGGACCTCCGCCTACGGGGCTCAACCTGCCCGTCACTTTTGAAGATGAGACACTGGACTACGGCCTGACCGATTTCGGCGGCAACGCCTCCGAAATTGTGGCAGACCCAACCGACGCTACCAACACGGTAGTACGGTCCACCAAAACCATGGCCGCGCAATTGTGGGCCGGCACCACCGTTGGCGGCGAAGTCGGCTTTGCTACGCCCATCCCCTTCGCGGCAGGCGCCACTACGATGTCGGTACGCGTTTGGTCGCCTACGGCGGGGACGCCCATTCGCCTGAAGGTGGAGCAGGCTTTCGTCCCCACCGTCTCGGTTGAAACCGAAACCCTGACGACAGTGGCCATGGCCTGGGAAACGTTGGTGTTTGACTTCAGCAACGAGGTAAACGGCACCGCACCGCTCAACTTTGCCAGCACCTACAACAAGACTTCTATTTTCTTCAACTTTGGGACCGATGGCTCCATGGCGGGAGAACAGACTTATTTCTGGGACGACGTCACTTTCGGCGGTGACGGGCCTCCGCCCACGGGGCTGAACCTGCCCGTTACTTTTGAAGATGAGACACTGGACTATGCCCTCACCGACTTCGGCGGCAACGCTTCCGAAATTGTGGCAGACCCTACCGATGCAAGCAACACCGTAGCCCAAAGCACGAAAATGCCCGGCTCCGAGACTTTTGCGGGCACTACGATGGGCGGCACGGTTGGCTTCAGTAGTCCCATCCCCTTCACGGCTTCGGCAACAACGATGTCGGTACGCGTTTGGTCGCCTACGGCCGGCACGCCCATCCGCCTGAAGGTGGAAGCGGCCAACGACCCCGCTATTTCGGTAGAAACCGAAGCGACCACCACCGTGGCCATGGCCTGGGAAACCCTGGTATTTGACTTCAGCAACCAGGCAATGGGTACCGCCGTACTTAACCTGGCCAACAGCTACAACAAGGCTTCGATCTTCTTCAACTTCGGTACTTCGGGAACGGGGGAGACTTATTACTGGGACGACGTCACCTTCGGCGACGCCGTTTCCACGCGTAACCCCATTTTCGACCTCAGCCTGTTTGAGTTGCGGCCCAACCTGGTTCGGGAAAGCACCGTCCTGCACTTCAGCCAGCAGTACGCCGGGCGCAAGGAAGTGCAGGTATTCAGCGCGGCGGGCGTCTTGCTCAAGTCTTTCGAGACCCACGCCCAGGATTTGCCGCTGATGACCGCCGACCTGCCCCGGGGCCTCTACCTGGTGCAGGTGCGCTCCGAAGGTCGTTTGGCCACCAAGAGAATGCTCAGGCAGTAACGAACCTGGGCAAACGATAAAGCGCTTGCCGGGTAAGGGCTCCGCCACGGAGCCTTCGCCCGGCAGGCGCTTTTTTATTTTACCGCCAAAATTATCCCTCCGTGCAAATCTCCGCCGAACTCTCTTTGTATCCCCTTACGCCCGATTACGATGCGCCCATCCTTGCCTTCATCCACCGCCTGCGGGAACAGCCCGGCATCCGGGTGGCCACCAATGGCCTGTCCACCCAGCTTACGGGGGAATACGGCGCAGTAATGGCTGCCCTGACCGAGGCCATGGAACCTACTTTACGAGAAGGGCCCACCTGTTCTTTTGTGCTGAAAATCCTCAACGTGGCCATTGAGCCGGGCGTCCTCGAAGAGGTTTAAACCTAGGCTGTCTAATCTAATGGGTTTAACCCGTACGCGCTTTAGGGGCCTAGACCGCCTAGGTTGAGACCCTCTGGGTCGATCCAGCTAATCACGGTGCCCCCCTAGGTTGAGACCCTCTGGGTCGATCCAGCTAAGTACATTGGCGTATTCTCCTACGACCCAGAGGGTCTCGACCTATTAAGCGCTTGAGCCTCCCCGGTTGGCCAAAGTGAGTACGGCTGCGGCCTGGCTAATTAGACAGCCTAGGTTTAAACTATCCGGGGCGGACGTTCCTTGCTCCAATAGGCAAACTTTGCACCTGCGGCCGCGCCCTTTTGCTAGTTCAGTAGTTCAGTAGTCCAGTAGGGGCACCCTTTAGCCTTTGATCCTTTCCCCCTTTAATCCTTTAATACTTGGAAAAAAGCCAGCGGCTCATGTCCTTGAAAGAACTCTTTTTGCCGTAGTTGAGGATGCCGACGCGGTAGATGCGGGCGGCCAGCCACACCATGGCGGCAGCGAAGCCGATGACGACGAGGAGGCTGAGGATGATCTGCCAGGCGGGCGGGCCAAACGGCAGCCGCGCCGGCATCACGATGGGTGCAAACAGCGGGATGAAACTGGAGGTGACGGCCAGGCTTGAATTCGGGGCCTGCATGGCTGCCATCATGATGTAGAGCGCCAAAATGACCGGAATGGTAATGGGCAAGGTAAGCGATTGGCCCTCGCCCAGGTCGTCGCCCATGGCCGAACCCACCGCCGCAAACAGGGCCGCGTACATGAAATAGCCGCCGAGGAAGTAAATGATGAAGCAGGGCAAAATCACCCACCAGTTCATTTCCGCCACGCCGGCCATCACCCGTTCCACCATGCTTTGCATTTCTTCGGGGTCCATCTCCGGGCTCTGCGGCATCTGCTGGGCGGCATCGGCGTCGAAACCAAATACCAGGGTCGCCAGGAAAATGACGGCCGGAATGAGGACCATCCAGGCCAACACCTGGGTCAGGCCCACGGCACCCACGCCGATGATTTTGCCGAGCAGCAGCGTAGTGGGCCGCACCGAAGAGATGACCACCTCCACGATGCGGTTCATTTTCTCTTCCATCACCGAGCGCATCACCATCATCCCGTAAATGAAAATGGAGAGGTACATCATGAAGCCCATGATGGTGCCCAGGGCCGCGCCGACTACGCCGGCCATGCTGGTGTCGGCCTTTTCTCCTTCCTCCACGGTAATTTTTTGGGAACGGATGTCCACGTCCGAATCCAGGGATTTGAGCAGGCTTTCATCCAGTTCCAGGGCCGTGATCTTGTAGTTGCGCAGGGCCTTTTCCACCCGTCCCTTAATGGCCATTTCGAGGTCGAGCGTGAGCGGCTCGTCGCTGAAATACTGGATGCGGAAGTCTTTGGCGCGGGTATTTTTTACCTCGGGAATGACCAGGATGGAGCCGTATTCGGGGTCCTCGCTGTCGCGGATTTCCCCTTTGAGCGTCTCAATGTCCTTGTCCACGAACTTGAAGTAGAGGCCTTGTTCGTCGGGGATGGGGCCACTGAACACCTTGCCCTGGTCTACCACCGCGATGCGGTTCACCTCGTCGTTTTCGTAGCTGAAAATGAATTGTACCACTACGATGAAAACGGCAATGCCCAGCGGCGTGAGCAGGGTAGCGAGGAGGAAAGACTTGCGCCGGACGCGGGTGATGTATTCACGCTGAATGACGAGCCAGAGATTTTTCATTGGGGGTAGATTTTGTGGGCGCTGCCGCAGGTGCAGGGCAGGGGATGGGAGGAGCCGGGGAAGGCCAGGGCCGGGTCTGGATTAAACTGCCGGGGCGGCGGCCTCCGGGCCGAGCTTGGTGACTTGCTTGATGAAGACTTCGTTGAGGCTGGGCAGCAACTCCCGGAAGGTGATGAGGTGGACGTTGTGGTCGAGCAGGTAGCGCAGCAGGTCGTTGCCGGTCTGGGTCGCGCTCAACTGCACATCGACGCCCGAAGGGGTGGGGTTCAGGAGTTGGAAGTAGTCGCCCATACCCGCAGGCAGGCTGCCATTGAATTCCAGGTGAAAGCGGTTGTCCTGGAAACGCCGCCGGATCTCGCTCACCTTTCCGTTGAGGATGTTCTGCCCGTGGTTGATCAAGACGATGAATTCGCAGAGTTCCTCGACCTGCTCCATGCGGTGGGTGCTGAAGATGACGCCCGTCCCCGCGTGGTGCAGGCGCAAAATTTCGGTGCGCATGCGGGTGGCGTTGACGGGGTCGAGGCCACTGAAGGGTTCATCGAGGATGAGCAGCTTGGGATCGTGCAATACGGTGGCGATGAACTGCACCTGCTGCTGCATGCCTTTGCTGAGTTCTTCGACTTTCTTCGTCCAGTGGTTTTCCAGTTCGAATTTGGCCAGCCATTCTTTGGCGCGGCTTTCGGCGGTGGCTTGGTCGATGCCTTTGAGGCGGGCCAGGTAGACGAGCTGTTCGCCGACGTACATTTTCTTGTAGAGGCCCCGCTCTTCGGGCAGGTACCCGATTTGCGTGGGGTGGTAGCCGCTCAGGGGCTCACCGTGGAAGAAGATCTGCCCCGCATCGGGTGCCGTGATGGTGGTAATCATCCGGATCAGCGAGGTCTTCCCGGCACCGTTGGGCCCCAGCATACCCAGAATTGCATCCGGCGGCATGGCAAAAGACACATCGTCGACGGCCACCTTTTCACCGTAGGCTTTGCGGACGTTTTTTACTTCTATGATGGGGACGAAAGACATAGTGGCGGAGTTTAGCGTGTTAGTCTGAACAACAGCAAACCGAAAAACGAAAATCCCTCAACATTCGGTTTGCACTGCGCAAAGTGCGAAATTTACCCCAAACCTGCTGCATCTTTAGACCAATTTCCGTCAATCGTCGACTTGAGCTGCAGGTAGCGACCACCCTAGTGGTTGAAGAACGAATTATGATCTAGCTTGGACTTGTCCTCGCGGCACTGAACGGCCTGGCCAAAACGCCACCATAAGTCGGCTATGCTGGCGTTTCGTCCACTTGTTCAGCACCACGATCACTTCGCCCAAGCTAAGCCCTAATTCATTCCTCAACCACTAGCACTTCCCTCTCCTAACTTTCACGTGTGAAACCACCCATTCCTCACTGGCACTTCCTGGTAAACCCTGCGGCGGGCCGGGGCCGCGCTGCCCGCAAGTGGGCCCGCCTGCTGCCGCGTTTGCAAGCCGCCTTGCCCGGCATGACCTGGGCGGAGAGCGACGCCGAAAACAGCCTGACCGTCTTGGCCGAAGCCGCCGTACGCGCCGGGCGGCTTCGCCTGGTGGGCGTCGGCGGAGACGGTACCCACCACGATATCCTCAACGGCATCGTGGCGGCGGGCAATGTCGAGCGCGTCCTTTACGCCCCCTTCCCGCTGGGTTCGGGTAACGACTGGGTACGCACCCTGGGCACCCCCCGCCAGCTCTCCGCCTGGCTGGCCACGCTCCACGCCGGGCACTGGATCGACCACGCCATCGGCAACCTCGTTTACTACCGCACCCCCTCCGGCCCCCGCATGCCCGCCATCCGCAGCTTCCTGAACGTAGCCGGTATGGCCTACGACGCCGAAGTGGTGCGCCGCGCCGAAAAAGCCCGCTTCAAGCACCGCCTGCTCTATCCCTTGCTGACCCTGGCCTACCTCCGGGATTTTACCGCACCCACCGTGCGCATCGATTACGACGGGCAGGCCTTCCAGGGGCCCGTCCATACCGTCAACTTCGGCATCGGCCGCTACAACGGCGGGGGGATGCGCCTGGTGCCCCAGGCAGACCCTGAACGGCCGGACCTGGCCCTGACTTTCGCCCCGGAGTTTTCCATCGCCAAAATTCTGCTCCACGCCTGGCGCTTTTACACGGCCAGCATCGGCCGCGTACCCGGAGTAGTAACGGCTCACGCCAGTCAGGTCGGCGTGGCCCCCACCCAAGGTACCCTGGAACTCGAAGCCGACGGCGAATGGCTCGGCTACGGGCCCGTTACCGTTCGTTTGGATCACCGTCGCCTGCGGGTAGTGGTGCCGGCGGGGCGGCGGGGGTAGCGAGAACCATCGAGTGGATCGTCCGCCCGAAGCCACCTGAGTAAGTTTCTTCTCCCCCTTTGAGCATTTGGGGGCTTCCCTGGCTCCTGACGTCCCGTCCTGTTTCTCGCGGGAATACCCCGGATTCCGGATGCGGTGCATCCTCCGCCTCGCGGGAGTACCCCGGATTCCGGATGCGGTGCATCCTCCATCCGGGGTTATTAAGGTTCGACCCCTGCCGGGGTCAGGAAAGGCAATACTCGAAAGATACTGAATAGTGGTACTGTACGCCCTTCCCCCTTTCCCATTATTCCTTTCCCCCTTTATTCCCTTCCCCCTTTACTCCCTTCCCCCATTATTCCTTTCCCCCTTTACTCCCTTCCCCCTTTACTCCTCCCCACCACTCCCGGCGCCGCTGCAAATCCTTTTTTCCTGCTTTTTCCGCCAGCCGCAGGACCAACTCCGGGCTGGCCGCCGCCACAAAATTTCCCGTTTTTTCTATCCCCATTTGCTCGAAGGCCAGCGCGTAGGTCTTGCCCGGTTTCAGCCCCGCCACGGCCGTATCCCAGGCGGCCTGGGAAATGATCTCTATTCCGTTCAGGCGCAGGATCTTGCTGTCCTGGTCCAGGCCGGTGGCGTACAGGGGGCTGTTTTCATTGATGCGGCTGCGGACGACCATGCGGCCATCTTCCTCCCGCAGGCGCAAGCCCAGGAATCCGGCACTGTCTTGTTGCACGGGCTTCAGCTCCAGGCCGTATTCCGCCAGGAGGCTAGGGAAGTCGGGTAGGGCACTGCCGTAAATGTGGCGGGCAAACCACTCTTGGGCCCAGTTTTGGTCCTGTACGATTTCGCCCAGGGCGAGTTGCAGGTCCCGCAGGTGGTAAGGGATTTCGGTTTTTCCGTAGCGTTCCCACACCAGTTTCATCAGTTCGTCGAGGGTGTGGCCTTTGCGGCGCAGTTCCAGGTCGAGGGCCAGGGCGATGGTGGCGCCGTAGGGGTAGTAACTGACGAAGGTATTCTCAAAATTGTCGGGGTCATTGGCCGTTGCGGCGTCTACGAAGGGAGCCTGCTGACTCATCTCCACGGGCCCCCGGTGCTGGCGGCCGGGACGGAGGAGGACGTAATTGAGCTGCCCGGTGAGGCCCTCGGCGTAGTCTTCCGGCGCAAGAATGCCCGCCCGGACGAGCGAAAGATCATCGTAATAACTCGTGAAGCCCTCGGCAAACCACAGTTCTCCACTCTGGTTGGCGTGGTCAAACTCGAAGGGCTCCAGGCTGGCCGGGCGGATGCGTTCCACGTTCCAGCAGTGGAAAAACTCGTGGCTGACCGTCCCGATCAGCCGGTCGGCGTACTCCTCCAGCCCTACGGAGGCCGAGCAGACGGTGGAGTTGCGGTGCTCCATCCCGTCGCCGCCAATCCAGGGGTTGTAACTGCAGAGGAAAGTGTACCTGCCGTAGTCGAAATCGGGCAATTCGCCGAACACTTTTTGTTGGGTCAAGACGATGTCGCGCGTCCAGGCCAGGTAGGCATCGAAGGCTTCGCGGGTTCCTTCGTGCATCATGGCCAGTTCGATGGTCTGTACTTTGCCATCGGGGTTGCTTACGCGGAAGCTATCGCGCATGATGGTGCCCACCAGGGTCGGCGAGTCGAAAAAGTAGTAGTAGTTAGGGGCGGCGAAGCGGCGCTGCCCGAGGTCCACCAGCTGGGTGGCTACCGTCCAATCTGGCCGTTGTCCGTCCTTGATTTTCAGCAGGATGGGGCGGTCATTGAGTTGCTCGCCGTAGATAAAACTGGCGGGCATGTTGAGGTGGAGTTTGCGGTCGTCGATGCCCGAGTAGGTACCGTCACCACCGTTGGCAAAGAGGGTGTACTCCAGGCGGACCGCCCCGCCGTGGTTGGCGATGGCCCATTCGGCGAGGTCTTGCTGGGAGATGGGAATGGCCTGGCCGTTGGCGTCGTAGGCGCGAAGGTCGTAGACGTTTTTCGCGAAATTATGGGTGGCGTAGCGGCCGGGGCTGGCCTGCGGCATCCGCACGGTAAAGACGCCGGGCCGGACGGCGGGGAAATCCACCCGAATACGCAACTCGTGCTGCTGGACCTTCTCCAGATCGAGCGTATAGGTAATGGTGGCCGGGTGGCTGGCTACCCAGTTGAGCTGCCCCCGGAGCGGGCAAGCGGCCAGGAGCAGTGCAGCAAAAAGGAAGAAGCTAAGTAAATGGCGCATCGGAATGGGGGTTAGCGAGCGCCAATGTACGGGGCTTGTTTGGTTTTTGCGCGGCCGCAGGTGCAGGGGGGGGCAGGAGGCAAGGTCAAGACCTTTTACGTCGCAATACCCCCTCGGCGGGAAAGGTTTCGCTTTCTGCTACCGGAGCAGCCGCAAATCGAAACTAAACCCGGGCAGTACGTCCTCCCCCGTTACGACTTGTTCAAAGCCTTCCACTAAACTGACCGTACCATTTTGGCGGTAAATCCAGAGTTTTTCGTTTTCTACGTCGACCAGCCAGCCTAGGCGGACGCCATTCGCTATCCAAACGGTGGTCATTTTTGCAGCGGCAGCCTTGAGTTGGTCCGTGGGAGAAATAACTTCTACCACAAAATCCGGCACCAAAGGCACGAAATGGTTGAGGTCTGTTTCGGTAAGGCTTGCCATCTGCAACGCGGTTACGTAGCAGGCATCTGGTGATTTTACGGATCCATCCGGCAGCGCAAATCCCGTGCTCGAACTGAAGGATTCCCCACCGTGTTCCACCACATAGTTGTACAGCTGGCCGTTAAATTTTAGTTCACTTCTGCCACTTTTTCCGGATACTGGAGACATCACTTTGATTTTACCGTCGGGATCACGTTCAATGAGCAATTCCTTGTTAGCCAGGCACAGGGCTTCGAAAGCCTCGTTGCTAAGACTTGTGGGGAAGTTCAACTCCACCTCTGCTTCCGGGATGGTTAGTTCTAGTGGCACGGGGATTTTTTTAACTTGGCTTATGCTGCTGCTTTGTTTTAACGCTTTGGGTTGGGGTTTGGTTACTCGGGGGCTAATCTGTTGAGGGTTGAGCCCCGCTCCGCCGCTGGGGACCGACATTCTACGTCGCAGTGTCAGGTGAGGTCAAGACGTTTTACGTCGCAGCTGCCCCGGCCCGGCAAGGTATTTTTAGCCCATGGAGTTGCATGGAGTTTTGCTTCGCAGTATTTCATGCTAGCATGGAGTTGCTTGGAGTTTTTTGCGTGAGGTCAAGACGTTTTACGTCGTAGTGTCAGATGAGGTCAAGACGTTTTACGTCGCAGCTGCCCCGGTTCCGGACGTCCCGTCCGGCGAGGTTTTTTTTAGCCCATGGAGTTGCATGGAGTTAAGCATGGAGTTGCTTGGAGTTTTTTGCGTGAGGTCAAGACGTTTTACGTCGCAGCAGAAACCCTCATGCCCCCCTCGACGTGGAAAGTCTCGACCTCACGTGAAAGGTCTCGGCCTCCTCTACCGCAGCAGCCGCAAATCAAAAGCGAAACCGGGCAGTACGTCCTCCCCCGTTACGCTTTGATCAAAGCCTTCGATCAAATCAACGGTTCCGTTCTGGCGGTAAATCCAGAGTTTTTCATTTTCTACGTCCACCAGCCAGGCCAGCGCTACGCCGTTTTTAATCCAGACTTGCGACATCTTCAACGCCAATTCCGCCAACTGATCGGATGGGGAGGCTACCTCTACAACGAACAGGGGGACGATGGGGGCGAAGCGCAGGAGGTCTTTTCTGGAATGGAGGGCCATTGCTGCTTCCGTAACGTAGCTCGCATCAGGAGAGCGGACGGAACCATCGGGCAAGGTAAAGCCGGTGCTGGAACTGAAACTGTGCCCCCCAAACTGGCGGCAGTAGATGTACAGCTCACCGTTGAATACGGATTCATTCTGGCCGCTCAGGGTAGATACTGGAGACATAATCGATATTTTGCCATCTGCCTCGCGCTCAATGACCAGCTCTTGGTTGGCAAAACACAGTTCTTCAAAAGCCTCGTTGCTGAGGCCGTTGGGAAAAGTGAGCGCTACTTCGCTGGCGGGAATCTTGATTTCGAGTAACATGCAAATGACGGGTTAATTATGGTCTGCCGTTTCTTACGTGCTGTCTTTAAACGCCGGGGCCGGGCATTAGTTAAGTTGGCTGCTGCATATTGGCTGCGCAGTCGCTTCGCCTCCACCGACGCATCCGCTGAACTTTTGCGACTGCCGTACGGATGAGCGGTAATGTTGTGCCAGCAAGCAGATTTCAAACCAACAGCCGCAAATCGAAACTAAACCCGGGCAGTACGTCCTCCCCCGTTACGCTTTGATCAAAGCCTTCGATCAAATCAACGGTTCCGTTCTGGCGGTAAATCCAGAGTTTTTCATTTTCTACGTCCACCAGCCAGGCCAGCGCTACGCCGTTCTTTATCCACACCTCCGTCATTTTGCTTACTGCATCTGACATTTTATCTGAAGGGGAAACAACTTCCACTACAAAGAGGGGGACAATTTGAGCGAAGTGATCAAAATCTTCTTTGCTATAACCCACGAGTTGGTCTTCCGAAAGATAGCTTGCATCCGGAGATTTTATAGCGCCATCCTTAAGCGTAAATGCCACTTGGGAACTGAAAGAACGACCGCCGTGCTTACGCGCGTAAAGGGTGAGATCTGCAATGAACTCAGCTTCGTGTTCACTACTGTTAAGAGATACTGGAGACATAATCGATATTTTGCCATCTGCCTCGCGCTCAATGACCAGCTCTTGGTTGGCAAAACACAGTTCTTCAAAAGCCTCGTTACTGAGGCCGTTGGGAAAAGTGAGCGCTACTTCGCTGGCGGGAATCTTGATTTCGAGTAACATGCAAATGACGGGTTAATTATGGTCTGCCGTTTCTTACGTGCTGTCTTTAAACGCCGGGGCCGGGGCTTTGGTTAACTCCGCTGGCTGACCGACGACGCATCCGATGAACTGTTGTGACTACGTCAGCAAAAGCTGTAGCGGATGGGCGGCGGCCAGCCAGTATCGAGTAGGGTTACTTCACCTCAAACTCCGCCTTTACACTTTCGTCGCCGACGGTCAGTTCGGCGGTGTACTTGCCGGGGCGGAGGTAGAATTTGTCGTTTTCGGCTGCTTTGACGGTGATGGGCTTTTGGTCTTCCTTGCGGTTCTTGTTGAGCTCGGTTTCGAGGGCGCTGGCCTGGGCGAGGTCGAAGCTCAGGTCATAGGGGATGGCGTTGATGCCGGGGATGAGGTCAATTTTTTGGGTGAAAAGCGTGGTCCCTCCCTTGCTCGTTATCCGCAACGTAGCACCTGCGGCCGCGCCCGGATGATAGACCTGGAAGCTGACACTGGGCTCGATAGTGGTGAAATCGAAACCTTGGCTGCCGTAGCGCCCGGAATAGCGGAGCCGCGTGGGGGGCAGCAGCGTGAGGGCGGGGCCAGCGCTGGCGGCGGTTTGGAGCAGGGCGACGTTGGCCTTGTAGAGGCTGCGGCCGTGGGTGCCGACGATGAGGTCTTTGGTAGTGGGCTGGATGACGAGGTCGTGCACGGCCACGGCGGGCAGGCCATTGTGGAGGGCGGCGAAGGAATTGCCGCCGTCGAGGCTGAAGTAGAGGCCGTGGTCGGTGCCCACGAAGAGCAGGTTGGGCGTCGTGTCGTCTTCGACGATGACGTTGACGGCCTCGGCGGGCAGGTCGTTGCCGATCTTGGTCCAGGTCTGGCCCGCGTCTTCGCTGCGGTAGACGTAGCTGCTGAAGTCGTCGTTGCGGTAGCCGTTCAGCGTGGCGTAGACCACGTTGGTGTAGTGGTGGCTGGCTTCCACGCGGCTCACCCAAAGGTTCTGGGGCAGGCCCGCGTCGATGCGCTGCCAGGAGGCCCCGGCGTCTTTGCTGCGGTTGATGCGGCCGTCGTCGCTGCCCGTGTAGAGCAGGCCGAATTGCAGCGGACTTTCGTCGATGGTCGTCAGCGTACCGTAGGCCACGTCGCCTTTTTTGCCGCCCGCCGTGAGGTCGGGGCTGATGATGCTGAAGTCGTCGCCGCGGTTGAAACTGCGGTGCAGGTAGTTGGAGCCGAGGTAGAAAATGTCGGGTTGGTGCGGACTGATCAGGATGGGGCTTTGCCAGTTCCAGCGGTAGGGGCGCTGGCCGAGCTCGTGTTTGGGGGTGATCGGCTTGGTTGTGTTTTCCTTGGGGTTGAGGCGGTAATAGTTGCCGAATTGGAAGCCGACGTAGACCGTTTCATTGTCGCGGGGGTCTACCTGCACCTGCATGCCATCGCCGCCGAAGAGGGCTTTGTAGGGGTATTCGCCTTCCTGCATCCAGCCGGGACTGGCCTCGTAGCTGCCCGGTCCGCGCCAGGTGCCGTTGTCTTGCAGGCCGCCGTAGACGCGGTAGCCATCGGGGTGGTTATCGACGGCTACGGCGTAGAATTGGCCCAGGGGCGGGTTGTTGCACTTGCGCCAGTTTTTGCCGCCGTCGTAGCTGATGTTGATGCCGCCGTCGTTGCCGTTGATCAGGTGATCGGGGCGGGCGGGGTTGATCCAGAGGTAGTGGTGGTCGGCGTGGACGTTATCGCCGTTGATGCCTTTCCAGGTTTTGCCGCCGTCGGTGGATTTCACGATCGGCACGCCCATGGCGTAGACGGTGGAGGGATCGGCGGGATGAACGGCGATGTCGCCAAAGTAGTAGCCGTAGGTGTAGTAAATGCCATCGAGGTAATCCTCGTGGGTGCGGGTCCAGTTTTTGCCGTCGGAGATACTGTGGTAGAGTTCGAATCCTTTGACGGGTTTATCGAACAGGAGGCTGTTGGCATCTTCGAGGTATTCGACGAGCTGGGCGGTGGTCACTTCGCCCTTTTCGATTTTGCTGCGCACTGCATCGGTGGTCAGGCTGCGGGGGAAGCCGTTGCCGCGCAGGAATTCGTCGATCTGGTAAGGTTTGAGGGCCAGGAATCCCTCCTTGGTCATGCTGCGCAGCTGGTTTTTGGTGAGGGTTTCGTCGGTGGGGTCTACCGGCTTATCGTAGCGGAAGTAGTTGTCGATGCTGGCGTAGAGGTGGCGTTTGTCGCTGCCGTCGTAGCTGATGGCCAGGCCGATGCGGCCGGCGCCTTCGCCGGTGGGGAAACCGGCTTTTTCGCTGCTGATGCGCGTCCAGGTGATGCCACCGTCCTTGCTGTGGTGGATGCCGCTGCCGGGGCCGGACTCCTGGAAGTCCCAGGCCCAGCGCTGCCGTTCCCAGGTGGCGGCGAAGAGTTCGTTGGGCTTGCGGGGGTCGCGGATGAGGTCGACCGCGCCGGTTTTATCGTCTACGAAGAGGGTTTTGGCCCAGGTTTTGCCGCCGTCGGTGGTGCGGAAAACGCCGCGTTCGGGGTTGGTGGTGTAGAGGTGGCCTAGGGCGGCGACCCAGACGGTGTTGGCGTTTTTGGGATCGACGATGACGCGGCCGATGTGGTGGGTTTCGTCGAGGCCCAGGTGGGTCCAGCTTTTGCCGCCGTTGCTGCTTTTGTAGAGGCCGTTGCCGGCGTAGCTGCTGCGGCTGGAGTTGACCTCGCCGGTGCCGACGTAGATGGTTTTGCTGGGCCAGTGCACGTCGATGGCCCCGATGGTCATCACCGCCTGGTCATCGAACAGGGGGTGGAAGGTGATGCCGTTGTCTTTGGTTTCCCAGAGGCCGCCGCTGGCGTAGCCTACGTAGAAGTGGGTGGGGTCGGCGGGGTCCACGGCCACGTCGGCCACCCGTCCGCTCATGATGCTGGGGCCGATATTGGTGAAGGCCAGGCCGGCGGCGGGGCTGTTGCTTTGCAGCTGTTGGCGTTGTTGGTAGGCCTGGCTGCGCACCGTGGCGGGCGTCGCGCTTTGGCTGCGGGGGCCGTCCGTTTGGGCGCTGACGCAGGTGCCGGGCAAGAACAAGGAGCAAAGGAGGAGCAGGGGAAAGAATTTCATGGTATGGTTTTGATCCGCGAAGCTGAGTGGGAGGTGAAGCCATCGGAAGTGGGCCCGCTGGAGGGAGGCGCTTACCGACGGCCCAGGCGAAGGGGGGAAAGATAAGGCAGCGAACAGGATTTGCTGCGCCGCCCCGCGCGCACCCAGCAAGGTATTTTGCCGAGCGACCAGCCTTTCCGCGTCAAAGAAGGCCCGGAGCTGCGAACATATTGCCTCCCGATACTGTCCGGATAAAAAACAAGTTAAACATGAAACGTACCGCAACTGCCGACTGGCAAGGAACCGTCAAGGACGGCAAAGGCACCCTCACCACCAAGTCCAAAACCCTCAACCAACACAATTACTCCTTCCACAGTCGGTTTGAAGACGGCGCTGGTACCAACCCCGAAGAACTCATTGCCGCCGCCCACGCCGGATGCTTCACGATGGCCCTCAGCAACATGCTCACCGAGGCAGGCCATACCCCCGGTAAACTCCACACCGAGTGTGCCGTGGATTTTCAGAACCTCACCATCGTAGGTAGCCACCTTACCGTCACTGCAGAAGTACCCGGTATCGAAGCGGAGGAATTTGACGGGATCATTCAAAAGGCTAAGGAAAACTGCCCCATCTCCAAGGTGCTGAACACGGAGATCACCATGGAGTATACGCTGGAGAACGCTTGAGTTTTAGGATCTTCGATCTGGTTTTTGAACCACTAAGTACACGAAGAGGGACTAAGGAATCTTCCCCTCTCAGCGTCCTTGGTGGTTCAAAATCTTAGTGTGCCTCAGTGTCCTTAGTGGTTCAAAAAACCTGCGCAGCAGCTCCTCCCCCATTTGTCTTAGCACCTCTTCGTGTCCTTAGTGGTTCAAAAGAGAGCGAAGCTCCAACGGGTAGTTCAAAAAACGTAAAATGTGCTGGATATGAGGTGTCTCTACCCGGAACGTGGATGTTCGGGTGGGGACACCCTCAGCCGGGTTCTTCCTATTTGAGTTGGGATATCCTCAACCAGGTTTTCCTGCCACATCTTAGCCCCTCTTCGTGTCCTTAGTGGTTCAAAAATGCGCTGCGCAGCAGCCCCTGTCTCCAGAAAGGACAGTTCTCAGTTATTTCTTCCCATTCAGCCATTAATGCACCATCGGATGGCGCGCCTCCATCAGATGCCCGGTAATAAACTTGACGATGTCCTGAACGGCTTCTTCGATCAGCGCGTCTTCAACGGTGAAGGGCGTGCCATCATAAAAGCGGGCGATCGTGCCCGAACCCGTAGGCGCCCGGTGATCGACATCAATGGACTTGCGCCATATTTCAGCGTGGTGCGCCCATTCGTCTTGATCAACCAACTCCGGCGCTACGAACCAGACGTTCCAGGCCAGGGTATTCCCCGGTTCCAGCATGTTGCCAGAAGCCACGTTGAAAGCCTTCATTACGAGGTCATTAAAGTCATCGACGAATTTGGAGGTAGTGGGTTTTGGTGTCCCAATTTCTACTTCCAGGTTCCCAACACTCCAGGCTTCCGAAGAATGATCGGTAAAGGATGGGGATTGAAAATCCGTTGCGGTGCCCCTCAGTAAGGGGAAAATGGGCTGTTCAGGGCAGCCCGGAGCGTACGTGTTCAGTTGAATGGCGTGCTGCTTACTGTCTGGGAAAGGCCAAGCGGCCGACAGTAACCTGAAGCTATCCCAGATGAACTTGCCCAGGGGACTCTGCACGGCATCGGGGCTGAACCAAATCTTCGGGTCTACCGTCATATCCGCCGCAATTTCCCGGGTGTCTTCGTTGACCCAGCCCCGGTTGCCGGTTACGGTTACTTCCACGTTCAGCGTGCCGAAGCCCTTAATCCAGGCGCCCTGTTGTGGGCAGATGATGGAGTATATCTTACCGGTGTTGGTATACCCCAGTCGGGAAATGTAAGGGGAGAACATCTGAAAACAACGGGAATCCGGGATGCCCTTGATCGTCTGCCAACTGAATTCTGGCCACTGTACCCCCTGTTGCCGTTGGAGTAAATTAATGTGGGTCAGGTTTGCTTGCATCGGGAGAGAGGAAAGGTCGGGATGCGGGTAAGCAAAGGCGGGGTTCGATTGCTCGAAGCCTCCGATCCAGCCGGGTGCGGCGGGCCTGTGATTCTGAAAAGCCATGGCGTATGGTTTGAGGATGGGTTAAAGAATACTGTACTTCATGAGAGAGCACCATCGATTCAAACTTAGGGCCTCCGTAGCTACGAGTTAAGTGTAGCCACTAAATTTGCGTGTTTATACCTATTCTTTCGGGTGGTTTATCCAAGGTGCTGCCTGGTAGTTCAAAAACCGCTGCGCAGCAGCCTCCTACCTAAGCTTAGAGCGTGTCTAAAATTTTTAAGAACTGATAATCAATGACTTATGATTCTGGCTAGACAAAAAATTGCGCGCATAGTGGACTACGTAAGCCATTTTTTGTGACGCCAGGTTCATAGCACGAAGTACTGCGTAGCAAACTGCTTGGTTATCAGGAAGTAAAAATTTAGACACGCTCTAAAACATGGGCCAACAAAAAGCTTCCTTTGTTAGGTGTTTTCTACTTCATAACGACCAAACTTCCATCGTCACGCTTTATCTGCGCGATGCCGGTAACTCGTTGGGGCAAATTTGTATTTTTCGCAGGAGATACCAAGCCTCAACTGCAAGCAACAAACGATCCATGCTCCCCACCCCCCAACCCAAATCCCTCCTCCTCCTCGACGGACTAGGCGCCCTCCTCTCCACCCTCTGCCTGGGCCTCATCCTCCCCGCCTGGCAGCCACTGTTTGGCATGCCCAAAGACATCCTCTGGATCCTGGCCGCCCCGGCCGCCATTTTCGCTTGCTATTCTTTGCTCTGCCACTGGCTCCTGCGGCAAAACTGGGAACCTTACCTCCGCATCATCATGCTTGCCAATGCACTGTACTGTGCCTTGAGCATCTACCTGGTCGTACGCCACTTCTCCCAACTTACGCCCCTCGGAATTGCCTATTTCTCCCTCGAACTGCTCATCCTGGCCATCTTAATCACCGTAGAGTACCGCGCATCTTTTTAGAAATGGAAATCCCACACAACAGCCCAATCAAACATCAAACCTCAAGAATCGTCTATCTCGTGCGTCAGCAAAATCAAATATCAAGAATCGTCTATCGTCTATCCTTCGCGTCAGCAAAATCAAGTATCGTCTATCGTCTATCAAATGGCTATTAGAAACCATCGCTCACCGTGGAAGCGCTATCCCCTGCGGCAGCCAATTCAAAATGTTAAATGCTGAATTGTAAATTGTAAATCTTAACCCCCCTCCTCAGTATGCAACACCAACACCGCCCGCTCCGCCCGCAAAGCCAGGTTCTGCGTCAGCGTCGCTGCCAGTAGCGAACGCCAGCGGTTGCGCAGGCGATTGACGATCACCACCAGGTCTGCATCCACAGTAGCAGCGTACTCCAGCAATCCTGCCGTAACGTCCTGGTTTTCCACCGTCACCACCTCGTAGGGGTAGCGACCATCGGCCGGAGCCTCGCGGTGCAGCTTTTCCATCAAGCGCCACGGCACAAAACGCAGCGGCGCAAATTGGTCCGGCCATTCCACGTGTACGAAGTGGATCTCCGCCTGGAAAGTAGTCGCCAAGCCCTCAATTTGCCCCAGGGGATAAGTCTCCGCCGAAGTATCATTATTGGCCACCACGATTTTCTGGAATGGCCGGTATTTTACGTCCGCCGGAATGAGGTACACCGGCCGCTGGCAAGCTTCACTCACGGTGGTCGACGTACTCCCCAGCCACTTGTCCAACAGCTTTTTCGAACTCCGCGTCGCCATCACCACCAGGGCAATGTCCGGCTTGCTCGCCCGCGCAATGATGGAGGCCGATACCGAAAAGACGTATTCCGTCTCGTAATGCACAGTAACACCTGCGGGAAATTCCAGCCCCGGAGCGTCGTCCGCTTCCTCCGCACCGGAAGATTTGGCAAAGTCGCGCAGCCGCTCCAACGAGGAATCGCGCAGGCTGCCGTCGCCCGTAAAAACCAGGGGCTGACCCGGGTTCAAAGACCCCAGCGAATAGTGGGCAAGTACTACTTCCAGCTTTAACGCCTGCGCCAACTGCAAGCCAAAACGGAAGGCGTTGTGGCAGGGATAACTGAAGTCTACGGGAATAAGAATGCTGGACATGGTGGATAAATTTATTGGTTAGCGCATACTCGGCGCAGCAGCAGCAGCAGCAGCACCGGGGTAGGCCGTCACGACGGCCAGGTAATCAAAAAAGCGTTGGTTGATCGCATGGCTCGGCCCAGCGGCCAGGGTATGGTCCGCACCCTCCAGCACAAGGGCAAAATTTTCGAGCTCCTGCGTCAGCGCCACCGAGGCGTTTTCCGAAGCCGTCGCATTTTGGCTGTAGCCCGGGAAGAGGGTATCGGAAAAGCGTGGCCGGGCGGCCAGGTAGGCCCGCCAGCTGCCCAACGCCACTTCGTACTGCTCTTCGTATTCTCCCCATTCCAGCAGGCACATCATCGGGTCGTTGCTGGTGGCTACCACTTCTTGCCATTGGTGGTAAAAGTCGTACAGCCGGTCGGTGGCGCTGTCCAGCCCGTACTGCGGGCGGAGGGCACGAATTTCGTTCTGGATCAGGCTGATGGCGGTAATGGCCCGCTCGGATTGCCTGCTTTCTACGGCCTTGCGCAGGCTCAGCATCCAGAAGTCCACGCGGAGGGCCGATTGCCTCAGGGTGGCTTGCAGGGCCGCCGAGCGGTAGTCGTTGCGCAAAGTCGCCCAGTGTTGCTGGGCCGCCGAGTTGTAGGTGATCAACCGGCTGCTGTCGGCCCGCTCCAGCGCCAGCCAGGTCAGCAGCAGGTCGCGCTCCAACGTATCCATTTCGATGAGCTGGTCTTCGGAGCAGCGGCTGGTGAGGCCCGCCAGCAGCAACAACAGCACTAGTGGAGTAAACTTAGCAGTAGGTAGCATGGTGGGCGTTTTTTATCCGTCCCAAAAGTGGTGGGTCGGGTCTATGAATTACTGTGATTTCAGTATGGACATTGGACCCATCGCTTTTAATGGACACTTATTTTTGTTTAAGTTTTTTAATTTTCAGTCGCTTTCAAGACCCCTCCCCCGTCCCCTCCCCGTAGGAGAGGGGTGACCTGGGAGCCGTGATTATACTGTCTTAGTTAGTTGATTTTCAAATGGTTGTGTATTTGCATTGGTTCGTTTGAATAGGGTCTGCATCCTTTGCTCTGGGTACTGTAAATATTTCCATCAAACAAAAAAAGACGAGAGAGGGTCACCCCTCTCCTGTGGAGAGGGGCCGGGGGAGAGGTAAAATAAGGTGGACCTAGCGCCTACTGGGTCGATGTACATTTCTTCAAGGCGAAGAAGCACAGTTAGCGAGCGGCCACTCAAGAATCGCTGATGGGAATCACCAAAACGGGGCCAGCCGAGTAATTCAGCAGCGGCGTAATGGCCGAAGACACGAAAAGCCGCTTGAACATGCCCCGCTGCCGGCGGCCCAGAATGAGCAGATCGATGTTTTCCTGCTCCGTGTATTCCAACAGCTGGTGAGCCGTCGCGCCGGGCTCCAGGAGGTCGAGTTCCGCTGGGTAATCCAAAAATTCGGTCTCGGGCTGTTGGTCGCCGCCCACGGCCAGGTGGTAGGCCTCGGCCTCCGCACCGGCTTTGCGGACGTGGACCATCCGCATCGTCGGCATCAGCGCAGTACGCAAAAAGTCAAAGCCCGCGCTCGTCTCCCGCAGGCCATCCACCGTTTCGTAAGCAATGGAGACTTGGTGCAGCGCCGGAACGTCGTAGCCAGCTGGAACGGCCAGCACGGGGCAAGCCGCTTGCTCTACTACCGACCGCGCCACACTGCCAAACAGGGGCGTTACGGGACTGACCACCCCCGTACCCACGCCCCCCATCACCACCAGGCGGCTGCCTTCCTCGCGGCTGGCGGCGACGATGACTTCCACGGGCGTCCCCGTCACCTCCCGGCTGCTGATGATGACCTCGCTGGCGCTCAACGGCGCATCGGCGGGGAGTTTCAGGGTAAAGCGGACGAATTCGTCAATCTTGCGCTGGGCCGTCATGTGGGCCTCCAGGTCGCCCTTGCGCACGTTCACGCCTTCGGTGTGGCCGTAGCCGTCGTGGACGTGGATGATGTCCAGGCCCAGACCAGTCGCCCGCGCCAGAAAATGGGCGTAACGCAGCGCCGCAGAAGCCGTAGCGGAAAAATCGGTGGGTACAATAATCTTTTGCATAGTCACTCGCTTTTGCACAAATTTCCGGGCATTTGCGGGCCCCGACGCTGATGGATATCACCGTCACCAATGATTTATTTCGGAACGCCCATTTTGCAGGGCAGAACTTTTTTTCGGGCGCGGCCGCAGGTGCCACGCAAGTCGTTTAAGCGCAATGAAGGTCCCGGCCCAGACTTCCCTTGCTCCTTGTCATGACTCCCCCCTTTGGGGGGCCGGGGGGGAGCACCTGCGTCCGCGCCCAAGCCCCAAACCGCTCGCCGTGATCACTTATGGACACCCAAAATGACCAAGATCAGCCTGCTCCCTGCGCCGCATCAGCGAACCCCGTGCGCGGCCGACCGAGTTTTGTGGAAAGACCAAACCACTGCTTATGTCCGCCATCCGATCCATCCTGGTGCCCGTTGACTTCAGCGAAATCGCCGCCGCCAGCTACCGCTACGCCCTGCAGTTGGCGGATCATTTATCCGCCAGCGTTCACCTCCTGCACTGCTTGCCAGCGATGACCGACGCCTCCGTGCACGCCCACCTTTTGCTGGACGTGACGCAAGTGCAACAAGCCCAGGCCGAGGAACGACTGGACGCCTTTTTGGCCGCCGGCGTAAGCGACCTCACTCCCAACCTGAACGCTCCCCCGGTGGTCGCATGTTCAGTTACCGGCCTCGGACTGTGGGAGGGCATTGACCAGTACCTGAGCACCTTCCCGACGGACCTGATCGTCATGGGCACCCACGGCGTGCACGACGGCTGGGACCGCCTCTTCGGCACCAACGCCGCCTTTTTGGCCGGCAAGGTGCAGGTGCCTATCCTGATTTTACCCGCTACGGCCACTTTCCAACCCCTGAAGTCCATCTGCTTCGCGACGGCGTTGCGGGAGAGCGACCTGACGGGCACCCGCCGCCTGCACCACGCCCTCTCCGCCTTCGCGCCAACGTTTAATTACCTGCACGTCCACCACCCCGAAAACGGGCAATCCCCCGAAGCCCTCGACCTGTTCCGGCGGGCCTTCGAACAGCCCAACGGCGGCGTCGGTGCCACCTTCACCACCGTATTTAATGAAGACGTCACCGACGGCATTTTCAATTACCTGGAAAACAATGCCCACGACCTGCTGGTGATGATCAAACTGCCGCGCAAGGGCTGGGCCCGCTGGTTTTCCCACCGCGAAACACTGGAATCGGCCGGGATTACTTCTTTGCCGCTGCTGGTCATTAGCCAGACTTATGCCCTTGAGCCGGTAGGGTAAGGTTTTGGCTCCTGCGGAGCGGTTTTTGAACCACTAAGTTCACTAACTTTTGCTCCTGCGGAGCGGTTTTTGAACCACTAAGTTCACTAAGAGCACTAAGTTACACTAAGGGCAAGATCCCTTAGTATAACTTAATGCTCTTAGTGGTTCAAAAAAGAGCGAAGCTCTCTTAGTCCCTCTTCGTGTCCTTAGTGGTTCAGAAAGAGGGGCGAAGCCCCGAGTGTGACAATGCCTTAGTACCTCTTCGTGTCCTTAGTGGTTCAAAATAGGGGGCGAAGCCCTCTTCCTGTACCTAGTGGTTCAAAGCAAGAGCGAAGCTCCCAAGCAAAAGCGCGGCTAAACGGAATAGTCCCCCTCGCCGATTATCTTTGGGGCATTAACTTTCCCACACCCATCATGAAGAAACATTGGCTGTCCCGTTTATTTTTTGCGTCTCTTCTCCTCCTTACCACTAGCGCCTTTGGGCAAAATTCTCTGGAGCAAATCATGCGCAGCACGCGCAACTACGCCCAGGTTGTGGCCGAAGGCGAGCGGTACTTCCAAAACAAGTACCCTGGCCTGACGCCCAAAGACCTCAGCAGTGGGCCCCACCGCGACGGCGAGTACGTCAAATTCATGCGCTGGCAATCCTTCTGGAAGGGCCGCCTCAACCCCGACGGCACCCTCGGCGACCCCACCGCTTACGGCCGCAAAGCCACTTCCGCCGACGAAAAACTGCTCAACCCCTACGCCAACGTCCCCTGGACGGAAATCAACTACACCGATTACATCGGCGTGCAGATTGGGCTGGGGCGGACGACCTGCGTGGCCTTTCATCCTACGGACGTCTTTACCTTCTACGTCGGTGCCGCCATCGGGGGCATTTGGCGCACGACAGATGGTGGGCGGACTTACGTTCCCCTGGGCGATGAGCTCCCTTTCCTGGCAGTTTCCGCCATCATCGTCGATCAGCAAAACCCCAATACCCTCTACATTGCCGTGAGCGACCACGTTTGGTACGGCCCCAGCGGCATCGGGGTCTACAAAAGCACCAACGGCGGCACCACCTGGGCTCCCACCAGCCTGGCCTTCAGTTTTTCCTCCGACGTCCGGATCTACTGGATGGAAGCCGACCCCACCAACCCCCAGCGGATGTTCGTCGCTACCGCCAACGGCGTCTACCGTACCACCAACGGCTTCACTACCGTGGCCCAGGTATTGCCCGATAATTGCTTCGACGTGCGCCTCCAACCCGGTAATCCCAACCAGGTCTACGTGGGCACCAACAACGGCCGCCTGCTGCGCAGTACCGACGGCGGAAACTCCTTCACCCAGCTGCAAAACTTCGGCGGCGGATCCGTCTTCCTCGCCACCCACCCCCTGGCCCCAGACCGCCTCTGGGCCCGCCACGGCCAAACCCTCCACTTATCCTCCGACGGCGGGGTCACCTTTCCCACTACGCAGACCTTCGCCGAAAGCAACGAGGTATTCACCCTCGCTCCGCTCGACGAAGACATCATCCTCTCCGGCAACTTCGATACCTACCGCAGCAACGACGGCGGAGCCACTTTTTCTGCCATCAGCCACTGGCTCGGTAACAACGGCCTGCCGCTCATCCACGTCGATCAGCGCAACATGTTCGTCAATCCCCTGGAACCCGACGCCGTCTATTACTGCAACGACGGTGGCCTCTACCGCTACCTGATCTCCGCCAACCACTTCGTCAACCTTTCCGACGGACTGGCCATCACGCAGTACTACGACATTGCCGTGGCCCAAACCGACGCCAATATCGTCGGCGGTGGTTCCCAGGACAACGGCAACGTCTTCCGCCAGAGCAACGGCGACTGGCTCCAGTACGCCGGCACGGGCGACGGCATGAACCAGGAAATTGACCCCACCGACGCGGGCATCCGCTACTGGTCTTACCAGTTCGGCAGCATGAACCGCTGGCAAAATGGCTCCAATTCCGGCATCAAACCCGCAGCGGTGAACTACGACGGCGCCTGGGAAACCCCCTACAAAATCGATCCCGCCAGCCCCAACCGCCTCATCGCGGGCTTCCGCCGGGTGTACGAGTCTTTAAACCGGGGCAGCTCCTGGAAGGCCATCAGCGGGGAACTGGCCGGCGGCGGCAACCTGGAGGAATTGTCCATCTCCCCCGCCAACCCCGAACGCATCTACGCCGTGGCGGGCGGCAGCCTCTACGTTAAAAATACCTTCAACGACACCTGGATCACCCGCAACCTGCCCGCTGGCAATATCTCCGACCTCGAAGCCGACCCCACCGACATCGACAAAGTCTACATCTCCACCGCCGGCTACACGACGGGCGAAAAAGTATTCGTCTCCACCGACGCCGGGGCCACCTGGACCAACATCAGCGGCAGCCTCCCCAACGTTTCCACCGGTGCGTTGGAGCTTTACCACGACGTCCCCGGGGCCATTTTCGTCGGCACCGACGTCGGCGTCTTTTACCGCGATCCCAGCCTTACCGACTGGCTGGCCTACGGCAACCTGCCCAACACCCGCGTGGAAGACATCGAAATCCAGTACGCCGCCCAGTTGATCCGCGTGGGCACCCACGGCCGGGGCGTGCTCGAGGCGGCCATCAATATCCAGTCCTGCACCCCGTCCTCCCCCGATGGAGACAACGACGGTGTTTGCGACGTGCTCGACTTCTGCCCCAACTTTCAGAACAGCCTCATCGGTACGCCCTGCGACGACGGCGACGCCTTCTCCTCCGGCGAGACCTACGACAACAACTGCGGCTGCTCGGGCGGCGTGGCCAACCTGAGCTACTGCTTCGCCGAAGGCGCCGCCGGCACCGGAGCCGATTACCTCGATTACGTGGGCCTCAATACCATCGACAACGCCTCCGGGCAAACCAACTACTCCGATTTCCGCAGCATCAGCACCGACCTGACCATCGGCAACCAGTACACCATCACCGCCGGCCTGGGCTTTTCTTTCGGCATCGATCGCCTCCACGCCTGGATCGACTACGACCGCAGCGGCACGTTCGATGCCAGCGAAGCGATTGCTTTTACCGTGCCCAACGCCAACCACCAGGGCACGGGCACCTTCACCGTGCCCCCCGGCACCGCCGAGGGCGTCACTACGCTGCGGGTGCGCGCCGTCTACTCCGAAACCTTCAACAGCCCCTGCGGCTCCGCCTTCGGCGAAGTAGAAGATTACACAGTACGCATCGTTTGCGGCAACGGGGCCGGGCAGTGTCTGCTGCCGCTTGATTGGGTCACCTTCAGCGCCCGGCCGCTGGGTAAAGACGCGGCCAGCCTGCGTTGGTCCACCGCCGCCGAAGCGGGCGTCAGCCATTTTGAAGTCTTTCGCTCCACCGACGGCGACGCATTTTCACCCATCGGTACCTTGCCTGCGCAGAACCGCCCGCTGGCCGACTACACGCTGCTCGACACCACCGTCCGCGCGCCCCTGGCTTACTACCGCATCACCGCCGTGGATTACGATGTCACCCGCAGCAACAGCCCCATCCGCCGGGTGGATTGGCCAGGCAGCAACGAACGCGCCGCCCGCCTTTTCCCCAATCCGCACCAGAATGGGCCGCTTCAACTCACCTGGCAACAGCCCAATCCAGCCACCGTCTCCTGGCACGTCTACAACGCCTGGGGGCAGCTCGTTCGCGAGGGCAGTTTGGGCGCGGCCGCAGGTGCCAACCAGGTTGAACTAGCGGTGGACGACCTCCCCGCCGGCACTTACCTGCTCCGTCTCCGCGCCGCCGACTGGGACTGGACGGAGGCCTTCCTCCGGCAGCCTTAGGGCTCCACGCGTAGGGCTCCTGCGGAGCGTTTTTTGAACCACTAAGTTCACTAAGAGCACTAAGTTACACTAAGGGCAAAATCCCTTAGTCCCTCTTCGTGTTCTTAGTGGTTCAAAAAAGAGCGAAGCTCTCTTAGTTCCTCTTCGTGTTCTTAGTGGTTCAAAAAAGAGCGAAGCTCTCTTAGTCCCTCTTCGTGTTCTTAGTGGTTCAAAAAAGAGCGAAGCTCTCTTAGTTCCTCTTCGTGTTCTTAGTGGTTCAAAAAAGAGCGAAGCTCTCTTAGTCCCTCTTCGTGTTCTTAGTGGTTCAAAAAAGAGCGAAGCTCTCTTAGTCCCTCTTCGTGTTCTTAGTGGTTCAAAAATTGAGCGAAGCTCCAAAAACGCCCTCCAAGCTACCTTTGCCCCATGAACATCGCATTTATCGACCAGGCCGCCCACCCTTTCCTCCGCGAGGCCCTCGAAGCCGCCGGCCATACCGTTGCTGACCTCAGCGCCCTGCCCCGGGCCGAAGTACTGACGGAGCTGAAGAACTACCAGGGGCTCATGGTCCGCTCCCGGCTCAACATCGACCGGGAGCTGCTCGATGCCGCGGGACCAAACTTCAGGTTCGTCGCGCGCTGGGGGGTGGGGACGGACCACATCGACCTCGACTACGCCCGCAGCAAGGGCATCACCGTATTCAACAGTCCGGAAGGCAGTAAACACACCGTGGCGGAGCATACCGTGGGGATGCTGCTCATGCTGCTCAACCATTTGGGGCGGGCCGATCGGCAGGTGCGGGAGGGGAGTTGGGTCCGCCGCGGCAACGTCGGGACGGAACTCGGCAGCCTCACCGTGGGGCTCATCGGCTACGGCAACATGGGGCAAATGACCGCACGCCGCCTGCAAGGCTTCGGCTGCCGGGTACTGGCGCACGATAAATTCCGCCAGGATTACGGCGACCAATTCGCTGCCGCCGCCAGCCTCGAACAAATCCAGGCGGAAGCCGACGTCGTTTCCCTCCACCTCTTTCTCGAGGGCAACCACTACTACGTCAATCGCGATTGGATTGACGCCTTCGCCAAACCCTTCTACCTCATCAATACCGCGCGGGGCCTGGCCGTCAATACCGCCGACTTAGTAGCGGCCATGCAAAGCGGCAAAATCTTAGGCGCTGCGCTGGACGTCCACGAGTACGAAGAGCAAAGCTTCGTCCACCTCGAACCCGACGCCCTGCCCGCTCCATTCCAGTACCTCCGCCAAAGCGATCACACCGTGCTTACCCCCCACATCGCCGGCTGGAGCGCAGAAGCGGAAGAAGGGCACGCCCGGACGCTTTTTGCTAAGATTTGTGCAGGGTTTAAGGAGTGAATGCGTGACCGCCGTAGGCAGCAGCGTAGCTAATGGCTACCGCACGTGGCAGGCGAGGGAGTTGTTAGTTGACCTCGCTAGCGTCTAGTGTATGGTGTGTTGCCAAAAGGTAGTCACTTTAACCATGTTGTCTTTTCGTTTTTCTCCTAATCTCCTTCGCGCCAATTTTCGGTTTTACTGGAATAATCTCTAAAGTGCCATCCATCAACTAAGTACATCAACCGGAATTCTGAAGTAGCTGAATCCGTTCGGTAACTGAAGACGTCCACTTCGTACCCTATGGCTTGCAAGTCGTTTGGGTAGGAGCCGTGTAGATCCTTGTAATGTGCTAGGTCTAGGATTATTTGCTCCGCCGTATTGTTCTTGGCAGTGATTTTAATGAAGTTGGTAGATGAAGTGCTAATGCATGAGGTGATGGCTAATAAAATCATTAAGCCACTTATTTTAATGACCCTGGAGTTGTTGTTAAAAAGCCCGGAAATTAATGCGATAAAGCCAATGAATCCAATGAAAAAAAGAATCAGTAGGCTTTGCATTACGCCGAATATATCTGCTTGGCCAAAATATATACCCAGCATGGCTGCCATCAGGAACAGGAAAACGGACTTCTTATTCTTCATGTCATTTATATCCGGTAATACGCCTAACCTAAGGAACCCAATATCTGCGCTGCTGCCCCTCGCGTGACTTACTGCTGCACGTAACTGCGCTGGCTTTTGCGAAAGATGAAAATTCATAAATGTCACACCCATCCCGTGCGGCAGCGTGTCGCGTGCGGTAGCGTGTCCCGTGCGGTAGCCATTAGCTACGCTGCTGCCTACGGCGGTCACTCATTCACGCATTCGCTCAGCGGCAGCGTGTCCCGTGCGGCAGCCATTAGCTACGCTGCTGCCTACGGCGGTCACTCATTCACGCATTCACTCATTTGCTGCGCAGTACTTCGTGCTCACTCATTCGCTCATTCACTTCCTGGTCCGCACCTCCACAATGCCATCGTATCCTTTGAGCTTGCGGGCACGAAGGGTCTTTTGATCTTTGTAGACCTCGATCTGGGTGATTTTGTCGGGATCGAGCGCGTTGACTTCTTTTTCGGTGCTGCGCTGACCGTTGATGAAGTAGGCGATTTTTTCTGCGGTAGCGAAGGGGGCATCTGGGCTTACCGGGGTGGAAGGGCGGGTGACGGGCAGGGTGGGAGAGACGCTGCCTTTTTTGAGCTGGATGTCTACGATGCCTTCTTTGCCGGCGTAGCCGCGCAGGGCGAGTTGTTCCGGGTCTTTGATGACGTTGATTTCGGCGATGTCATTAGGGTTTACCGTGTTGGGGCTGGCGACGGCAACGCCATTGACGAGAAAGACAACGTTTTCGGTGTTGGGGTTGGGGGTGACGATGCGTACGGCGTTGTTGTTGGTGGCTTGTCCCTTCAGTTGGCCGCTGCGGCGGGGCGGGATGGTGTCGGTAGGGCCACTATGCAGTACGCCGGGTGCCAGGAGTTTGAACTGGGGGACGGATTGTAGTCCAGACTGGCTGCCGCGCACCCGGGGCGGGGCCGGTGGCGCGGGGGGCGCGGGCGGTGCCATCACGACGACGCCGACGCGGGGAGCCGGGGCGGGCGGAGGTGTTGGCGCGACGCTCAGGCAGGGGCTGGGAGGTGCGGGTGGCGCGGGGTAGGGCGCGTTGGGCGCTACGCCGATAGATCCCCAGGTTGCGGAATTGCGGGGCGGGGTGATGCCGTGTTCGGCCTGGTATTTTTTCAGGGCCCGTTCGTAGAGGGCGCGGCTGCGGGGGTCTTGGGAATCGGGCGGCGTGGGAGCGTCGGCGCAGGGGTTCTGGTCGGGGGCGACGGGTGCCGGGGCCGGGGCGCTGCTGCTGGCGGGTTCGGGGGCCGGAGTAGCAGCTGGGGCGGGTACGGAATCCAGGGTCGCCAGGGAACTTGCCGGGGGCGGCGTGGGGGTGTTGATTGGACTTACTTTGCTGTCTTGGCAGTCCACTGCACCTGCGTCAGCGCCCAAATGGAGGACGCTGAAATGGCCGGCACCGAGCAGCAGAAAAAGGAGGCCGGAGAATAGGATTTTGCCCTCCTGGTGGCGTTGCTCCCCGACAAAAATGCGTTGGATGCGGGCGGAAAAAGGCGTCTTGGTGGCGCTCATAACTAAAGAATTTTGGGGATAATGGGAGGCCCGGGCGACGGTGACCAGGGCAGTGGCGTAAGTGCGGCGGTCTTCGCAGCGGGCGGCTACCCAATCGTCGCAGCGGTGCTCCCGTTCCTGATCGATGAGCTGGCTGAGCGCGTAGGCGGCCGGGTGGTAGAAAAAGAAGGTGCGCAGCACTTGCTGGGGGTAGTTCAGCCAGTGGTCGAAATGCCGCAGGTGGGCGATCTCGTGCAGCAGGATGGTGCGGGCCATTTCGGGCGTCAGGTCATTGACCAAAGCGACGGGAAAAACGACGATGGGCGACCAAAACCCCAGCGTCATGACCTCCCCGGCGCGGGTGCTCAGGTGGCAACGGACGCGGCGCGTGAGCGGGTGGCTGGCCAGCTCGGTACCCAGGCGCTCGGCCCAGGCGCCGGGTAAGTCGCTAAGCCCGGTGCGGCGCAGTGTATCGACCCGTTGCTGGTCGCGGACGAGGTAAAGCGCTGCGGGCAGCAGACCTAAGAAATAGAGTAGGGAAAGCCAGGGGGCGAAGGTCGGGATTTGGTCCTCGAACCACTCCAACCAGGTGCTGGGCGGCGCGGTGCTGGCCATTAGTAATAGGTCGGGCGGCGCTGCGGCCAGGGCGTCGAGGGGTTCGCATACGGGGTTGGGCTCGTAAACGAGGTAGTAGCTCAGGCCAAAACCCACGGCCAGCAGGCAGAGGGCGAAGTAGGCCACGTTGTGCCGCGCTGCGGGGCTGCCCAGCAGCGGAAAAATGGCCCGTACGGCGGCGTAGAGGAGTCCGCCAATCCAGAGACTGTGCAAGAGGGCCAGTCCGAAGGCCGTGGCGAGGGGCAGGAGGGTAGGGGGGAGGGCCATGGCTTATTTCTTTTGGCGGTTGATCCATTCTTGCAGTTCGTCCAGCTCCTGCGCGGTGGGGGTTTCGTTGCCGAGCGCACGCAGGGCCAGGTTGATTTTGCTGCCTCCGAAGGCGGTGTCGGCCAGGCGGTCAAACAGGCGGTGCTCCACCTGCTCGCGGCGCAGGGCGGCGACGTAGGTGTGGGTGCGTTGCTCGGTATTGCGCAGCACAAAACCGGCTTTGGCCATGCGCTGCAGTTGGGTGAGTACGGTGTTGTAGCTCACCTGCCGGCGGTCGGCCAGCCGCTCGTGCAGGTCCTGGACGGTAGCGGGTTGTTGCTGCCAGAGCAGGTCGAGAATCTCCAATTGGGCCTCCGAAGGCATCGGCAAATCAGGCATGGGGCAGTAGTTTGGGCCAAAGATATACTACAAGTGTAATACTGCGCAAGGGGGAGTACTACAATTGTCGTTTTTTAACGTTTGGGGGCTGTACGCATTGTCTGGATGAGGATTCTTAGGATTTGGGGATGGGGGAGGATGGGCCGGTCATACCACCCGGGTCTGGTCCATCGTTTGCCCTTCAAATCTGCCCATCACTTGAACCTCCCCACCGCCATCGTCAATCCCCAAGGTACCCACAGCATCGTGTATGGCGCGGGCGGCAGTAAGCTGACCCAGACCCCGGCGGGCGGTGCCCCCCGGCGCGACTATTTCGGCGAGATCGAGTATAGCAACCAACAAGCCACGGCCATCTACCACGAGGAAGGGCGCGCGCTGAA
>NZ_JACSIT010000136.1:52242-54058 GCF_014349155.1 Neolewinella lacunae
TCCGCACCAGCCCCACGGGCGCAGTGACCGTACAGTCGGTGCTGGATTACTACCCCTTCGGGATGGTCAATGCAGACCGGAGTTCCGGGGCTGGAGGGTATGCGTATAAGTATAATGGGAAGGAGTTTGCGGAGGAGTTGGGCTTGTCTGATTATGGCGCGCGGTGGTATGATCCAGCGGTGGGGCGGTGGTTGGCGGTGGATCCGCTTGCGTTAGAATACGCAAATTTTTCTCCGTATAATTATGTAGCGAACAATCCCATTAATGCTATTGATCCAAATGGAGAATATATTATAGTCCTTGCAGGATCCGCTCAGGATCGCGAATTTTTCATTAACCAAATAAATACCCTATTTGGTGGAAATGTAAATGCAAGTTTTTCTTCTGGAGGGGGTTCCAGATTAATACTTGAGCAAACAGGAGCATTGAATGAAGAGCAGCAGGTAGCTTTTGATATTATTAGTGGTTATGCTAACAATGAGGATGAGATCACTGTACGATTGGCTAACAATGATAAAAGTATAAACTTCGAAAGCTATGATTCAAGAGAATTTGACCCAAGTGATTTTAGTGCTTATTCAGATAACATGAAAGGATCTCGTAGTGCACTGTCCCACTACGTTCATTTTTTTGCTGAACAGTATGACCGCCAAGTCGTACAAGGCCTGCTTGGAGTCATTAGACAAGGTCAAGGCGAGGATCCGGGTAAACCTTCACAAGAATTTTTGAAGTCCCATGAATTTGCACTTGAGCAAGAAGCCCTCGTTTCAGGGGTTTTCACGAGAGACACTGACATGAAGTCTTATTCAGGAGGGATTGATTTGATAACTTTTACAAATTTTGACAAAAATGGAAAACCAGTCAGTACATACCAAGTTTGGTCAGGAGGAGAGAAGGGCCCTAAAGTATCAAAGCCAATTCCGGTCAATAAATAGTTGGGTTGTGAAACTAATATTTTTATCCCTAACTTTGATTCTCTATTCTTGCCAAAGAAGTGCAAGCCCAGTACTGCCCGCAGAAGAGAATGGATTTTTTATTTTTTTATCGGGTGATGAACACGCAATTAAACAGCATGGGCTAGCGGCTAGCACTGGCCTAAGAGTATACAGTGAGACCCCAAGTATTAGTGCCCCTGTCGTCAAAAGCTTTCGTATAAGGATAGTTCGTGGTGAAAAAATAATCAAAAGTAGGTATGTCTCTGGCAATAAGTTCCCTTCGCAATTTGAATCGTACCTTGAAAATAAAGCCTTGAATGGCGATAAAATTATTTTTGATAATGTTGCTGCGCACATCAATGGTTCAAGGTTAGAATTTGAAGATTTCTTTATTCGTTTAAGTAGTAGGTAGAGAGGCTGGCCGCACCCAGCGCATATTCATAGCCCATAAATTTACATTCAGACGCACAATAAACACTGCACAAGAATTCGTAGGTCTAAATGAAACTCTCCCTTCTTCCATGAAAGTCAGTTTAGTAACCTCCCCAACCAAAATAAAAATACCCATGCATCCAACCCCTTTAGACACTTCAGCGCCACTGGGCTTAACCCCAGAATCAAAATTACCCCAACCGTTCCGACGCGTCAGTAATTTTTTTCTGCTGCCCTTTATTGTGCTCTTTCTGTTGGGTTGCGGCCGGCTCCCAGCGCAAAAACTATCCGCTGAAGACCAAGGCTATTACCTTTTTTTAATCGGCAACAAACATCAACTTTACTATACTGGAAGGCGTTGTTGCATGAAGATTTTGGGTAAAGCTTACGCTGCGGTTATTACAAATTAATCAATTTTAATTTTAGAAATTGGCATACCAAAGGCTGTC
>NZ_JACSIT010000136.1:54110-55291 GCF_014349155.1 Neolewinella lacunae
TGAATAATGTTGGCTCCCAAAAATAGCTTTGTATCTAAACATCGCCGTCTCCGAAAGGCTTCTTCGGTGGTAGCCCACTTCTTTCTTCCATTCGGCTCGGCCAATTTCATTAACTCGCCTTACCGCTACGTTGCGAGGATAATCGGGGTAATCATTTTCTTCCTCCCAATACCACTCCACAGCTCCTTTTTGGGGCGGAATAACCGGGGTAATGTTGCGGGCGATCAATCCATCATAGCAGCTTTGAGCGTCATATGCACCATCCATATAAACTTCTTCAATAGGAGCTTTCACTTGATTTAATAAATCGTCCACTTGTGACTCATCGCTCTCGGAGTTTGTCGTTGTCGTGTGACAATGAATAAACCCAGTTTCTGGGTCGACGCCTAAGTGCAATTTTCGCCACGTACGACGCTTACTCCATCCATGTTTACGGCATTTCCACTCGCCTTCACCATAAACTTTTACTCCTGTTGAGTCAATAGCTATCGTGATTGAGCCCTTTGTCGGAATCTTGAATGGCGTAACCTCAAGGATACGGAAACGACGATTTACTTGGGTAAAACTTGGTACATCAAGATCGCACAGCCCCATTAGATTGAGGGGCGGTGTATCAATAGTAATGGTGAGCCATCAAGTTTCGCTGCCAGAGGAAGTAGCCAATGGCCGCCACATGGTTCTCTAGCTTCTTCGAGAAAGCGACACTGCGCCGAACCAATCTACTTACCCTTGCTCTGACGCCCGTAAAATAACCTTCAATGAAAAAAGTAAGCGCCTTACTCGGATGATGCTGGTCACTTGGTATCGTCTGGTAGTATGCCTCCCAGTAATCGGTAGCAAACTGGCAGTGATCTCTTAACCGTTGCGGGAGCTTATCTAGCATTTTTTCGGCGTCCGCTTTGCCTCGACCTCCAACATGAAAGGCCAAAACCTGCTTGATCGCTGGGCAATAGACTACCCAAATCCAACGCTTGTTTTTCTTGCAGCCGACGAAAGACCACATCTCATCTAATTGAATTTCAACGGATTGTAGCTCTTCATCACTCAGATTCTCTAGGAGCTCGTAATCTACTCCCAAATTGTCCGGCGTTTGCTCCCAGATTGAAGCCGCAAAGTTCATCAGCCAAGTCATGCTCACTTCCATGGAACGACAAATTCCACGTAAGCTTACCCTTTCGCTA
>NZ_JACSIT010000137.1:0-1733 GCF_014349155.1 Neolewinella lacunae
CTGATCAAGATGAGCAGCTACGACGCCGTCACGGGGGTAATTACGTACACCTACACGGCGACGAATACGGGCAACGTCACTTTGGACGACATCACGGTCACGGAGCAAGCCATTGACTTTACGGGGACTGGCACGCTTCCGGTACCGACATACGTGAGCGGCGGAGCCGATCTGGACGGCGATGGCGACGCATTGGACCTCGCGCCGGGTGCGAGCATGGTATTCACCGCCACGTACACGGTGACGCAAGCCGACATCGACGCAGGCGGGGTATCTAACCAGGCCTTAGGAACGGGAACGGACCCCAACGACATGCCGGTGACGGATGAGTCGGATGACGACAGCAACGTGGAAGATGATCCCACGGACACGCCGGTTCAGCAGACACCCGACCTGGGGCTGATCAAGATGAGCAGCTACGAAGCCGTCACGGGGGTAATTACGTACACCTACACGGCGACGAACACGGGCAACGTGACGCTGGACGACATCACGGTTACGGAGCAAGCCATTGACTTTACGGGGACGGGCACGCTTCCGGTACCGACTTACGTGAGCGGCGGAGCCGATCTGGACGGCGATGGCGACGCATTGGACCTCGCGCCGGGTGCGAGCATGGTATTCACCGCCACGTACACGGTGACGCAAGCCGACATCGACGCAGGCGGGGTATCTAACCAGGCCTTAGGAACGGGAACGGACCCCAACGACATGCCGGTGACGGATGAGTCGGATGACGACAGCAATGTGGAAGATGACCCCACGGAGACGCCGGTTCAGCAGACACCCGACCTGGGGCTGATCAAGATGAGCAGTTACGATGCCGTCACGGGGGTAATCACGTACACTTACACGGCGACCAACACGGGCAACGTCACTTTGGACGACATCACGGTCACGGAGCAAGCCATTGACTTTACGGGGACTGGCACGCTTCCGGTACCGACATACGTTAGCGGTGGAGCCGATCTGGACGGCGATGGCGACGCATTGGACCTCGCGCCGGGTGCGAGCATGGTATTCACCGCCACGTACACGGTGACGCAAGCCGACATCGACGCAGGCGGGGTATCTAACCAGGCCTTAGGAACGGGAACGGACCCCAACGACATGCCGGTGACGGATGAATCGGATGACGACAGCAACGTGGAAGATGATCCCACGGAGACGCCGGTTCAGCAGACGCCCGACCTGGGACTGATCAAGATGAGCAGCTACGACGCCGTCACGGGGGTAATTACGTACACCTACACGGCGACGAATACGGGCAACGTCACTTTGGACGACATCACGGTCACGGAGCAAGCCATTGACTTTACGGGGACTGGCACGCTTCCGGTACCGACATACGTGAGCGGCGGAGCCGATCTGGACGGCGATGGCGACGCATTGGACCTCGCGCCGGGTGCGAGCATGGTATTCACCGCCACGTACACGGTGACGCAAGCCGACATCGACGCAGGCGGAGTGACTAACCAGGCCTTAGGAACGGGAACGGACCCCAACGACATGCCGGTGACGGATGAATCGGATGACGACAGCAATGTGGAAGATGACCCCACGGAGACGCCGGTTCAGCAGACACCCGACCTGGGGCTGATCAAGATGAGCAGCTACGATGCCGTCACGGGGGTAATTACGTACACTTACACGGCGACCAACACGGGCAACGTCACTTTGGACGACATCACGGTCACGGAGCAAGCCATTGACTTTACGGGGACTGGCACGCT
>NZ_JACSIT010000137.1:1794-5527 GCF_014349155.1 Neolewinella lacunae
GACATCGACGCAGGCGGGGTATCTAACCAGGCCTTAGGAACGGGAACGGACCCCAACGACATGCCGGTGACGGATGAATCGGATGACGACAGCAATCTCGAAGATGATCCAACGGTTACAACATTGTGCATCGAGCTTGAAGCCTTTGTTTTCTTAGAAGGAAGTTTGATTATACCTCAAACCGGAGCATACCAAACCAATATGCGAACGACCTTAAATAACTCTCGTTTGTTGCCGGGGCAGTTCAGTATAAATCCTTTTAGTGGAAACATTTACACACCAGCTCTAGGCACTGCGGGCCAAGCCTATAACATTGCTCCGTGGAATTATCAGGGGAATGAGGGTACTGGCTACGACTCCGGGGGATCAAGTATGCAGGCCAATGCAGGGTATCCTGCTGGGGTTGTAGACTGGGTGCTTGTATCATTGCGTACAGACCCGATTGATGGTTCACAAACTATCTGTCAACGAGCTGGACTTCTTTTTGAGGACGGACACATAGAATTTGTGAATACTGAATGCTGTGCTATTGACGGAACGCTGGAGTACTACATCGTCATTGAGCATCGTAACCACCTGATTGTGATGTCGCATGAGCCAGTGCCAGTAGTTGACAATAAACTGTCCTATGATTTCCGGGACAAACAGTCATATGTGAATGATCCTTTCAACGCGGGTAATATTATAGGACAAAAGGAGGTGTTGCCTGGCATCTTTGCAATGTTTGCTGGCAATGGAGACCAATCGGGAACATCTAATGAAGATACAGATATTACCGCATCTGATTTGTCCAAGTGGATCAATAATGGTCCACAAGCTAGAACGTACAACTTAGTGGACTACAACATGGACGGTGATGTAAGTTCTTTGGACTTCCAGTTGTGGCAATTGAACTCACCGAAGTTTAGTAGCGTACCACGCGACTAAGCCTATGGGAAGTGTCGTAGGGAGTAAAAAAGCTTACCTGCGGCACTTCCCAAAATTTTTTAACCGAGATGGAATAAAAGGCCTGCTGCCGGGCTGAATGACAAACAAATCTTAATCTCATAAGGATTTAAATCATGACTACCATGAATGAAAAATTACTATTGGTTCTTCTCTTCTTACTTACGACTGTTCAACTTTCTGCGCAGCGTATAATGGAATGGAGTATAGGGGAGCCTCAATTTACCAATTGCGAGGAGGGAAGAAATCTCTGCTATCCTCTTTTGTTGTCGATTGACGATGAAAATAATGCTCCTGACCTTAATACCAGTACCATCCGGTTCTTTTATGACGCTGGCTTTTTAGAAAACTTTACTTCTGAAAACGTGCTCAATGACTACACCGTCAGCGGTACCAACCTGAGTGATGATGTATACGGTTCCGTTTTTCAATTCACGGGTGGCGGAGGTGTCTGGGTGCAATTCAACTTGTTGCCAAATCCAGACAATCGAATTCTTTTATCCACAGCTCCTGTGAGAATAATGGATTTATGCTTTGAGTTGCGGCCAGATGTGTCCTTCCCTCTTTGCGCACCGATTGTATTCGATAATAATCAGTGTGGTTGGGATAATGGCATCGCGGAGGATGACGGCTATTTGGTAAATGACGCTGGGATTGTGGGTACTTATTCGATTGACGGCAATGGATTGGCGATCTTGGCGGATGATGAAGTCATAAACTATTTGTGGACAGCAAACCCCGATGGCTTTGACTGTAGGGTAGATGAATTAGATGATGTGGCTGGAATGACAGATGTTGATGGCTGTATTGAAGATGCTTGTGCTCCCGCAATTGCGATAGTCAAAACAGCTGAGTATGACCCCTCCACACAAGTGATTTCTTATACCTATACTGTGACCAATACTGGCTTTGTATCGCTGGACGACATAACAGTCACAGAGCAACCAATAGACTTTACGGGGACAGGCACGCTGCCCGCACCGACGTACGTGAGTGGCGGCACTGATCTTGACGGCGATGGTGATGCATTAGACCTGGCAGTAGATAGCAGTATGGTTTTTAGCGCTACCTATGTGGTAACGCAATTGGATATTGATGCCGGTGGTGTAACGAATCAGGCTTTGGCGACGGGAACCGACCCTAACAATCTATCGGTTTCGGACGAATCGGACAACGACAGTCCGCTAGAGGATGATCCGACGGTAACGCCGCTACCGCAGATGCCGGGTATTGCGCTAATCAAAACGAGCAGCTACGATGCCCTGACGGGGGTAATCACGTACACGTACACGGCGACGAACACGGGCAACGTCACGTTGGACGACATCACGGTCACGGAGCAAACTATTGACTTCACGGGTACGGGCACGCTCCCCGTACCGACCTACGTGAGCGGCGGAGCCGACCTGGACGGCGAGGGGGACGCATTGGACCTTGCGCCTGGTGCGGGTATGGTATTCAGCGCCACGTATACGGTGACGCAAGCCGACCTCGATGCAGGCAGGGTAACCAACCAGGCTTTGGTGACGGGTACGGATCCCAACGACTTGCCAGTTACGGATGAATCTGATGACGACAACAATATGGAAGATGAACCGACGGAGACACCGATTCAGCAGACGCCAGACTTGGGGCTGATCAAAACGAGCAGCTACAATGCCGTCACGAGAGTAATCACGTATACCTATACGGTGACGAATACAGGGAACGTGACGCTGGACGACATCACCGTCACGGAGCAAGCCATTGACTTTACGGGTACGGGCACGCTCCCGGTACCGACTTACGTGAGCGGCGGTGCTGACCTGGACGGCGAGGGGGACGCATTGGACCTTGCGCCTGGTGCGGGTATGGTATTCAGCGCCACGTATACAGTGACACAAGCTGACATTGACGCAGGCAGTGTAACCAACCAGGCTTTAGGGACCGGTACGGACCCCAACGATATGCTGGTGACGGATGAATCGGATGACGACAGCAATGTGGAAGATGAACCAACCGTGACACCCCTTCCTCCGTCGGACTGTGAAGAACCGCTGACAATAGCTTGTATTGCGGACCTTAACATTACTCTTGATGCAGATTGTGGGGCGGTTCTCCTCCCTTCTATGTTATTGACTGGCGACTATCTATGTGCAGCTGACTATGTTATTCAAATCGATGGATTACCCACCGACGAGATAACAACTTGTGGAGAGCATACTTACATGATTACGCTCTTTAATACTGCTGGAGAAGCCATTTACAACTGCTGGGGCATCGTCAACGCCGAAGACAAGACGCCGCCGGCGGTTGTCACGGAAGTAGAAGACGTGAACCTGCTCTGTGTAGACCTTGACGCGAACACGCTGACGACGCTTCCGGCCAACATCAGCAAGTGCTACGAAGTATTCTCCAACGACCGCAGCGCTACGGCATCCGGCCAGGTCGGTGCGGTAGCTGGCACGACGGTAGCGGGTACGATGGCCCCCCAGCTGCGGGCCCGCCTGCTGGCCGGTGGCCTGACGCCGCTGCTGCCGACCTTCACGGACGGCTGCACGGACCGCATCCGGGTGTGCGTCAACGACGTGGTGGCCTACGACGCCGAAGACCCCCTGTGTGAAGACGTCATCCTGACGCGCACCTTCACGGCTACGGAGATCGCCGTCTGCCCGACGGCCGCTGGCGAAGCCAACGAGAGCGTAACGTCTTCATTCCGCATCATCTTCAACCGCCCGACGCTGGAAGACCTGGACGTATCTGCCGTTGAACCGGTAGTGTACTTCGAGCAGTGTGGCGTAGCCAACCC
>NZ_JACSIT010000138.1:0-23875 GCF_014349155.1 Neolewinella lacunae
CCCGTGGTGTGCTAAGATTGAGCTCTTTATCGAACGGTATTTATGTCTAGATGATGGACGAAATCACCCCATCGTCAAAAATGTAGAGTAGTATGCCTAAATAGTTACGATTCTTTAATAAATATGGTTTTGAGCTTTTAATACCCTTACTTCGTGTTAAATTTTAATAATTTAATGTGCTACATCGGGGAGTCAGATCCCGAATCTCGACCGGCTTACGCCAAGATTATTTGCAATATAGGTCATTGAGTTATCTCTATTTTTTATGTTGTCTAAAAAATCCTTGTCAAATGCTACAATGTGCGCAGGCAAGCTAAATAGTCGACTATCCATTAGATCTTTTGCAAAGAGATTCTTTGTGTCCTTGGCATTCACGAGAGCAAAATTTACAGCACTAGCAATTAAATCGGCTACTTGTACTTCTATATAAGTTTCTGAATTTACAAATGAAAATTGGTTTATTGCCATAGGAAACTCTACATCACTTAGATGGCCAGTGAAATTACTGTTTTCCATTAGAGCACGGGAGCGTGAAATGCTTATCAATTCTTCAAAATGACCTAACTGTTTCGAATGGTCAATCAACACATCATACCTTGAAGGTTTGAGCGTATTCGTCCATTTTCCATTTAAAATAAAAAAAGAAGTAAAAGTGAAATCAATCTGATATTTCTCATATGAATCAACCAACATTGAAACTTCCTCTGGCTGACTCAAAATGGGCACAAACATATCCATGTACTTATCGTCTTTCATCGATTTAGGGAAACCAAGTATAACATTATAGAATTTTGCTTTACTTTCGTCAGTCTTACTGCGCATCATTTTAACAAAAGCCTCATTTAAATTTAGTAATGCATTTGATCCGTATACACCGGAACTAAGAAGGGCATACAAAACCGATGCATATCCATATGCAGCTCCGTCTTCATACAAGTCTAGTCCTCCCTTAAACATTATGGGCTCTATCAGTAAATCCACAATTTGACAGGTAGTAGCAAACTGTTTGTCAAATGCAGAATATTTCATTTTAACATCTGATATCAAGTCTGAGTTAAAAAAATCTAGCATTGATTTCTGATGGCGTTGATTTCTTTTTAACTGTTTAAAATGATACTCAGACGATTTGATCGTGAAAAAATTTTCAAACTTCTCTAGATCCTCTTTTGAAAAATTAACAGATGCAAGAGTGAAATATGGCTGACTAAGATCAACTAGATTTTCTCCCGTATTTCCAGATTCGTCAAAAGCTATAAGAGTATTCATAAAATTTTAATTTTGACCAAGTAAATTATCGTAAGATCTTCCATTCAACATACGACCGGATGATTTTTTATTTTTTCCTCCTCGCTATTTAAAGAAAAAAGGAAGGTTCATCAATAGTAATGGCACTCTCTGAGGTAAGATGACAACTGGGCAAGTTCACTATCTTAGCGGCGACAAAACTCAGAAAGAATGCTTACCTGCACCAGTTGCAAGATAATAATGTATGGCAAAATTCACCACCAAAAGCAATATTTCCGTTGTAAAGATTGTAACAGAAAGTTCGTCGTAGATGAAAGCCACTGGATCAACAAAGAGAAACGCGGATACATCGAATAGATTCAAGGGCGAATCAGCACTGGTGAGCAGATTGGTTCGGCGAAGTGTTGCGTATTCGAAAAAACTAGAGAAATACGTGACGGCGCTTAGCTACTTTCTCTGGTAACGTTACTTGCTGGTTCACCATTACTTTTGATAATCTCCCCCCTCCCAATACTTGAGGAAAAGCGAGTGGGCGGAAACTTTGTTATGGGCTGTACGTCGATTTAATATTTGACGCATTACTCTTTCTTTAAGAAATCAATACACGCTTCTGCAATAGAACACGCAAGTAAAGGTGGAACTGCATTTCCAACTTGATTGTATTGACTCAACCCAATTTGATCTTCTTTTCCTTGCCTTGTAAGTAATTTATTAGAGATCAAAGTTCTTTGCCCCTTAAAGAAATACGTATCTGGAAATGATTGAAGACGTGCAGCTTCTCTGGTTGTTATATTTCTAGGAAGAGTAGGGTGTACGAAACTTGAATAAAATGATGCAGGGATGGTATATGAGACTAAATTTGGACTTAAATGGCGATAATTGCTATTAAAAAGGCTCTTTGAAAGCTCACCGTTGCCGTTTCTCTTCCTCACTTTAAGTTCGTCTGGCAATTCATCTTTTCCTTCTAACAGTGCTTGATACCTTTGAATCATTCGAGGCGTATGCTTCATTGCAACATGATTATATACTAATTTTGAATTATTCCTAGCCCACTTTTGGTAACTACTTAAATTACTATTTATGGTGTACTTCATAGTCTCTTGGCCTTCTTTAGCATAAATTACAGGAAGATCTAGAATGGCATCCCCAACAGTAATTGCTGGCTTAAGATTAAATAAGTTTTCTTCTTCAGTAGTGTTGTCAAAATACTTTGCTTTGGGTGGTTCAGGTGCAATATCACCTTTATAACCTATAATAAACACCCGTATTCTTCTTTGGGGAACTCCAAAGTTTGCTGCATTTAACTTCCATATCGCGACATTGTAGCCAATTTTAAAAGCCTTGTGTCTAATAGAATCAATTATTTTCGATCCTCTCTCGTTATATGTAGTAAGTATACCAGGTACATTTTCCATGACAAACATTCTAGGCTTCAACACGGAAACCCATTCCAAGAAAACAAGTGGAAAATTATTTCTTGCATCAAATTTTGTACTACGATTACTTCCAGCCACACTAAAGCCTTGGCAAGGTGGCCCTCCAATTATTACGTCGGGATTTAAATCTACTTGTTTTTTTATACTACGAGATGTAGTATAATTTAGTACGTCATCATTTACTACTTTGTGCTGGCAATTAAACATAATAGTTTCAGCTGCAAACTTATCTTTCTCCAATGATAAAATTGGCCTCAACCCAGCCATTGAAAACCCAAGTCCGAAACCTCCGGCTCCTGCAAATAAATCAATAAATTTAACTTCGCTCATTATAGTCTCGACTCGGTAAAAGTTGGAAAATATTTATAAATTTTCGCAAAATTTAAAATGTCATTTGTTGGAATACTGGGGTCATTACCTTTTACTTTATATTCTCCCTTAATGGAGCCATCAGCATTAATACCATATGGCATTATCCCTTCCAAATATTTTATCTCTTTTATTGTCAAATTAGGAATTGCTATTTCAAATTGTTCCTCGCCTCTTCTAATAAATTGTAGTCGATCAAAATCAATATCATCTAACCGGGCTTTATGAGATTCTCCCTGGACAAGGATACCTCCAATTGTATACATGGTTACACCATCAGCATATTTAAAATTAAATAACTGAACCCACTCAATGTTCTCTCCCATAGATGAGGCATTCCTTTCAAATAATATTTTACTAATAATGTTATTTATAGTCCTAGTGTAGACTGTATGTAAAAATTTTGGAGTTAAATCCTTTTTACTTATTTCACGAGGAGCATATTCTTTGCCTACTTTATTAACATAAACTTGGGTCTCAGAAATTTTTATGGGTGAATCAATGCTCTCATTGTCCTTATAGAAGTCTGAGTCGATTTTTAATGTAAAAGATATGATACTTCCAGAAAGCGATCTTCTAAGGGTTGTAGCGATATCTGCTACAATATCTGATGTCAGACAAGATGTATAATCTAGCCAAATTATAGATGGAGTATCCCACTCAATTTCTGGAAGAACAATTGAACTTTCGCGAAAATCTATATCAATACAATTAAATGGTTTGTTAAACTCATACCGCAATTTAACTTCATTTGAATTACTTTTTTCAATGCTCAACATTTTTTCAATGCCTAGTTCTTTATGAAATAGATAAAAATCTGAAAAATAGTAAGCGCCAAACCCAATGTACTTATATTTTGACAGTGGGTAAAATAGTGAAAGCTTTTGAAATGCAGTGCACATCATTCTTCTTTCAACATACTTTCCTAGGCGGAGCCTATAATCAATTTGACGAGCATTCTTACTCATTGTCAACTTCTTCTATATTAATATAATAATCAAAAGTATACTCCCCAAGTTCTCTATACGATGAGGTATTAGTTAGAGTCCTTAGTTTATCTGCAATGGATTTGGGTTTCTTGTAACTGATGGTAATATGTGTTTCAATATCCGATACAGGTTGTTCCTTTTTTGGAACTTTGAAAACAGAAACTGTTGGAGCTGAGTTAATATTTTTCAACTCCACTATTTTAGCCTCCGATAGCATCATTTGATAAGGTTTGTACTCTTTTTCACTTCCATCGTCATTGGTCTCATTATCTTTTTTAGCTAAATTTAAAAATGTTATTAAAGGTCGCATCATTTCAATCATTCGCCCCCTAGCATAAAGAAAAATTGGTGAACTCGCATCTATATTATTTTTGGAAGTATTCCAAGGTAGTTTGTATGAATCTTCAGACTTGAAATATACAATTCCTCTAAACCTCCAATATTGCTGATGATAATGTGCTACTCCGACTCCACCTTTTCCAGTCCAACCCGTAAGCTCGGTAATTTCTGGTCCAAGCAATAATCGATCGTTGCAAAATATGTACCACCCTCCCTTATCTTCCTTTGGCAAGCTAACACCACATATTATTTCTAAATCTACCCCATTGTCAAATTTTTTATTAAACTTAGTTAAAGGCAACTCTTTAGAGACTAAAAATTCCGGCCTTAATGATTTTAGTTTAATACCATTCACCCTAATTACAACGCCCTTGTAAATATTCTCCATGTGTTTTGACTCAATTTCTTTAATTAAATCATCTTCGAACGTCTTCATTGAAACATATTTAGATATATCATCATTTAAAGGGCTGATCTCAATTTTTGTTCCTATCTTTTGTGCTATATTTACTATATTTTCTTTAAAATCATCGTTAAATTCAAAACTCCAGTCATCTCTACCTTCATCAGTTTTTTGACCAAGCCATTCATCTATAGTTACAGCTATTGCAAAATCTGATGTTGGGGTTGTGCTTTCGACATAAAAGGCTTTTCCAAGTTTGAAAAATGCCCGCTTCATACCAACTCCAAATTGGCCAATAGAATATTCTGTATTAGCCATCTCTTTTGGCCTACCAAACCTAAATGCGTACTTCCTCGCTACATCAATTGGAATTCCTCCACAGTTATCTTCAATCTTGAATTCCCTTTCATTAATGACGAGATTAATTTCTAAACCATGATAATTTCCACCAGGTCTCATCCTTTTTGCTCCGTCAATAGAATTATCTATCAAATCATTGATTGCGTCTATCACACTGAGATCCCTGGTTAATATGAATACAAATAAGTCTTTGGTGGGATTACCTAGTATTTTTTTAGGATTAGCCTCGCCTTCTTTGGTTTCGTTTTCCACTTTATTTTATTTAAATGTGAAGTATTGAATTTCGACTCAACGGGAAACATAATTTAGAACATCATATGTTTTCCTTAATCTAATTGCAAGGATATCAATTGTTGTGTAATTAAGCTTTACTCCGAACGATTTGCGCACATCTTACCAAAATTTAACCAATGTGAACTTATATGCATGACTATAGACCAGATTTCTTTGTATGGTCTAAGATTTGGATATTTTCACGATTGATTTTAATTTATTCCTGGCCATTTTCCAAATTTCATCATTCCAATCAGCCTTCAATAATTCATCTTTATAATCTGTTATTGATTGTTTTAGCTGCCCTAAGAACTTAGACGCATTTATTTCTTTACTATTCGTATCCAAGATTAATTTCCTCTCATCTCTTGTTATTCGCCACCCATTAGTTGTTTCACCTTGATGAAGTATTCCACATCTTATTGACTTATAAAATATTGTTGGCATATCATCCACAGCAAATTCTTTAAAATTTTTATCTCTCGAAAAGAATTTTAAAAATGCAGCTTCGCTTTTATTGGACGAATTTTCCCACCCCCTTAGAAAGGTTTCCAGAGTCTCTATTAGTAAACAACAATTTGCCATTACTGAGAACCCATTCTTATATAGTAAAGAATATTCATTCACATTTTTTCCAGAAGTTTTATTTTTGATTACACTTTTCGACCTGAATTCAAAAGGTTTAATATATCGGTAGTAAAGCCTGCTAAAAATGAAATCAGCTAATTCATTTTTCTTATTTGGATCTAAAAGCCAAGCCTCAACTTCGGCAAGACTTACTTCCACCAGGCTTCCGTCATCCTTATAGTATCTAAGTAGGTTCATTTCTTCTTGCTTATTACTTCTAATTTTTTATCCACAACATCCTTGTATCTCAGTTGCGCTTTTCGCTTTCCAAAAGACCTGTCCGACGGGCTAACAATGCTAACCAAGCAGATCTGATATACGAATATCGGGTGGGCAGGAAGATGTCTCGGTGACAGAGTAGCCTCTGAATATACCCCATATCCACAATTCAATCCCGACGCCACTCGCAATCCAACATTAGGTAAAGTGTTCAACCCAGTCATATCTTCTTTCCCACTCCGCAAGAGGCAACACCCCTTTTGAAAAGATGGAACAACCGCCAATGTACCACCTCCCTCTCAAATATCCCACCCTTACCCCCAAAAAAATGGCCGAAATGTATCCTGGGGCAAGCTCCAATACAGAATCCCTACGGAATACCCCCCCCCCCACGGCTTCGCCCTCCATGCGTCGAAACAGTTTTCGGGCGGGTGTTGGCGGGTGGTTCGGCAGTGGGTAAGTAAGCTCACCGGCGGAAAAGATATTTCATATTCCCCGATTGTCCAAGACCAGCCACGCAATTACCGAAAAAAAGAACGGGGGACTGCGGCATTTACGTCTAACATCACACCTCCGACATCGCACATCCACATCTGACATCTGACATCACACATCCGACCTCCCTCGCTCCTCCCCCTTTGGGGGTCGGGGGGCCAACAAACTCCCCCCTTCGGGGGGTCGGGGGGGAGCACCTGCGGCCGCGCCCTACAAAACCACCTCCTTCCCGCCAGACATATCCTGCCTCAGTGAATTTCGTCCGGTAGCTTCCTTTAATCCTTTACGCCCTTCCCCTTTACTCCGCTCCTCCAGCATTCGGCGTACAACGCCTCAACCATTGCCCATCTCTCGCGGCAGCTCCCATATCGCCTATCCCTCGCGGTAGCCATTCACTCATCCACGCATTAGCTACGCTGCTGCCTACGGCGGTCACTCATTCCCCACCGCTTCATACCTCCGAATAGCCTCCATAAACGCATCCCCAAACCGCGCCAGTTTCCGCTCCCCCACCCCATTGATGCGGCCCATCTCGGCGTCGGTCACCGGCTTTTGGTCGGCCATTTCCTGTAAGGTGGCGTCGGAAAACACCAGGTAGGGCGGGATGCCGAATTCCCGCGCCAGGCTTTTGCGCAGCTCGCGCAACTCGTCGAATAGGCCGGATTTTTCGCGGATTACCGTGGCGCGCTTTTTCGTTTTGGCCTGCTCTTTTTCGCGGCGTTCTTTGACGGTGCTCATCTTGACGAGTTCGACCCGCTCCTGCTGGAAAAGGACGCGGTGGGCCGCCGGCGTGAGTTTCACTTTGTTGTAATCCTCGTGCGCCACGTAGAGGTAACCCAGGCTGATGAACTGGTTGAAGTACTGCGTCCAGTCGAAAACGCTGGTGTCGCGGCCCGCGCCGTAGGTCTTGATCTGGTCGTAGCCCCGGCTCATGATTTCGGCCCGCGCCGAGCCGCGCAGGACGTCGATGACCATACCCATACCGACGGATTCTTTCAGGCGGGCCACGGCGCTGAGCGCCTTCTGGGCCAGCACCGTGCCGTCGAAGCGCTCGGGCGGATTGGCGCAGATGTCGCAGTTGCCGCAGTCTTCGGAGTGGTCTTCGCTGAAGTAATTGAGCAAAATGCGGCGGCGGCAGGCCAGGCTATCGGCGTATTCTTTCATCCGCTCCAGCTTGGCCGTTTGGAGCTCGGCGTTGGCCCCGCCGCCAATCATTTCCTTCAGCGTCAGGTAGTCGTTGTAGGAGTAGAACAATAAGGTATCGGCCTTGGTGCCGTCGCGGCCGGCGCGGCCGATTTCCTGGTAGTAGTTCTCCAGGTTCTTGGGCATCGTGTAGTGGATGACCCAGCGGACGTTGCTCTTATCAATGCCCATCCCGAAGGCGATGGTGGCGCAGATGATGAGGGTCTTGTCTTCGATGAAGTCGGATTGCACCTTCGCCCGGGTTTCGGCGTTGAGGCCGGCGTGGTAGGCTTCGGTCTTGTAGCCGGATTCGCGCAGGGCGCCGGCCAGGTCTTCGGTTTGTTTGCGGCTCAGGCAGTAGATGATGCCGGCCTGCTCCGGGCGCTCACGCAGGAAGTTGATGATCTGCTCGCGGCGCTTTTGCCCGGGCCGCACGGCCAGGCTGATGTTGGGCCGGTTAAAGCTGGCCACGTGCTGCTCGGCGTGGGAGATGCCCAGTTGCTCGGCCATGTCGCGGCGCGTCAGGCGGTCGGCCGTAGCCGTCAGGGCCAGCACGGGCGTGTTCGGGAAGGCGGTTTTCAGGCCCTTTAACTGGGTGTATTCCGGCCGGAAGTCGTGTCCCCAGGCGGAAATGCAGTGGGCTTCGTCGATGGCAAACAGGCAGATGTTGCGCCGCTTGAGGAAGGTGAAAAAGCCGGCCGAGAGCAGTTTTTCGGGGCTCACGTAGAGCAGGTGCAGCTCCCCATTTTCGAAGGCGGTTTCCACCCGGTGGCTTTCGCTGCTGCTTTGGCTGGAGTTGAGGAAGGCGGCGCGGATCCCTACGGCATTGAGGCCATCCACCTGGTCTTTCATCAGCGAGATGAGGGGACTGACGACCACCACCGTCCCGTTCATCGTCACCGCCGGAATCTGGAAGCAGATCGATTTACCGCCGCCGGTGGGCATCAGCACGATGCCGTCTTCGCCGCGGTACACTGCCTCGATGATCTTCAGCTGGAGGGGGCGGAAGTCGTCGTACCCAAAGTATTTCTTCAGGGCGGTTTTGGCAAGGGCGGGGCTCATATGGCTGCTGTTCTCGCAAATATGCTTAATTTTAGCAAATTACCGCCGTTTTGTTTGATAAATTTGTCCCTGCCGGTAATTTCCTGCCCAAATTGGACAAAATGTACAAAAACCTTGGCGGCCTGTGCCTGCGTACATTATTTTTGAAAAATCATGTTGAAGCGCAAATTCGAACGGCAAATTGCCAGACTGGAAAGGGCTGGCAACAATGATTTTCTCCTGATCCTCACGGGCGGGCCGGCCTCTTTTGCTACCCACGAGCTGCACCAGTTGCTGCGCCGCTTGCGCGTGCAGGCCCAGCAGTTGCGCCGCATGCGCGGGCTCATGTTCCGCATCGGCCTGGCCATTCCCTTCTTCATGTTTTTGGCTTGCGCGGCCTCGCTGGTCAGTTGGCGCGGCCTGGTCAGCATTTTCCTGGCCTTCATCCCCGCCTGCCTCCTCGTGTTGGCCCTGGCCCAGATCTACATCGGCAAAAACTTCTCCTGCCTCGACCGTACCAAGCGCCTCCGCTGCATCATCCAGCAGGAACTCGAGCGCCGCCGCAACAGTTAGTAGCTTATTGGGGCGCGGCCGCAGGTGCCGTGGAACGTCTTTTAAGAGCGATGGGAGGGACCTCTCCCCCCGGGCCCTTTCGTTACCCATTTTACCTCTCCCCCGGCCCCTCTCCACAGGAGAGTGGAGACGCAAAGGTTTGATTATCAGTTTTTTAGTTTAGACATTTAGCAGGAGGTAGCTTTTTGCTATCGCATTCCCAGTGCTTCATCCATTCCAATAGAATGAGCGCCTTTTGAGAGAAAACACTAGCCGCTGATAAACCTTCCTTTATCGTAAAAAGAATGATGCTTGGGTCACCCCTCCCACATGGGGACGCTTATTTCTGGGGTAGGGGCCCCAGAAATAAGCTGGGGAAGGGTATCTTCCGCAAACGAAAAAACACTCCTAAAAACGTAAAAAGACCGGTGCTTGGGTCACCCCTCTCCTATGGAGAGGGGATGGGGGAGAGGGCCTCCACTACCAACTCCGCCAACCCCGCCCGCGTACTCCTACTCAGCTGCACCCGCCGCACCGGCGCCCCGTAGCTCGGCGCATAAGCCGCCCAAACATGGTAGTTATTCAGTTGGTCTTGCTCGCAGTACACGCCCAGCGGCATCGAGCAGCCGCCTTCCATGAGGTTCAGAACCGTCCGTTCCACGTTCGTGCATTCCCCTACGGTGAGGTGGTGCAGCGGCGCGAGTTGCCGGCGGATGTCCAGCGCCTCCACGCGGGTCTGGATGGCCATCACGCCCTGGCCGGGGGCCGGCACAAACTCCTTCGGGCTCAGGCGAATGACGAGAAGGTCGGAGAGATCCAGCTCCAAACGCTCCAGGCCCGCGGCGGCCAGCATGACGGCGTCGAGCTCCCCCGTGCGGGCTTTTTCCAGGCGGGTTGGGACGTTCCCCCGAATGTCCACCGTCACCAAGCCCGGATGCAAATCGAGCAACTGTGCCTTCCGCCGGGCCGAAGACGTGCCCACCCGCGCGCCGCCCGCCAACTGGAAAGGCTGCCCCGGCACCGCCCGGTCGCGGTGAATGATCAAAACGTCTTCCACCGCCGCCCGGTAGCTCAGCGCCGCCAGCGTCAGGCCCTCGGGCTGGGTGGTCGGCAGGTCTTTCAGGCTGTGTACGGCCAGGTCGATATTGCCCGCCAGCAGCTGGTCCTCAATCTCTTTGGTGAAAAAGCCCTTGCCCTCCAACTTATCAAAAGTGAGGTGCTGCACCACATCCCCCTGGGTCTTGATGATCTTCAACTCGCTCGCTATCCCCTGTTCCCGGAGTTGGGCCTGAACGAAGTGGGCTTGCCATAGCGCGAGGCGCGAGCCTCTGGTTCCGATGATCATAAGCGATTTAGCATTTCTGATTCAACATTTGAAATTTCTAAAACTAGGGCCTTCCGTTGGTTTGTTTGCGGCCGTGAAAATTTTCGCCACACAACACAGAAAAGCCTTCCTCTACTGGTTTAAAAAGCAATCCTGCCGAAATAAAACATGGCGCTTTGCCAAAATGTAGCTTGAAAGGTCATCCCTCTCCTGTGGACGCGTTTTCTGGGGTAGGGGCCCCAGAAATAAGCCGAGGGAGAGGTACTAATGGCCACTAAGGCTACTCTACCAACCCCTAAAAATCCGCAGTCTTAGGTGCCCGCGGGAAGGGAATCACGTCGCGGATGTTGCCCATGCCGGTGATGAAGAGCACAATCCGTTCGAAGCCGAGGCCAAAGCCCGCGTGGGGCGCTCCGCCGAAGGTCCGCAGTTGCAGGTACCAGGCGAGTTCTTCCTCGTGGACCCCCATTTCCTGCATCCGGGCGCGGAGGACCTCCTCGCGTTCCTCCCGCTGGCTGCCGCCAATGACTTCCCCGATGTAGGGGAAGAGGATGTCCATCGCCGCCACCGTTTTGCCATCGTCGTTGAGGCGCATGTAGAAAGCCTTGATGTCTTTGGGGTAGTTCCTTACGATGACCGGCTTTTTGAAGTGTTGCTCCACCAGCCAGCGTTCGTGCTCCGCCTGCAGGTCCGATCCCCAGGCGACGGGAAACTGGAATTTCTTTTTCTTGTAGGGCGTGGAGGCCAGGATGAGCTCTACCGCCTCAGTGTAGGTGATGCGCTCGAAGTCGCCCTGCACCACGAAGCGGAGCATTTCGATGAGGCCCATCGGGCGACGCAGCTCGGCCTTGAGGTTTTTCTCGGCCTGCTGGATGCGCTCGTCGAGAAACTCCAGGTCGGGCAGGTAGTTGTCCAGACAGAAGTTGATGAGGTACTTGACGAAGTCTTCCGCCAGGTCCATGTCGTTTTCGATGTCGGCAAAGGCAATCTCGGGCTCAATCATCCAGAACTCGGCCAGGTGACGGCTCGTGTTGGAGTTTTCGGCGCGGAAGGTGGGGCCGAAGGTGTAGACCTTGCCCAGGGCCAGGGCCCCGATCTCCGCCTGCAGTTGGCCGGAGACGGTCAGGTTGGTGGCCTTGCCGAAGAAGTCTTCGCGGTAATCCACCTTGCCCGCCTCATCCAGGGGCGGGTTGATGGGGTCCAGGGTCGTTACGCGGAACATTTCGCCCGCGCCCTCGGCGTCGTTGCCCGTAATGATGGGCGTGTGGAGGTAGTAAAAGCCCCGGTCGTGGAAGTACTTATTGATGGCGTAAGCCACCGCGTGGCGGATGCGAAAGACGGCGCTGAAGGTGTTGGTCCGCATCCGGAACTGGGCATTTTCCCGGAGGAATTCCATGCTCTGGGCTTTGGCCTGGAGGGGGTACTTGCTCAGGTCTGCCTTCCCGAAAATCTGGATGCTGCTGGCAATGAGTTCCACCGTCTGTCCGCTCCCCTGGCTTTCGGCCAATGTCCCCGTAGCGCCCACACAAGCGTGGAAGCCGATGGAGCGGATAATCTCTTCGGGAAATTGGTCGGCATCAACCACCACCTGCAGGGTCTCGGGGCCGGAGCCGTCGTTGAGCACCATAAAGCGGTTGCCGCGCCAGGCGCGCACCCAACCCATGACGGTTACGGTGGTACCGACGGGCGGGTTTTTCAGCAAAGGAGCAATTTCTTGACGGAGAATCATACGCTTACGGGGTTTGCGGGCGCAAAGATAGGCCTTGGGGCTTTTACCTGCATCGCTTCCTTGTCGCCCCAAGGTCAAGACGTTCCACGTCGCAGCTGCCCCAGCACGGCTCCGGACGTCTCGTCCGGCCCATTACCGGACCAGAGATCCACCTGCAGTTGAAACACGGCTCAAGCACTTACCAGGTCGAGACCCTCTGGGTCGTAGGAGAATACGCCACTGTGCCTAGCTCGATCGACCCAGAGGGTCTCAACCTAGGCAGTGGTTCAAAAAAGAAGAGCGAAGCTCCCCCCAAAGCGAAGCGCCAAAAAACTTAGTGCTCTAAGTGCCCTTAGTGAACTTAGTGGTTCAAAATAGAAGAGCGAAGCTCCCCCAAAAGCGAAGCGCCAAAAAACTTAGTGCTCTAAGTGCCCTCAGTGCCCTTAGTGGTTCAAAAAAAAGAGCGAAGCTCCCCCAAAAAGCGAAGCGCAAAAAAAGAGCAAAGCGCAACCCTAAAAACTCCGAGTCTTCTGGTTCCGCACGTAAAAATTCATCTCCGGCACATTCGTCACCTCCATCTTCGCCCCATCCCATTCCAGGCGGGTGCGACCGGGCACTTCGTACGCGTCGGGGCGATCGGCGGTAGGCTTGGGGAAGCGGGCGGAGTAGCCCCGGACGGCCAGATTGCCCATCAGTACCGTCTCCGTCAGCGGGCCCGCCTTACCAAAGTGGCTGCTGGGCTGGTAGTTGTTCTTGATGCCGTTGATCCAGTCCATGCCGTGGCTCGTGGTGACGCGGGGCAGGACTTCCGGCACGGTGATGTTGTCCATCAGGTCGGTCGGAATCAAGCGGGGGTTGGCACCGTAAACGTCGGCCACCAGCGTACCGCGGGTACCTTCCATGATGAAGCCGTTGCCGCCGCCGTCGCCCAGCTTTTCGTCGGCCTTCATGCCTTCGGGGCGGCGGGGGAGGATGCCGCCGTCGCTCCAGATCAGCTCTACCGGTGGCTTACTGCCGCGGGCCGGGAAGCTGATGTGGATTTTGCTGGAGGGCGGGCAGCTTTCGGGGTGGTAATCCGGCGTCCAGTTCTGGCTGAACACCTGCCCCACGCTGGCCTCCGCCGAAATGGGGTAGCCGAGTTCAAGGATGTAGAACGGCGTATCGAGAATGTGGCAACCCATGTCGCCCAGTGCACCCGTGCCAAAATCCCAGTACCCGCGCCAGGCAAAGGGGTGGTAGGCCTCGTGGTAGTCGCGCATCGCGGCGGGACCGAGCCACAGGTTCCAGTCGAAGTGGCTCGGTACGGGCTGGCTGCCCTTCGGCGCACCTCCGCCCTGGGGCCATACTGGCCGGTTGGTGAAGGCGTAGACGGTGTGGACGTCGCCCAGCAGGCCCGATTCGTAAATCTCCTGGGTCTTGCGGATGCCCTCGCCGCTGGCGCCCTGGTTGCCCATCTGGGTGATGAGTTTGGGGTTGGCTTTGGCGGCTTCGGAGAGCGCACGCACCTCTTCGATGCTGTGGGCCAGGGGTTTTTCAATGTACACGTGCTTCCCCAGCGCCATACAGGCCAGGCCGGTGATGGCGTGCGTATGGTCGGGCGTGGAAATCACCACCGCGTCAATGTCTTTGGCGTGGGCGTCGAGCATCTTGCGGTAGTCGCGGAAACGCGTCGCCTTCGGGAAGCGCTGGTACATTTCTGCGGCCATCTTGTCATCGACGTCACAGAGCGCCACAATATTCTCACTTTCTACGGCCAGGATCCCACTTTTTCCCTTGCCCCCCGCACCAATGGCGGCCACGTTCACCTTGTCGCTAGGGGCAGTATAGCCCACCCCACCCAAGACGTGGCGTGGAACAATCGTGAAACCCGCTGCAGCAGCAGCGGCGGTCTTGAGGAATTTACGGCGGTTACTGGAAGACATTTTCGGCATGATCGTATGGTGGATAAGTTACGCGGGTCAAGGTAGCAAAAAAAAGAAGCAAACGGCCCCGCCACCCAAAAATCTTCCCTCCCAGCTGAGTGTGTCCCCTCCCGAAGAAGCCCCGGTTGAGGGTGTCCCCACCCGAATGCCCACGTTTCGGGTTAACACACCCTCGGCCAAATTCTCTCCCCTCCCGGCGGATGCCCACCACGAAGTAGCAGCGTAGCTAAATGTTAAATGTTGAATGTTGACCGCCGTAGGCAGCAGCGCAGCTAATTGTAAATGTTAAATCCCCTCCAGGTTGAGCGTCTCACCTCCCGAAGAAGCCCCGGTTGAGGGTGTCCCCACCCGAATGCCCACCGGTTGAGAATGCCACCTCAAACCCCGCAAAGATTGCCCTCCCCGAAAAAACCCCGGTTGAGGGTGTCCCCACCCGAATGCCCACGTTTCGGGTTAACACACCCTCGGCCAAATTCTCTCCCCTCCCGGCGGATGCCAAATTTTAAATGTTGAATGGTAAATTGTAAATGTTAAATCCAACCCCACCCCTCTCCCAAGTGTCTTTCCCCCCGTATGCTCCAAAGAACCATCCTTTTCTTCCTCCTCCTCTGCTGCACCTCCCTCGCCGCCCAAATGCCCATGCAGGCCAGCGCCCCCGACCAAAGCTGGGAAAAACAACAGCGCTGGGAAGAACGCAATGACCTCGACGGGCGCTTCCGCCTCCTCGCCCCCGGTCAGCTGAACCACAGCATCGACACCATCGAGACCGCCATCGGGGCCCAGGCCTACCACACTTTCCACTTACGGGTGCCCGATAAAGATCGCGCCGAAAACATCCTCTACGTGCTCAGCTACGTCGATTACCCCGCCGGCAGCTTGCACCACGACAGCACCGAGCTGGTCCAGGAATTCCTGGTCAATACCCAGGAAGAGGCCGCTGAAGCCGTCGGCGGCGAGGTCATCTACGGTACCGAAAAACTGGTCGGCGCCGCCTACCCCGGCCGGCTCTGGCGCATCGATTACAACGGCGGCCGGGCGAGCGCCCGCACCCTCGCCTGCGTCGCCAGCACCCGCTACTACGAGCTGAAAGTCTTTTCCCTCAGCGCCGCCGGCCTCGGGACCGCCGCCGATCGCTTCTTCGATTCCCTCCGTCTTTGGGTGCCGTCCAGTTAGGTCCTCTTTTAACGTCGGGTTGAGCCCTTACAACCTAGATATTCGCTGATTTCCAGATGCTTAGATCGCAATGGCTTTTTAGTTCGATAGTGAACATTGCCCCACTACAGAACTACAAAACTACCGAACTACAAAAGAGTCTGTTCATCTAAGTGTATCTACATTCCCCCATCTTTGCACCATGAACCACGCCAACCAAGCTTTTCAGCCCCTGGTCTACCGGGAGTTTAGCCCCGAGGAAATGCTGGCCCGCGCTACCGCCCTGCTCGATCAACTCTCCGCCCGCCGCACCGTCCGGGAGTTCAGCGATCGGCCCGTCGACCGGAAAATCATCGAAGCCATTCTCCTCACCGCTTCCACCGCCCCGAGCGGAGCCAATAAGCAGCCCTGGACCTTCTGCGTAGTCTCCGACCCCGCCGTCAAAGCCCAGATCCGCACCGCCGCCGAGAAGGAAGAGTACGAAAATTACCACGGCCGGATGTCCGACGACTGGCTGGCCGACCTGCAAAAGTTCGGCACCGACTGGCACAAGCCCTTCCTGACCACCGCTCCCTACCTCATTGTGGTCTTCAAAAAGGCTTACGACCTGGGCTCCACCGGCGAAAAAGAGAAAAATTACTACGTCACCGAATCCGTCGGCCTCGCCTGCGGCCTCCTCATTTCGGCCATCCACCACGCCGGCTTGGTTACGGTCACCCACACCCCCAGCCCACTCAACTTCCTCCAGAAAATCCTCGGCCGGCCCGACAACGAGAGGCCTTTCCTACTACTCCCCGTCGGCTACCCCGCCGCCGATGCCCAGGTGCCCAGCATCGGCCGTAAGGGCTTAGACGAGATCAGCGTGTGGTTTGAATAGCGCCGGGCGTTTCCTGATTTTCTGCTTTTGAGCAGGTTCCTTAACTACCGAAAAAGAGCAGAGCAGTCCTCCCTCACGCAAACGCCCGGCTGAGGGTGTCCCCACCCGAACCATGGCCATTCGGATGGGGACACCCTCAACCAAGACTTTCTCTATCCCAAAGATCCCTGTAAACAGCGAAGCAAATCACATTAAGAAAATTATACCGCACTGGCCCTCCGGGGAAGGGATATCATAAGTCGCTGATAAACATTTCTTTATCGTAAAAAGAACGGTGCTTGGGTCACCCCTCCCACATGGGGAGGGGACGGGGGAGGGGTATGGTACACGCCTAAAAAAAGCCCCCACTCCACTTTTCTTCCCGACCTTTACCCCCCGCAAACCACCCCACTATGCCCACCAAACTCTGGGAAAAAGACTACGACCTCGATCAGCGGATCGCCGACTTCACCATCGGGCGCGACCGCGAAATGGACCTGGAACTGGCCCCTTTCGACATCCTCGGCTCGCTGGCGCACGTCCGGATGCTGTCCGAAGTAGGCTTGATTGATGCGGGCGCGGCGCGCAGGTGCCAGGAGAAGTTGAAGGAGCTGTATCAGTCCGTCCAGGCCGGAGACTTTCGCATTGAAGACGGGGTCGAAGACGTCCACAGCCAGGTCGAGCTCCTCCTCACCCGGGCGCTGGGCGACGACGGCAAGAAAATCCACTCCGGCCGCAGCCGCAACGATCAGGTCCTGGTAGACCTCCGCCTCTACTTCCGCCACCGCATTGAGAGCATCGTCGGGAAAACGGCGGAGCTCAGCCAAACCCTCACGGGCCTGAGCGACGAACACCGCGATAAGCTCATCCCCGGCTACACCCACCTGCAGATTGCGATGGTCTCCAGCTTCGGCCTCTGGTTCGGGGCCTACGGCGAAGCGCTCATTGACGACCTGCGGATGTGGCGCGGCGTCTACGATGTCGTCAACCAAAACCCCCTCGGCAGTGCAGCGGGCTACGGCTCCAGCTTCCCCCTCAACCGCGACCGGACGACCGAACTGCTCGGCTTCCGCGCCCCGGTGGTCAACGTCGTGGCCGCCCAGATGGGCCGCGGCAAAACGGAACTTCTGCTGGCCTTCGCCATCGCCAGCCTGGCCCAGACCCTCGGCAAAATGGCCATGGACGTCTGCCTCTACAGCAGCCAAAACTTCGGCTTCCTCCAGCTGCCGCCCGAACTGACCACGGGCTCCAGCATCATGCCCCACAAGAAAAATCCCGACGTTTTCGAGCTCCTCCGCGGCCGCTGCAACCTCCTGCAAAGCCTTCCCACCCAGGTCAGCCAGCTCACCACCAACCTCCCCTCGGGCTACCACCGGGATTTCCAGCTGCTCAAAGAAGTCGTCTTCCCCGCCCTGGACCAACTCGAAGACGGCCTCAACATCGCTCTTTACGCCCTCCCCCGCACCCGCGTCCGCGCCCAGGAACTGCCCACTGACCCGCGCTATACCTACCTCTACTCCGTGGAAGCCGTCAATGAACTGGTGCTCCAGGGCCTGCCTTTCCGCGACGCCTACGCGCAAGTCGGCAAAGACATCGAAGCCGGAACCTTCGTGCCGCCAACCACGCTGCGCCATACCCACCTGGGCAGCCTCGGCAACCTGGGCAACGAGCGGATCAGCGCCGAACGGCAAACCGTGCTCCGCAGCTTTGATTTTGCCACCGTGCACGCAGCACTGGGGGCTTTAATTCAGTAGTTCATAGTTCAGTAGTTCATAGTTCAGTAGTTCATAGAATAGGAATACTACCGAACTACCAGACTACAGAACTACTAAACTATCAAACTATTCCTCTAAAACCTTCAGCACCAGTTTGCCATTTTTCTCGCCGGAAAAGAGGCGGAGGAAGGTCTCGTAGAAGTTTTCGATGCCTTCGTAGATGTCTTCGCGGCTCTGGAGTTTGCCCTCCATCATCCAGGTGCCCATTTCGGTGGCGGCCCGGCGGTAGTCTTTGGCGTAGTCCATCACCACCATCCCCTGCATGGTGGCGCGGTTGACGAGCAGGGAAAGGTAATTGCTTGGCCCCTGGACGCTTTCCTTGTTGTTGTACTGGGAGATGGCGCCGCAGATCACCACCCGCGCGTGCATCCGCAGGCGGGCCAGGCAGGCGTTGAGGATGTCTCCCCCGACGTTATCGAAGTACACGTCCATCCCCTTGGGGCAGTGTTCTTTCAGCGCGTCGGCCAGGTTTTCGGTCTTGTAATCGATGGCGGCGTCGAAGCCCAGCGTCTCCGTCAGGTAGGCACATTTCTCTGCGCCGCCGGCGATGCCGACCACCTTGCATCCCTTAATTTTGGCAATCTGCCCCACCACGCTGCCCACCGCGCCGGCCGCGCCGGAAACGACCACGATATCGCCTTCTTTAATTTTCCCCACCTCCAGAATTCCGAAGTAGGCCGTCATACCCGGCATCCCCAGCGTGCCGATGTAGGTGGGCATGGGGGCCAGGCGGGTATCCACCGGGTAGTAGCCCTCGCCGTTGGTGACGCTGTACTGCTGCACGCCGCCCCAGCCGGTGAGGACGTCGCCCACCTGGTATTTGGGGTGGCCGTTGGATTGGATGACCTTGCCGATGGTGCCCGCCCGCATGACGTCGCCGAGCGGAACGGGGGGGATGTAAGAGCGGGCGTCGTTCATCCACCCCCGCATGGCGGGATCGAGGGAAACGTAGTGGTGTTGAATTAAGACTTCCCCCGGGCCGGGTTCGGGGATGGGGTTGCTGACGAGGTTCCAGGTGTCGGGCGTGGGCAGGCCGGTGGGGCGCTCCACGAGCAAGAGTTGTTGGTTGGTGGGCATGAACGGGTTGGCTAAAACTTTCGGAATGGCGCAGCACGCCTCCTTCCTACTGAACGGGAAATTGGGGCAATGCCAAACGGCTTGCCCCGGCGGACCGGCGTCCCCAAAGCTACGGCAAACAATCGGAACGGGCGGGGGCAAAACCGAAACAGACCCGGCGGGGTTTCTCTAGTCATGAAGCGCAACACCCTGCTGCAGCGCCTTGGCAAAGCCGCGCCGCCACCCGCCGAAGTAGATTTGGGCCTGGGCAACAAAGTTGCCCGCAAGCCAGGCACCCGCCTGATCAATCCCGACGGCAGCTTCAACGTCGTGCGCCGGGGCCACTCCGTCTTTTCTCCCTACCAGAATTTGGTGGAGATGACCTGGCCGCGCTTTCTGGCCCTCACGCTGCTCGCCTACGTGCTGATCAACCTTTTCTTCGGTGGCCTTTTTCTGATCATCGGAACGGAGAGCCTTAGCAACGTCCCCCAATCCGACCCTTTCTGGCAGCGCGCGCTTTCTGCTTTTTTCTTTAGCGTCCAGACGTTCACCACCGTCGGCTACGGTGGTATGACGCCCACGGGCATCGGGGCCAATGCCCTGGCCGCTTTCGTAGCCCTCTTTGGCTGGACGGCCCTGGCCATCATGACGGGCCTCATCTACGCCCGCTTCGCCCGGCCCAAACGCCTCATCCTCTTCTCCGCCCACGCCCTGGTGGCCCCCTACGCTCCCGGTGGCAAAAGCCTCCAGTTCCGCATCGCCAACCGCCGCGACAGCCACCTCATTAACGTCAACGCCCGCGTGGTACTGACCTGGCTGGAAAACCACACCCGCCGCTTCGCCCCCCTGAAACTGGAACGCGATAACGTCGCCCTCTTCCCCCTGAACTGGACCATCGTCCACCCCATCAACGAAGAAAGCCCGATGTACCATTGGTCCAAAGACGACTACTGCCAGCGCCACTCCGAACTCCTCATCACCATCGACGGCTACGACGAGACTTTCGCCCAGGCGATCCACATCAATAATTCTTACCTCCACACCGAACTCGTCTGGAACGCCCGCTTCCAACCCATGTACTTCGAACGCGAAGCCACCACCGAGCTGCACCTGGACCGCATCAGCCACTACCAGGCGGAAGAGGAATAACCGGAGGTCAGGACGTTTTACGTCGCAGCTGCCCGGCAGGGTTTTTTAGCCCATGGAGTTGCATGGAGTTTTGCTTCGCAGTATTTCATGCTAGCATGGAGTTGCTTGGAGTTTTTTGCGGAGGTCAACACGTTCTACCTCGCAGCTGCCCCGGTCCCGATCCAGTCGAAACTTAGTCCCTCTTCGTGTCCTTAGTGGTTCAAAAAATGGTAGAGCCGTTATACGGCGACTGCTCTCCTTTTCGGCCTTAGCCCCTCTTCGTGAACTTAGTGGTTCAAAAAGAAGAGCGAAGCGCTCCAAAAGCGAAGCGCCTAAGACTTAGTGCCCTCAGTGAACTTAGTGGTTCAAAAAGAAGAGCGAAGCGCTCCAAAAGCGAAGCGCCTAAAACTTAGTGCCCTCAGTGAACTTAGTGGTTCAAAAAAAGAGCGAAGCTCGACGAAAAACATCCCGACCTCACCGAATAGCCGCAATCCCCGGCAATTCCTTGCCTTCCAGCAGTTCCAGCATAGCGCCTCCGCCGGTAGAAACGAAGCTCACCTCATCGGCCAGGCCCGCCTGGTTGATCGCCGAAACGGAGTCGCCGCCCCCAATGAGGCTGTAGGCACCGTTGTCCTTGGTAGCCTTGGCCACCGCCTTAGCAATGGCGTTGGTGCCGATGGCAAAGTTGGGCATCTCGAACACCCCCATCGGGCCGTTCCAGAGGATGGATTTGCTCTGGGCAATGACGGCTGAGAAGCGCTCGACGGATTCAGGGCCAATATCCAGGCCTTCCCATTCGTCGCCAATCGTGCCCGCCGCAACGGTATCCCGGGGCGTTTCGTTGCTGAAGTCTTTACCCACCACCGTATCCACGGGGAGGTGAATTTTAGTGCCCTTGGCCTCCGCCTTTTTGAGGAGCTCCAGGGCCGTGTCGGTTTTGTCCCGTTCCACCAACGACTTACCCACCTTGCCCCCCTGGGCGAGGCTGAAGGTGTAGGCCATGGCGCCGCCGATAATGATGTTATCGGCAAAATCCAGCAATTTCTCCAGCAGGAGGATCTTGTCACTCACTTTAGCACCACCCACGATGGCCGTCACGGGGCGTTCCGGGTTGTTGAGCAAACGCTCCGCACCCTCCAGCTCAGCCTCCATCAGAAAGCCAAAGGCCCGTTCGTGGGCATCGAAAAACCGTGCCACCGTCGCCGTAGAGGCGTGCTCCCGGTGGGCCGCCCCGAAGGCGTCGTTCACGTACACATCGGCCAGCTCGGCCATGCCCTTGGCCAGGTCCTGGTCGCCCTTTTCCTCGCCTTTGTAGTAGCGCGTGTTTTCCAGCAACAGTATTTGCCCGGGCTCCAGTGCAGCCACGGCAGCCTTCGCTGCTTCGCCGATCGTGTCTTCTACGAAACTGACCTGGCAACCCACGTAATCCTCCAGCGTAGGAATGATCGGCGCCAGGCTGAAAGCATCTTTGTCAATGCTGCCATCGGCCTTCAATTCCTTGAGCGGCCGGCCCAGGTGAGACATCAGAATCACCGCCGCGCCCTGCTCCAGCAGGTACTTGATGGTCGGAGCCGCCTTGGCGATCCGGGTATCGTCGGTGACTTTTTTATCGGCGTCCAGCGGGACGTTGAAGTCGACGCGGACGAGGACTTTCTTACCGGATACGTTGAGGTCTTTGAGGCCCATGTGCAAAGGAGTAAAGGAATAAAGGAGAAAAGGAATAAGGGAGGAAAGCAGTAGACGCAAACAATGAATGCGAGAACTGGCGGGAGCCCATTCTCGCATTCATTTATTCAATTATTAGCTTATTACATCGCGGAGATGCGCTCGCAAAGATCGGCCAAACGGGCGCTGTAGCCCGCCTCGTTGTCGTACCAGCTTACCACTTTTACCAGGCTGCCCATGACGATGGTCTGCTCCACGTCGTAGAGGCTGCTGAATTTGCTGCCCACGATGTCGCTGCTCACGTAAGGATCGGTCACGTAGTCGAGGATGCCTTTCATCGGGCCTTCGGCGGCGGTTTTGAAGGCAGCGTTTACCTCGTCCAGCGTCACTTCGCGCTTCAGTACGGCGGTGAAGTCCGTCAGTGAGCCCGTGGGGACGGGCACGCGCATGGCTCCACCGTCGAGTTTGCCATTCAGGTGGGGCAGTACCAGACCTACGGCCTTAGCGGCACCGGTGCTGGTAGGGACGATGTTGACGGCCGCAGCACGGGCGCGGCGCAGGTCTTTGTGCGGACCATCCTGGAGGTTCTGGTCGGCCGTGTAGGCGTGGACCGTTGTGATGAGGCCTTTCTCAACGCCGAAGGCGTCGTCCAGTACCTTCACCATCGGTGCCAGACAGTTGGTGGTGCAGCTGGCGTTGGAGTAGATCTTGGTGTCGGCGTTGATCACTTCGTCGTTTACGCCCAGTACCACCGTAGCCACGCCACCGGAGCCGGGGGCAGAGATCAGTACGCGCTTCGCACCCGCATCGATGTGGAGTTGGGCCTTGGCTTTATCGGTGAAACGGCCGGTGCATTCCAACACCACGTCTACGTTCATGGCACCCCAGGGCAGTTTGCTGGGGTCGGGCTGGCTGAGTGCCTCGATTTTTTTGCCGTCGATGTAGATGAACTCATCGTCGCTGCTCACCTCGGCCTTCACGTTGCCTTGTACACTGTCGTACTTGTAGAGGTGGGCCAGGGTGGCGTTGTCGGTCAGGTCATTGATGGCCACTACTTCGAGGCCTTTTTCGAGCAGGCTACGCAGGGTAATCCGGCCGATGCGGCCGAAGCCGTTAATTGCAATTCTTGCCATGATGGGGTAAATTATCGCTTTTGGTCTTGTTGTTTCTTCGTTTTGCTGGGCCCGTCAGGCTTTCCTGATCAGGGCGCGGCCGCAGGTGCCAGGGAACGGAACGAGGCGCAAAGATAGTCCAGCCATCCCTGCCTCGCCCGCGCCAGGCCCGCGTTGCGGCGCCAAAAATACGGACTTAGTGTAAAATTAACAATAATTCCGCCCCGGTGTTTTCCCCGGAACTTGACGCTTGGTACGATTTGTAAGGAAAAAACTTGCATCCGGCGGGAAACGGCACCGCCAGTAAGCTAAGGCGCGGGACGGTACACGGGTATGAGCGCCAAATACCGGCTCTGAGTTGCAAGGAGCCAGCGCCATCTTGGGGGCTGACCTGCGGGGGAATTGCGTGTTGACGCGAAAATATTCCATCAACATCCAGAAGGTAAACCTGGCGTCCTAACCGATAGACGCAGGGGCCAGAGGAGATTTACAATTTACAGTTTAGGATTTACGATTGAAAATTGCCATCGTTGCATCAGTTCCTTGCGGTAGCAATGCCAGCCGGGCAATTCAAAATTGTACATCATCAATGGTAAATGGTACATCAAATTCGCTGCGCGAATTTGGTAGCCCGTAGGGGAATCGAA
>NZ_JACSIT010000138.1:23925-136758 GCF_014349155.1 Neolewinella lacunae
CAAATTCGCTGCGCGAATTTGGTAGCCCGTAGGGGAATCGAACCCCTCTTACCAGGATGAAAACCTGGCGTCCTAACCGATAGACGAACGGGCCAAAGAGGATTTACAATTTACCATTTAGGATTTACGATTGAAAATTGCCGTCGTTGCATCAGTTCCTTGCGGTAACAATGCCAGCCGGGCAATTCAAAATTGTACATCATCAATGGTAAATGGTACATCAAATTCGCTGCGCGAATTTGGTAGCCCGTAGGGGAATCGAACCCCTCTTACCAGGATGAAAACCTGGCGTCCTAACCGATAGACGAACGGGCCATTGGGCACTTTGTAATTGGGAAGATGAGCGACTTAAGAGCGACCGGAAGTACCGGGAAGCACAATTTAAGTGAGCGAATCTGCCCCGTAGCCAGCGTTCTGGCCCAAAGCGAGCGCAAAGATAGTAAGTCAGGTTGCAAACTGACAACTATCCGCATAACTTTTTACGAAGGAGGAAAGTTGCTGCTCCGCTTAGAGGGAGGTCCGGAGTTTTTCCAGGCGGGCGCGGAGCTCTTCGGCTTGCTCGGCTTTGTAGCTGATGGCTACGTCCCGGCTCAGTTCCGCGATGGTATCCAGCTGGATGCTGTCTTGCTCCAGGTGGTAACGGGTTTCTTCCAGGCTGGCTTCGTCGTCGAAGTTGGTGCTGCGCAGTGCTTCGAGTTCTTTGCGGCGGGCGGCGATGCTTTCGTGCAGGCGGTGGCGGTCGAGCAATTCCCGGAGCCGCTTGGCGCAGTCGGCAAAGAAGGCGGCTTTCGCATGGCGGAGGTTGAACTCTGCTTCAAAGTCGCGGATCAATTGCTCGCCCCGGGCAATCTCGTCGGCACCGGCGTTCCCGCTCTTTTCCAGGTCTTCGCGCAGGGCCCGGGTGCTCTCGCGGATGGATTCCGCCTCCGAGCGGAAGCGTTCCTCCTGGGCCAAACACTCCCGCAGGCGCTTGCTCACCCGGCCCGCAAAAGTGCGCTCCTCCTTGCGGGCCAGGCGAGCCCCCAGCCAACGCCGCCGGCCTTCCCAGGCGGCCCAGGCCACCCCACCCAGTGCGCCCAGCAGGAACATCAGAATGGCTACGCGCGGAGCAACGCGCAACAGGAAAACCACTGCCATTAAGTAAACGGCAATGAAAATCAGCAGGGTAGGATTCCAAGGCTCCTTTTGCTCGGGAGTTTTCATACCCTCAATAACTAGCTGGCGGGGAGGATAGTTGTACCGTAAGTCCCCGGAATCGTCGCTCCCGTCGATATTCCCCGGATTTGGCTTGGGCCCAGCTGCGCTGCGCCGTCTTAAACCACTAAGTACACGAAGAGGCACTAAGACCAACTTTGGGCCCAGCTGCGCTGCGCCGTCTTAAACCACTAAAGCTAGTCTGTCTAATTAATTGGGGTGAGCCCGTACGCGCGTTAGACTGCCTAGGTTGAGACCCTCTGGGTCGTAGGAGAATACGCCAATGTACTTAGCTGGATCGACACAGAGGGTCTCAACCTAGGGGGGCACCGTGATTAGCTGGATCGACCCAGAGGGTCTCAACCTAGGGGGGCACCGTGATTAGCTGGATCGACCCAGAGGGTCTCAACCTAGGCGGTCCAGGCCCCTAAAGCGCGCACGGGTTAAACCCATTAGATTAGACAGCCTACCACTAAAGCATCAAGGGCACTGCGTTGCACTAAGGTTTGTCTATGTGCTTTTTCTTAGTACCTCTTCGTGTTCTTAGTGGTTCAAAAGAAAGAGCGAAGCTCAAAGAAACCTACTGGTCCTTCTTCTTAAAGTCCCCCCGCTTCCAGCCGTCGAAGAACTGCTTCCAAGCCACGGGGCTGAAGATGTTCATCGGCGGCCGCTGCCCGATGTAGTAAGTCTGCCGGGCCTGTTGCCGCAGGTAGTAGCTGGCGTTTTCGGCACCGGAGGCGGGGACGGTCTCCCGCAGTTTCTCCAGTTTATCCGCGCTCAGGTTGGCCGAGGCAATTTGCTGCAACTCGGGCGTAACGTCCATGGCCAGAAACTCCAGCTTAAAGTGTTCGCGGCTGGGCCAGGGGAAGACGATGGCCGTCGGCAGGTCAATGTCGTTCTTGGTCATCAGCTGCACGATGCTGTACTTATCGTCCTTCAGCGTATCGGGCACGACGTAAACGGCCGGGTCGTAGCCCAGGGCACTGAAGATGACGGTATCGCCCGTGTGGGTGACGATGCTGAAAAAGCCTTCCAGGTTGGCGTAGGTACCCCGGCCGTCGCTTTTAATGAGGACGGTGGCGTAGGGGATGGGCAGCAACTGGTTGTTGGAGCCATCGAGCACCATCCCGGAAAACTGCACCAGCCGGTCGCCATTTTGGTCCACCAACTGCGCACGCAGCGTGGTGACGGAGACGAAGAGGGCACAGACGAGGACGAAGTATTTCATAATGCGGGGTATTTCTTCCGGACAATAGACAAGGAACAGCCCCAAACGGTTGGGAAGCCAGCCCAATGTTAACGCATTCTTGGGGATTTTGGCGCCGCCACGGCAAAAGGCCAGGGTGCGGGGCCCTTACTGAAGCGCGATGTTGAGCACCTCTTCCATCGTTTCAACGAAGCGGATTTTGAGGCCCTTGAGGTAGCGGGCTTCAATTTCGCGGACGTTCTTCTCGTTGAGCTGGCTCAGGATGATTTCTTTCATCCCGGCCCGGCGCGCGGCCAGCAGTTTTTCCTTCACGCCACCCACGGGCAAGACCCGCCCGCGCAGGGTGATTTCCCCTGACATTGCCAGGTAGGGCTTCACGGGCCGGCCGCTGTACACGCTGGCCATGGCCGTCAGCATCGTCACCCCGGCACTGGGACCATCCTTGGGCGTAGCGCCTTCGGGGACGTGGACGTGCAGCTCTTTTTCCCGCAGCACTTCCGTATCGAGGCCCAGGCGTTCGGCGTTGGCTTTGAGGTAGGAAAGGGCCGTTACCGCACTTTCCTTCATCACGTTGCCAAGGTTGCCCGTTTGCACGAGTCCGCCCTTGCCGGGGCTGAGGCTGGCCTCCACGTAGAGGATTTCGCCGCCGACCTGCGTCCAGGCCAGGCCCACCGCAATGCCGGGTTGCTGGGCGGTGCGGTAAGCTTCGCGCTCGAAGAGGAGAGGCCCGAGAATGCTTTCCAGGTCTTCGGGTTGAATCGTCACTACGTCGGCGTCCTCCATCGCAATCTGCTTGGCAGCGTGGCGCATCAGGCCCCCGATCTGCCGGTTGAGGCTGCGTACCCCGCTCTCGCGGGTGTAGCCTTCGATGACGGCCCGTAGGGTGGGCAAGCCGATTTTCACCTGCCGGGGCTTCAGGCCGTGGTCTTCCCGCTGCCGGGGCACCAGGTGGCGTTTGGCAATTTCCAGCTTCTCCTCGGCGGAGTAACCGGAGAGGTTGATGATCTCCATCCGGTCGCGGAGCGGCGGCTGGATGTCGCCAAAGCTGTTGGCCGTGGCGATGAACATCACCTTGCTCAGGTCGAGGTCGAGGTCCAGGTAATTGTCGTGGAAGGTGTTGTTTTGCTCGGGGTCCAGCACCTCGAGCAGGGCGCTGGAGGGGTCACCACGGTGTCCCTGGGCCACTTTGTCGATCTCATCGAGGATGAAAACGGGGTTGGAGGATTTGACTTTCGCCAGCGACTGCACGATGCGGCCGGGCATGGCACCGATGTAGGTCTTGCGGTGGCCGCGGATCTCACTTTCGTCGTGCAGGCCACCCAGGCTCATCCGGATGTACTTGCGCCCGAGTGCGTCGGCCACGCTTTTGCCCAAGCTTGTTTTGCCGACGCCGGGAGGGCCGAGCAGGAGGAGGATGGGGGCTTTCATGTCGCCCTTGAGCTTCAAAACGGCCAGGTGGCTCAGGATGCGGTCTTTGACCTTTTCCAGTCCGTAGTGGTCGTTGTCCAGCACCTTGGCAACGGCCTTGAGGTCGAAGTTGTCTTCGGTCGTTTCGTTCCAGGGCAGGTCCAGGAGGGTTTCCAGGTAAGAGATCTGGATGCTGTACTCGGCCACCTGGGGGTTCATGCGCCGGAGCCGTCCCAGTTCGCGCTTAAAGACGGTGGCGACCTCTTCGGGCCAGTCTTTTTCGGCCGAGCGGCTCTCCAGGCGGTCGATCTCGGCCTTGTTGGGGTTGTCGCCGAGTTCTTCCTGGATGGCCTTCATCTGCTGATTGAGGAAGTACTGGCGTTGCTGCTCTTCGATGTCTCCGCGGGTCTTGTTTTCGATCTGGTCGCGGATTTCGAGGATGTGCAGTTCGCGGTTGAGTTCTTCCAGTACGCGGCTGGCTTTGACGCCCAGGTCGGCCGTTTCCAGCAGTTCCTGCTTGACGCTGAGTTCGCCGTTGAGGTTGCTGGCGATGAAGTTGAGCAGTTGGCGGGGCTCCTCGATGTTATCGAGCATCACTTGCGCCTCGGTGGGGATGTTGGGGTTGAGTTCAACCACCCGGCGGGCATTGTCGCGTACGCTGTCCATCGTCGCCTGAAAGGTCAGGGGGTCGGAAGGCGGGAGGTAAGAAAGCAGTTCGATTTCCCCTTCCAGGTAGGGAATATCCTGGGTGATGCGGGTACGGCGGATGCGCTGCCGGCCCCGCAATACGGCGGTAAGACTGCCGTCGGGCATCCGCAGCATTTTGAGGATTTTGGCCAGCGTGCCGATTTCGTAGAGGTCTTTGCCCTCGGGCTCTTCCACCTTCAGGTCGCGCTGGGCAAATACGGCCACCCACTTATCCGTTTCCGAGGCCTTATTAATGGCCTTGATGGAGCGGTCGCGACCGATGTTGATGGGGATGACGATGGAAGGGAAAAGGACGGAGTTCTTCAGGGCCAGCATGGAGACGCTGGTGGGAAGATCGCCGGAGAACAGGTCTTCTTCACCCTCATCGGTGCCAATGAAGGGAAATAGATCGGCTTCTTCGTCGTATCCTTGTTTGTCCATCTTTATGGTGATCTTCGGTCGGCTCACGGGGTCATGTTGGGGCGGTAAAGGTAGGCATACTCCCTTAGGTTAAAAGCGTGGGAATGCAGCGCAGGCTGCGCTTTGCTGCGGTCGTACGGCCAACTTGCGGTCCGCAGACTTAGCCAAACTGGCGCACGGAAAGCCTCGCCGGGCTAAAACGCTGATCAGTTTGCTAATCCCACCCACACCATCAGGGGTATAACGCGCAACAGCGCGCGGAGGTTCTTAACAAGAATCGTGCCAAAGTTAGCCAATCCGCCACCCATTTGCCTCCTTTTTCCGGATCGGCAGGCTTTTGGGGTCCAGGCCCTGCTCTTGTTTACGCAGACACCGCACCTGCGGCCGCGCCCGAAACGAAAAAGCCGGGCGAAACGGCGTGCCCCGACCATCTTTCTGCCCCAACAAAACGTTCATGGGAAATGGAACTAGAAATTACGCTAAGTTCTTCGACGAATCTGGCCGACATCCCGGTGGTTTTTCCGGACGCGGTGGAGAGTAATGCGGGGACCGATCTGTTCGGCATTCCCTACGAAAGCGTGCTGTCGCTGGAGCTCGTTTTTCGCCACGTGGAGCAGATGACCAAGAGCAAAGACGCCGGCATCCGCTTTCTGGCCAGGGAGGTGATGCGCCGTGTGGCCAAGGTGCCCGAACTACGCCAGCCGCCGCTGGATTACGCCCTGCTGGCGGCCCATAAAGAGATTTTCGACTTCCTGATGCTGTTCATCATTCCGCCCAACGACCGGGAGAAGGAACTCTATAAATTCAGTAAGCCCTTTCAGTTCCAGCCCCTCTACGTGAGCCCCGCGATGGAGCGGCTCATGGCCGTAGACCAGGCCTGTTATTCCTTCAATAACCGCTACCAGGATGTGGTTTCGCGCCACCAGGTGGCCGTCGGCTGCGTCATCCTGAAACGCTTTTACGGCATCGACGTAGAGATGACGCCCTCGGCGATGCTGACCGTGCCCGACCGCGTCACCGGGTTGAGCCGCTACTACAAACCGACGATGAACGAAGACTTCATTGAGGTGGTAGCGAAGGGCCCGCTGCCCAAGTTAAGCCAGGAACAAATCCAGCGCCTGCTGCACAACATCTCCGATACCGACCTGTGGCTGGAGTACCTGCCCGCCGATAAATTTGCTTTCCAGGGCCTTCACATTGCCCACCTCATTGAAGTTACCGAAGAGGAAGCCCTCAGCCGCCTCAAGCATCGCCTCATCAGCCGGGACGCCATCCTGGACATTGAGCGGGTGCGGGAGCTGGCTGACCTGGTGCGCATCCACTTCAAGAACAAGGACCTCCAGTTGGGGCTCACGGCCGTCGATTACCCCATCGACCGCGACGTAGACCACGAGTACCGCATCCGCTTCAACTTCCTCTGCGACCACGTCCGGAAGCTGACCAGCGAAGCCTTCCGGGGCAGCATTTACGACCGGGCCTTCCGGAGCCGGGAGGTGATGATCATCGAAGACCTCACGGCCTTGCCCAACCCCACCAAGCTGGAAAAACTCCTGCTCAAGGAGGGCTTCCGGAGCATTCTGCTGGCCCCCTTGCTCGACCAGCGCAAGGCCGTTATCGGGCTGGTGGAACTTGGCTCACCGGAGCCCTTCGGCATCAATGCGTTTACGGAAATCAAGTTCCGGGAAATCCGCGGCCTTTTCCGCACCGCCGTGGAGCGCAGCCGGGAATACATCGATAACCGCATCGAGGCCATCATGCGCGAGCAGTACACGAGCCTGCACGCCAGCGTGGAGTGGCGCTTTACGGAGGCAGCGTTCAACATCCTCCAGCGCCAGGACGCCGGTCTGCCGGACATGCCGGAGACCATCGTCTTCAAAGGCGTCTATCCCCTCTACGCCCAGGCCGACATCGTGGGCAGCAGCCGCCTGCGCAACGCCGCCATTTACCAGGACCTGGTGGACAACATCCGCGCCGGCCGCTTTTTCCTGACCCAGGCCCTGGAATTGATCGACTTCCCGCTCATCCACCAGGTGTTGCTGCGCATCGATGCTTCGCTGGTGACCAAGAGTGAAGATTTCGACAACAGCCACGAGATTCGCTTCGGCGAACTCATCCAGCGCCACATTACTCCCCTGGTCAGGCAGCTGGCCAACCACGCGCCGAAACTCCGGGAGTTGGCCGATCGCTACATCGCCAAACTGGACCCCGACCTGGGCCTGTTTTACCGCGTCCGCCGCGACTACGAAAACAGCGTAGCCCAACTCAACCGGGCCCTGAGCGACTTCTTTTCCGAACGCGACCAAGCCGCCCAGGCTACCCTCCCCCACTACTACGAAAAGTACAAAACCGACGGCGTAGAATACGAGATCTACGCTGGCCAAAGCCTCCTGAAAAACCAGGAATTCAGCGACGTACACCTGCGCAACCTCCGCCTCTCCCAGCTGATCGACCTGTGCGAAGCCACCCGGCTGGTCCGCAAAATCTCGGAAGAACTGCCCATGCCGCTGCGGACGGCCCAGCTCGTCTTTGCCTACACCAATCCGCTGGACATCAAGTTCCGGATGGACGAAAAGCACTTCGACGTGGACGGCGACTACAACGTCCGCTACGAAATCCTGAAAAAGCGCATCGATAAGGCCACCATCCGCCAGGGGCAGGAGCGGCTGACGCTGGCCGACCAGGTGAGCATCGTCTACCTCCACGATAAAGACCGGCAGGAGTACATGGACTACCTCGACTACCTCCACCAGGCCGGCTACGTCGACGGCGACATCGAAGAGTGGGTGCTGGACCCCCTGCAATCGGTCAATGGCCTGCGGGCTTTGCGTTTTAGGGTGCGGGTGTAGGGGTAGTTCTGTAGTTCTGTAGTGGACAATACCTCGCTACCGAACTAAATACCCTTGCGATCTAACCCTCTGAAAGCAGCGAATAGCTACATTGCATACCCCCAACCTGGAGTTAATTAAGTCCCGAAGACTTCCGAATTTCCAGTCCCCCATCTTCGGCGCGGACCAGGAAATAGCCGTCCAATTCCGGGGTGTTCTCCACCAGTTCGAGGGCGGCTGCGGGGCCGAGGACCATGCAGGCGGTCGCGAAGGCGTCGGCCGTGGCGCAGTCGGGGGCCAAAATGCTGGCGCTGAGCAGGCGATTGCGTTCCACCAGGCCCGTTTTGGGGTTGATGGTGTGGCTAAAGGTTTCGCCGTCGACGGTGTAATAACTCAGGTAATTGCCGGAGGTGGCGATGGCGCGGCCGTTGCTCAGGGGGAGGGTGCCGGCTTGAGAGACTTTGCTGCGGTCTTCGTCGGGCAGTCGGATGGCCACGTTCCAGGGCTTACCGTTTTTGGTGCCGCCGCCGCGCATCTCGCCACCGATGTCGATGAGGTGATCGGGTCTTCCGGCGCTGGTGAGGAGTTGGGAGAGGAGATCGACGCCGAAGCCTTTGGCGCTGGCGTTGAGGTCGAGTTCCGTCCCCGGTTCTTTGTGGAGAAACTGTCCTTCGAGGCGGATGCGGTCCATGCCTACCAGTTGGCGCAGGCGGTCTACCTCGGCGGGGTCGAAGTTGGCGCTCTCCCGGGGTTTACCGGTGCCGAAGCCCCAGAATCTGACGAGGGGGGCAACGGTGGGGTCGTAGGCTCCGCCGGTGGCTTCGCTGGCGCGGCGGGCCAGTTCGAGGTTAGGGATAAAGTGGCGGGTGCCGGCCAGATCGATGCCCCTTTCGCTTTGGTTGAAGGCATTGAGTTTGCTGGTGGGCACCCAGGCGGAAAGTTCGGCGTTGTAGGCCGTCAGCAGGCTATCGATGCGGGCGCGGAGGCCGGGCAGGGAGTCGCCCAGGTAAGTCACGCGGTAGTAGGAACCCATCGCCTCGCCGGTCAGGAGGTGACTTTCCTGGGGGGTGGTGTCGGTGGGTTCGGCCTGCGTTGCGGGGGCGCGGTCGCAGGTGCAAAAGAAAAGGACGAGGAGCAGGGGAAGGTAGAAACGCATGGTCTTTTGGCTTTGGGAGGGAGATTGCCCGGGGAAAGGGAGCGGACGGGCTGCTTTGCGGCAAAGGTAGGGGCCGGCAGCCTCCCCTCGCTCGTCCAACTGGCCCGGCACCTGCGTCCGCGCCAAAAAAAAGCCTGAACTGCCGTATCTTCCCACTTCACCACCAATCTTCAGCTGCCGGGCCTTCCCGCGCGGTTTTGCGTTTATGTTTTCAATCGGCAGGTTCATCCCTACATTATTGTTGTGTAGTGCCTTCGCTTTGGCGGTGCTGCCGGTTTGTGCGCAGCTGCCGCACACTTATTTCTGGCCCTACACCTCCGACGATGGCCTGGGCGGGCAGACCTTGAATGATGTTTTTGTCGACCGCCAGGGCTACCTCTGGAGCGGTGGCTACTCGGGGCTGCACCGCTTTGATGGCTACGACTTTGTACCTTTTCCAGCCGACCTCACCGACTCCCTGGCCCTGAGCCACGACCTCGTCTCCCACCTCTGCGAAGACGGCACGGGGCAGTTGTGGGTGGGCACCAAGGTGGGCCTCAACCGCTACGAGCGCCGCAGTGGCACCTTCCGGCGGTACTTCGCCAAGCCCGACGACCCGCAGCAGCTGCCCGACGATGACATCATGACGGTGGCGCCCTACGGCCCGGACGGACTGCTGGTGGCCACCCTGCGCGGCCTGCGGGAATACCGCGCGGCGACCGACGACTTTGCGCCCGTGGAGCACCTGGCCGACTCCTTATTCTACTGCCTGCGCACCGATTTGCCCGGTTTCCGCATCCTGGGCGGCAACAATTTTACGGTGACGGGCATTGACGCGGCGGGAGAGCCGGTGCACATCCCCTGTGCTGGCCCGAACCGCATTGCCGGCGTCCACGCCCTGGTCCATTTCGGAGGCCAGATTTACGCGGGCACTTCGGAGGGGCTCTTCCGCCTTGACGTTGCGGCCGGCCGCGCCGAAAATGTTTTCCCCGCTGACCACCCCTTGCGCAATGCCTTCGTTAAAGACCTCAGCGTCTACCAGGGGCGGCTCTGGGCCGCCACGCGGGGACTGGGCCTTTTCAGCTACGATCCGGCTGGCGGGGTCCGGCGCTTCCTGCCCCGCGAAGATGGCAGCAATGGCCTGCTAGACGCCCACAACCGCGCCCTGGCAACCGACCCCCAGGGTAACCTGTGGATTGGCGGATTCCGGGGCCTCAACCGCTACCGCACCTCCGCCGGCCTGCAGTGGTACCGCTACCCCGCAGCCAACCCCGCCAGCAACCAACTCCTGATGATGGGCCTGGGCAGCGCCGGCGAATTCCTCACCTACCGCCGCCTGGATGGGCTTACCATCAGTCCGGCCGTCGGCACCGCCAGCCAGGCCGCCCCCTTCCCCCTCAACGAATACTGGATTGATAAAGACCTCAACGACATCTACACCGACCGCAGCGGCACCACCTGGCTGCCCCGGGGCAACGATGGCCTCTACCGCTACCGCGCCGGGCGTTGGCTCCCCCCGGTAGGCACCCCCGCGATGACCCAAACCCGCCTCTCGTGCATCGCCGAGGACCTCCGGCAGGACGGCATTTACTGGCTCGGTACGGAAGCGGGCCTGCTGCGCTACGACCTGGCGGCCAACGCAGCCCGCTTTTTTCTGCCGGCCGACTTCGATAAGACCGTCGTGACGGCCGTTGCGCCGGCGGCCGACGGGCGGGTGTGGCTCGCCATCGGGGGCTACTACGGCGCGCGCATTGCCCACTTTGACCCCGCAGACGGCACTTTCACCTTTTTACCAACGCCGCCGGGGCTGGACGCACTGGGCTCTTCCGGACGGGTCCTGCAATTCAGCTGGGAAGACGAGACAACGCTGTGGGCCCTGAGTAGCAATGGCCTGCAACGCATCGCCACCGACGCGGGAACGTCCACCTGGTTCGGCCAGCGCGAAGGCCTGCCGGCGGGGGTGTTGCGCTCTTTTGCCCTGGACCAGCGGGGCGACTTCTGGATCGGCACCGACCTTTTCATCCACCGCTTCCGGCCAGGGCAAGGAGCGGGCCTTCGTCTGCCGCTGCCACCCGGAGCCCACGTCATCGACCGCACCGCGCTGGTGGCACCAGGCGGCCAGGTGTACTTCGGCACTTTCAACGGACTGGTAACCTTCCACCCCGATAGCGTGGGCCAGGACCTCCGCTTTGCCCCCTTGGTCGTACACGAAGTAAGCGCCAATGGCCACCGCGTAAACCTGCCGGAAGAGCGGGCCGACGATCACTACCTCGCCCTCAGGAAAGGGGAACGGGTACTGCGGCTGAATTTCTCGGCCCTAGCCTACGATGCCCAGGGGGCCTACCGCTACGCCTACCGCCGGGCGGAGGAAAGCGACGCCTGGCAAGCGCTGGGTACGGGCCGTAGCCTGACGATCTCGGACCTTCCGCCGGGCGTTACGCGCCTTGAGCTCCGCTCCGACGACGGCCGGGGCAACTGGAACCCGAAGACGCTGGCGCTGGCCATCGAGGTGCCACCCTACTGGTACGAGATCAAAAAAGTACGGATCGGGCTGGCCCTGTTTTTCTTTCTCCTGCTCTTGCTCGCTGGCCGTTCCATCCTGCGCCGCCGGCTGGAGCGCCAGCGCCACGAGCAGCTGCTGGCGCTGGACGAGTTCAAATCCCGCGTCTTTACCAACCTTACCCATGAGTTCCGCACGCCGCTGACGCTGATCCTGGGTCCCGCCAAACGCCTGCGGGCCAGGGCGACCGAGTTGGCCGACCCGACGCTGGGCCGCGAAGCCCGGCGCATTGTCCGCCAAGGCCAACGCCTGCTCGCCCTCATCAACCAGGTGCTCGACCTCCGCAAACTCGAAGAAGGGCGGCTGGAGGTGGAGCCTGAACCTACTGACCTCGACCAGTTTCTGGCGGACTTAAGCGAAGGCTTTCGGGACGAAGCCCAGCAGCTGGGCATCACCCTGACGTACTACGGAGCCGAAGAGGGAGAAATTGGCAACTGTTGGATCGATCAACCCAAGGTAGAAAGCATCCTGACCAACCTGCTGGGCAATGCCCTGAAATTCACCCCCGCGGGCGGGCGCGTTACCGTAAGCCTAGTTCACCACCCCGGCCGCTGGTCGGTGACCGTGGCCGATAATGGCAAGGGCATTCCGGAGGCCTACCAGGAAGCCATCTTTGAGCGCTTCGGCCGGGTGCCGGGCAAGGAAGCCAGTGGCACGGGGATCGGCCTGGCGGTGGTGCGGGAGCTCACCGAACTTTTACAGGGAAAAATCACGCTGGAAAGCCGCCCGGGGGAAGGCACCTCCTTCCAGCTTGATTTCCCGCTGCACCCGGCCGGGCAGCCCGCGCGCCCGCCCGCTGCACCCCCTGTGAGCGAAGTGGCCGCTGCAGTGGAAGTCCCTGCTCCCCCCCACGACCGTCCCCTGGTATTGATCGTCGAAGACCAGGCCGAGGTGGCCGCCTACCTCCGCGAGAGCCTCGCCGCCCAGTACCGTACCCTGGTAGCCAGTGACGGGGCGGCGGGCCTGGACATTGCCTTCCAGGAAATCCCCGACCTGGTGGTGAGCGACGTGATGATGCCCAGGTTGAACGGCCTGCAACTCTGCGCCCGCCTCAAGGCCGACCGCCGCACGAGCCACCTGCCCGTTTTGCTCCTCACCGCCAAATCCGCCGAAGAACACCGCCTGGAGGGATTGGAACGGGGAGCGGATGCCTACCTCACCAAGCCTTTCAACGAACGGGAACTGCACCTGCGGCTGCGCAACCTGCTCCACCTCCGCGACCGGGCCGCTGCCCACCTGCGGGAACAATTGCTGGTGCCCGCCGCCCGCCCCGGCCCCGCGCCCGCCGAAGCCGACTGGCTGGAGGAGGTCCGCCAACTCATCCTGGCCCGCCTGGACGACGCCAGCCTGGGCGGGGCCGACCTGGAACGCCACCTGGGCATGAGCCGCAGCCAGCTCCAGCGCAAATTGCAATCGACCCTGGGCCTCTCCCCCTCCCGGCTCATCAACCAGTTCCGCCTGGAAGCCGCCGCCCGCCGTTTGCGCAGCAGCAACGACCCGGTCAGCGACATAGCCTACGCCTGCGGCTTCCAGGACCCCAGCTACTTCGGCCGCAAATTCCGCGAACACTACGGCGTATCCCCGAAGGAATACCGCGAAGGAACCGCGAAAAACAATTAGGGCGCGGCCGCAGGTGCGGGAGATGGGGATAAAAAGCAAAGCCGGCAGCCAGGCTCTTGCTCCCCGGCAGCGGCCTTCCGCCAGCCATTGCTAAGCCTGCCAGCCAGCGGGCAATACGTCCGAGGATCTGGGCAATTTGTCCGAGCCTCCCCGTCGGGGTCTCCCCCACCTTTGGCTTGCTTTTTGGCTGTGGACAAGACTCACTCTTTACTTTTAGTTACCCATGATTCACCAACGATTCAGGTTCCGCCTTCTGGCGCTGACCCTCCTCTTTATTGCATTTTCCCTTTCCGTCTATTCCCAGGCCGTTCGCATCAGTGTCATCGTGCCCAATCCGCCGCCGGCCTACTGGGATGCCTACCTGGAATTTAACGCCGACATCCGGGTGATCCTGACCAATGTATCGACCCAAACCCGGGAGGTAAAACTCATTCCCACCCTGACGTCTGACCGGGGCCTGGGGGCAAGGTTTTCGCCGGATTTTCAGCCCCTTTCGCCCATCGTGGTGCCGGGTGGAGGGACGGTCAACCTCACCTACCGCGATCTGCGGGCCATCTTTGGGACGCCGGCCCAGTCGGACGTCCAGCTCTCCGGCATCAGTTTTGATCGCCTTTTTGAATCGGAGACCATTCCGGAGGGCACCTACACTTTGTGCGTGGAAGCCCGCGATTTCGTCACCAACGAGCCCCTGAGCAACAACTTCGGCTGTGATGTCTTCTTCGTGCAGCAGCACGAACCGCCGTTGATCATTTACCCCGGCGACGGAGCGCAGGTGACGAGCACGCAACCCCAATTCATCAACTTCTTGTGGTCGACCACGGGCATTCCCGGGCGGGTCCGGTACCGCTTCGAGCTCTACGACCTGGACGACCTGGGTTTGAACAATCCCGCCGACGCCTACCTGCTGGCCGCTACCCGGCCCCTGTTTGAGACCGATGAGCTGGTGGCCAACACCCTGGCCTACGACCTGGGCTACCCCCCGCTCATTCCCGGCCGGCACTACGCCATTCAGGTGACGGCTTATGACCCGAACGAAGAACTTTTGTTTGCTCAAGGGGGCCAAAGCCAGGTCCATCAGTTCCAGTACGTCGCCCCCATCGTCTTCGGCGGAGGCAACGGCACGATCGTGATTGCTCCACCCAATGACGGCAGTGGCGGTGGCGGCGGCGGGGTGGTTCCCGGCCCCGGCAACCTGAACAACCAGGGCAACCAGCAGGCCAATTACGTGTACAACTGTCCGCCCCTGCCCCCACCCACTACCACGCCCTACCCCAACACCATCGGCATTGGCCAGACCATTTCCGTTGGTGGTTTCCCGCTGGAGATCCTGAGTGGTGGAGGCTTTTCCCCCATTGCGGGGACGGGCCGGATCCTGGTACCCGCCTTTAATACCTACGTCAACGTTGAATTTACTGGCCTCGACGTCAATACCAACCTGGAGGCCTACGGCAACGGCGATGTGGTACGGGCCGTGGCGGGCAGCAACCTCATCCCCAACTCCCTTTTCGAGGACCTTTCCAACGGAGCATTCAACCCCAACGACCTGGCCGAGAGCACCGCCGGGCAATTGCGGGATTACGTGGCCAATACCAACAACTGGCTCAACCCCCAAAACCCCGGAATTCACCCCGCTTTGAACCTTCCCGCCGGCGTTGCTGGTGCGGGCATGGACCTGATCCTGACGGGCATGGAATTCACCCCCGGCGGGGGCGTGATGGCTGCCTACGTACAGGTAGACCTGCCGGAGGCCCAGGGTGACCGCCGCCTGCTCTTCGTCGGCAAAGGCATCTGCCTGACCGAGGGCAACCTCGGCCAGGGGGGAGCCCTGGTGTTGGGTGGCGACCAAACCTTCGCCCTTTCCGACGGTCTGGACCTCACCTTCCTTGGCGGCGAGGACGGCACCAGCGTCGACTGGAGCGAAAACGGCGTCACCTCCCTGAACGTCAGCGGCCGGCTGACTTTCGACCAAACCCTCGTCAATACGAACGGGCAGGCCCTGACGGCATCCTTCACCGCTACGGTGGAAGACTACCAGGATTGGACGGCCACCGTCACCCTCAACCAAAACGAGTGGGCCATCCCCGGGCTGGAGGACTTTGCCCTGCAGCTGTTGCCGGGTACCATTGCCTACGACCACTCCGCCGTGGCCGCCCCTCCGGGCTTCGACCTGCCGGCCAGCCACCCCCTGGCGGGCAATGAACAGCTCTGGCAGGGCGTCTACATCCCTGGCCTCGAATTCAGCTTCCCCTCCGGGATTGACGCCGAAGTAAACATTCAGGACATCATCCTCGACCAGCAGGGCGTCTGGCTGGACGTAGACATTAATGGCAACATCCTTTCTTTCGGGGACAATGCCGACGTTGGCAACTGGCCCCTGGCCATTGACCACCTGGGGCTTGACGTGCGCGGCAGCTCTGTGGAAAGTGCCAGCTTCGGGGGGAGAATCAAGCTGCCCATCAGCAGTACTGAACTGGCCTTCACCGCGCCGATTGGTGGCGGAGGGGACTTCAACTTCGCCGTGGAACTGGGGCAGGCCATCAACGTTGATATGTGGGTGGCGGAAATGTCGCTGGCGGGCAACTCCTCCGTCGGTGTTTCCAAGCAAGGCAATTCCTACCTCCCGCAGGCCGTCCTCCACGGCCAGCTGAGCATTGGCTGGACGAAGACCGACAACCAGGCCAACTCGGCGGTGGGCGACTTCGAGCTGCCGGGCATCGAATTCCAGGACCTGACCATCACCGGCGGCGCGGGACAACCCCAGCTCAGCGGCGAATTTGGCTTAGACCTGGAAGACGTCTTCCAGGGCGGCTTGGCGGCCTTCCCGCTGCAACTCAAGGGTGTCGACCTCAACCTCAACGGCAGCGAAATCGGCTTGCAACTCGACCTCGGGCTCAAACTCACCGAGATGGCCAATGGCTTCGAAGGCAGCACCGCATTCACCATCATTGGCGACTGGGACGGCGGCCAAAAACGTTTTACCTACGACCGCACCGAACTCAACCAGATTTCCATTGACGCCGATATGGGCGTTATTGACATCGAAGGCTCCATCGTCTTTTACAACGGCGACCCTACCTACGGGGATGGCTTCGACGGGGCGGTGGACATTGAGGTCATCCCCCTCGACGTGGGTCTGGAAATGCGGCTGATGGTGGGTAGAAAACCCAGCTACCGTTACTTCATGATTGATGCGCTGGCTAAGTTCCCGGGCATCCCGCTGGGGCCCTCCGGACTTGGGCTCTACGGGCTGGGCGGTGGCTTCTACGCCAATATGCAACGGCAGTTTCCGGAAAACCAGGTCATGACCATCAATGATGTCCCGGACGTACCCGAACTGGGCAACGCCCTGGGTGAAGGCGGCAGCGGCGCCACCTACGTACCGTTGCAAGGCAACTTTGGCTTCATGGCCCGCGCCGTCATTGGCCTCTTCCCCGTCTCTACGGCTATGAACGCCGACCTGGAATTCGGGATGGACATTGGCCCGAACTTCAACGTCAACAGCATGTACATGTCGGGCGACGCCTACGTGATGCAAAACATGGCCGACCGCGACGGTGGTGCCCTCATCAGTGGCGGGGCCGACCTGATTATGAACTTTCAGGACAAGGAGTACACCTTCGGCGGCAGCCTCCACGCCAACATTCTGAAGTTCCTCGAACTGGACGTCAATCTGGAAGCCTACTATTCCCCCGACGACTGGCACTTCTACCTGGGCCGTTGGACGCCCGGCCACGCCGACCCGCTGACGGACCCCAACCGGATCAAGTTTGAAGCAGGCTTTGATTTCTCCGTGGCCAGCGTCAAGACCGGCATCAATTCCTACTTCATGATGGGTACAGACCTGCCCGCTGGCCTGCCACCCAAGCCACTGCAGATCCAGAACATCTTTGCCCAGGACAACGACAATCTTCCTACCCAGGGACTGCTCCCCGTCCTGACCACCACCAAGGGCTTCGCCTTCGGGATGATCAATTATTTCGACCTCAGCTTCAAGGTGCTCATCTTCCGTCTGGACATCGAGTACCTCATGGGCCTCGACGTACTGATGGAGAACAAACAGGGCCAGGAATGCAGCCTGACGGAGTTTGGCATCAACCAGTGGTACGGTAAGGGCCAGGCTTACGCCTACCTCGGCATCGAAGGGGCCGTGGAAGGACGGCTCTTCGGGAAGACCCGTAAGTTCACCTTCGTAGAGATTGAAGCGGCGGCCGCCATCGATTTTGCGGGCCCCAAACCCGTATGGTTGCGGGGGAAAGCCGCATTACGCGGGGAAGTCCTCGGTGGCCTGGTGAAGTTCGACACGAAGGTACAGTTCGAACACGGCAAGAAAGTGGTCTGTAGCCTGGACGGCAACAACGTCTTCGACGACATCCCCATCGTGGAGGAATTTGACCCCGCCGACGGGGCCACCTTGCAGTCCATCTTCACCAACCCCCAGGTATCGTTCAACTTCCCCCGCGGAGCCTTCCCCATCGAAGAAGAGTCTGACGAACCGGGTGAGACCATCACCCGCTACTACGGCTACCAGATTACTTCTTTTAAGGTCCGGACCAAAGTTCAGGGAGAAAGCTGGAAAGTTCACGCAGGTGGAACCGGTGCTCCCCAGTACGACAACGCTGGCTACAGCTGTGCCTACGACCTGCCCGAGCAATTGCCCGAGTACGCCGACGTAGAGATCGAAATCAAGGTGCGTGGCCGGCGCTACGGTTCCAACAATACCAACGACGTTGTGGAGAACTTCGATGAGCAAGTCTACAAGTCCACCTTCAAAACGGGTGAGGCACCGGATTACATCATGGCCAACAGCATTGACCATTCCGTACCCTTCCACCGCCAGCGCTACTTCCTGGAAGACCAGCACGGAAATAGTGGCTATTTCAACTTCTGGCACGAGCAATCCAACAAGCTCTTCCGTTCCGCCCCTTCTCCGCAGGATGGGCTTTCCAACCAGGGGACTTACTCCTACAAAGTTCGTTTTAAAGACCTGGCGGCGGGCACCCACCACGACGTCAACCCCACCGGCATCAGCACTGCGGCGGGCGGCGGGCTGAACTTTGCCCTGCCCAAGGCCTACCTGCAACCCGACAAGGTTTACGAAATCGACGTCGTCCGCATCTACAACCCGCCCGCCGGGAACAGCCAGGACAACACCAACGTAGTCATGGAAAACCTGGGCATCAGCGGCCAGGGTGGTGGTGGCGGCCAACTTCAGATTCTGGCCCTGCCCCCGCCCCCCAACCCAAACCAGGGCCTCTTCCAGGTGGCCGTGCTGAACAACAACGGCGGCAACATCCAGCAAATGGGGCTGAACAACCAGTTCCAGTCTCCCCAGAATCCGCCCGCCAATCTCAACCCCGGCAACCTACAGGGCAATGGAGGGGGTGGTGTCCAGCCCGGCCCCGGCAACCTCCAGGGCAACGGTGGTGGTGGCGGTGGCATCCAGCCCGGACCCGGCAATTTTCTCAACCCGGGCGGTAACATGGACGGCCTGAAGTACGCCTCCCGCCGCCTCAAGCACCGTGGGCAGGTCGGCGAACAGGTCGTTAAATCCCTGATGCAGCAGAAGTTTTACTTCAAAACTTCGAAGTACAAGACCCTGGCGGCGAAGATGAACGACGTAGACATCAAGAACCTGGCCAACCCAAAGTTCCAGGAACACATCCTCGATACCGACCCCCTCCACCAGTACCCCGATGGCGCGTTGATCAAAACGCTCTACGTTTTCCTGGAAAGTGAAGAGCCCTTCGACCGCTTTGAATCGCAGTACTGGACCTGGGCGCTCAACGTCACCGACGGCGCCAACCACAGCCAGTTTAAAGTAACGAAGTACAGCCCCTACGTCACCTTCGAAGGAAAAGAAGACTGGCGGAGCCAGACTTTCATGACCGAAGGCAGCAATGGCCTGTTCCGACCGCCGTTTGACTACAGCGACAACAGCTGGTGCAACCAGACTTTTTACGACCCGGACGTGGAGTATCTGGACTACGAAAATGCCCTTCCCAAGCCCAATGCCATCCTCCACACGGGCAATCCCAACCCCTGGAAATGGTTTGCTTACCAGCTGGCTTCACCCAACGTATGGGATCTGGAAGATGACCGCCGTTACCGCCACGAAGCACCCTTCGGCACGCGGAGAAACCGGGAGCTGCCGCCCGTTTCCCGTTCCGTTAACTACGCGTTCGAGCTCCCAACCATCGAATTCCTGCAACATGCCCCGGGCAACTTGCCGAACAGCTTGAATGGCGTGGCCGTCCAGGAAATCCACACTTATCTCAGCACCGCAGAGATCAACGCTGCCCTGCCCCCGCCTCCTAATCCCGGTGGATTCAGCATCAACAACATGGTGGTCAACAACACCCCGCCCAACGGCGGTGGTGGCCTCGGAACGGTCATTCCTAACTTCCAGATCACACTGAATGGGGGCATCCAGGGCGGTCCGGGCAGCGGCGGTGGCGGCGGAAATTTCCCGAGCGGTCCGGGCATTTACCAGTCGGGGCCCAGTTACATCCCGCTGGTCGACTTCACCGAGTGGATGACCTTCCAGGACTACATCCTCTTCCGCCGCCTGGTGGACGAAGGCGTCACGGAACTGGCCATCCTGAGCGAAACGTTTGAGTCTCCCAACAGTCCGCACTTCAACCTCAACATTGAGTGCGACGAGCCTCCCGGCCCCCTTCCCAACGACCCTGACTACAACACCTTCGACCCGCCTTACGACTTCTACCTGCAGTACTACAAGCAGATCCGGGCCTATTTCAAGATGGGCGGGGAGAATTACTTCCCCTACCCTTACCGCTCTTCCCAGGAAGGGGTCTTCACCCTGGGCGGCAAACAATTCAATTTCCAGACGCCGCTGCTCAACCAGGGCCAGTAAGCCCCGCCTTTTTTACCATCACCACGACGCGGCTGGCAGCGGAGCGTGACCAGGGGAGGATCCATCTACCAACCTGATCACGCTTCCGCCGCCGGCCCCCAACACCAACAAAATGAAAAATCTGTTCACTGCTTGGCGGGGCCTGGTCCTGACCCTGCTCCTCCTTACCTGCACGGCACCTGCGACCGCGCAAACAGAAAACGCGGCCGACACGCTGCCCCCACCCCCGGGGCTGCGGCTGCTGGCCCGCCCCTACGGCGACTCGATCACCCTGCGCTGGGCCCCGACCGATTTTACCGTGTGGCGCGAAATGCGCGCCAACGGCGTGGTGCTGGAACGCCGCATCGCCGGGGCCGACGCCTGGCAATCGGTGACGACCGACCGCCTGATTGCCTACACCCTGGATGATTTTAACAATTTTACGAACACGGATAACGTCCACGTCGTGGCGGTAGCCGAGGCGCTCCACGGCGACGCCGAATACCCGGCCACGCCCCCGGCCGGACCGATGGGCGAGGTGCGGCTGAAGCTCGACGAGCAAGACCAACGCTTCTTCCTCGCCGCCGTCAACGCCGACCTCTCCGCACAGGCCGCCACGGCCCTGGGGTGGCGCTGGACCGACCGCGGACTCCGCCCCGGCATCCCCTACGAATACCGCGTGCGTACCGTGCCCGGCAAAAACCAGGTGGGCAGCCGCTATACCTCCGAGCCCCTGCGGGTGCGCAGTTCCGATAACTTCGCCTTCGGCCCCGTCAGTGGCCTGAGCATCCGCGAGGGCGACCAAAAAGTCACCCTGGAATGGCCCGTTAACCCCAACCGCAAACGCTACGTGGCCTACCACGTGGAGGTGAGCGACGATGGCCGCAACTTCCGCCGCACCCAGGAGTTCCCCCTCTTCAAAACCCTGCCCCAGGACGGCGAGACCGACTTTAAGCACGACATCAAACTGGACGAAAATTACGTTCGCCGCCACTACCGCCTCGTGGGCATCAACTCCTTCGGCGAGCTGGCCGAGCCTTCCATGGCTGCGGTGGGCCAGGGCATTGACCTGACGCCGCCGCCCAGCCTCAACTCCCTCAAGGCCACCGATAACGGCAGCGGCGGCTTTCGCCTCACCTGGGAATTCCCCGAAGCAACGCCCCCGGACGTGCGCGGCTACGTGGTGGTGCGCAGCTGGGATTACAAAGGTCCCTTCTCCCCCGTCAACGACCGCGTTTTACCGCCCCTGGCCACCGAATTTACCGACCCCGAACCGACGCCCCACCGCGCCAACTACTACGCGGTATACACCTACGACACGGCCGGCAACTACGCCATGAGCACCCCGGCCATCGCCCTCTGGCACGACGAAGAACCACCGGCCAAACCCACGGGCCTGACCGGAAAAATCGACACCCTGGGCAACGTCTTCCTCGTGTGGGAGCCCGGAGAGGAACCCGACCTGCACGGCTACCGCGTGTACATGAGCCACGCCAAGAAACGGGAATTTCTGCAGGTAACCTCCGATATCCTGCACCAGAATTACTACTTCGACTCCACGCGCCTGCGCGTGCTCAACGAAAAGATTTACTACCAGGTGGTGGCCCTCGACAACAACTTCAATCCTTCGGCCTACTCCGATATTCTGGAGCTGGAACGGCCCGACGTGATGCCGCCTTCGGCTCCGGTGATCACCGATTTTGCGGCCCGGGGCAGCAGCGTGACTTTGCGGTGGCGGCCGGGTAGCAGCCCCGATGTGGTCCAGCAGGAAATCTGGCGCAGTGGCCCCGACGCTGCCCCCCGCCCCATCCGCGCCCTGGGCGGCAGCGATACGCTTTTTGTGGACACCAGCACGGTGGCGCGCACGCCCTACGTGTACTTCATCCGGGTGTCCGACGAGGCCAGGCTCTTCGCCGACTCCCGCAGCGTGACCATCGTTTCGGGCACCGGTACGGCGCTGGAGGGCGTCAGTGCGTGGGCGCGGACGCAGGTGCCGGGAACGGATGAGGAAGCGATGACCTGGCAGGCCCTGGGCCGGGGCATCGGCGGCTTCCAGCTGTACCGCCAGTCCCCCGGCGAAGCCCTGCGTCCCTACCGCCAGCTCCCGGCCGAACTCCGCAGCTGGTCCATCCCCGCCCAGGAGAATGACGCCAGCTTCGCCATCCAAATCATTTACCAAGACGGAGGCCGCTCGGCGCTGAGCTCCCTGGCTGGCCCCACCAAAAGATAGTCACCCATGACCCCTACGCGCTATACCTGCCTGCTCGGGCTTTTACTGCTCTGCCTTACGGCCTCCCTGCGGGCCCAGGATCTGGAAAGCATTGCCCAAGCCAAACCGATCGTGGTGACCGGCGGCCTGCGATTTGGTACCCAGTTTTACAACGTTACGGGTATTGAGGAGCGGGCCGCCCCTTTGCAACTCTCCGCCAGTGGCCGCATCAACATCGCTATTCTCGAAGAATTCAATATCCCGATCAGCTTCGCCATCGGTCGGCAGCGGCCCAACCTCAACTTCCCCATCTACCGGCAGTTCGGCCTCAGCCCCCGCTACAAGTGGCTGACCGTCCACGCCGGCTACCGGAACATGCGGCTGAGCAACTTCACCCTCAATAACCACACCTTCCTCGGTGGCGGCGTGGAACTCAACCCCGGCAAACTCCGCGTAGCCGGCATGTACGGCCGGCTCCGGCAAGGCCTGCGGGAGGTTACCGAAGACATCGACCTGTTCTTCGGCCAGCCCCTCTACAACCGCTACGCCTGGGGCGGGCGCGTGGGCTGGGGCGACGCGACGAGCCACTTCGACGTGATCTACTTCCGGGCCGAAGACCGCGACCAGAACGTCCTCTTCCCCGATAGCCTCGCCCGGCCCGCGCCCGCCGAAAACCTCGTATTGGGCATTGACTGGCGGCAGCGCATTGGCCAAAACTTCACCATTTACGGGGAGGCCGCCGCCAGTGGTTACAACCGCAACCAGAACTCCGAAGCCTTCCCCCTGGAAGAATACCGCGGCAGCCAGATCCTGGATTACCTCTTTACGCCCAAATTCTCTACCCAGTCTGGCCTGGCCATTAAAGGCGGGGCCAGCTACGCCACCCGGGCCTTCAACCTCGGTCTGGATTACGAACGCATTGACCCGGGATTTGAGAGCATGGGGACTTACTTCCTCAACGGCGACTGGGAAAACATCCGGGGCAGCCTCGGCTTCGGCCTTTTTCAGCAGCGGCTCCGGCTCCAGGGCAGCCTGGGCGTGCAGCGCAACAACCTGTATGAGCAGCGGGCGGAAACCAGCCGGCGCACCATTGGCTCCCTCTTCGCTACCCTCGCGGGCCGGGAACGCTGGAGCCTGGGCGTCAACTACTCCAACTTCAACCAGGACCACCGCCCCTCCGCCCTCGTCATCTTCAACGACACGCTGCGCATCGCCTCCACCACCGAAAACTACGGAGCCAACTGGACCCTGAGCGGGAAGGGCGGCCCCAACCGCGCCCTGGGCACCTTCGTAGCCACCATCAACCTCCAGCGCACCAACAATGACAACCCTTTGAGCGAGGGCTTCGACGACCTCAGGACCCTCTTCAGCTCTCTCAACTACAGCCTTCGCCTGGCCAACCAGACTTCAACCCTGACCACGGCCATCAACTACAGTGAAGTGGACGTGGCCGACCGCCTGACCACGGGCTACGGCGGCACTCTGGGCTGGCGCCAGCAACTGGCCAACAAAAAAATCCAGGTGGCCATCACCAATACCTACAACCGCAACAGCGTCGACGGAACACCCGACGGGTTCAGCAATGCCCTGCGGGGGAACCTCACCTGGCAGGCCAGCAAACTCCACGCTTTCGACTTTGGCTTCTCCTGGCTGGAGCGGACCAGCTCGGCAGGCTTCTCCTTTACCGAACAGCGGGGGACGCTGAGCTACGGACTGAGCTTCCCCGTAAAACGAAAAGACAAAGCAGCGGATGCTGCCAATCAATAATCCCATAAATCCATCCAACATGCGTACCCTCAATTTTCTCCTTTTCCTGCTTTGCGGGTCAATGCTCTACGCCCAGGGAGTTGTCGTGAACATCACCAGTGCGGGCATTGGCGTTCCGCCAGACGGAGATTGCCGGAGCGATATTGCGGAGCCCGACTGCGGGAATCTGGACGGGGTCCAGGACATCACCGTGGCCCCCGGCGCAGAAGTTGCCCTGTTCATCCAGTGGCGGAATGATGGCAGCGCAACCATCACCGAAGTTCGGGCTACTGACCAGCAGGGAAATCCGGTGTTTCCGCCGGTCAGCAACACCTTGCTTCCAGGCGGCTCCGACCTGGCCACCGTTTTTTTCAACGCTCCGGTCGTACCGGGCAACTATACCACTCTGCTCACCCTTACGGCCACGGACAGTAACGAACGCGACGACACCGACCAGTTCCGGTACTTCATCACCGTCGACCAGTCCCTGCCCGTAGTGTTTACTGACTTTACCGCCCGCGCCACGGAAAAAGACGGGGTGGTGTTGCAGTGGTTCACCCAAAACGAAGAAAACAACGACCGCTTTGAGGTGGAAAGGAGCCTTGATGGCCGGAGCTTCGTGCAGTTGGGCGCGGTCGCAGGTGCCGGGGAAAGCCAAACGGAGCAGGGCTATTCCTTCCGTGATCGTTTCCCGCTGCCCGGGGAGAACTTCTACCGGCTACGGCAGGTCGATGTGGACGGGCGGAGTGCTTACAGCAGCGTAGTGGGGGTAAACCTTGCGGCCGGACTCGCCCTCTTCCCCAACCCCGCCCAAGACGAGTTACAACTGCCTGGCTTCGCCGGGGGAGCCGTAGAAATATTCGATGCCCTGGGCCGCCTCATCTTGCGCCAGGAATTGGCGGCGGGAACCCCGTTGGCAGTGCAACACCTCCGGCCAGGCCGCTACCTGCTGCGGGCCGGGCGGGAGTCCAGGTGGTGGATAAAGCGGTAAGGTAGTGGTCCGCGCAAAAACTTGGAGGACCAGGGGGCGGGGACCAAAGGCATAAAAATTCGTCCGCTACCCCAAACAGAGCAATTCAAAGTAGAGGTGGCTGGGAAGACTGGCCAACTCCGGGGGCGTAGCCGGGGGAGCGCCGTATTCGCAAAAGCGAAGGTCTTCGATGTAGCGGTAAAACTGCCGGTAGAGCTCGCTGTGGTCCGTGATTTCTCCGCACAGGTAAAGCGGCACGCGGGCGGGAGACCAGCCGCACTGCTGGTAGGCCAGGAGCAAAAAGTAGAGCGCGTCTTGCGAACTGGCGTAGGTAAAAGTGTTGAAAAACAACAACTTCCCGTTCTGCTGGGCAGCGACGAACAGCTTATTACCCCGTAAGGCGACGGATACCGACTGGTGGCCCAGGCGCTGCGAGCGCAGGCTCCAGGCGGTGAGTAATCCTCCCGCTACGTGGTGGGTGCGCAACGGATGTAAGCGCCTTTCCACCGCTTCGATGCGGTCCTTAGGGCTCGCAAACAGGAGGTGGCCCTCCAGTTCGTTGAAGCGCTCTTCGCGCACCGCGTCGTTGAGGCCCAAAACCGTAAGGTGCTCCAGGTATTTGCTGGCCTGCCCGGGCTGGTACAGCTCGTCGGGCACCACGGTAAGGCGCTCGCTTTCCCAACCCAGGATACAGCTGCCGTAGCGGAGGGCGCGGAGCTTATCGTCGGCCTGGACGAGCCGGTTGAAACTCTCGGGCCAGGCGGCCAACTCGGCGGGGCTCAGCGTGAGGGAGGAATAGGCCAAAAGTTCATTGCGGCTACGATCCCGGATGACATAAGCAAAACTGTCCATCCCAGTGAGGATGGACAGTTCGTACTTATGCGCGCTTTCGGGTTTGAAAGCCGCCGCAGTCAAATGGTAATTACTTACTGCCAAGAGCCACCGAGGGTTGGCTTGCTAAGATCCCCGAAGCTCATGGCGGCGTTCGGGTTGTAGTTCTGGTCGTAGCGCTGGTACTTGATGTCGCCGTATTCCCCCATGTAAGTCGCCTTCTTGACGCCAACCTGCACAACGGGCACCTGGGTAGACTGGTACTCGATCACCTTAGCGTCGATGTCAAAGTTGACCCCTTCGGTATAGGGAACCTTTTCGATGTCTTCCAGGACAATACCCAGCCCGGCAATCGTATCGCGCGCGGGGATGCGGGTGGTATCGTAGGTGATGGTGCCGGTAAAGTTGGGATCGTCGGGGTCACCGATTACGCTGATGGAGAGAAGTTCGCCTTCGGTAAGGACCTGCTTGAGGGTATCGAAGGTGGGCGCAAACTCACCCGTGATGTCCCGGTACAGCTCCTGGGCTTTACGGATCATTTGCAGTTTATCGGCTACTGCCTGGTCCCGTACGCTGCGTTCGTTGTTGAAGGCGATGGGTTCCTCGATGCTTTTGTACAGGAGGAAGGCCAGGAAAAAAGCAAAAACCAGGAAGAGAAGACTGAATAGTGTGCGCATTGGTAGCTTTTAATTTCCGCAAGTATAAAACATTTCCGACATCTGATGGATGCAGAAAATGCCTCGGCTGGTGTAACAGTCCGCAATTTCGTTTGTTTGTGCCATAAAACCAGGCTTTTTCTTCATCTTTTGTAAGTTCCCTCCCATCAATTCCACTACTCCTACCATTCTGGCCATTGAATCGAGCTGCGACGATACTTCGGCGGCAGTTGTGGTCTCCGGGGCTGTCCTCAGCAACGTCACGGCCAGCCAGGCCATCCACGAAGCCTACGGCGGGGTGGTGCCGGAGCACGCCAGCCGGGCCCACCAGCGCAACATTGTACCCACCGTTGCCGTGGCCCTCCAGCGGGCCGGCGTTACGGCCGAAGACATCGACGCAGTAGCCTTTACCCGGGGCCCCGGGCTGATCGGTTCGTTGATGGTGGGGGTCAGTTTTGCCAAGGCTTTTGCCCTGGCCCGGGGCATCCCCCTGATTGAAGTGGACCACATGCAGGCCCACGTACTGGCCCACTTTGCCGAAGACCCGCAGCCTGAATTTCCCTTCCTCTGCCTGACCGTGTCCGGGGGCCATACCCAGCTCGTGCTGGTCCACTCCGCCCTCCACCAGGAAATCATCGGGCGGACACTCGACGACGCCGCCGGGGAGGCCTTTGATAAGTCGGGCAAACTCCTGGGCCTCACTTACCCCGCCGGGCCGGAGATCGACCGGCGGGCCCAACGCGGACAGCCCAGCATTGCCTTCGCGCGGCCCGATCCCGGCGGACTCGACTTCAGTTTCAGCGGCCTCAAGACCAGCATCCTTTACACCCTGCAGAAAAAGGTAAAGGAGGACCCCGACTTCGTGGCGCAGCATCTGGACGACATTTGCGCGTCCATCCAACACAGCATCGTCTCGATTCTCCTGCAAAAGCTGCAACTGGCCGCAGAGGCGACGGGGCTGACCCGCGTGGCCCTGGCCGGCGGGGTTTCGGCCAACAGCGACCTGCGTCTCGGCCTCGAAGCCCTGGGCCAGGAGCGGGGGTGGACCACTTTCATCCCCCGCCTCGAATACTGCACCGATAACGCCGCCATGATCGGGGTAACGGCCCGCTTCAAATACGCCGCTGGCTTGTTTGCGGAACAGGACGTGGCACCGGCGGCCAGGTTCTAGGGTGAGCGCTCCCGGGTGAACATTCGAACATGTTCGAAAGTACGAGCCAGGACCGTCAACCGGGCGCGGCCGCAGGTGCTACCGTCCGGACAAGGAGCAGGGAACAGCCTAATGAACTATGAACTATGAACTATGAACTATGAACTATGAACCAGAGAATCCCCACCGTCGTCTAACAATCCTTGCTCTTCATCGAATTTCCCCTGCACCTGCGCTCCGGCGCCCTAACTTAGAGAAGTGTAGCGACGTTAATATGAAAAGCTTCGCAGGAACCTAGCGTCCCTACCCTTTTTCCCCTCAGCCCCCAACCGCCATGCGCAAGAAAATAACCGACTTCGCCAAGAAGCAACTTAAAGAATCCATTATGAACCCCAACGGCAATACCGACCGCAACCGCCACGCTGAAACCATCATCCGGACCCACGTCGTGTGGAGCATGGGCGCCAGCTTTTTCGTTACGCTGCCAGTAGCCGACGTCTTTGCCGTCTCCGCCCTCCAGCTCGACATGATCCGGCAACTGACCCGGGTCTACGACATCGATTTTGCCGAGACCCAGGGCAAGGCCATCATCTCCGCCCTCACCTCCAGCACCATGGCCCGCGCCGGTGCCCGCAGCCTGATCAAACTCATCCCCGGCGTGGGTACCGTAGTGGGCGGCATCACTACTGCGGCGGTGAACGGCGCGGGAACTTATGCCCTCGGGGAAGTCTTTAAGCAACACTTTGCCAACGGCGGCACCATCCTGGACTTCGACACCGACCGCCTGAAGAAGGTCTACCAGGAGCAATTCGAGAAAGGCAAGAAGGTGGCCAAGCAGTGGAAAGAAGAAGCCGAGGCCAAAGTGGAAACCATGACCACGGAAGCACCCCAGCCCAGCGATCCCACTCCAGCCCGGCCCAGCGCCAAATCCGCCCCTGCTCCCGAGGCTACGCCCGAGCCTTCAGCACCGGTAATGGACGACGACGCCATCCGCAAAATCAAGGAACTGGCCGAGATGAAGGCCCAGAACATCATTTCTGAAGAGGAATTTGAACTGATGAAGAAACGCATCATCGGTTAAGCCTGCGGCAGCGAAAACGGGCAGGGGTAGGAAAGGCCGCCGCATTTGTCCGGCCAGTTTCTATCTTTGCCCGCCCGTATGGAATACCTGCCGCAACACATTGAGGCCCTGATCTTCGCCTCCCCTACTGCCATCTCTTTGGAGGAATTGCAGAATGTTCTCCTGGAGAATTTCGGGGTTTGCTTTGCCCAAAAGGTGATGTTGGAGGCCATTGAGGAACTCCGACAGCGCTATGACCACAACGTACACAGTTTTGCGATTGTGGAAGTGGCTGGCGGTTACCAGTTCATGAGTAAGGGTGCCTACCACGAAACGATCGGCACCCACCTGCGCATGCAGAGCAATAAGAAGCTCAGTCGCTCCGCCCTGGAAACCCTCAGCATTATTGCCTACAAGCAGCCGGTGACCAAATCAGAGTTGGAAAAAATCCGGGGTGTTTCCTGTGATTACGCCATTCAGAAACTCCTGGAAAAGGAGCTCATTACCATTACGGGTCGCGCAGAGACCATCGGCAAACCCCTGACTTACGGCGTCACCGACCGCTTCCTGGATTATTTTGGGATCAAGTCGCTGGACGAACTGCCCCAGCCGAAAGACTTCGCCCTGCCCGAAAACACCATCGGCGAGCCCGAAGCCCTGATGGTGAGCGAGGAGGAGTAAATTCACCGAACGTACTGCCGAAAAAGTCCGCTGAGCACCCGATCCGGGTCGCTGGTGCGGCCGGGGTGGACGCAGGAGCATTGCAGGACAGTGCTGCGGGCGGCCGTCAGCCAGCGAAAACGGCTGGGGGCATCGAGGCAGGCAATGGGTCCGCCGGCCGGGTCACCCTGGCAGATGAGTTCCCAGACGCGGAGGTAGGCGGCCAACTCGGCGGGGTCGGCGGCGGGATCGAAAGCCAACAGGCGGGGCAGGTTGAGGTGGACGGCCAGCTCCAGAAAGCCCAAGCGCTTGCAAAAAAGAATGACCCCGACGTTGATGAACTCCTCGATCTCCACGCGGGGGACGTAACGGATGACGGCGTATTCGTAGACCTGATCAACGGGCATTTTCGGCTGCTTTGGTGAGGGCGTCCAGCTGGGCCAGGCGGATGGTGAGGTATTGGGTATAGACTTGGCGCTTGGCGGCGGGCAACTGGGGGTTTCCTGCGTCGACCAGCCAATCGTCGGGCAGCAACTCCACCACGGTGGCCACGAAATCGGGGGTCAGCCGACTGCGCAACTGAGCGGCAGCGGCGGGTAATTCGGTGGCTTTGGGCAGCAGGACGTGGTCTTTGATGGCGGGGAAGGGGCGGTGGGCGTGGGCTTCCCAGTCCGTCCAGGCGTGGTGAAAATAGAGGCTGGCCCCGTGGTCAATCAGCCAGAGTTCCTTTTTCCAGTTCAGCAGGTTGGGGTTGCGGACCGTCCGGTCGATGTTGGTGATGACGGCATCCAGGAGCACTACCAGCGATGCTTCCAACGGCGTAGCGACGGACACGAGCGGATCGTAGGTAATGGCACCGGCCAGGTAGTGCAGCCCGAGGTTAAGCCCCACGCTGAATTTGAGGAGGTCCTGAATTTCTTCGTCGGGCTCGGTTTTGCTGAAGGAATCGTCGAGTTCCATGAACACCAATTCCGGGACGCGCAGGCCCAGGCCCCGGGCCAGTTCTCCGCCGATGAGTTCGGCGATGAGGGCCTTACGTCCTTGGCCCGCGCCGCGAAACTTGAGGACGTAGGGGAAGTCGTCGTCGCCGTCCACAATGGCGGGCAGGGAACCTCCCTCGCGCAAGGGGGTGACGTAGCGCGTGACGTTGACGGTGCGGAGTTCGGGCGGGATCATGGGGGTAAAGGTACGGGCTAATTAGGGGCTTCTGCTGCGGTGGATTATCGCCCCCTCCCTCCGGCATATCCCGATTTTTAGTCCGGCCACCGCCAAAAGCCTTCACCGCGGCTGTGTAATGGGGCATTTGCCCGCATCTTCCCTATCTAAACACTCCAGTATGCAGCAATGGCTACTCCCTATTCTCCTGTTGTTTTCGGCCATTGCAGTGGGCCAATCTTTTGATTTCCCAGCAACGACCACCCGGATTTACCCCATTCCGGCCAGTACGGTTGGTGGCCTGCTCAGCGGCCAAATCCTGGCCGAGAATCTTCCCGATCCGGGCGAACCCTATCCGGCAAATACTTTGCACGTTGACCTGCCTCCCGGACACTACCTGGAGGTTCGGCTGTCCGCAGAAAATGTGGCGTACGAATACTTTAACACCTACCGCTACACCTTCAGCGCGGAAGAACACCGGGGTAAATTCCACCTCCGGGTCCACGATGCGACAGGCTCCCCCCGGAGCGATGCAGAAGTGTTGGCCGATGGGCACCCCGTCCGCTACGCCAAAAAACACGGTGCCTACCGCCGTCGCGACTGGAAGATTGACGAGGTGCGTATCGTTGTTGACCAAGACACCTTGTTTTACCTGGTCGAAGAAGGTTTTAAAAAGAGTCGCTTTCGCCACGATCTTTCCCACGTCACGCGCAACATCCCGGCCTACGTCATACTTACCCCTTACCGGATTACCCGCAACAGCTACCGCTACCTGAAAGGAGGCATTGCCCACGGCAACTGGAGTATGTACAATTACCCCTTCCGGCGCACCATTCAACGGACGATTAACCCGCCCCGGCCCGTAGCGGGGTACGTCACTACCAACCAGCCCAAATACCGCCCCACAGACACCCTACGCATCAGCGCCTACCTGACCAAGCCCAGCGGCAGGCCCCTGGTAGCAGACTCGATTGACCTGAGCATCTTCCTTCACCGACCTTATCAGCGGGTGCTGGAGCGCAAAATTGGTCGCACCACGCGCGGCAGATACGAATTGACGATGCCTCTTCCTGCGGCCTGGGAGATGGACCGTAAATACAACATTGAATTCAGTCTGCCCGGCATTATGCGGCGCGAAGTGTCCCCGGACATCAGCTTCCGGCTGGAGGATTATGAGCTGGCAGAATACGAACTCGACGTCACGGCCAGTACCGATGCCCGGCTGCCGGGGACGGCGTGGCTGGACCTGGCGACCAAAGACAGCAACGGCCAGCCCCTACCCGATGGGCAGTTGACGCTGACGGTTTTGCTCGACCGGATCGCAGCGCTGGCCGACACAGTGGGCCTGACCCTGCCCGACACCTTATACACTAGGGTGTGTAATCTGATACAGAATGCCCTCACGGTAACTGTGCCGTTGGAAAAACTCATAACTACGTTTAAAACCAGTAGTTACGTTTTTACAAGGGAGCCAAAAAACGGCGAACAGATTTCCCGTCAGATTACACACCCTACCTTATACACCTACCGGGAAGCGACCGATAACCGCGTGAAACGTCGCATTGTCCTGCCCGACAGTCTTTTTCCCGCCGGCTATTCACTGGAGGTGAAAGTGAAGACCCAGCTCAGTGGTCCGTCCGGCGAATATGTGGAGAAGACTTCGCCGCTGGTGGTGGACCGGCGTTTCCCGCAGGTCCCTCGCCTGGAGTTGGACGGGCCCAGCCTTCATCTTTTCCTGGCACCTGCGGCCGCGCCCGCGCCGGCCACCCTCCTGACCATCAATGCCCAGGGAGATACAGTGGTCACGGCCATCACGCTCCCCCACCGGCTTAAGCTCGATCATCAGCAGCGGCAGTACACGCTCCAGTACCAAGAGCAGTCGGTGCAGCAGGTCCTGCGAAAGCTGCGCCCAACCGACGAAAAGCTGGTGCGCTGGGCGCAAGACACGCTTTTCATTCAATTCACCAACCCGCACCAGCAGGAGGTGTTTTGGGAATTGCGGGCGCGGACGCAGGTGCTGGGCGAGGGTGACGGAGCAAAGATGGACTACGTACAAGCGGGCTTCGCGCCGGGCACCGAACTTCAACTGCGCTACCGTTACCTGGCGGGCGGAACCTGGGTTTTTGGCGAGGAAACCTTGGTTGCTCCAGATCCGACCCTCCTGAGCCCCGATCCCCAACAACTGTCCATCGCCCTGGAGCATCCCGAAAAAGTGCGGCCTGGCCAGACCGTCCGCGTAGCCCTCACGGCCACCGATCAACGCGGCCGCCCAGCTTCTGGAGTACGGCTGACCGCCGCCACTTACAACGCCCGTTTTGATGGTTTGCCTTCTTCCATGCCCACCTACACCACCCGGCAACGGCCCGAACGTCAGCGCCAGTCTTACCAAATCAAGGATATTCATCTAAAGGGAAACCGGGTACCACCCTACTGGGCGATTACCCGGACCGGCCTGGACACCTCCTTAGCCTACCAGTTGCGCTACCCCACCGCTGAATTCTCCCTGTTGCGGAGTTTGGATACCATTGTGCCTGCGGGTAGTCCGCAAGCCCATTTCGCCCCCTTCATTCTAAAAGACCACCGGCCAATTCCCCTCAGCCTGGTGTACGCCGACGATCGGCTGGTCTATTTTCACCACCCTAATATTACTACGCCCTACAGCATTCCGGTAGACAGCGGCTGGCACCACATCGTGCTCCGCACCCAACACCACCGCTACGAAAAAGACTTGTACTTCCCGGCCCGGCAGCAATCCATCGTCAGCTTCGCCTCCGAGCAGTGGCTGGCGGCGGGCTGGCAACGGACAGAAATGAAAAAGCCTACCCAAGAGGAAGTCAATAGCGTTCACAACCGGGTCTTTGCCCTGACGGGGATGGATGCACCGGGCGATTTTCATTTCCGGACGGGCGGAGGGACGATGATTCAATCGGGGCGTGCGTCGCGCGGAGGCTATTGGGCACCCCTGGGCCTGGCCACGGCAAATAACAGGATAGACTTCTGGATGCCGAACGGCGATAGTGTTCAATTGACCTACGAGCCCCAAGCGCTGTACCAAATAAAGACGGAGCGGGATCGCCTTTACCCTTTAGCGCCGGAGTTGATCTTATCCACTTTAAGAAAGCCGGGAGAAGCCCCTACCAGCCCGGGGATACCCCGGTACGCGTACCGCCGCCCCGAACCAGCGGTAATGGTAAAAAAAATTTTCAGCGCAAGCGAAGTTCCCCACCGTTTTCCGGAGGAAACTTCCGGGCGTTTACAAGTCTTCGGCCTACCCAAAGAGATTTCGCGGGTGATCATTGCCGAGGTTAAACAAGACCGTTATTACCAGCTCAACCTCAAGCAGCCGAACCGCCTCACACCGGGTTGGTACGATATACTTTATCATTTTCCCAATGATTCCGTTCGCCACCAGCGGATCGACTTACCGCCGGATAGCCTCTTGCTGCTGGTGTACCGGGAAGGACAGACCCAATTTTATAGTTACTTCTCGGAGAAGGAGGGTTACTCGGAGGCGAGGCCTAAATACGTAGCGCCGGTGGTCCATTATCCGGATTTTATTTTCACTGGCAGCGTGGTTAGTGGTCGGGTCGTGGACCAGGACGGCGAACCCTTAGCTTGGGCTACGGTGCTGTTGGAAGAAATGAATACGGGAGTGGTTACGGACGTGGACGGGCATTTTGTAATCAAAGTACCGAGTACTCCTTATACCCTTCGGTTCTTATACACTGGCTTTGTGCAACAGCAATTGGTAATGTCTTCTCCATCCCTCCAGGGCCAGTATTTGGAGGTCATTATGGAGGAAGGTGTTAACAACCTTGATGCAGTAGTCGTAAGCGCATTCAGTGTCCCATCGATTGAGCAAGACCACACCACGGTAACCAGTTTAGCAGCTAGGGTTGCAGGAGTAGAGATAGCGGATATCAACCTCCGTAGTTCTCGCATCAACGCCAAAGACTTATTCGTTGATGGGCTACGGGTTTCGAGCGACGAGGTACCGGACTCCGCCTCATCCCAAACGGAGGATCCGGCATTAACTGGCGCTCTGCTTTCTGTGGGTAATGTACGCAGTAATTTTGCGGATTACGCCGCCTTTGTGCCGGATTTACGGACGGATGCGCGGGGACGGGCGGAGTTTGACATCCACTTCCCGGATGATATAACGGCTTGGAATACCTTGGCGGTGGGCCAAGACCGCCGCCGCCGGGTGGGACTTGCCCAGGCCCAAACGATGGCCTTCCTGCCCTTGCAGGCCCAGCTTTACCTGCCCCGCTTTCTGGTGGAAGGAGATGAGAGCGAGGCCTTGGCATTGGCCATTAATCGGGAGGAAGCCGAGAAACGCGTCCGGTTCAGTTTCCGGGGGGATGGCCAGGCGGTGCAGCAGCGGGATTCGCTTTTGGGGCGGTCCTTATCCTTTAGTTACCCCATCCTGGCTGCGGCGGGGCTGGATAGTATGCACTACCAGTTTGACCTTCAGTCGCTGGCCAGCGATGGAGAAGGCGATGGAGAAACGCGAGCGGTACCGGTCTATCCTAGGGGGACGGAAATGGTCAACGGCGCGCTCTTGTTGTTCAACGATCAGGAGATGATCTTGCCGGATAGCTTCATCGACCCTGCACGAGGGCCGGTGACTTTGCGGCTGCCCGGCAACCGTTTGGCGCAGCTACTGGCGGAGGTGGATCACCTGATCGAATACCCCTACGAATGCGTGGAACAAACGGCCAGCCGCCTCATTGGGCTCCTCGCCCTGGAACGGATCGCGAAAGCCGGGGGCAAGGTAGCCGGGCCAGACCCGAGAATAAACAGAATGATCCGTCGGCTGGAAAAACTGCGCCGGGATGACGGGGGCTTTGGATGGTGGGGTGGTTCCGCTACTGCTTCGCCCTGGATCAGCAACCACGTTTATACCGCCCTTGCTGCGGCCAATGCCCAGGGCTATGCCGTTGCTGACCAGACCGGTACGCGTCGTTATTTGTTGAGTGAGGCGGCCCAGTTGCCCGTGCGGGATCAGCTGCAGATTGCCCTCACCCTGGCTGAAAACGGCTTCCCTCCCACTGCTGCGGAGATGCAGCGCCTGGATACCTTTTCCCGGCCCAATGACTACACCCTCCTGGCCATTACCCGCTTGCAGCAATTGTGGGGAGACACGGTAGACATCCAGCGTCTTTTGGACAGTTCCCGCCAGCACGCCGCTTTGGGCCGTTACTGGGGAGAGCGTCGTTTCCAGTTTTACCGCCAGCCCTTAAACGATCGCTTGGCCTGCGGGCTAATGGCCAGGCGCATTCTCTCCGCTGCGGGGCGCAAGGCAGAGGCGGACGAAACCGTCAATTATCTCCTGGGACAAACGGCTACGGGCGCGCAACGGGGCAGTCAGCCATTGCTGGGGGCAAACACCTTGGAATCTGCCCGGCTCGTGGCCGACCTGCTGCCTTACTTACTGGCGGAAGACGAGGTGCTGGCTCCGCCCACCGTACGGATCACCAGTAAACAGGGGATGGTCGAAGCAAAGGACTTCCCTTTCCAGCTCACCCTCGCCCCGGAGGATGTAGCCGGGTTGAAGCTGCAACGCACGGGCTCCGGCCCTATGCCCCTAGCGCTTTACCAGCGTTGGTTTGAAACGACGCCGGAGGCCTCACAACGGGGTTTTCAACTCACTGCTCGTTTGACGGACCATCGCACCCGCGTCCGCGCCCAATTGACGAAAGGGAAAACGGCTTATTTGGAAGTAAGCCTGACCAGCCAGGCCGACGCCGATTACGTGCTGCTGGAAATTCCGATTCCTGCGGGGTGTAGCTACCACGACCGGGAGGAACCCAAGGGCCCCTTCGCCGTCCACCGGGAGTACCGTCGTGACCGGGTAGCGATTTTTTGTGAACGCTTGCCGGCGGGTACCCACACCTACCGGGTAGCATTGGCACCGCGCTTTTCGGGATCTTATACCATCAATCCCCCCCGCGCCGAAATGCAGTACCTCCCCGTAGTGAATGGCAATGGGGCGCTGCGCGAAGTTTTTGTGGAATAGCGGGAACCTGCTTTAACCTTAGATTGAACCCTTGTAATAAACACAACTAATTGGTTTTCAACGGCCTTTGGAAGGTGGTTCGGTCGTGGACAATACCCCACTACTGAACCAAAAAACCATTGCGGTCTAAGCATCTGAAAACCAGCGCATATCTACGTTGCCTACCCCCCAACCTGACGTTACGTTACCCCTCCCCACCCCGCAAAAAAAGATTAACCGCCTCTACCCGGTTAGCTACCTGAAGGGCTTTGTAGATGGCGTGAACGTGTTGCTTTACCGTCCCTTCGGTGAGGTCGAGTTCCTCGGCGACTTCGCGGTTGGATTTGCCCTCGGCGAGTTTACTCAGGATGCTGTTTTGGCGGGGGGTGAGTTGATCCAAGGGGCGGTGGCTAACGGAGACGGATTCGCGCATGCTGGCCAGTACTTTGCGGGCCATTTCGCGGCTCATGGGGGCACCCCCGGCACCCAGTTCCCGGATGGCGCGCATGACGCCGATGATGCCTTCGTTTTTCAGGATGTAGCCATCGGCCCCGAAGCGGAGGGCGTCAAAGAGTTTGTCTTCCGTATCGAAGACGGTATGCATCAGCATACGGGTAGCGGGTAGGAGGTCTTTGGCGCGCACCATACACTCAATACCGTTCATTTTGGGCAGGCCGATATCCATCAAAACGATGTCGGGGCGGTCCGCGGCAGCGACCTCCAGAAAGGCTTCGGCGGAGTAGTACACGCCGGTGAGTTTCATTTCGGGGTCGCGATCAACGGCCCGGCCAATGCTATCGGCAATTTCCTGACGGTCTTCTACAATGGCTACTTTCATAATTTGGATCGGTTTTTGTTTAAAGTCCTTCTTGTAAGGGCCAGGAGAGGCATAATCGGGTGCCTTGCCCCGGCGTGGACGCGATGGCTACGCGGGCACCAATGGAGTCCGCTTTTTCCTGCATATTATCGACGCCGTAGCCCCCCGTCCCCCTTTTTTTCTCACCGGGCTGAAAGCCTTTGCCGTTGTCGGTAACCTCTATGTGGAGGAGTTTATCCGTTTCGTGCATGGTTACCAGGACGTGGGTTGCCCCGGCGTGTTTGGCAATGTTGTGCCAGGCCTCCTTCACCACCAGGGTGAGGTTGCGTTTGTGGCGGCTGCTCAAGACGAAGGCAGGATTTTCAAGGGTCTCCTGGAATTGATAGTCGATGTGGCGATCCGCGAAAAACGCTTCTCCGGCGGCGCGGAGTTGCTCGCCGAGGTCGCAGAGGCTGACGCGGCGGTTATCGAGGGCAAAGATGATGTCTCGGACATTTTGCAAGGAGTTCCGGGAGAGTTCGTTGATGCGGGTAAGTTCCCTTTCGGTGGTGGGGTTGGCCTCAGTGAGGAGGAGTTCTTCGCTCAGGTAGAGGATGCTGGAAATTTGTCCGCCCAAATCATCGTGGACTTCGCCGGCGATGCGGTCCCGCTCGGCGGCAATCCGGGCCTGGGCTTCTTGCAGGCGCTGCTGCTTGAGACGCTCCCGGTGGAGTAAGGCGGCGTAAATGGCGAACAAGATCACGGCAATGGCGAGCACGGCCGCAATTCGGAACCAAGTCGTTTGCCAATAGGGGGGATTGATGCGAATGCGCAGGGTTTGTTCTCCCGCCGGCAAGCCGTAGGCATTGATGGCAGTCAGCCGGAGGGTGTACTCATCCGGGGGCAGGTTGGGATAGCGCACGGTGGTGCCCGGCAGTACCCGGATGGGCTGCTTATCGTATTCCACCAGCTGGTACTCCAGTCCGCTGGCGGCTGAACTGTGCTGGCTGACGGTGGAGAGGCCAAAATCGAGGGTGTTTTGTCCGTAGGGCAGCACAATCCACTCCCCTTGCCGGGCGCTACTGTCGAGGCGGTACGGCCGGTCGTTGACCCGAAACTGGGTGAGGTAGGGGGTGGCGAGCGCCTCGGAAGTAACTGCTGCGGGATCGAAAGCGAGGATGCCCTGTTCCGTTCCCAGCCAGATTTCGCCATCGGGAAAAACAATGGGAGTAGCTCGGGAGAAGCGTTCGACGGGCAAGCCCACCGCCTGGGAAAAATAGGTATGCAGGCCGGTTGAAGGATCAAAGACAAAAAGGCCAATTTGAGTAGCGTACCAGATGCGGTGGTCTTTCCCTTCGGTGATGGCCACGATGTTGAGTTCCCGGTTGTTGCCCGCGCCGTTGTAAAGCAGCACGGCGCTGGTATCTTTTAGGAGGTACAGGCCAGCACTCGTGCCGAGGTAAGTTTGGCCGCCGGCAGTTTGGGTCAGGCAATTTATTTCTGCGGGAAGGGGGATTTTGTGATCGACCCGCAGGCCCGACGCCGTCCAGGTGACGTGCCAGAGCCGCGTCCCCTGCACCACCAGGTAGAAGGTAGTATCCGTCAGGGGGAACAAAGAGGTAAACTGTTGGCCTTCCTCCAGCGCCAGGGGGTCGGTCGATTCAGGGTCTTGCCCTAGTTTCCAGACCCGAGAATTGAGGAGAAAAATCGCCTCGCCGTCGGGGCCTTCGAATACGCCACGACCGATGGACTCCGGCACGGGCTCGGTCCGCCAGGCACCCGTGGAGAAATTGTAGATGGTCACGGCAGCTTGTCCGTGCAGGTAAGCGTTTTGGAATGAAGTAAAGATCAGGGGCCGGAAAAATCCGGGGGGAAGGTCAGCCCGCTCACTTAGGTCTTCCCAGGCAATGGCTTGGCTGGCCTGGCGAGTAGCAGCGTAAACTGCTCCGCCCCAGGTGGTCGCCAAAATTTCACCGTTAGGCAGCTGGCGTAAATCGGAAAGCCTCCCGGCCGGAGGACCCGCCAGCAGGCGGAAACTACCGGGCTGAAGATTGATGACCTCCAGCCCTTCCGTTGGCAGCGTGGCCCAAAGCGCGTTTTGGCCGTCAAAGTAGAGGTTTTCTACGGCATTTGAGCGGAGACCCATTGTTGCATCTACCAGCAAATGCGTTTGCAGATCGGGCAGGGAAAGTTGAAAGATTCCTTGTTCCTTCTGGTTGAAGTAGACCAACCGTCCAGGCCCCTTCGCCAGGCCGGTAATGCCTGCCCCGGCGGAGGGTATTTTACGTATGCGAGGCTCCGCCGGGGCTCCCGTCAGCAGCAGCAAGCCCTCATCGGTAGCCAATAGCACCGTATCCCGTCCCTGGGCTACGGTGCTGGTTACTTTATGGGGAAAGTTCAGGCTGAGAGGGGTCGCCGGTTTTTCGTCCTCTTGGATCCGGAAATATTCGAGCCCTGGCCCTATCCAGAGGCTTCCCAGGATGATGAATTGGCGGTTTGCCGCCGGAATCACGGTGAGGTGTACCGCAGCTGTTGGGCCTGCCAGCCTCCGGTAGCTGCCCGTATTTACGGCGTATGCCCAGAGCTGATCGGCCGCCCGCAGCCACAATTCCTGCTTTTGGTCGTCAAAATAAAAAGGCCGGTACTCTTCCGTCATCAACTGCCCATCGTGGCGGAGTTGTAGTGTCGTGAAGGCTTCCTGTTGGGGGTCGTAGGTGTGGAGCGCGGAGTAAGTAGAAAACCACAGCCGTCCAGAAGCATCGGGGAACATGGGACTTTGGACGTTCTGCGTATGCAAAATATCCGCCCGGGGGTCCTTGATCAGGACTTTCGTGGCCACGCTGCCGTCAAAACGCGTCAGGCCATTCGTCCCGCCGATCCAGCAGAAGCCATCGGGGGTACGCGAAACAAAACGCTGTTCTTCGGGCGTGGGCAATTGGGAACGTCCCAGGTGCGTCACACTGGTTTGGGCCAGCACGCTGGAAGCTGGCAGCAAAAGCCCACAAAGCAAACTTGTTTTCAGCAAGGCCAGTACCCTCCTCATCCCTTATTTTTTCTACCCGCTCTGCCCGTAAGCCAGTACCAGAAATCGCGCAGACGGTCAAAAAAGTCTTTGTGGACCGGCGGAAGGCGTACGTCATGAGGCAGCTCCAATAGGACGGTATCCATACCATTAAACTTTTTACTGACCAGCGCGCTCCGGAGCTTTGATACCGCTATCTCATCCAAGCCCTGCTCCTCAGCTCTGGCGGCGGTGGCCACCGCCTGGATGTAGTACCAGTAGTTGGGGCAAGGGGCCATCAAGGTGGCTTCGGGAAGGAACTGTACCGCGCCGCCCACGCCGCCACTGCCACCGCTTGCAGCGCTCTTTGCCACTCCGCCTTCGTTGCTTACCAGCGGCTCTACCTTCAGACTGAAGCCTTTGCTTCCTTCGGGCACGGGGAGTTGGGTGTGGGTGCCAACCAACGTTTTTTCATCAATCACCATCAGGGGGTGCTGCATCGAGAGGAAGTTGACGCTGGCACCGCTGAAGAACAGGTCATTGTAGCCCTTCCCGCTTTGTCCTAAGTAGGTCTTCATCAGGTCCAGATCGGAACGGGACATGAAGGCCAGTTCCCCGTATATTTCGTATCCATCCAATCGGGCCAGGTGCAGCAAGGTATCATCCACCATCGTGGGTTGAAGCAGGTCGAAGGCCTGGTTATAGTCAAGCGGGCCGGTTGAGGTCGAAATCCCCGTCATCCGGTTAGCGTAAATTTTGGGGCGAACCAGGCCTTCGCCCACCAATTTTACGTCGATGGCCAGGTTGGGACCATCAGCCACGAGGTTGATTTGGTTGATCTTGATGTCCTTGATCAGTACGCTATCCGGAGCCGTGGCGCTGTACGGGGGAAAGAGGAATACCCAGCCCAGTGGTTTAGTGGATACACCTCCTTGTTGCGTATCCACTACGGAAGCCAGGAGGTCTCCGAGCTTGTTCAGGGTAAAACCAGCGGTAAACCGCATGGCTTCTGCCTCAACCTTGGTGGCAGCCAGGGAGGCGAAGCGTTCGGCGAGGCTTTGGTTGTTGAGGGGGGCGTAGTTCCCGCCCGCAGCAATGATGTGGGGATCCGTAATGGCCATGGCTAGTCAGTGTATGGGAGTGTTATTTGAGAGTGGGAGAGCAATAATCCGGGGTAAAGATCGGAGCCAGTGACACTCGCCCCACCTTAACTTTGGTTATATACCGGTGTTCCCTGGCGTTGGACACCAAGACCTTGAAGCACTTACTGCTCAACGGGCAAGCCCCTCCTTTGTCATTACGAAAAGTACTGGAAATCCGGGGGATTTGCAAATGCCACTGGCCGGGGACTAACAAAAGTTATAGTCCGGCCTACCTCAGTCACCCCGAACTTTGGGTCCGTAAGCAGCTCAAGCCTTCCTCATCCGTTTTGTCTTGCTACCTGATAATCCCCTGAACAGTTCCCAACCCACCTGAAATCACTTTGCTCTAGTGTTAACGCCATCCGTAACCCGGGTGGCTTTTTTTTTGAGCGAAAATGCCCCAGCACGGTGAAGTACTGGGGCATCGCTTAACTCATTTTGATCTCTTCGTCGTCGGCGTCGAAGAACTTGTAGGTCGTGATCGGGAAGTCGCCGTCCTGGACGATCTGCAACCAACGGTAGTACTTCAGGTACCACTTCATCTGGGTGCTCGGCATGCCGCGTTTGAGGTAGGCTGCCACGTAGGGGTGAACCTTCAGTTTGAGCTTGGCCTTGGGCCGTGCTTCCATGATGAAGTTGAGGTCGCGCTCAATATCGTCCGTCAGCAGAATGGTGGCGTTGATTTTGCCCGTTCCGTTGCAGGTCGGGCATTTCTCGGCGGTCGTGATTTTTACCTCAGGGCGAACGCGCTGCCGGGTGATCTGCATCAGGCCGAACTTGCTCAGCGGCAATACCGTATGCTGGGCCCGGTCGTTCTTCATGGCTTTGCGCATGGCCGAGGCTACTTCCTTGCGGTGTTCGGCATCGCGCATATCGATGAAGTCAATGACGATGATGCCGCCAATGTCGCGCAGCCGCAATTGGCGGGCAATCTCCTCGGCGGCCTCCATGTTGATCTTGAGCACCGCCTCCGCCTGGTTCTGGCTAGGCATCTTGTTGCCACTGTTCACATCGATGGTGTGCATCGCCTCGGTGTGCTCGATGACGATGTAAGCACCACTCGGCATGGTGGCCGTTTTACCAAAGCTGCTTTTGATCTGCTTGGTGATGGAGTAATGATCAAAGATCGGTTTCGGGCCCTTGTGCAATTGAACGATGTTGGCTTTTTTCGGGGAGATTTCCGTGACGTACTTGCGTACCGTCTCGAAGAGGTCTTTATCGTCTACTACGATGCGGCTGAAGTCCGGGGTAAGCAGGTCGCGCAGCAGGCCAGTGGTTTTGTCGACCTCGCTGAGCAGTTTGGCCGGAGCCTTGGCGGTCTTGGCCGCCTCGTAAATGGTTTCCCATTTGGCCGTCAGGATTTCCACTTCCTCCAGGAGCTCGCTCACCCCTTTGCCTTCGGCAGCGGTACGGACAATGACGCCGAAGTTTTTGGGGCGGATGCTTTCGATCAATACATGGAGGCGCTTGCGCTCCTCGCTCGTGCTGATCTTTTTCGAGACCGCCACGGAATCGTTGAAGGGCGTCATCACCAAAAAACGGCCCGGAATCGTAATCTCACAACTCAGGCGGGGGCCCTTGGTGCTGATCGGTTCCTTGAGCACCTGGGTCATGATGATGTCCTTTTTCTTGAAGACTTCGTCAATCTTGCCCGTTTTCACAATTTCCGGCTCCATCACGAAATTATCGAGCTGAGCCGTGGGGTTTTTGCCAGCGGCGGTAGTCTTGGCAAATTTTTGGAGGGACCGGACTTTCGGGCCCAGATCGGTGTAATGCAAAAACGCATCCTTCTTGTGCCCGATATCGACGAAGGCTGCGTTGAGGGGGGCAGTTACCCGGGTAACCTGCCCCACGAATACGTCGCCAACGGTAAACTGGTCGGTGGAGCGCTGGCGATGAATCTCCACCAGCGCCCCGTCTTCCAGCAGGGCGACTTCCACGGTGTTGCCCGTAGAAGAAACAATCATTTCTTTTTCCATGCTTAAAAGCTGGGTTGGCGAATGTAGCAAAGCCCACCGCCGGAGGTTACCGGGGTGGGATGGGAAATTACTTACATTCCATACCATTAAAGCATACCACCGCAAGAAGGGAAATATCCCGGAGCAATCAGAGGCATTCGCCTGCGCGGTTGGCCATCAGCGTGGATCTTGGGCACTCACTGTGTGCATTGACGCTGCCCGGGCGGGCACCTTCCCGTCTTCCTTCCCCCACCGGAAAACCGCTCAAGGGCAGTAATTTCCAAGGCAAAGGGAGGGCGAGAAGCCGCCGTTCAACTGGGTAACAAGACAAAAACAAACAGCAGCACCGGGTTTGCACCTCGTTTTAAATCATCGCACTAAGGCCGCTGAACCAGAAATTATTCAGTTGGGGGAAGTTGACCGTCGCACGCCCGCGTGGGGCGGCAGATGACGGTGAAGCTCTTTTTGCCACTCCCTTTGGCAGGAGATAGCGGGTTGGGTTGAATGGCCCGATTCTGGTTGATGGCAGGGCACCAAAGACAAGGGTAGGTCTTTATCGTTCAGGTGAGTGTCCTTGATGATGCTAAACTGATAAACGGAGGCGAAAGGGCTGAAAGTAAAACCGTTGCAAGGGCTGAAGCCAGCGCACCGAAACAAACCAGCAGGCCCGGCCGGAGTACCGTAGTACCCCGGCCGGCGTGGTATGTTGCAGTTCTCAAAGGAGAGAACTAGCGGTTTTTCTTCTTGTGGCGGTTCTTACGCAGACGCTTTTTCCGCTTGTGCGTAGCGATCTTATGACGCTTCCGCTTTTTTCCACACGGCATAGGTTAGTCGTTTTGGGTTAAAAAATATGGTTTCGATCGTTATCAGGAGTCAACTTCCCAGCGCAGAGCTGGTGGGCTGATCCGGCAAAGGTAGCGTTTCCGGGGCAAGTTTGGTGCTGCTTTACGGCGGCGAACGCCAGCGGGCTTACCAAACCACCTTAGATACTACACCTGAGAAGGTCTTATTGTTGGCTTCCCACCGCAGTACGGCGTGCTGCCACTAGTTCAGCACAGCGCGCACCCAGGGTGGCCGCTTCCTCGTTTTTCCCCAGATTTTCGTACACCTGGGCCAGGGGGCATACGGCATCGGGGTTGTTGGGGGCCAGTTCCAGCGCCTGCTCCAGGCGCCGGGCGGCGTTCTCGAGCTGGTTGGTTTTGATCGCCAGTTGGCCTAGGGTGATGTACACCCGAGCGTTCTCGGGGTAGCGTTCTACCAGTTCGCGCAGCAGCAGAATGCCTTTCATGGGCTCATTGGCTGGCGGGTAGTCGGTATAACTCAGCGCCAGGTTGATCCGGTGCTCGGGGTCGTCGGGGTCCAGGCTGATGGCCGCCTGGTAAGCCTGTTCGGCCTGGCTGGCGCAAAACTGCCGGGTTTTAGCGTCACTGTCCTCCCGTTGGAGGCAGATGCTGAAGGTGGTTCCCGTGATGCTCCAGGCCGCTTCGGTGTTGGCCAGTTCAGCGATTTGCCGGGCGTAAACGCCGGAGATGGCCGGGTGGCCAGCGCGGTACCATTCGCCCGCCATTTGTTCCAGCACCCGGATGCGGCTCGTATCCCCTTCTGCCAGCGGCCGGAGCTGATCCTCCAGGTTGGCCAGGGTAGCGATCTGCACCGGGCTTAGTTCCGCGCGGGCCGCCCGGATGAGCGACTCCAGGCCAGTAGCTTCCAACGGGCCTCGGTCTATGCCACTAGCCATATCCGGCGGCCTCACCGGGCATCCCCAGTAAGTCACCAGCACCAAAAGCAGGCATACCGCAACGGCAATCCACTGGCTTTTGCCCATTAGTCGTTGTCTTCTTCGTCGGGCAATTCCGTTACCTTGTCTTTCACCTGCTCTACGAAAATCTTAGCTGGCTTGAACGAGGGAATAAAGTGCTCGGGGATCTCAATGGCTTTGTTTTCCTTGATGTGGCGGCCGATTTTTTTCGCCCGGCGCTTCACCACAAAAGAGCCAAACCCACGAATGTAAACGTTCTCTCCCTGGGCCAAACTGATCTTCACCTCCCGGAAAAAGCTTTCCAGAGAGACCAACACATCCACCTTTGGGATGCCAGTTTTATCGGAGACGGTAGCGACGATATCAGCTTTCCTCATCTTATTTTTCTTGTTCGTTGGGAGTGGTTTTTCTAAAGCGACGCAAATATCGCAATTTCTTCGGGTTTAAGAACACTATCAGACATTATTTATTTAAAATCAGGCAGTTACAGTGGCCAGAGCCAGGCTGTCCAGCCCGTTTGCCCCTCTTCGGGGCCGTCTTTTTACGCCGCTTTGACGTTCGGAGGTGGGCGCGGCCGCAGGTGCTGGCCCGCGGACGCAATAGCTGGGGAAGTCGAACGCCAGCTTCTGACCGATCCGGCTACCTCTCGCCCTTTCGTGGCTCCTCCAACCTTCCCCGGCACCTGCGACCGCGCAAAAAATCAACGCCCGAAATCGTTACGGCTGATGCCGAGCTTGTTCATTTTGCTCATCAGGGTGCGGCCGTTGACGTCCAGCAGTTCCGCCGCTCCGCCGGGTCCGGTGATTTTGCCCTTGCAACGGCGCAGGGCCTCGATGATGTAGCGCCGCTGCATTTCTTCGAAGGGCACGAGGGCGTCGGTACCGCTGAAGCCGATGCCCTCTTCGCTGCGGTCCGTGCGCCTGAGTGCGCGCAGGCTCGCCCCCAGGTTGAGCGTGGAGCCGTTGGCCGTAATCACCGCCCGCTCCACCAGGTTGATGAGCTCGCGGACGTTACCCGGGAAGTCGTAGGCCACCAGCTCGTTGAGGTCCCGCTGGTTGATCTGGGTGATGGTGCGGCCCATCTTTTCGGCGTACTGCCGGGTGAAGTGGTTGACCAGCACCGGGATGTCTTCGCGGCGTTCGCGCAGGGGCAGGTTGTGGATGGGGAAAACGTTGAGGCGGTAATAAAGGTCTTCCCGGAAGCGGCCCTCCTTGATCATGCGTTCGAGGTTGCGGTTGGTGGCGGCCACCACGCGGACGTCTACCGAAATGACCTCATTGGAGCCGATGCGCTGAATCTCTCCCTCCTGCAAGGCCCGCAGCAGTTTGGCCTGCATATCGAGCGGCATCTCCCCGATTTCATCCAGGAAGAGGGTACCGCCGTTGGCCAGTTCGAATTTCCCTTTCTTCTGGGCGAAAGCACCGGTGAAGGCACCCCGTTCATGGCCAAAAAGCTCGCTCTCGATCAGGTTTTCGGGCAAGGCGGCGCAGTTGACGCTGACCATGCGCCGGCTGCCCCGACTGGAAAAATTGTGGATGGACTGGGCCAGGAGCTCTTTGCCCGTCCCCGTCTCCCCGGTGATGAGCACGGTAGCATCGGTGCCCGCCACCTGGCCGATTTGCCCCAGGATGCGCTGGTATTTTTTGGAGACGGTCAGGATGGGCCCTGCGGCGTGGACGGTCTCGATTTCGGCCTTGAGCACTTCATTTTCGCTTTCCAGCTGGGCCCGCAACTCGTCTACCCGCTTTTTGGCCTGGGTCAGGCGGCGTTTGTTGTTGTGCTCCTGGGTGACGTCGCGACAGAGCACGCAGAGGAACAGCCGGGTTTCGGCGGCGACGGGTTCGAAGTGAACTTGCAGCGTCCGTTCGGTGCCACCGGGGTCGGTGTAAACGTAGTCGGTGGCGGCCTGAAGACGGGCCTCCAGGCGGTCCTGGCGAACTTGCCCGAGGGAAGGAACCTCGAGGTCGGGGAGTAATTCCTGAAGGGAGAGGCCCGTCAGTTCGCGGCTGGTGAGGCGGCTGAGCTTGCGGCGGGCAGCAGTGTTGAGCCACACGATTTGGCCGTCTTTATCCAGCCAGACGACCCATTCCTGAAGCATATCGAGGGTGGCGGATTGGAGCGCCCGGAATTCGGCATCTTCCTGGTTGCGGCTCACGTCGTGGGCGACTACAATGGCCAGTTCTTTGCCGTCTTCGCTGCGGTGCAGGTGAAGATTGGCCTGGATGGGGCTGGTGCCACCGTCTTTTCGCAGGGTGGAGAGCCTCAGTTCCTGATACGGCTGGGTAGGCAGGGCCCGCAGGGCGCTCTTCAGGGCGGGAAGGGCGGCTTCTTCCACCAGGGCGGCGAGGTTTTGGGATTGGAGTTCGCGGCGGCTGAAGCCGGTTTGTTCGCAGGCCCGGGCGTTGGCGAAGACGATGCTTTCGGTGGGCAGGTCCACCCAGTAGACGGCATCGAGGCTGTGGTCGAGGCTGGCCGTCCAGACGCCTGCCTCGCCGACGGGGATGGGGTTGGCGCGGTGCTGCTGTTCGGGGCGGAGGGTGCCGTAGAGTTTGTAAACCTCCAGTTCGTTTTCTACGGAGTTGCCGCGCAGCCAGTAATTTTTGCTTTCCCCCTGGGCATCGGCCAGGGTGAGGGCTTGTTCGAAAGGCTTGGCCGAGGCCAGGGACCGTTGGTAGGTACTCTGGGCTTCGCGCAGGTGGGCGGCCGACACCTGGGGGGTGATTTTGGCCAGGAATTCTGCCGCCGGGTAAAAGTCCCTTTCGGGCGACCACCCCAGCCAGCGCCGGACATTGGCGGCCAGGTAGACCTGCCCGGTGCTGAGGTTGTATTCCCAGCCGCCCACTTCGCCGTCGCGCTGCACCGCCTCCAACAGGTCGGCTTCCCGCCGGCCCGCCTCCGTGGAAGAAAAAACGACCAGGCACAGCCGGTTGGCGTCCTGAAAATCATCGAAGCTGACCCAGCCACGGACGCTGAAGAGCTTGCCGGCAGCATTGACGAATTCCGTTTCCAGGCGTTCGCGCCCGGGGTCGGGCAGTTGGGCCCAAAACTTCTTCCAGCCCATGAGGCTGAAATGGGGGTTGATTTCGAAATAGGACAGCTCGGCCAGCCGGGCGAGGTCATAGCCAAGCAACTGGGCGGCTACGGTATTGCCCCCGCGGATCTTCCCCGCCTGGTCAATCCACACCACCCCTTCGGCCAGAAGGCTGAATGCTGCCTGGTGACGGTGCAGCGAAGTATGGGCGGGGGTTTCCGGCATGGGTAGCGAGTGACCCGGGCGAAGATAGCCCTTGGCGAACAATTGGGGAATTGCCTTGGGGTGTTTGGCGAGACGCCCCGGCACCAACATTCGAATATGTTCGAATGTCCGTCTTGGCAAATGTTAAGGAGCTGGGTTACAGCGTCCCGATCATGTCTTCCGGCTTCACCCAGGCGTCGAAATCTTTGGCGGTGACGTAGCCCAGTTCGATGGCGGCGGCCTTCAGGGTAGTGTCTTCGTTGTAGGCTTTCTTGGCAATGGCGGCGGCCTTATCGTAACCGATCCTGGTATTGAGGGCGGTGACGAGCATTAGGCTGTTATCGAGGTGCTGCTTGATCATCTTGCGGTTGGGCTCGATGCCGAAGGCGCAGTTTTCCTCGAAGCTGCGGGCGGCGTCGCCGATGAGGCGGGCCGACATGAGGAAGTTGAAAATCATCATCGGCTTGAAGACGTTGAGCTCGAAGTGGCCCGTTGCGCCGCCAATGTTGATGGCCACGTCGTTGCCCAACACCTGGGCCATGGCCATGGTGAGGGCTTCGCTCTGGGTGGGGTTCACCTTGCCGGGCATGATGGAGCTGCCGGGCTCGTTGGCCGGGATGATGATTTCGCCGATGCCCGAGCGGGGGCCGCTGGAAAGCATGCGGATGTCGTTGCCAATTTTCATCAGGCTGACGGCCAGCGTTTTCAGTGCGCCGTGCGCTTCGACGATGGCGTCGTGGGCGGCCAAAGACTCAAATTTGTTCTCCGCCGTGCGGAAGGGCAGGCCCGTGAGTTTGGCAATTTCTCCGGCTACGTGGACGTCGTAGCCCTTCGGCGCGTTGAGCCCGGTTCCTACGGCGGTACCGCCCAGGGCCAGTTCGGCCAGGTGATCGAGGGTATTGCGCAGGGCCTTAAGGCCATGGTTGAGCTGGCTGACGTAGCCGCTGAACTCCTGGCCCAGCGTCAGCGGGGTAGCGTCCATGAAGTGGGTGCGGCCAATTTTGACCACCTCCATCATTTCCGTTGCTTTGGCCTGGAGGCGGTCGCGGAGCTGTTCCACACCGGGGATGGTGACGTCCACCAGCATCCGGTAGGCGGCGATGTGCATCGCGGTGGGGAAGGTATCGTTGGAAGACTGGCTCTTGTTGACGTCGTCGTTGGGGTGGAGGGCTTTTTCGGCATCGTTGAGGCTACCGCCGGCGAGGACGTGGCCGCGGTTGGCGATGACTTCATTGACGTTCATGTTGGACTGGGTACCGGAGCCCGTCTGCCACACGACGAGGGGGAATTCGTCGTCGAGCTTACCCGCCAGTATTTCGTCGGCCACTTGCCCGATGAGTTTGGCCTTGCCTTCGTCGAGCACGCCGAGGGCGACGTTGGTCTGGGCAGCGGCCTTTTTCAGGATGGCAAAAGCGCGGATGATCTCCGTCGGCATCCGCTGCCCGCCGATGTCGAAATTGGTGAAACTCCGTTGGGTTTGCGCTCCCCAGTAGCGGTGGGCGGGTACCTCTACGTATCCGATGCTGTCTTTTTCCTGGCGGGTCTGGCTCATGCGGCTGGGCTATTTTTTTCGGGGACGAAGGTAGCCATTACGGGGCGATTTCCAATGGGGCAGCACAATCTGCGACGAAGCAGCAGGGTAACGAAAAGCCCTACCACCGGGGCTGAGCCTCCAGGTTCAGTACCCACTTTGCTCCGATGGCAAATGCTCCACCGGGCCTGATCAACTAGGAGGTGCCCAGACTAGCGGGCAAAAACCTGGGTCCAGTAAAAATCGCGCTCCCCCACGCCCAGAAATTGGTAATTCGCTCCCATAATGTTTTTACAATGGCCTTCGCTCTCCAGCCAGGCGCGCATGACGGCCTCGACGCTGCGGTAGTTCCAGGCGACGTTCTCGCCGACGGCCCGCCAGGTGAAGCCAGCGCGGGTGACGCGGTCGCCTACCCGGGAGCCATCGCTGCCCAGGTGCTGCATCTTGCGGTGGCGGGCCTGGTCTTCGGAATGTGCCTGGGCGGCATCACTCAACTGAGGGTGCAGGCGCAGCGCCGGCACGGCCGGCATCCGGGTCGTACCGCAAAGGCAACCACTGCCGCGTACGGCATTGACCCGTTGCAAAAATTCCTGGGCCATGGCCGTCGCTCCATCGGGCGCAGGATCGGCTACGGGTGCGGTGGGTTCATCTTCTGCCGCCGGTTCGCCGGTAACGATGTCGGTCTCGCAGCCACAGGACAAGAGGGCCAACAGCAAAAGAATGGGGAGGAAACGCAGGAACATGGGCTAAAGTCGTTCGGTGAAAGTAGCAAGGAAACGACTTTGGGGGGCGGGGATTGCATATCTAGTGCAATAGTTCATAGTTCATAGTTCATAGTTCATAGTTCATAGTTCATAGTTCAAAAGCAGCAAGATTCTATGTTCAAGTGAACTATCGACTACTGAACTATGAACTACAAGACTAGTGAACTACCCCCCCTTCCGCTTCATCACCCCATCCAAAGGAGCCACCGTCGGCTTCACCCGCCGCGCCGTATTGATGAACCATACCCCCGTCAGCAACACCGCCCCGGCCACCAGGGTCTGGGTACTGATGGCTTCCTTGTTCAACCAGGCACCGAGCAAAACGGCTACTACGGGATTGACGTAAGTACTCGTCGATGCCTTATCCGGAGTGACCTTCACCAGCAAATAGTTGAAGGCCGTATAGGCCACCACCGAACCAAAAACCACCAGAAAGGCCCAGGCGAAAAACGAACGCGCCGTCATCTGCCCCGGGCTCCACCCTGCCCATTCACCGAGGGAGGCACTGAAAATCAACAAGAGCGTCCCGCCCACCAGCATCTGCATGGCGGAGGTGCGAAAGCGGTTCTTGCCCATATCTAGGCGGGAGGAGATCGTCATACCCAGGCCCCAGCAGAGGAGTCCCGCCAGGATACCGAAGATGCCCTTCCCGCCCCCCCCTTCGCCCAACGACGCTGGCTGGTTGATCAGCAGGGCCATGCCGCCAATGCTGATGGCTGCCCCGATGAAGGCGCGCGCAGGCGGACGGTTATCGAGCAATACCCACATCATTGTCATCACCACCAGGGGCTGGAAGGAGATCAGCAGGGCCGTCGTGCTGGTGGGTACCCACTGCTGGGCCCACACCACCGCCCCTACGCCAATGGTCAGGAACAGGAAACCGATGATGCCCGCGTTCTTCCACTGCCGAAGCGTTGGCCGCTCCTTGTCCCCCACGAAAAAAGAGAGCAGGTAAAGAATCGTTCCCGCCGCCAGGAAGCGGAAGCCCGCCATGCCGAAGACCGGGATGGTCTCAATGGCCCAGTAATTAGCCAGGTAGGTAGAGCCCCAAACCACGTACGTGCAAAAGAAGGCCCCGATGATGAGCCACTGCTCTTTGTTCATGTTGATTAAGTTTGGGTAGAGCGGGCGGCGAAAGTACTTACCGCGGCCCGCATTGTCGTCCCTGGGTTTGATCCGCCAGCGCTTGAAGAATGAATTAGGGCCAGTTCATCATCCGTTCTTCCAGCGCTAGTCTATCTTTGCGCAAAATAACCGACAATGATTCGCTTTAACAGCATACTTCCCTCCGGACTTTTAGTTGCCTGCGCCTTGATCTTTCTGGGGTGCCAGCCCCAGGATAAGGGGGGGGCCACCGCCACCCCCGCCAGTGAGAACGCCGGTTCTGGCATGAACATCGTTTTCATTCGCCTTGATAGCCTTCAGACGGGTTACACCGAGCTGGCGGGAGAACTCAAGCGCCTGGAAGACAATGCCATGCTGGCCCAGGAAAACATCCAGAAACAAATTGCGGCGCTGGAAAAAGAAGTCCGTGGCCTCCAAAACCAGGTTCAACAGGGCCTCCTGGCCCCCAACCGCGTCCAGGCCGAACAGCAACGCATCGCCCAGCGGGAACAGCAGATCGCCCAGCAACGCGACCTGGCCCTCGGCAGCATTCAGGAAGACCAGATGCGCCTCCAGGCCCAGTTTGGCGATAAGGTGAAAGCCATCCTGGAAACCCTGCGCGAAGAGAAAGGCTACGACTATATCCTGAACCAAAGCGGCGGCTCTGCCGTCCTGGTTGCCGACGACGCCCACGACATCACCGACCTGGTACTGGAGCGCCTCAACGCCAGCCCGGCCACGCCCATGGCCACGGATACCGTACAGTAAGCATCAGAGAAAAAGCTTGCCATTGAGCCAGTTGTTCTCAATGGTCGCTTGCTGGGCAGCGTAAAATTTCAGGGCCTCCGTATTGGTGTCGATGATCTGCCACTTGAGCAATTTACAACCCTTGCGGCGGCCCTCCTCCAGCAGGGCATCCCACAGTTTCTGGCCCAGACCCTGCCGGCGGTAGCCCGGTTGCAGCACAAAATCTTCCAGGTAAAGCATGCGCCCTTTCCAGGTACTGTACATAAAAACGTACAGCGCCATGCCCACCACTTTGCCGTCCACTTCGGCCACCAGAGCGTGAAAAAAGCCTTCCCGGAAGTCGGTTTCGTAGGCCGCCAGGCTAGCCGTAAACTCGGGCAAGGCGTCTACGTAGTTGGCCAGTTCGGCCACCAGCCCGTGTAGGGCGGGCACGTCAGCGAGGGTTGCGGGGCGGATCTTCATAGTAAAGGAATAAAGGAGTAAAGGAGTAAAAGGGAGCCGTTCGCTACTAATCTATGAACTACTGAACTATGAACCAGATCAGGGCGCGGCCGCAGGTGCAAAGTTAGGGACTAATGAGCGGGGCATGCCCACGGTGGGGACGCAGGTTTTGCAACCACTGCTTTTGCCTGCTGCGCAGACTTTTTTGAACCACTAAGAACACGAAGAGGGACTAAGCGAGAAATCGACCAGGGCAAACGAGACGAGAAAGAAATCCTACCCCAAAAACCACACCTAATGAAAGGATGATCCAACCTCCCCGACCCTGGAGGGGTCGCTTGGGCAGCGTCGGGTACAACCCGACGTTTTCGATAAAAATCAACCAGGCGCCTATCTCTTGCGGCAGCCTATTAACTGCGCTGCTGCCTACAGCGGTCAAGCATTCCCCCGGTCTCGTGCGGTAGCTCATTCACACATTCACGCATTCACGCATTCGCGCATTCACTACCTTAGCCCCTGTTCCACCACCCCCTCCCATCCACCAGCAACTGCTCGCACAACTGACCCTCGGCACCGCCCGCCAGCCCCTCAGCGCCGAAGTGCGGGAGTGGCTCAGTCTGCGCGATGCGGTAGACCCCGCGGCTGACGACGCAGAGCAGCTCCTGGCCGCCTGGTGCATCGTGGAGCGGCTGGCCCGCCTGGAAGCCCGGCCAGGAAGCCTCTCCGCGCTGGGTTCTCCTGGCCCGGAAGAGCGCAATCCTCCCCCACCCCGGGTGGCGCGCGGACTGCAACTCATTCTGGAGGGTACTTATCCGGAAGTGTTGCCCGAAGCGATGCAGTGGCTGGAAGAAAAGCAGTGGTACGTCCCCCCGGCCCTCTTGCCGGCGTTGCTGGCCCGGGCGGCGGCGCTGGCGGAAAGTCAACCAGATTTTGCCGATGCCCTTCTGCGGGCGGGCGGGGCGCGGGCGGCTTGGCTCTGTGGGATCAACCCGGCCTGGGAGCAATTGTCGGTTGACTTTCCCTACTCCACCGCCTGGGAGCGCGCCGTCACTCCCGCCCAACGCGCGAGTGTACTACTAAGCTGGCGGCGACGCGACCCGGTTGCCGCCCGCACCGCCCTGACAGCCATGTGGGCGGGGCAGTCCCCAAAAAACCAGGAAAGCCTGGTTCGCACGCTGGCCGTAGGACTTTCGGCTGCCGATCACCCTTGGCTCCGGACCCAACTCGCTGCCCCGCGTAAGGGCGTCCGCCGGGAAATTCTCCAGCTCCTGGCGCAGTCCGAAGAAGCCCAGGCCATTGATGACTTACTGACCCTCGCTAGTTTTGCGGTGGCGGAGGATGGTCGGCTGCGCGAGGTAGCTACGGACCCGGCCGCCCAGGAAGTATTGGCGCGCTACGGAGGTTTGCGCGACCGCGAGAGCCTGGCTGCTTTCCTCCTGTCCACCCTACCGCCCCGGCTGTTGCCCGATCTGGTGGGGAAATCACCCCCGGCCTTCTGGGGCACCCTCAACCCGGCCCAGTTGAAACTCGTCGCCAGCACTTTACTGCGCAGCGGGACGGACGAAAAGCGCGAAGACTTCCTGCGCTTTGCCGTCGGCATCGACACGGCCCGCCTGCCCCTGGAACAAACCGTAAGTTTGGCGCAGGTCCTGTCCGCCGGGCACTTCGAGAAGCTGGTGCACGACTGGCTGGACCAGGAAAAGAACGTCCTGGCATTCGGGGGGTTGCCTCGCTTGCTGTTGCTGGCGCGCACAACGCCGTGGTCGGAACGCATCAGCAAGGCTTTTGTCCTGCAACTCGTCAGTGCCCTGCGCGACGCGCGCGACTTGCCACCGCAGTTGCAAAAAGACCTGCTGGCCCACTGGAATTTGGCTGCGCCGCTGCTTCACCCCCGCTTATTTCCCTGGCTGCGCACCCAGCTCAACACCATTACGGAGCGGGCCGATGGTTTTGGGAAGGCGGCTACGCGCACCCTCCAGTTGGTCGGTTTTCGGGCGGCTTTGCGGGAGTGATGAGCTTTACGGGGACTGGGGGAGTCTTATCTCAATGTACTACACTCTGCTATTGACTTTTTGCCGGAGAACACCTACCTTTGCGTGAGGAAGAGTTAAAAACCCTAGCAAGGTGGGACGGTTTACGATCATCTGTAAGCTATCCTAAACGTGCTGTGTGTTCGTCGCCCCTAGGTTGCTTCCTTTTCCTAATTGATGGGGTGATTTAGGTAAGTTTCCGGGCAGCTTTGCGGGAGTGATGGGGTTCGTTGACTCACCCTGCTCTCCCCCGTTGGGGGTTGGGGGGCGTCCTTACCCTGCACCTGCGACCGCGCCCAAGTACGCCTCCTGCGCCTGATAGTACCCAAACCCTGGCACCGAAAATGCCTTCAGAGCTCCCTCGTTTGCCGTATCTTTGCGGGAAATTTCCACTTATCCTTACTTACGTCGTCCGTCTTATGGCCCGTCGCCGTCAACTCCGCAACCTACTAAACGAAGAACAGCTACGCGCCCGCCTCAGCGCCGAGATGGAACCCCGCGTAACCTTCTCTTTCTACCGCTATGCGCAAATTGCCGATCCGCAGGCTTTCCGCGACGACTGCTACGCCGCCTGGGAATCCCTCGGCGTGCTGGGCCGTGTTTACATTGCCCACGAAGGGATCAACGGGCAGGTGTCCGTGCCGAGCTCCAACTTTCCGGCCTATCGCGATGCCCTTTACGCAGTGGATTTTATGGACGGGATGCGGCTCAACATTGCCATTGAGGCCGATGCGCCCTCTTTCCTGAAGCTGAAAATCAAGGTCCGGCCCAAGATTGTGGCCGATGGCCTCAACGACGCCACTTTCGACGTGACCAAGCGCGGCCGCCACCTGAGTGCACCGGAAGTGAACGCCTTGCTGGAACAGGAAGGCACCATTGTGGTCGATATGCGCAACCACTACGAGAGCGAGGTGGGCTATTTTGAAGGCGCGATCCGGCCCGACATCGACAATTTCCGCGACCTGTTGCCCGCCGTCGAAGAAATGCTGACCGACCACCGGGAGGCCAACATCGTGATGTACTGCACGGGCGGCATCCGCTGCGAAAAGGCCAGTGCGTACTACCTCCACCGGGGTTTCCCGAACGTAGCGATGGTCGATGGAGGCATCATCGATTACGCCCGGCAGTGCGCCGCCCTGGGCATCGAATCAAAATACCTGGGCAAAAATTTTGTCTTTGACGAGCGCCGGGGCGAACGCATCACGGAGCACATCGTCAGCCACTGCCACCAGTGTGGTACGCCTACCGACCGGCAGATCGACTGCGCCAACGTGGCTTGCCACCTGCTTTTTGTCCAGTGCCCCACTTGCGCGGCGGAATACAATGATTGCTGCTCCACGGAATGCCGCGATTTCCACGCCCTACCCACCGAGGAAAAGGCCCAGCAGCGGACCGAGCGGGTGTTCAACGGACAGAAGTACGGCAAGGCTATGCGGGCGTCTTTGTTGGAGAAGGGGGTGGCCAGGTTGGAATAAAAGGGGGAAGGGAGTGACGTGTCTCCCATTGCTGGGCCAAAGACATCTCCAAAGCGAAATCCGGCTGCGGCATGAGCCGGGAAAAGCGTACCCACGCAGAAAAAGCCCTTTGCCGGTGTACGCTGGTTGCGTGGATTGTTCTATCTTTCCCGTCGTATGAGCCAAATCAAGATCCCCTCCGAGAACGGTAACCTTTTGCTGACCAAATCGACCAAGCTGGTCGGGATAAAAAAGCACGTAGAAGGCGCGGAGCTGGACGCCGTAGAAAGCAACGTGATGCCCAACCTGGGGGGCTTTGAAGTGGTGACGCTCAACCCCGCCGAAGACGTTGATGAAGCCTTGGATCAGGTGCGGGCCCGCGAAGATGTGGCCATCGGTACCCACGTGTACTTCGCGGAAGGCGACAACCGCCCGGTCATTGCCACGGGCATCATCTACTGTGAGATGGCCGAAGGGGTGGGCAAGGAAGAGCGGCAGGTCGTTTTAGACGCTTTTGCGCTGGAAATCCTGGAAGACCGCGAAGACGGCACCATTGTCTGCAAGGTGACCGAGCGCAGTCCCAACCCGCTTAAGGTCGCCGCTGCCCTCACGAAACTCAGCATGGTACAAAAAGCCTACCCGGATTTGGACGTACCGTTGGACCAGTACTTCATGGAGCCGCGGGACGGGCTGCTGCCCAACGCCTGGCACCTGGAGAACACGGGGCGGGTGAGTGACGTGCCCAATTTCCCCCTCAAGCCCGGCGCGGATGCCAAGGTGCGGGCCGCCTGGCGCCGCATGGGCAACCTCGGTTCCAGCAACGTGGTGGTGGCCGTTATTGACAACGGCTTTGACTTAAACCACCCCGACCTGCGGGGCAAGGTGGTTGCCCCGCTCAACATTGCCAGCGGGGGCAATGACATCCCGGCCGGCAGTGGCCACGGCGACCACGCCACCCCTTGCGCCAGCGTAGCCGTGGCTTCCGCGAATGGCAGTGGCCTGGTGGGGGCCGCCCCGATGGCCCGTCTGATGCCTTTGCACGGACTGACCTATTCCAAATTCCTGACCGAGCGCATGTTTACCCACTGCATCCGCAACGGCGCCGACGTTATATCCTGCAGCTGGGGGACGATCGACCCGCGCTACCGACCGGGCTCGGAACACGAACGCGCCATCCGGCAGGCCCTCACCTCGGGCCGCAACGGGAAGGGCTGTGTGGTCGTCTTCGCCTCTGGCAACGAAGGGCGGGAATACATCAATTACTACGCTGCCATCCCCGGTGTCATTGGGGTGGGGGCCAGCACGAGTTCCGACACCCACGCCAGCTATTCCAACCGGGGCCAGGGGCTTAGTGTGGTAGCTCCTTCCGACGGGGGCTGGCCCATCATCGCCGCCCGCGCCAGCTGGGACCAGGGCAACCCCGGCATGCCCGTCAATAAGCGCTACTACGTCGATGGGGTCGACCGCGGCCCATTCTACAAGCATTTCGGGGGAACCAGCTCAGCTACCCCGCTGGTGGCTGGCGTATGCGCCCTGATCCTTTCCGCCAACCCCGACCTGACCAGCGCGCAGGTGAAGTCCATCCTGGAAAGTACGGCCGATAAGATTGGCAATGCCTGGGATTACGACAGCCGCGGCTATTCTACCAAATATGGCTTTGGGCGGGTGAATGCCGACCGCGCCGTAGCCGAAGCACTTCGACTCCGCAGTATAGGCACCACGCAACCCACGCAGCCCACTGCGCCTACCCCACCGGTGGTTACCGTACCGACCCAGCCTACCCGGCCACCAGTCAACACGACGCCCACGACACCCACTGCTCCTACAACCCCCACGGCACCTGCGACCGCGCCCAGTACCCCACCCGTCTCGGGCACGAACCTCTACCGCTTCAGCGTGCAAGGCATCGGCACGGCGGGCTTTGGCCTGCAGGTCTCCGTCAATAACGAATTTGCCCTGGTGCTGCGCGAAGTCGAGGAGCTGGAACGCAAATACCGCCTGCCGGTGATCGTGCACATCAGTACGCTGAACGGGCGCACCGCCTTCCGCATCATGATGGGCCCCTTCGCTACGCAAGCCGAAGCCAATACCGCCAAAAGCAAGATGGTGTCTATGGGCGCGGCAGAGCCGTGGTTGCGGGCTTTAAGTGGAGTGTAGGGCTATTTTGCCTTTGGGGCATATCGGGCAATATGCGTTTGAATATCTAGCGTGGTTTAAAATCCACCTATTTAACCCACGCCGCCCAGGGGATAACGAAAGGCAAAACCAATACCCATACCAAGAAAAATACCGCCATCCCCGAGGGATAAACTTGATTATTTTTGATGGCCGGTAAGGCAACCACCAAAAGCCAAATGCCTTTATAAATGAGTTGCAGTAACAGGACGGGGGAAAACGACAGGGGCCTCCAAAGCCCCAGCACCGAAATAAGCGCAATGGCTAACCATAAGCAACCGATCAGGCGGATGAATTCGGCTGAAGGATAGGCATTTTGAAACACCGTTGCTGCGGATATCCTGGGGAAAAACAAAGACGTAATTCCGATGTATCCGGCTACTACGATATTGGCCAGATAAATAATCTTTATTCCAGTCATAGTTTTATACACTCTTATGTCCATTATTTTCCACAACGTAGCAAAGACATCGTTGGAAAGCAGGGTAATCCATTAACTTGGGGTGATTAAATTCCCCGGCTTTGGTCATGCCTATTTTCTTCATCACATTCTCGGATTTGGCGTTATCGGCCGTACAGGTTGCGATGACTTTTCGGAGGCCCAACTGCCCAAAAGCAAAATCGAGGCATCTTTTGGCTCCTTCCGTTGCGTATCCCTTTCCCCAGGCGCTTTTTTTCAGCCGCCATCCGATATCGACTGCCGGAGTAAAGTCTGAGGCGTAATCCTGGTAAGCCAGGCCAATAAAGCCAATAAAGGTTCCTGAACTTAAAATTTCGGTGGCAAAATAGGTATAGCCGTTTTGCTGGTATTGTGCTTGCAGCCGCTGGATGAATTGGTCGGTTTCGTTTTTATTCAGGCGTTTGGGAAAGTGCCGCATCACTTCTTCGTCCGCGTTGATGGCGGCGAAGGCGTCCAGGTCGCCCGGGATCCAGTCCCGAAAGCCGAGTCGTTCGGACGTAAAAAGGTAGGCTTTCTCCATCTGGGTTAGATTGTGGGGCACGCTGCCTCTCCGGGTGGTTTGCCCGGGGGGCTAAAATAGGCTTCTTGCTTCCCTTCTACCAAAGAAAAAAGTGCGTCAGGGAAAGCACAGTGCCGCCCCTGACGCAGTAGTCAATACTTTCCAGGATGATCAGCCGATCACCCGCTTATCTTTCGCCACAAATTTTGCGAAGCCGAGGAGCGCACCCGTTACCATCAGGTTACGGAAGAAATTGACCATTTCCAACTCTTGCTCACGCGCGAGGTCTGGGGACATCATTCCCTCGGTGCCCAGTTCGTGACCCATCGCCCGGGGGAGGTGGACGAGCAGCGCCATCAGCACGACATACAGGGCCATCATGGCGTAGGCCAGCTTATCGAACTTCCCGATCACGGCGCTTACGATGAAAGCCAGTATACAAACCAGGGTGAAGTAATTCCAGAAATAAGGGAATGGCAAGTAGTCGGGGACGAACGACGCGCCCACTTCCGGTTTCCCCAGGTGCAACCCTACGTACAGCAAGAAAGACAGCGGAAACAGGTACTTTCCGATGTGGAGTATTTTATCCATTGTTTCTGCTTAATTGCCTGGGAAGGGGATGAGCGGCCGAATTTCTACTGAGCTGCCTGGGTACTTTAATATCGGGCAGGTTTTGCTCCATTCCTGGACCTCTTCCAGGCTGTCTGCTTTACACAGCAAGAAGCCCGAAACCAGTACGCTATCGGCCTCCTTGTGGGGGTGACCCTGGGCTACGCCACTATGGTTGACGATGGACGCGTCGTAGCGCATGGGGGCGGTGTGGAGCAATTTACCCTGCATTGCGATGTGGCCTATCCAAGCCTGCCACCTGGGCATATCTTCGGCCATGTCCTGGGAAGTGGACAGGTATCCGTCTGCGGCACTGGCATTACGGAATAATAAAAGAAACTCTGTCATTGCTGGAGAGATTAAACGGTGAACGATACCGCAAAGATCCCGGCCAGTATTTTCCCCGACGATGACAAAAGTCTACAATTTCGCTTTTAGCCGGCTGAATACATCTTTATTGATGCCGAGGTAAGAGGCAAGGAGTTTGCTGGACAGCCTGGTCAGCAATGCCGGGCGGTTTTCCATCAACCACTTGATGCGGTCGAGGGCAGAAAGGGAGACGAAGGTATTGATGCGATAGACTGAATTGGCATAGGAAGCCTCCAGAATTTGCTTGTAAACCTTATCAAACTGCGGAACGGTTTCCATCATTTCCTGAAATCCATGGCGATCAATCGCAAAGAGTTCGCAAGGCTCCACCGTTTTAATGTTTTCGCTGGCGGGCTGGCCGCTGCCAAAGCTGATGAGCTCGCTGCACCAGTTATCTTCGATTACGATGTCTCTGGTGGTTTCGTTCATGTCGTTGTCGTAAACGTAAACTTGTAAGCACCCTTTGGCCACGAAATAGACGTACTTGCATACTTCGCCTTGGGTGAGCAATTGTTGCTTTCTTTTGGTTTCCACCCGTTGGAATTTGGCCAAGACCAAGTCGAGGTTGTCGAGATCATTACCCAGCCTTTTGCTGAGGTGGTGCCTTAGTGTCTCCATTTTTTTGCACTTGTGGTATTCTTCGGTGGCTCACTGCACTCTTCCCTGCGGGCCGCGCGCCAGCGTTTTTCAGGTCCTGAGGCGTAAAAATAGGGCTGTGGGGATGATTTTTCCTAGACTGTAACTCTTTTCACGGCACTTGGCAGGCCCTCGGGTCTTTTCCTTACTGGTACAGCGCCTACTTGATGCTGAAGGTGCAATAGGATCATGAAAAAAATTAGTTATTGCGGATGTCCGGGCCAACTGCTTTTTACTTACATCTTTATTCGTCAGTTGGTGAACTTAATCAGAACATAAGTAAGGACGTAAGCAAAAACGGGAGCGATTGCCCAAATGGTAAAGAATCTTTGCACGGTATTCTTTCCAAAGGTTCTCTTAAATCCGACTTTGCTGACACTCAATGCAATGAATGCTACTCCATTTAACTGCACCAGTGAAGTAGGAATGCCTTTCGTCACGGAGGCGACTAAAAGGAGAGTGGCAGTAATGACCGCAATTATGGTCGCGTAGAAAGGAGAAACTTCCACGATATCTTTTCCAGTTGTCTCTGTCACCTTATGCCCCAACAAGGAACTTCCGATGGCAAAACAAGGAGCGACAATCAAAACGGATAAGATGATAATGGGCAGAAAGTTTTTGATCGATCCCTGCCCAATTTCATTGGCGGTTAACGAAGCGATGGGTGCCGCAGCGTTGGCTACGTTGTTGGCTCCGATGGAGAAGGCGACGTATAACGAGGATAGAATCAAAATTGCCTTCAAGCCTTTGTGCCGACTCAAGTGCGCATAATCATCGGTAAAAAATTTGGCTTTGAGCAAAGGAAAAACCCATTTTGATAGGCTCAGCATCATTAAAAAGGCAATAATCGGGAGAATGACCCAGGTAGGGATGACTTCGTAAAACAGTTTGCGGGTATTGAGGCCGTCCAAAGCTGTTGCAGCACCAGCAATTGAAAGTACGGTAGCTTGACTGGTAGACTGTGGCACTCCCATCAAGTTCGCTACCAGTATGGACACACCAATGGTAAATAAAATAATAGAAGTATTCAAAGGGGTAAAGTAGGAATGATCCAGCAATCCATCACCCAGCGTTAAGGAAACTTCTTTACCAGCAATCAAGGCCCCGGCCAGTACCATGATGCCAAATAGCCCAGGTATCAGCGTTCGCTTTAACACATTCGCTCCGTAGGCCGCAGAAAACGCAGGGGCCGTTCCACTGCCACCCATATTCATGGCCAAAAACATGGCCAACAGAAATGGGACTGTTAAATTGGTGAATAATTCCGACATGGATCAAAATTTCCCCCTCCCAGCTTTTGAAGACTGGAAGGGGGACAGCTAGTAGTAGAAAAAAAAGTGCACTGGGCGCGTAGCAAACCAAACTCTGCCCAAAATCTCGAAAAAAGCTAAAACAAATTATAGCGCAGGGTGATGCCGTAGGTACGGGGGTCACCAAGCACGCCTGCATAATGCCCGGCGTTTCCTCCCGCTGCCAGGAGCTGCTCGAAGTAGTCCGTATTGGTGAGGTTTCGGCTCCAGACGTACACCGTGATGCCTTCCTGGGTTCTGAAACCGAAGCGGGCGTTGACCAGCGCGTAGCCATCGATGTTCAGGAAGAGGGACGGGGTTGGATTAGAGGAAAAAGAGGAGCGGTAGAATACGTCAGTGCCGAAAAAGAGTTCTCCTTTTTGCCCGATCAGTTTTCCTCCCGTAAATAATTCAATACCCGAAGCAACCGACCATTTAGAGATGCCAGGGAGTACTTCGCCGGAGATGTCTTTCACTTCATTGCCACCGCTGCCCGTTTCTTCCAGGGGCACGGGGGCATTGGTGAACTTTACGTATTTCCCGTCCGTGTAGCTTACCGAAGTAGTAAACCTTAGGTGTTTCGGCAGGTTATAAGCGCCTTCAATTTCAATTCCGGTCGTTCGTACTTGCTCGGCATTAGCCAGGTACCCCCTGATCACGCCAATTTCAGCGGAACGTACCGTGGTTTGGTAGTTAAAAATATCCGTGTTGAAGAAGGTAAGGTTAAGGGTACTATTTTTCACGGGCCGCGTTTTAACCCCTACTTCATAATGACTTACGCGCTCTGGTTGAACAACTGCCAAGTCTAAGACGGGAACTCCTTCTTCAGTCGGGATTCCCCCAAGGTTCAACCCAACTGGTTTGAATCCATTAGAGTAAGTCGCGTAGCCCATTACCGCTTCACTAAACACATAACGCAGGCTCAACTGTCCGGAAATATTCCAATCGTCTACCTCCGCCTGGAAGGTAAGGGGCGTAAAAACCCTGCGCTGCAAAGCGAGTAGATCCGGATCGGTAGTGACTAAACCACCCGAAACCTTTCGCGAAAAGTCTACTTCCTTCTCATCGTAATTGAACCTAATACCAGGCGTGGCAATCAACTTTTCGGTAATCTTCCAGTCTACCTGGGCAAACAAGGCACCACTAAAGTTTCTGAAACTGGGCCGGTCCTCTTGGGTAAGCCCGTCCAGCAATCCCGGGGTTTCCCAGAGTGGATTCTGGTTGTTTTGGACAAAGCGCCACTGCTCACTTCCCGCTATCTGAGTGTGCGCCCCAATGGGGTCCAATGTTTGGTAGAAAGCAAATAAGCCCACCGTTCCATTTACTTGTTCGTTAATCTCCCCCGAATAGCGTAACTCCTGCGACCATTGGTGGTGAATAGAAGGAGCCTGGGACTTGTTAATGGCATCTAAGCCCGTAAAGTCCCGGTCACTGGAAGGACCCCACTCCCAAGTCCTCCAAGCTGTAGTGGACGTCAATACTCCATTGCCCAATGCAAAGTCTGCATTCAGTGCTACCCCACCCATGTCCTGATCGGAACGCCAGGGGGTATTGGTATCAATGACTCGGTCAAAAGGATTCCGACTGGGCAATTCATAGTTCAAGTCAGCAATAATTTGCTCAAACTGCCGGAATGCAGGTCGCTGCGTAGGTGCGGTACCGGCGTACACTTGGGCGTAGCCATCGGGCCGTTGCCGCGTATAATCCGCCGCCAAATTGATGCTGATGTTTTTGGTAGGCAGGAAAAGGACTTGTCCCCTCACCCCCTGGTTATTGAGGGTGTTGGTGTAGCTTTCGCTGGCTTCATTGTAGATGGTGCCGTCCCGGTGAGTCCCCGTAAAGGATAGCCGGGCAGCGACTTTGTCTTTTACCAGTGGACCAGAAATGGAGGCCTTGGTTTGAATGAACCCGAAGTTGCCAAACGACTGTTCAAAGATCCCCGACGTACTGAAAGTGGGCTTACGGCTAGTGATGTTAAAGGTGCCGGCGGTCGTGTTTTTCCCGAAAAGGGTGCCCTGTGGACCGCGTAATACCTCTATCTGTTGGATGTCAATGAAGTCGAGGGTGGTCGCGGCTGGCCTGGCGTAGTAAACGCCATCGACGTAAAAACCGACGCCCGGGTCAATGCCATCGTTGGTAAGCCCGAAGGTAGAGCCTATGCCCCGAATGTTGAGGGTAGTGTTCCGGGGGTTGGAGGAGTAGAGTTGTACCGAAGGCACCAATTCCTTGACCCGGTTTACGTTGAAGGAGGTGGAGTTATCCAGTTCCCTGGCACCAATCACGGCAATTGGTATGGGAATTTCTTGCACCTCTTCGCTTCGTCGCCGGGCAGTAACGGTCACCTCGTTCAGTGCCGAAGAGGAAGGAAGCAGGTAGATTTCTACTGGTTGGTTGTCAGCAACTTCCACCTGCTTGCCTTCGTAACCCACGTAACTGATCACTAAGGTTGCTGGATAGGTCCCCCCGTAGGAAAGCGAAAACGCCCCGTTCAGGTCGGTGCTGGTGCCGTTGGAGGTTCCCTTTACCAAAACGGTTGCCCCCGTAAGGAGATCAGTGGTCTGCGCATCGTAGACCTTCCCCGTTATGGCCGTCTGCGCCGAAGCTGTTAAGCTGGTCAGTGCCAGCAAGAGAGTAGTGAGTAGATGATTTCTTTTCATTTGGTGCGTTCTTGAGTTTTAAAACCCTTAAATCCTATCATTTTTATAGGCTTTAAGAACAAAGATATAAAACCTTTTAAACCTACCAACTAAGTAGGTCATAAAATTTAAAAAATTTATTGCTGTAGTCGATCCTCTCTGGCAACAATGTCAGCAAGGGTAGCAGCCTGCAGCCGCTTGAGGGTTTCATCCCGGATCTCCATGGCCACTTGGCGGATGCCGCAGGTCCTCTCGTCAATGCACTCCTCACATCGTTCATAAAAGTTAAAGCTCACGCAGGGCAGCAGGGAAATTGCCCCGTCCAGTAGCCGCATCACCCGGGCCATGTCAATGCTCTCCGGAGCACCGTTTAAGGAGTAACCACCGTACTTACCCTTTTTGCTGTTGAGAATGCGGGCGTTCTTGAGTTCCGTTAGAATGGACTCCAAAAACTTCAATGGAATGTTTTGGGCCTCGGCGATCTTGCTTACGGATATGGGTTGCTCTTCCTGGTGCTTAGCAATGAAAACCAGTGCGGTGATCGCATATTTTGCTTTCTTTGATAACACGACGGTATGGATTCAGTAAGTAAAGTGCTCCAGGGGTGAGCTCCTCAATGTGCTCTCCGCTTTCTTGCAAAAAACAAAAGTAGCCAATCTCTGGCCACAAAACCAAGCTGTCCACACAGTAAGTTCCGGTAGCGAAAATTCCAAAATATTGTAAACTAGCGAATTACACTATCCTCTGCCAGCGCAGCAACCCCACTTTAGGACCTTGCCCTACCCTGCCGGCCTTCCCCCCCAAAATCCCCCATCTGCGGGATTTCCCCCAAGGTGTAACACCCCCCACCTTCGCTGCATAAAGCAAAAAACTAACCCAACATGAATCGTTTACTTTTCCTCGGCCTCTTGGCCATCACGCTTTTCACCACTGCCTGCGGAGGCGATGACGATGGGGGCGGACCAGGATTCTGCACCAACGAAACTTTCAGCAACGACATCAGCGCAGCCGTTTCGCGCCTCAGCGACGCAGCGCTTGCCTACTCCAACGACCCCTCCACGGCCAACTGCAACGCCTACAAAAACGCCGCCCGGGACTACCTGGACGAGGTACGGCGCTTCGAGGGCTGCGCCACCCTCAACACCCGCCAGGAATTTCGCGACGCCCTGCGCGAGGCCGAGGAATCGGTGGATATGATCCAGTGCTGATCCCCCAGCGCTTGCCCAAATGAAGAAAGCCCGGCGGAGTGAATACTCCGCCGGGCTTTCTTGTTGGAAGGTGAAAATCAATGCTGCTTGAGCAACAACACCCGCTGTTCGACCGTATCGGCCAGCATCCTGATTTCCAGGGTGTCGGCGTTGAGTTTGTCAACAGCCACGATGCGCTCGGGCGAACCCGCCTGGGTCGTGTCCTGGGCAAAGAGAAATCCCCGCTGGTAGCGCCACTCGCCGGCCTCTTCGTAGCGGAGGGTAGAGCGGAAAGTGTAGCGGTTGTCCGGCCGGAAGACAAACCCGATCTCCGCCGGGTCAATCCGCAGGCTGTCTTGCCCTTGCATCACGCTTACCGCTTCCCACTCTCCCAGGAGCAGCAGGTCATCGCGTTCACAAGCAAAAAGGGCCAATCCGCAAAAGGCAAGGGGGAAAACCCGCAGAAGGTGCATCCGCATTTAGAATATGGTTTCGATGGCAACAAAAACCGCCGCACCAGCCGCAAAGCCGATTAGAGCCAGCCAACTGATTTTTTTGAAGTACCAGATGAAATCGATCCGCTCCATTCCCATCGCCGCCACGCCAGCGGCGGAACCAATGATGAGCATTGAGCCACCCGTGCCCGCTGAATAGGCAATGAAGTGCCACAGTTTATCATCAATAGCGTACTCGGCCAGGTCGTACATACCCATTGAGGCCGCCACCAGAGGAACGTTGTCGATGATGGCAGATAGGAAGCCGAGAATGAAAATGACCCAATCCTGGTTAGGAATAACACTCTGCAGGCTTTCGGCCACGGCGCGCAACGCCCCCACGTCTCCCACCACAATGGTTTCCAGCGCGGCAACGGCCATGAGGATACCGAGGAAGAACAAAATGGAAGACATCTCAATCCGGCTCAAGGCCTTGTGGGCCGAATAAGCCGCCTTACGCTCCTCGTCAAAGTCTTCCTCGGGGTGAATGTACTCCGAGACCAACCAAACCACACCCAGGCTGAGCATCATCCCCAGGTAGGGGGGCAAGTGCGTGAGCGTTTTGAAAATGGGCACGAAGACAATCATCCCCAGGCCCAGGAAAAGCATCGTGCGGCTGGACAGCAGGCGATCATCCCCACCCTCGGGGTTGTCCAATTCATCACTGATAATTTCCCCCTGAAAGGGCTTAAGGAAACTGGCCACCAGAAAGGGCAGGGCAAAACAAACAATGGACGGCACAATCAGGAACTCCATCAAGCCCGCCGTACTTACCCGCTTCCCGATCCAGAGCATCGTAGTAGTAACATCACCGATCGGGGACCATGCTCCCCCCGCATTTGCCGCTATCACGATGAGGGAAACGTACCAGATGCGGAGGTCGCGGTCGGGGACGAGTTTACGCAGCAGCGTAACCAGCACAATCGTTGCCGTGAGGTTATCGATGATGGCCGAAAGGATGAAGCCCAGTCCGCCCACAATCCACAACAGGCGCTTGCGGGACCGGGTACGTACCCAGCCCTTCAGCACGTCAAAGCCGCGGTGCAGGTCCACAATCTCGACAATGGTCATTGCCCCGATGAGGAAGATGAGGATCTCCGCCGTCTTGCCCAGGTGGTGCAGGAGGTTGGCCGTGAAGCCCTCTTCCGCCACCAGGTGGTCCATCGCGTGGTCACCCCCGGCGTCGGTGGCCATACTGAAGATGTGTTCGTGACCATCAATGATGGCCAGCGATCCGTTGTTGAAGCCCAGGCTCAGCAAGGCCCAGCAAAGTGCCCCCATCAACAGCGCCGGCACGGTTTTATCCAGGCGCAAGGGGTGCTCGAAGACAATGACAATGTAGCCAATAATAAAGCAGGCAATGACGGCTGTAAGCATGGTAGATGGTATGATTGATCGTAGTTGGTCAGGCCCTCCCGCCTACCCCGATAGCCGGGATGGGAGGACAGATCCTGGGCGTAATTCCGCGTGCGGTGAAACTACGGAACGACGGTGCAATCAAAAGAAAATTTTGCGAATTAAACATACTTCTCCCCAAATTCCTTCTCCGCACGCTCCCGCAAAGCCTTTATCTCCTGCTCCCGGCTGCGGGGGTAGACGACCAGTACATCGCCCTCATCAATGACCATCAGGTCGTCAATGCCGCCAATGACCAGCAGCTTCCCTTCGGGCCCCCGCACGTAGCTGTTGTGGACGTCCTCCAGCAAGATGGGCCCACCGGCCACGACGTTGCCCGCCCCATCTTTGGGGCTTTCCTGGTACAACGCTCCCCAGGCCCCCAGATCCGACCAGCCGAACTGCGCCGGGATGGTGAAAATATTGTCCGCGTGCTCCATAATGGCGTAGTCCACGGAGATGCTCGGGGTCTGGGGGTAAAACTCATCGATGAAGGCCTGTTCCTCCGGGGTATTATAGCAGGGCAATCCGTGGGAGAGCAGGGCATAAATCTCGGGGGCGTAGCGCTCGTAAGCACTCAGTACCGTTTTGGCCCGCCACACAAAAATGCCCGCGTTCCAGAGATAATCGCCGCTGGAGAGAAAAGATTGGGCAGTGACCAGGTCGGGTTTCTCCGCAAAGCGCCGCACGGGATAGACCCCATCCCGTCCCAGCGCATCGGCAAACTGGATATACCCGTACCCCGTGTGCGGGCGGTCGGGCGCAATGCCCAGCGTAACGAGGGCATCGTTGGCAGCCGTGAAGTCCAAAGCCTTGTTGACGTTGTCCGCAAATAGCCCTTCGTTGAGGATCAGCGCATCCGAAGGGGCAATGACGATGTTGGCATCGGGGTCCAGACCATGCAGTTTGAAGGCCGTATAGGCCACACACGGCGCGGTGTTGTTGCGGCTGGGCTCGCAGAGGATTTGCCCGCCGTCAAGTTCCGGAAGCTGCTCCAGCACCTGCGCCCGGTAACGGCCATTGGTCACTACGAAAATTTTATCCGCAGTAGTTACCCGCAAAAACCGTTCGAAGGTGAGCCGCAGCAGACTGCGCCCGTCACCCATGATGTCGAGAAATTGTTTGGGCTTGGCTTCGCGGCTGGCGGGCCAGAACCGGGAACCAACGCCACCGGCCATGATGGCTACGTAGGTATGAGCGGACATAGTAAGGGGATAAAGGATTAAATAATTAAAGGTTTGAAGGTCTGAAGGATTGAATAATTGAAGGACTGAATAAGAGCTTGTCTAAAATTTTTAAGAACTGATAATCAATGACTTATGGTTCTGGCTAGACAAAAAATTGCGCGCATAGTGAACTACGTAAGCCATTTTTTGTGACGCCAGGCTCATAAGTGCTTGGTTATCAGGAAGTAAAAATTTAGACAAGCTCTAAGCAGTAAGTATTGCATTACAAATGAGTGAAAGCCATGGAGTCTTGTCAGGAAAGGGTGCCATAACTGCCTAACCTATCCCCTGCGGCAGCCCCCTAATCCTTTACTCCTTAATCCTTTAATCCTTCACCAAGCAGATCAGGCCGTCGCTCGCGCGTACGTTTTTCGGCTTCGTTTTCCCGCCATTCGTCAATAGCGGGGAGGTTGCCACTCAGCAGGATGGGTGGCACGGCCCTTCCCCGCCACTCCGCCGGGCGGGTATAGACGGGGGGAGCCAGCAAATCGTCTTGAAAGCTGTCCGTCAAAGCACTGGTCTCGTCGTTGAGCACACCGGGCAAAAGGCGGCCCACCGCATCCACCACCACCGCAGCGGCCAGTTCGCCACCCGAAAGGACGTAATCCCCAATGCTGATTTCCAAGGTAACGTATGCATCCCGAATCCGTTGGTCGATGCCTTTGTAATGTCCGCAAATGAGCAATAAATTTTCGCCCAGGCTCAGCTGGTTGGCCCGCCGCTGGGCAAAACGCTCCCCGTCGGGGGTCAGGTAAATCACCTCGTCGTAAGTCCGTGCAGCAAGCAGCTTGTCGAGAAGATCGGCCAGGGGCTCGCAGCGCATCACCATGCCTGCACCGCCGCCAAACTGGTAATCGTCCACGCTGCGGTGCTTACCGATGCCGTACTTGCGCAGGTCGTGAATGGCCACCGTCAGCAAGCCATCGTCCTTAGCCCGCTGCATGATGGAGTGGGAAAGGGGAGAATCGAGCAACTCGGGCAGTACAGTAATGATGTCGAAATGCACAGGACAGGGGTAAATGAGCCGGTACCGTAGCAGTACACGGCGGGGCAAAGCTACGACACGCGGGACTTAGCGGCTTCGGTTGGCCCGGACTTTGAGGTAACGCGACCAACCATTGTAAATGAGGCGGAAAGGCATCAGCACCGCCGCTACAATGGCCCAAACCCCAAAGAAGCGGTACTCCGCCCGCAGGTAGTTGTTGAGTACTTCGCCCTCCCCCGGGGCAAACTGCCGGATGAGGACATCCGGCCCTTCTTCGTCGAAAAAAATGACGAATGCATTAAAATTTTCCACCATCCAGAAGATCAGGGGAACGAGGGCGAGGCTCAGCAAACCTTGCAGGGTCAGCAAATCCCGCAACCAGCTGATCCGCAACAGGAACAGGTAGCGCGTCAGGGTAATGGCCACCACAATGTACACCAGGTTGGGTACCAGGAAAGGGAAACCGGGCAGTTGGGTATAGATCGGGGCCAGCACCAGGGCCGCCAACAGCAGGGTGAAGGCCCACCAAAGGGATTCGTAAAGCGCCTGGGGAGGCTGGGGTGCACTGGCCATCATCGGAGGTTTGGCACAAAAGTACGGCGGGCGGCACGCAATTACGGGGCGCGGACGCAGGTGCCGGGCAATAGATAAAGGAGCAAAGGGGCAAAGGGGTTGAGTAGTTCATAGTTCAGTAGCTCGTCCACATCCCTTAATCCTTTCCCCCCTTTATTCCCTTAATCCTTTCCCCCCTTACTCCTTTGCCCCTTTAATCCCTTCCCTGGCACCTGCGACCGCGCCCTATAAAACCGGTGGAACACTGAAGGCGTTTTCCTGCCACAACCGTACCCATGTCTGCCCAAGAAAAACCCGCGAACCTACTGCAGCAACTGCGGGATTTCCCCCTCTTTGCCGGGGTGAAAGACAGTGCCCTGCAGTGGCTCATCGACCACAGCCGCTACCGCTGCTACGCCAAAGACGACTACGTTTTTCGGGAGGGGGACCCCACCGACCATATGCAGATCATCCTGGAGGGCAGTTTCCTCATCCGCCGCGAAAAAGGCGGGCGCAAACGCGAACTCGGCGTATGGGAAGCCCCCTACGTAACGGGGGTGCTGCCCTTTAGCCGGATGACTCACGCTGGTGCCGACGGCCTGGCCCTCGAAACAGCCTGCCTCCTGGAATTGCACCGCGATCTTTTCGTCGAAATGGTCAACGTCAGCTACACCCTCGTGCAGGCCCTCGTTGGTGCCATGACCGATCGGGTCCGCGACTTCCAGCAGATTCGGCTGATGGACGAGAAGCTACTGGCACTGGGAAAAATGAGCGCGGGCCTCGCCCACGAACTTAACAACCCCGCTTCGGCCATCGTCCGGTCCAGCCAGGCACTGCATAAGCACCTGGCCCAGACTCCCGTCCGCTTCAAGCAACTGGTAACCATGCGCGTCGATGCCGACGCCGTCGATGAAGTCAACCGCGTCCTCTTCGACCGCATCCAGGCCCGCAGCGATACCTCCGAACTTACGCTGATGCAACGCGAAGCGCTGGGTGACGAGTTACTGGACTGGCTGGAAGACCACGACATTCCCCAGGCCGATGATTTGATCGACACCTTTATCGACTGGGATTTCCACCCCGGGCACCTCGACGCCATTGCCGAGGCCATCCCCCCCGAAGCCCTGGCTCCCGTCATCTGGTGGATCGACACCTCCCTGACCACCGAAAGCCTGGTCAGCGAAATCCAGACCGCTTCGGGCCGCATCGCCGAGCTGATCTCCTCCATCAAAACTTATAGTCATATGGACAGTGAGCCGAGCATGGAGTTCATCGACGTGAGCGAGGGGCTGAAGTCTACCCTGACGATGCTCAAATTCCGCTTTAAGCAAAAAAACGTGTCCCTCAACAAAGAAACCCAACCCAACCTGCCCAACATCAAGGCGCTGGCCGGCGAACTCAATCAGGTCTGGACCAACCTCATCGCCAACGCCCTCGATGCCCTGCCCGCCGATGGGACGGGAAAAATCTCGGTGCGCACCTACCAACTCCGCGATAACCTTTGCGTGGATATTGAAGACAATGGATCGGGCATCCCCGCAGACATCCAAAGCCAGATTTTTGACCCCTTCTTCACTACCAAGGGCGTGGGCGAGGGCACGGGAATGGGCCTCGACATCGTCCAGCGCGTCTTGAAACGGCACGGCGGCACGGTAGGTGTAGAGAGCCAGCCCGGCCGCACCTGTTTCCGCGTATGTTTCCCGCTCTAGTCTTCCCCACCCTCTTTTTCCATCTTCTACCAAGCACGCTCCATGGCCAACGATAAAAAACCCATCATTCTTTCGGTTGACGACGACCAGCAGGTGCTGCGTTCCCTGAAGCGGGACCTGCGCAACCACTTTAAGGATGCGTACCGGATTGTTTCCACCACCAGCGCCCGCGAAGCCCTGGAAGCCACCGAAGAGATCAAAAGAAAGGGCGAAACCATCGCGCTTTTTCTCTCCGACCAGCGGATGCCGGAGATGCCGGGCGTCGAATTCCTGGAAAAGGCCAGGGTCTTTTTCCCCGACGCGAAGCGGACCCTCCTGACGGCCTACTCCGATACCCAGGCCGCCATTAAGGCCATCAACGACGTCCAGCTGGATTACTACCTGCTCAAACCCTGGGACCCGCCGGAAGAAAAACTCTACCCCGTGCTCGATGAGCTTTTGGAAGACTGGCAGTTGGGTTACCGCCCCGACTTCCAGGGCATCAAAGTTGTTGGCTACCAGTATTCCCCAAAATCCCACGACCTCAAGGATTGGCTGGCTTCCAACCTCAAGCCTTACCAGTGGGTCGATGCCCACAGTGAAAAGGGCGAAGAGCTGCTGGCCCTGCACCATTGCAACAACAAGGAACTGCCCCTGGTGATCCTCGAAGACGGTGCAACGCTGCCGGCTCCCTCGCCCGCCGAACTGGCCGAGCGCCTGGGGATGAGTGCTTCGGTGGCCGAAGATCTTTACGACGTGGTCATCGTCGGTGGAGGGCCCGCTGGCATGGCCGCTGCCGTGTACGGTGGTTCGGAAGGCCTGAAAACCCTCCTCATCGAAAGCCGGGCGCCGGGGGGACAGGCCGGAACGAGCAGCCGCATCGAAAACTACCTGGGCTTCCCCAGCGGCATCTCGGGGGCAGAGCTGACCCGGCGGGCCATGGCACAGACGCTCCGCTTCGGCGTAGAGGTTGTCACCCCCCGGGAAGTAGCGGACATCCGCATCCAGGACAATTACAAAATTCTCACGCTCGACGACGGCAGCGAAGTGAAGAGCCGGGCCGTCATCCTCACCACGGGGGTACAGTACCGTCGCCTGGAAGCCGAGGGAGCCGATACTTTCAGCGGTGCCGGTGTCTACTACGGCGCGGCCATGACGGAAGCCAAATCCTGCGCTGATCAAACCATTTACGTGGTGGGAGGCGGTAATTCCGCCGGGCAGGGGGCAGTGTACCTCTCCAAATTCGCCCGGGAAGTCAATATCCTCATCCGCAAAAACGATCTGAGCTCCAGCATGTCGAGCTACCTCATTGACCAGATTGAGGGCATCAGCAACATCAGGGTAATGGGGTTCCGGGAAATCGTTAAAGTCTGTGGAGACGAAGACCACGTGGAACGACTCGTGATTCAAAACCTTCAGGACGGCAGTACTTACGAGACACCCGCCGACGCGGTGTTCATCTTCATCGGCGCACGTCCGCGGACAGGGTGGCTGGAGCGGGGTAAGATCCTTACCGACGGGCGGGGCTTTGTCCTTACCGGCCAGGCGCTGGTCGCTACGCCAGAACTGCGCAAAAGCTGGCCGCTGGAAAGACCGCCCTTCCTGCTGGAAACCTGCCAGCCTGGGGTCTTCGCCGCTGGCGACGTACGTTCCGGGGCCATGAACCGCGTAGCCAGCGCGGTGGGCGAAGGAGCGATGGCCATCAAGTTTGTTCACGAATATTTGGCGGAGAACTGAGTATGACTGAGGGCCGGCCAGCCTTCCCTCTCCTGCAAGGCGACTCCAACTATAGACTTATGGCTACCAGGCGGGAGGCATAAGTTAACGACCCCAGCCACTGCGCATCGCTTCAAACAAAGCGTAGGCGGCCAACGCTACCTTAAGCAAGAGCGAGACGAACTCCAGCCAGGGCTTTTTGCGGGCCAACTCCCCCGTACGTTCCGTGGGCGTCAAGGGATAGGTAACGATAACAACGATGATGTCCCGCAGCCGGTCCCGATCCTCCCGCTCAGGATCGGTGGGGGCATCTTTTTGGGTTTGCGGGGCGGATTTGGATTCGTGAGATGACATGCGGGAGACTATTTACAACAAATTTAGTATTTGCTGTTTTTAAAAACAAACAAATTGTTTAAATTAACAAACAATTTGTTTCCCGCTCAGCGAATGGAGGAGAATCTGGGCTTGGTTCACCGAGTCCTAAATGCAAAACAGCGCCGCTGGCCCGGAGCCAACGACGCTGTTTCATGCAATTCTTTCTGAGCACCGGGCTTAGTAGCTCCAGAGATCTTGTTCCATGTTCAGGATTTCCTGTTTGATCCGCTCGGCTTCCATCAGGCGCTCGCGGCCGTCGAGGAGGTAACCTTCGATGCGGCGATCGAGTACGTTACTTTCCTTGGTGATGTAACTGTTGAAGTAGCGGCTTTCGAAAACGTCTTCCCAACTGCGGTTGGCGGCGTCGTTGCCGGCCACGTGGGCATTTTCGTTGGCCAGCATCTGCCGGGCTCCGGGGTAGTACACCCAGAACATGGGCAGTTCGTAGAGGAAGGTACCGTTCTCGTCAAACACATCCTTCAGGGGTGCGATGCCGAGGATGCGGACTTTCATCGTGCTGCTTTCTTTGTCGAAGAACCAAATCTCCTGGAGGCGGTAGCGGCGAATATCGGCTGGGTTGAGTTCGCGGGGAACGTACTTGTAAGTCAGCTCGTAGGTTTCGGGGTCGGGCACGGCGATCGTATCGACGCCGCCGGCGATGGCATCCCGCTCCAATTGGGTCAGTGGCGTGGTGAATTTATCGTCCAGGGTTCCATAGAGCTGGATCAGATTGGTATCGGCCGCTTCCAGCAGGATGGTGATGAGGGGGCGCTGGGGGTTAGCGAAGGGGAGGTTAATTTTTTCCCGTACGTCCAGCACGCGCCAGATGCGCTTTTGCCACATGATGTCCGCTTCCCGCACTTCCTCGTAAGGCAAAATGCTGCGCTCCACTTTGGTGCGCTTTTCAACAATGTCGTTAACGGGCGTAAGGAATTGGTTCTGGGAGGGATCGTTTTGATTGTTCAGCTCGAAGTTGCCAGAGCCACTACCCTGGGGGTTGGTGGGACGTTGAGCAACCAGCACCGAAGTGGTGGCGAGCAAAAGCAGGAGGGCCAGTTTGAAAGCTACCTTCATGGGGGATGTAGTAATTAAGGGAAGTTGGAAGGATACAGGCATCGAACGCGCGTTGCCATTGCCCTAGTGTGAAAGCAGTGAAAAAAAACGAGCCTCCGGAGGCATTTCTCCGGAGGCCCGCAAAATTCCGTTGAATATCTGGCTTTTCCAAAGCGGAGCCGCCAACATTAACGCTTTTACTGGATATTGAACACCATTTGACCGATGTCACGACCAACTTGATCGCCGGGGCAACGGGCCTTGATGTTGTTGGCGTAGTAGGTATCACCCGGGCGGGCGCGGGTAACCAGGCGGCGGCTGGCTTCGTTGAAGTTGCCACCGGGGTTAACGGACGGGACGGCGTCTTCCCGCTGGGGGACGTAGACCAGTTCGAAGCCCTGGATTTCGCAGCGGGCATCGAAGTCAAAATTCTCCAACTTGGCGTAAAGGCCGTTCTGGGATTTGAAGTCGTTGCTGCGGATTTTACCCCCGCGAGAGGTACCCAGCATGGCGATGGGGTCGGGGATGCGCTTAACCCGGAAGTCGAAAGAGCCCAGTTGCTGGCCATTGGCCGTAACGTTGACCTTGGCTTCACCTACACTATTGCCTCTTACTACCAGGTTCTTGTTGTCTCCGGAAGCCTTAGACGCCGCGCCGGTAACCGTTACCCGTACGTCGCCGGAAGACACCCCAGCGGCCGCAACCGTTACGGGGTTGTCCACACCGATGTAGAACACGTTCATCTTATCGGCAGAAACAGAGACGGAGCGCTGGCCCACTTCATACACAAATTTACCTTCCCCGGTTTCGGTCTTACCCGTCAGCGGGTTGGTAACGGAAACGGAAGTAGTAAGGGTCTTTTGTCCAGTACCTGAACCCGTGATGCTGAAATCAGCGGTACCGTCGGGACCAACAGTCAGGCGCTGGCCATTTACGCGCAGGTCAATGTTGCTGGGATCGAGGTTGGAGCTGTAGCTACCAACAGAAACCTTCGCCGTAATTTTCTCTCCTCCGATAACGTAACTCTTGTCTGCGGAGAAGACGGGGAAGAATTTGTCGAATTCAATGGTCTTACCACCCGCAACGCTTACCAGGTCATTGACGAGGTTCGCTTCGGAGACTTTAAGGTCCGACTTCATTTGTGACATCAGCGGAAGAACCGCAGCGACGGGCATGTGGCCGAACTTGAACTCGGACCAGCTTTCGCGGTTCGCTTCTTTCCACGCCTCATCGTCAATGTTGAAAGGCATGTTCTCGGCAACGCTCTGAATTTTCCCAGCAATGGCAGTTGGGGAAAGGTCCATGTTTTCACCGTGCTCATTGAGCAACTTGCTGTAGGTATCGATGAGGCGCTGACGGGTTTCGATGATTTTGGCCTTGAGTTCCTCACCGACGCCGGGTTCACCGCCGGAGCCGTCGTCACCGAGGACGAGCAGGCGGGTGGTTACGTCTTTGTTCTTCTGGCCGCGCTCTACCAATACGCCGTGCTCCATCTTGAAGTCGTCGTCGTCTACCTCACCGTTGTTGTTGCCCGACATATCGATGAGCTGGTTGCGGAGTTGATCAACGTAGGTACTGAATTCGGTAGAGATGGTCTGGATCTCTTTAATCGCGGGGAGGATGGGCTTAAAGTTGACTTTGGAGTCGTCCTTAAGCAGTTCTTCCACACCTTTGATCGTCTCCGACATCTGGGTATTAACGGTGGCGATACTTTCCTGGTTACCGTTGTCCAGGGTTTTGAAGGCATTCATTACCTCGGCGGATACGTTGAGGGCCAAAAGGGCCATCAAAACGAGGTACATGATGTTGATCATCAACTGCCGGGGTTCCTTTGGAATTGACATACTGATCTAAATGAGTTAGCACCCGGCGCGGCGGCGATGAAGATGGTGCTCCATTGCCGCCGCGTGAGTCTTGGGGGATTAGAAATTGGGGTCCGCGCGAAGGCGGGAGGGACTTGGTTTAGGCGGATACGCGCATGGCGCTGATCATGTTGCCGTAGACCGTGTTGAGGGTGCTCAGGTTGCCGTTGAGGGCAATCATGTTTTCCTTGTAGGCTTTCGTCTGGTCGGAAGTAGCGGCCAGATCGGCCATGGCCTCGTTCAGCTTGGCGTAGAAGTTGCCCATCTGGCGAATCTGCTCGCCGGTGCCGCTGAAGTCGGCATCCTGGAGTGCCTTGAGGCTGCTCATGCTCTTAGACATGTTCTGGAGCTCGGTGAGCATTCCGCCCAGCTGCTGCTCTACCACTTCGCCGTTGAGCGCGGCCACGGGGGCACCAACTACACCACCAGAAGAAAGGGGCATCACGTTAGCGTCGTAGTTGCTCAGGCCGGGGTAGAGTTTATCCCAGTAGTAATCGGGCTCGGGCCCGAGGACACCGATGAGAAGGAAGAGGAAGGCTTCTACGCCCAGACCAATGGTAAGGAGGTCGAACTTAACACCTCCGATGGTGGGCATCTCCCATGACTGGATTTTGTAAAGAGCACCGAGCATAACGATTGCGGCACCTACACCAATGATGAAGTTCTTGGCGTACTTGAAGGAGGGCGATTTAGTAATTGCCATTGTCTAGAACGTGAAGTTTTGGGGAAAGATGATGAAAGGATATTGCGTGGCTTTCCCCCTTTTTAAAAGAATTGGTTGTGTTCTCGTGGTCTCATCCACATTAACGCTCCCTTAACCGTCGTTTGGGGGGGCATATTGTTTAGCGACCGCGAAATTAAGCGCTTTTACGCACTTATACAAAAAATCTTCAAGTGGAAGAAAGTTTGGACGTGCAGCAGGCACTTCCAGGCACCATAACGCGGGTTTCCCCCTTTAGTGCATACGTCAGGAAAATTTTATTGGTGTGGACCCCATCATTTGTCGGGAGTCAGCCCAAAGCCCCGCCCTGCCCCAGGTTTACCGTCCATGCTGCCCCCCAGCGCTGCGTTGCTGGCTATCGTAAATCAGGCGCTGGCCCATCCCTTCGAGGGCATTGGGGGTCCGATCAAAGATGGCGGCCAGGGCGGGCAAATCGTTGGTGTAACACATCGCTTCGATCAAAAGGCCTTGTTCTTCGCGGGTCCAGGGTTCAAAGGAGCGGGGATGGGTGATGCGTGCGCGGGCTTTGAATGCGGGGAGTTTCTCGGTGGGGGTGCGCAGACCGAGGGCACGGACGGCTCGGCGCAGTTCTTCTGTTTTGGTATCCTCCAGGTGATTGAAGGGGGCGGAGCGAAAGAAGTCTACCTCTTTCCAGGGGTGGGGGTCCGGTTTGGGGGGCGCGCTCGTTTCGGCAATGGGTGGGGTTGGGGGAGAGATGACGGAGGCCACCAGGGCAGTCATTGCCTTGACGTCCAGGGTGTAACGGTACTGCCCGTAAGCAGTGAGGGTACGGAGACGTGGATCGACGATCGCGCGGCTTCCGCGCAAAACTTTAACAATTTGTTCGGCGGTGGGGCTGAAGCCTAAGTCGTGCAACTCGGCCTGGGTGGTCAGGATGACGGATGAAGGTATGCTGGGTTCGGCAGCAGGCAGCATCTGCTCAAGACTACGGTGCAGGGCAGTGATCTTCCGGCTTACCCGGGGATCGTGCAGGCAGGATTGGGGGTCGGCAACGGTTTTGCCGGTAAAAGGGTCTACGCCCCGGGCAAGGGCGGCAATGGAGGAGGAAAGGTGGGTTAAAGTCATGGCAAACGCATTTGGTGAGCCCCAAATTTCTGCTGCTGACTAAGGGTAAAGCAAGCTTTAAACGTATACTTGCGATTATATACGGATAAATACCTTTCACCGCTGTTCGCAGGGACTTCCCCGGCACCTGCGGCCGCGCCCACGATATTATACGCTCAGTTGGGACACAAAAAATTATTTACCCGCCTCGCAACTTTTGCCCGCCGGGGCGGCATTTACCCCCCAGTGAACTGCTTAAATTCCTACGCTATGCAACTTTTGCGAGGCCATTCAGGAGGGCAGCCCCTGCCGGGGTCGATGTTTACCATTCGCTGATCAGCGCCGGTGGAAGGACCGTGTTGCTCATCAGCACGTCCCCGGCCAGGATCCCTGTCTGACTCCCCCATTATTCCGGCCTTTGGCGGGCCCAACTTCTTTCCCGCAGTGGTCGGGGGGGAGCCTCCCCACCTACTTTCCCCAGTAGTCTAACGACACAGGCATTGCATCCGGGTTCGACTCCCGCCTGGGGAACCGCGGACATAGCTCAACGGTAGAGCGCCGGCTTGAAACCCCGGAGGTAGAGGTTCGATTCCTTTTGTCCACACCAACGCAGGTTCCGGTATGGAAACCTGCACACTGCCCGGTCGTATAACGGCGAATACTCCTGGTTTTGGTCCAGGCAATGAGGGTTCGATTCCTTCCCGGGCTGCTCGTTTGCGGAGGCTTACCTATACTTTGAGTTTGCCCTCTACGCTGTCGTCCATGGTGGTGCCGCTGACGATGGACGCCGCCATTTTAGCCAGGGATACCAGTTTTCCGTGCTTGGTATCCCAGTAGTATCCTTCCGATGGAGTGAAGCGGATCATCGTCAGATTGGGGTCGTCAACGCCTTCGGGGAACCAGACTTTGACCATTTCCGTCCAAAGTTCTTCCGCCTTAGCGCGATCAAAAACGATTTCCGCTTTCCCGAAGATGCTTAAATAGTCGTTGCCCCCGGCCTTGGTGCTGTAGATAAGCTGGCAGTCGGGGTCCTTGGTGATGTCCTGATTATGGTCGCTCCCCTTGGTGCTGAAGAACCAGATGGTGCCGTCGTCGTCGACCCCCTGGGTAGACATCGGGCAGGTATTAAAGGGTTTGTTGCCAAGGTTGGTGCAGAACATGGTGATGTCTACTGCTTTGGCAAGTTTCTGGATTTTCTCGATGGCCTCCCGGCTGAACAAATGCTGGATCGTTCCCATGGCGTTTTATTTTTTAAAGCGCGATGGGGCGGTGGGATGTTTGCTCGGCCGGGAAAAAGCGGGCGGTGGGGTAGGTCAGAGCACCAGCATGGCGTCTCCGTAGGCGTAGAAGCGGTATTTTTCCTTCTGGGCTACTTCGTAGGCTTCCAGGATGAGTTCCACATCTCCGAAGGCGCAGGTAGTGATGAACAGGCTGCTCTTGGGCATGTGGAAGTTGGTGAGCAGGCTATCGGGGATGTGGAAATCGTAGGGCGGGAAGATGAACTTGTTGGTCCAGCCTTCGTTGGGGGCCAGCAGGCGTTCGGCGCTGACGCTGTTTTCGATGGCGCGCAGGGTGGTGGTGCCTACGGAGCAAACTTTTCCTCCTTCCTTTTTGGTGGCGTTGACGATGGCGACGGCTTCGCGGTCAACGCGGAAATACTCGGCGTCCATTTTGTGCTTGGAAAGGTCTTCCACCTCGATGTCGCGGAAGGTACCCAGGCCCAGGTGGAGGGTGATTTCGGCCTTTTTCACGCCTTTGAGCTCCATGCGCATGAGCGTTTCGCGGCTGAAGTGCAGGCCGGCGGTGGGGGCGGCAACGGCACCGACTTCGCTGGCGAAAACAGTTTGGTAGCGCTCGGCGTCGCGGGCATCGGCTTCGCGGTCAAAGATTTTGGGCAGGGGGGTATTGCCGAGGCTGTAGAGTTCCTTTTGGAATTCCTCATTGGGGCCGTCGAAGAGGAAACGGATGGTGCGGCCGCGGCTGGTGGTATTGTCTACGACTTCAGCCACCAGGCGGGTAGCGCCTTTTTTGTCGTTGAAGTAAAGTTTGTTGCCTACCCGGATTTTGCGGGCGGGGTCTACGAGAACATCCCAGAGGCGGGCCTGTCCGTTGAGTTCCCGCAGGAGGAAGACCTCGATTCTGGCCTGGGTCTTTTCCTTGAGGCCGTAGAGGCGGGCGGGGAACACCTTGGTATTGTTGAAGATCAGGGTGTCTCCCTCGTCGAAATAGTCCAGCAGATCGGTAAACATCTTGTGCTCGATCAGGCCGGTGCTCCGGTGAACGACCATCAGGCGGCCATCGTCCCGGCGCTTGCTGGGGGTTTTGGCAATCAGCTTATCCGGCAGTTCGAACTTAAATTGCGACAGTTTGGTCCTCATTACCAATTCGTATTTTGGGCTTGTTTTTTGCTAAACAGCGGGCAAAGGTAGGCTTTTTTTACCGACCAATAGCAAGATAAAAATGGGGGTGGTGGCAAGTTTTGCGGAGCGTGAGGCCCTGGTGGGCCACTACGCCATGGAGTGCTGCCGCTGATTCGTCTTAAAAACCGGGCTATTAGTCTATTCCGGGCCCGCGCCAAGCCTTGCCACCTTACCTTTAGGGTTGGTATTGTGCACGTGCTGATGGGAAAAGACTACACCCAGGCCAGTACATCCTGCGCTCCTCTACCACCCAGCAGCTCCCACTCCAATCCGCTACCACTATGTTATTCCTGAAAGTTCTGAACGAAAGCGTCCGCCAGGCCTGGTCTCAGCTCACCGGCAACAAACTGCGCACTTTCCTTTCGCTGCTGGGCATTTCGATCGGCATCTTTTGCATCATTGGGGTGCTTTCGGCCGTAGATTCCCTGGAAGACAACGTCTCGGGCAGCCTCGCCAAACTGGGTGACGATGTGGTGTACATCGATAAATGGCCCTGGAAAGACAACAGCAACGACTGGTGGGAATTCTTCCAGCGCCCCTACCCCGACCACGACGATTACGAAGCGCTGAAGGAAAAAATGCCCTCCGCTTCACTCGTTTCCTACTGGACCGTGCCGGGCTCCAAGGCCCTGAAGTACCAGTCCAACAGCGTCGAAGGAGGCTTCCTGTTCGTCACGACTTACGAGATGGACCGCCTCTTCAACATCACCATTGAAAAAGGCCGGTACTGGACGAATGCGGAGTACACCGGCGGCGCCGACAAGATGTTGCTCGGCCACGCAATCTCCAATGAACTCTTCGGAGCCCTGGAGCCGGTAGGAAAAACCGTAAAGATGGGGGGCCGCAAATACGAGGTCATCGGGGTACTTGAAGCGGCGGGCGGCGACCTGATCAATCCTCTTGACTTCGACGACGCGATAATGGTGACTTACAACAACGCGGCCCGCTTCATCAACCTGAAGAACCGCAACCAGTATGGCGGCACCATTGGGGTAAAGGCCAAAGAGGGCGTACCTACCCAGCAGTTGCAAGACGACATCCGCGGCATTCTCCGCTCCAACCGTCGGCTGCGCCCACGTGAGGGCGACAACTTTGCCCTGAACGAACTGAGCATGATGGCCGATGCCCTCGGCAGTTTCTTCGGCGTGCTCAATATGATGGGCTGGCTAATCGGCGGCTTCTCCATCATCGTAGGGGCCATCAGCGTAGCGAACATCATGTTCGTATCAGTGAAGGAGCGGACCAGCCTGATCGGCGTCAAAAAGGCCCTCGGTGCGCGGCAGTTCGTCATCCTGCTGGAGTTCCTGACCGAATCGGTCATCCTTTGCATCATCGGTGGCCTGATGGGGCTGGTGCTGGTAGTAGGCATCACCTCCATCATCAACACCTCCTTCGAATCCTTCGCCATTACCCTCAGCGCGAAGAACGCTATTCTCGGGGTAGTCCTCTCCGCCGTAGTAGGGATACTGGCCGGGGCTATACCCGCCGGCCAGGCCGCGGCCATGGACCCGGTGGAGGCGATGCGGAGTTGAGATTAGTTCAATAGTTCAATAGTTCAATAGTTCATAGTTCATAGTTCATAGTTCATAGTTCATAGTTCATAGTTCATAGTTCATAGTTCAATAGTGAACCACTGACTACTAAACTACCAGACTACTGAACTACTAGACTACTAGACTACTAGACTACCAGACTACTGAGCTACCAGACTACTGAACTACTAGACTACCAGACTACTGAACTACTAGACTACCAGACTACTGAACTACTAGACTACCAGACTACTGAACTACCAGACTACTGAACTAAAAAAAGGCCGTTGCGAATGGTTTCGCAACGGCCTTTTTTTGCCGGAATCCGGGAAAGTCAGTTCGGGATTACTCCTGTACCACTTCCATGGGCATTTCGTGAGTAACCTCGGGGTGCAGTTTCAGTACCAGGGTGTAGGTACCCAGGTCTTTGGCTTCCTCGGGCAGGTGGATCTTCTTACGCTCGATCTCAACGCCGAACTGGTCGAGCAGGTGCTTTTTCACCTGAAGTTCGGTGATGGAGCCGAAGATGCGGCCGCTCGTGCCCGCCTTGGCACCCACCGTAAGGGTCTTGCCAGCGAGGGTGGCAACGATGGCTTTGTAGACGTCCAGACGCTTTTGCTCCTGGGCCTCTTCGCGGCGTACCATTTCGTTCAGGCGGCCCATGTTGGACTTATTGGCGAGGATGGCCAGCCCACGGGGCAGGAGGTAATTGCGGCCGAAACCGTCTTTCACTTTGATTACTTCGTACTTGTCGCCGACTTTATCGACGTCTTTCAGCATAATTACGTTCACGGTAAATTATGTTGTCCCACCCTTTTGGGGCGGTGCCCCGTTCGGTGAGTGGTTAGGAAAAAAGGAGGGGGAGGAAAGTGGAAATGTCGCCCCCGGATTCTTTCGGGTGCGACATTTCTGCTTTTCAGATTTACTTGAGGAGGTCCGTCAGGTAAGGCAGCATAGCGAGGTGGCGGGCCCGTTTGATGGCCGTACCGATCTTACGCTGGAACTTGAGGCTGTTGCCGGTGATGCGGCGGGGGAGGATCTTGCCTTGCTCGTTCACGAAGGTGAGGAGGAAGTCAGGATCTTTGTAATCGATGTACTTGATGCCGTAGCGCTTGAAACGGCAGTACTTCTTCTTACGTCCTCCGATTTTAGGATTCGAGAGGAACTTGATATCGTCACGAGTAGCCATGATGATTCTTTTTAGTGGTTAGTTTTGGATGGCCGTGGCAGGGCGGGCTGGGTTTACACCGGGCGGGCCGCCAGTGGCCGTTACATTATTCTTCTTCCTTGAAGCTTTCGGCGTCGCCGGAGGCGTAGCCAGAGAGGCTGGGGGAATCGCCTTTCTTACGGCTTACACCGTGTGCGGCAACTTCGCTCTTGGCCAGCTTATCTTGCTTCTTGCGTTTGGCTTTACCAATTTTGCCGGCGCGCTTATCGGCATTGTACTGCACGCCGTACTTATCGAGCGCCACCGTCAGGAAGCGCAGGATGCGTTCGTCGCGGCGCAGGGCCAGCTCGAAGGGATTGATAAAGGCACCGTCTGGTGAAGTGAACTCGACGCTGTAGTAGACGCCGTTGCTGCGCTTGTTGATGTCGTAAGCCAGCGTGCGCAGGCCCATTTCATCAACGTAAACGATTTCGCAACCCTCCTTCTGGAGGTTGTCTACGTACGTCTGAGCCGTCGACTTGATGTCCTCGGTCGACAGCACTGGATCTACGATGAAAGTGATCTCGTAATTTCTCATATGGATCAGTCGTACTGATGGTTAAAGAATAAGTGAAAATGCCAGCCGGGGCGCGGGGCCCTGGCTAAGGGGGTGCAAAGATAAGGTATTTTCCTGAGAATCCTAGGAAACTTTGCCGGGCCGTTAAATTTTAGGGGGTTGGGGCGGATGATGTCTTTTCCCAACCGGGGCTTACATGCCGGCGAAGTTCGAGAAGCCCCCGTCGACGCGCAGTACGGTTCCGGTGACGAAGCTGGCGGCATCTGAGACGAGGTAGAGCAGTGCTCCGGCCAGTTCTTCGGGTTCGCCAAAGCGCCCCATGGGGGTTTGGTCGAGCACCTGCTGCCCGCGGGCGGTGGGGCTGCCGTCGGGATTCAGCAGTAAATGGCGGTTTTGCTCGGCGATGAAAAAGCCGGGAGCGATGGCGTTGACGCGCAGGCGGCCGGCGTAACGGCGGGCGAGTTCCGCCCCCAGCCAACCGGTGAAATTATCGATCGCGGCCTTGCTGGCCGAGTAACCTCCAACCCGGGTCAGCGGCCGGTCGGCGGCCATACTGGAGATGTTGACGATGCTGCCGCCCCCGGTCATGGCGGCGCCGAAAATGAGGCTGGGCAAAACAGTCCCCATCAGGTTAAGATCAATCACGGCGCGCCAGTCTGCCGGGTCGGTGGCAAAAAGATCGGCGGTAGGCATTACCGTCGCCCCCGGGCGGTTCCCACCAGCGGCGTTGACCAGAATGGTGGGAGGGCCGAAGGTGGCCTGCAACTCGGCCAAAGCTGCGCGCAGGGAGGCCTCGTCGGTGACGTCGCCCGCCAACGCCAGGGCCGGCTGGCCAGTAGCTGCGGTGAGGGCGCTGGCTGCATCCTCCAGCTTCGCACGGCTGCGGCTCAGCAGGGCCACCCGGGCACCAGCCGCCGCCAGAGCGTGGGCCATGGCCATCCCCAATACCCCCGCTCCGCCGGTCAAAACGGCCACCTGGCCCGTAAGGTCTGCACTAAGGTTCTTCATCGGCGGATACGCGTTCGGTTTAAAACGATAGGACGCGCCGAAGGTAGTGGACACCGTACAAGTCCCCGAATTTATTTGGGCGCGGCCGCAGGTGCCAGGGAAGTTGAATGAGCAATGCATGAATGCGTGAATGCTGGTGGGTGCATGGCAAGTCATGGGCTAAAAGGTAATTTTTCGCCGGTAGGGGGAGTGTTCGAGACTGTTCGTCTAAGTGCGTCGCTGGTAGGGGGTTCCTTGAGGGTGTTACAAAATCCGGGTCTGCCAAATTTCGGGCCTCCGTCATGCCAGGGGAATGGACCGGACGAGACATCCGGAGCAGGCATCTGACAAGCTTTCTCCTCGTCCTTTCCCTGCACCTGCGACCGCGCCCCCTTATTCCTTTCCGCCCTTTCTCCCTTTTCCCCGTAGAGCGAACACCCCGTTAAAAAATGGTCTTTGGGTAAATAGTCGCTCCGTCGGGGCAAGACCGCCACTTGATTTGACGTTACGCCCACCTCCCTTGGGCCGTATCTTTACACGCTATGTTCAAAGCCGTTTTTTCGCTCAGCTTACTTTTCGCTTTACCCTATTTCGCTTCCGCCCAGGTGCGCCTGCTCGTTGCCGGCAATACGGCCGACGCGGGCCCCGGCTTTTTCCGTAGCCTCCACGAACGCATTGCGGCGGAAGAAGGACCAACCGCCGTGCTTTTTGCGGGCGATTACCTCCTGGAATGTACTGCAGCGATGCGCAACACCACGTCTTTACCCGGCACCGTGGGTGGGCCCTTTGCGGCGTTGGAACCTCTGGTGGACCTGGCCCGACGGCATCCGCAGGTGGCCTTTTACCTGGTGCCCGGTGACCGCGACTGGGACCAATCCGGGGTGAACGGCCTGGACTGCGTCAAAGCCCTCGAGCAATACTTTTTGGCCCAGGGGCTCACCAACCTACACTGGCCCCTGCCGAATGGCTGCCCCGGCCCGGAGGTCATCCCCCTCTCCCCTACCGTGCTGCTGATGCTGCTCAACACCCAGTGGTGGAACCACCCCTACGATAAGCCGGTGCCCGCCGATGCCGACTGTGATTTTGCGGATACGTCCATTGCCCTGGACGAAATCACCAGCACCATCGAAGAGAACCGCGACCGCAACATTGTGATCGCGGGCCATTACCCTCCGAAGTCTCAGGGGCGGCGTGGCGGCAGTTTCCCTACCCGCGACCACCTGGTGCCGCCCATCATCGGCAGTTTCCGCCTTTCCTGGCGGCAGAACGTAGGCACCCCCGACGAGATCACCAACGCCCGTTTTGCGGAAATCGGGGATAAGCTGCGCGATTTCAATGGCTACTACTCGGGCCTTTTCTTTATTGGCGCGCAAGACCGCAGCCAGCAGCTGTTGCGTTTCCGCAACAATTACATCCTTAACGCTGGCGCGGCCGGCCCGGGGCGCTGGGTGGCCCGCCACAAACCAGCCCTCCACACCAGCCGAGAACCGGGTTACACCGAACTCCACTTTGCGGCGGATGGGGAAGTCAGCTACGCCTACTACCGGGCCAGCAACGGAACCCCGGCCTGGCGCAAGACGATCTACCACGCCCCCTGTGGGATTGTCCATGATTCCTTACCCATCAACCCGGCCTTTCCACCCTGCGGTATGGAGGAGGAGGCCATGGAGGCCCTGCCGGATTCATTCCCCGCGCGGGTCACGACGGTAGCCGGGGAGCAGTACGCGCGCTCGGGCTTTGCCCGCACCTTCCTGGGTACCCATTACCGCCGCGCCTGGACCGTCCCCGTGGAAGTGCCCACGCTGGACCTGGCCCAGGAATTTGGTCAGCTGCGCCCCACCGAAATCGGGGGAGGACGGCAGACGACCTCGCTTAAACTGCGTAACGAACGCGGCGAAGGCTTCGTCTTTCGGTCGGTCGATAAAAACCCCAGCAAGGCCCTCGACTTCGAAATACGCAACACCGTCATTGGCAGTACCGTGCGCGACCAGACGAGCTCCGGCCACCCCTACGGCGCGGTGGTGGTGGCTCCTCTGCTGACCGAAATCGGCATTCTCCACGCCAACCCCCGCCTGTTTGTCTTGCCCCCCCAAGCAGCTTTACAGGAGTTCAATGCCGAGTTCGGGGGGATGCTGGGCACCCTGGAAATCCGCCCGGAAGGAGAGGAAAAAAAACAGCGGGAGGACGGCGTTTTTGACGCCGAAAAAGTCCTGAAAAGTTACGAACTCTTCCGCGAGCGCTTTGACGACCAGGAAGTGGTGATCGACTACCGCGAGTACCTGCGGGCCAGGCTCTTCGACTTGTTGATCGGAGACTGGAGCCGGCAGGAAGACAACTGGAAGTGGGCGCTCTACGAGGTCGGGGCAGTCAGGCACGTCCGGCCCATCCCCCGCGACCGCGACAATGCTTTTTCGCGCATGGATGGTGTTTTTCCCTGGATTGTGTCGCGGCGTTGGGCCGTGGCAGGATTGGAAAATTTCGGATTTGGCCGTCCGGACATCCGCAGCCTTTCCCACGAAGCCAGGCACCTCGACCGCCTGTTGCTGAGTTCGATGGGGCGGGAAGATTACCGGCGGGAGGCGGCCACGATCCAGGCCGCCCTGACCGACTCCGTCATTGAAGCGGCCGTCCGGGAAATGCCAGCGGCGGCTTACGAAAGTTCCGGCCCCGAGCTGGTGGCAAAACTGAAAAAACGCCGTGATGACCTGGGCAGCTACGCCGACGCTTTTTTCCGACTGTACGCCGAACGGGTGGACGTGGTGGGCACCAACGATGAGGAGCGGTTTGAGGTACATACTGCCGAAGATGGCCGGGTGACGGTGACGGCAATCGACCTGAAGGGGAAAAGCGAAGGCAAAACACTGTACTACCGGGAGTTTGTGCCGGGGGAGACGCGTGAAATCTGCATCTACGGGCTGGGGGATGATGACCAATTCCAGTTGACCGGGCGATCTGGCGGACCCATCCGCATCAGGCTGATTGGCGGGCCTGGTGGCGACCAATTTGCCAGCGAGGTCGGGAAGGGCCGTAATGCGCTGGCCTACGAAAACAGCAAGGCACAGTACGAGGACGCTGGGCCGGGCCTCCGCTTTGTCCGCAACTGGCGCGATGAACTTTATTATTACGACCGGACGGCCAGGGAGCGCAATTCGCTGGCCCCGACCGTGGGGGTGGGGTACAACTCTTTCAACGGTGCCAGCCTGGGGGTGGGGCTGGTGTACACCCGCCGCAATTTTACCCGTCGCGATTATGCCGCCCGCTACCGGGTCTACGTGGAGGGCAGCACCCTGGGCAACTTTGCCGTGGAACTGAATGCGGAATACGGGGAAGTGCTGGGTAAGCTGGATCTGGTGTTTAATAGTCATTTGGGCCGCCCCGACTTCTACAACTTCTTTTACGGCCTGGGGAACAACTCGGTGAAAGACCCCGAGCGGGTGCGCAACGAATTCTACCTGATCCGCCTGCAAACCCTCGCGATGGAAGGGGGCTTGCGGCGGAGCTTCGCTGGCCGGAGCAGCTTCAGCCTGCTGGCCGGGCACCGGGATGCGGAGACCATCAACACCGAAAACACCGTTCTGGACACCGACGATGCGCCTTTTGGTACCGGTACCCTGGGCTACGCCTACCTCTACCCCGCGCTGCGGCTGGATTTGCGGGATCACCCCAAGTTGCCTTCCAAAGGCGTCCTGTTCGAGGCCAGCCAGAAATGGGGGCGCACCGATGGTGGCGGAGCCTTCGGCGTCAGCAAGGTGGCCGCCGAGATCCATTTCAGCACCCGCCGCTTCCCGATTTCGCTGAGCCTGCGCACGGGCTACGCCAACAGCCAAGGGACCGTCCCCTTCTACGAACTGCCCACCCTGGGGCGCAACTACAGCCTGCGGGGCTACGAACGCAATCGCTTTGTGGGCGATGGCTACCTGCATTACAACGTGGAGTTTCGCACGCCCTTTGCGCTCATCCGCAGCCGGGTCGTCCCCTTCGCGTTGGGCTTGCGCTTGTTCCTCGACCGGGGGAAAATCCTTACCCACGGCGAAAGCGGAGCGGAATTTAAGACGGCGCGGGGCTTTGGCCTGTACATTATTCCCGTTTCCCGCTCCTTTACCCTGAGTGCTACGGCGGGCTTCTCGAAGGAAGAAAAGGGCATTTTGCAAGTGTCGGCGGGTACCCGGTTTTAGGGAGTGAAGGAAAGAAAAAGATAGAAGATGTAGTAACATTAAAAACTTTTTGTAGCTTCGCTCAAACAAAACCACCTTTTTTATGATGCCACTCAACTTTTGGCTTGTCTTCGTGGTAGCCCTCATCCCCCTGGCGATCGGCTTCCTTTACTACGGGCCCGTCATGTTCCACCGCACGTGGATGCGGGAGGCGGGCCTTACCGAAGAGCAGCTGGCCGGAGCCAGCATGCTCAAAATCTTCGGCCTTACCTACCTCTTTAGCTTCTTCATCACCATGGCGCTGCAAATGGTGGTCATCCACCAATTCGGGCTATCGGGCCTGTTCGCGATGCTGCCCGAGTGGAATGACCCCGGCAGTGCACTCTGGGCCGACCTCAACGCGCTCCACGCGAAATGGGACATGTACGCCCGCCACCGTCACTTCGGCCACGGTGCACTGCACGGTGGGATGTTTGCCCTGATGTTCGTTTGGCCCATCATCGCCATAAACGGCCTCTTCGAACGGAAAAGCTGGAAGTACATCGCCATCCACACGGGTTACTGGTTCCTCTGCCTGACCTTGATGGGGGGTGTACTCTGCCAGTGGCTGCAACTGCCGCTGCCGCCGGTTTAGCATATCGCTGAAGGGTCGGGGTGGTTCAGCTGAACCGGGTGAACTACCCCGGCCCTTTGCTCCTAATTGTTTGGGACAAGTACACTCATATTGCCGATCCATTTGCGCTAAAATCCTTCTACCTTTATACCCCGCCACCAAACGTTTTTGCCATCCAGAAACATTCTTCTGCCTTCAGCCTGGTTTTACCGCGGCAGCAGCGCCTGGGGCTGTTTGCGTTGCTCCTGTTGTTGGGTGCCCTGGCGGGATGGCGGAGCACTTCCGGGCCGGGTGTGCCGGATGACCCGGTCGTTGAAGCAGCAGCGCAACTACGGGCCGCGCGGGCCCTGGCCGACGCGCGGGATTTTCGTCCTCCGCCGGAGTCCTTCCGCTTTGATCCCAATACCGTGACGGCGGAAGAATTGCTGCGGCTGGGCCTGAGCGAGCGACAAGCGGAAAGCTGGCTCAAGTTCCGGGGGAACCGCCCGGATGCATTTCGGCGGCCGGAAGACGTAGCCAAACTTTTCGTTTTGAGCGAAGACGACAAAGCCCGGCTGCTTCCCCTGCTGGAGTTTGCGGGCCAGGGCGGCAGCGGGGGGCGCAACTGGCCCGGGGAAGAAAATTTTGCTTTTGACCCCAACACCGTCAGCGCCCAGGACCTTCAGCGGCTGGGCCTCAGTGAAAAGCAAGCGGCGGCCTGGGTGCGCTACCGCAGCCGCAGCGCTACCACCTTCCGCCGTCCCGAAGACATCCGCCGCCTGAACACCCTCAGCGACGCCGATAAGGAGCGGCTCGTTGGCCTGGCCGTCATTGCCCCGCCCAGCAGTACAGCAGTTCCCGTGCAACGTTTTCGCTTCGATCCCAATACCATTTCGGCCGATAGCCTGGAGTTGCTGGGCTTTCCCCGCTGGCAGGCGGAGTCTTTGCTCCGCTACCGGGCTGGCCGCCCCGTCACCTTCCGCCGGGCAACGGATCTGCGGCGGGTGAAGTCCCTGGATTCCACGCTGGTGGAAAGCCTGCTGCCGCTGGTAGCCTTGCCTGCGGGCACCGAAGCCGACCGCTACGTACCCAAAGGCCCGCCGCCCCCACTGGGTTCCCTGGATATTAACCGGGCAGACACGACGGCCTGGCGCAGCTTGCCCGGGGTGGGGAGATACCGGGCCCTGAGCATCGTCCGCTTCCGCGAAGCACTCGGTGGCTTTTATTCGGTAGAGCAGGTAGCCAGCACCCGCGGACTACCGGATTCAACTTTTCAGGCCATCGCGCCTTATCTCAAGGCCAGTCCCGTACCCCGGCCCTTGGCCATCAATAGGGCCACTTACGAGGAACTTGCCCGCCATCCTTACATCAACCGGAACCTGGCCAATTCCATCGTCAACAACCGGGAAAAAGCCGGTCGCTTCAACGGACCCGAAGACCTGCGCCGGCTGCGCCTGATCAAAGAAGAAGAGTTGCCCCGTTTACTCCCTTACTTCTCTTTTGAGTAAACAGGACGCTCTCCCACCCCACTAAATCTCCCCCATGCAAACGCTCTTTTCTCTCGTCGGCAATACCCCTTTGGTGGATCTATCCGACCTGGTGGATAACCCCGCCGTGCAACTTTTTGGTAAGCTGGAAGGACAAAACCCCGGCGGCAGCGTCAAAGACCGCGCCGCCCTCAGCATGCTGATGGGGGCCTGGGAACGGGGGGATCTGGACGGCGGAAAATCCATCGTAGAAGCCACCAGCGGGAATACGGGGATTGCCCTGGCGATGATTGCCGCGAAGATGCGCATTCCCATTACCCTGATCATGCCCGACAATTCTACGGTAGAACGGGTCGACGCCATGCGGGCCTACGGGGCAGAAGTGATCCTGACCCCAGCGGCCCGCACCATCGAGTACAGCCGGGAGTTGGCCCAGGAAATGGAAGACTCCGGAGAGTACCTGCAACTCAATCAGTTCGCCAACGACGACAACTGGCTGGCGCACTACCGGACCACCGGACCAGAGATCTGGCGGGACACGGCGGGCGAACTCACGCACTTCGTTTCCAGCATGGGTACCACCGGCACCATCACGGGAACGGGGCGCTACCTCCGCGAGCAGTCAGACCGCGTCCAGATCGTGGGCGTACAACCCACTGACGGCAGCAACATCCCCGGCATCCGCCGTTGGAGCCCCGGGTTTTTGCCCAAGATTTACGACGACAGCGTGGTGCACCGCAAGATCGACGTCAGCGAAGCCGAAGCCGTGGAAACGATGCGCCGCCTGGCCCGCGAGGCAGGGGTATTCGCCGGCGTAAGCTCCGGGGGCAGCACGGCGGCCGCCATCAGATTGGCCGACGAACTGGAAGAAGGCCTCATCGTCTGCATCATCTGCGACCGGGGAGACCGCTACCTATCCAGCGGACTATACGCCTGAAAAACCGCCCTTAAACGAAGAGCATAACTAAGGCCAGCAACACGCCGCCGGCGGCAAACAGCAAGCCCTTGCGCAGGATGGGCCCGGAAGGCATGTACATCCAGAAAGCAGAAACGACGAAGAAAAACAGGGACAAGCCGAAGAAAATATTCAGGAAGAAGAGCGTGTCTTTGGTGGTCGCCTTGTGCAGGTGCGTCAGTTTATCGAGCACAAAGGGCAGCGCGTACTTGGTGTGCACAGTAGCGCCCGTGGCCTGGTTGTAAGTGCCGTCTTTGAAGGTAAGGATATCGCCCTGCGTTGATTCCACCTTAAAGTCGCGGATTTTCAATTCCTGGCCCAGTGCCTCGGCCGTCAGGTTGGGGGCCAGGGTCATTTCCTGGGTGTTGGCCACCTTGAAAGTGTTGGTCTGGCGGAAAATCAGCACGATGCCGCTGATGGCGTAAATGGCCATGATACCAGAAAGAAAAAAGCCGAGATAACGGTGCCAGATGCGCATTTTCAGGCTGGTAGGTTGCTGGGGGGTCATAGTGAAAAGCTGACGTTTTGCGGGGAGAGCACCAGGGGCGCGGCCGCAGGTGAAAAGAAATGGATGAAGAGCAAGGGGCGGCCAGCAACGCCAACCGCCCCGCGAAGGTAAGTAAGTAGTAATTTATTTAGACAACGTCCAGATAGATTCTTTTCTTTGGTGCTCATCCCTGCGGGGGGACGATGGGGCTGAGCATGCTGGCAGCGCGCATTTACTTCCCCTGCTCCCTTATTCCGGGACTTGCACCTGCGGCCGCGCCCTCGGGCTGCTTCAATGCTAGAAATCGTCGCCGCCGCCGCCGTTTTGGTCGCGGTCACCTCCCTGGCGCTCGCGGCCTTTTTGCTTCACCTGGCGCAGGCTGTACTGGAAGCCGAGGTAGACGATGCGGCTTTCGCGCTGGAATTCGCTGTCGGTGAATAGCCCGCCCACGTCGGTGGTGAAGCGGAAGCGACGTTGGTTGAAGAGGTCGGATACGCGCAGGGTGATGGCGCCTTTGTCATTGAGCACGGGCTTGCGAAAGCCGAGGTCGAGCGACTGGATGGCGCGGATGCGGCCCTGGGGAGTGATGCCGGGGCTGCGGTAGAAGTAGGTGAACTGGGTGGTGATGTCCCACGGCAGCTCGTAGCCCCCCTGGAGGCGACCATTGAAGAGGTAGCCGTTGGCATCGACGGTGCCCTCGGCGAGCTGACCATCGATTTCGCTGCGGTAGGCGTTGAGGGAGAGGGTAAAATCGAGCTTTTCGGACGGCCGCAGGGTCGTGATAACCTCTACCCCGTAGTCGCGGCCCCGGTCGAGGTTGGCGCGGGTACCGAGGCTGACGCCGCCCGGCAGTGTTTCGGTAACGCGGGTAATGAGGTCATTGAGTTGGCGGTAGTAAAAGCCCCCGGTGAAGGTGCCGGCCCCGAAGCGCTGCTGCAGGTTGAGTTCGAAGCTATTAATCAGTTCCGGCAGCAGGAAAGGATTACCGGTACGCAGGTTGAGGGGGTCGCCACGGTCTACGAAGGGGTTCAGGTCCCAGGAACGGGGGCGGTTGACGCGGCGGCTGTAGCTGGCCTGGATGGTACTTCCTTCGGCGACTTCGTAGCCCAGGAAGACGCTGGGGTAGACCTTGAAGTAGTCGTTTTCAAAAGTCTCAACGTTGGGCTCCGTCAGGCGGCTGGTGGTGTAGGCCTGCTCCGCGCGCAGGCCGGCGCTGAAGACGAGCTTATCCACCTTACCGCCGAAGGTGGCGTAAAGGGCGTGGATGTCTTCGTCGTAAAAAAAGCGGTTGCTGTTGCTGTCAATTTTGACAAAATCGCCGATCGTCTCATCAAATTCGTTGAAGATGCCGAGGTTATCGAGGCGTTGGAGGGTAGAACGCCAGCCGGTTTCCAGCTTAAATTCGCCAATCTTCTGCTCGTAGTCGAGCTGGCCGAGAAACTGTTTACGGCCGCTCAGGGTGGGGCTGTTTTGCAGGATCTCGTCGTATACCACGCCTTCGGGGGTGGAGAATACTTCGCGGTAATTCTCGATTTCTTCCTCGTTGCTGTCGCTGAACTGGAGGGCACCGGTGAGTTGGCGTCCCTCCTTCCGGAAGGTCGTTTGGTAGTTGGCGCGGATCTCGTAGTCGGTCTCATCGTTCGGCTCCCGCTCGGTGCGGATGCTGGTGAAGGCGGAGTTGTTGTTTTCGTCGAAGAAGGTGGTGGTGCGGAGGTTTCCGTTGTCGCCGCTGCTGAGTTGGTAGTTGCCGCTGATCTGGAAGGTGGAGCGATCGTTGATGGCGTATTCGGTTCCCAGCTTGAGGAGTTGAGACTGTCGCATGCGGTTGCCATCGAAAGTAAAGATGCGGCTGAAGGAAGTATCGGCGAAGGTGGCTTCCTGTTCGCGGTAGCCACGGAAGAAGCGTTCATCGGAGCGGCCACTGATGCCGAAGGTGGTATTGAATTTGCCCTTGCGCCAGTTGGCATCGAGGCTGCCGTCGAATTTGTTGTTCGTGCCGGCGTTGAGGTTGACCGTGGCGTTGAAGCCGTCTTCGGTCTTGTTTTTGAGGACGATGTTGATCAGGCCGCCCGTGCCGTCGGGGTCGAAGCGGGCACCGGGGTTGGTGATGACTTCGATGCGTTCGATGTTAGCGGCGGTGAGGGACTGGAGGAAGGTTTGCTGATTGGCACCGGTGAGTCCGCTGGGCCGGCCATTGATGAGGAAGCGGACGTTGCCGTTGCCGCGGAGGCTGACGTTGCCTTCGAGATCGACGGTGATGCTGGGGATCTGCCGCAGGAGGTCTTCGGCGGAGCCCCCGGCAGCGGCGATGGTTTTTTCTACGTTGAAGACTTTGCGATCGAGGCCGAGTTCCATCACGGCGCGTTCGGCAGTGACGATAACTTCTTCCAGCTGCTGGCCGTCGGGGCCGAGGGCGATGGCGTCGAGCTCAAAAAAGCGCTTGGCTTCGGAAAGTTCCAGTTGCCGGTCTTCGGTGGCGTAGCCGATGAAGCTCATCTCCAGGCGGTAGTCGCCGTAGGGCAGGTCTTTGATGACAAAAGTTCCGTCGATATCGGAAGTGGTGCCGGCCACCAGATCGCCCGTAACGTTATAAATGGCAACGTTGGCAAAGCCGATGGGCTCGCCCGTGTTTTCCTCCAGCAGCTGCCCGCTGAGCCCACCCGTGTTGGGGGCCAGCGATTCGGAGGGGCCGCTCTGGGCGCTAAGGGTCAGGCTGAAAAAGAGACAAAAGAGTAAAGATGCTAAAGTTTTCATGGGCAATTCGCAGGTTAGGAGGCTGAGGCTACTGGGAGAAAAAAAGTACAGTCTGGCGACGTTGGATAAAGAAGTTTACCCCTTGGAAGGTCATCGATAATTCGCCATTTTCATTTGGTGGTACGAAAATAGTCCCGCCGGGAACGCCGCGTGCGGCAATTAGACCATCTGGGAAAAACAATCGACCATTCGGGAAAAAGGCCCCAATCCCTGAGAAATGGACCGAAATGGCCCGATCGCCGAGGCTTTTACCCAAAATGTAGAATACACCATGCTAACAGGAGGAATTGGACCTAGTTTTGTGTTCTCCATTATTTCGAGTCCGTCTGACCCGCTCAGGCCTTAGCACTTGTTCACTGTTCCCGCTCGGCCGCCTTTTGCGGGCAGCCCGCAAATCGAAGCCTTCGGACCAGCTCTTCCACCACCTGACTACTCAAGCTCCACCATGGCCAGCTTATTTCCGCGCAACACCAAGGTTTTACTGCACGCCGCTTTCTGGCTGGTGTACGCCTCCTTTTTCTTTTACCAGATCAGCTACGGCCGCAAGGGCGAGCCCGACTGGTCGAAGATTGTCCCCGACTTTTTCTTCCACATCTCGTCGCTGCTCGTCATCAGCTACATCACCTACTTCCTCCTGTTGCCCAAGCTGCTGAAAGACCAAAACGTGCGGGGCTTTTTGCTGACCTTCCTGCCCATCTTCGGTGGAATGACCTACCTGATGCTGGTGGGCAAACAGTATCTGGTGGATGGGCTTACCCACCAGGAGAACTGGGTTTACTCCCTGCGCTTTGGCCTGAACGTAGCCATGAGCGCCTTCCTGATCACGGCCTTCGTGGGCCTTTTGAAATTTGTGGAGGACTATTTCGAGCTGGAAGCCCGCCGCAAAGACCTGGAAAACCAGCAGTTGACGTCGGAGCTTCGTTTCCTCAAGGCCCAAATCAATCCCCATTTCCTGTTCAATACGCTGAACAACCTTTACTACCTGGCCTACAACCAGTCTCCCCGCACCCCGGAGGTGATTGCCAAGCTTTCGGGCATGATGCGCTACATGCTCTACGACAGTAACCATGCGAAGGTGCCCCTGACCAAAGAAATCGAGTACATCGAGAATTACCTCGATCTGGAGCGGCTGCGGCTCAACGACGAAGTGCCGATTACCTTTGAAGTGGAAGGCGACGTTGCCAACGCCGCCATTACCCCCCTCATCCTGATCACCTTCCTGGAAAATGCCTTTAAGCACGGGGTAAGCAATACCGCCGAGGGTTCCTGGATCACCGTCAGCCTGAGCGTCCAAGAGGGCTACTGCTACTACCGCGTGGCCAACAGCAAAATGGAGGACTCGGGCAAGGCGGTCCTGGAAAAATCCGGCATCGGCCTGCGCAACGTACGCCGCCGCCTCGACCTGAGCTACCCCAACCAGTACCAACTGAAATTCAGCGACGATGCCGAGCGCTACGTGGTAGACCTGGCGCTGAAACTGGAGAAAAGCCCCGTCCTAGTATGAAACTCACCTGCCTGATCGTGGAAGACGAACCCATGGCCCGCCGCCTGCTGGAGCAGTACGTGGATAAGGTAGCCTCGCTGGAGCTATTACAGTCTTTGGGCAGCCCGCTGGCGGCGCTGGAATTTCTGAAAGAAACTACGCCGGACGTCCTTTTCCTGGACGTCCAAATGCCCGAAATAACCGGCATCGCGCTCCTGAAAATCCTCCAGCGCAAGCCCTACGTCGTGCTCACCACGGCCTACTCGGAATACGCGATTGAGGGCTACGAACTGGACGTAACGGATTACCTGCTCAAGCCCATCACCTTCGAGCGTTTTTTGAAGACGGTCGAGAAAATCACCCAGCTGGCGCAGCAGCGCTTGGCCCCGTCGTCCTTAGCTCCTGCGGCTTCCCCGGCACCTGCGGACGCGCCCGCCAACGACACCACGGCCGATTTTCTTTTCGTCAAGGACGGCACCAAATCCGTCCGGGTCAATTTCGATGACGTGCAGTACATCGAGGGCCTGAAAGACTACGTGCGCATCCATACGCCGGCCCGGAAGGTGACGACGTTGCAGAGCCTGAAAAAACTGGCCGAGATGCTGCCCGCAGATCGTTTTATCCGCATCCACCATTCTTACATTGTGGCCGTGAAGTGGCTCGATGAGGTGCACCGCGACGAGGTGAAAATTGGCGATGAACTACTGCCCATCAGCAATACCTACCGCAAAGAATTCCGGCAATTCATCGAAGACCGGCACTTGAAGTAGCGAAACAAAACCAGCTTGGTGCCAGTGCAATCGCCTCAGGCGCCAAGGACTTCGCGGACAATTCGCTCGGCTTCGGCCAGGGCGGTGGGCAGGTCGTCGTTGGTCAAAACCCGATCAAAAGTGTGGAGGTAAGTCAGCTCTTCGGCGGCGCGGACGATGCGGGCGTGGAGATCGGCCTCGCTCTCGGTGCTGCGGTCGCGCAGGCGCTGGAAGAGAATCTCCGGGCTGGGCGGATTGACGAAAACGGCGGTGCTGCCGTGGGGGTAAAGCCGTTTCAGGTTGGTGGCCCCTTTCACTTCGATGTCGAAGACGATGGTTTTCCCTTGGCTCCAGAGGCGTTCTAACTCGCTGCGCAGCGTGCCGTAGTAGCGGCCCGGGTAGACTTCTTCGTATTCCACGAACTCCCCCTGGCGAATTTTTTCCTGAAAATCTTCGGTACTCAGAAAGTAGTAGGCCACGCCGTGTTCTTCGCCGGGGCGGCGGGGACGGTTGGTGGCGGAAACGGAGAAGGCCAGGTCGGGAAATTGCCGCAGGAGGTGGCGGACGATGGTCGTCTTTCCAGCCCCCGAGGGCGCGGTAAAAATCAGGAGTTTACCCGTGGAGGCATCAGGCAACATTGGCAAGTTGTTCTTTGATCTGCTCGAGATGTTCTTTCATGTTGACCACCAGTTTCTGAATTTCGGGCGCGTAGGCTTTGGCGCCGAGGGTATTGACCTCGCGGCCGATTTCCTGGCTGATGAAGTTGAGCTTACGGCCTTTTACGGCGTCTTCATTGCCCAGGATTTCGAGGAAATACTCGCAATTTTGGCGCAGGCGGACTTTCTCCTCGTTGATGTCCATTTTTTCGAGGTAGAAGAGGACTTCCTGTTCGTAGCGGTTTTTATCGACGTTGCTGCGGCCGAGGAAATCCTGCAGGTGTTTGGCCATGCGGTCGCGGACGGATTGCACGCGATCTTCTTCGTACTTCCCGACTTCGCCGAGGAGGTCCATGATGATCTGGCAGCTGTTGGCGAGGTCGGCGGCCAGGACGTCGCCTTCCTGGAGGCGGTACTCATCGAGGTGCAGCAAGCAGGCTTCGGTGGTGCTTTTGAGGCTTTCCCAGTCGGCGTCGGAGAGGCGATCGGAGCCGCCTTCGACGATGCCGGGGATGCGGAGCAGGGCGGCGTAGAGGCCATCGGCGTGGCCGGCGGCGAGGCCGAGCTGCCCGGTTTGGGCCACTACCTCGCGGTACAGACGGCTGAGCAAGGGGGCGTTGACTTTGACGGCGCTGCCGCCGGTTTCGTCGGTAATCTCCACGTTGATGTCGAGTTTACCCCGCTTGGCCCCGTCGAGCACCAGCCGGCGCAGCTCCATTTCGTACTTGTGGAGCTGCTGGTTGGCGCGCATCCGCAGGTCATTCTGTTTGCTGTTGAGCGAGCGAATTTCGACGGTAAAGGTCTTACCGTTAACGGTTTGGGTGGCGCGGCCGTAGCCGGTCATGGATAGGAGCATGGGGCAAAGATAAGGAAAGGAGTAAAGGCGGAAGGGCGTAAAGGAATAAGGGAGTAAAGGAGGAAGGGGGTAAAGGCGGCTGCCCGCTACTGAACTATGAACTACTGAACTATGAACTATGAACTATGAACTATGCACTATAAACTGGCGCAGGAAAAGTCGCTCCTTCTCCCTTCGAGACGTTCGGCGCTGCCCTATCTTCGCCCAACCGTGATTGCCCTGACCAAATTACCGTCCTTTGCCCATCCAAGTACACTCCGAAATTGCCCCCTTACGCAGGGTGCTCATCCACCGGCCCGATGCGGGTACGGCCACCATCACGCCCCAGCGGGCGGAAGAGTTGTTGTTTGACGACATTGTCTACCTGCCCAAGATGCAGCAGGAGCACGATGTGTTCACTACCCTGCTGCGCCGTTTTCTGGGGCCGGCGGGGGTGCTCGAAATCGCTGATCTTTTGACGCAGGCCATTGCCGAATCCCCTTCGGCGACGCGGGAGATGCTGGAGATGATCGTCAGCTGGGAAGAATTGCCCGTCGTGTACGTCGAACGCCTGCTGGCCCTCTCGCCAAGGGAGCTGACCGAAGTGCTCATCACCGGCTACCTGCCCACCGAAGACAGCCGTCTGTTTGACCCCATCCCCAACTTCATCTTCACGCGCGACATCGCCGTGACGATCAACGACTACCTCCTCATCACCAAGGCGGCCAAGCTGGCCCGGAGCCGGGAGAACTTCCTGACGCGCCTGGTCATCTTCGCCCACCCTTATTTCAAGGAACTCTGGGAGGCCGACCGCGTCATCAACCTCAACAACGTCGAACTCTTCCCGCCCAGTCGTTTGGCTGAGAAGGTCTGCATCGAGGGCGGCGACGTGATGCTGCTCAACAGGGATTACCTGCTCATTGGCGAGTCCGAACGCTCCAGCAACTACTCGCTGCGCTGCCTGGCGGATGTCCTGTTCGCCCGCGGGGTGGTAAAAAACGTCGTGCGCGTCAGTGTCCCCGCCGAGCGGAGCTTCATGCACCTGGACACGATCTTCACCCAGATTGACGAGCACGACTACGTCTGCTACGCGCCCATCGTCTGCGAAGGAGGAAGACCCGCCGGGGTGGAAGTCTGGCGCGCCAACGGCCAAAGCAGCAGCTACTCCAGCCTGAAGGAATGCATCCTGGCGGAGATCGACCCCCTGGCCCGTTTCCTTCCCTCCGGCGGCGGCAAAAGTCCTTTCCAGGAAAGGGAGCAGTGGACGGACGGCTGCAACCTGGTGGCCCTCGGCCCGGGCATTGCCATTACCTACGACCGTAATCCCGTCACTGCTCAGACCCTGGAGGCCGCTGGTTATACCGTCGTCGGGGCCGTCCGCCTGATCGAGCAAATTGACAACGAAGGCCTCCGCCCCGAGACCGTCCACAAGACCATCATCACCCTGCCCAGCGGCGAGCTGAGCCGGGGGCGCGGGGGCAGCCACTGCATGACTTGCCCGATTGAGCGGGGGTGATTATGGTCAGTTTGGGGGTAGTTCGGTAGTCTCGTAATTCGGTAGCGGGGTATTGTCCACTACCGAACTACAAAACTACAATACTACGGAACTACCGAACTACCTTCTAAGGGCCGTTAAAGACCAATTAGCTGGGATTATTGCCAGGGCTCAACCTACCTTAATCAGCCTCTAACGCCGTCCTTTCTGCCGTTTGCCCTTGCGCCAGGGGGCGTTTGCCTGCCAGTCGCCGGCCATGATGCAGCCGTAGGGCATGATGCGATCGAGGACCGTCCCCAAGCCAAATTCGCTCATCTGGTCCTGGACCATCTGGGCGCTTTTGTAGGCGGAGGGCAGCTCAGAAATATCGATGACGCCGGAGTAGAAGCGGACGTCGAGGCCGGCCGTTTCCTTGGCGAAGATGGCTTCGACCGTGCGGTTGCCCTGGGCGCGCTTGTGGGCGGAGCGGCTCACGTTGCGGCCGGCCCCGTGGGGTGCGAATCCGAGGTTCGTAGGAGTGGTGGCCCCCTCGACGATCAAGACGGGCTCGGCCATGTTCAGGGGGATGAGGCGGCGACCGTCGGCAGCGTCGGGGACGAACTTGCTATCCAGCGGGGTAGCACCCTTGGCGTGGTAGAACAGGTCCTCGTCTTTGAATACGAAGTTGTGTTCGTTCCAAAACCGGTCTTTCACCTCGCTGTTGACTGCCGCAACGGTGCGGTCGTGCAGCAGGGTGTGGTTCAGTTTGGTCCATTCGCGTACCAGCTGGAGGGCTTCCCAGTAGGCCCGGCCGCTGGGGTCGGTGTAGGGAATCCAGGCGTTGTAGCTGGGGGTGGCGGGGGAGAGGTCTTTGCGGAAGGCTTCGGCGACCTGCATGCCGCGCTTGTAGAGGTGGGCGCCCAGGCCGCGGGAGCCATGGTGGGTGACCATGACGGTATCTCCCGTGGCGGCGGAGCGACCGACGAACAGGAAGTGGTTGCCGTCGCCCTGGGTACCGAGGTGGGCGCTGGCCAGTTGGCGGCTGTCTTTGTCGTCGAGGAAGGCGTTAGCCGCCAGCTTTTCGCGGAGCTCGGTGGGCAGGGGAAACTCGGCGTGGCGGGGCCGTCCGCCGCCCCCGAAGTGGGTGATGCCCATCGCGGCGTTGAGGACGGCGGTGGGGTCCACCTGGCCCAGGTTGGTCATCATGACGGAGCAACAAATGTCGGCACTGTGCATGGCGGGGTGGATGGCGTTTTTGGCTACTACGACGCCGCCGACGGGAATTTGTCCCTTAGGGCCGGTAGGACACGCGTCGGGCATAACGGCTCCGCCGACGAGGGTAGGCGTGCGCATCAGGGTTTCCATGGTGGCCATGACGTCGGCAACGTTGGCGGCTTCTTCGGGGGTTTCGGCGCGGAGGTTGCGGTGGAAGGGCAGTGCTGCGGGGTAGGGATCGATGATGGTGGGTTGGTGGCGGTCGAGGAAATCCGTCAGGTCGGTGCCGCTCAGCCCGGCGGCGTTGGCGTGCTCGATGGCAGCGGCGAACCATTTTCCAGGTCGGTAGCCCAATTCAGTAAGGGTTTTTCCGGTGATCATACTCGGGGTCTTCAAGTTGTAAGGTTAGCAGGTTGGTTATAAACTCTTCCCTTGAAAAATAAGTTCCCCCGGGGCGGATTTACGCTATTTGCTATCCCGGTAACGCAATTTTTTTCAAGCAAATAAAAACACATTCACCGCATTTTTGCGGCGAATAATTCGCTTTTTCACCGCACGCAGCGCCTAGGGCCAACGCCATAGCACCCCAGCCCGGCCCCACCGAGACTGCGCATTTGCTCGACCCTGAAAGCAGTGAGCGACATTATGCGCTTTACCTCGCCTCGCTCCTTTGTCCCGTTCCTGGCACCTGCGGCCGCGCCCAAACTGAGCTAACCGCGCCGTTAAGCAACCCGCTCCGAAAAAAACAGTTCCCCTCCGGACAAAAAAAGCCCCGCACCGGGGTAATCCGGGCGGGGCTTACTTGGCTTTTTGTGCGTTACTTCTTCACCTTGATGGGCAGGCGGGCCATCGTGTTTTCCCAGCCGACGACCAGTTCGAGAACGTCGCCTTTTTCCACGAAGGTCATGGAGAGGGCTTCGACCATCTCCGGGGTTTTCTCCGTTTTGGCGGTGACGGTTACGACGTTGTCCTTCTCGTCGTGGTTGGCCTCGCCCCAGGATTGCACGTTGCGGTGGATGATGAAATCCCAGCTGCCTTCGTTGACCTTGGCGAAGAGGCCGTAGCGGCCCGCGCGGATCTCTTTGCCGCCGATGACGACGTCCTTGAAGAAGGTGATTTCCGTGGTTTCGTTGGCTCCGAGGCGCCACATTTTGCCGTAGGGGAGCATTTCGCCGAACACTTTGCGGCCTTTCGCCTTGGGGCGGCTGTAGATGACGCGGACCTGGGGCTCGTTGGCGGCCAGTTCTTCGGCTTTCAAGTAGTTGCGCAGGCGGCTCATGTTGGGGTGCTGCACCAGGTCCATGGGGCTGGCGTCGTCCATGTCATTGGCCAGCACGGCGGGGTTCAGGTTGATGGGCAGGGCGGCGCGGGTGCGGTCCCAGGCGTAGACCATGTGGACGTTGTTGTCGTCGATTTTCTGGAAGCCGATGGTGAAAATCTCCCGTGGCGTGCTCACCGTTTCGGTGGGGATGGCAACGGCAACGAGGTCTTTGCTGATGTCGCGGTTTTCGGCTCCGCCGATGAAGCGCTCGCTGGAAATCTTGATGATCCACTGGTTGGGGTAGAGCTGGGCGAACATGGTGTAGGTGCCAGCCGGAACGTAGGTGCCGCCGATTTCCACGGCCTGGTAAAAGGTCACTTCGGTGGCTTCGTTGGCGCCCAGTCGCCAGTCTTTACCCCAGGGTTCGAGGCCACCGAATACCTCGCGGCCTTTCTTTTTGGGGCGGCCGTAGAAGACCTTGATTTTCCGTTCCCGCTCGGGGTCGTTGGCGTCCAGGTAGTTGAGGTAAGCGGAATTTTCGGGGTAGTGGGCGGCGTCCATGGAGCTGGCGTCCAGGTCGCCAAATTTCACTTCCTGGGCGCTCAGGGTGGTGCAGGCGGCCAGCAGGAGGCAGCAGCACAACAGTAGGTAATTGGTTCTCATTGCGTTGGATTTTTTTGGTTTGCGGGGCGAAAATACTACAAGTGTGGTATACGAATTGCCGTTTGGGGACAAATGCGGGATTTTTTGGGTTGGAACATTTTGGGCGCGGCCGCAGGTGCTCCCCCCCAACCCCCCGAAGGGGGGAGTCAGGACAAGGAGCAAGGGAGGATTCCAGGCTGAGTAATAAACCGAAGTTTCAGGTAGGAACGCCAGCTTAGTCCCCTACCCTCTTTGCTTACCTACCAAGACCGCTACGCAGGCGTCTCCGGTGATGTTGACGACGGTGCGGCACATATCCAGCGGGCGGTCAACGGCCAAAATCATGGCCAGCGCCAGCGGCAGGCGTTCGCTGGGAAAGCCGACGGATTCCAGGACGATGACCAGCATGACGATGCCCGCGCTCGGTGCTCCCGCCGCGCCAATGGAGGCCATCGAGGCGGTGAGGACGATGATCAGTTGGTCGTTCCAAGCCAGTTCGTGGCCCAGGACCTGGCAAACGAAAACGGTGGCGATGGCCTGCATCAGGCTGGTGGCGTCCATATTGACGGTCGCGCCGATGGGGCACACGAAACTGACGACTTCGCTTTCCACGCCCAGGTTGCCTTCGACGACTTCCATGGTGACGGGCAGCGTAGCCATGCTGGAACTGGTGGAAAAGGCGACCAATTGGGCGGGTAAAATGCCCCGGACAAATCGTCCCACGGGCATCCCCGCGAACACGCGCGTCAGCAGCGGATAGAGCATGAGCAGGATGGCCATGCCCAGCACCAACACCAGTGCGTAGCTGAGCAGGGCCCGAAGAATGCCCGCGTCGGGGATTTCCGCGAAGAGGGCCGCCATGAGGGCCACCACCGCGAAGGGAGAGATTTTGATGATGGCATCCACCATTTTCAGTAGTACGGCGTTGAGGGCGTCCACCAGCTTAATGACCGGCTCGCGCTGGGCGGCGGGGATGGAGAGCAAACAGATGCTGAAAAAGAGGGTGAAGAAGATGACTTGCAGCAGGGAGCCGTTTTGGCTCAGGGCTTCGAAGAGATTTTGCGGTACCAGGCGGACGAAAAAATCGAGGGGTCCGGCAGCAGCTGGCGGCGCGGCGGCGGGTCCGCTGTCCGTAGGCAGTTGTTCGGCGAGGGCGGCAACGGTGTCGGCCCCCACGTAGCTGCCCGGCCGGAAGAAATTGACCAGCAGCAGCCCGAGCAGCACGGCAAAAACCGTCGTAGCGAGGTACCAGGCGATGGTCCGCAGTCCCAGGCGGGAGAGGGTGCTGAGGTCGCTCAAATCGCTGATGCCTTTGGTGAGGGAGACGAAAATGAGCGGTACGGCGATCAACTTGAGGAGGCGGATGAAGATGTCGCCCACCGGTTTTATCCAGTCGCGGATGAACTCCGGTCCGCCGCTGAACTGGCTGGCGAGCCAACCGAGGGTGGCCCCGAGGAGGATGCCGAGGAGGATGCGGAAGTGGAGGGGCATGAGTGAATGGGTGAATGCGTGAATGGGTGAATGCGTGAATGCGTGACCGCCGTAGGCAGCAGCGAAGCTAATGGGCTACCGCACGAGATAGGCGAGACTGAGTGATTTAGTGACCGCCGTAGGCAGCAGCGTAGCTAATGCGTGAGCCTGGGGTACTGCGTAGCAAATGAGGGAAGGAATAAGGGAGTAAAGGGGGAAAGGAGTAAAGGATGAAGGGTAGAAAGGAGTGAAGGTAAGTGTCTGGGAGGGAAATTTTGTGGGCGGTGTTACCTTGGGACCCACAATGCAAGAAATACGCCAAATCATTGCGCACTACGACCACTTAAAGGCCAGCAACACCGCCTGTGCCCTAGCCGTAGTGGTGGAAGTAGAGGGCTCTTCCTACCGCCGCATTGGCGCGCGGCTGTTGGTGGGGGCCAACGGACAGTTCGCCGGGGGCATCAGCGGGGGTTGCCTGGAAGGGGACGCGCTGCGGCGGGCCAGCCGGGCGATTCTGGCGAGTGCGCCCTCCATTCACGTTTATGACACGCTCGATGGCGAAGACGCCGTCATTGGCATCGGACTGGGTTGCAATGGGCGCATTGCCGTGCTTTTCATTCCGCTCTCCTACGCGGATCCCCACAACGAGGTAGAAATTTTGCGGGGCTTGGTGGCGACCCGTAGTCCGCAACTGCTGGTGCGGGTGCTGCGGCAGTCGGCCGCCCTTTCTCCCCGGGTGTACCGCAGCGAAGAACTGCCCCAGTTGGCGGCGGCGTTGGGCCTGCCGCCCGAGATGTTGTCGGAAACGGCCAACGCGATCCTGCGGAGCAACCGGAGCCGCGTCGTCGCCCTGCCAGCCGACGCCGAGACGCCCCACCATTTACTCTGTGAAGTGGTTGCGCCGGAGGTACACCTCATCCTGACGGGCACCAACTACGACATCCCGCCGGCCCTGGCCGCCGCCCGGCAGCTGGGGTGGCGCACGACGCTGGTGGGCGCGCGCCGCAAATTCACGCCCCGGATGCAGGAATTGGCGGATACGCTGGTCGACTACGCGCAGGTCGGCAGCGTGGGGGTGGATGCGGCGACGGCCGTGGTGCTGATGTCGCACGATTACGAATGGGACAAAAAGATGGTGGTCCACTTCCTGCCGCTCCAGCCCGCCTACCTGGGCTTGCTCGGCCCCCGGAAGCGGGTGGAGAAAATGGCGGAAGAGATGCCCGAGCTGGATCTTCTGGCCTACCCGCGCTTGTACGCTCCGGTGGGGCTCGACATCGGGGCCGAATCCCCCGCCGAGATTGCCGCCAGCCTCGTCGCGGAGGTGGTCATGGTCTTGCGCGGGCGCACCGGGGGTGCCTTGCGGGAGCGGTCGGGGCCCGTCCACGAGCGGGAATAGCGCGGGGAGCGGAAAAATTTTTCTCCCTGATTTTCAAGCTCCTAGTTCAACTTTGGCCCGTCTGGACAAATTCTTTTTGGCCCGGGGCTTGCACTATTCAGCCGGACGCCTGTATATTTGCCCAGCATTTGGGAAAACGGGTACCGAAACGCGGTGCTTTACCCCTTGTGCAACACTACTTGGTTTGGTAGTTCAGTTGGTTAGTATGCCGCCCTGTCATCCCGCAAGCCTGCGGGACGGGTTCGAGGACCACCAAATTTTTAGTGTTGTAAATAAGAAACTATTGGTTTGGTAGTTCAGTTGGTTAGAATGCCGCCCTGTCACGGCGGAGGTCGCGGGTTCGAGTCCCGTCCAGACCGCTTAAAAGCCGCTCCTTCGGGAGCGGCTTTTTGCGTTTGTGGCCAGTTCTACCAGCCGGTCTTCAGGCCGCCAATTGATCGGCGGGCCAAGGATAAAAAGGAGAGCACCACCCACCTTTAGAAGTTTTCTACCCTAAAAGCATTCCTTTCTCCCTATCCCAAGTGTAAAAATTTGCTACCTAAGATTTCTTTTTCTGCGCTAAAAGATTACTTTTGGGCTTAGTGTTATCGATTCCAAGACAAGAACGTAGGCATTGATCACCATTTCGAAACTCTTTGCGGATAAATCTTCAACTCAAATCATTACACCTTCATCACATACCCCTTTTCGTTAATGTATTTCTTTGAGAACCTCAGCTACTTACTGAAGAAAATGTGGTAGAATCGATCTGCTCTATCGAGAGAGCTAAAAAATCTCTCCGCAGCAGGTTGGTAGGTACCCAAACATGGCTAACGAACCAGAGATGGAAACGTTAGTCGCTCTTGGCAGGCTGTTTAACGTAACAGTTGACGACAACTTCTCCTCTTCGACTCAGTAGGGAAACAAGGTCGTACATGCAGTTACAAGGTAGAAGTAGCCCAAGTTACGGATGAGCAGCTGGCGCTGATGAATAAGCTTCTGTGGCAGCGCGTGCAAGTGCTGGAGTTGGAGGTGATGAAGAACAATCTGGAGGTGGCTCCAGATTTGGGATAGGGGAATGACTGGGGTGTGTGTCCGTAAAATTTTTCAAGTACGCTCAATAAAATAATATTTATGAAAGTCGAATATCAAATTGTTATAGATCAAACAGGTGATGTTTGCACTTCGATTGATAGCTTGAAAGCTCTTCTTCAACTGAATGAAAAAATTACGATCAAAGACAATTCTATTGAGTTTGAAAATTCAACCTTTGACATAGACGTTAAAGATCATCTAGTGTCAAATAGAAATCAGATTGTCTATACTGTTTCCTTTAATACGAGAAAAAAAGAGGATATTGAAATTTTTTCATGTTTCTTGAAATTGGTTAGGTCTTTAATTTTAAAGATAGCATTATCCGTCAGTGTCCTTTGGGACGATATATCACTTTACTATTCAGAACGAGCTTATCCTGAAATATGGAAATCTGAGAATTTACTTCGTAAGCTAATTTATAAATTTATGGTGGAGACGGTAGGACAAAATTGGACAGATGAGAACCTGCCAGAAGATTTTAGGTCATCAATTTCAAATACTAAAATAAATAATAGAACAGCCAGCCTTAATATTTTACATAAGGCTGATTTTATTCAACTTAGTGAATTCTTATTTAAACCTTATTCAAAAAAAGGACACCAAGAACTATATAAACACATAAATAATGTGCGAGAGGATATCAAATTTAACGATCTTACAGACTATATTCCACGGTCAAATTGGAAAAGATATTTTAATTCATCGGTTGATTGTGAAGACCAAGAATTTGAAAAAAAGTGGAGCCGCCTTTATGAACTAAGGTGCCTAATTGCACATAACAATTTTTTTTCCAAAAATGATTATAATGAAGTTTCTACTCTCTGCAACGAAATAAATACGATTATTAATGACGCAATTGGAATTGTTAAAAATGTTGAGATACCAAAGACTGAGGTCGAAGGAGTTGCAGAAAACTTAGCAAAAAATACAAGTGAAGTGGTGACTGAATTTTTTGAGGGCTATGACTTACTTAGGAGTAAATTGCTAGAATATTTGCATCTAAGGGGTGATTTAAATGAGGATGAGATTGAACATGCCGTTGAAAGAATTGCTAAAGGCGACACGGTTCCTAAAAGGCTTGGCTTCCCTTCAGGAAAGGAAGTTAACGCTGTTTTTTTAACCAGAAAACATTTAATAGGTAATTCGAACCTGACACCAAAAGATGATACTTTGCTTAGATATAATCAATCAATCCATGAAATAATAGAGTTAATAAGCAAAGAAATTTGTAATTTGAGCAGTAGCGAACCCTAAGTTTTGCAGGAGAAATAAAAATGTACTTACAATAATATTGGAGAATGAATAATAAAAATTTTAGATCTATACTCCTTACTCTATACTGTTTGAGCATTGAATTGCAAATTACTCCGTAAAAGAGAACAGTTTAACCAACTACTTAACTGATTGTGAAGAATTTAGTCGCTATAGATTTTTTTTGTGGAGGCGGAGGTATGACCTACGGCCTTCGGAATGCAGGAATCGATGTTCTGGCTGGGATAGATTTTGACGAAAGTTGCAGACAAACCTATACTGCCAACAATCCTTTGTCCAAGTTTATTAATATTGATGTGAGTAAGATGCAACCTAAAGATCTTCAAAAGCACGTCAAAATTCGACGACGACAAAGAAACTTAATCCTAGTAGGTTGTACGCCCTGCCAATTTTGGACACTCCTAAATACCAACAAGTCTAAATCTGAAAAAAGTAAAAACTTGCTGGATGACTTCGGACAATTTGTCGAATACTACCTACCCGGGTATATTTTACTCGAAAATGTTCCTGGAATTCTCAACAGAAAGGATTCCCCGCTCTCAGTTTTTTTGACACTTTTAGATCGGATGAAATATAAGTACGATTTCAAGGTCATTAATGCGAAAAACTATAGCATTCCACAAAGCAGGAAAAGATTCATTCTAATTGCCAGCAGAACAAAAAAAATTACCGTGAAGAAATCGGACGGAAAGGGAATAGTTACGGTCAGGTCTGCTATTGGGGGACAAAATATTTTTAAAAATATCAGCTCAGGAAGTGTAGACCTGTCGCCAAAGGCTATTTCTTGCTTGAATTTGTCAGAGAAAAATATTGAAAGACTTAAACTAACTCCAAAAGATGGAGGAAATCGAATGGCGTGGAAGGATGACGATGAGTTGCAAATTAATGCTTATCGTGGAAAAGATAATTACTTCAGGGATGTGTATGGAAGAATGTTTTGGGATAAACCAAGCCCTACAATAACTACCAAATTCCTAAGTATTTCTAACGGACGATTTGCTCATCCAGAAGAAAACCGAGGGCTCACGGTCAGAGAAGGAGCAATTCTACAGACTTTTCCTCAAACATATAAATTTGATTCTGGATCACTAGCGCTATCGGCAAAAATCATCGGGAACGCTGTACCGCCAAAACTAGCTACCTTCTTTGGAAACTACATTAAAGAGGTACATAACAATTAATAGTATGAGCAATTCATCGTTAGATATTAAAGAGGAAGAAGATCTGAATGGGGCAGAACTTCAAATGGAGTTTGATCCTAATACGATTGAGCACCTAGGAATTAAAATGTATTCAACCTTGCCGCCAGTAATTGCTGAGTTAGTGTCAAATTCCTATGATGCTGATGCTGCAAATGTGGTTGTCCAGCTTAGAAATGATGGCGAAGAAAAATCTATAGAAATCGAAGATGATGGTCACGGCATGACTTTTAATCAAATCAATGAAAATTTTCTTAGAATAGGAAGAAATCGGCGAGTTACGGAAACGGGACAAATGTCGGAATCAGGAAAAAGATTAGTAGTTGGGAAAAAAGGCATCGGAAAACTATCATTTTTTGGAATATCTAAAAATATTGAAGTTCATACTACTCGTGAGGGATTAAGAAATGTTTTTCAACTCAATTGGGCGGACCTTCTGCTTGCGGGTAAAGAAAAGAAGCCATATAAACCTAAAATCATTGAGAAGGATGTTTTTACTGGCGAGGGCTCTGGCACAAAAATTAAGTTGACTAATCTTAAGCGAAAAAGTGATTTTGACGCTGATAACATCGCCTACAACTTAGCAAAGAAATTCTCGGTATTTGATGAGCCTGACTTTGAAGTGCTCATAGAAGCTTACAATGGCAAGGATGAACATAAGATCGCAATTTCTAATAATTTAAAATACGAAAATATAAATAGTGAATTCTCTTGGACTTTTCCTAATCCAGAGGGATTGGATCTGCCTGAATATAAGTATGCTAATCAAATAAAAGGCATTATTATTGCTGGGATTGATACTGTGCCTAGTTCGATGGAAGGAGTCGCTTTGTTTTCAAGAGGTAAGCTTGTCAATGAGCATGAGTTTTATGATGTAAAAGCCACAAGTTTTGGGTATAAGTATATTACGGGAATCCTAGATGTATCTTTTATCGATGAGTGGGGTGAAGATGTTATTTCAACGAACAGAAAATCACTTCATTGGGAGAATGACGAAGCTGTTGATCTACGTAAATTCCTCAACGAGTTAATACCAAAAGTATATAATAAGCACCGAACAGAACAGAAAGCAAAAAAACTAGAAAAAATAAAGGAAGCTACTGGTATTGATGTAGATGTCTGGGTTGGAGCCTTACCAAGATTGGAAAGAAAACTTGCTAACAGCCTTGTATCAAAAATAATAGAGACACAAGGATTAAATGTTAACAAAGCGGCGGAACTTGTTTCCTATGTGAAAGACTCTTTTCAATTCGAATCGTTCAAGGAAATGGCTGCATCTATGGATGAAGCAGATCCCGATAATACTAGTCAGATTATTTCTTTATTAACAATGGTCCGTAGTGATTTTAGGCTAAAAATGGGCCAGTTTGGATGAAAACGGACAAGTACATATCTTGGAAGTTACCAAACACACCAAGCTATGACTTGTCCTACGAAGACTCGCGCCCTCGCTCGCACAATTATACAGCAAATGGATGACATTGGCGTCTGGCAACGAGATTTTTTACTTGACTTGTTCGACTTGTGGCTGTGTATCCACGGCCGCTACAACTTCACTCACCTTGCCCGCTACGACGAACGCGACGAGAGTACGTTTCGGCACAATTTCGCTAGATCTTTTGATTTTTTTCAACTCAACTTGCTCCTAGTCAAGCAACATCTGAGTAAAGACAGGGTTATTGCTTTCGACCCCTGCTACATCACTAAAAGTGGTAAGT
>NZ_JACSIT010000139.1:0-40620 GCF_014349155.1 Neolewinella lacunae
GGGGCCGTCTAAAAAGTCTACTAGGGGGGCATTCTGGTACAAAATACGAAAAAGTAGTATTTTGAGGCTGTTCCCATCCCCGTAGCCGATGAGCACAAAAAGAGCAGTTTTCAAGCCTGACCTCCAGAACCAAGGCTTGCTATTCCCTCCACATCTTGCCGACATGGTACCGCCTCATCATAAGGCGCGGCTGATCAGCCAGATTATAGATGGGATGAACATTGATTCGATCCTAAGCACCTATTTAGGAGGTGGCAGTAGCGCGTACTCTCCTCGGATGCTGCTTAAGGTGTTGGTTTATGCCTATTCTGATCGGGTGTACTCATCTCGTTCGATTGAGAAGGCTTGCTATGAGAACGTGTGCTACATGTGGCTAAGTGGGATGTCCACTCCCGATCACAATACGATCAATAACTTTCGCAAGCACCGCATGGGTGGCCGGGTAAAGGAAGTGTTTGCCCACGTTTTGTTGACTTTACATGAACAAGGCTATGTCAAGCTGGATGATTACTTTTTAGATGGCACTATACTGGAGTCAGTAGCTGGCCGGTACACCTTCGTTTGGAAGTCAAACGTTGAGCGTTACAAGAAGTCGGTGCTAGACCAGATAGGGATGATCGTTTCTCAGATTGACGCTTTATGTGAAAAAGCGGATAAAGAGGATGAGCAAGCTGCCGATGGGGATGATCAAGGGGACAAACTCAGCGACAGTGCAGCAGTCCAAGAAACGATTGATCGACTCAACAAAGCCTTAGAAAGTCAGTCCCCCAGCACCAAGGAGGAAGCCAAAGAGGTCAAAAAGGCAAAGACAAAACTGAAAAACCTGGAGAGCAAGTCCTTGCCCAAACTCCAGGAATATGAGCGCCAGCAAGAATTACTGGGAGATCGGTCGTCTTACTCTAAAACGGATCATGGTGCTACGTTCATGAGGCCCAAAGACGACCACTTGGGCAACGGGGAGCTAAAACCCGGCTACAATGCTCAAGTGGGAACGGAAAACCACTTTGTTGTAAACTGGACAATGCACCAGACGCCTTCTGATGCGGCCTGCCTCATTCCTCATCTTGAAGACACCGAATCGATCTTAAGCCAAATCGGATTGAACTTGCCCAAGGCCATTACAGCCGATGCGGGGTATGGCAACGAAGAGGCCTATCGCTATTGTGAGGGCAAGGAGATAGAAGCCTACCTCAAATACCCGGGCTATTACAAGGAAGAGCAAGGAGTACTTAAAGCGCCATTTGCGCCAAGCCAGTTATACTATAACGAAGAGCAAAATGTGCTGATATGCCCCATGGGTCAGCATATGACGTATTGTGGAGAGGGAGAGGAGAAAACAGCAAGTGGGTATATCCGTGAAACAAGTAAGTACAAAGCCGTCAATTGCATAGGCTGCCCCTTGCGCGGGATGTGTCATAAACAAGACGGCAACCGAGTGGTAACCATTAGCCACAAAGGTCAAAGCTATCGCCAGCAAGCCCGAGCTCGTCTGAGCACGAAAGAGGGTAGAGCAAAGTGCCTGCGCCGTAACGCAGAAGTCGAGGGCTTCTTTGGCAACTTGAAGGCCAATCTGGGAAGACGTCGGTTTACACTAAAGGGACTTACGGGGGTTAACATTGAGATGGGCCTCCTTTCGATAGCCACAAATCTTCGTCGATTACATAAATTATCGATTGAGCAAGGGCGTAGTCTGCTTACTCCGGTCGTACAAAGGGCCCAAATGACCTAAAACGGCCCAAAAATCCGTCTAGACGGCATTTTTAACTCCCTGAAGGCCCACCCAGCATGTGGGGAGGCCCAAAAAAGGAACACATATTTTTTCTTAAATGTGTCAGAACGCAACCAGCACAGCCACCGTGGCGCACCCCACAGCTTTGGGGCTGACTTTTTAGACGGCCCCGAACCTTAATAACCCCGGATGGAGGATGCGCAGCCTCCGGAATCCGGGGTACTCCCGCCAGAGTATGCGCAGCATCCGGAATCCGGGGTACTCCCGCCAGAGTATGCGCAGCATCCGGAATCCGGGGTACTCCCGCCAGAGTATGCGCAGCATCCGGAATCCGCCCCACACACAAAAGCTGCCATCCAGGTCACCCCCTAATTCCGCCGCACCCGCACGTTGCGGAAGCGGCACAGGTGGCCGTGGTCCTGCAGCCCCAGGTGGCCTTCCTCAGCGCTGGCGTAGGTGGGGTATTCGGCAAATTTGCTCTTGGCGTAGCGGGCCTTCCAGTCCTCGTCGTGCAGTTCGTAGCTGATGACGAGATTGCCGTTCAGCCAGTGCTCCACGTGCTTGCCTTTTTTCAGGATCCGGGCCTGGTTCCACTCACCAATCGGCTTGCTGTGGTTGACCGTCTGGGCGTGCATATCGTAGTTCGCGCCGGTCAGTTGGCTGCTCGTCAGCTCGGGGTAGGTGACTTTGTAGGTCTCGTCGTCGAGCAACTGGTATTCCGGCGCGCTGTGCCAGATGGGGGTTTCGGGGACCTCCTGGACCAGGTATAAAATGCCGCTGTTGGAGGTATCCGTCAGGGCAAATTCCAGCTCCAGCTCGAAGTCGCCAAACTTTTCGCGGGTAATGATGTCGCCACCGCTGCCCGCTTCTTCCATCCCGGAGTGTTCCACCATCAGTTCGCCGTTTTCAACGCGCCAGCCGTGGGTGGGGAATTCGGCCTGGTTATAACCACGCCATTTTTCGACGCTCGTGCCGTCGAACAGGACTTCCCATTCGCCAGTGAATTCGGCAGCAGCAGTTTCGGTTTCGGTATCCTCCGCTTCTTTGGGCGCCGGAGCGCAGGTGCAAAGGAGGAGGGACAAGGAGCAAAGTAAGAAGGTACGCATAGTGAGTGAACTTGGGTACGGGAGACTTAAACCGTACACCGCCCCAAGGTAGGAAATTCACCGAAATGTTGTGGAGGTGCTTAAACTCGACGTTAGCTACTGCTCGCCCTGGCTACTCTCCGTACACATCATTTCAGGCACTACAATCTCCAGCATTGACCCGCAAACAACCATCAATTTAACGTCAAAAGAACGGTGCTTGGGTCACCCCTCTCCTGTGGAGAGGGGCCGGGGGAGAGGGCAAAATCAGACTTAAACCATACACCGCCCCAAGGTAGGAAATTCACCGAAATACGGAGCCCCGCCTAATCCACCGTACTTCCCAAAGTAGCAGACACATCCAGTTTGCGGTCGTCGCGCAGGATGTTCAGCGTCACCGTTTCGCCAGGTGCAAGTTGCTCCATCGCCTGGAAGTAGTCGGTATTGCTCTTGATGGGTTTGCCGTTGATGCCGAGCAGGATGTCTCCCAGGGCGTAGTAGCCCCGGCTGTCTTGGGTAAGGCCACGGACACCGGCCCGGGCCGCTGCGCCCTCGGGAGCCACCCGGTAGAACGCCAGGCCCTGCTCATTGCGGAGCGGACGAAACTCCACGTCCAGCGTCGCCCGGCGGATTTCTCCGTAGCGGATCAGGTCGGGCACCACGTAGCGCACTACGTCTACCGGAATGCTGAAGCCAATCCCCGCCGAAGCACCGCTCGGACTGTAAATCGCCGTATTCACCCCGATCAAAAGCCCTTTGCTATCGAGCAAGGGACCACCCGAATTGCCCGGGTTAATGGCCGCGTCGGACTGGATAACGCCCTGGATCGGCACGTTGGCCTGGCTGTTGATTTCGCGATCGAGGGCCGAGACGACGCCCGTAGTCAAGGTCTGGTCGAGGCCGAAGGGATTACCGATGGCGTAGACCGATTGCCCCACCCGGATGCCTTCCGAAGAACCAACGGGAATGGGCGCCAACTCCCGCTGCGGCGCGTCAATTTTGAGAACGGCCAGGTCCTTCTCCTTGGCAAAACCCACGAGCGTAGCGGGGTAGTTCTCCCCATTGGCCAGGGTAACGATGGCCTGAGTAGCCCCCTGAATGACGTGGTAGTTCGTAATGATGTGCCCCTGCTTATCCCAGACAAAACCCGACCCGGAACCGGAAGGAACCTCCGTCACGTCAAAACTCCAGAAGCTCCGCTGCCGGGTTTTCGTAGTGATGTAGCACACCGAAGGGGAAGCCGTTTCGAAAAGCTGAATCGTGTGCAACTCCGACGGGGTATAGGTCAGTGCCTCCTCCGCCGTGACACTGCTCGCAATCGGACTTTCTCCCCTACTGACGACCGGAACTTCCGTAGTTGCCACCGTTGTGGGGCCCACCACCACGGGGGCAACGGGAAAAAGATAACGGCCAGCGGCAAATGCGGCCAGGACGATTAAAAAGGATAAAAGGAAGTTTTTCACGGCGGTGCTGGGTTATGAACGGGATACGGGGCCAGGATCTCCCCCGGCCCCGCCGATAAAACGCTCCAAACGGTACTTTCAGTTCACTACCCAGCACGAAAGCACCGCAGCCCCCCCAACCCCGGAAGGGGTCGAACCTGAATTGCCCCGGATAAAATCCGGGGTTAAAAATCCAAGCCCAGCCCCAGCAACACATTCCGCCCCGCCTGGGGGTAAAGTCCCTGCAGGATCGTCTGCTCCCCGGCGAAGCGGTAGCGATAACTCCAGCCGTTGGAGAAATATTCCTGGTCGGTGAGGTTGCGCACCAACAGGGTGAGGCGCAGGGCTCCCAACGGGCCTTCCCCCCGGGGCCGGAGGGTGTAAGCCAGGCGCAGGTCGGTGTAGTAATAGGCGGGCAACGCGGCGGCCGGGTCGCCCGTGTTATCGACGAAGCGCTGTCCGACGTATTTGGTCTGCAAGCCCGCTTCCAGCAGGTGGCGGTCGGTATTGGCCAGCTGGTAGTTGAGGTCCAGGGCTCCTACCACGTCGGGACTGAAAGCCAGCGGTGTCCCTTCGCGCACCACTTCGGCCTGGCCGAGGAAGTTGAAGTCTTCGTCGAAGTCGTCCAGGAATTCGGTGAAACTCCCAACGCGGTTGCGGCTCAGGGCCAGGTTACCTCCTACGCTGAAAGCGGAGGTGACCTGGTAGCCCCCCTGCACTTCGAGCCCCAGGCGGTAGCTTTCCGGCACGTTGGCGCGGATGTATTCCCCGACGTCATTAAGCTGGCCGGTCAGGACGAGCTGATCGCGGTACAACATGTGGTAGAGGTTGACGCCGTAGTTGAAGCGGCCAGCGCTCGTCCGCAGGCCCACTTCGGTGTTGTAAAGCTGCTCGGGGCGGGGCCGGGTAGGACCGGGATTCTCCGTGAAGTCGTTGCGGTTGGGTTCGCGCTGGGCGACGCCGAAGCTGGCGTAGGCCTGGCCCCGGCCAAAGTCGTACAGCAGCCCGGCCTTGGGATTGAAAAAAGTGTGCCGGGCCGTTTCGTCGATCCGGCTCAGGTCGTTGGCGAAGCCCAGGAACTGGTAATTGACGTGGCGCAGTTGCACATCCAGGTAGGCGTTGAAGCCCCCACCGAAGCGGTAATTGCCGCGCAGGTAGTTGCTGAAATCGCGTTTGGTGGCGTCGTTGTCGTAGTAGCGGTGGCGGATTTCGGAGTTGCCGGCGTTGCGGGCCCAGATGACTTCGCCGTAGTGGTGGCCCAGGTATTCGTTGGCTGAGCCGCCCAGGGTGAGGTCAAAGGCAGCACCGGGGCGGTAACGGAGACTGTAGACCGTGCCGTAGAAATGGTTGTCGAGCCAGCGGCGGCGGATGAGGTCGGAGGTCTCCCCTTCCGTATCCCCGACTGTGATGCCGTAGTCGGCCAGGTCCTGCTCGGCTTTGTACTGCTCGAAGTAGCCCAGTCCGCGGGTGTAGTGGCCGCTGATGCCCAGTTTCCAGCGGGTCCCGAAGGCATTGTTGTAGTGGAGCTGGTAGTGGTTTTGGCGGTAGTTATCAACTTCGTTGTCGTAGGGTTCGCCCGTTTTTTCGGTGCCAACGGAATTGTAGGTGCGGCCAAATTCGTCGATTTCCGCCTGCGTGACGCCGTTCCAGGCCTGGTAAGTGACCTCGTTGCCGCCAAAGGCATTGAAGTTCCACACTGCTCCTTGTCCTTTCCCGGCACCTGCGGCCGCGCCCCCGGCTACGTAAGTGACGCTGGCGTAGTAGCCGCTGAGGTCGGCGGTGGCCCGGTCGACGTACCCATCGGAGTGGGTTTTGCTGTAGCGGGCGTCGATTTTCAGGCCGCTAGGCAGGAGCCCGGAGCGGTAGTTGACGCTGCCCCGGCGGGTGCCGAAGCTGCCCACGGTACCGTCGATGCTGAAGCCAGCTGCTTCCTCGATGCGGTTGGTGCTGAAGTCGATGGTGGCCCCGAAGGCTCCCGCGCCGTTGGTGCTCGTCCCGACGCCGCGCTGGATCTGTACGCCGCTGGCGGAGCTGGAAAAGTCGGGCAAATTGACCCAAAAAACGCCCTGGCTTTCGCTGTCGTTGTAAGGAATGCCGTTGATGGTGACGTTGGTGCGGGTGGGGTCAGAGCCGCGGATCCAGATGCCCGTGTAGCCGATGCCGGTGCCCGCGTCGGAGTTGACGACCACCGAAGGCGTCCACTTAAGCAGGTAGGGCGCATCTTGGCCGAGGTTGCGTTTTTGGAGCGCGGACCGGTCCAGCTCCACGAAAGTGACGGGCGTGAGCGGGGTGGCAGCGGTGGCCGTAACGGTGATGTCGGCGTTGAGCACCCCCAAAACGAGGGTATCGGGAGATTGGGCCCGGAGCGCGTAGCCCGTGGCCAGCGCCAGGACGGCGCCAAAAAAGAATCGCAGCATGCGAGAAAAATTTTTCCCTTCCCGGCATTACCCGGGCAGGTTCCTGATTATGAAAATCTAAGGGTATGATCTCAGCCGGCCCACACGGGCCAGCACCCCTATTTATCGGTGGCAAAGGTAAAACAAGGAAATGGATTGGGCCGGAGATTCCCGGGAAGGGCCTTCGGATGACCGAAGGGGCATTTTGCTGGTAGCGATTAAAAAACGCGTCTTACCTTGCGCCCGGAGCAAAAAAAAGAAACCGGCCGCCGAAAGGGCAACCGGTTCGAAAAAAGAGCTTTGAGAGGCTATCTACATACCAAATTTCCGGAGGTTGTACCCTCCAATGTCGTCGTTCATGGGAAAATGGCCACTTGGGCCTGAAAACACGAATTCGCTTGAGATTACGATTGGCCTAAAGCAAGAAACTGATCGTCTGAGATTACGGCGTTGTCAAAAGAAAGCAGATCACTTGAGATTACAATTGGTCAAAAGAAAGCTGGTCGTTTGAGATTACGGTTGGTCAAAGGAAAACAGGTCTTGTGAGATTACGCTTGTCGAAAAACTTAAACGGGGTCGTGTGAGATTACAATTCGCTTGTGCCTAAAGATGGAGTGTTGTGAGATTACGATTCGCTTGTGCCTAAAATAATGGTCGTTGTTGGTGTGTTGAGATTACGGCTTGTCTGTGCCTGAAAAACATCATTCTGAAAAACCACTTTTGCTCTTGGTGAGCCTTGAAGTGTTGCTGTCATCATTCGTTTCCTCTTTCTGACAATACAAAAGTGCGGTAAGAAACCACACCTGTCATGTACATATGAGTAGTTTTCTGGACCAAAAAGTCGAACAGCAAAAAACATAAACTACTCAAAATCAATTTATTAAGATGAAAACAGTGTGCAAAAAGTGGACAATCAAGCAAGCTTCTTCCCCGCCCATTGGCCCAAAATTTTTTCATTTTTTTTCGCTGGCGGGCAAAAAAAGGTGCCTTAGCTGCCTTTTTCTGCTCTGTTTGGGTGCCCTGGCTCTTTTTCCCGCTCCGCTGGAAGGGCAGTTGGATAGCCTCCCGGACTATACGCAGCGCGATCCTCTGCAGGGGGTGGCTCCCGACGGATGGCTGCGGCCGGCGGATTCCTTTAACAAAAACCGCTTTTACCTTTCGGCCGGCACCGGTGCGGCGCTGTACGGAGCGGCCAGCGTGGGGCTATACCAGACCTGGTACGCGGGTTACGACCGCGTCGGCCTGCATTCTTTCGACGACTGGGGCGAGTGGAACCAGATGGACAAGGCCGGCCACGTATTCACGGCCTACATGTTCAGCCGCTATGCCTTCGCTGGCGTACGCTGGGCGGGCGTTGAGCGGCCGGGCGCCCGCCTGATGGCCTTCGGCGTAGCCAATCTTTTGCAGGGCACCATTGAGGTGCTCGACGGCTTTTCCTCCGAATGGGGGTTCAGTTGGTCCGACATCGGGGCCAACGTCACCGGCAGCCTCATTTTTACGGCCCAGGACCTGGCCTGGCGCGAACAGCGCATCCTTATAAAGGTATCCAACGACCTGCGGGCCCACCCCGATGTGCCCATCACCAACGCCAGCGGTGCGATGTCTAACCTGGGCAACATCAGCCGCGAGCGTTTCGGGGACAATTTCTTCGAGCGCTACCTCAAAGATTACAATGCCCAAACCATCTGGCTGAGCGCCAACCCGCGTGCCTTCTTCCCGCAGAGCAAGGCCCCGACCTGGCTCAACCTGGCCGTTGGCTACGGCAGCGAAAACGTCTACGGCGCCTACGGCAACGTCTGGAGTGAGGGCGGCCAGGGCTTTTTCTACCCCGAAAGCCGCTACCGGCAGTGGTTCCTCAGCCCCGACGTCTATTTCAGCCGCATCCCCACCCGCAAGCGCGGCGTGCGTCTGCTCCTCGGCATCCTCGATTTCGTCAAATTACCCGCGCCAGCCCTGGAATACAGCCGGGGAAAATTCCGGGGGCACTGGGTGATGTGGTAGCGATTTTGGGCGCGGACGCAGGTGCTCCCCCCCGCCCCCCCGAAGGGGGGAGTCAGGACGGAGGAGCGAAGTTCGTCGCCAATCCTTATCTTCGGCTTCGCTTGTGGAGCGCCAAGCCTGAGTCAACCGGGCCAGCACTGGAGGGCCAGTGGCGCTGTTGGCCCGCGTCAGAACAATACATTTCATAATTCATCAGCAACTGGCTGCGTAGTACTGAGTGCATTTAGTTGAGTTATTTTGGGTGTACCACCTTGCTACTACACAGAAAAACCCTCCTCTACTAATTATAAAAAGCAATTATACCGAAATAAAATTTGGCTCTTTATCGAAATGTAGATCGAAAGGTCATCCCTCTCCTGTGCAGAGGGGCCGAGGGAGAGGGATTAAAAACTGAACTGATAATAACTGAAAATCAACACCTTATGATCAGAACACTTTTGAAAATCGGCCTGCTGTTGGTCGTCGGCCTGCTGGGCTACAACTACTTTTTCGGAGACGCTGAGGAAAAGGCCCAGAGCCGGGAGATCGTCGGCAAAGCCGGCGAACTCGGCAAAGACGCCTGGAACCTCCTGGTCAGTGAGCGCCAGAAGATGCGCGAGGGCAAGTACGACGATGCCCTGGAAAAACTCGATGGCCTCTACACCAGCCTGCGCGGCAAGGCCAAGGAGTTGCAGGACTCCGACGCCCTGGCCCGCATCCAGGAGTTGAACGAGCGACGTCTGGAACTCGAAAAAGCCCTGGGCTCCGACGGCAGCGAACTCTCTTCCGCCGCCAAACGTAAGCTAGATGACCTCACCGCCGACACCGAGGAGCTGATGAATGAAATGGAAACGAAAAGCCAACCGGCTGCCCCCCGCTAGCGAGCGCAAAATCATCCATATCGATATGGATGCCTTTTTCGCCAGCGTAGAGCAGCGGGATAACCCGGAACTGCGCGGCAAGCCCATTGCCGTAGGCGGCAGCAAAATGCGGGGCGTCGTGGCCGCAGCCAGCTACGAAGCCCGGGTCTTTGGCGTCCGCTCCGCCATGCCCAGCGTCACCGCCCAACGGCTTTGCCCCCAGCTTATCTTCGTGCGCGGCAACTTCGATCGCTACCGGGAAGTCTCCGACCAGATCCGCGACATCTTCATTTCCTACACCGACCTGGTGGAACCCCTCAGCCTTGACGAAGCCTACCTCGACGTGACGGAGCCCAAGCGCGGCCCCGCCTCGGCCACCCTCATCGCCCAGGCCATCCGCCGGGAGATCTTCGAGCGTACCCAATTGACGGCTTCCGCCGGCGTAAGCTTCAATAAATTCCTCGCTAAGGTGGCCAGCGACATCAACAAGCCCAACGGCATGAAGGTCATCACCCGCGCCGAAGCCCCGGCCTTCCTCGCCGCGCTGCCCGTCAAAGATTTCCACGGCGTCGGCCAAAAAACCGCCACCCGCCTCGAAAAGATGGGCTTCAAGACGGGCAAAGACCTCCTGGTCCTCTCCGAACTGGAAATGGCCCAGCGCTTCGGCAAAATGGGCCACCACCTCTACCGCATCGTTCATGCCCTCGATAACCGCCCCGTCAACCCCCACCGCATCCGCAAAAGCATCGGGGCGGAGCGGACCTACTTCGAAGATGTCAGCAGCCGGCAGGAGATGCGCGAGAAGCTCGATTGGCTGGCGGAGAAAATCTTCCGCTACCTCAAAAAACAGAACAACTTCGGCCGCACCGTCACCCTGAAGATGAAGACGCCCGACTTTGTGGTCCACACCCGCTCCCGCAGTTTCGCCGGCGAAATCCGTACCCTGCCCGACCTGCGCGCCACCGCCTACGCCCTCCTGGACGAGAACATCGACGAAGTACCCACCGTCCGCCTCCTCGGCCTCAGCATCTCCAACCTCGAGCGCGAAGGTGCCGGCGGCGTGCAGTTGCTGCTTCCCTTCGACGAAGAAGAATAAGGTACTATCGAGGCTTCAGCCCGACCTCGCCCAAGGTACTGTCGCGGCTTTAGCCCGACCCCCAAGACCGAAGGTTCCAGGTACTGTCGAGGCTTCAGCCCGACCTCCTTTCGGGGTTTCCCCCGATCTCCTCTTCAGGCTTCAGCCCGCCCAGCTATGGTCGGGCTAAAGCCACGACAATACCTTCCGCGCCACCTCTCAAAAATCCACCCCGCAACTTTCCTTCTCCACCCAGAGTTACCTCCAGGTACCGTCCCGACTTTGGCCCGACCCCGCCCCCAAGGTTAGGGTCGGGCTAAAGCCACAACAATACCTTCCGCCCCGCCCCACCAAACTTTATTCCCCGCCGTGCTTGCAAATGTGTTAACACTAGACTTACCTTTGCGTCGCTTTTGTGAAAAAGCTGTTTGATTCCTTAGCTCAGTTGGTTAGAGCATCTCACTTTTAATGAGAGGGTCCTGGGTTCGAGCCCCAGAGGGATCACTAGAAAAAGCCCCCACGCACGCTCCTGTGCTGGGGGCTTTTTGGTGTTTTTGGGGGTGGGCTATTGGCTGAGGAACAGAGCCCCAGCAACGGACGACCAAACGCCACTCTTATTCCCTTTTCCGTAAACTCCGATTAGCCAGAAAAGCCCCGGCCAGCCCGACCAAAGTGGTGGCGAAAATGGTCACCGCAACGGTCTCTTTGCCCAGGATGGCGAGGTAAGTCCCGGCTCCTGCCAGCGCCAGGACGACTAAAGCAGCAACTACCACGTAAAACCAACCCCGGAAGTTGTGGCCGTTCAATTCCTTGCGCTCCATCGCCATGCGGTGGTCCGATTGGTTTTCGGCCTGCTTCAGTATCCACGGCACCAAATCCGGTGAGACTTCCTGGTATTCCTTCAGGGTCGCCGGATCCGGTAGCGGACCGCTGCGCAGCTGGATGCGGAAATTATCGAGGTATCTTTCCACTACAGCCCGTTCCTCCACCGGCATGGTCTCCAGGGCCTCCTCTACCTCATCCGGCAGCTCCAGGGCGTCTTCGTCAGGGGGCAAACTTAAGGGCTCGTGGTCTCCGGGCGCAGGGGCGGGGGGTGGGGTGGCTGGTGGAACGGGCTTTTGGCTTTTACCGGCCATTATTTACTGACTATTTCGTGTCGCGCATCGCCCGGCGCAGGTCTCCGCCCACGGCGCGCCAGTCTTGCGCAAGTGCCTCGGCATCCGTGCGGCGCAGGAATTCGGGACGCTTCTCGTTGAAACCAAAGATGTTAAAAACCTCCAGAAAGGCCTGTAAAAAGCTCAAGGGAGATTTCTTGGAAGAAAGTCGACTATCCATAAGGTTGCAATGAATGAAAACTATAGTACACCAGGTAGAACGCCGCAAACGTGCACAAGGATGCAAAACGGCAGGCCCCGGGTCCCTAATTTAACAGCAAGTTAGCCTTCCTGGCTCGATATTCCTACCCCACCCCCAAAAAAAGCGCCCCACCAGCCAAAGCCAGTGGGGCGATTCGTGCATTTTCCGACCGCCCAGCCCACCCGGTGAGGGCTGCTAAGCGGGAGTAGATTACTTACGGATGCCGAGTTTGGCGATCAGCGCACGGTAACCTTCGAGGTCTTTGCGTTGCAGGTAAGCCAGGTGGCGGCGGCGCTGGCCTACCAAAGACAGCAGGGCCTTGCGGCTGCCGTGGTCTTTGCGGTGGCGCTGCAGGTGATTGCTCAGTTCCTGGATGCGGTAGGTGAAGAGCGCGATTTGGCCTTCGGTAGAACCGGTGTTGGTGGCCGAACCGGCGTGCTCGGCGAAGATCTCAGCGATCTTCTCTTTGGGGAGGTATACTGCCATAATTAAAATGCCTTTGGTGATCGCCTGGATCAGGTAAAGCGAAAGATTTCGGGCCGCAAAAGTACGGCTTTTCCGGCACTGTGCAAGCCCCTACTCCTTAAAAAACATGTACCCCCCTCCGGTCGCGCCCCACACCTGCTGGTCTTGGGCGTCAAAACCCTGGTCCCACGACTGAATAAAGGACGACGTTACCGACACCCGGCTGGTAGCGTAGGCGGCCCCGCGCAGGCTGCTCGGGCAGTCTTTTTTCCGGGTGCTGCCCCGGTACACCCCGCCCTTATCGATCTTGAGGTAGACCGCGCAGCCTTTGCGCTCGATCAGGTCGGCGGGGCCAATCGCGTTGAGCAGCGCGGGGCGGCGGTGGGCCCCAATGAAGCGCTCCGGATCGGGCAATTCGTAGACGTGGCTGATGAATTGCTTACCCTTGCGCTCCAGGCGGTACACGCGCTGCCGGTAGGGCTTATCCTGCGCATCGGCCACGGCCTGCTCGACGTAGAGGTAGTGCTCCGGACGCTCGGGCCAGATCTCTTGCATGTGCAGACGGATGTCGTAGTAGGCGGGGTCGGCCCCGGCTTGGGCGCTGGAATTGTAGGAGCCCGTCATGGCGCTTTTGAGGTCGAGCAGTGCTGCATCGGGCGCGGCCGCAGGTGCCGGGTTCCGCGTAGAGGAGCAAGCGACGAACAACAAGGCTACGAAGGGCAAAAATCGGTAGGGCATAGTTAAAGAGTTGCTCCACAAGATACACCGCTTTGGAAAACTGGGCGCGCTCATACTGCCCCAGCAAACCAAACCGGGGGTGGCGCTTCTACGGTCAACAGCTCCCCTTCCGGCGTCGGGAAGCTCAGCCGCCGGGCGTGCAGGGCGATGGCCTGGGGGGCGATGATGCGCCGGGAGCCGTAGGCTGCGTCGCCCAGGATCGGTGCGCCCGCCGCCGCCAGTTGGGCCCGGATTTGGTGGTAGCGGCCCGTTTCCAGCTGGATTTCCCAGTGGAAGTGCCCCCCGGTGTGGGCGAGCAGTTGATAACTCAGGGTGGCTTCCTGAGCGCCGGGCAACGGACGGGTGCTGGCCACGGCGCGGCGGGCGGCCTGGTCGCGCAGCAGGTAGTGGCGCAGGGTGCCGGCAGCGGCGGGGAGCGGCTTATCGGTCAGCGCCCAGTAGGTTTTCGTCACTTCGCGGCGGGCAAAAGCCTCGTTGAGGAAGACCAAAGTCGACTTATTGCGGGCCAACAAAAGGGTGCCGCTTACCGGTCGGTCGAGGCGATGGACGATGCCGACGAACGGACTTCCACTGCTCCCCGGTCTTTTCCACTGCACCTGCGCCCGCGCCTCTACCGTATCGTTGGTAAAGTTGCGCTCCGTGGCAATGCCCGCTGGTTTGTTGATCACCACCCAGCGCGGCCCCTCGGCGAGTATCTCCAGGCTTTTGTCCTCCATGCGGTGAAGGTACGGGGCGCTCAGCGCAAGAGGGCCAACGAGCCGCTTAATTGCCGCTCGATGGCGTCGTCCATCAGGATGCGGGCGGAGTAGACGTAGACGCCAGCGGGCGCGGGCTGCCCGTTGATTTGTCCGTCCCAGGCCGCGCCCTGGAACAGCCTCGCGCCCCAGCGGTCGTAGACGCTGATCTCCACCACTTCCTGCAAATCGGGCCCGCCGGAGATGGTGAAGACGTCGTTGACGCCGTCGGCATTCGGCGAAAAGGCCGTCGGGGCGTACACCTGGTAGTAGGACAAATCCAGGTTCACGAGGCTATCGCAGCCCGCCGCCGAGACGGTGGTGAGGTCGTAGCGCCCGGGGTACTGCACGGCGTAGCGGCCAACCTGGAAGGCCTCGCCAGGGAAGATTTTGGCGCGGACGCTGGATTGCTGGTTGCGTTCTACCGTCAGCACCAAGTTGACCACGCTGTCGCAGCCTTCGACCGAGCGGAGGGTATCGATGTAGGCACCGCCCTCCTCCAATTGCTGGCGGCCGAAGGCGAAAAATTCGTCCTCGCAAATCGTGACGCGCGCCACCGATCCCAACTCGGGCCGCACGAAACTGTAGGCGGCGGAACGCAGGCAAAACTGCCCATTGTCCACCACCACTTCGTAGCGCCCGGTGCTCCGCCTTCCCGTCAGGGCCGCACCGGTTTCCCCCAGCAGGGCGATGCCGTTGCGGTACCACTGGTAAGAGGCATTGCCACGGGGCGGGATGGCCAGGGTAAAATCATCGGCGCAGGGTTCACCCGCCGGGGCGATGACGGGTGGAAACGCGGCAAAGTCGGCCAAGACGAGGTTGTCCAGAAAATAGTAGAGGCTGAAAGGGCCCGCCCGCGTCGGGCAGTCGGGTCCGATGGCGATGGCGACGATGTCTTGCTGGGGCATTACATCAATGGCGGTGTGTACCCAGCGGTCGCCACCGAACCCGTTGACGTAGATATTTCCCAGCGGCACCCAGCCGGTGCCGTTGGTGGGGCAGCCAAAGTCGGGATTTCCCACCCCGAAGGGAAGATTCTCGCAGCTTTGTGCGCCGAACATGGTCACGTTGATGGGCGGCGAAAAATCGGGATTGATGAAGCCTACGTCGAATTCAATGCGGTAGCGGGTCCCGGCCAGGAGCGGACCGAGCAGGCAGGCTCCGGCGTATTCTTTCCACTGCGGTACGGCCTCCTCCTGCGGAGGCGTCGCGGCGCGGCCATCCCAGAATCCCACCACCGCCTCGCCGTCGGGGAAAGGCTGGGGCGGCGGGTAGCCGGGGAAGCCCATCCAGCCGCAGGTGTGAACGAGGTCGGTGGTCGCCTCCGAGGCTTGGTCCCAACCCTTGGCGCAGCCCAGTTCGCTGCGGTTGTTGGGGCAGCAATCCAGCTCTTCAAACGAAGGATTGGGGATCAGGGAAGGAGGGGGTGCCGCCGTGCATGTGCAGTCGGGGTCGTTGAGGTCAATCAGGCCATCGCCGTCGTCGTCGAGGGCATTGGCACACAGCTCTGGCCCCAACTGCGGGGGCGGGGCTGCCCAGTGCCCGTAAAGACCCAGCACCAGCGGCAGGGTAAGGGCCCAGCCGAGCGGGAAGGTCTCCAGAGAGAAGAGGTGAAGCGACCGCATAGGGGAATTGTTGATAGTTTACCGTCGCCTTAAAGCTAATTATTCGCGGGCAATTATTCAACAGGCCACGGTTGCGAGGCCAAAAAAGCGGGAAATTGACGTTGGAAATGCAAGGGCTGGGTCGTTTTGGGCGCAGGTGGGGGGAGCAGGGGTACTTTCGAACATGTTCGAAGGTTCTTTTTTATGGCCCCAAGCCTCCCAAGACACCCTCAAGGCACAACCCAGGCAAATCACTACCCCCGCACCGCACTCTCCAGCCGGTAGGTAATCCCCAGGCGTTCTACTTCCCGGACGAAGTCGGTATCCGCCTCCACCGTCCGCTTGAGGGAGAACATTTTCAGCTGTACGTCCTCTTCGCGGTCGTAGAAGACCATGCGGAGCTTCTGTTGCCCGGGGAAGCGCTGGCACAGGTCGTCGAGGGCCACCACCATGCGTTCGTTGAGGTCTTCGAGGGGCAGCTTCAAAACGATGGCTTCGGTCATTTCCCGGCCCACACCTTCGAGGAGTTTGACGTCGGAGATGTTCAGTTCCAGCTCTTCGCTGTTCCACTTTTTGCGGTAGGTAGCCGTCAGGAACAGGGCCGTTCCCTGGTGGAGGATGTGGCGGTATTTCTGGTAATCTTCGCCGAAGAGCTTGAATTCCAGCGTGGCGTCGTAGTCGCCCAACTCAAAAATCCCCCAGCCGTTGCCGTTTTTGCTGACCATGTGGCGGGCCCCGACGATCATTCCGGCCAGGCGGACGGTACTGCGGCCGTACTTGATGGGGTTGACTTCCCCGAGGCTGCAAGTGACGTAGTTGTCGATTTCCAGTTTGTAGCCGTCCAGGGGGTGGCCGGAGACGTAGACGCCGGTAATTTCTTTCTCCCGGGCGAGCTTTTCGGGCAGGAGCCATTCCTTGGCTTCTGGCGGCGTGGGCTCGTCGGGCAGGATCTCCGCCTGAAAGGCCCCGAAGAGGGAGCTGGCCGCCGAGGCCAGCTGGGCGTGGTAGGCGTTGGCGTACTTGGTAACGTGCTCCAGGTAGCTGTCAAACTTCTCACTGGGGGCAAAGTACTGGGCGCGGTGGACGTTCTGGAAGCAGTCGAAGGCCCCGGCGTCCACCAGTGCCTCCAGCACCCGCTTATTGATGGCACCGGGTTCGATGCGCTGCAGGAGGTTGAACAGGCTGGTAAACGGACCCGACTTGCGGGCGTCAAGGATGGCCTCTACTGGCCCCTCCCCTACTCCTTTCAGGGCCGTCATCCCGATGCGGATGGCCCCTTTTTTGTTGACCGAGAAGTCGGCCTGCGATTCGTTGATGTCGGGCCCGAGCACGGGAACGTCCATCCGCTTGCACTCGCGCAGGAAGAAGGTCAGCTTCGTCTGGTCCGATTTGTTGTGGGTCAGTACCGAAGCCATGTACTCAGCCGGGTAGTGGGCCTTGAGGTAGGCGGTTTGGTAGGCCACCAGGGCGTAGCAGGTCGAGTGCGACTTATTAAAGGCGTAGGAGGCGAAGGCTTCCCAGTCTTTCCAGATTTTGCCGAGTTTGTCTTCGGGGTGGCCGTTCGCCGTGCCACCAGCGATGAAGCTGGGGTACATCTTATCGAGGACGGCCTTTTGCTTTTTACCCATGGCTTTGCGGAGGGTATCCGCTTCGCCCTTGGTGAAATTGGCCAACTTCTGCGACAACAACATTACTTGCTCCTGGTAGACGCAGTTGTGCAGTAAGATGTTATTCCCTACATAATTATGGATGCCTTCAACGGTGATGTCGTAGACCTTTTCATTGCCGGCGGGGGTGATGGAGATGATTTCGTCCCAGATTACTTGGGAGGATGACTCCCTAGGTCCATCGTTGTAGTTAGACCCCTCCCCCGGCCCCTCCCCACAGGGGAGGGGGGACCCAGGAGCCGACGAACTATGTTTTGAGGAAAGGTTTTTGCTGAAGCTGAAGACCTCTACAGGATAGGGCAGTGGCCGGTCTTCAGCACTACATACCGCTTCGGTCAGCCGCTGGATAACTGAGGGTAAATCGTTTCGTATCTCTTCATTTGTAAAGCGAATGGTACGGTAGCCAACTGCTGCAAATTTTGCGTCCCGCTCGGCATCGCTAAGCATCATCTCGGGCCTTTGATGGTAAGCACCATCAACTTCAACCACAATTCGCTTCTGAAGACAAATGAAATCCGGGATACAATCTCCCATTGGTTTTTGGCGCTGGAAAGTGTAGCCCGCAATCTTTCCATTGCGAACCACTAGCCACATAATGCGCTCCGCAAGGGTTGGCGCCTTACGCATTCCCTTCGCATAAGCATACACGGCTCTAGTAACTGCCGTGGGAACCTCCCAATAATCATGCGTAACCACACCATCAGCATAAGGCGCATTATTCCGGAGTCCTAACGCAGCATGCAGACGCTCCAGCCCTGTAACATCCTTCCTTTGCAATGTATAGGTCAAATCCTGGGAGTCCCCCCTCCCCTGTGGGGAGGGGCCGGGGGTGGGGTAAATGGAAGCGGAGAAATCACGGCCAAAACCAGCACCACCCCTTTGCAAACATTCAAGACCAGGCTCGCCATCCCCCCTCCCCTGTGGGACCGGCGAAGCCAGCCGCGTAGCGCACGGGCCGGGGGAGGGGTAAAATGAGACTGAGAGATCCCTGCCCAAAGTAGGATTCACACGCTCCATCTTCCCAACATCTTCCCTCTGCAAACATTCAAGACCAGGCTCGCCATCCCCCCTCTCCTGTGGGACCGGCGAAGCCAGCCGCGTAGCGCACGGGCCGGGGGAGGGGTAAAATAAGTCTGAGAGATCCCTGCCCAAAGTAGGATTCACACGCTCCATCTTCCCAACATCTTCCCTCTGCAAACATTCAAGACCAGGCTCGCCATCCCCCCTCCCCTGTGGGACCGGCGAAGCCAGCCGCGTAGCGCACGGGCCGGGGGAGGGGTAAATGGAAGCGGAAGATTCAACCGAGGAGTAAACATTCCTCCCCAACACCCCCCGCGGCGTACCAATAAAACTCCCAACCCCCAAATCACGCAACTCCCGCCAGCCATCTTCGGTAAGCACCCGGTGGTTCTCCGTCATTTTAACGCGCTTGCCCGACCGTAAAACCACCTCAAAAACCGGTTTCACCCCGTTGCACACCCAGTGGGTGAGCCAACCAGTGGCTTGCTGGTTTTCGGCATCCACGCCCTGACACAGGAAGTCTCCCACGCGGTGCTCCAACTCGTCAATCCGTACCCGCTTACCGCTCACCGCATCGTGTACCAGGGTATCACCCGTTACACAAATGCCGTAGGTTTCGTGCAGGTATTCCTCCATCGCGGGCAGGTCATACACGATTTCGTTCCTCCCATGCTTCCGCTCAATAAACTCCGGAATGTACTCCAGCGGGCCGGGGCGGTACAGCGCGTTCATGGCAATCAAGTCGTCGAAAGTCGTCGGCTTGAGGTTTTTCATGTGCTTCTGCATCCCGCCGGATTCGTACTGGAAAATCCCGTTGGTCTCGCCGCGCTGGAAGAGCTCGTAGGTTTTTTCGTCGTCCAGGGGGATGGCGTCCACGTCGATGTCCACGCCGTGGTTTTCCTTGATCATCGCCAGGGCGTCCTTGATGATGGTCAGGGTCTTGAGGCCCAGGAAGTCCATCTTCAGCAATCCCGCGCTTTCGGCCACCGAGTTGTCGTACTGAGAAACGTACATGCCCGTGTCCTTATCCGCCGTCACGGGAACGTGCTCCGTGATGTTGCTCGGCGTGATGACGACCCCACAGGCGTGAATACCGGTGTTGCGCACCGAACCCTCCAGCTTCTGGGCCATGCGGATCATCTCCCCGATCTGGTTTTGCCCCTGCGCCAGCTCGCGGAAGGCGTAGGCCCGGTCAATGTCCTCACTGTTCATCTTGCCCTTCAGCTTGGGGTCGATGTCGTTCTTGGCCAGAACCTGGCCCAGCGAGGCCCCGAGTTGCTGGGGGAAAGACTTCGCTACGCGGTCAACTTCACTCAGGGGGACGTCCATCACCCGGCCAACGTCCCGCAGCGACGACTTCGCCGCCATCGTGCCGTAGGTGACGATCTGGGCCACCTGTTCCTGCCCGTATTTGTCGATGACGTAGTCGATGACTTTCTGCCGTCCCACGTCGTCGAAGTCGATGTCAATATCGGGCATGCTCACCCGCTCGGGGTTGAGGAAACGTTCGAAGAGCAGGTCGTACTTGATGGGATCCACGTTGGTAATCCCCACGCAGTAGGCCACCGCCGAGCCCGCCGCCGAGCCCCGGCCCGGACCCACACTCACGCCCATCTGCCGCGCGGCAGTCGTGAAGTCTTGCACGATGAGGAAGTACCCGGGGTAGCCCGAAGCCTTGATGACGTCGAGCTCAAAATCCAGCCGCTCGCGGGTCTTTTCGGTGATCTCGCCGTAGCGTTTGCGCGCGCCCTCGTAGGTGAGGTGGCGCAGGTACTCATCCTGGCTGCTGAAGTTCGGCGGCATCGGGAAGTTGGGCAGCAGTACGTCGCTGGCCAACTGCAGGGTCTCAATTTTGTCGTACACCTCCAGGGTATTGGCCACGCTCTCCGGCACGTCGCGGAAGAGGTTGGCCATCTCGATCTGCTGCTTGAAGTAGAAATCGGAACTGGGGAATTTGAAGCGCGTCGGGTCGTCCATCAAACTGCCCGTGTTGACGCAGAGGAGGATGTCGTGGGGCAAAAAGTCGTCTTCTTCGACGTAGTGACTGTCGTTGGTGCAGATCACTTTGACGTTGTACTTCTTAGCCAGCAGGAGCAGTTTCTGGTTGACGTCCTCCTGGCTGATGCCCAGTCCGTCGATGTCTTCCATGCCGCGGTGGCGCTGGATTTCGATGTAGTAGTCTTCGCCAAACACGTCGAGCCACCAGCGCAGGGCCTCTTCGGCGGCCTCGTCTTTGCGTTGCAGCAGCAGCTGGGGGATTTCCGCACCAATGCAGCAGCTCGTCACCACCAGCCCCTCGTGGTATTTCAGGATGAGCTCTTTATCGATGCGGGGGTATTTGCCGTAGAGGCCTTCGATGTAGCCGATGCTGCAGAGTTTGCTGAGGTTGATGTAGCCCTGCTTGTTCTTGGCCAGCATCAGCTGGTGGTAGCGGTTGTCTTTTTCGCCGGCCGCGCGGCTGAAGACCTTCTTGTGGCGGTCTTCCACCAGGTAAAACTCGCAGCCCAGCATGGGTTTGATGCCGCGCTTGGTGGCCTCGTTGACAAACTTGAAGGCGCCAAACATGTTGCCGTGGTCGGTCAGCGCCACGCCCTTTTGCCCGTCGGCCACGGCCTTATCCATCATCGTCCCAATCTCGGCGGCACCGTCGAGGAGGGAGTACTGGGTATGGCAATGCAGGTGGCAAAATTCGGGCATGGTGGGGAGACTTTTAAGGCTTGCACAAGGTACGCCGGAGACGCCTTTTTCCAACAAAAAGTTTTCCACAAGGGCTTGTTTTTCCGGGGCGCGGCCGCAGGTGCCGGGGCGGGGGACGGGGAGAAAGTTGGGGTCGGCCCAGCCACTGGACTTCCCTCCGCGCGGAGAACTGGGCCGACCAAAAAAACCTTGCTGCTCCCCCATTGGGGGTCGGGGGGCCAACCATCTCCCCCCTTCGGGGGGTCGGGGGGGAGCACCTGCGGCCGCGCCCTGGGGATAAGGGGCTTTTCCTGGTGGCGGCCGTAAATAGCAAGCCTCCCGCCCCTTACGCCCCCGCGCGTCTTGCCGCTCGCTCCGCGGCGGCCAGCCGGGCGGGGGCGCCGGGCCAGTCGGCACTGGCTGGCTGGGCTCACCCTGACTCTGGAACTGGGGCGGCGAGGCGGAAGCCGAGGTCGAAGTCCCGGCCGTCCGGCCTCCAGGCGTTGCGGTAGGCGCAGCGGCAGAACCCGGCGTAGACGAACCAGGAGCCGCCGCGCAGGACGCGGACCTCGGCGCGCTTAGCAGGATCGGGATCATCCACCCAAGGTTCGCTATTACGGGGATGATTGTTGTAATTGCTGTGCCAGTCGTCTTCACACCACTCCCAAACGTTGCCGCTCAGGTCGTATAACCCGAAAGCGTTTGGCGCGAGTAGTCCATTGGGCATGGTTTCTTTCTCGTTGTTGCTGTCGTACCACCCTACTTCGTCCAGCTGGTTACTACCCGCGTAAAGCGTTTCCCGTTTCCCCGCGCGGACGGCGTATTCCCATTCCGCCTCGGAGGGGAGGCGAAAATGGCCGTCCGGCTTATCCAGCAGTTCGTTGAGTACTCGACAAAATTCGTGGACATCGTCCCAGCTCACGTTTTCAATCGGGCGGTTCGGGCCGGGGAAATGGGCGGGGTTGGGGCGAAGCAATTCCTCGTCAAATTTCAGCTTTTGGGCGCTGGCTTGGGTATACACCATAGTCCACAGCGCCTGCGTAACGGGGAATTCGGCGAGGGCGAAGGGCTTGATTACTCGGTTGTGTTTAGGTCGTTCCCAACTATTGTTTTCCTCTTCCCCTTCGTCGTTGCCCATAGTAAAGTTTTCCATTCCGGGCAGGGTGATCATGCGGAAGGCGGTCTTGTTACCGATCGTGTAGGTCTGCTGCGGGAGCGCGGTGGGGGCGAAGAGTTGGGTGGTGCGCATGAGGGGATTTGCGGTAAAGGGGCGGTGGGCCTTTCGCCGTAGCTACTGAGCCCACCGCCCCGGCCTAAGATAAGGCATCTTTGTCCTGATGGATCAGGAGCGGGAGTGCCTCCGGTTCAGATCCGGCCATCCGGCCGGGGGTGAGCTGGGGCGGCGAGGCGGAAGCCGAGGTTGTTGTTCCGGTTGTCCGGCCTCCTGTTGTTGCGGTAGGCGCAGCGGCAGTTCCTGGCGTTGTTGTTCCAGGAGCCGCCGCGCTGGACGCGGTTCTCGGCGCGCTTATGGAGGTACCCCAGGGTAAAGATTGGTTATTTTCTGGAGATTTTTGCGGAGGGCGAGTGTGTTGGCGCGTTCCACGAAGGCGAGCAGGCTTTGGGCCTGGCGCTGGGCCTGTTTTTCGGTTAGGATTTCGTCGTTAAGGTCATTGGTTACCCTCCTGAGTTTGCGGGCAAATCTTGCGCGGCTGGCGTGCGTCAACCTGATACTGTACGGGAAAATGCGGTAGCCCAGGAAAGGTAGGCCCTTTGAGCTACGGTTTAACACGGCGGGCTTGAGGGCGCAGTGCAAATCAATGTCGATAAGCTGACGGACCTGCGCTAACGCATCCAGCAAGTAGGCTTTATCGTTGTGCCATAGCACCATGTCGTCCATATATCGAACGTAAGCCGGGCAGCGCAAACCTTGCTTTATGAACCGATCCACGGGCGTGAGGTAATGGTTGGCGAAGTACTGGCTGGTCAAATTTCCTAGCGGCAACCCTCGACCAGCAGTGACGGAGTACGTGGCGAGTATTTGATCGAAAATAGCCAGTAATGACTCATCCTTGAACAATCGCTGAAGTTGCCCCTGAATGGTAGCGTGATGGATGGATGCGAAAAAATTTCGCACGTCCAGTTTCAGGTACCAGGCGTGTTGCTTGCAGAATTTTTGGGAGCGGAGTACGGCGGCGTGGGTCCCCTTCCCCCTCCGGCAGGCGTAGGAGTCGAAAACCTGATGCCGCTCAAAAGTTGTGTGGCAATGGTTCAATATGGCGTGGTGCAGGACATTATCACGAAACCTGCCTGCGCAGATTTCGCGGCGCTTGGGTTCGTGAATGATGAATTTCCGGTATCCCCCGTGTTGCAGTTCACCGCCCAGAAAACCTTGCCGGAGTTGGAGTAGCTCGCTGTCCAGGTTTTGCGTAAAGGCCAACACATCTGCACTGGCAGTTTTCCCCCTTCTGGCCTTTACGAAAGCGCTGCGCAAGTTTTCCGGTTCAGCAATCAGGGGAATAAGCTTACCGCTCCGTTTCATCCTCTGCTTTTGTGATGAAGTGCTCTCCGTATTTGGCCAGCTTTTTCTCGCCGACACCTTCAATGGAGCGGATTTCGGCTGGCGTAAGCAGACCTACTTCCGCCATTTCTGCCAACTCTTTATCCGTAAAGACCGCGTAAGGCGGCACACCATCTCTTTCCGCCAAAGTCTTTCTGATTTCCCGGTAGCGGGCAAACCTGGCAAATGCCTCCGGGGGCAAGACCTCCCGGTAGTCAATCCGGGCGGCCTTATTACCAGCTCGTTTTATCGGCTCACTTCCTTCCAGATATTCGACGCAAAAGCACCAGTGGCTATTGACCCCATCAGCGATGAATTGCTTCTCTACTTGGAGAATTCTGTGTCCGCGGAGAAACTTATTGAGGCTTTCCTCTTCGGCCTCGTTGCCCCAGGCGGGTACGGAAAAAATTCTTATCTGCATTGCTTGCTAATTTTCACTCGCCCCCACTCCAACCCTTGCCCCCTGCTTGCTCCGCCGCAGGCTGCCAGGGCTTCCGCCGGGCCTCGCTGGCTGGCTGGGCTCACCCTGACTCTGCAACTGGGGCGGCGAGGCGGAAGCCGAGGTTGAAGCACCGGAAGCCCGGCCTCCTGAGGTAGCGGAAGGCGCAGCGGCAGTACCCGGCGTAGTCGCTCCAGGAGCCGCCGCGCTGGACGCGGCCCTCGGCGCGCTCAGCAGGGTCGTCCACCCAAGCTTCGCTACCGAGGGGATGATTATTATAATTCTCGTGCCAATCATCTTCGCACCACTCCCAGACGTTGCCGCTCAGGTCGAACAAGCCGAAGGCATTCGGAGTCAGTAGTCCAACGGGCATCGTTTCTTTGTCGTTGTTTCCATCGTACCACCCGACCTCGTTCAGCTGATTACTGCCGGCGTAAAGCGTTTCCCTTTTACCCGCCCGGGCGGCGTATTCCCATTCGGCTTCGCTGGGCAGTCGGAAATAGCCTTTCGGTTTATCCAACAGCTCGTTCAGTACGCGGCAAAATTCGTGGGCATCAATCCAGCTTACATTTTCTACCGGGCGGTTGGGACCAGGGAAATAAGCGGAGTTGGGGCGCAGCAATTCCTCGTCAAATTCCAGCCCTCGGGCGCTGGCTTGGGTATGTACCGCAGTCCACAGGGCCTGGGTGACGGGGTGTTCAGCGAGGGCGAAGGGGGCGATGTTTCTGCTGTGCTGTGGTTTTTCATCATCGAAACTTTCTGCTTCTTCATTCTCACTGCCCATGAGGAAATGGTCCGCGCCGGGGAGATTGCGCAGGTGAAATGAGTAGCCGTTTACCTGATAGGTGGATAGCGGCGGGAGGTCGGTGGGAAGAAAAAGTGAGGTGGTGGTCATCGATTAATCATCGCACTCGTCGCCGGTGATCGTCTTGTATAAGGCGCACCACCCGGGAGTTTTAGACTTGCTGATCTTTCCTTCGTTCTTCTTCTTGTAGAGATACCAGAGAAGGAAAGTTTTGCCCGTATCGCCAAGAAATTCCAGAGCATCGCCGTACTGTTCGATCAACTGTGGCCAGTCGAGGTCAGAAAGGTTCCGGGTGGTTGCCTGGGCCTGTTGCAGTTCAGCGGAGTACGCTTTGGCGACATCTTCGTCTTCGGATGCGGCAATTTCGGCTACCAATTGCAGTAATTGATAAGCTTGTATTTTGGTCAGTGGCCGATCAATGCCAGAAGGTGGATCCCCAGGGTAGTAGGCGGTAACGAAAGCCACCGGGTCGGTGAAGGTGTGGCGGGCGGCTATTGCGCTTAATTTTTCGTCCATGTTGTTTTGCTTATTGATGGGCTTCCCCGTTGATGAATAGTTGGTAATTTGCGGTGGCGGGGGCAATATCCCTCGCTTGCTCACTTGCACCAGCGAAAATAGTAGGTAGACGCTCTAATCCTAGCTCATCCAAGTCTTTATAGAGGCGATAGGCAAAATCGCATCCTGCCCGGTCATCCAAGGCCCCTTTTGCGCCAATCACCGCCAAGCCCAAGGTACTGACGCGCTGGGCGATCTTTGCCGTATGGCAGGCGTTAAGGACAATGAGCTTGGGTCGTTGGTCTGATGCAAAAACTTCCTCCGCCCGTTTCATCCAGCCCCGACAAAGATTATAGAGCCCATCTTCTGATAGGAAGTCGGGCTTCCCATCCCGGTCAATCAACACAATACCACACTGGGCAAAACTCGTGGTATTCAACCAGGGTTTTTCCTGGCTGGGCCGCTTAATACCCGGAAGTTCCTGCCCGTGCCCGACGAAGTGGATAATTTGGGCGGGGAATGTTTTCATCAAGTTATCGAGCGTATTCCGGGTTGCGGGGCTCTCTCCGTTGCCCATGGGTTCACCATCAATGTATTTTCCTACGGCATAATTGATGGCACGGGTGATTCTAATCATCTCGTCCTCTACTTTCAATGCTGGCAAATCCGGCACGATAGCCTTGAAAATGGTCAGTTGCAATTGCTGCCGGGAGTTCGCTGCGGCCGAAGAAATCCCAGCTGAATCTAGTGGCTGGCCTTGAGGCTGAGGCTGATTTTCCAACGGGGGTGGATCGGTGGTTTCCTCGTCCTCCGCTCCCAAGTATTCCCCTTGCCCCTTGGCATCTCCAAAGGCCCGAAGCAGGGCCTCGTAGTCTTTACGCTTGGCGGAGTTACCATTGCGGTCAATTACTGCTGCTTTGTTTTCCCGCAGCAAGTCCAGGTCTACCCATTCCCGGCCATTTGGGCTCACCCAGGTAGTATCCGGGGCATCCGACCGGGGGACGTCCTTTAATACCTTGGCCAGATCGGTGAGGAGCGTTTTGCTTTTTTTAGGGACAAAAATGGCGATGGTTTTATCGCTTTCCTCGGTTTCCACTAAGACCTGATTCCCTTCTTCGTCGGCCAAGATCATTCCACTGCGCCATACCCATTCTTTTTCTTCGGGGTCGTGTAAGCGGATAATCAAACGGCGAACGATGCCCGTGTGCAGGTAAGCATTAAAAAGCTGCAAATGCCACCAGTCGCCGGGGTTCTGTTCAATGTTCTTGCGGAGTCGATCGCGGTCACGGGTCCGCGCAGGTGCTGCGGGCAGTAGTTGCGGCGCACAGTAGAGGCGGTCAGACCAATCCGCTTTGTTTTCTTCGTCCTGTTTACCGCCCACCCGATAGGCCAATTCACACCGGAGCATAAACTCCTCAAAAAGCTCATCATCTCCCGGTTTGGCGAGGTGGTCCTTCCAGTAGCCCAGCAAGTCCGTACCGGTGAAGTACCCATTATTTGCAGTAATCTCTTCGATGTAGTTTACTGGTTCCCGCTGTAAAATGGCGTAGATGGCGGCAGTCGCCCAACGTTGATCAAGGATGATGCGCGGTCCGGTAGCCGTTTCTTGGTAGAATACTACCCCCGTGTTGTGCAGCCAGGTTTTTGCAATTTCCAGAGGGTCCCGGCCGAGGGAGCCATACTCTTCTGCGACTTTTGCAGCTAATGCTTCGTACTCCTCTAAATTCAGGTATTTTTCGCCGGAGGCCTGCTTTTCCCGGAGGCGATGCCGCAACTCAATCCAGCTTTTTGCGGCTGATTTGCCCGCTTTGACCTTTGCCAGAGCATTTTTCAGGTGGTAGGTCAGGGTTGGATATCCATCCGGGAAGGGTGGCAAAACCGGTTTGGGGATGGATTCTACGGACAAGCCACCTTTGAAGTCCTCAAAGTAGTTGCTCAGAAAAGCATCTATTTTAGGATCTTCTACGCTGTGCTGCTTTTTGGTTTGCACCACCAATAGGGGTGTTGTGGATTTGTTCTGCTCCCACCGCCAGTTTGAGCGGCGCCCGCCGCCGCTGGCCCGGTAAACGTAATCGAGCCAGTAGGGGAGTCGGAAGTTTTGGTAGACACCGTAGGGGCCTTCATCGGGTATGGAGTATTGATCCAGTTTCTCCGATTCGGGGTCCCAAGCCACGATATAGACTGCGCTGGACTCCAAAAACAGGCGGTGGGTGGCGTGGTAAATGTCTTGTCCACCAAAATCCCAGAACTGTACGTTGTAGGGCGAGTCTTTATCAGGCCAGCGATGCGAAGCGATGATTACACCGTGGGTGCTTTTTTCTTTTTCGTTAGGGGAAAGGTTATTCAATCGGCGGTACATAGTGGTTTTACCCACCCGGCCATTCCCGACAATGAGCACCTTACATTCATCATCTTTCCCTACACCAGAATCCCGGCGGGCCGCAAGAATACCTTTGACGGCCACCGCATTTTCCGCTGGCGTACCCGTCAGAGCGGTCTGGTAATCGTCACTGAGTGGATTATCGTCGAGGAAGAGGTTTACCGTTGGCCCGAGCAGGTCTTGCAGCGATAGCGGAAGATCTTTGAACTTATTCTCACTCAACCGCAAACTCTCCAACCCCGGCAGCGCCCCCTCAAACGCCACCTCCGTCAATTCGTTATCCTCCAAACAGAGAATGCCCAGATTGGCGAAACCGTCAGCCAGGCGGAAAGCCGTCAGCCCATTGTGACTCAAATCGCAAAAGTACAGGCGGGGGCAGGCAGCGGCGAAGGCCCACTCGGTGAGGCTTTTGTCTTTTTGGCGGCTGACGTTGAGGAATTCCAGCGCGGGGCTGGCGGGCCAGGTCAGGCGGGGGAGGGCGCAGTGGCTCAGGTCTACGCGCAGGAGGTCGGGGAAGGCGGCGGGCAGCGTCAGGGCCGTCAGGTCGGGGTTGCTCTGGGCAAAAAGGACGCGCAGCTGGGTCTGGTGGCTGAGGTCCAGCGTGCCAAGGCCGCAGTTGCCCAGGTTGAGGTACTGGAGGTGAGGAAGGTCGCGCAGCCAGTCGGTAGACGGCAGCGGGTCCTTCCGGTCGGCCCAGCCAAAGAGGTTGAGGGCGATGATCTGTTTTTGGTCATCGCGAACGTACTGCCCGGCCTGATCGGCAAGGGCACAGCGGGCGGGGTTTTCTTCCTGGCAGGGCCTGAGCTCCGTGCCCAGGATCTCCATTAGCGTTTCTGGCGACATGGGGTAGCGTGCGGGTGTTTTTTCAGAGAGCGGGAAGATAGAGAAAAAGGGAATGTGAGGGGGATTTTCCTCGGCGTAGGGGCGAAAATGGCGTGGTTAGCAAAGAAACACGGGTTTCAAAAAAAGTAGCCCTAGGGTCTTGCGCCGTGTTTATGTAAGGACTAAATTTGTCTTATTCTTATTTGTATTAATTAAAAATAACAATCATGCCAGTTATCACCGCTTCCCTAATCATTGGGGGAAAAACCTTAGGCGCCTACTTGGTCAAGAAGTATGCAATCAAAACCGCTGCTACAGGCGCTTCCTCTATTCTCCGAGAATTAGCTACGAATCCTGCCATTAAGGAAGCTGCGGGTAAGTTTGCTGAAAATGTAGGAACCGGTATAGCGCAAGACCTAGGAAAGGATACCGGCGAGGAAGTTGTAAAACAGGTAGCAGACGTGATGGAGGCAATCGGCGAATACTTATAGGGCCATAATTTCAGTGCCCTACGCTGATCATCCTTTCTAACAGGTCCAACGGAAGTGTTTGGGGGTATCCACAACCCACCCCCCCCCCCCAACGTTGCACAAAAACCAAATCCGCCGCCGTGCTACGTCTCCTGACCTCCCTCGCTGTTTTGTCCGCGCTCTGCACCTGCGGCAGCGCCCCGGAAAACGCTCCGCTCCCAGCCCTCGGCACCGCCTCCGCACCCGTGCGCTACGCCCAATTTGCCGACCTGGAAGGGCTCTTCCAGCAGCAAAACGACACGACCTACCTGGTCAATTTCTGGGCCACCTGGTGCAAACCCTGCCGCGAGGAAATCCCCCTGCTCCAGCAACTGCTGGAGGACAAAACCGGCCAGCCCCTGCGCGTCGTGCTCGTCAGCCTGGACACTGAGGAAAGCGCCATCGCGCGCATCCCTGCCCTGCTGGCCGCCGATGCCCCCGACGTCGCCGCCGTGGTGCTCACCGACGAAGACCCCGCCTGGGGCAAAAGCATCGACCGGGTCTGGACCGGCGCCCTGCCCACCACCATCATCTACCAGCAACAACGCCGCTTCGTCTACCGCCGCGCCTTCAATACCTACGCCGATCTGGAGGCCGCTGTCAAGCCCCTGCTGAGACGGTAGCCGACATTTTCTGCCCTGACCCTGAACCAGTTGGAGATTTTTTGTATTTTTCCAGCATAAGCCGTAGACCATGCCAAAAATCTACCCCCTCCTCTTCTTCCTCCTCTGTTCCATCTCGCTGAGTGCCAGCCCCTTTCGTGGCTTTTTGCTGACGAAAGACGGCTACCAGCTCACGGGTTATTTCAACCTCATGGAATACGGTCTGCAAGGGAATTTCATCACTTTTACCAATGACTTTGGCGACGTCTACGCCATCCACCCCATGCTCGTCAGCGGCTTCGGGTTCAGCACCGACGGCCGCAGCCTCCGCTACGTAAGCCGCTACCACGAAGGGCAGTGGTATTTCCTGCGCGAGGAGGTCAGCGGCCGCACCCTGCGCCTGTACAGCCTACCGAGCAGCGACGACCGCTGGGTAGACGATTCCATGCTCCGCCTCTTCGTCAATCCACCCCCCGCCTACTGGCTGGAGACGAGCGACCGGCAACTGCTGCCCCTCTCCCGCCTCGGCTACAAAAAATCCCTGCGCGATTTCCTCGCCCTGGCCAGCCCCGAAATCGCCGAAAAAATCGGCAGCCGCGGCTATCGCTACCGCGACATCTACACCATCGTGGCGGAGGTCAATGCCCTGGGCGGGAGGAAACGGCGGCGGCTTTAGTCGGGCCCCTTTTTAACGTGAGGTTGGGAGACCTTCGGTCTTTTTTTGAACCACTAAGGACACTAAGGGCACTAAGAACACTAAGAAAACGTGATTATGGCGGCATGTAATCAGGACCTAGGTTGAGACCCTCTGGGTCGATCTCTCCCACCCAGGCTTAGACCCTCTGGGGCGATCCAAAGCACCCCATCCTTTCTCCCATTACAACGCTTACGCGCCACAACATTGCTCCGACCCGGAGGGTCTCGACCTAGGAGGGACCGCCACTACCAGGCGTAACTCACCTGCAATTCCACGTTGCGGCCCGGCGCATCGGCAAAATACCGCTGCCGATCGAGGTAATCGCGGTAGGCCGTATTGAGCAGGTTTTGGGCGCTAAGACGCAGGTGCAGGGTTCGGTTGGACGGCAACGCGAGGTCCCGGCGGAGGGCCAAATCCAGCAAAGCGTAAGCGGGCGGCGGCGGCAGAAAATCTTGCTCCGGGTCCAGCCTTCCCTGCTCGGCCACCAATAAACTTTCGAGACTGATTTGCCAGCCGGCGGCGACGCGGCCGGGGTGGAAATGCACCGCCAGACGCAGGTTCGCCGGCGGCGTAAAGACCAGCGGCCGGCCCTCACTCCGGTTGGTGCCGTACACTACCGCCAGGCGCCCGTCGAGCTCCCACCGTGGCGCGGGCTGCCAGTAGGCCTGCAAGTTGCTGCCGTAAAGCAGAGCATCGCCAGCCCGGTAGAGGAAGAGCGGGAAGGCCCCGCGCACCGTCAGGCGAAACTCCGGCTGCGGCTCCAGAAAGATGAAATCCTGGATGGGCTGCACAAAAACGTTGGCGCTCAGGGTGGTGCTGGCGGTGGTGATGACCAGCCCCGCCGTCGTTTTCAGGGAGCGCTCGGGGGCCAGCGTCGCGTCGCCTTCCTCGATGCCACTGACGCCCTGGTGGAGGCCCTGGCTGTAGAGTTCGTTGATCTGCGGTGCACGTTGGCGCAGGGTCACGCCGGTCCGCAGGCTGGCCCGGGGCGTCAGCTGCCAGCGGGCCTCCACGCTGCCGCCCAAGGTGTGGAAGAGGTGATCGAAGCGCTCGATGCGGCGCGGCAGGTCGCGGCTGATGGTGATCGCCTCGTAGGCCTGGCGGTCGTAGCGCAGGCCCAGGTGGTACTGGAAGGCGGCCTTTTCGTGGTGGTAGGCCAGATAGGCGCTGCCCCGCTGGGCGTTGTAGTCGGGGATGAGGGGCAGGATGCCGGTGCCGGGCTGGTTGTCGTTTTCAGTCAGCTCGTACTGGAGGCTGGCGTCGAGGTGGCGGCCGGTGCCCAGCTCGCGGTGCCAGGTGCCTTCCAGCAGGTGGTTCCACTGCTGGAGGCTGAGGGCGGCCTGGTCGTCGCGGTCGCCGCGCCTGACGTCAAACTCCTTGCGGTCGTTGAGTTGCCCGCCGTAGCGGAAGTTGAAGCGGTTATCGGGGTTGGGCCGAAACTCGGTCTCCGCCTTCAGCAGGTGGTGGCTGACGGTCTGGCGGGGGGAACCAATGTCGTAGCTGAAGTTCTCTTCGGTAAAGAAAGGCGCTTCGCGGTCGATGGCCAGCTGGAGATCCGTCAGGTTACCGATGTGGGAGCCGCGCAGAACCCCAATCTCGGCGTTGAAGATGGAGTAGTAGAGGTGGCTCGTCCAGCGGGCGTCGTGGAAGCGCGTCAGTTGCAGGGCGGCGTTGGCTTCGCGGCGGCCGGTGTTGCGGAGGAAGTAGTCTGGCGTGCGCTGGTCGCCGCGCACCTTTCCCGTCGCGCTGAGGCGGTAGGCCGTCTTGCCCCCCCGGCTGAGGCGGGCGTTGAGGGTGTGGCCCAGGCCGTTGGACTGAAAGCCGTAGGCGACTTTGCCCGCCGCGCCTTCGTCTTCGCGTAAGGGGGCGGGCTCGATCAAGACGGTGGCTGCCACCGTTGGCCCGGCGTACCGGAGGGCTTCGACGCCCTCGACGACGCGGATGTAGGCCGCTACCCAGGAGTCGATCTCCGGCGCGTGGTCATTGCCCCACTGCTGCCCGCTCTGGGCCACACCGTTGTTCTGGATGCTGAGGCGGTTGCCAAAAAGACCATCGTAAATGGGCTTCGCCGCCGCCGTACCCGTGCGCAGGGAACTGACCCCGGTGAGGCGCTCCAGGGCGTCGCCGAGCTGGGCCGTGGCCCGCAGGTCGAGTTGCTCGGAGTAGGTTGCAGCGTTGCGGGCCGTGACGGTGGCCGTTTCTGTGTAATTATCGTGGTGGTGCAGCAAGACGGTCAGCACCGTATCCCGCTGGAGGCGGAAAGACAAGGATTTGGGATCACAGCCGAGGTGGGAAAAACGCAGGGTTTCCATCCCCACCGGCAAACCCGTAAGGCGAAAGAAGCCCGCCGAATCCGCCTGCACGCCCCGGCCGCTTTTCTCCGCGTAGACCGTGGCGTAGCCCAGGGGTTCGAGGTCGTGCTCACCCAAGACGGTACCACTGACGGTGACGGGACCACCCTGCCCCCAGACGATGGCCGGAAGCAGGGCCAGAAAAAAACACCGGAACATCCACCGCGCCATGCCCACTACTGGATGCTGACGGGGAAGGTCACTTCGGCGTCCGTACTGCCGCCCGCCGGAGCAGGGTTGCCAATGGTTGCACCCGCCGCTTTGTTGGGTTCGTGGAGCAGGGTAACGGTCAGGCTCCCCGTGCCCGCTACGCCGGTGGTGACGTTGACGTTCAGGCCCAGGGGTTGGTTCTGGGCGTCAACGTCGTTGTAAGTAACGGTCATATCGAGGCCACTGCTGACCTGGTAAAAGATCTGGTGCTCCTCCCCTTCGGCGAGGATTTCCGCGTCGATGCTGCCCTCCGGACTGCCAAAAGACACCATCCCGCGGTAGCTGGCGTTGGCCTGTAAAGTGCCCGTAGTGCTGAAAGAAGGGGCCGCCCCGCCGTCGCCGTCGGGGTCCGAAAAGCCGAAGGTGACCGTTTCCTGCGGACCATTGGGGAACAGTGTCAAAGTGACCGAAGTGATGAGTTCTTCCTCGTTCTCGATGATGGGATCTTCATCCTCCACACAGGCCGTTACTACCAATAACAGGGCAAAGGAGAGCAGCAGGAGAAATTTATTGGACATGTTTTTTTCAATTTCGGCACAAGATATGGGCAGGAATCCATATTATTGCAATTAAGTCGCAATAATTGACGCGGCATCATCAGCTCCTGCCCATGAAGCGTCGTAATACCCCCACCAAGGCTGCTGTCCTTTCTTTGCTGGCCGGTGCAGACTCCGCCATGAGCCACGATATGTTGCTGGAGATGCTGGAAGATAGCGTAGACCGGGCCACGATTTACCGCATCCTCAACCGCTTTTGCGCTGACGGGGTGGTGCACCGCGTCCTCGCCGACGATGGCAAGCAGTACTTCGCTCTCTGCGAAGACTGTGCGCAGCAAACGGAACATTCCCACAATCATTTTCACTTCCGCTGCCTGACCTGTTCCCGCGTGGAATGCCTCGGCACGGAGGTTTCCGTCAACCTGCCCAGCGGCTACCGCGCGGAGAATTTTAATGGGGTGATTTCGGGGGTTTGTAGTCGGTGTGGTTGAAACTGCACACCAAAGTGTAAGTAAATATCAAAACACAAAACCATGATTTTTTACGCAAGCGAGTTTTTAGTCATCGGCCTGGTAGTGCTCCTCTTATTAGCGGCATTCCTCCTGTTGTTCAGGTACCTACGCAAAGATCAACTATGATCGCTGGGGAACATGACAAGTCCTCAATACGGCGCATCCCAGTGGGACAGATTATAAGAAGAGGAAAGACCGGACGCCCGCAGGAACCCCCAAACCCTTCCGCTCCGCTCCAGGGTGTGGAGGCACGCTACGGGGACCTGCACTACGGGTTCCTCGGGGCTAGGCCCCCGTAGCGTGCCCCGCCCACCAGTTAACTCAACCGAACGGAGATACTTTGCAGCGGGGTACCTGCGGGCGTCCGCACCATCCTTTTATTTCAAATCTGGGGGTGCCCAGGCTTCCCTCCGCTTTATCTAAAACTCACTAGTAGCGTGAAATTCAATTTCCGGGTGGTTGTCCTTCGCCATTTGGAGGGTCCAGGCCGAATCGGCGAGGTAGACCAGTCGCCCCTCCTTATCCTGGGCGATGTGTTGCCGGCGGCGTTCGCGGAAGGCCTGGAGAGCGGCGGGGTCTTTGGCCGTCACCCAGAGGGCCTTGTGGAGGCTGATGCCTTCGTACTGCACAGTAGCGCCGTATTCGTGTTCGAGGCGGTACTGGATGACGTCGAACTGGAGGGCACCGACCGTCCCGATGATCTGGGCGTTATCCACCTCGCGGGTGAAGAGCTGGGCGACGCCTTCGTCCATCAGCTGGTCGAGGCCCTTGGCCAGCTGCTTGGATTTGAGCGGATCGCCGTTATAGACGCGGCGGAACTGCTCGGGGCTGAAGCTGGGGATGCCCTTGAAGTGGAGCTCTTCGCCGGCCGTGAGGGTGTCGCCGATTTTGAAGTTGCCCGAGTCGTAAAGGCCAACGACGTCGCCCGCGTAAGCTTCGTCAATGACCTCCTTGCGGTCGGCCATGAAGCTGGTGGGGTTGGCGAACTTCATCTTTCGGTTCTGGCGGACGTGCAGGTAATTGGTATTCCGCTCAAAAGTACCGGAGCAGATGCGCAGGAAGGCGATGCGGTCGCGGTGCCGGGGGTCCATGTTGGCGTGGATCTTGAAGACGAAGCCCGAGAAATTGTCTTCGTTGGGTTGTACGGCCCGCTCCTCGGCCGCGCGGGGCCGGGGCTCGGGGGCAATGCGGACGAAGCAGTCCAGAAGTTCCTTGACGCCAAAGTTGTTGACGGCCGAGCCAAAAAAGACGGGGCTGATGACTTGCTGGAGATAGTCGTTGCGGTCGAAATCGGGGTAGATTTCCTTAATCATCGTGGTTTCCGCGCGGAGTTCTGCGGCAGCGGCCTTGCCAATCAGCTTATCGAGGTCGGGATCTTCCAGGTCCGTAAACTCAATCGTCTCTTCGGGGCGGCCCTGCTTGTTGTCGGGGCGGAACAGGACGAGGCGCTGCTCGAAAATGTTGTACACGCCCTGGAAACGATCGCCCATGCCCACCGGCCAACTCAGGGGGGTGCAGGGGAGTTGTAGTTTTTGCTCGATTTCGTCGAGGAGGTCAAAACTTTCCTTGCCGGGGCGGTCCATTTTGTTGACGAAGACGATGATGGGGGTTTTGCGCATGCGGCAAACCTCCACGAGTTTTTCCGTCTGTTCCTCCACGCCCTTGGCTACGTCAATGACTACAATTACGCTGTCCACGGCCGTCAGGGTCCGGTAGGTATCTTCGGCAAAGTCTTTGTGGCCGGGGGTATCGAGGATATTGATTTTCTTGTCGTCGTAGTCAAAAGCCATGACGGAGGTGGCTACCGAAATGCCCCGCTGCCGTTCGATCTCCATAAAGTCGGAGGTCGTACTTTTTTTGATCTTGTTGCTCTTGACGGCCCCGGCGACCTGGATGGCTCCGCCGAAGAGCAGGAGCTTCTCGGTCAGGGTGGTCTTGCCAGCGTCGGGGTGAGCAACGATGCCGAAGGTGCGGCGGCGGGCGATTTCTGTCTTCTGCGTACTCATAAGCGGCCGCAAAGGTAGTGCATTGCCGGGCTTGGTGGCAGGCAGACGGACGAAAGGCGGGCCACAGGGTAAAACTTTTTTTCTTGCCTTTGGGGACGGAGGCTTGGGCAAATCCCGGTGCGGGTTTATCTTTGCGGCCCGCTGTAGCAGCCACCCTAGCTCAGTTGGTAGAGCAATTCATTCGTAATGAATAGGTCGTCGGTTCGAGTCCGATGGGTGGCTCCACAAAAAAGCCCCTTCCCGTATTCCGGCGAAGGGGCTTTTTCTTTGGTTTCTGGGTACGCTTTCCTTGCGCCCTATCCATTCTCTCAGCTTCCTTTGCTCCCTGTCTTTTCTCCCCCCTCCGGGGGGCCGGGGGGGAGCACCTGCGGCCGCGCCCTACTTAAAAAAGCTGGCTAGTATTTGTGCAGTTTGCTGTTGGTTGGGCTTTGGCCCCGGCGCAAAAAAATCAGCAAAACGACCAGGATGGCCGCCACCAGGCCGATCCACAGCACCGGCCCGTCGAGCCAGGAGGGTGGCACCTTGGTAGAGGGAGCGTTGACGTCGTAGGGTCCGCCTTCCGTCTGCCCCAGCAGGGTAAAGGCCGCGAGCAGCAGCAGGAAAAAGAGGAAACTGGTTTTATTGATGATCAGTCGCATGATGGGATAAATTGAGAAGCCGTAGCCGCACGGGAGAGCGCGGGTACGGCTTCATGTTCGTTGGTTGCGAGGTGGTTTATGCCTTTTTCACCAAGCCTGAGATGAGGCTTACGACGAGCAAGACGATAAAGATGTAGAACAGAATCTTGGCGATTCCGGCCATGGCACCGGCTACTCCGCCGAATCCGAGAAAAGCGGCGATGATGGCAACAATAAAAAAGATCAGGGCGTAACGTAACATGGTTATCTGGATTTGGTTGGGTAATGTAATGAAGTGCTTTTCAGTCACTTATGAAAACTACAACGGAAGCCTGGTTTGCGGTGTTCGCTGCCCCGTATTTTTTTCCCACAACCGCAGGGCAACTGCGGCCGTTGGGGCTTGGGTATGACGACTTATCCCGAGAACCTGATTTTCCAGGAGGTGCCCCCGGGGCCGCTGCGCGCCTGGTTTGCGGAAGTCCTGGCCGCCTACCCCGCCCTGGCTGGCCGCACCATTTACCTCCGCCAGGCCGCCATTGCCCGCAGCACCATGCGCGCCCAGCCGGTGATCAACCGCCGCTTTTTCCGCCGCGCCACCCGCGAATACCGCATTGACATCAGCAACCACCTGACGGTGACGAACCACGTGCGCGTGCAGGAACTCCCCAAAGCCGTTGTCGCAGGCTGGTTTGCCCACGAACTGGGGCACGTCATGGACTTTCTCGACCGCCCCCTGCTGGGCATGATCAGTTTCGGGCTGCGCTACGCCCTTTGGTCTCCCTACCTCAGGAAGGCGGAGCGGCGGGCCGATACTTTTGCCATCCGCCACGGCTTCGGGCGCGAGATTGTGGCCACCAAGCAGTACCTTTTTGCCCACACCACCCTCCCTCAGCGCTACAAAAAACGCCTGCGGAAATACTACCTCTCCGCCGACGAAATCGAGGGTCTCATTCTCGACTGGGAAGAAAAGCGGCAACTGCACTCACGGATTGCGGAGGTGTAGCACGCCAGCGGAAGAGGGTGCGCCCCTGCTGCGGCTCCCTCCCTGCTCCTTCTCCCAAAAGCGTCCTTTCGCCCAGCCGCGCGCGGGCTACCTTTGCCCCATGCGTGCCTCCCATTCTCTCCTGCTCTTTTTCGCCCTGGCCGTTGCGCTCCGCTGGGGTTCTTTTTTCATCTCGGTGGTGGACCACGACGAGAGTACCTACATCGTCATTGCCGATGAGCTGCTGCGCGGCGAGCGTTACCTGCGCGACGTGGTGGACACCAAGCCCATTGGCATTTTCTGGATATACGCCGCCTTAATTTCGCTCACGGGCGGCAGCATCTTTGCGCTGCGGCTGGCCGCCGCGCTGGTGGTCGGCCTCGGTGCCTGGGGCCTGTACTGGGCGGGGCGGCGGGCTACGGGCAGTACGCGCGTGGGGCTGGCGGCGGGCATCATTTACTGTTGGTGTTGCAGCATTTTTACTTACTACGGCCTCTCCCCCAATACCGAAATTTTCTTCAACCTCTTCACCATCGCCGCCGTTGCCCTCGCCGTGGCTCCCCGGCTGGGGGAGGGGGCTGATCCGCCGTTTTGGCACTGGCCCGTGGCGGGTGGCTTGCTGGGGCTGGCCTTCATCATCAAGCCGTTTGCGGCCGCAGAAGCTTTGGCCATTGGCCTGTTTTTGGTCTGGTTTTACGGGCGGCGCGGAGATTGGGCCCGGCTCTTTGCGGGTGGCGCGGCGCTGGTGGGCACTTTTGCGCTGCCGCTGGCCTTCGTCTTTTTTTACTTCCAGCGGCAGGGGCTCTTGCCGGAATTTTACTTTTTCACCTTCGAGGTCAGCGCCGCCTATCCGGTGGATTTGCCCTGGTACCTGCGCCTGAAATACCTGGGGGACTATCTGCTGCGCTACGCCCCGTTCGTGCTTTTGGGCGCCGGAGCGCAGGTGCAAAGCTGGCGGATGAGGAGCAAGGCAAGCATCCGCTGGGGCACTTACCTGCTGCTGCAATTTTTGCTGGTCACGGTCGTCGTTCTCCTCACCGGCAAGCGCTTTGGCCACTACCAGATCCAACTGCATCCGGTATTGGCCCTGCTGGCGGCAACGTGGTGGACTTCCGGCCTGACCGTCTATCCCTGGCTACGCGGGGCAAGTGTACAGCGCTGGGGCCCTGCCTTGCTGGTCGTTGCTTCCCTGAGCCTGGGCTTGGCGTTCTACGGATACTTCGGCAAAAAAGAAGACCAGTCGGCCCAGATCGCCGCCTACCTGGAGCCCCGCCTGCAGCCCGGAGAAACTTTCTTCCCCATCAACGGCTGGCAAATCACCTACCACCTGCTCGACCGGCCCGCTCCCACGCCCTACGTCCACTCCTCCCTGCTTTTTCTCGACCACCACGTCGAAGCTTTCCAGATTGACGAGCGGGCCGAAGCCGAGCGCCTCATCGCCAACCCCACCCTGCAATACCTCATCGGCCGCGCCGAAGACCCCGAAGCCGAAACGCCCCTCAAAGCCCGGCTGCTGGAAGTCTTTGTGCCCTACGATACCATTGGCCCCAGGCTCCTGGTTTGGAAGCGGGAGTAGGTCGTAGTTCATAGTTCATAGTTCATAGTTCATAGTTCATAGTTCATAGTTCATAGTTCATAGTTCATAGTTCATAGTTCATAGTTCATAGTTCATAGTTCATAGTTCATAGTTCATAGTTCCTACTTTATAATTTAGGTGGAAACTACTGAACTACTGAACTACTGAACTACTAAACTACTAAACTACTGAACTACTGAACTACTGAACTAACGACTACCAAACTATGAACTCCCCAACCATCCCACCATTAAAAAACCAAGCTTTGACTTCCCTGGAGCCGGGTCAGAACCGGAAGGGCGGGGTAAAGCCCCAATAACCCGTACCTTCGCGCGGCCCGAATCAAATGACCGTTTTTATTATGGACATCAAAAACAACATCCTCGAGACGATCGGTAATACGCCCCTTGTGCAACTGCATAAGGTCGTCCGCGATCTCCCCTGCCGCGTACTGATGAAGGTCGAGACCTTCAACCCCGGCCATTCCATCAAAGACCGGATGGCCCTCAAAATGGTGGAAGATGCCGAAGCCGATGGCCGCCTCCAGCCCGGGGGCACGATCATTGAATGCACGAGCGGCAACACGGGGATGGGCCTGGCGCTGGCCGCCTGCGTCCGGGGCTACCGCTGCATCTTCACCACCTCCGATAAGCAGAGCAAGGAGAAACTCGACATCCTGCGCGCCATGGGAGCGGAGGTCATCGTTTGCCCCACCAACGTCACTCCCGAAGATCCGCGCAGCTACTACTCCGTTGCCCGCCGCCTGAGCGAGGAAATCCCCAACAGCTTCTGGTTTAACCAGTACGACAACCTGAGCAACCGCCTGGCCCACTACGAAAGCACCGGTCCGGAAATCTGGCGACAGACCGATGGGCAAATCACCCACCTCGTCGTTGGCGTAGGAACCGGTGGCACCATCTCCGGCACCGGCAGGTACCTCAAAGAACAAAACCCCGCCGTGCAGGTCTGGGGCGTTGACACCTACGGATCCGTCTTCAAAAAGTACCACGAGACGGGGGAGTTCGACGAGAAAGAAATCTACCCCTACATCACCGAAGGCATCGGCGAAGACATCCTTCCGGCCAACGTCGATTTCAGCGTTATTGACCTCTTCGAGAAAGTCACCGACAAGGACGGCGCCGTCATGGCCCGCCGCCTGGCCCGGGAAGAAGGTTTGCTGCTGGGCTACTCCGCTGGCTCCGCCGTAGCCGGCCTGCTGCAACTGCGCGACCGCCTGAAGCCCGACGACCTGGTCGTTGTTGTCATCCACGACCACGGCAGCCGCTACATCGGTAAACTTTACAACGACGACTGGATGCGCGACCGCGGCTTCCTCGATACCGAACTGCGGGTGCGCGACCTGATTACCCAGAAAAAAGAAAGTGCCTTCGCCAGCATCGCCCCCAGCGCCAGCGTCCGCGAAGCCCTCAAAATGATGAAGCAGTACGATTTCAGCCAGGTACCCGTAGTCGACGGCGAAACCATCGTCGGTGCCATCATCGAAACCGATGTGCTGAATTTCCTCCTGGCCAACCCCCTGGAACACTCCGAAAAGACAGTGGCCGACATCATGCGCAAACCCTTCCCCGAGGTGAGCACCGATATGACCCTCTCCGAACTCGGCAAGCACATCTCCAAAGAAAATCCCGCCGTAGTTGCTACCGACCGCAGCGGCCGCAAGCACCTCGTCGCCCAGTACGATATCCTCCGCGCCTTCTAGCCGGTGTTGTCGCGGC
>NZ_JACSIT010000139.1:40665-144736 GCF_014349155.1 Neolewinella lacunae
AAGCCGCGACAATACCTTGCCCGACCCAAGCCCCCAAAAAAAAGCCCTCCCCATCTGTTAAATCCTCTTCCCAGCGCCACATTCCCCCCCGCAGCCCTATCTTGGTAGCAGAGAAAAGCCCTGTCCCCAACCCTGGGGGCCTATCTTTCCGGCCCTTACCTTCCGACCTCTACCAAACTTACCCATGCGGATTCTGTCGTTCTTCCTTTGGCTCTGCCTCACCGCCCCCCTTACCGCCCAGGTGGGTGGCATTTCTGCCTACGAGTTCCTCAACCTGCCCAACTCCGCTACCATCGCGGCCATGGGGGGGCACCACATTGCCTTGATGGACGATGACCTGAGCCTGGCCCTGCGCAACCCCAGTCTGCTCAATCACCGCATGGACCGCAGGGCGGCCCTCAGCCACGCCTTTCACCCGGCGGGCATCAGCAACAGCTCCCTGGCCTACGGGCACTACCGCGAGTCCATCAAAACAACCTTTCAAGTCGGCCTGCAATACGTGGACTACGGGGGGGACCTGGTGCGGCGCGACAACACAGGGACCGTGCAAGGAAGCTTCTCGGCTTCCGACTATGCCCTGACCATCGGCGCTGGCCACCAGATTGAAGATCGGCTTTCGCTCGGGGCCAACCTCAAGGTCGTATCCTCCCAGCTCGCGGGCTACGGAAGCATCGGGCTGGCCACTGACCTTGCCGTTCACTACCAGGATACCTCCGGCCGCTTCGGCATCAGCCTGCTGGCCCGCAACGCCGGCCGCCAGCTTTCCACCTACGACGAACTCAGCGGCCGCGAACCCCTACCCTTCGAACTCCAACTCGGCATCAACCGCGAACTGCGCTACCTCCCCTTCCGATTTTCCCTTATCTACCGCTACCTCGACCGCTGGAACATCCTCTACGATGACCCCGACGCCGAAAACACCTCCCTCACGCTGGGCCCCGATGATCAGCTGGCCGAACGCGGCGCCGGTGCCGTATTTCTGGATAACCTCGCCCGCCACTTCGTCTTCAACGGCGAACTCCTCATCGGCAAGGCCCGCAACTTTCGCCTCCGCTTTGGCTACAACCACGGCCTGCGCCGAGAACTTCGCCTGGTGGATTTTCGCAGCGGCGCGGGCTACTCCTTCGGCTTCGCCTTCCGCACCAAACGCTTTTCCCTGGCCTACGGACGCAGCACCTACCACCTCGGCGGCGGCATCAACCAGTTGGGGCTCGACATCGGGTTTGGGCAGCGTTAGGGTCAGATGACTTACGGGAATCCTCCCGGCACTACTCCCCTCCGGCAAAACCATCCAATAAGCGCCCGGTAGAAGCCCGGATTTTTCGCCGCAGCATGGGCGACCAACCCACCAACCACCCCGGCAGCCCTAGTGCCTGCCGCGACCACTTCCAAAGATCAAACACATCGGTGTGGCGGATGATTTTGCCGTCTTGAAACACGAAGGAGGCGTGAATTTCATTGACCACTTTGCGTCGCTTGGGCCCGTAGAAATATTCTGCCCGCCAGCTGGCACTGCCCCGGTCGCCCGTTGTCGCCACCTCTCCGTAGCTCACCCGCAACTCACTGCCCCCCCGGGAAAGCAGCATCCTCCACATATTTTTGGCCCGCTCGCCGCGCAACATCCCAAACGCAGGGTCTTCGAAAACGACATTATCCGCGTAGCAAGCCAGCATCCCGGCGGCATCACCCGCAGCAAAGGCAGTGTAAAATTGGTGGATCAGCGCGGCGTTAGAAGGCATTTTGACGGAGGCTTTTTTTGCAATATACACCAAAGGTAGTGATGGGTACTGCCGCAGCTTCAGCCTGACCCCCAGGTATTGTCGCGGCTTTAGCCAGACCTGTATAGTCGGGCTAAAGCCGCGACAATACCTTCCCCGCCTGAAAGGTCGGACGAAAGCCACGATAATACTAACCCCCTCAATTCGACATCTCCCGCACCGCCGCCGGCACCAGCAAATCAATCATCGACGCATTCTCCGGCCGGTATTCTACAAAATACCAAGGCGCGTTTTCCTTCCTCCGGATGGCAAACATGGATTTGCGGGTGGTTACCTTCAGAATGTTCCTGGTCCGGTCCACCGTCACCTTGCCGTAATTCTTTTCCAGCATCCGCACCACCCGCTGGAGGTTGTCTGGTTCGCAGTACTTTGCGGAAACGAGGTGAAAAGAGATGCCGTGGTGAAAATCGACCGGTGCGTAATCCACCCCCCGGCTGCTGACGATTTCCCCAATGCGGTCAACGGTAAAGTCGGTAACCTTGATGGTGATGTTTTCGTCCGATTGCAGGTTGTTGAACTGGTGGACCAACACTTCGCGGGGGACGATTTCAAACAGCTGGGGGTCCGTCAAATCCAGCAAGCCTTCTACGTTCCAGGCCATTGTTTGGCGGCCGTATTCGGCCAGTCGGTTGGCTATGGCATTGTATTCTCCTCCCGGCTGGGCGGCGAGGGAAAAAGCTAGAAAAAAAACAAAGCAGCAAGCAGATAGGCGCAAATCGGGATAATTTAGCAACGCGACCAACCGGAAGTCTCACTACTATAGAACGTAGGATCACCGAATCAGCCATAAGACATGGCAAAGATACGGGGCTCCGGTAGGGAAACCAGCAAACGGCCCGTTTTCCCGTATTATTTTTGCGAGGATGCTTGTTTCCTCTCCCCCCTGGTCTGATTTATCCGCTGCCCTGACGGGCGAACTGCACTTCGATGAAGCCCACCGGATGCTCTACGCAACCGACGCAAGTGTGTACCGGGAGTTGCCACTGGCCGTGGCTTTCCCCCGCCACGAAGCGGATATTGTGACCTGCGTCCGCTTCGCTGCCCAGCACGGCATCTCCATCACCCCCCGGGCCGGGGGCACCAGCCTGGCCGGACAGGCCGTCGGCGGCGGACTGGTGGTCGACGTCAGCCGACACCTCCGCCAGATCCTCGAAATCAACACCGCTGAGGGCTACGCGGTGGTTGAACCCGGCGTCGTCCGCGACCAACTCAACGCCGCCCTCCGCCCCCTCGGCTATTGGTTCGGGCCCAACACCAGTACCGCCAACCGCTGCACCCTGGGCGGCATGTTCGGCAACAACAGCTGCGGCAGCACGAGCATCACCGTAGGCAGCACGCGCGATCATACGCTGGCCGCCCGCGTGGTGCTTTCCGATGGGGAGGTACACGACATCGGGGCGCGGCCGCAGGTGCAGGCAAAGGACCTGGAGCAAGGAACGGCCACCGGAGCCCTCGCCCGTGCCCACCGCTACCTTGCCCAAACCCTGACCAACCCTGCCACCCGCCGCGCCATCGCCGAAGCTTTTCCCAACCCCGCTATTCAGCGTCGCAATACGGGTTACGCCCTCGACCTCATCGCCCGGCAAAAGCCCTTCGACCCGGCGGGGCCCGACTTCAACCTCTGCACCCTCCTGGCCGGATCGGAAGGAACCCTGGCCTTCACCACCCGCCTGACGCTGCGCATCCTGCCCCTGCCCCCCGCGGGTACGGCCGTGGTAGCCCTTCACTTCAATTCCATCGACGCCGCCCTCCGCGCCACCCAGGCCGTGATGCTACACCGGCCCTTCAGCTGTGAGTTGATGGACGACACCATCCTCCGCCTGGCCCTCGAAAACCCCGAACAACGCAAAAACGCCCGCTTCGTCGTCGGCATACCCCGCGCCCTGTTGCTGGTGGAGTTTCGGGCGGAGACCGACGCTGCCGCCGCCGCCCTTGCCCTGGCGGCCACCAGCCAGCTGGCCGGCGAGGCCCCCTACGCCCAGCCCGTCCTCGCCGGCAGCCCCGCCGCCAACCAGGTCTGGGCCCTCCGCGCCGCCGGCCTGGGCATCCTCGGCAATATGGTCGGCGACGCCAAAGCCGTAGCCTGCATTGAAGACAGCGCCGTAGCCCTGCCGGACCTGGCCGACTACATCGCCGACGTTACCAAACTCATGGACTTCTACGGCCAACACCCCGTGTACTACGCCCACGCGGGAGCCGGGGAGATTCACCTGCGGCCCGTCCTGGACCTCAAAACCACCCAGGGCCGCACCGACTTTTACCACATCACCAAAGACGTGGCCGCCCTCGTCAAGCGCTACCGGGGCAGCTTCAGCGGTGAGCACGGCGACGGCCGGGTGCGGGCACCGTTTCTGCCCGACTTGCTGGGCCCCGAAGTCTACCAACTCCTGGTAGGCCTCAAACGGGCTTTCGACCCCCAAAACCTCTTCAACCCCGGCAAGATCGTCGAAGCCCCCCCGATGAACGAAGGCCTCCGCTACGCCGCAGACCAGCCCACGCCGGAGTACCGGACGGCGCTGGACTTCAGCCGCGAAGGAGGCCTCCTGGCCGCGGTAGAAAAATGCAATGGCTCCGGAGATTGCCGCAAACTGGAAGGGGGGGCCATGTGCCCGAGTTACCGCGCCTTGCTTTCAGAACAACACAGCACCCGCGGCCGCGCCAATACCCTGCGCGAGGTACTCACGCAGCACCAACACGCCGAACCCTTCGGCCACCCCGCCCTGGCCGAGGCCCTCGACCTCTGCCTGGCCTGCAAGGCCTGCACCAGCGAATGCCCCAGCTCGGTGGACATGACCAACCTGCGCGCCGAGTACCTCTACCAGCGGGGGCGGGTGAGCCTGCGGACGCGCCTGTTTGCCGCCAACGAACACCTGTACGCCCTGGGGAGCTGTCTGCCAAAGCTGGCCAATTTCCTGCTCCGCACCACTGCCCCCGTCCTCAAACGCCTGGCGGGCATCGCCCCGGAGCGCAGTTTGCCCGTCTTCCCGGCCGAGCGGCTGCGCACCTGGTGGCAACGCACCCCTGCACCTGCCACCGGGCCCACGGTTTACCTCTTCGGCGACGAATTCACCGACCTCCAGGATCCGCACACCGGCCGCGCCGCCATCACTCTGCTGCGCCGGCTGGGCTACCAGGTGGTGTGGCCCGCCCACGCCAGCAGCGGCCGCGCCCAACTGAGCAAAGGCCTCCTCAACGCCGCCCGCCGCCGCGCCAGCCGCAACGTAGCCACCTTCGCCCCCCTCGTCTCGGCCAGCACCCCCCTGGTGGGCCTCGAACCCTCTGCACTGCTGGGCTTCCGCGATGAATACCCCAAGCTGCTCCGTGGCCAGGAAGCCGAAACCGCCCGCGCCCTGGCCCGGCACGTTTATACCCTCGATGAGTTTCTCTTCCGGGAATTTACCGAAGGACGGCTCAGCCCCGCCAGCTTTGGGCCCCACCCCGCCCGACTGGTCTTGCACGTGCACTGCCACGAAAAAGCCCTGGGCGAAGCCGCCCAGTGCGCCGCAACGCTCGCGCTGCCCGCCAATTTTTCCGTTACCCTTCTGGACAGTGGCTGCTGCGGGATGGCAGGCTCCTTCGGCTACGAAGCGGAGCACTATGACCTGAGCACGCGCATCGCCGAAGACTCCCTGCTGCGGCATCTCCGTACTTTGCCTGCCCACACCAAGCTCGTCGCCAACGGCACCAGCTGCCGCCACCAGGTTAAAGACCTCCTGGGGCTGCGCGCGCTGAGCACCGCCGAAGCCCTGCTGGCCAGCTGGGATCCGCTGGATTCCGGCCACTGAAGTCCGCAGCGCATAACCATGCCCCACCCTCTTGCGTTAAGCATTTTACCCCTCCCCAATTTCAGCGCTCCCGGAAGGAAATCCCCGCCAGGGCCGTTGCCGCCTTCATACCATTACCTATGTACCTGATTGGATCCGTGCTGGTTAGTACCGACGTCGTCGAAGAACAATTTGCCTGCAACCTGAGCGCCTGCAAGGGTGCCTGCTGCTGGGAAGGCGATTTTGGTGCGCCCCTCGAAGCGGAAGAACTGCCCATCCTCGACGACATCTACCCCCGCATCGCGCCTTTGCTCAGCCCCGAAGGCCGCGCCGCCATCGCAGCACAGGGGCGCTATACCAAATCCCCGGAAACGGGTGGACACGATACGCCCCTGCTCGCCAACGGCGCCTGTGCCTACCTCACCAAAAACGCGCTCGGCATTGCCCAGTGCGGCATCGAGCAGGCCCACCAGGCGGGGCTTACCGACTGGAAGAAGCCCATCAGTTGCCACCTCTACCCCATCCGGGTGAAGTCGCGGCCGGAGGTGCGTTTTGAAGCCCTCAACTATGACCGTTGGGACATCTGCTCGGCCGCCTGCACCCGGGGAGCCCAGGAGAAAATCCGCGTGTTTGAGTTCGCCCGGCCCGCGCTGGAACGCAAATACGGCACCGCCTGGTACGAAGAACTGGAAGCCGCCGTAGCCCAGGGAACGGAGTAAGCAGGTGCCAGCCCAACGCCCGGCTACCGGGCCATACCAGCGGGAAAATGCCAAAAATCACGGCCGAAATCCGGGATTATTTACCGATACCGCCAAAATTCCATTTTCTGGCATATTAACCACCTGATTATCAATAGCTAACGACCCAAAAAACAGCCTCACAATGAGAAAAAAGATGGAAATAATAAAAATAAAAAGACCGGTTGTGCAAAGCACAGCCGGTCCAGAAATAAACACCTAAAACCCTATTAACATCTTCAGAATGTTGGGGCAAACCAACACCCAGAAATTTATGAGTAGCCTGAGCAGGCACCCATCGTTCTTAAGTTGGTGATACGTAGTCTCTCCAACTTGATTGCGAAGTTAAGTACAATACTCGAACCTGCCAAAGATTTGTAAAAAAAATTTATGCTCGATCTGCTAATCGCCCTGGTGCTCGCCGTTGTCATGTTCAGTATTGGATTGAGTCTCAAAGCTTTATCTTTCAGAAGATTGTTTACATCGCCACTAGTGTTGGTACTTGGGTTACTCCTGCAACTATTGTACTTACCAGCTTTGGCCTTTGGGGTGGCGCTGTTGCTGGACCTTCCTCCAGCCTTTGCCACGGGCCTCGTGATTCTTTCGGCTTGCCCGGGTGGCCTAACGAGTAACTTCATCAGCTATCTCCTGAAGGCGAATACTACGCTGGCGGTCAGCCTGACGATTTGCAACACTTTTTTGTCCATGCTCACCATCCCGCTCATTGTGAATTTGGGGCTGGATGTGTTTTGGACGGGCGAGGGCCTGGCCCACCTCCCGGTGCTCCCTACGGCGGCGCGGATTTTTGTGGTGGTGCTGATTCCCGTCCTTCTGGGCATGGTCTTCCGGGCACGGTGGGAGGAGCGGGCGGAGGTTTTGCAGCGGCAGCTTCGTTGGGTCAGCGTCGTACTGCTGGGCATCCTGTTCGGTCTCAAATTGTTTGCGCCCAGCAGCGCCGGGGGCAGCAACCTGACGCTGGCAGAAATTGGCATCATCCTGCCCGCCTCCTTGCTCGTTAATGTCCTGGCCTTGTTCTCCGGCCACGTTTTTGGCAGGCTTTTTGGCTTCGGGCGCAATGCCCAGATCACGCTGGGCGTGGAGGTTGGTATCCAGAATACGAGCCTGACTTTTCTGATCACCTCTACCTTGCTGCAAAACGAGCAAATGCTCAAACCCGCCCTGGTGTACGCCATGTTCACCTTCTTCACGGCGCTGGCCTACGGTCTTTGGCTGAAACCCGGTGCGTGGCGGAAGATGCTCTAAAGCCGGGGTGCTGCCACACCTTCCCACTAATTTTCCTTTCCACTGTTGCTCATAATAAACGGAGCGCTTATCTTTGCACCCGCTTAAGCCCAGGGCCACCTGGGTTGGGCGCCTTTGGCGCGGTAGCTCAGCCGGTTAGAGCGTGCGATTCATAATCGCAAGGTCGGGTGTTCGAGTCACCCTCGCGCTACCAAAATGAAAAGGAGTTGGGGTTTTCCCCGGCTCCTTTTTGATTTTCCCAACCTCCCCTCTTTTTGCTGCTGGCGAGCAGCCATTTGGCGCGGCCGCAGGTGCAGCTACAGGGACCATGAGCAACGGAAGTCCCAGCACAGGTACTTTACTGTGGCACCCGCAGTAATTTCAACGCAGCATTATTTCTAGCCACGAGAAAGGCCGGGCGGCCGCCAACGGTAATGGGACGAATGGCGCGGACCTCGCCATCAATGCGCAAATTCCCCAGGCGCTGGGTCCCGAGGACTCCCTCCGGGCTCACCGTCAGGGCCTGTACCGTGCTGGCGTCGTACCAGCCCATTTCGATGTTGGACCCCTTGAAATTACCACCCACCAGCCAGGTGCTGCCGCCATTTTCCATGGCTGGCATCCGGGCGGCCGCGCCGAGGGTGGAATACTGGAGGGGATCGGGGAGCAGTTCGGTGGAGAAATTGCCGTTGCCGTCGTTGGCCAGGTAGGCGCTTTCCAACTGGGTGACCTGAATTTTTTTGGCCTTCGTCAGTTTGTCCTTCCCAAAAATTTCGTCCATGCTGGATTTGGCCATGTCCTGGGCAAAGAGGTAGCGCTTCTTCATGGACGGAAACTGCTTCATCAATTCGGAGTGGCTGGCGAAAGGGATTTCCACCCCTTTCACGTAATAGGTCAGCACCTGGTCGAGTTTCTCATCGCCATCAAAATCGTTGAGGTAGAGGGAAAGCGGAGTTTGGGGGGTGGGTTTGAATTTGTTGTTCGCGCCCAGGTTACCCGCCAGGATATCCAGGTCGCCGTCACCGTCAAAGTCGGCCGCCTCTACCGTATTCCACCAGCCGGCTACGGTAGTGAGTTCCCGCCGGACGAAGCGGTCGCCCTCGTTTTGAAACAGCAAAATGGGCTCCCAGTCTACGGCCAGGAGGAGGTCCTGGTCTCCGTCCTGGTCCAGATCCACCCACTGCCCGTCTTTCACCATGCCTGCTGCGGGTAGTTCTGGGGACCAGTCGGCAGTGCGGTCCTCGAATTGTCCGTTGCCCAGGTTGATGAAGAGGTAGGAGGCCGGGATTTCTCCGTAGAACCGGGGAACGACGCGGCCGGCAAAGAAGAGGTCCGTAAGCCCATCACCATTGACGTCGGCGGGCAACACCCGGGAGGCGGTCATGAAGAGGTCGGGGAAAACAGCCTGCCGGGTAAATTCGCCTTGGCCGTTGTTCACGTAGACGCGCTGGCCGCGGGGCTCCTGGTTGGCAAAGTACTCGTTGCCGCCGGCGGCGACCACCAGATCGAGATCGCCGTCATTTTCCAGGTCAAAAAAGGCAGCATCAACGTCTTCAAAAATGCTGTCCTGGTAAATTGCCCGAGCATCGCTTTGCTGAAAGGACCCGTCGGGCCGTTGGAGGTACAGGGCGCTGTGAAAGCGTTTGGAAGACCCCACGAAGAAGTCGTCTAACCCATCGCCATTCACATCGCCCACCGCCAGGGCTGGCCCTTCGGTGGAGACCATGTGGGGAATGAGGGGCTCGCGCGTAAAGTCGACGAAGGGATTTTCCTCGTGGAAAAAGTCAATACCAGTTTCCTGCGTAATGTCCTCCAGCGCCAGTTCAGCAGGACTGGCCACGGTACGCCGCGAAAAGTCGTAGGCAGGCAAGCCCGCCTCCCAGGCAACCGTCAGCAGGGTGTCGTATTGCACCGTCGGCATACGGGTGTAAGTGCGGTCGGGCCAGACGACAAGAATGGAGTCAATGTCTTCTACCCCCCCCAGGCCAAGGTGCAGGGGGCCGGCGCTGCTGGATTGGTAGCCGCGCACGGGGTAATTTTCATAAATCTTACGACTACCAGCGGCATAAACGATGGCAGAAGCCCCGATGGCATTGCGGTTGCCAGTGGGTCCGCGCAAGTCCAATTGTAAATAATGCCCCCGCCCGGGCTGGCCATTGATGAGGTTCTCGTACACGAAGGGCTCGTCGTCAATGTTGTTGGTCACCACGTCCAGATCCCCGTCGTTGTCCAGGTCGGCCACTATGGCGCTGCTGGAGTAGGATACTGCGCCGTTGCGTACCACCTCGCTGAGGTCTTCAAAGCGCAGATTGGCCTGGTTGCGGTAAAACTTGTTCTTTATTTTGACCTCTGGCATTTTATCCACGTAGGAAAGATCATCCTTATTGATGTCATTGAAGCTTTCCTTGAATTTGAGGTCATCGTTGGTCTTGAAGTTGATGTAATCGATGTCGTTCATCCGCCGGGGAATGCCGTTGCTGACGAACAAATCCTTCAGCCCGTCGTGGTCCATATCGAAGAAAAGCGGGGCCCAAGACCAGTCCGTAGCGTGAATACCCGCAAAGGCCCCGATCTCACTGAAGGAACCGTCACCGTTGTTCAGTTGCAGGGTATTGCGCGAAAACTGGGGGTTGTACCCGAAACCGAGCTTGAATTTAAAGACGTCAAAACCGTCTTCGCCCAACGAGCTTTTCAGGATGACCGGGTCTTCGGGCAACATATCGAGGGAAAGGATTTCCGCGTTGCCGTCGTTGTTGAGGTCGGCAATATCCACGCCCATGGAAAAGCGGCTGGTGTGCTGGATTTGCTCGGTGAGCACTTCCCGGAAGGTGCCGTCCTGGTTGTTGAGATAGAGATAGTCGTTTTCGTGAAAGTCGTTGCCGATGTAGAGATCGGGCCAGCCATCGCCGTTTATGTCGCCTGCCGCGACGCCCAGCCCGTAGCCAACGACGGAGCTGATGATGCCCGCGCTGGCGGTGATGTCGGTAAAACGCCCGCCGTCGTTGCGCAGCAGCCGGTCTCCCGACAAGGGGTGGGGGGCGTCTTTGAGGCCCGCCCTTTTGCCGAAGGTGCCGTTCTGGTGCAGGGAGTGGTTGAGTTGAAAAAGGTCCAGATCGCCGTCCAGGTCGTAATCAAAAAAAGTGGCCTGGGTACCGAAACCGACCAGGTCCAGCCCGTATTCGGCGGCCATATCCTTGAAAACCGGCGTGCCGTTTTCGATGCCTTGGCAGACGTAAAGCTGGTTGCTGCCTTGCAGGACGAGGTAATTGCCTACCTGCGAGACGTAGATGTCCAGCAGACCATCTTGGTTGATATCGACTACGGAGGCTCCGGTCGTCCAGCCGCTTTGGCCCGCGAGGCCCGCTTCTGCGCCGACCGGACGAAACTTCAACTGGCCTTCGTTGAGATACATTTTGTTCTCCCCCATGTTGCTGGTGAAGAACAAATCGATCAGGCCATCCTGGTTGAAATCCCCGGCGGCGAGGCCACCACCGTTGTAGAAATACATGTAATTGAAAACGTTGAACTCCGGGCTAAGGGTCAGGGTATTCCGAAAATCCAGGCCAGTCTCCGCCTGTCGCAGCAACTGAAAAGGAGGCTGGCTGGCTGGGGCCTCATTTTTCGGTTCGCAATTCACTAAAGCCAAGCCCAACCATAGTAATAGTCCTGCTTTTAAAAAGGAATTCATTCCTTGCATGGTATGTTTTTTTGCCGGCAAATCTTCCCGGAAGACCGTCCTTTTACTGAACGGGCGCGTTTTCCAACCTAAACACCTGCGGGGGGGCGTCGTTTACGGTGGCCACCAGATAGGCCCTCCCCCCGATGCTGATGCGGGTCAGCGACTTCATATCGCCGGCCACGGTAAAACCGCTGCGCTGGTTGGGCAGGAGGGCAAAATTGCCTTGGTTGTCGTTGAGTAACACGTGGCCGTAGCTCGCGTCGAGCTGCGAAAATTGGGGGAGAAAACCGGAAAAATTACCGCCCATTATCAGGTCAGTCGCTCCGTCGCCATTGACGTCCGTACAGCTGATGTCACAAACGCACGAGAGCTGAACCTCCTTGGGCAAGGGGCGCAGGGTAAATTGCCCGTTGCCCTCATTGATGGCTACGGCGGATTTGAAGTAGTTGGCCTCCAGCACGCGGGCTTTTCCCAGCGCTTCGTGCGTAAAGAGATCCTGTATCGATTTTTTGGCGTATTCCTCGTGTTTGAGGATGGTCTTTTTCAGGCCCGGCAGTTCGGCGGTCAGGTTACGGCGCATGGCCAGCGGCATATCTTTTCCGTCCAGGTGCTGCGTCATGATTTTTTCGGTGCGTCCGTTGTTGTCAAAGTCCGCCACCCAGAGTTTAGCGGGGTGTTCGGCGTCGGCGCTGAAGTAAAAATTCTCGCCCCGGTTGCCCAGGATGAAGTCCTGGTCGCCGTCGCCGTCCACGTCGGCAGCTTCAATGACGTACCACCAGCCGGCGTAGTTGGCCAGGTTGGTTTCCATTTCTTCCAGTTTTTGGCCGTTGAAAGTAAAGAAGCGGGGCGTTCCCCATTCACTTACAATGGCCAGGGCGCGGGCGCGGGTGCCGGGCCCGTTGTCGAGCGATGTCCAGACCGCATCAGTGACCATCCCTACGGATGCCAAAACCGGTGCTTGCTCCCGGGTAACGTCGCGGAACGATCCCGTGCCGTTGTTTTCGTAGAGGAAGCTGACGGTCTGGGCGGCGTAGTCCTGGGGTTTGCCGCGGGTCCCGACGAAGAGGTCGAGGTCGCCGTCACCGTCGTAATCCAGCGGCACGGCCACGGAGGTATTGTAGGCGTAACGGGGCAGCGAATTGCTGCGCATGCTGAAGTTGCCCGCCCCGTCGTTGAACAAGAGCTTATCCCCCAGAAAGGGGGAATTGACGCCATCAAAGTTGCCGCCCGATCCGGCAAAAATATCCAGATCGCCGTCGCCATCAGCGTCAAACAAGGCGATCCCCGTGTCTTCCGTTTCCGATAGCTGCCGGAAAATGGATTGCTCCTGCAAGACCAGTTTGCCGTCTTGCTGAAAGTACAATTGGGCGGCCTGGTAGCGGGCACCGCCGATAAAGAGATCGTCTTGGCCATCGCCGTTGAGGTCTCCGCTGGCGGCAATGGGGCCTTCGTTGGTCAGGGAACGGATGACTAAGCCTTCGTTGAGCAAGTCCAGGTAATCGTCTTCCCGATGGGCAATAAGTCCCAGGTCTACCGGCGTAAACGGGCGGTCGGCCAACTCCGTCTGGGCCGACTTATCCGCAGGAGCCCGGCGGGTGGCGGAAGCATAGTCGATGGTAAGCAGGGTATTGGCCGCAGGTTGCAGCAGGGTGCTGACCGTCCGATCTGGCCAGGTCACGCGGAGGGAATCTGCTCCTGGCCCTTGCCCCAGACCGAAAATGGCTTTGTAGTCCACGCTCGACTGAAATCCACGCGTGGGCATAACCTGAGCAGACTTTACTTCCTCTCCTTGGAAAACGTCAATGCGGGCACCAACGGCGAAGGTGTTTGTTCCGCTGCCCTTCAGGAGAACGGAGAGGTGCTGGTTGGCTAGCGTTTCTGAGCGGTTTTGCATCAGGAAGGTTTCCTGATTGACGTTGTTGACAACCAGGTCCAGGTCGCCGTCGTTGTCGAGGTCGCCGTAGGCAGCACCGTTGGAGAAGGAGGGCAGATCGCCGCCCCAGCTGAGGGTTACGTCGGTGAAGCTGAGGTCGCCGTTGTTCCGGAAAAACTTATTGGCGAGGGGCTCGGAAGGCATCTGGGCCAGGACTTTGTCAAAGGATTCCTTCTCTCCGGTCAGTACCATTTTCTGAACGACGTCGTTGGCGAAAAAGTCGATAAAATCCTGGTTGGTCAGGTTGTGGTAAATGCCGTTGCAGACGAAAATATCCCGTAAGCCATCGTTATCGGCGTCGAAGAGGAGTGCTCCCCAGCTCCAGTCGGTAGCCTCCACGCCGGCGAAGTGGGCGATTTCGCTGAATACCCCGTTGCCCGTATTGAGCTGGAGGGTGTTGTGCATGTATTGGTTGTAGAAACCGCGTTGTTTTTTGAGTTCAAAGACGTTGAGGTCTTCGAATTGTACCGTGGTTTTACGGCGATAGTCGCTTTCGGGCAACATCTCGGTGGCGAAGATCTCCGGCGCACCGTCGTTGTTAAGGTCGGCCATATCCGCCCCCATGGAGGCCAGGCTGAGGTGGCGGGTGCGCTGTTCTACTTCTTCGCGGAAGGTGCCGTCTTGCTGGTTGATGTAGAGATAGTCCCGCTCAAAGAAGTCGTTGGAGACGTAGAGGTCGGGGTAAAGATCGCCGTTTACGTCGCCGACGGTGATGCCCAGCCCGAAACCGATGAGGCTGCCGTAGATGCCCGCAGCTTCGCTGACGTCGGTGAATTTGCCATTGTCGTTGCGCATTAATTTGTCGCCGCCCCCTTTAAGGAAGTCGCGGACTTTCCAGTCGCGGGCGTACAGTTCGCGGTTGTTGCTGTAGTTGAGGGTGTTAACGGGGATGAAGCTGTTGTTGAGGATGTAGGCATCCAGGTCGCCGTCCAGGTCGTAATCGAAGAAGGCGACGTGGGTGGTGTAGCCTTCGTCGGCCAGGCCAAATTCCGTGGCAGCTTCGCGGAAGGTGCCGTCCTGGTTATTGATGAAGAGGCTGTTTTTCTGGTCGCTGCCCTTTTGGAAGCCGGCGTTGCAGACGTAGATGTCGAGCCAGCCATCGGCATTGAGATCCACCATTGCTACGCCGGTGCTCCATTTGTCGGCCAGTTCAATGCCTGCGGTGGTGGAGACGTCGTCAAATTTCCAGTTGCCCCGGTTGAGGTAGAGCTTATTGGGGCCCATGTTGGCGGTGAGGAAGACGTCGGCCAGGCCGTCGTTGTTGACGTCGCCGATGGCTACTCCGCCGCCGTTGTAAAAATTGCGGTAGTTGAAGATGTTGAAATCGGAGGAATTGACCACCTCGTTTTTGAAGGCCAGGCCGGTGGTGGCGGCGGGCATCAGGTCAAAAAGGCGTGGGCCATTTGCAACGGAGTTCTCCTGCCCTCCCTTGCTCCCACAAGCCAAACACAGCACCAGCGTCAGCGCCCCAATAAGGTACTTCATAGTAAAGATAGGTAAGTAGTAAAAAGGAGAGAGCGAGCGGATGGTCCACTCGCTCTCTCCGGCCAGGCAGGGTCATTTCATAGCAATGGCCCTTCCAATTTCCTGGTTAGTATCCAGGGTTCTGCTGCAGGTTGGGGTTAGAGTCCAGGGCCTGTTGCGGGATCGGGAAGAGTACGCGGGTGGGGTCGCTACTGGTCTTTTCCGTCCAGCTGTCGGTGAAGGTTCCGAAACGTACCTGGTCGATGCGACGGAGGCCTTCCCAGTAGGTTTCGAAGCTGCGCTCGGCCAGCATAGCTGCTTCGTCAATGGAGCCCAAGGTGGCACCACCGCGGGCGGTACGCATTGCGTTGATGGTGGCGAGGGCACCGGCGCTGTCTCCTTTGCGGAGTTGCGCTTCGGCCTTGTTCAGCTGCGCTTCGGCGTAGCGGAGGATGATGTATTTAGAAGCGCGGGCGGGGTGGTACTTGATGACGCGGATACCCTGGGCAGTTGGTGCGCCGGCGAGTTTCACCTCTTCGGTGAACTGGAGGGGCATCTGCGTGCGGGTATCAATAATGATATTGCCGTTGTCATCAAACTGCTGTCCTTGGAGCATACCGACGCCAATGCCGGAGAAGGCCGTTCCATCGGGCGTCGCGTCCCGGCCGAAGCGGGGGTCGTTCTGGTCCCACTGGTCGTAGAAATCAGAAATGGTGGTGAAGCCGTTCCAGCCGGAGGGGTTTTGGCTGTAGTGAAGCGTCATCATCCAGCGGTTCTGGCCGGAGCCTTGGTTGCTGACGAGGATGGGCTCTTTGTCGGTGCCAACTTCCCAGATGCTGAAGTAATCGTCGTCGAACTCGTAGCCTTCGGCCGTGAGGAGATCCGCGTACTGAATCACTTTGTCGAGGTCTGCGGGATCGTGCTGGTAGGGACCAGCGGGGTCGGCGGCCGTGTAAACGGCTTTATTGAGGTACATCCGGGTCAGGATGGCGTAAGCGGCTGCTTTGCTGCCACGGATGTTCTCGCCGGGCCCCACGCTGGGCAGGTTGCTGATGGCACCTTCTACCCTCTCGATGGCACGGTTGAGTGCTTCGGAACGGGAAAGGACGCGGGGAAGGACGTCCACGCCTTCGTCGAATTCACGGAAAGGAACCTGACCGTAGAGGTCAAGTACGTGCCAGATGTAGAACCCTTGCAGGAAGTTGGCCTGGGCAGCTTGCTCCGCATTGGGGTTGGAAGCCAGGATTTCTGCAGTTTTGAAGATCCGCTGGTTGAGGGCGTTCCAGGCGTTGAGCACCTGCTCGTGGGTAGGGTCCCAGGAGTGTGCGTGCAGGGTACGCCATACGCCGTTGTCTCCCCAGTCTACCCCACGAGTAGGTGGGATCATCTCATCGGAAGGGTGCTGGAAAAGGCTGTAAAGATTGGCCTGGTCGGTGAAGACGCTCAGGTCGTTGTACGCCGCTTCGATTAACTGCGCAGGGTCTCCTGCGCTCGCGCCGCCGGAAGACTCAATGACGACCGAGTCAATCTCTTCAACCTGAAGGTCGGTACAACTATTGAAGGCAAAAAAGGAAAAAGCCACCGTGGCGATAATTCCTTTTGAAAGATAGTTAGACTTCATGTCTTGTTTATTTAGGAAAGTAAACGGACAAAAATGTTAATGCACTTGGGAAGAATACCCAGAAATTCCAGGCCAATATACGCCCAAATGCATTAACAATTTGTCAGTTTAACTTCATAAGTTAATTAAAATGATGCGTTTACACCAATGGTGACGGTACGGGCCCGTGGGTAGGCCGTGTAGTCGATCCCGATGGAAGGAACACCATTGATGGGTTTGCTGATGCTGACCTCGGGGTCCTGGCCGCTGTAGCCAGTGATGACGAACAGGTTCTGACCAGAAACGGTGAAGCGCAGGTTAGAGAACACGTTGCCGGATACGGGTACGGTGTAACCGAGGGATACGTTCTGGAGGCGTACGAAGTCACCTTTCTCGAGGAAGCGGGTGGATACGTCGGGGGCATTGAGGGGACCTTCACCGTTTCCAACTACGTCACGGGTTACGTTGCGGCCGTTGGCCAGAGAGCCAGCGGTGAAGAAGGCGTTGGCCGTATTGCTGTAGATGGAGTGACCGAACTGGCCGGAGAAGAAGATGTTCAGGTCGAGGTTACCCAGGCGGAAGATGTTGGTAAGGCCACCGGTAAGGGTGGGCAGGGGGCTGGCACCGACGAACTCCTGAAAGTCACCGTTGGGATAGATGGATACCCCTTCTGCATCGTAACCGCCGAACTCCCGGAGGAAGTAAGCGTAAAGCGGCTGTCCTTCGGCAATCCGCTGGGCAAAAGCACCGGTAAGACCCTGACCGTTGATTTGTCCGGTATTGATCAAGCCGCTGAAGTTTTTGACTACGTTGTTGTTGTAACCGGCGTTGAAAGAGATATCCCAGCCAAAGTTTTCCTTGTCTACTGCGACGAGGTTAAGGGCAAGTTCTACCCCTTCGTTGATGATGTCAGCGTCGAGGTTGTCCCACACGAAAGGCGTAACGGCCGGCTGAGCAGAGGTGATCTGGATCAGGAGGTCATTGGTATTCTTGCGGTAGTAATCAAAAGAGCCGGAGATGCGGTTGTTGGCAAAACCGAAGTCAATACCAGCGTTGATCTGCGCGGTAGACTCCCACTTCAGGTCGGGGTTGGCAAAGGCGATGGTGCTCAGGTTACCACCGTCGATGTTGTCGACACCGTTGTTGAAGTTAAAGTCGCTGTAACGCTGGCGGGTTTGGTAGAGGTTGTGGGGCAACTCCTGGTTACCCGTGATACCGTAACCTACCCGCAGGCCGAGGTCGGAGAATGCATCCGGCACAAATCCCTCGTCAATCATACGCCATTTGAAAGCCGCCGAGGGGAAAACACCGTAGCGGTTTCCACCACCGAAGCGAGTGGAACCATCCGCACGGACGGTAGCCGTAAGGAGGTACTTATCGGAAATACCGAAGTTAACCCGGGTGTAGTAAGACTGAAGTTCGTCTACCGTGCGGAAAGAGTTCGTACCCACAGCACCTGCATTACCCAAAGACTGATTTGCAGAAGCCAGGTTGTTGATCATAATGTCCAGGTCAGACGTGCGGAAATCGGCGTAAGCAGCTCCTTTTCCGGCACGCTCGAAGCGCTGGTAGGAATAGCCAACAAGGCCGGTGAAGTCTACTGAACCCACTTTCCTGGTATAGGTGAAGTAGTTTTCCCACAGGTCATTCTCCACCTGGATATCGTTCAGGTTCAAACGGCCGATACCGAATACCCCGGTGCCGGCCAACAAGTCCCGGGACTGTGCATCAACGCGGCTGGAGAAAGAACGGTCCAGACCAACGACGGTCTTGAAATTCAGGCCTTCGGCGATTTTGAGGTCGGCAGAAACGTTGCCCAGCATGCGCAGGGTATTGGTGAAACCTTCGTAGAGGTTCAGCAGCGCTACCGGGTTAGGCTCGGTGTTGCTCAATTGGTTGAGGGTACCATCGGGGCGGAAAACGGGTTGCGTCGGGTTCGCTTTCAGGATGTTGCCCAGCAGGTCACCTTCAAAACCAGAGTTGGTCGTGATGGGAACGTTGTCGTCGTGGATGTCAGACACCGTTACTTGCGTACCGAGGGTCAGACGGTCGTTGATGAACTTCTTGGTACCGTTGAAACGAGCGGAAAGACGCTGCAGGCCAGACTCTTCCACGATGCCCTCCTGGTCCATGTAAGATACGGAGAAACGGTAGTTGCCGTCGGTATTACCGCCACCAAAAGAGAGGTTGTGGTTGGTGGTGATGCCCGTGCGGAAAATTTCGTCCTGCCAGTCGGTTTCGGTACCGCCATCCAGCACGGCGGCAGCCGCAGCACCGTTGAAGTCGGTGTAGGCGTCAAGGAATTCATCGGCGTTGAGCAAGTCGTAGCGACGGGAAATTGCGGCAAAACCTACGCTGAAGTTGTAAGACAATGAGCCACGCTCACCCGCACCAGACTTGGTAGTGATGATTACAACACCGTTGGCACCCCGCGAACCGTAGATGGCCGTTGCAGAGGCATCCTTGAGTACGTCAATACTGGCAATGTCGTTAGGGTTAAGGAAGTTGAGCGGGTTACGCGCGGTGGTGTTACCCAGACCGCTGATGGAACCGTCGGCGGAAGTGTTTTCGCCGGACAGCGGAACACCATCCACCACGAAAAGCGGGTTGTTGTTACCGCGCACGGAAGAAGTACCACGGATGCGGAAGTTGACGCCCGCTCCTGGCTCACCGCTGGTCTGCGTAATCTGCACACCGGCCGCGCGGCCCTGGATGAGTTCTTCGGGAGAGGTGATCACCCCGGCGTTGAAATCCTCTTCCGTAAGCGCAACCACCGCTCCGGTGATATCAGACTTCTTCACCGAACCGTAGCCAACAACAACTACCTCGTCCAGCAACTCGCCAGAGGAGAGTGACACGGTGAAAGTTGTCTGGCCATTGATGTCAACAACCTGGGTTGAATAGCCCGTGTAAGAAATGGTGAGGGATTCGGCGTTGGCGGGCAGGTTGATGGAAAACTTGCCGTCAAAATCAGTTACCGTTCCCGTGGTGGTTCCAGTAACGAGAACACTAGCCCCGATGAGGGGGTCGCCACTATCCGCGTCAGTTACTGTACCGTTTACAGTGGTCTGTGCCGTCAGCACGCCGGTAAACGCTACAAACAGCGCGAAAAGGCAACCACGCATAAAATGGTTGGAAATAAGCTTCATACTACTACTTAATGTTTGAAAATTGTGAATGTTATGTAACCCCTACGCATCCGTACGGGAGAGGGCGCTCGTCTTTGCAGGACGATGCCATGATTTACCAAAGTGTTGGGGGAAGCGTGTATCCGGCATTGCCTGAGCCGCCGGAACCGGAGAATTGCGTGATCGTGTATTGCATGTTCGTAAAACAAAAAATCCCAAGAATAGTATGCAGGCAAATATTATTGCGTAAACATCAACCAGAGCTGAGCCTTTTGCCCCGCAAAAATGATAATTCCCGGAGTAAGAAACAAGCTATGGCCTCATAATTTTCCCTGCCAATCCCTCGGGCAGGGCAGAGTAAACGCTAAAACTTAACACAAAAGTAACGAAACCGTTGGGCTAACGCTGCCTTAGGCCATAGAATTTTTCTCCAAACTACCGAAAGAGCGCAGGATTATTGCCAACGATTCTTCTTTTTCACCAAACCTTGTTCTGACAACGATTCAAAAAAATGCCTTCCACCGTCAAAAGTTGCGTTGCAACACCTAACTGACCGATCGGGAGACAGCCTTAGTATACTGCTTTGGCAATGGCCTCAATCGTGCTGGAATCGCCCATCGTGTAGTAGTGCAGGCAAGGGGCGCCGCGCTCTTTTAGCTCCTTGCTCTGGGCGATACACCACTCAATACCGACCTGGAGCCGGGCCGCGTCGGTTTTGGCATCGGTGATGGCCTTGACCAGGTCATCGGGCAAATCGATGTAAAACATGCGGGGAATGCTGTGCAACTGGTAGAGCTTGGTGAGGGGCTTGAGGCCGGGGACGATTGGGGCGTCGATGCCAGCGGCGCGTACCGCATCCACGAAGTCGAAGTACTTCTGGTTATCGAAAAACATCTGGGTGACGATGTAATTCCCGCCAGCGGCGATTTTTTCTTTCAGGTAGCGCAGGTCAATTTCGCGGTTGGGTGCTTCGAAATGCTTTTCGGGGTAGCCCGCTACGCCGATGCAGAAGTTCGTGCGGGAGGCTTCGTCGGAGACGGTGAGGTCGTCCAGATAAATCCCGTTGTTCATGTCGTTGATCTGCCGGACCAGGTCGGAAGCGTAGTGATGCCCATCGGGCTCGGGGATGAATTTGCCCTCGAACTTGCGGGCGTCGCCGCGCAGGGCCAATACGTTTTGCACGTCGAGGAAACCAAGATCGATCAGGGCATTCTCGGTGTCCTGTTTGGTAAAACCGCCGCAGAGTAAGTGGGGCACGGCATCCACACCGTAGCGGTGCATGATGGCTGCACAGATACCGACGGTGCCCGGGCGTTTGCGGATGGATGACTTCTCGTAGTAACCACTTGGCCGGCGTTTATAGACGTATTCCTCGCGGTGATAGGTAACGTCAATGAAGGGCGGCTTGAATTCCATCAAAGGGTCCAGCGTATCAAAAATGGCTTGCATGCTACCGCCTTTCAGGGGAGGCAGGACTTCGAAGCTGATGAGGGTGTTGCCTTTGGCCTGGGCGAAATAGTCGGTTACGCGCATTGTGCGTGAGCTGTGCTTGTTGGGGACGGCAAAGATACACGCTCACTTACGATATGCCGGAATGCCTTGCGTAAAGCTTTAGTAAAAGGCCTTCCTGGCCTTTTGGACCAATTGCTACCGCAAAGCCTCGGAGAAGCATGTGACGCGCGCAACTTATCTTGTCCGCCGGAGAACGCCGAGCCCACCCCACTCTTTCAGTTCCATACCCTACTGTGATGCATCCCGCGCTCGCTTTATCCATTGCTCTTTGTTGGCTCCCCTTTTTGCTGCCCGCCCAGTGTGACATTTTCCTCACGGCGGGCCCCGACCAGAAAGTTTGCCCGCCCGGGGGGAACACCCTCCTTCTCGGCGAGGTGCTCGGTGATAATGTGGTGGCGGTGCAGTGGACGCCCGAGGGCAGCGTTTCCGACCCGCGCAGCCTCACGCCGGTAGCGTTCGGGCCGGGCACCTATACCTTAACCGCCCAAGTCATCGACCCCACGGTCAACCTCATTGTCAACGGCGATTTTAGCGCTGGCGACTCTGGCTTTACCACCGAGTACGGGCCCGGGACGGGGGGGGCTTTCGGACCACTATCCACCGAGGGCACCTACGCAATTGTGGCAAATAGCAGCGCGGCCCACAGTAATTTTGCGGCCTGCTCGGACCACACCGGCGGAGGAAATATGCTGGTCATCAACGGAGCAACCACGCCTAACGAGCAGGTATGGTGCCAGACGGTTGCCGTCCCTGCCAATACCCTCCTCAGTTTTACCGCTTGGGTAGCTTCGGCCATCAGTGAAAACCCCGCTTTGCTTCAATTTTCCGTCAATGGAGAACTTTTGGGGGAAAGCTTCCGGGCCTCATCCGCTACTTGCAGCTGGAACCGCTTCGCCGAAAATTGGTTCTCCGGGGGTGCCATGAGCGCAGAAATCTGCATAGTGAACCAAAATACGGTGGGCTCGGGGAACGACTTTGCCATCGACGACATCTTCTTCGGCCCCTTGTGCGAACAAAGCGACGACGTAGAAGTGACCCTGGCCACCGTAAACGCAGAAGCACCCGCCACCGTTTTCCTCCCCTGCGACGGAGGATTCAGCGTAGTCCTCGACGGCTCGGCCTCCAGCGCTGGGCCTGGCTATTTTTACCAATGGTCCACCCCCAATGGCAACATCCTCTCCGGAGCTACCACCCGTACCCCCACCGTGGCTGGCGCGGGCACCTACGTACTGGATGTGAACTACGATAACGGCAGCATCCAGTGCACCGACCAAACCACCGTCGTGGTTGCCGAAAATCCGGAGATCCCCCTCGCCTTTGTAGACAAGTTCGGCGACATCACGTGCAATTCAACAACCGTCCAGCTCAACGCCCTCGGCTCCTCCTCCGGCCCGGGCTACAGCTACCAGTGGAGTACTACCGACGGCTTTTTGGTTTCCGGCACCACGGGCAGCAACCCCACGGTTGGAGCGGCAGGAACCTACCGACTGCTGGTAACCCACGGCCCCAGCGGATGCACCGCCACGGCGGAGGTCCGGGTGGACGAATTCCGGACGCCCCCGCCGATCCAAATAGAAACACCCGCTCCCTTGGGCTGCGGCAGCCCAACGGTGCAGCTCGACGCCCGCCCCTCTAACCCTGCGCCGGGGGTACAAGCCAGCTGGACCACCACGGATGGAAGCATAGTAAGTGGTAGCAACGGACTACGCCCCACCGTCGATGCCCCCGGCACCTATACCCTCCGTCTCACCGACGGGGCCACCGGATGTTTTAGCGAAGCTTCGGTGACGGTGGTGGCCAGCCCCAGTCCGGTCAGCGCCCAAATCACCCCGGCCGACACGCTGAGCTGCCGCCAAACCCAAATTGGGCTCGTTGCCGAAACTAATGGCAACAGCACCGGATTCACTTACGCCTGGAGTACGGAACTCGGTACCATCGTTGCGGGAGTTATGAGTGATTCCGCCACCGTTAGCGCCGCTGGCCCGTATTTCCTTACGGTGCTCGATCCCGCTACGGGTTGTGAGGCCCGGGATACCGTAGTGGTAGTGGCAGACCTTGTCTTGCCGGACGTGGCCGTCTCGTCCAACGGACCTTTCACCTGCGGCCGCGCCCTAATTACGCTGAACAGTATTGGATCCTCCATTGGACCTGCTTTTGACTACTTATGGTCGACCAACGATGGTACAATCCTCAGCGATACCACGGGCCCGATGCCCACGATCGGTGCCCCGGGGAGTTATACCCTGACCATTGAAAACCAGGCTAACGGCTGCCGCGCCGACAGTACCCTGCGGGTGGGCATTGATACTTTGGCCCCGGACATCAGTGCGGGGACGTCCTTCACCCTGACCTGCGCGGCCGAACAAGACACCCTGGCGGGCGCGGTACTCGGCGTACCGCCCCCTGCCTATACGGTGGCGTGGACGACCCTCGACGGAATAATTTTGGCCGACGCCGACAGCCTGCGCGCCATCATCGGCGCTCCGGGCACTTACCTGCTGCGGGTAACCAACCCCGCCAACGGGTGCAGCGCGCTCGATAGCGTGCGCATTTTGCGGGACGACAACCTGCCCACGGTGACCATCGCGACGCCGCCACCGCTGGATTGTAACGTGACGACCATTGACCTGAACGCCACGGGCAGCAACGCTGGCGCGGGATTTGCGCTGACCTGGTCGAGCCCCAACGGCAATTTCCTGGGTGCTACCGATGGGCTCGTGGCCCGGATTGGTGCGCCGGGCAACTACACCCTGCGCGTTCTCAATGTCGATAATGGCTGTGTGGATAGCCTGGGGGTCGTCGTTTTGCAGGATACCGTTCGTCCGGTAGTCACCGCGGCCCCACCCCTGCGGCTCGACTGCGCTACCCCGGTGGGCACGCTCCAGGCGACGGTGAATACGGCCGAGACTTTTGATTTCGCCTGGACCACGCCAAATGGCCGCATCCTGGCAGGCAGTGATGGGCCAAGTGTGCAGGTGGATACGGCGGGCACGTACCGGCTCGTGGTCAGTAATCCGCGCAACGGCTGTACGACGGAAAGCACGACTACGGTGACGGAAGACTTCCGGTCCCCAGTGGCCATCGTTGGGCCGACGCAGCGGGTATTGACCTGCCGCGACACCATTTTTGCCCTGGGCAGTACGGCCTTAGTTCCCGATTTGCGTTACGCCTGGCAAAGCAGTGGAACCCTGCCTGCGGGCAGTTTAAATGGACCTTCCCTCGTGGTTAATGCCCCGGCGACTTACCGTTTGCTCGTGGTCGACACCCTGAACGCCTGCCGGGATTCGGCGGTAGTCACGGTAACGGAAGACCGGGAGATCCCCGTCGCTACCGTGGAAACGCCCGCAGTGCTCACCTGTGTGACGCCGCAAACGACCTTACGCGGGAGCGCCCCGGCGGGCTTCACCGGGCTGGAGATCCGGTGGACCACTACGGGCGGAAACATCACCAGCGGGGCAACGGATTTCTTTGCCAACGTGGCGGCGGCGGGCACCTACCAGCTTCACCTGTTTGATCCCCGGACGGGCTGCGCAGACTCGGCACAGGTGGAAGTTTTGGAAGACCTGAATCCTCCGTTGGCGGAGGCTGGGTTGGATGCAGTAATCAACTGCGCAGCACCGGTAGCCACCTTGAGCGCGGAGGGATCGGCGAGTGGTCCGTCCATCAGCTACCAGTGGACTACCTCCGACGGAACTTTCTCCGGCCCGGCAGATGCTTTTACCAGCATGGCCACCGCCCCTGGCCACTACTTTTTGGAGGTCCGCAACGACCGGAATGGCTGTGCGGCCACCGACAGCGTGCGGGTGCGGGCGGATTTCGTGGAGCCGGTGGTTAACCTGGGCCCGGACAGTCTGACCCTGACCTGCCGGGATACCCTCTTCACACTGACCAACCAGGGAGCGAGTGCGCCGGGGTTGCAGTATGACTGGTCGGTACGTAACGGCGGAGCTTTATTGGGTGCAGATACCCTGCCGGTGGCCATGCTGCGTTCGCCGGGCGTTTACCTCCTTCGCATCAGCAATCCGGGGAACGGGTGCCGCGCCGAAGATTCCGTGCGCATCGGGCAAAACACGGTGCTTCCGCGCCTGGCCATCGTCGCACCCGCAGACCTGAACTGCGCCGTAACGGAGCTGACCCTCGACGCCACGGGCTCTTCGGCGGGTGCGGGTTTTGGCCTGCGGTGGACGACGGGAAGCGGCAACATCCTAAGTGGTGCCACCGGACCAACACCCGTAGTAGACGCGCCGGGCACCTACCAATTGAGGGTTGAGAACCTAAGCAATGGCTGCGTAGACAGTGCCCAAGTGACGGTGACCCAAGACCGCCAAGCGCCCGAAGCCAACATCGCCCTACCAGCATCGCTAAATTGCACGGATACGCTGGTGGTACTGGACGCGCGGACTTCCAGCCAGGGCAACCAATTTCGCTACACCTGGACCACCCCTTCCGGTAGCATCGTGGCAGGAAGCACTACGCTCTCCCCCGCCGTAGCGGCACCGGGTACTTACTTTTTGCGCGTAACGAACATCCAGAATGCCTGTTTCCGCCTGGATTCCGTGACCGTAACCCAGGACGCAGCTCCCCCGGTGCTCGCGCAACTTACGCCGGAGGTACTCACGTGTACCACGCGTTCGGTACTGCTCAATGCCTCGGCAAGCGGCGCGGGGGCGGAACCCTCGGTACGCTGGACCACCGTGAATGGCAATATTTTGTCGGGAGAAGACTCCTTCACCCCACGGGTAGACCGGCCGGGAGATTACCGCCTGCTGGTGATCAACCCGGAGAACCAGTGTACCAATGATCTCGTCATTAGGGTACTCCAAGACACCATCCCTCCCGGGTTGCTCCTGCCGGATACGCTCGACCTGGGTTGTGATACCATCCCCGTCCGCCTGGCGGCGATGGTAACGGATGCTGGCAGCTATCGCTTCGTTTGGACTACGGAAGGGGGACGCATCGTAGCCGACGGCAATACGGCGCGGCCGCAGGTGCAAGGTCCGGGCAACTACAGGGTGATGGTGACCAACGCCAACAATGGTTGCCAACGGGAGGGCAATGTCGAAGCCGTTCAGGACCTCCCCCTCGACTTCACTTTTTCCCTCGCGCCGCCGACTTGTGCCATGCCCCTAGGGACCCTCACCTTTACGGGTGTTACCGGCGGACGGGAGCCCTACCTCTACGCCACTGACGGAGGCCTCGGATTCCGTACCGATACGGTAGTGACGGGCCTCGCCCCGGGAAATTACCCGCTGGTGGTGCAAGACGCCCAGGGCTGTGAATTGCGGGCAAGCGTATCCGTTCCCAACCCGCCTGAGCTCGGCCTGGTCTTGTCCCCCCGGGTAGTCATTGCCCTGGGCGAAGACTATCGCCTCAATGCCCTGACCAACTATCCCGCTGCGGCCCTGGCCAGTGTATTATGGACACCCGCGACGGGACTAGATTGCCCCACTTGTTTGCGTCCCCGGGCTTCACCCCTAGCAAGTACGGTCTACACCCTTGAGATCAGTACTGCCGACGGCTGCGTGGCTACGGCCAGCACCGAAATCATCGTCGATCGCCAACGCAACGTCTTTTTTCCCACCGCATTCTCTCCGAACGGCGATGGCATCAATGATGTCTTCATCCCCTACGCTGACCCCAAACTGGTCAGCCGCGTAATGGCCTTCCACATTTACGACCGCTGGGGCAATGAAGTCTTCGTCGGCAGCGACTTCGCCCCCGGAGATGGCGCAGCGGGTTGGGATGGTCACTTCAACGGAAAAAGGATGAATCCCGCCGTCTTCGTCTTTACCGCCACCGTAGAATTTGTTGATGGCAGACAGGTGGATTACCGGGGAGAAGTGGCGCTGGTGCAGTAAAAACAAAAAGGTCGCTGAGCCCCCAAACAAAAGCGCCCCCGCCTGGATGACCAAGACGGGGGCGCTTCATGCTGTAATGCGCTCTGGAGCGTCCTTCAGTTAGTTCAACATCACCTTCTTGGCGGTGACGCCTTCATCCAGGCGAAGCTGGAGGATGTAGGTGCCGCGGGGCAGGTTGCCACGTTCGATGCGGAAAGTGCTTTGGTTAAGGTTGTTGAAGGTGGCAACAATGCGGCCGCTGAGGTCAATCACGTTGATGCTACGGATGGGGTGACCCGTGGCGGTTTTCACGGTAAAGCCTTCGTTGGCGGGGTTGGGGAACACCTCGAGGCCTACGGCGCTGTTCTGCACCAGGTCATTGCGGGAGGATACCAGTCCGTCCAGATCCAGGGCGTAGTAAGCGCGGGGGATGAAGTAGGCAATCAGGGTATCGATGTTCGCTTTGGCGGCGGCTGGGTCATCGCGGTGGGGGTTCGTCTGGTCTTCGCCGGCGATGATGTTGTTAGCGTTGAGGTTGGCCGTAGGTACGTTGACGTTGATGGCGGCAATCGTGGCGCGCAGGGCAGCTTCATCGAACCAGTTCCAAACGCCGGTAGTAGCACCCGAACCACCAACATTGGGGGGAACCGTGCGCAGAACGGGCCACAGGTTATCACGACCCAACTGGAATTCGTCCAGGGTGCTGGTGGGAATCGGCGAGGTAGTTGTCACCGTTTTGTAAGCGGCGCTGAACTGGTTGAGGATACGGGAGAGGCTGCCGAATTTGGACTCCAGGGCCACTGAGTTGGCAGGAACGAGGACGTCGTTGAGGCCTTTATCATTGGCAATCATGGTCACCAGGTTCGAGCCCTGAACGTCCACCACCGGCATGGGAGGAGACGTAGGAACAATAACGGTTCCGGCGTAGAAGGGCGCGAAGGGATCAGTCAAAGAGTGCATCGAAATGGTCGGCGCTTCTTCACTCATGCCATCCATCCAAAGGGTATCTCCCAGGGCACCGGCCAGGTTGACCGTGAAGGCTACATTGGAGTTGTAACCGGGGTGGTTTACGACGTTCTGCATCGTGGGCAGCAGACCCTGGGGATTGGAGTTGATGGCTTCGTTCACCAGCGGAATACCGGAGGGGGTGTAGAAGTTGGGGTTCTGGAGAATTTCATCCACCCGGTCGAGGAAGTTGTGGGCCAGCACTACGTAGCCACCGGAGCCAAGGCCCCAATAGGTAATCCGGCTGGTATCAATGCGGTATGGGTTGCCATCCTCGGCAACGCTCTTACGCAGGAACCGCGCCAGGGCGTGGGCATCCTGTGAAGCCCGGTATACGGCTTGCAGCAGGCTACCCGTACGAATGGAATCCGCCGTAGCGGTAGGCTGCCAGCCCTTACGGTAGGTGGCGGAAATGCCCACGTAGCCACGCTGCACCAGGCGGCTGATGATCTCCACGTTAGCAGAGTCAGTGGTTGAACCGTAAGGGCCACCGTTGAAGTACTGAGGAAGGAAGTTCCCCGTGTGGAAAGTTACTACCACTGGCCGCAGGGCCACCGTATCGCCCACGGGTTCGTAAACGTCCATCGTTTGGGGAACAGGACCGGTGGCACCCTGGGAAAGGGCGATGAGGTCGATATTGTTGGAGTAAACAACGTTGACCGTCGGGTCGCCTACCTCGAACAAGGGATCGATATAGCGGTTTTGCGCGGCCAGCGTGCTGCACAGACAAAGGCAGGCGGCCAGAAAAAGGGTTACGTTTTTAAGCATGACACATAGGTTGATTAAGAGCGATTGTGAAATTTATTTCCGCTTCCACTCGTAGGTAGCGGAGATATAGGCCAGGCGGCCAATGCGGGGGCCACCATATACCTGAAATACCTGGTTGTCTAAGATGTTCGAAGCACCAATCTTAACTACGGTGTTGATGTTCGACAGCGAGAAGTTGATCTGGGCATCGAGCAAGCCATAGCTCTCGATAAAACCCGTAAACTGCGGAGACCCTTCGAAGATAAACCCATCCACCCACTTGTAGGCAATACTGAAGCCAAACTCCCGGACGCCGTCACCCAGCAGACTAAACGGAACGTCGCGCCCGCTTACTCCCACGTTGTACTTATGTTCCGGGGTATTGAAGGCCGGAATGATGGGGTCGTCCGTTGCCGTATTGAGGATGTTCCAGCTGTAGTTGCCATTGAAGGCGAAGTAGTCGGCAAAGTAGTAGTTGCCCCCGATGCTGAAGCCCTGGGTAGTCACCCGGTCCGTCGCATTAGCCGATACCCGGTAAGCCTGGGCACCGGTGATCTGGGAATTGACAAAGTCGAGATCAACCCCCAGGTTGAAGCCAATGAAATCCTGGTAGAAACTATAGTAATACGTAGCATCCAGGTACAAACGGTCGAAAAAGGTAGAACGGTAACCCACCTCCAGGGTGCGGACCTGCTCGGGGCGGATCGGCGCGACGTCAAAGAAGACGAGGTCGCTCGGCATCCCCGAGTTGGAAAAGTTCCGTACGCTTTCAAGTGTGTTGAGGCCCGTCACCCCATCAATGTTGCCCAGCAGAATGGCCCGGCCTACGTTGTAGAACAGGTACTGGTCGTTCAGCGTAGGGTTGCGGATGGCCGAACTGAAGGAAACCCGCGCCGTCGTCCCCTGCGTAGGGGTGAAGACAAAGCTTGCCGCCGGACTGAACAGCAGATTAAAGTTCTGGTTTTTGTCCGCCCGCAAGCTCGCGCTGATCTTGTAGCGGTTGTTGAGGTGCAGCGTGCCGCCACCGTAGGCTCCAACTTCCCAGGTATCAATGTTGCGGCCCATGGTGTCCAGCAACAAGGTACCCCGCGAGTCGGGGGTAAACAGACGACCATTGGCACCCACCGTCATCTCCAGTCGGCTGTCGGCGTTGGGTGCCCAGACGTTGGCAAAAATTTTCTCACCGTGCAGGTGGTACAGCGCCGAACGATCGAAAAACAGGGTCCCCCCCTCGCTGGCCAGCGTTGAGGTGATGCTGTCAAAAGCCCGGTTAAAACGATCCGTGCCCACCACGTATTCGTCGCGGCTGTTGATGCCCCGTGCTGCCCGCGCCGCCTCGCGCGCATCGGCGTGGAAACCAAAGAGCAAGTCCTGGTTCTCCGGCCGGGCCAGGAACTCCCGCTGCTGCGCATCCTGTTCCGGCAACGTACAGTTGACGGGGAAACAGTTCGGCCAGCCTTCCAACATACGAATCTGGGGGGTTACCACCGATTGCCAGTAGCTGGAATAGTCTCCCGCCCAGGCCCCGTCGCTCTTGGAAAGGTCCTGGAGCTTGATGGCCGTAAAGTAGGGGTCGTAGCTCCGTCCAGCGTCTTCGTGGGTGACGTAGGCCCGCACGAAGAAGTTGTCCCGGTTGCGCAGTTCGATCCGGTGCTGAAAGAACTGGATGTCGCGTAGGCTGAAACGGTTGTCGCCCTGGTACACGGTAGTCCCGGTGCTGTAGTTGGTGGTCAGCAGCAGCTCGGTGCTTTCGAGCGTTTTCTCGGGCTGGAGGCGGAAATGGAAGGCTGCACCCAGCTTGAGGTTCTTGGAGTCGTAGTCCACCAGGTCCTCTTCGTTGTAGCCACCGCGGAAGATGTGACCGAGGCCCGGACGCGTGCGCAGGAAGCCGAAGTCGGTGGAGCTGCTGGCCTCGTCTCCGTACCGGTTGATCGCGTCGTAGCCGCCGGGGTTGCTCGGCGACTCCTCGGTGTCAAAAACCTGGTCGTAATTATCGGCCACCCAATCGTCGGCCCGGAAGCCAAAGGCATTGAGCTTATAGGCAAACCACTCATTGCCATCCTTATTCTTCAGGGCGTCGGCCCAACGGAAGCCGCCCTCGAACAGGTTGCGCTCGGCAACTTTTACCTGGGCGGAAAGCCCCTTTTGCAGGAAGGGGTCTTTGGTTTCGATCGCAATGACGCCGTTGAAGGCGTTGGGACCGTAAAAAGCGGAGGAGGCGCCCACTACGAGGTTGACGCGGTTGACGTCCAGCTCCGAAGCCCCCAGGAAGTTGCCCAGGGAGAAGTTCAGGCCCGGGCTCTGGTTATCGACCCCATCGATGATCTGGAGCGAACGCACGGGGTTGGTGGAGTTGAAGCCCCGCGTGTTGATGATCTTAAAACCGAGGCTGGCGGCGGTCAGGTCCACATCCTTAAGGCTGCCAAGGCCATCGTAGAAATTGGCCGCCGGCGTTTGCTTGATGGCAATGGCGTCGAGGGTCTCCACCGTCAGGGCCGCCTGCCGCTGCTTATCGCTGATGCGCTGGCCCTTTACCTCAATGACCTCGGTCGATATCACGTTGTCGCCCAGCGCAATGCTGAGGTCCTGGTCGGCGCTGGTCACTTCCACCTCCATCGGGGAATAGCCGATGTAGGAAAATTGCAGGATTACGGGCAGGCCGTCCACCGTCAGTTCCCAGGTACCGTCAATATCGGTTACCGTTCCCGTCGTCGTACCCTTGGCGAGTACGCTGGCACCAATCAGTTCATCGCCGCTGGACGCTTCAGTGATCTTGCCACGCAGGGTGACCTGGGCACTCAGCGTACCGCAAAAAAGAAGGCACAACAGTGCAGAAAAGTAGTTTGATAACCTCATACGCTTTAAAACATGATCGAGCAAAGAATCTCCCGGGTCGCCCTGGGGCTGCAATTTAGTGAAAATTCGCTAGCGTGGTAGTTTGGGTTGTTTTTTAACGGTAATTCCGACGGCTTCCCGGCAGGAAAGTGGCTTTTTTGGGCGCGGGCGCAGGTGCAGTGGCGGGGGACGAAGGAGCAACGCCAGGCCTCCTCCGCTCTTTGTCTTTTCCCTGGCACCTGCGGCCGCGCCCGCTGCCATTAACCAAGTTTAACGAACGCTAACCCTTAAGCGGCCGGAATGTGCTAGCTTTGCCGGGTATTTAGCCGAGGCTAGCAAATCCTGATTGGAAATACCGACCACCCCATGGGAAAATTGAATCGATTACATCAACTGACCGGCTGGCTGGTCTTTGCCATTGCCACCGTCGTTTACCTGCTCAGCGCCGAGCGTACCGGGAGCCTCTGGGACTGCGGCGAATTCGTCCTCGGAGCCTACAAAATGCAAGTGGTGCACCCCCCGGGAGCGCCGCTGTTCCTGCTGATCGGCCGCATGTTTGCCGGGCTGGGCGACGTCCTGGGCGGCAGCAACCAGGCCATGATTGCCTACGCAGTCAACGCCATGTCGGGCGTTTGCACGGCCTTTGCGGCGGCCTTTGTAGCCTGGATTACGATCCGTTTCAGCATCCTCACCATTCTGGGGCGCAGTGAAACCGCCGAATTGGGCAGTGGGCAGAATCTGGCCGTTGCCGCCGGCGGGCTGGTGGCCGGCCTGGCCACCGCCTTTTCCACCTCCATCTGGTTTTCGGCCGTGGAGGGCGAGGTGTACGCCATGTCTACCTTCTTTACCTGCCTGACGATCTGGGCCATGGTCCGCTGGTACACCCTGGCCGATACGCCGGCGGCCGACCGCTGGCTGCTCTTCGCGCTTTTTGCCTCGGGGCTGTCCATTGGCGTCCACTTGCTTTCCATCCTGACGATCCCCGCCATGGCGATCTTCTACTACTACAAGAAAAACCAGGAGACCAGCCTTTTCGGGCTCGGCCTTTCCGTGGTGGCTGGCGTGGTGATCATTGTCTTTATCCAGGCCTTCATCATCGTGGGCATCCCCACGATCTGGCAGTTTTTTGAAATTCCGCTCGTCAATACCTTCCGCCTGCCGGTGCATTCCGGCATCATTCCCACGCTGCTGTTGCTCCTGGGGGCGATGTACCTGGGCCTGCGCTACGCCCACCGCAACAACGTGGCCTGGCTGCAGCAGGTGGTGGTGGGCTTCGGCCTGCTGGTGATTGCCTTCAGCACCGTTGGCGTCGTGGTCTTGCGCGCCGAGGCAAAGACGCCCGTCAACATGAACAACCCCGATAACGTCACCAGCCTGCTGCCCTACCTCAACCGGGAGCAGTACGGCGAGCGCAGCCTTATCTATGGACAGACGTTTACCGCCGACGTCACCTCCACCGAGGTAGTCGACCGCTACGGGCTGGTAGATGGCAAGTATGAGAAAGGCGTCACCCAAAAAATCACACCGGAATACAGCAAAAAGATGCTCTTCAGCCGGATGTACGACAATACCCAGGGCCGCGTCAGCCTCTACAAACAGTGGATGGGCCTGGACCCCAGCCAGCCCCTGCCGCGCAACCGGCCCAACCAGGCCGATAACATCCAGTTCCTTTTCCAATACCAGATCGGCTGGATGTACTGGCGCTACTTCATGTGGAACTTCGCCGGCCGGCAGAACGGAGAGCAGGGTTTTTACAGCTGGGACAAAAGCTCCGGCAACTGGGTCAGCGGCATTAAACCCCTCGATGAAGCCCGCCTGGGCAACCTCGACGAGCTGCCCGACCACGCAAAAAACGACCCCGCGCACAACCGCTACTACCTGCTGCCCTTCCTCTTTGGGCTCATCGGCCTGTTCTGGCACGCCCGCAAGAACAGCAAGGACTTTATCGGACTGCTGACGCTCTTCGTCATCACCGGCATCGGCATCATCATCTACACCAATCAGCCCCCGAACGAGCCGCGGGAGCGGGACTACGTCCTGGTAGGTTCCTTCTTCACCTTCTGCATCTGGATGGGCATGGCGGTGCCGGCCCTGTACGGCCTGGCCAAAGACAAACTCAACCAGAAGGGCTTCGCAGTCGCTGCCGGCATCGGAGCGGTCGTGCTGGTCGCCCCCCTGCTGATGGGTTTCCAGAACTGGGATGACCACAGCCGCGCCTTACACTCCGGTGCGCGGGATTACGCCGCCAACTTCCTCGAATCCGTTGACCAGAACGCGATCATCTTTACCTACGGAGACAACGATACTTACCCCCTGTGGTACGCCCAGGAGGTGGAAAACATCCGCCCCGACGTGCGCGTGGTCAACCTCAGCCTCATTGCGGTAGACTGGTACATTGATCTGCTCCGCTACAAGATGAATGATTCGCCACCCATCAACCTGACGCTTACCGAAGACCAGTACCGGGGCCGCAAGCGCAACCAGATCCCCTACCTGAACCGCAACAACCCCGATGGCAACTGCGCCCGCGATACGCCCCAGAGCCTGGAGCAGTTCATGGCCACCCTGGCTTCCGAGAACCCCGTGCCCCTGCGCGGCGGCGGCAGCCTGGAAACCCAGTACGCCTCCTGCAACGTGGGCATTCAGGTGGACCCCCGCCGCCTGGCCCAGGCCCCCTGGCTCGTCCCCGCCGGCGAACAGGCCCAGCAGCGCATCCCCATCCGCATCAGCAACAGCCGCCTGCTCAAAGACGACATCGCCATTCTCGACATCATCAACTCCAACCTCTACGACCGGCCCATCTACTGGGCGGTGACCTGCCAGCAGAGCAAACTCCTCGGCCTGGAAGATTACCTCCAACTCGAAGGACTGGCCCTCAAGCTGACCGTAACCCCCAACGCAGGCGACCAGCGCAACTACGGCATCATCGGCAGCGGTGGAATAGACGCCGAAAAAACCGCCGACCTGGTCTTGAACAAGTGGCAGTGGGGCAACTTCGATAACGTGGACACCCACATCTCCACCAGCTATGCCCCCGCGGTGCAGTCCATGCAGATCGTCATCATGCGCACCATGCGCGACCTGGTGGATAACGGCCAACTGGAACGGGCCCTGGAAGTTGGGGATGCCTATTTCCGGGCCTTCCCCGACAAAAACTTCCCCTTCTTCTACCAGACCTACCTCATGCTGCAGCCCTACCTGGAAACCCGCAACGCCCAGCGCGCAGCGCCCGTCATTGAGCAGCTGGCCAGGAACGCAGCCGACCGGATGGACTTCTACAACAGCATCGACGAAAGCATCCGTCAGAGCAGTTACCAGAGCGACATCACCCGGGCCGAGAGCCTGATCCGTGGCCTGCTGCAGCAGATCCGCCAGCAGAACGCCCCCGAATTGCAGGCCAGCGTCGAGCAGATCCTCGGTGCCTACCTTTACATGGCCCCCGGAGAAACGCCCGGAACCCTGGAATAAGCCCCCGGCGAAACCATAAAACCACGGAGAGGCAACGACACCGCAGTCGTTGCCTCTTTTTTGTGTCCGCCACGAACAGAAGGCCAACGACTTTCCAAATTAAACGTTTTATTTGCGTGGGCCTACGCAGGACGGTCCGGCGCTTCACACCGTGTCGATCATTCCCCCTGCCAACCCGCCAATTCATCAAATCCTATTCTGCTATGTCTTTCTTTGATCGTTTTACCAAGTCTAATAACCCCCTGCTGAAGGAGGAATCCCTCAGCCGCGCCAGTTCCAGCACCCTGGACGGCAGCATCATTGAGCGGGCAGACGACAACGTGATGACCGTTAGTGGTGCGGTAAACAAGTCTTTCCTGATGGGATTGCTGCTGCTCCTGACGGCCACTTATTCCTACGCCAACCCCAGCGGGCTCTTCCTCTGGGGCGGTGCAATCGGCGGCCTGGTCCTGGTGCTCATCATGTCCTTTAAGCGTCACCTCTCCCCCACCCTGGCCCCCGTCTACGCGCTTTTAGAGGGCCTCTTCGTGGGTTCCGTTACGGCCATTTACGCCGCAGGCTTCGGTGCCGGCATCGTTTTCCAGGCGGTCTTGCTGACGATCTCGCTCCTGTTCATGATGCTCTTCGTTTACAAGACGGGCCTGATCCGCGTAACGCAAAAGTTCCGGACCGGCATCATGATGGCTACGGGCGGTATTTTCCTGGTCTACCTCCTCAATATCGGCCTCAGCTTTTTTGGCATCAACATGCCTTTCTTACACGAGGGAGGAATGATCGGCATCGGCATCAGCTTGTTCATCATCGGCATCGCTACGCTGAACCTGCTGCTCGACTTCGATTCATTCGACCAGGCTGCGGCCATGCGCGCACCGAAGTACATGGAGTGGTTCTGCGCCATGGGCCTCATCGTTACGCTGGTATGGCTGTACATCGAGGTGCTCCGCCTGCTTTCTATCCTGAGCAGCAACGACTAATCCGGGCGCGGCCGCAGGTGCTGTGCAGGTCGCCGAAGCAAAGGAAGACCTGACCCGGCAGCGGCCCTACGGACGGCGACAAAAAAGAATGGGGAAAACGGATCGTGTCCGTTTTCCCCATTTTCGTAAACAGCCTTTAAACAAAACTACTAGTGAGAATAAAGTGAGGCTGTAGAATCTTTCATCATCAAAACTATTGGTCAAACGCCCGGCCTTGCCCCTGCGCTGCCTGCTGCAAAAATAATTCTTGCAAAAATTTTACCCGCCAAAGAATTTTCCTCCCCCGAATGCCTGCTCAGTAGGCCGCTCGCAGCAAGTCTACGTACATCCGCCGGGCCTCTTCGATTTCGGCGACGTAGATGAACTCATCGGCGGTATGGCTGCGGGCGCTGTCACCCGGGCCGAGTTTCAGCGTAGGGAAAGGCAGCAGTGCCTGGTCGGAAAGCGTCGGTGAGCCATAGGTCTTGGCACCGGACCGCACCGCTAAGCCCGCCCGCACCAAAGGATGCTCGGGTGCAATGGCACTGGACTGAAGGCGGAGGCTGCGCGGAGTAAGCACTGCCGAACGGCAAACCCCGCGCAACTCCTCAACGGCCTCCTCGTTGCGGTAGGCTTCGTTGACGCGTAAGTCGATTACAAAAGTGGCGCGGTCGGGGACCACATTGTGCTGGGTTCCCGCCTGCAGGACCGTGACGTTGGCGGAGGTGGGGCCCAGGAGCTGGCTGGGCCGCGGGAAGACGTGGTTGCGAATGGATTGGATGTCGTCCAGGGCCAGGTAAAGGGCGTTGATCCCTTCCTGCCGGGCGGCGTGACCGGAAACGCCCCGGCACTCGCCGTCAATCACTACCAGGCCGCGCTCGGCAATGGCGAGATCCAGCAAGGTGGGCTCCCCGACGATGCCCGCCGTAATGGGGCCGAGCAGGGGCAGCAAGGCCGCTACGCCCCCCGCTCCACTGATTTCCTCTTCGGCGGTGGTGGCCAGCAGGAGGTTGCAACCGAGGCTGGGATCGTTTTCCAGCGCAACGAAAGCCGCAATGAGGGCCACCAACGCTCCCCCGGCATCGTTGCTGCCCAAGCCGTAAAGCTTGCCCCCTTCCAGGGTAGGTTGATACGGGTCGCGGGTGTAGCCAGCGGCGGGCTTCACGGTATCGTGGTGACTGTTGAGCAGGATCACCGGACGGCCCTCCACCCAGTTGCGGCTGCGCAGCCAAACGTTATTGCCGTGGCGTTGCGGTGCCAGCCCCCGCTCCCGCAGGAAGGCCTCGATCCGGTCCGCCGTCTGGTCTTCGGCCCGGGAAAGCGATGGCGTGGCAATCAGGGATTGAAGAAGTGCAAGGTACATGCGCAGGTTTTCGAAGAGGACACCGCTCGGCTTGAAAGGGCTTTCTCGGTAGGAGGCTACCGCTCCTTGCGCCTTTCGCCCGTCAGTTCGATGAAGCCCTGGATCTTGTCGTTCGGCACCGTCACGCTGAGGGTGTAGTGGGCGATCTTCCAGCCATTAGGTCCACTGCGGCGGACCACTGCGGTGCCCCGGCACGGACCCATCCAGGTGTGCAGGAGTTCATCCCAGTAAGCCACCTGGTTGGCGGGGTCGTAAAAAACGTGACGCTCGGTGGCGTTGAAATCCCAGGCTTTGCCACGGGCGAAGTAAGGGGCGGCAAAGCCCAGGAACTCTTCCTTGGTCCAGTGTTCTCCCTTATCGGTCCCGATGTAAATCCCGTCATCTTCCATGGCGTCAAAGAACGTGGCGGAATCCGCCTGTGCGGCGGCCAGGTGCCAGCGGGTAGCCAGGGCATCGATGGCGTCGTGGGGCGACTGGTCGGAAACGGCTTCGCAATCTCCCGCTCCGTCGCGCCGCGTATCAGTGATGTGGAGGACGCGCCAACGGCCATCCGCGCCGTCTTTTACCAGCTGGAAGGCATTTACCCCGCAGTGGTGCATTGCTCCCTGGTACATAAAGACGTACGGTGTCCAGGCCGTGGACAAATGCCCGTCGGTGCGGACTTCGGTATAGTGCAGTTGTTCATCCAATGCACCTGCGGCCGCGCCCTTGATCCCCTTAAACCAACGCGTGATGCTTCCTTCAGAAACCACCGTGCTTCCGTCCGGCTTGGTCACCACCGAGTGCAGCGTGGCCGAGGGATGGAAATAGGCACGCAGGCCAGTGGTATCGGCCGCTTTCATGGCTGCGAAAATGGACGTGATGGTCGCCTGCGGCGAATGCGTTTCCTGAGCGCGGGCCGCCAGGGACAGGAGTAAGAGGGCGAAGAGAACAGCAATTTTGCGCATAGCCGGGGGAATTTGCCGCTAAGTAAATCATTTTTTGGCTGGAGAGGTGCTCTCCAGCGGTCTTCAGGCCCCGGGCTGGCGCGTCAGCCACTCCACAAAAAGCCGCATCCCGAAGCCCGTCGCCTGCCGGTCTTTGGCGTAGGGCCCTTGCTTGAGGGCAACCCCAGCGATGTCGAAGTGTACGTAGGCGGGGTGGTCTTGCGTGAAAAACTCGAGGAACTTGAAGGCGTCGATGGCTCCCGTAATGGGCCGCCCGGAGAAATTCTTAATGTCCGCCACGTCACTGTCCAGGGCTTCGCGGTATTCATCCCAAACGGGCAGGGGCCAGACCCGCTCCGCACATTCTTCGCCAGCGGCGCGGAAGGCCGCCACCAGGTCTTCGTTTTTGCTCATCACGGCGGCGCATTCATAGCCGAACGTCCGGACCGCACTGCCCGTCAGGGTGGCCACATCAATCAGCGTACTGGGCGCGTAATGGCGCAGGGCGTAGCTCAGGCCATCACTCATCACCAGGCGGCCTTCGGCGTCGGTATCGATGATCTCGATGGTTTTGCCCGAGTGGCCGGTAATGACGTCGGAGGGTTTGATGCTCAGGGCGTCGACGCTGTTGTCGGTGCTGGGGACGATGCCCACCAGGTGCACGGGTAACTGCAGCCGGGCCGCAGCTTCCAGGGCCCCGAAAGTGGCCGCCGCCCCGCCCATGTCGGATTTCATCAGGTGCAGGTTGGCGCTGGGCTTGATGCTTAATCCGCCCGTATCGAAGGTGATGCCCTTTCCGATGATGGCCGTGGGTCCGTCGGTAGCCGCACCCGGACCCCGGTATTCCATGACGATGAGGCGGGCGGGGTCTTCGCTGCCGCGGTTGACGGCCAGCAGGGCCCCGAGGCCTTCCGCCGCGCATTCTTTTTCGTCCAGCACCTTTACCTGGTAGCCGTAGCGCTGGCCGGAATCCTCTGCCCAGGCCGCCAGGTACTGCGGACGTTTAACGTTGGCCGGTGCATCCACCAGGGCCATGATCCGCATTTGCACTTCGGCCAAAACAATTTCCCGCTGGCTGAGCCGAAAGAGGTTGTGCGCTGCCGCATCCGTGATGTGGTCGGGGACGGCCCGCGGCAATCGGATACCCGCCCCGGCGGCAGCGAGAGGGTGCGCCTCCTGGGTGGTCTTGAGTTGATCGGAGCGGTAAGTACCCAGCAACAGGCCACCCAGAAAAGCGGCTGTGAGGGCGTCGCTGCCCGTTTCATTGAGCAAATGCACGTGGGTGCGCAGCTGCTTGGCTTCGTGGTGGCTCAGGCGGCGGGCGAGGTCGCGCACTTTCGCCGCAGTGGGTGCTTCGGGCAGGCGCACCAGAAAGCCATCGGGGTCCAGCGACCGCAGGTATTTCCCCGGTGCCAGAATGCCTTCCAGCTCCGGATCATCGTCCCGAAAAAAACGGAGCGTAGTGGTTTCAGCGGGAAGGGAATGGTTGATGAATTGCATGCGGACTAGGGGTATCAGAAAATGGTTTTTAGGGGGAGGGAGGGACTAGCGCAGTCCCCGCGACTTCAGGTTGGCAACGTATACCGCGATGTTGCGGGTGTGGCCGGCCATCGTGCTGGCAAAGTTATGCTCTCCGCTGTTGTCGCCCCGGGCGCACATAAAGATGTAATCGTGCTTTTCGGGGTTCAAAACCCCGTCGATGCTCCCTACGCTGGGCATGGTAATCGGCCCCGGCGGCAGGCCAGTGTGGAGATAGGTATTGTAGGGGCTCTCGAAACTGGTGTGCGAGTAGAGGACGCGGGTGGTGAGAAAATCCCGCGTGGCAAAAACGGCGGTGGGGTCCGCTTCCAGGCGCATCCCCTGCCGCAGGCGGTTGAGGTAGAGGCCGGCCACGCGGGGCTGCTCGTGGGCCACCAGGCTTTCCTTTTCGACGATACTGGCCAGGATGTACACTTCGGTGGGCGTCATCCCCAGGGCCTTGGCTTTTTCACGGCGGCCCTCCGCGTCCCAGAAGCGCTGGTGTTCTTTGACCATGCGTTCCATAAACTGCCGGGGGGTGGCGTCCCAGTACATCTCGTAGGTGTTGGGGATGAAGAGGGTCTGGAGCGTCTCGCGCGTGTAGCCCAGGCTTTTGATGTAGTCCTGGTCTTGAAACAGACGGACGAAAGCCAGGCTATCCCCTTCGAGAAAGCGGGCGACCTTAGCGGCTACGTTTTCGGGCTCCCGTTCGGTGGTCAGGACGACTTTAACGGCCTCCCGGCTGCCGCTGCGGAGTTTGCGGAGTAAGTCGATGTACCCCATGCCGGGCTCCAGGCGGTACCGACCGGCCCGCATAACGGGTTTGCGGTAGGCCATCCGCTCGGCCAGCGGGTCAAACAGGGCACGGTCTGGCCGCACCCCAATGGCCGCCAGCGAATCCAGCACCTGCTCGTAAGTCGCTCCCGTCGGGATGGTCACCACGGGATTTTGCAAATCATTGGGCACCACCGGCGCCAGCATCAAGCGGTAGTAGACGTAGCCGGCAATGACGGTGCCGAGGATCACCAGGGCCAGAAGGATTTTTTTCAACATCGTTTTAGTCTTTGGGGGCTTTCGCCTAACGTGAACGCACCGGCCAGCAAAATTATGGAGTGGCGGAAGAAATAATCCCGGGAGGGCGGGGGCAGGCTTGCCGCCCGGTCCGCACCTCAGTACTGTTCCTGGGGCCCGGGGAAGTCTTTGGCCTTCACGTCGTTGACGTAGCGCTCGGTGGCGTCCTGGATCACGTCGAAGAGCTCGGCGTAGCGGCGCAGGAAGCGGGGGTGGAAGTCTTTGGTGAGCCCCAGCAGGTCGTGCGTCACCAGCACCTGCCCGTCGCAGTCCACTCCGCCACCGATGCCGATGGTGGGGATGGCCAGGGCCTGGCTGACTTTGCCAGCCAGGTGGGCGGGGATTTTTTCGAGGACCAGGCTGAAGCACCCCAGTTCCTGCAGCAGGATGGCGTCTTGCAACAGGCGCTCCGCCTCGGCCTCTTCTTTGGCGCGGACGGTATAGGTGCCGAATTTGTAGATCGACTGCGGCGTCAGGCCCAGGTGCCCCATCACGGGAATGCCCGCAGAGAGGATGCGCTTGATGCTGTCGGCCACCTCGGCACCTCCTTCCAGTTTTACCCCGTGGCCACCGCTTTCCTTCATGATGCGGATGGCGGAGCTGAGGGCAATCTTGCTGTCGCCCTGGTAACTGCCGAAGGGCAAATCTACGATCACCAGGGCCCGGTTGACCGCCCGGACCACGCTGCTGGCGTGGTAGATCATCTGGTCCAGGGTAATCGGCAGGGTCGTTTCGTGGCCGGCCATGACGTTGCTGGCCGAGTCGCCCACCAGCAGTACGTCGGCCCCGCCGGCGTCGAGTATCTTGGCCATGGAATAGTCGTAGGCCGTCAGCATGGCGATTTTCTCGCCGGCTTCTTTCATGGCACGCAGGGTACTTACCGTGACCCGTTTCGCATCGATTTTCTTGTTTACGCTCATGGCCGCGAAGATAGGCCTAATCAAGGGTTATTGGGCGCGGTCGCAGGTGCAGGGGGAAGGGACGGGGAGCGAGGGGCAACGGCCAGCAAAAAAAATCGTCCTTGCTGTAACATTTACCGGCCGGCCAACGTGACCAGTGCAAAGCTCCCACTTTTGGACCACTTCACCCACCTCATCCATTCGGTTCGCGACCGACTTTACCGGCTAGCCCTCCGGGTGGTCAATGACGCCGACGAAGCCCAGGACGTGGTGCAAGACGTCTTAGTCAAAAGCTGGAACAAACGCGAGGAGATTGCCCGGCTCGATAATCCCCCGGCCTGGCTGATGCGGATGACCCAGCACCAGGCGATTGATCGGCTCCGCGCGGGCCAGGTGCGCAGCGCCCGGGAACGGGAAGCGGCTGGCCCCGACCTCGATCCCCGCACGCCCTACCGCCTGGCCGCCTCCAGCGATAGCCTGAGCCACATCCACCGGATCATCCAGCAGTTGCCGACCGACCAACGCACCGTCCTTCACCTCCGCGAAGTGGAGGGCATGGAATACCGGGAAATTGCCGAAGTGACCCGCCTGAGCCCCGAGCAGGTCAAAGTTTATCTCCACCGCGGCCGCACCAGGCTCCGTACCCTTTTACGCCAAGAAAACATCGCTTAATTATGACCTCTGCCCAAGCCTCCGCCCTCCTGGACCGCTACTTTGCCGGGGAAAGCACCCTGGCCGAAGAAGCGCAACTCCGCCACTACTTCTGCGCCGGGGACGTTGACCCCGACCTGGCCCACTACGCCCCCCTGTTTGCCTACTGGACGGCGGCCAGTGACGTTACCGCGCCACGGAAGTCCCGGCCCGCCCGCCGCCTGCCCCTGCGCTGGCTCGCCGCCGTTGCCGTCGCCCTGGCCCTGGTCTTAGTGGCCAACGGCTGGCAACGCCCCACCCAGCCCCTCAGTGCTTTCCCCATCGCCGAAGCCAAGCCGGTAGACTGGAGCAAGTACGAGATAACCGACCAAAAAGAAGCCTACCGCGTACTCCGCGCCGCCCTCAAAACGGCCAGCACCGAACTCAACCGTGGCCCCCGCATCACCGTCCGGGAACTTCGCCAGGCAACTGAAGCCCTGCGTTGAGCTTTCCCAACCTTTTCTCCCACTCCTTTAATTATCAACAACCGTGAAATACCTCCTCCTCCCCCTGCTCTTCGTCTTTTACCTCGCACCTGCGACCGCGCAAAAATTGCCCCAAGACGCCATCTCGACCTACTTCAGCGAATACGTCGATGACCAAAATTTTTCCGCCGTCTACGTCAGCGGTAAAATCTTCCAACTCTTCCGCGATGCCGATCTTGATCTCGATGATCTCGACGAAGCGGAAGTCAAGGCCATCCTCGAAGTGGTCCAGGACATCCAGGGCATCCGCGTACTGCATACCGATGTGAACGCCACCGCCCTGTGGAAAGAGGCTAAAAACCGGATCCCGACGGACCGCTACGAGCTCCTTTTTAAGGTCCGGACGAAAGACGGCGACAACGTCGAGGCCTTCATTCAAGACGAAAAAGCCGTCATCAGCGAACTGTTTTTGCTGGTGGGCGCGGCCGATAATTTTGCCATGCTCAGCTTCATCGGCCGGGTGGACCTGACGAAACTGTCCCAACTCCAAAAAGCCTTGGATAACGAGTAGTATGCAGCGGAGCGCCAGGCTAGGGCCGGCGCTCCGCAACTGCTTTGCCCCCCATTTCTGCTAATCACAAACTCCTTTGTTATGTTCAGAACCTTACTTATTTTGCTTTGCCTCGGCGCCTTGCCTTCCATTCTTCCGGCCCAGAACCCTGTGGTGCGTGACTTCATCCGGCAGCACCGCAAAGGCGGCGAGAACATTGCCGTACGCGTCCCTGGCTGGCTCATCAGCCTGGCCAGCGACATCGGCGACCTGGCCACCGACGAGCCCGAGGAGGAACTCATCTTCGCGCTCGCCCAGGAATTCGGCACCACCCGCCTGCTGACGTTTAATACCCGGGATTTTGCTACGGACCGCGACGTGACCAAGCTTTTACACGATCTTGAAAGCGACTACGCCTACGAGCGCTGGGCCAGCTTCCGGGGTCCGGAGGGCGAACGCGTCCAGCTTACGGTCAGGATGGACGACGAGGTGATCAGTGAAATTGTCGCCATCGTCTCCGATCCTTCGGAGGAACGCACCTTTTTTGCCCACTCCCGCACCGACCTGACTGCCGAGGAACTGGGCCATATCCTCAATCGGCTGATGGCCGAAGAAGACACTACGGGAATAGATTAAGGATTCCCCAACCGCGTTTGAACTTTCTGCCCCGGTCCTGACTTTTGTTGGGGTTGGGCCGCGTGCTTGTGCCGTGCCCGCAACTTCCTCTTTTTCCTCCTCCCGCTATGGCCCAGATTAAGCCCGCTACCCTCACTTTTCTGCGCGAACTCGCTGCGAACAACAACCGTGAATGGTTTCAGGATCATAAAAAAGCCTACGACGCGGCCCGGGCCAACGTGGCGGAATTTGCCCAGGCGCTGCTGGACCGCCTGGCCCAGAGCGACGTGCTGGAGACGGCGGACGGAAAAAAATCGATGTTCCGCATTTACCGGGACGTGCGTTTCAGCAAAAACAAGGACCCGTATAAGACTACGCTTTCGGGTTACTTCGTCCGGGATGGCAAGTTGCGCCGGGGTGGGTACTACTACCAATTCTCGCCGGCGGAGTCCATCGTGGGAGGTGGTTTTTACGATATGGAGAGCCACGACCTGAAGCGGGTCCGGGAGGAATTGGCCGTGGATGGCGGCCCGCTGCGGGCAATCATGGCGAATAAGGACTTCGTGCGGATTTTCGGCGAGATGCGGGGCGAAAAGCTGAAGACGGCACCGCAGGGCTACGACAAAGCCCACCCCAACATTGATTTGCTGCGCTTCAAGCAGTTTTACGCCATGCGCGAGTTCACGGAAAAGGAAGTGCTTTCGGCGGGCCTGCTCGATTTGAGCCACGAGGCGCTGCTGGCATTGCGGCCGTTTTTTGACTACTTCACGGAAGTTCTCACCACCGACGCCAATGGCGAACTCATCGTTTGATGCTGTCGTTGCCCCACCTTTTTGTTGCGCCCAGCGCTCTCGGGGGGCGGGGGGTCTTTACTGCACGGGCCATTGAGGCGGGAACCATTATTGAACTGGCACCCGTCATTCTGCTGTCGGCGGAAGACCGCGCGCTGGTTCACCGCACCCACTTGCACGATTATTATTTCCAGTGGGACGGCGAGCAGGCCGCTATTGCCCTGGGCTTAGGCTCACTTTACAACCACTCGGGGGAGCCCAATGCGGAGTTTGAGCTGGATTACGACTTCGAGCAAATCCGCTTCGTCGCCCTGCGCACCATTGCCGCAGGCGAAGAAATCACCATTGATTACCGTTCGGGAGCGCCAGGGATGGAACTTTGGTTTGCAACCGAAGCCTGAAGGCACCCACTTCCCCTCAACGACTTGCTTTGCCGCCTTATCTGAATCGCAACCAAAGGGGCGAAGAGGATAGTGATTTTGAACATAAATCAACGATACGTCCATTTCGTTAAATGGAATACATAAATTAAATCTTTTTAGTGAAATCTGTTGCACAATCGGGGCAGATCATTGCATCTTTGCCAATGCAAGAACGGAACAACGGTGCTGTTCGTAAACAATGTAGAGTGATGAAATTGGCAGCCATGCCCGCTTGTCTCGCGGGTGGGGAACCAGGAATAAATCACGGCACGGTGCTGCGGGGCAGTTCGCCTCTCCGGAGCAAGGTACCACGACTAACCACCCCTTGCAGGTTCGACTCCTGCCTCTACAGCCAACCCGGTGCTTCGCTGGAAGCACCACATAATGTAGGATGACGAAATTGGCAGCCGTGCCCGCTTGTCTCGCGGGTGAGGGTACCGGGGATAAATCAGTCTCGTACTGACTAACCCCCTCTTGAAGGTTCGACTCCTTCTCCTACAGCCCGGGGCCCGTACGTACGTGCGGGCCTTTTTTATTTCCGACGCCGGAATTGCCCTGTGGGGTGATTCCGGCGTTTTGGTTGGTGGTGAGCCGCAAGGATTTTTTTTCGGGGTGAAAAGGGGCACTTGGCCCGCCGGAGAAATTAAACGACCTTTGCCAGCCCAAGCGTAAAACATCTCCGGGCGGGTCAGCAACCTGGCGGGGGAAAACTTGTTAGGTTTGGATAATTCAAAGCTTAAATTCTTGCCCTCCATGAGTATTGTCGAAATGAAAGTTCCCGTCATCGGGGAATCTGTCACTGAAGTCACCCTGTCTGCTTGGTTAAAAGGTGATGGGGAGTTTGTGGAGGTGGATGAGATGATCTGTGAATTTGAGTCCGACAAGGCCACGCTGGAATTCCCCGCCGAGGCTGCGGGGCGTTTGATCTACGTAGCCAGCGAAGGCGATGACCTAAAGATTGGTGCCCTGGTGGCCAAGATTGACACCAGTGCAACGGCCAACGGGGGCAGCTCCGCCCCTAAAGAGGAAACGACTAAGCCGGCCCCGGAACCTACCACGGAGGCGCCCAAGGCCAACGTTGCACCGGCCGAGCCCGCGCCCCAGCAGAACTACGCTGCCGGTACACCCAGCCCTGCCGCCGGGAAGATTCTCCGCGAGGCTGGCGTTGACGCCGCAAACGTAAACGGTACGGGCCGCGACGGACGCATCACGAAAGACGACGCGCAGAAGGCCGCCGCTTCCCCCGCTCCTGCGTCCCCCAGCCCTGCACCTGCGGCAGCGCCCGCCAAAGCCCCGGCCGCACCCGCCAACTTCAGCCGCGGTGAGCGGACGGAAAAGATGAGCCGCATGCGCCGCACCATCGCCACCCGCCTGGTACGCGCGAAAAACGAGACGGCCATGCTGACCACCTTTAATGAGGTGGACCTGACCGAGGTGATGAGCCTGCGCAACAAGGTACAAGACAAATTCGTAGAGAAATACGGCGTTAAGCTCGGTTTCATGTCCATCTTCGCCAAGGCCTGTGCACAGGCGCTGCTGGAGATGCCCGACGTGAATGCCTCCCTGACCGACGAAGGGAAGAGCCTGCAATACCATGATTACGTGGACATCAGCTTTGCCATTTCCACCCCAACCGGCCTGGTGGTACCGCCCATCAAAAACATCGAAAGTCTCCACTTTGCCGACATCGAAAAGGGCCTCAAGGACCTGGCCGCCCGCGCCCGGGCCAATAAGCTGAGCATTGAGGAAATGCAGGGCGGCACCTTTACGATTACCAACGGTGGGGTGTTTGGCAGTATGCTGAGTACCCCCATCCTGAATGAGCCCCAAAGCGCCATCCTGGGCATGCACAACATCATTGAGCGGCCGGTGGCGATCAACGGACAAGTGGTGATCCGCCCCATGATGTACCTCGCCCTTAGCTACGATCACCGCGTAATCGATGGCAGCAGCTCCGTGACTTTCCTGGTACGCGTCAAGCAATTGCTCGAGGATCCCACCCTGCTGCTGATGGGACTTTAGTAGTTTAATAGTTCATAGTTCACTAGTTCATATAAAAACTATGACCTACTGAACTATGAACTAGTGAACTACTAGACTACTGAACTACTAGACTACTGAACTACCCTACCGTTTTCCTTCTTCGCGGACGCTGCGGCGCTGGGCTTCCACTACACTGGCCCGGCTAAGGGCGTAGCCGACGGTAAACTCGTGGCTGCCATTGTTGTAGGGTTGAAAGCCGCCGAATCCCAGATCGTAAGAATAGTAGACCTGAAACCCGTTGAGGTTGGTGCCCAGCAAGAGACCGATGGCCCCGAGATAGCGGTAAGAGAGGCCGGCGATGAACTGGTCATTGAGGAAACCTGCCTGGAGGTTGAAGTCCATCATGAAGGGCGCATCCTGCACGTCGCGGATCATGATGCTGGGCGTCAGGTTCACGTTGAGTTCTTCCACCTTGAAGCGTTGCCCGAGGAGGAAAGTAAAATTGAGGCCCTCGTTGGTGTTGGATCCGGAGATGTTCTTGAGTCGGTTACTGACCAGGTTGTTGATGGTCAGTCCGCCGAATACCCGATCAAGGTAACTGCCGTAAACGCCGATGCCTGCATCGAATTGGTTGCGGCCGTCGAGTAAGCGCATGATTTCCAGGTCGCCGGGCTCAATTTGTGGATTATTCAGGATGCTGGGGTCCAGGGTCAGGCGCTGAAACTGCGTAAAAAAGCCAAAGGCCGCCTGGAAAGGCTGCACATCGCGTACGGCTTCCCCCAGCCCGAAGCGAAAAGCTACGTCAACCTGCCCTTTGAGGCGGCGCTGTTGGGCGGCCGATTCGGTGAAGATGGCTCCCCCGATGCCGAAACTCTGGCCGATGGGGCCGTTGATGCGGGCTGCAATGGTTTTGGGGGAATCTTCAAATCCCGACCACTGGGCACGGGCGTTGAGAAAAACGACGTATTCATCCGCAAATCCCGCTGCGGCGGGATTAAGGATAATGGGATTTTGTACGTAGTGGTTAAATATGGTTTCATCCTGGGCGCGGAGTGCGCCGAAGGCTACCAGCAATAACACCAGGGAGGGTAGCAGTTTTTTCATAGGAGCGGGGGGCTTGTTCGTTTTTGGGATGGGATGGGAGGTGGAGGCGGCCCCGGGGGGGGAGGACCGCCTCCGAAAAAGGTTGCTAATCTCTTACGATGGTGAAGGAGCCGCGCTGTTGCATGCGTTCGCCCAAGGGATTAGAGAATTCGAAAACGTAGTAGTAGGGGCCAGCGGGAAGCAGCACACCGTCGTTGGTGCGTCCTTCGAAGCACTGGAGGCCACCATCTTCGCTACAGTCGTAGTCGGCTACCTCGTAAACGAGTTGTCCCCAGCGGTTAAAGATTTCGAGGTTGTTGTTGGCGGCGGTTTCATCGCCTGAACAGAAGATGACGAGGGTCTCGTTGAGGCCATCGCCATTGGGGCTGATCACCTCACGGGTGCTCAGGCAAGGAAAACGCCGATCAAGCACGGTGGCCACCATGGTTACGGTTTGGCAGCCACTGCCGTCACTCACTTCAATGGTGTATTCCCCGGGGCAGAGGTTAGCGGCCAGTGCCGAGTTGCCTACTCCCGGCAATTGGGGCCAGTTGAAGCGGTACTCACCACTTCCACCAAGTGGCAAGACCTGGATGGCCCCGTTGCAGCCATCCGTAGCGTCGGTAGCTACAAAGGTGAGGGCGAGGTCTGCGGGTTCGGTTAATGAGTAGCTGGCTGTTTCGGTACAGCCGTTGGCGTCAGTGACGGTCAGGCCGTAATCTCCAGCCCCCAGATTTTGGATGCGGGGGGTAGTTGCGCCGGTAGACCAGCGGAAGGTATTGCCCCCCGCACCGCCGCTTACGGCAACGGAAAGGACGCCATCGCGGGTTTCCCCGCAGCTGATGTTGGTGATCGTTGGGGTAAGGACCAGGGCCGGAGGGGCCGTAACCGTCAGGGTCCGCACAATTTCACAACCACCGTCGTCGAGGACCGTCAGGGTGTAGGTCCCGGCCGCCGCGTTCTCTAAGACGCTGTCAATGCCAATGATCTGACCACCCAGAATGTACTCAAAAGTGTAGCTGCTCTGTCCGCTGATGACGGGGACGATCCGGCCATCGGTAGCATCAGGACAGCTTACGCCAAATCCATTGTAATCGGATACCACGGAGGCCGTAACCTGGAAGCCGGAGGTAACTCCCACCGTGTAGTTGCGCACCAGCGTCGCCCCCGTTGCATCACTAATGCTCAGGGTGTATGCTCCGGCACCCACGGAAAGCTGCTCACTGCTCAAAAGGTCTTCGGTGGTGGCCAGCACGGTCATTTCCCCAGCTCGACGCCAGGCAAAAGTATAAGGTTCCACGCCGCCAGAGATACTGACGTTGATGGATCCATCGGTACCATCCTGGCAAGAGACGTCAGAAATCCCCTCGAGCACTTCGTCAATCCGGCCAACCCGAAGGGTATCGGTAAGGGTTGTGCAGCCGTTGGCATCCGTAATGGTGGCGACGTAAGCTCCGGCGCATAACTGGGTGATGGTCTGCCCCATCTGTCCATTGTTCCACCGAACAGTATACGGGCCGGTGCCGCCAGCCAAAGAGAGGCTGACCATTCCGGAACAGTTCGTGTCTTCGGTGTCAGAAACAACGGTAGAACTCGGTACGATGGCGGAGGGGGCACCGACCGTTAGGCTGACCATCAGCATGCCGTCTTGTTCGTCGGTAACCGTAACCTCGTAGGTGCCGGGCGCAACAGAGATTTCGATGGTGGACGTATCGGAAGTAACTTCCAGGCCCACGGGCTCTACCCGTACTACGAAGGGACCGACGCCGTTGGCAATTACCAGGCGAATCACCCCATCGGCCTCATCGACACAAGAAGCGGGACGGGTGGAAGTGGCCACAAAAGCAATGGCTGCCGCCCCTACGGTGTAGCAAACGTTGCGGGTACAGTCGCTTTCGTCGGTCATGGTCAGGCAGTACTCTCCGGGAGCCAGGCCCGTGCGGTTCTGGGTGGTGGGGCCGTCATCCCATTGGAAAGTATAGGGCGCATTGCCCCCCGTGGGGGTCAACGTGATGGCACCATTATTCCCCATTGTCGCAGCCGTAACCGTTCCGCGGGCACGTAACTGGGCAGGCGCATCAACGGTGATGGTGGAGACTACCGTGTTCATTCCACTCGTGACGGTAACGGTATAATCGCCCGGACTCAGGTTGTTCAGGTCTTGGGTCGTTTGCGGAAGGGGTGATCCACCCTGGCTCCACTGGTAGTTGTAGTTCCCCGTGCCACCGCGGACGGTGATGTCAATCGATCCGTTGTCTTCGCCGAAACAACCAGGATCTACGGTGAAAGAAACTACGGCCAAGGCTTCAATCACGGCAAAACACTGGCTACGGGTACACATAGCATTGTCCGTCACCGTAACGCAGTAAGTTCCAGGGGTGGTGATGTTGGCGGGGTCCTCCACCGTCGAGGTATAGCCGCCGGGGCCCGTCCAGGCGTAAGTATAGGGATTACGGCCGCCGGTTACGACGAGGTTTACCCCGCCGCTGCCGTCGCGGATGTCCACCGGCGTGCCACCAACCTGAAGGGAAGCGGGCTCTGACACCATAATATTGGTTTGGCTGACTACACAGTCGTTGTCGTCGGTGATGGTAACCGAGTAAGATCCTCCGTCCAGGTTGTTTTGGGCCAAAACATTATCGGGGAGGTTACCACTCCAATCAATGGTGTAAGGGGCTTGCCCTCCCGAAATCTGCAGGGTGATGCTGCCGTCTTCTTCTCCGTTGCAGGTGACCCCGCTGACGGGACCAACCTGTAAAGAAAGCGGTGTGGGATCAACCAGGGTGTAACTGCCCGTGGTGGTTTGCCCGGTGCTGCCGTTGGTAACCGTCACAGAGTAGACACCCGCTGCCAGGTTGCTCGCCGTCGCCGTAGTAGAAACGTTAGGGAGCCAGCGGTAGGTCAGGCTGGGTCCACCACTCACCGTAAGGCTGATTGATCCGGTATTTCCTCCCGCACAGAAGGGGGCGATGACGTTGGCATCTACGATGGCTGGCGCGGAGCCGCCGTTGACCTGGCCGTTCAGCAGATCTGAGCTCACAATGCCGGTGAGCGTCTCAAATTCGATGGCAGTTGGGGTATTGCCGAAGGAAACCGTAGTAGCTGTGCTGGCCAGAACGCGGAAACAAAGGTCATACAAGGCTCCCCCATCGGGCAGGGTATTGCCCATGGCGTTGTCGTCCGACCAGATGATGCGCAGGACACCAGGCTGGCTGCTGTTGACCAGCAAGTTGCCGTTGAAAGCAAAGCTGGCTTGCCGGCCTACGTAGGCCAGGACGGCGGGGTCGTAGTTGATCGTGTACTGGAAGGATACCAGGTCAATGGCTTCGTAGCCAATAACCGGCAGGCACACCGTATCGCCCACCGAAGCCTGGGCCGACCCAATCTGGAAGGTCAGGCCATCAATGACGGGCGCGTTGGGGTTGATGCTGCCGCCGATGGGGATTACCCCGACGTTCTGTCCGCTGGCATTGCGCGCCTGCACCAGCGTGGGGCTATTGGCAAAATTGACATTGGTCGCTACCAGGCGGTCTACCGTAAAGCAGACGTTGAGCAGGCGCTGACCGTCCGCCAGAGTACGTCCGGCCGTTCCCGGGGCAGTCCAGTTAAAGGTCAAAACCCCAGCAGTTGGATTGGTCACGTTGGCTGCCGTTATGCTGGGCAGGCCAAAGTTCGCCACGCGGGCAAAAGTCACGGCCGTAGCGTCGTAGGTGATCGAAAAGCTCAGGTTGGTGATGGAGGTAAAGTCCGTCACCACAATGCCAATACAAACCTCCTCTCCTACTGCGCCATCGGCACTGCCGAGGTCAAGGACGAGGTTATCCGGCACCCCACCACAATTTTCTCCTTCGTTGATGGTGCCCGCCACACGGTCAAAAGGCACAATCGGTTGGTTTTCGGGGGTACTGACCTGTGCGGTAAAACCCGGCAGGGAAACGATTTCCACCGGCGTTTCACAGACTTCCAGCACCCGGAAGCAGAGGGAAAGAATACTGTTGCCATCTGGCACCGAATTGGCCTCCACGTTGGGATCAAACCAGATAACGCGGACTACTCCGGGCGTAGGACTAAAGCCCTGCAAGCCAGCCAGTGCGCCGGTAGACGTTGCGCTGACGAACTCCAATTTTGATGCATCGTAGGTGATGGCGAATTGCATCGAGGCAGCATTCTCGAAGTTGAAGGCCCGCACATCCACGCATACCTCGTCGTTTACTGCTCCGTCGGCATCCCCCGATACCAGGGTCAGGTTATCGTAGGTCACCACGCCACCCGCATTAATTGTTCCGTTACTGGTGTTAACCGTCAGGTTGGTGCCCTGGCCGTTGGTCGCCGTGGCATTGGTGATCGAGACGGTCGTCTCACTGCCCGTCAAGACGGTCCAACACACGGTAAACAGGGCCTGTCCGTTGGCCAGGGTGCGCGGTGTGGCCGAAGTGTAAGTCACCCTCACCTGTCCTGCCGTGCCCGTATTGAAGTTGCCCGCGCCAAAGCCAGGCAAGGCAGAGTTGGCCGTGACGGAGGCCAGTTGGAGTACTGCGGGGTCAAAGTTGAGGGTAAGCGCCAGGTTCGTCAGGTTGGTAAAATTGGCCACGTCGACCTCAACGCACACCTGCTGCCCCACGCTGGCCGTGCCATCCCCAACGTCGAGCCCAAGCGGGCTGGCCGCACAGGGTGCGCAGTTGGGGCCACCGCAGTCTACCCCCGTTTCTCCGTTGTTTCGGATGCCGTCGGTACAGGTTTCCGTGACCGTACAACCGTTGATCATCCCCGGATTGCCAATGGGGTTGGGCAGTTGACCGGTGGTTGAGTTGGCCGTGATGTTCGTCACGGTCAGGTTGGTCGTTCCCGCACTGTTATTGGTGAAGCACAGGGTACCAATTACCGAGCCATCGGGGTAAGTAACGCCCGTTTGCGACTGCTGAAAGTAAATAATGCGCACCCGCCCGCTGTTGGGCATATTGACCAGCAGGGGGTCACCCAGACCTGGATCAGAAGAGGAGCTTACCAGGCTGACACTGCCCGCCGGAAATTCCACATCCGCCTGGAAAGCCGTAATGTTGGTGAACTTGCCCACCGTAAGGTCAATACAGGCCTGGGCCCCCTGGGCAATTCCACAGGCATCGCCGAGGCACAGGCTGAAGTTGTTGGTGCCCATGCCACAGCTGGTATCCGGACCGCCTCCCGTGTTACAAGGCGCACAGCTGCCACCGCAGTCGATGCCAGTCTCGTCGCCGTTCATGATGCCGTCGGTACAGGTGGGCGTAGTGCAGTTTACGTTTACTGCGCCGGGGCCACCCGTGGCGGGTACCCGCGTACCTTGGTCGTCGAATGCCCGCAGCGTAGTGGCGGGGTTGAAGAAGGTCAGCGGCGTTGCCGCAGCAACTTCCACCGTGAAGCAAAGCTCAAAGGCTATCGCGTCGGCCGCCAAAGTCACCCCCGTCAGGTTAGGGTCGTTCCAGATGACGTTGAGTCTTCCATCCGATGGGTTGCCGGGGGAGGTGCCTTCCACCAGAGCCGCGTTGGGAATGACCCGCGTAAATTGCAGGTTGGCCGGGGCATAGTTCAAGGAAAACTGGAGACCGCCCAGCGCGTCGAAATTACTGATGTACACGGGTACACAGACCTCTGCACCTGCGGCCGCGCACTCACTACCCACACAAATTTCCACGTCCGTCGGGCTCGAACCGCATGCCGTAGACTGGCAGGGGGCACAGTTCGGGCCACCGCAATCAATGCCCGTCTCGCCGTTATTCTGGATGCCATCGTTGCAGGTAGGCTGCACCGTACAGTCGTTGATGGAGCCTCCGTTTCCAATGGGGTTCGGCACCTGGCCGCCGCTTGCACTCGCCGTGATGTTGCCCAGGCTGAGGTTGGTGATTCCCGCCATCTGGTTGGTGAAACACACGGTGGCAATCACGTCACCGTTGGCCACGGTCGCTCCCGATTGATCGTTTTGGAAGTACAGCAAGCGTACCGTGCCGGCGTTCACTACGTTGACCTGAATGGGGTCGACCAAGACCGGTGAGGTGGTAATGCTCTGGTAAAAAAGCCGCCCGCTGGGGAAGGTAATGTCGGTCTGGAAAGCCGTAACGCCGTTAAAATTGCCAGCCGTAATGTCCAGACACACGTTAGCCCCTTGCGCAATGTTACACGCATCGCCGAGGCAAAGGCTGAAGTTGCTGGTGCCCATGCCGCAGTTCGTGTCCGGTCCGCCACCACCCGTATTGCAGGGTGTGCAGCTGCCGCCGCAGTCGATGCCCGTTTCGGTGCCGTTCATGATGCCATCGAAACAGGTTGGGGTAGTCGTACAAGGGGGGCAACTGCCACCACAATCGATACCCGTTTCCGTGCCGTTCATGATGCCGTCGGAACAGGTGGGTGCGGTCGTACAACCGTTGACGGAACCATCATTGGCCACGGGGTTGGCAATGATGCCGGTAGTGGTGGTTCCGGAAATGTCCGCCAAATCAAGAATCTTGGTCCCGGCGGTATTGTTGGTAAAACAGATCGTCCCGAGTACGGTACCGTCGGGGTAGCTCACCCCCGTCTGGCTCATCTGCAAATAAATTACCCGTACTTGTCCGCTGCTGCGCATGTTCACCAGCGGAGCATCCACCAATCCAGCGTCAAAAGTATGCGAAGAAAGCGCCAGACTGCCCGCCGGGTAGTTGATGTCGAATTGAAAAGAAGTCACGTTGGTAAACTTCCCGACCGTAATGTCGATGCAAGCCTGGCCGCCAGCGGGGATTCCACAGGCATCGCCCAGGCACAGGCTGAAATTGTTGGTGCCCATGCCGCAGTTCGTATCCGGGCCACCCGTCGTTGCACACGGCGCACAACTTCCGCCACAGTCAACCCCCGTTTCCGTGCCGTTCTGAATACCATCCGAACACGTAGGTTGGGGCGTGCCCCCGCAGCCATTGACGGAGCCGTCATTGGCGATGGGGTTAGGAACTTGCCCGGTGGTATTGCTGGCGGTGATGTCCGCCAGGTCCAGTACCGTAGCCGCCGTACCCCCGTTGTTGGTAAAGCAAACGGTGCCAATCACGGTGCCATCCGGGAAAGTCACCCCGTTCTGGTCGGCTTGAAAATAAATGACGCGCACCTGCCCGCTGTTGCGCATATTGACCAGCAGAGGATCTGCCAAAGCAGGATTGGAAGTAAAAGAAGCCAGGCTTACGCGCCCGGCGGGGAAGTTGATATCCGTCTGAAAAGAGGTGATGTTCGTGAACTTGCCCACCGTAATATCGATACAGGCCTGGCCACCTTGGGCAATGCCACAGGCATCGCCCAGGCACAGGCTGAAGTTATTGGTGCCCATGCCGCAGTTCGTATCCGGGCCACCCGTCGTTGCACACGGCGCACAACTGCCGCCACAGTCAATACCCGTTTCCGTGCCGTTCTGAATCCCGTCGGAACAGGTAGGCGTAGTGGTACACGGTGGGCAACTGCCTCCGCAGTCGATGCCCGTTTCGTTCCCATTGCGGATACCGTCGGTACACGTGGGCGTGGGCGTGCAAGGTGGGCAGCTTCCGCCGCAATCGATACCCGTTTCATTACCATTCCGAATGCCGTCCGTACACGTGGGCGTTGGTGTACAGGGAGGGCAGCTTCCACCGCAATCAACGCCCGTTTCGTTGCCGTTCCGGATGCCGTCGGAGCAGGTAGGCATTCCACCCGTACCCCCGTTGACCGTTCCATTACTCACCGTGAAGTTGGACACGATCATTTCGTTATCGTTCGTAATTTCGATGGGGATGGAGTTGCTGGTTATGCTTACCGTCGTCTCCACTTCCTGCAAAACATTGAAGCAGATGGTACCGAACGTGAAAGGCCCGGCGTTGGTGAAACTGGTAGCAAAGAAGGGGCTCCACACCGCCCGGATATTACCCGGGTTCGCAGCTTGGTTGATGAAGGACATATTCACGCCTCCAATATTGCCCGTTCCTGAAACGAAAGCCAGCACCGCCGGGTCAAAACTGACCGTAAACTGTATCCCAGCAATGTTATTGAAGTTGGTGCCAATGAGGTTGACGCACACTTGTTCGCCTACCGCACCGTCGTCGTCCGAAACAATCAGGCCGAGGGGTTGCGCGCTAAGGCTGGTGGCGAAGCAAGACAGCAGCCCGCCCAACAGCAAGTAGTAAAATAGCTTCATCTAAAATTTCAGTTGATGGGATTAAAATCGAATGCTTTTGGAAAGACCCCGCTTAGCGCCTACGCCGTTGAAAAATCACTTTGCGGTGCAGTTGCTCCCGGTCTGTGGTAATTCGTACAATGTAAGTGCCGTCGGCAGGAAAATCCGCAGCTGAAAGTTCATAGTTTACGGTTCCGGAGCTGATGGACCAGGGACGCCGGAACAAGGTCCGCCCCCCCGCATCCAGCAACTCCAGCGTCGCCTTGCTGGTGTACTGGAGATCCAGCGTGATCCGGCTGAAGTCGCTGAAAGGGTTGGGCGCCACCCGAAAGCGATCGTCTTCCCCCATCGCCGTCAGCGAAGAGGAGCCCTGGATGATGACTACCCCCGGCACCAGGGTCGTGGTTACCGCCTGGTTCAGGCTGTCCGAAAAGGAGTAGCCGACGGGGATTTCCGTAAATTCAATCGGCGTTTCCAGGCTGACCGTCCGCAGGGGCAACAGGCGCAGGGTAAAAAGACGGCTGCTGTCGGGCAGCATCAACCCCCGCAGGTTACTGTCGAATTCCAGGTAGCCAATCCGGCCTTGTTGTACCTGCCGGCGATTGAAGTTGTCTTCAAAAGTCCCGCCCAGCGCAATGTCCGTCACCCCAACAAATTCGAGCGCCAGGGTGTCCCAGGTCAGCGAAAACTGAATCCCGACGACGTGCTCCAGGCCAATGCCCCGGACGCTCACCAGAACTTCCTCATCGGAAGTTCCACTGGCATTTTCAACGTAAATTTTGGTTTCCTGCGCCCGCAGAAAACACGTAGCCAAAAGCAACAATGCCGTTGCCCCAAGGCCGCGGTACAAAATCGGTATGTTCATTGAATCGGGATTATAAATCCAAGACGATGGCCTCTAATGTGTATTTCCGCCCGCTAAGGTAGCTATTTTCCGGCATCCTGCGGGGAGCAATCAAAATTCGCACTGCGCCCGCCTCATTTTGCTGCGCAGCTGTTGTTATGGGGCGCCGGAGCGCAGGTGCCGGGAACGGGGAAGGAGCAATGCCCCACCCTTCAGCCCGGAAATACTACCGACCACTCAGGCCAGCACCGGACCCGGAGCAGCAAACGGCCTCTTTTACAAAGCGCTGTCTGCCGCACCGGGCCCGGGTTAATCCGCATCGGCCACCTAACCGGCAACGTTTATTGCACAATCATTTTCCGGGTAGCCGTAAAGTCGCCGGCCCGCAGGGTGTAGGTAAAGACACCAGCCGCGCCCAATTCTGCCCGGAATACTGTCACCTGGTTTTCGCCGGCACTTAGCTCCAGCGTGCGTTGGCTGACCACCTTGCCCGTAAGATCCCGGATGGTCAGTTCACCCGCGCCGCCCGTCTCCGCGCGGAAGCGAATGACGGTGGATTCTTTTACCGGGTTAGGGACGTTTTGCAGCAGCGCCGCAGGGGCCTCCGTCTCCGGCGCATCGCCAAAGTCAATGGCCAGGCCCTGGTGCTGGCCAGCGGCAGTGTAGCCCTCGGCGTACACCACTTCACTGTTCACGGAAAGGACCTCCCGCAGCGTCACGTTGCGTTCCGCCACTACCGTCACCCGCAGCAAAGGCAAAGCCGTAGCCAGGCCGTCCGGCGTATGGAAACTAAAGGGTATCATTCCCCGGCCCAGGTAGGCGGGGTTGACGTTGCCCGCCTCCAATTGTCCGTAGTCCAGGCCGGTAATCCGGACGCCCTCGCCAAAAACGAAGGTACCCTGTACACCTGCCAGACCGGCCGTTGCACCAGCTTCCAGTGCGATTTCGTAGGTGTTACCAGCCATCATCGCAATGTTTTCAGCCGCAAACGCCCGTTCTCCAGCCACACCCCGCGGACGACGGATACCGTCTCCACTGGCGTCTCCTACCATGATGGCAATCAAGTCGGCATCCCGGACGTTGGCGGCCAGGTTGTTGACGTTGACCACTTCAGGGAAGTTGGTAGCCCAGGGGTTCTGCGCCACGGGGAATACAAATCCAGCATCCACAAAACGGTAGGCCGTATTGTCGTTGTAGCTGTCGTCCAGGCCCAGGATGAGGCGACGGATGGCAATGATGTCCTGCACCGTAATCTCCTCATCGTTGTTCGCATCCGCCGCCAGACGACGGTAGGGCGAGCCCAGATCCTCCAGTCCCAGTATGTGGCGGGTGATCAACACAAGGTCAAAAGTGGAAATGCCCTGACTGTGGTTGATGTAGTCATCGAAGAAGGCGTCGACCGTAAAGTCGCGGCCCACTACCAGCCCATCAAAAACGTAGCGCCCTTGCCCGTCGCTCAGGGTGGCCAGGTTTTCAATCTCCCCGGTAAGGGTCAGTTCCACGCCCCCTACTGCAACTCCGTTTTCGGAGAGAATGGTGCCACCAATGGAACTGCGGTTCTCCTCCAAACAGGCGTTCTCGGCCCGCTGGACAAGAACGAATACCGCGCAGTAGTCAGCCCGCCCCAGTGGGTCGAAGGCGTAAACCCGCACGGGAACCGTAGCGTCGCTTTCACAGTCCAGAAGGATGCCGTCGCGGCCCGCCACGGGAGTGAATCCGGCTTCGTTGGCCTCTGCTTCTGTGTAGATAGAATAAGTTACGGTGCCGGAGCAGTCTTCGACTTCGCTGGCAATGAAGTCGGTAGCCCAGATGGCGGCGTTGCCCCCACCCTCACCGTTTGGCATAAGGGTGACGGTAAGCTGGCCGATGCAGATGGGCGTGGGCGCTTTAGCGTCTTCTACGCAGAATTCGATAACTTCCACGTCGACATTGCCACATCCGTCGGTACCGCGTACCCGGATGGCGTGGCTGCCCGTGGGCACATTGGCCAGGGTCACCGTGTAGTCACCCTCGCCGTTGTCGCTGACTTCACCGGGCAACAACAGGCGGGTGCGGTCAAAACCTGCACTCAGTTCGTAGTCCAGGTCCAGTTCAATCCGGAAGCCCAGTTGCTCCTGGGCCGTACACTCGTCGGTCAATTCAAAACGCAGGACGACATCGCCGGTGCAGTTGGCCCCGAGGGCTTCAAAGCAGGTCTCCTGATTGTTTTCCGTAATCGTGGGCGCTTCCTCGTCGTAAATCTTTACGTACTGAATGTAGCGGAAGGCACCCCGGCTGTTATCGACGCCGTAGGTGAAATTGTCGTTGTTGTCGTTGCCGTTGTGGTCATCCGTTCCATCGTTGTCGTTGCCATCATCCACCGGCCAGGTAAAGCCATTGTTGTTGCGGATGGCATCAGCATCCAGAACGGCGGTGTCGTCCGTCGTAGTGGTCAGGCTGCGGGGCAGGAGATGCAGGAAGGTGCGTTCGCGGAGGTTGTTGTCTCCGTCAAAATCCCGTGGGAGGAGGTAGGGCTGCCCAAAAGTGTTGTATTCGCACCAGTTAATGACCAGGTACTCGATGCGCAGTTTGTAGCATTCGTCTACCGTGCTTTCCAGCGTATCGGTGCTGACCTCCGTCGTGATCAGATCACAGGCGCTACGGATGACTTCTACTCCGCCGATGTTTGGCGTCATACGGCAGAAGGCCTCCGTATCCCCGGGGAAACTGATAATGTAGTCGTGCACGGCGCTGACCGTAATCCGCTGCTGGCAAATCTGTAGGTTGGTAAAACCCTCCCCATCGGTTGCGGTGAAGGTCCGGGTGAAAGTACCTACCCCACAACTGTTGATGCCTCCGGTGATGGTTTGGGTGAGGGTCACCTCACAGTTGTCTTCGCCGGCTGCCGTGCCAAAGGCCGCGTCGAGTTCTTCGTCGCTGGCTTCCTGGATGATGGCGGGCAGGCCAACCGCTTCGTACGCCTGGCAGGTCAGGAAAACAGGGGCGGGTGGCGTACACGTGGGGGCCAGCTTGTCTTCCACCAGCACGCTGAGCCAGCAGTAGTTTACGTTGCCCGCAGCGTCGGTCGCCCGCAGGCCCACCAATACTTCGCCGAGATCGGCACAGGTCACCTCAATCCGCTGGCCGTAGCTCGCTCCTGCCAGCAGTTGGTAAGTGCCGTTGGCGTTTTGCCGTACCCGCCCGATGGCGAGTTGTACGCCCGAGCAATCATCGTAGCTGCCGTTGTCCAGCATCTCCGGGGTGAGCACCGCCAGGCCCAGACTGCCATCCCCAGTTTGGGATAAGCCTGCCGTAAGGCTGACGTTAAGCCCGTCTTCGCATACCGCAACGGGAGCCGTCCCGTCTATGATCCGGATGTCTACGTCCGTGAAGTCCCGGTTATCGCAATCATCCTGGTAAGTGTAGCGGATCACGTGGTTGCCCACGGGCAGGAGCGGAGAGATTTCCGCACCGACGTTGTTGAGGTTGAGAAAAACGGTGCCGATGCTGGGAGCATTGGTGTTACCGTTGGGGAAAATATCGGCACGCAGGGTCAGTGCTCCCGAACAGGCATCCACTAAGCGGATGCCCGGCATATCCAGGCGAATGTAGGCTCCACACTGGTTGCCAGCGTTGGTAACAAACTGCAGCGGTCCTACGTCGGGTAAACCATCGAAGTTGAGGTCTTGGGTAGGTGCCGTAAAGGTCGGGGGCGTAAAGTCCCCGATTTTGAGGATTTGCGTGAAGGTGCGGACGTCCTCGGGGGCACACCAGTCGATAACGGTGTACGTACGAATGACTTTGTAGGCCAGCGGGCAGGTAGGAATCACCGGCGAGTCTTCGTAAGTGAGGCCAAGGTTACAGAAGGTAGCCCCTTGTCCTAAAACCAGCGGAATCTGCGTGCCGTCCGGGCCGTTCAGGAAGGGAAGATCACCGGGCTGGGGGGCGGGAACATCCCCAAAGTCCAGTCCCAGGGCATTCAGTTCATCGCATTCGATGGTCACTACGTCGGGGATGTTCGAAACGTCGAGGTCATCCAGCGTGGGGCGAACGAAGGTGATGCTGTAACTGGCCACCGCCGGCGCATTTTCTTCACCGGAAGCGCTCGGGCAGCTGCCGTCGGTTGCCGTGAAGGTCCGCGTCAGTTCCACGTCGTTGCACAGCGGGTCCACGGAGGAGCGCGTAACGATGTCGTTAACGCAAACTTCCACGATTTCCGAACAGTTGTCCGTCACCTCGGGCAGGCCACCACCCGCCAGCAGACGCGCAAGCAGGGCCGGGTTGAGGGTGCCGGGAACGATGCTGTTGGTCCGGGTATTGACCGAATAACAGCGGTTAACCGTGTTGGCCAGTAGCCCCAGGTCGATGCCCTCGATCGCCGTACAGTAAAGCGGCCCGGCGGGAGCCGTGGGTACCGAGGTGAAGACGGGCGGGGTCTTGTCTTCGGCCACCACCGTCATCCAGCCCGTGGTGAAACCGGCAATTCCTTCGGCCGTAATAACTACCCGGAAGGTTCCGCAGTGGTCAATCACGGGCCCGTTGGAGGGGTCGCTGTCCTCCACCGTAATGGTGAAAGCATCGTAAGGAAGGTTGCCGTTGCCATCCGCGTCAAATTCTCCCACCAGAATTTCCTGGGGGATGACGGTGGCGTTGCAGAGATCGTCCAAAGTGATGTTTACGCTGGCAATGGTAACCAGGGCAACACTATCCGTTTGGGCCGCAAGGAGGTTGGTAAGTAGAAGCGCCAACCCAAGCACTAAAGTGCGTAGGATTTTTGTCATAAGATCACGATTCTTGAGATTACAGAAAAACAAAAACACTGTTACTCTTCTCTCAAAGCAGGGCGGCGGTGAACCGCAAAAACACAGGAACAATTTTATACGTCTCGCAAGAATTGGGAGCGATTCCCGCCCGGATATCCTGCCTGTAAGCGACAGAAACGCGGGCCAAGACGCGCGCTTCATTGCATTCAGGAGGGCAAATGAGGCCGTACAGCACTCACCTTTCCTTCACGAGGGACGTATCACCACTGAGTAACATCGAAAACAAAGATACAACACACAAACGTAACCCGCTGACTTTTAACATTGTCAAAAAGCCTTTCTTGTACGCGCACCCGGCCTGGCCCTGCCAAGCTGGGCAAATCAGGAATTGTAAATAAGCCAGATGCTGCCTGCCTGAATCGACCATCCCTATTTTTTGGGGCCACGGCGTTGCGGCCGTCCACCGGTAGCCGCCGGCGCCTTGGCACGCCTCGCTCCTCCACCGCGCTTTGCACCTGCGGCCGCGCCCTTCTCCGGCTTGGCGTGCTGATGGGCCGCTGCCTTGGTACGGGGAGTGCTTTTGGCAGCGGGTTTGGTGGCCGCCGGCCCGTGTTCGTGCGCGTGAAGGACCTCCACCAGGGCCATGTCGATGCGGCGGCGGGTGAGGTCAACGTCTTCGATGCGCACCCGCACACTGTCACCCATCTTGAGCTTTTTGCCACTCTTGCGGCCGGTGATGAAGAGCTTGCCCGCGCCGATGTCGTAGGGCTCGTCCATGTCGTCGTAAGAAATCATCCCCTCCACGTAGTTCTCGGTCAGCTCTACGAAGACGCCAAAGTCGGCCAGGCCATTGATCACGCCATCGAATTCTTTGCCGACATTATCGAGCATAAACTCGGTCTGCTTGTACTTGATGGATTCCCGCTCGGCCGTCACCGCCTTGCGTTCCTGGGCACTGATGTGCTTGCAAAGTTCCTCCAGCTTGAGCGGGTTGGTTTTGTAGAGGCTTCCCTTTTCCAGGTTGGCGAAGAGGATGCGGTGCACCAAAACATCGGCGTAGCGGCGGATGGGACTCGTGAAGTGGGTATAGTTAGCGAAGGCCAGGCCATAGTGGCCAATGTTCTGGGTGGTGTAGACCGCCTTGGCCATCGTGCGGATGGCGATGGGCGAGAGCATCTTTACCAGCGGGTCTTCGGCAGCTTTGCTCAACAGGGCATTATAGCTTTTGGCAATGCTCTGCGGCGAACGCAGGTCCATCTCGTAGCCCAGCGCCTCCGCAAATCGCGCCAACTCCTGTACCTTATCGAAGTCCGGCTCATCGTGAACGCGGAAAACGAAGGGGATGACCTCCCGCAGGCTTTCCGCCTTTTCGACCATGAAGGTGGCCACCTCGCGGTTGGCCAGCAGCATGAAGTCTTCGATGAGCATATTGGTATCGATGCGCTCCTTGATGTACACTTCCAGCGGCGTGCCGTCTTCGGCCAGGCGGAAGCGGACTTCGTTGGTCGCAAAGTCGATGGAACCTTCTTTGAAGCGCTTCTTGCGCAGCGTCCGGGCAATCTGGTCCAGCAAAACGAGTTCCTCCCGGAAGTCTCCCTCGCCCGTATCGAGCACTTCCTGCGCCTCTTCGTAGGTGAAGCGGCGATCGCTATGGGTTACGGTGCGGCCAAACCAGCGTTTGCGGATCTGGTGGGTTTTGGGGTCGAGGGTGAATACGGCGCTGAAGGTCAGCTTATCCTCGTGGGGACGCAGCGAACACAATTCGTTGCTGATGCGCTCGGGCAGCATCGGGCACACGCGGTCTACGAGGTAAACGCTCGTGGTGCGCGCCGCCGCTTCTTTATCGAGGGCGCTGCCGGGCCGGACGTAGTGGCTGACGTCGGCGATGTGGACGCCAACCTCAATTTGTCCGTTTTCGAGCATCTGGATGGAGAGGGCGTCATCGAAATCTTTAGCCGTCAGGGGGTCGATGGTGAAAGTGGTCACCTCCCGCATATCACGGCGGATGTTGATCTCCTGGGGGCTGATGTTGGCGGGCAGGGCCTCGCTTTCGCGAACGACGTCTTCGGGGAAGGTGATCTGGAAACCGTTATTGATCAAAATGCTCTGCATTTCAATCTCGCTGCTGCCTTCGGCTCCGAGCACGGCGGTGATCGTCCCGCTCAGTTGGCCGAAACGGTTGGGGGTCCAGTCGTCAATCCGGACGACCACTTTATCGTCTTTCTGTCCGCCGAGCATTTCGGCGCGGTGAACGGCAACGGCCAGTTTGTGGCCGCCGGGCTGTTCCACTACTACTTCGGCGTATTTGGGGTACTCCATGAGCGTACCGACGAAGTGAGTTACGCTGCGCTCCAGTACTTCCACCACTTCGCCTTCCGGCTTGCGGCGGCGCGGAGGCGTCCAGTAGCGGACCTTCACTTTGTCGCCGTCCTGGGCGTTGCTCAGGCGGCGGGCGGGCACGAAGATGTCGTTGTCGTCCCCTTCAATAACGATGTAGGCATCGCCCGTACGGGTCAGGTCAACGCGGCCTTCGGCGTAGTCGGAGCTTTGCTTTTCACTGAAGTCGCGGGCCAATTGGTATTTGAAGTTGTCGGTGGCGCGGACTTTCCCGTCCGCTTCCAGTTGCACCAGAGCGGCCAAGGCGCTATCGACGCTGTTTTTGACCTTGAGTTTGCGGATGAGTTGTTTGGGATTGAACTGCTTGCGGTCGTCGTGCTGGAGTTCTTTGAGAATGGCGCGCGCCAAGTCGCGGGCCTTGAGCTTAGTGCCCTTAATTTTTTGCTTAGACATTATTCAGGGTGTTGCAGCGCCCCATTGGCACTGGCCGCCAGTTCGGGCGGGCTTCTGGTTTAAGGTTATCATTCAGCTAAAGGAACGGCGGACAAAGACGAAAAGTTTTCCCGTCCGTTCACCGGGCAGCAAATCGTCATTGGAAGGTCATATTTTTTTGCGCGGACGCAGGTGCCGGGGGTGGGGAACAAAAGCGGGGGAAGGCCAGTGGGCCCAAAGCCGTACCTTCGCTCCATGCCCTCTCCCTACCAACCAACGAACATTGCCATCATCGGTGCTGGCCCCGCCGGTGCGGCCACGGCCCTGCGCCTGTCTTACCTGGGTATCCCGTGCGTACTGATCGATAAAGCAGGCTTCCCCCGCGACAAAATTTGCGGAGATGCGCTGAGCGGAAAGGTCCCTACCCTGCTCAATCGCCTGGACCCGGCGATCATGGACCGTTTCCGGCAGCGCTTCCGGCCGGTCGATGTTTGGGGCATCCGCTTTTATCCCCCGTCTAAAAAACTGATCGAGTTGCCTTTCAAGGTGGGCTACGAGCGCATCCCCGACGAGGCTCCCGGCTACGTTGCCAAGCGCCTCGATTTCGACGCTTTCCTGATCGAGGAAGTTCGCCGCCGCCCCAACATCGAGCTCCACCTCAACACCGAGATCAGCAGCTACGAAAAAACGCCCACCGGCTACCGCATCCAGGCCAAAGACGGTGGCCCCGCCTGGGAGTGTCGCCTGCTGATCGACGCCAGCGGTGCCCACAGCCGCTTCAGCCGCAAGGAAGCCGGGCAGGAGGTAGACCACGACCACTACGCCGCCGCCGTACGCGCCTACTACCGGGGCGTTACCGGCTTTCACCCCGATAACTTCATCGAACTGCACTTTCTGGAGAAGTACAACCCAGGCTACTTCTGGATTTTCCCCCTGCCCGGTGGCCAGGCCAACGTGGGGCTCGGCATGCGGTCCGACATTGTCAAGAAGAAAAAAATCAACCTCCGCGAAGCCCTCGATGAAATCATTGCTTCGCCGGATTTTGCCCCCCGCTTCGCCAACGCCGAACAGATTGATCCCACCGCAGGCTACGGCCTTCCCCTCGGCTCGAAAGAGCGCACCCTTTCCGGAGACAACTACCTGCTGACGGGAGACGCCGGCCACCTCATTGACCCCCTCACCGGCGAAGGCATCGGCAACGCCACCTACTCCGGTTTCATCGCCGCAGAACTGGCCGAAAAATGCCTGGCCGAAAATCGCTTCGACGCCGCCTTCCTGGCTGCGTACGACGTGCGCATCGCCCGGGTGTTGCGCACCGAGTTGCGCCTGAGCTACCGCATGCAGCAAATCATGCAAATAAAATGGCTGACAAATTTGCTCACCGGCATCGTCGCAGCCAACCCTAAGGTCATTGAAGTACTCTGTAGGATGTACACGGACTTCGAATTGCGCAAACAAATCGTAAAACCGCTCTTCTGGTGGAAACTATTTAGGGCAAAAACCGGAAAAATGCCCCTGCCGGAAACCGTGGAAGCCGAACGTTAAGCCTTTTTTAACACTTTCCAGGAGAAAATTAATGGGAAAAACGTAACAAATGGCTGGCCATCGGAGTTAAAGAGAAAGTTGATTAAGTTTCATATACTAGTGAGTGTAAAGTGAGCCTCCGGCCCTGTATGATGGGCCAGGAGGTTCTTTTTTTTGTGCACTATCTCCATTTTTTGGGTATAATTATTGCCTCGCTTCTTTTTCAGGCCAAACCTTCTACCCCCATCCCGAACAGGGCAAAGTCGTACTTACACGGGTCTTCGGCGTCAAAGCGGCGCACGGCAGCGGTCAGTTCCAGCACCGCCTGCCAGTCGTTTTGCTTGCGCCGGAGGAGTTTTAGTTTGCGGGCAACACGCTCTACGTGGACATCCAGCGGAAGGCAGAGCTGGGCCGGCCGGATGCGTTTCCAATCCCCGAAATCCACGCCGTTGGCATCCTGGCGGACCATCCAGCGCAGGAACATGCACAGGCGTTTGCAGCGGGATTTCCGGGCGGGGGTAGCTACGTGCTTGCGGGTGCGCAAGGGGGCGTCGGGCAAGCTGAAAAAAAGATGGTGAAAGCCCAGCAGGGCGGGCTCGATGGTCTGGTCTTCGGGCCGCAGGTGGCGGGCAAAGGCATCTTCCAGAGAGAGATGCCGTTGGTAGTACCACTGCAGGAAATCCAGGAAATAATCGGTGTCGACGTGCGTAAAAGTCCGGTGTTTCCAATTGGCGAAGCGGGCGCGGTCTTCCGGGCGGTGCTCCAGGATAAACTGGTGGGGTGCACCGTCCATCAGTTCCAGCAGTTGTGCTCCCTTCTCGATGATGGTGGCCCGGCGGCCCCAGGCGAGGGTGGCAACCAGAAAGGCAGCGATCTCCCGGTCGAGGGGGTCGCTGAAGGCGTGGACCAGCCCGATGGGGTCGTTGGCAATGAAGTCGCGCTGGTTGAAGCGGTCGTGGTAGCGGTTGAGTAGATCGGCAGTGGCGCTGATGGTAATATAAGGTTGTGGGCAGTGAGTAAGTTAACGTCAGGTTGGGGGTATGCAACGTAGATATTCGCTGATTTTCGGATGCTTAGATCGCAACGCTTTTTGGGTTCGGTAGTTTTGTAGTTCGGTAGCGGGGCATTGTACACTACCGAACTACAGTACTACCGAACTGCTTGCTAAAGGCCGTTGAAGACCAATTAGTTGTGATGATCGCGAGGGCTCAACCCCACGTTAAATTAAATCTCCTTGAGGCTGGCGAGGTCTCCCGTACCCAGCCGGGCGATGAGGGCGGCGCCGTAGGCGCTGGCCTGGGGTGCATCGGCGACGGCCGTTGGCCGTCCGGAGCGTTCGGCCAGCAGGTCCATCCAGGCGGGGCTTTGGGTGATGCCGCCGCTGACGTGCAGGCGGTGGGGGGTACCGACGGCGGCCTCCAGTTGACGGAGGATGGCCAGCAGGTTGTCGGTGACCCCCTCCAGCACCGCGCGGGCCAGGTGACGGTGATCGTGAAAACCCCGCAGGCCTTGCAGGCTGGCCGTGGCACTGGCGTCCCAGATGGGTGCGCGCTCGCCGTAAAGGTAGGGGAGGAAGGCAGGGCTGTCTTCCCGCGCTACGCTGAGGCCGGCGTTGATGAACTCGCCCACGGAAGTGAAATGCCCGACGAGCAATTCCTGCCAGAATTCCAGGGCTTTGCCGCCGTTGTTAGAGGCACCACCCACGACGTAGTAATCGTCCAGCATCCGGTAGTTAAACAGCCCGTGGGCGGGGTCGATGCGCGCCTGGCGGTGGGTGGCGCGCACCGCAGCACTGGTGCCCACGGTGATGGCCACTTCTTCCGGCGAAAGCAAGCCGCTGCCGAGGTTGGCCAAAACACCGTCGGAGCCCCCCAGGAAAAGGGGTACGCCGGAAAGACCCAGTCGATCGGCCACCTCCGGCAACCAGGTCAGCTGGTGGGTGGCCGGGCGAACGGTGGGCAAGCGGGGTTCATCTTTGGTGTACGCCCCCGGGGCGGTGGCGGCGGCCAGGGCCAGGGCTGACCACTCGCCCGCAACACTGTCGTAGAGGCCGGTAGCAGACGCCAGTTGTTCGTCCAGCACCGCCTGGCCCGTCCAGGCACTCGTGAGGATTTCTTTGATCCCGCGCACGTAGCGGGCTTCGGCAAACAGCCCGGGATCGTGGAGGCGCAGCCAGCGGTATTTGACCAACGGCGACATGGGGTGTACCGGCGTCCCCGTACACCGCAGCAACTCGCGGCGCTGGGCGGGGGAAAAGTCGGCCATCACCACCTCGGCGCGGGTATCGGCCCAGGTGATGATCTCGGTCAGTGGCCTTTCCTGTTCATCCAGCAGAAAGATGCCGTGCATGGGGCAACTCAGGCCCACGCCGCCTGGAGTGCCGGGGCTTTCCCGAATCAAATCTTGCAGCGCCTGCTCGGCCGCCTTCAGCAGGAGAGCGGGATCCTGGATGGCTGCACCGGGCGAGGGATGCTCCAGGGGGTAGGCCTGGTTGGTGTTGTGCAGCAGCTGCCCCCTGCGGTCGAAAGCACAGGCTTTGACGGAGGTAGTGCCGAGATCAAGACCAATAAAATAGTCAGCAGAACTTGCCATGGGGCGCTAAGGTCGGGCGAATAATCCTCCTCTGGGGCCGCCGGGGGTGATTTTTTGCGGGAGTGACGCGCAGGCTGCGGGGTTTAAATCCTGCGCTCCTTCTGCGGGAACCTTATCTTGCGGGCTGACAACAATTGCCCGCCATGCCAAAATCTTTGCTCCCGCTCGTCCTCGCCCTGCTCTTCGGTGGCCTGCCCTGCACCTGCGTCCGCGCCCAGCAAGCTGCTCTCCCCGGCAAAAAAGCCATCACCGTAGAAGACATGCAAGCGTGGAAACAGATTGAAAACGAAGTGCTGAGCGCCGACGGGAGCTACGTCCTTTACACCCTGCAAGCCGACGTTGGCGACCCCGTGGCGGTACTCTACCACCCCGCCAGCAAAGCGGAACGCCGCATCCCCCGCCTGCACCAGGCGCGGCTCAACTACGAGGGCACCCATCTGATCGGCCTGCTGAAGCCCTCGCTGGAAAAAACGCGCAGCATCAAGCTCAGCGAGAAGAAAAAAGCCAAAGAGAAGCTGGCGGAGATGGATAGCCTCCTCGTCTGGAAACTCGGCGAAGCCACCCCCACCATCATCCCCCACGTCTACAACTTCAAAACGGGCGAACGTTGGGGGACGGACTACGCTTACACCACCACGTCGGCCCTGCCCGACAGCCTGCGCAAGGGGCTCGACAAAGACGCCAAGCGCCTGGTGGTGCGCAGCTACACCACCCAAGACAGCTTCTACCTGGAGGGCGTACTGGGCTACGTCCTGGCCCGCGACCAACCCATGGTACTGGCCCACCAGGCCGCCAAAGACAGCAGCTGGCAGGAAGGCGTACTCTACCTCGACACCCGCACCCTGCCCTGGAAGGCCCTCCAGGCCGGCGGGGGCAGCTACACCGGCCTGGCCCTGAGCCACGACGGGCTGCAAGCCGCTTTTCTGAGCGCCGAAAAAGACAGCAAGGACCCCCAAAAACCCTTTCATCTCCACCACTGGCGGCAGGGAAGCGCGGCTACGAAGGTCAGCGCCGACCCCGGCGCGTGGCTGCCCTCCGGCTACCGCATCAGCGACGACCGTACGCCTTACTTCAGCGATAACGGAGACTACCTCTACTTCGGCACCACCCCCCGCCGCCCCGAGCGGGATACGACCCTGCTGGACGACGAAGTGGCCGACGTGGAAGTCTGGCGCACGGAAGATCCCAGGCTATATACCCAGGAGAACGTCCGGCTCAAAGAAGAACAAAAACGGACCTACCTGGCCGTCTACCGCACCAAAACCGGCGGTGCCCTCGAACTGGCTACGCCCGAGCGGCCCTACGAATACCTGCCCCGGGGTGGCAATGGCCCGTACGCGCTGGTGTACGATGACCGGCCCTACGCCAAGTCATCCACCTGGGAAGGTTTTCCCAGCGCCCGCAATACCACCCTCATCAACCTGGCCAATGGCCAGCGGCAGGCGATGCTGGACGGTGAGCTCACCCCCGTCCGCTGGCTCGAAGGCGGGCAATATTTGGTGTGGTACAACCCCACCGATACGACCTGGAACAGCTTCGACCCCGCTACCGGCCAGGCCCACGTACTGACCACCAACGCCACCGGCATTTTCTACGACGAGCGCAATGACCAGCCCGCCCACCCCGATGACTACGGCTACGCCGGCACCCTGCGCGGCGGGAAGGCTTTTTTAGTTTACGACCGTTACGACCTCTGGCAACTCGACCCCAGCGGTAAAAGCGCCGCCCGGCGACTGACCAGGGGCCGCGAAGCAGGGCAGACCTACCGCCTGCAAGACCTCGACCCCGAAAATCACTACGTTGACCCCGCCGTGCGCCAACTCGTCAGCGTTTTTTACCAGGACACCTACCACGGAGGCTTCGGCTGGCTCAATTTTAGTGACGGAAAAGTCAGCATCCTGCAATCCGGCCCCAAAAGCTACGGCAGTTTCACGAAGGCGCGCCTGGCCGACCGCTACCTCTACACCCAGGGAGACTTCCGTGAATTCCCCGACCTGCGCTATACCGCCGACCTGGGTAAAGCGGCCCCCACCATCTCCCGCGCCAACCCCCAGCAGGAAGACTTTGCCTGGGGTACCGCCGAACGCTACCAGTGGATCGATAACCAGGGCCGGACGCTGAGCGGCATCCTGGTTAAGCCCGACGGCTTTGACCCTACCAAGCAGTACCCGCTGCTCGTCAACTACTACGAACGCAGCAGCGAGAGTGTGTACAGCCACCGCACGCCCGTGCCCGGGCGCTCGTCCATCAACTACGCCCACTACGTCAGCAAAGGCTACCTCATTTTCAATCCTGACGTCATTTATCGCGTAGGTTACCCAGGGGAGAGTGCTTACGACTGTGTGATGAGCGGCGTGACCAGCCTGCTTGGCGAGGGCTTTGTAGACCGGAAACGCATCGGGATGCAGGGGCACAGCTGGGGGGGCTACCAGGCGGCTTACCTGGTAACCAAAACCGACCTTTTTGCCGCAGTGGAAGCGGGCGCACCGGTGGTGAACATGTTCTCGGCCTACGGCGGCATCCGCTGGGGTACGGGCGTTAGCCGGCAGTTCCAGTACGAACGCACGCAGAGCCGCATCGGCGGCAGCCCTTGGGAGTACCCGCTGCGGTACCTCGAAAACAGTCCCTTGTTCACCACCGACAAGATCAACACACCGCTGCTCATCCTGCACAACGACGCCGACGGGGCCGTGCCCTGGTACCAGGGCATTGAGTGGTTTACGGCCCTGCGCCGCCTGGGCAAACCCGCCTGGATGCTCAATTACCGCGGAGAGCCCCACTGGCCGGTAAAAGCGCCCAATCGCGCCGACTTCCAGACCCGCATGGCCCAGTTCTTTGACTACTATCTTCAGGACGCTCCCATGCCAAAGTGGATGGCCGAGGGGGTCAGTCCCATCGAACGCGGCATCGAGCAGAACCTGGAGCTGGAAGAGAAGTAGGGCGCGGCCGCAGGTGCGGGGAAAGGAGTAAGGGAGCAAAGGGGGAAAGGAGTAAAGGAAGAAAGGGGGAAAGAGGAGCCTTCTCCACTTTACCACTAAATCCCTAAACACTGTTCATCTGAGTGTGTCTGGTTTTTGCCCAGACCCGGAGAGTCGCCCAGTGTAGCGAGGGGGTTTTATCCCCTCGTCTTCGTTTGTAAATGGGGGACACACTTAGATGAACAGTCTCAATCCCTACAAAAAAAGCAATTGCTGTAGGGAGAAGGCCTTTTCGGTGCCATCCTCCAGGCCCAGGCGGAGTTGGCCAGCGGCATCGACGCCCAGGATGGTGCCTTGGAAGGATTGGCCGGTGGCGACTTCGCGATAATGGGCCGCTACGTTCAGGCGGTAAAGTAGGTGGTGGTACTGGTCTCCCAGCGCGGCGAGCTGATCCGGGGCGGTGCGGGCGTAGGATGCGCTCAGGGCTTGCCAGAGCTGAGTGGCAACGGCTTCGCGGTCGTGGGCCCGACGGGTCAGGATTTGGAGGGAAGTGGCGGAGGCCGCCAATTCGGCAGGAAAAGCTGCCTCATTGACGTTCAGGCCGATCCCGAGGACCGACCAGGCCAGCTGGTTGCCGCGCAGGCCATTCTGGACGAGGATACCGGCAATTTTCTGTTGGCCGACGTACACATCGTTGGGCCATTTCAGGCGCACGGCGTCTTGCCATTCGGCTGGCAGGAAGGCCTGTACGGTATGGGCCACGGCGATGCCGGCCAACTGGTTGAGGGCGAAAAGGGCGTGCAGGGGCAGGTGGCTGGGGTAGGCCACGATGCTGACCGTGAGGTTGGCACCGGGGGTGGCGTGCCAGTGCTTACCGCCCTGTCCGCGGCCCTGCGACTGTCCTTCCGCCCAAAACACGGCCCCCGGCTCCGGCCATTCGCCGGCATTGATGGCCCGGATGGCCGCCGCATTGGTGCTGTCTACGGAATCAAAGCGGTAGGAAACTTTAGGAAATAGCTGAATGTTAGCGTAAGACAAAAGCGGGCAATTGAAAGATTCCAGCGCCGTGCTTCCCCCCTTGAGGAGCCTACGCGCAAAGTGGAGGAGTTACTTGAACCAATGCGGTTTTGAGTATATTTACTGCGCAAGGTAACCTTCGCCCCCTTGACGTCGTTCTTAAAGGGAACGATTTTTGCTACTAATGTTTCAGCTAAATTATTGATTTGAATACGTCCGTAAAACGCGCTCCGCAGGCTGCATCGAAAACGATGGAAGTCCGCCTGGAGCTGATCCTGGAAAGCATCCAGGACATCAAAGGAAAGAAGTCGGTGCGCATTGACCTGCGTAAGTTGGAAGACCGCCCTGCCGACTATTTTTTCATCTGCGAGGGGGACTCCTCCACGCAGGTAAGTGCCATCGCTGCCAACGTCCAAAAACGGATGAAGCACGAGCTCGGGGAACTCCCCAAGGCCGCCTCCGGTGGACGGCAGGCCAATTGGGTGTGCCTGGACTACTTCGACATTGTAGTCCACATCTTCCACCCCGACACCCGTAAGTTCTACCAATTGGAAGACTTGTGGAGCGACGGAATCTTCAAGGCCTTTGATAACCCCTGATTTGTCATTAGCCTAAATACCGCACGGTTCCACCCAACGAAATGGGAGATCGTACGTTAGCCTTAATCATATGAGTACGAACAATCAAGATAACAAGCCCGAAGCTGGCGGCCCCAAGTTCCAAAGTTACTGGCTCTACGCCATCATGTCTTTGGTACTCCTGGCTCTGGTCATCTCGAGCCTGGGAACGGGGTCTACGCCGGAAATCGACAAGACCCGGCTCTACCAGATGCTGGAAGACCGCGGGGCGATCGTGAAGATCGACCTCGTCAACGGCCGCACGGCGGAGATTTACATCGACGATGCCAAAAAAGGCGAAGGTGGCCCCTACCAGGACGCTGCCGCCAAGGGCCTGGGTGGCGCGGGTTACGACTACCTGTTGCAGGTATCCGACGCCGGCGTGTTTTCCGACTTCCTCAAAGAGGCGCAAGACAACCTCGAGATCCCCTTTAAGGAGCGGGTGCGGGTTAACCCCGTCAACCGCACCAACTACCTGGGGGAAGCGTTGCAGTGGCTGTTGCCTTTGGGGATCATCATCCTGATCTGGGTCTTCCTGATGCGCCGCATCGGCGGAGGCGCGGGCGGCCCCGGCGGGCAGATTTTCAACATCGGCAAATCGAAAGCGACGCTCTTTGACCAAAACAGCAAGGTGAACATCACCTTTGCCGACGTCGCCGGCCTGGACGAAGCGAAGGAAGAAGTCATCGAGGTGGTCGACTTCCTGAAAAACCCCAAAAAATACACCGCCCTCGGGGGCAAAATCCCCAAAGGTGTCCTCCTGGTAGGCCCTCCCGGCACGGGTAAAACCCTGCTGGCCAAAGCCGTGGCCGGTGAGGCGGGCGTTCCCTTCTTCACCATGTCGGGCTCCGACTTCGTCGAAATGTTCGTCGGGGTAGGTGCCAGCCGCGTGCGGGACTTGTTCAAGCAGGCCCGCGAAAAAGCTCCCTGTATCATCTTCATCGATGAGATCGACGCCATTGGCCGCGCCCGCGGCAAAGGCAACATGCAGGGCGGCAACGACGAGCGGGAAAATACCCTGAACCAGTTGCTGGTGGAGATGGACGGCTTCAGCACTGACAAGGGCGTCATCCTGATGGCGGCCACCAACCGACCGGATGTCTTAGATAGTGCCCTGCTGCGCCCCGGCCGTTTTGACCGGCAGATCGGCATTGACAACCCGGACCTGAAGGGCCGCGAAGCCATCTTTAAGGTTCACCTCAAAACCATCAAGATCGACCCCAACACGGTGGATGCTTTTACGCTGGCGGAAATGACGCCCGGTTTTGCGGGTGCCGACATTGCCAACATCTGTAACGAGGCGGCTTTGATTGCTGCCCGTCGCAACCAGGACAGTGTCACGCTGGACGACTTCAACTACGCCCTCGATAAAGTGATTGGCGGCCTGGAGAAGAAGAACAAGCTGATCCACCCCGACGAGAAAAAGATCATCGCCTACCACGAAGCGGGCCACGCCATCTGTGGTTGGTACCTGGAGCACGCCAGTCCGCTGGTGAAAGTCACCATTGTCCCCCGCGGCGTAGCTGCCCTGGGTTACGCACAGTACCTGCCTAAGGAGCAGTACATCACCCGCACCGAACAGATGCTGGACATGATGTGCATGACCTTCGGAGGCCGGGCGGCGGAGCAGGTGGTGTTTAGCAAAATCAGCACGGGTGCCCAGAATGACCTGGACAAGGTGACTAAGATGGCTTATGACATGACTACCGTTTACGGGATGAACCCCGAGGTGGGACAGGTGAGCTTCTACGGCATGAGCCGTGATTCCTACACCCGTCCCTACTCCGATGAAACGGCCACGCTGATTGACACCCAGGTGCGCATCATGCTCGATCAGCAGTACCAACGGGCCATTGACCTCCTGACGGAAAAGCGGGAGCAAATGGAGTTGCTGGCTACGGAGTTGCTGGATAAAGAGGTGCTGAGCCGCAAAGACCTGGAAAGGCTGATCGGCCCCCGCCCCCACGATACCGAAGTAGAGCCCCAGGAGTGGGCTGGCGTGATCGACAATGCCCACGACCCGAACAGCAATGGTGTAGTGACGCCGTAGGGCTATTTTCCGCTAACTGCGCGTGAGCCGTTGACGCAGCCTACACCAAAACCGGCCCAGGGATACTCCTTGGGCCGGTTTTTTTTAGCCGATTTACACTGTCGCTTCCCCACGCCGCTGCTCCGTCGACACCTCCGATGAGCCCCAGCACTGACTAAGGTCTGGTGCAGGGTACGCATCGGAGGAGCGCCGGAACAGCTGAAGATTTTACGTAGGAGGGGCGCTGCGCTGACGAATGAAATCGGGTCAGCGCTTCAAGCAATGCACCAAAAACTTAGTGGGCCGTAGGTAAATAAGTGGTTCAATAAACCGGGGCAGGGGCTGGGTGGGGCTAAAGCCGCGACAATACTTACCAAGACTCCAGGCAACTTCATGCTTAACTCCAGGTAACTCCATGGGCAAAATAAGGACCGCAGATCCAAATAGTCGGGCTGAAGCCGCGACAATACCTTGGGGACCTTCGGTCTGGGGAGTCGGGCTGAAGCCGCGACAATACCTTGGGGACCTTCGGTCTGGGGAGTCGGGCTAAAGCCGCGACAATACCTTAGGCGCAACAACGGGGTGGGCAGCGGGCAGCGCCAGCAGCAAAAAGACGCAGAACATGGAGACCCCAGCGGAGGTCTCCAGGGTATTTTCCACCTGGCAGCTCAGGAAAAAGAGCGTCCATACCGCCAGGAAGACGGGTGCCTTCCGGCGGATACCGACGGCGGCGAGTAGGAGAAAACTGCCCAGCGTGAGCAAGCCGCCCAGCAGGCCACTACCCGCCAGGGCGCTGATGAACTGGTTGTGGGGTCTTTTGGCTTCGGCCCCGGGCAGGGCGGAGGCGTAGCGGCGGTCCATCTCCTGGCGGAGGTTGCCCGGGCCGACGCCCAGCCAGGGGTGGTCTTGCCAAACCTGGAGGCCGAGGCGGAGGCTGGTGAGGCGGCCCTGGTCGCTGTACGCCCCCGTATCTGCGGTAGGATCGCGGTGCAGCAATTCGTAGCGGGCGTAGTTGAGTTTGGTGCGCAGGGAGGGGATGGTGAGATAGGCAAGCGCAGGTAAGAGCAGCAGCCCCAGCAGGGCAGCAAGCGCCGGCCACCAGGTGCCGCGCTCCCAGGCCAGGGCCATTGCCAGTACGGCCAGCCCACCGTATGCGCCGGCCAGTCCGCTGCGGACCGCCAAAAAGTGTTGTCCGGCGAAGAGAAACAGGCCCAGCCCCAGCCAAAGCCAGCGACTTCCCCCGGCCCGCAGGCGGTAGGCGGCAACGCTGAAGAGCGTCGCCAGCGCCACCAGCAGACTGAAGCGGACGTGGTTGCGGGGGACGGGCATGGCCTGCCCCCGTTCGATCATCCCGTTGATTTCGTCAAAATGCAGGGCGTAGTTGATCAGTACGGCGGCGAGAACGGCGGCCAGGAAAAGGACGAAGCCGCCGAAGATCCAGCCCCGTTGTTGCGCCGTGAAGTCGGGCAAGCCGGGCCAGACGAGCGGCAGGGCCAGCAAAGGAATCTTGATGCGCAGGCGTTCGGTGTAGTAGGGCCAGTCTTCCGTTTGCCAAAAACCCAGGAGCAGTACCAAATACAGGAGGGACATTCCCCAGAAAAACGGCGAACGCAGCGTTGCGGGCAGGCGCTTTCGCCACTGGGGGTTCAGGCCGGCCAGCGGATCGAGCAGGCCGAGCACGACCAAGCCAATGAGGCCAACCGAAAGAAAAGGGGGAGAAAAGACCAGTCCAAAGGCCACCCCGGCCAGCATCAGCAGGCTCAGGTACAGGCGGGCCAACTCGGTATGATCGCGGGAGAAAAGCGGCATGGGCGGGTAAGTACGGGGGGTAAAGGACGGGCTTTTTCAGGGGATACCACGGAGGGAGACTTCCGTTGCTCCCTTCTTCCGTTCCCTGCACCTGCGGCCGCGCCCAAAAAGGGACCACCGTGGAAAAAAATGCGCAAAGCCAGCAGAATCTTTGGCGGGGGCGGTGGAGAAAGGTGCTTCATCCTATCTTTGCGCCCTATGACAAACCAGGCATTCGAAAAAGTACGGGAATTGATGCGGGAAATGGAGGCAGCGACGGCGGCGACGCCCGAAGCCGTGGAGGCCTTTCGCATCCGTTACCTCGGCACCAAGAACGTGCTCAAGCCCCTGATGGGCGAAATGCGCAACCTGACGAACGAGGAAAAACCCGCCTTCGGGCAGTTGGTCAACGAAGCTAAGGACCTGGCCCAGGCCAAATTTGACGCCCTGCACGCCGCCACCCAGGAGCAGGCGGGCGCGGGGGCGGGCGCGGACCTGGACCTGAGTGCTCCGGCCGAACCGCTGCCCCTGGGCAGCCGCCACCCCGTTGCCCTGACGATGCGCCGCATCGTCGCCATCTTCGAACGCATCGGTTTTACCGTCGCCGAGGGGCCCGAGGTAGAAGACGACTGGCACAACTTCAGCGCCATGAACACGCCCGAAGACCACCCGGCGCGCGACATGCAAGACACCTTTTACGTTGGCGAAGGCCTGCCTGCGGGCCCTCCCCCACCCCACGGTGGTGCGGGTGCGGCCATGCTGCTGCGTACGCACACCAGCCCCGTTCAGGCCCGCACGATGGAGAGCCAGCAGCCGCCCATCCGCATCATTGCGCCGGGGCGGGTGTACCGCAACGAGACGATCAGCGCCCGCAGCCACGCCCAATTTCACCAGGTGGAAGGGCTTTACGTGGCCGAAAAAGTGAGCTTTGCCGACATGAAAGCCACCCTGCTGCACTTCGCCCGCGAGATGTACGGCGACCAGACGCGCATCCGCCTGCGGCCCAGCTACTTCCCCTTCACCGAGCCGAGCGCGGAGATGGACATCTGGTGGGGACTGGAAACCGAACACGACCACCGCATCACCAAGGGCACGGGCTGGCTCGAAATCCTCGGCTGCGGCATGGTGGACCCCCAGGTACTGAGCAACTGCGGCATCGACCCCGAAAAATACACCGGGTACGCCTTTGGCATGGGCATTGAGCGGCAGGCCATGCTGCTTTACAACATCACCGACATCCGCCTGCTCTTCGAAAACGACGTCCGCTTTTTGCGGCAGTTCCGCAGCGTACTGTAAAACCGTAGGGCGCGGCCGCAGGTGCTCCCCCCCAACCCCCCGAAGGGGGGAGTAGGGACAAAGGAGCGGAGGAAGCCCACCCACCCCAAACGGGGGAGCTGGCCCGCTGGCAAAATTCCCCTGGCTTTTTTTGCGGGGATTCCGGCCGACTGGGTTAGCGGGCCTTACCTTCGCCACCGCGCACCAAAGCCATCTGCCATGATCAGCTACCATGCCTACCGAAATGGCCGTTTGGAAACCGTGGAAACCTGGGAGTCGGGTTGTTGGATCCAGCTGCGGCCCCCTTTTGCCGCCGATGAACTGGCCAACATCTCCAAGGAATACGATTTTCACATCGACTTCCTGACGGACCCGCTGGATACCGACGAACGCTCGCGCTACGAGCGGGAAGACGAAACGCGCCTGATTGTGATCAACACCCCGGTGCTGAGCCAAGCGGAAGGGGATAACGATGGCATTTACATTACCGTGCCGGTTGGTCTCATTCTTCAGGAAGAGCACATCATCACCATCACTGCTTCGGAGAGCCACCCGGTGCTGCGGCTCTTCGAGGAAAACAAAGTGAAAAACGTCAACCCCGCCAACCGGCCCAACTTTGTCCTGCGCATCTTTGAGCACACCGTTTACCGCTACCTCACCTGCCTGAAGCGCCTCAACGTCAAGCGCAACCTCATCGAAAAAGAGCTGTACGACAGCAGCAGGAACCGGGAGCTCAAGCAACTGCTCAGCATTGAGAAATCGCTCGTCTACTTCATCAACGCCCTCAATGGCAACGAACTGCTGAAGATGAAAATGAAGCGCACGGACTTCCTGGGCATCCGCCACGATGAAGACCTCAGTGACCTTTTTGAGGACATCATTGTCGACAACGGGCAGGCATTGGAAATGGCCAACATCTACACCAACATCCTCAATGGGACGATGGACGCCTACGGTTCCATCATCTCGAACAATCTCAACATCACCATCCAGCGGCTGACGATGATTACGATTGTGCTGACCGTTCCGATGGTCATCGCCTCGTTTTTTGGGATGAACGTTTTGGTGCCTTTTCAGGAAAGCCAGCATCCGGCGGCTTTTACGGGGATCATCGCGCTTTCGATGCTGCTCAGCTTTGCGGTAATCTTTTATTTCCGGAAGAAGAAGATGTTTTAATGGTGGGCAAACACCGCTCGTAGCGGAGGGGTTAGAGGGGGTGTAAATCACTCGCCCTTCCCCCATGGCCTTTTTCGGACAAATCATCAAAACCCTGCTGGAAACCAAGCATGCCCTGCTGCCCCACGAGCCCTCCGACCCGGTGGAAGCCCAGGAGCGACAGCTGCGCAAACTGCTGGAGACGGCGAAAAACACGGCCTTTGGTAAGTTCTACAACTTTTCCGGCTTGTTGGAAGCGGACGACATCCGCCAGGCCTACGCCGCCGCAGTGCCCATCCACGACTACGATGCGCTGAACGAGCGCTGGTGGAAACAGCAACGCCGCACGCCCGACATCACCTGGCCGGGAAAACCCGATTTTTTTGCCCTCAGCAGCGGCACCACCGGCAAAAAAAGCAAACGCATCCCCGTCACCACCGACATGCTGGCCTGCACCCAGGCGGTAGGCCGCGGCCAGGCGGAATGCCTGGCCAACTTCGACCTGCCGGCCGAGCTCTTCGAAAAAGACATCCTGATGCTCACCAGCTCCGCCGACCTCCACGAGAAAGACGGCTGGCGGGAAGGCGAAATCAGTGGCATCAACGTGAGCAACCTGCCCGATTTCATGGAGGGCTACTACAAGCCGGGCCTGGAAATTGCCAAGATTGCCGACTGGGACGAACGCGTGCAACGCATTGCCGAAGCGGCCCCGACCTGGGACGTGGGTGCCCTGGCGGGCATCCCCAGCTGGATGGTGATGATGCTCCGCAAGGTCATCGAGGTCAATCAGCTCAAGAATATCCACGAAATCTGGCCCAACCTGCAAGTGTATACCACCGGGGGCGTCGCCTTCGAACCCTACCGCAAAAGTTTCGAAGCCCTGCTGGCTCACCCCATCATCATCATGGATACCTACCTGGCCAGCGAAGGCTTTTTTGCCTTCAACGCCCGGCCCGGTACGATGTCGATGGAACTGGCCATGGACCACGGCATCTACTACGAATTTATCCCCCACACCAACGAGGGCTTCGACGCCACGGGCACCCTGCTGGAAAAACCCCGCGTCCTTGATTTCCGGGAGGTGGAGGAAGACAAAGACTATGCCCTGCTGGTGTCCACCCCGGCCGGCGCCTGGCGCTACATGATCGGGGACACCATAAAATTTACCGACAAGGCCAAAATGGAGATGGTCATCACGGGCCGGACCAAATACTGGCTCAACGTGGTAGGTTCCCAGCTCTCCGAGGAAAAGCTCAACGCCGCCATCCAGGCCCTGAACGATGCGCTGGACTGCGACGTCAAGGAATTTACCGTAGGGGCCATCGCCACGGAGGAGGGCGACGACTACCTCCACCAGTGGGTGCTGGGCATGGAAAAAGGCCAGGTCACGGAGGAGCAGGCCGCTGCCTTTCTGGATGAGCACCTGCAATCTGTCAACAAAAACTACCAGGTGGCCCGGAGTAAGGCCCTCCGGGGAGTGAAGGTAAAAATCACCAACGCGGATACCCTCTACCGCTTTCTGGAAAAAAAGAAACAGAAAGGCGGGCAGATCAAATTTCCAAAGGTGATGGCCGAGGAAGACCTGCGGGGCTTGCTCGCCTTTATGAAGGAGTAGCGGGCGGGCCGGTAGGGCAGGCAATATTTATCCTGTTCTGGTCATTCTTCCAGCAGAATGACGGCTTTTACGCTGGGCGGACAAATATTCTAAATCTTTTCCGCCCCAAAGCGTGGTGCAGCCCGTTCTTTTTACGGAAATTTGCGCTGTTTTACCAACGGGCCTCGTTGTGCGGTCCGTTCCCCTCGGCAGCGTGCCAAAAAGTGGGCAGCAAACTGCCTGCCGCGACCGGGGAAACATCCGCAGAGACCATCAGCAAGATCATGAGTAATTTCTCCCATATCTCCAACGCTCACCCGAGCTACATCGAGAACCTTTACGAACAGTTTTCCCGGCAGCCCGACTCCGTCGACAGCAGCTGGCGGGATTTTTTCCTCGGCTTTAACTACGCTACCGACAATGGCAACGGCACCGTTCATGCCAACGGCACGGCGCTGCCCCAGACATCGGAAGGGGGTATTGACTGGGAACACGTTGCCAAGGAACTCAAAGTCTTTGCCCTCATCAAGGCCTACCGCGTGCGTGGGCATATGGATGCGGCCATTGACCCCATCAATGAATTTGACGATCCCGATGCCCTCCTGGAGTTGGCGCGGTTTGAGCTGAGCGAAGCGGACCTGGGCATCACCTTCAAGGCGGCCGAGCAACTGTTTTTGCCCCCCAGCACCCTGCAGGAAATCATCAACCACCTGCGGAAAGTCTACCTGGGCAGCGTCGGTTTTGAATTCGACCACATTTTCCTGCGCGAGAAGCGCCGCTGGCTCCGCACCCGCATTGAGCAGCACGAGCCCGAGCGTGCCTATGGCCTGAGCGCCGAGGACAAAACCCACATTTTGGGTCGCCTCAACGACGCGGTTGGCTTTGAGGACTTCCTCAAAACGAAGTACGTGGCCCAGAAGCGCTTCGGCCTCGAAGGCGGCGAGAGCACCATCGTTGGCCTCGATACGCTCATCAACAAGGCGGCCGGCCTGGGCGTCGAGGAAGTCGTCATCGGCATGGCCCACCGCGGCCGCCTCAACGTGCTGGCCAACATCATGGGCAAGAGCTACGAAAGCATCTTCCAGGAGTTTGAAGGCGTCATCCCCGAAGACGTACGGGGCGACGGCGACGTCAAATACCACATGGGCTACAGCAGCATCATCCGGACCCGCGATGGCCACGAGGTGAACGTAAAACTGGCCCCCAACCCCAGCCACCTCGAAGCGGTTAACCCGGTCGTCGAAGGCTTCGCCCGCGCCAAAGCCGATATGCTCTACGGCAACAACTACGAGCGCATCCTGCCCATCCTCATCCACGGTGATGCGGCGGCAGCGGGCCAGGGCATCATGTTTGAAACCGCCCAGATGAGTGAACTGGAAGCCTACAAAACGGGCGGCACCATCCACTTCATCATCAACAACCAGATCGGCTTTACCACCGATTACAAAGACGCCCGGACGAGCATCTACGCCAGCGGGGTGGCTGCGGTGACCCAATCGCCGGTCTTTCACGTCAACGGCGACGACCCCGAGGCGGTGCTGTTCGTTTCGCGCCTGGCTGTCGAATACCGGAACACGTTCAAGTCCGATGTTTACATTGACATGCTCTGCTACCGCAAGCACGGCCACAACGAAGGAGACGACCCCGGCTACACCCAGCCCGGGATGTACGAAAAAGTAAGGAAGCACCCCGACGTGCGCAAAATCTACATCAAGCGCCTCGTCGAGCGGGGCGACATTGCCGAAAAGGACGCCAAGAAGCTCGGCAAAGACTTCAACGAGCGCCTGCAAGGCATCCACGCCGATGTCAAGAATAAAGACATCCCCTACCGCTACCAGCCACCGGAAGAAGCCTGGCGCAAGCTGGAAAGCGACCACTGGCAGGAGAAGTTTTTTGCCTCCTCCCCTACCACGGGCGTAGCGCTGGAGACGGTCAAAAAAATCCTCCGGCACCTGGTGACCCTGCCGAGCAATTTCACGCCCGTGGCGAAGGTCAATCGCCTTTACGATGGTTACCAGAAGGCGGTGGAAAGCGACCAACTCGACTGGGCGTTGGCCGAACTGACGGCCTACGCTACTCTCCTGCTGGAAGGCCACAACGTACGAATGAGTGGCCAGGACGTCCGCCGCGGCACCTTCAGCCACCGCCACGCCGTGCTCACCAGCGAAGACGGCCAGCAAAAGCTCAACCGCCTCGATGGCATGGAAGAAGGCCAGGGCAAACTCCACATCTTCAACTCCCTCCTCTCCGAGTTTGCCGTACTGGGCTTCGAATACGGCTACGCCACGGCCAGCCCGGATAACCTGGTGGTGTGGGAAGCCCAGTTTGGCGACTTCGCCAACGGGGCGATGACAATTTTCGATCAGTTCGTCGTCTCCGGCGAAAGCAAGTGGAGCCGGATGAACGGCCTGACGGTGCTGCTCCCCCACGGCTACGAAGGGCAGGGGCCGGAGCACTCCAGCGCCCGCCTCGAACGCTTCCTGCAGCTCTGCGCGGAATACAATATGGTGGTGGCCAACGTGACGATGCCCGCCAACTTCTTCCACCTCCTGCGCCGGCAGTTGAAGTGGAACTTCCGCAAACCCCTCGTGGTGATGAGCCCGAAATCCGGCTTGCGCCACCCCATGGCCGTCAGTGCTGCGGCCGACTTCGGACCCGACACCCGCTTCCAGGAAATCATCGATGACCCGACGGTATCTGCCAAGGGCAACAAGAAAATCAAGCGGCTCCTGCTGTGCTCCGGTAAGGTGTACTTCGACCTCGCCCAGCGCAAGGAAAAAGACCAGCGGGACGACGTCGCCATCGTTCGTTTCGAGCAACTTTTCCCGCTGCCCACGGACCAGGTGAACGCCATCCTCAAGCGCTACGAAGGTGCGGAGGTCGTTTGGGTCCAGGAAGAAAGCCGCAACAGCGGGGCCTGGAGTTACATCAGCGAGCACTTCCTGTACAACGAGGCGATTGGCGTCAAGCTCCGCTACATCGGGCGGCCCGCGACGGCGTCTCCCGCCACGGGCTACAAGAAAGTCCACGATAAGGAACAGGCCAAACTGCTGGATGAGGCCTTCGCATAGCCCGTTTGGGCGCTGACGCAGGTGCAATGCCGAGAATAAAGGAGCGAGGTTGGGTTTTGGCCCGGCCTCGCTTTTTTTATTGCTTAAGCGGTCGATTACGGTTTACGAGGTGATAAATCAGCGCATCGGGGCTTAAACCAATACGAAATTGTGGCAAAGACTTACCAGAAACGAAGCCCCGAGAGGCTCTTTGAAGCGGTAAGCCATTCGTGTGGCCAATGTTAAATTTTTACTTGTTGCCAAAAATATTCAAATGATTTTCTTTATGCTATTGAAAAAGGCAGTAGATTGCTTTAAATAGATTTGTCTCTCATCAAACATTCATAAAGCATGCCTATGTGAAAGAGAAGAACTATCTCCAATAGATGACACCCTCATCAAAAAGGAAATACCCTGCACCGTAGAGAACATGCAAATGGCCTACGAAAGCCTCATGGCCAACGAGACGGCATCAAGATACCCTGATCTGGGTTCAGGCCAAGAGAAATCCTTTGGTAGCTACGTTATTTCTACCACCCACTACTACTACCGCTTCCTGCCCCAAGACAGCAGCCAATACGAGCAACTGCTCGCCGATGAGATACTTGCGGTATCTGATACACCTTTTGAGTTGGAAGGCCAAGACAACGGAGTAAACTACGTAGACCCAAGTATTGCCAGTACGGGTTCCCCATTTACCTACTACTATTCTGTTGTTCCCGTTGGGTATGCATTACCTAATGGAATCCAAGCGGAACACCTCGCTGATCTTCATTTTACCCCTGAAGACGAGATCGGAGCAGAACCCACCCCAGCTGAGCTGGAAGCACTCGATTTCTACTATAACCTCAACCTCGAAGCCCTCAAAATAAGTGGACAGCTGCCCGAGGAAGAAAGACGTGAACTGCGGTACATGACCAGCAGTAACCCTAACCCTCTGCAAAGTATGTCTTACGAGGAGGTAATCAGAGATAAAATCCCTTTTGACCAAGTACTGATCGTATTCTCTGACATTGACGTTGCCAAGAGCCGCAGACTATGGCCCCCCAGTGGTAGCATTACCGTAGAAGAGGACGTACTGTCGTCTATTCAAGGATCGATGAGAATGGTTGGGGTAAGAAATGCACACGTCAAAGTGCGCAAATGGGGCTGGTTGGTCATCCAACATGCTGAGACTACTAAAACAGGAGCTTTCGTGACATCCGCCACCAGAACCCAGCGGGTGAAATACGCAGTTTACTTTCAGCCCAGAGACAAGCGATTCACGGTGAAGGCAGGCACCATTTTTACTGATGCCAGGCACCGAGGGACTAATTCTTACGAAAGAGGCCAATGGCTACAGAGCTTCCCCCTGGCAAGCGACGAGCACCGTTCGCACTTCTATGCACTGGTTCACAATGCTGCTGCGGATTATACTTTTGACTGGGTGGAACATCCAGACTTCATGCTAACCCGGCCATGGTGGGGCATTAGAATTTCTGCTAAATTCAATTCAACATCGTCGAACTACCTTGGTTTTCTTAATTCCTCAATTGTCCCCTTGGGCGGGTCAGTTCCCGTATTTCTCTCAGAAATTAGGGTTTCGCGTTACAATGGAGACGAGAAAAATCGAATCTACAAAGGAAGCGACGGCATTTACGCCACTACCACCCACGAACTGGCGCACGCAGGTCATTTCGCTATGGACCGACTCATGTTCTTAGGATTCAGCGGCCTTTTTGACGTAAAACAGCGTGACCTGATGATTGAAAGCTGGGCGGAAGGCGTGGAGACGATTGTTACTAATCATCGGTATGATGCGATTGCACCAGGAAGTAACATAGATTACAATAGTTTCCGACAAGAACTTGGTGTCGGCTCTCAAGGCAGTCCTAATGCCATTTCGAAGTACACACCGTTGTTTATTGACTTAAATGATCGTATCAATCAAAATACTATTTTTGCCAATTTCATTCCTCGCCCTCCTGTAGACAGAGTGTCAGATTACACGATAAGTCAAATGCAAACAAGCCTAAAAACATCCAGAACACTAGTCCAGCTAGAAAACCGACTAAGAGTTAATCATGACAATCCTACCGAAGAAAACTTAGCAGAATTATTTATTTATCCTCTGGAAGTTCTTGCAACCTTGCAAGATTAAATATAACAAGTAACCTGTTATACTTTCTAAAAAAATATATGCGGAACAATAAGTTAATTTTACTTGTCTTTGGCACTTTCCTTATCTGCACTTTAAGTTGTACGGAGCCAGATAGTGATTGGTACACCTGCAACATTAAAAACGAAGCAACATCCGAGGTCAAGATACGCTTATTTTTAAGGGCAAATATCCCCCCTTACGATTCTCTGATTATCCGCCCTGGTGAGACAAAAGCGTTTGGGAAATACTTTTCTCCGGCACCAGCAATTTACGGTTGCGAAGCGCGGAAGATTGAATTTATCTTCTCTAATGGGTTGGGATATATATGTACGCGTCCAGAACTTGGCCCTAATACATCGGAGTTGTGTTTTCTCAATGGAAAAGACCCTTTCCTACCTCCTCGGCTTCCAGAAGGCGAATTGGGCTCTATCACAACCATCACCCAAGAAGACTTTGAAAACGCCTATGACCTTTAGCCGCAAAAGAGGGTAGCTGGTTGTGCTAAAGGAGTTTGACATCTTGATTGGAGAAATGAGTTGTTTTGTGTGCCCCACAGCTGTACTCCAAAATCTCCAAAATGAGTAATCACGTTCATAAGCATTACTTCTCACTGATTGCCCTATTCGTACTCTTGTCCTCAGGCTGCCCATTTGGCCAGGAGCCTGATGAATTCTTTTTTGATTGTTTCGTGGTCAATGAATCAAATTCCTCAGTTAAAGTATTACTTCATCTTAGAGGGAACTTACCTCCTTATGACTCCGTCTTTATCGCCCCAGGGGAAATGTCGTCAATAGGCAGGTACTTTGCCACGGGTTGGTCAAGTTACGACTGTGATGCGCGAAAAATCCAGTTCATTTTTGAAAATGGTAAGGGGTACGTTTGTACGCTTAGACCTGATAATACGACAAATGATTCAGCGCTCTGCTTCCTTGGCGCTAAGGATCCGTTTGTAGCACCCCAGTTACCAAACGAAGGATTCGGCTCTATCACAACCATCACCCAGGAAGACTTTGAAAACGCCTTCGAGCTTTAGGAATAGGCTGCGCAGACCAACGGGGCAAAGGGCACACCAACTCTTTTCACCACCAGCCCTATCTTGCGGAAAATAACCAACCAACAGCCCGCATGCAACGCACCATCGTTTACGCCGTCGCCGCCCTCTTCTTACTCGCTTCCGGCATGGCCATTAATGAGGCCCTGACGCGGGCGGAGGTCGCCACCGCCGCCAAAGTCCTGGCCCTGGATTTCTGGGACGCCGAGGAAATCGACCTCGCCCTCCCCGACTTGGAGGAACAAATGAAGAACCTGGCAGAAATCGGCCACGCGGAAATCCCCAACGGGCTATCCCCCGCCCTGGTGTTCAATCCGGTGCTGCGGGCGGAGCAACTCCCTGCTTCCAAGACGGTCTCTGCACCTGCGTCCGCGCCTGAATACATCACCGTCATCGGTGGAAAATTGGATTTGCAGTGGGCCAACATCGAGCAGCTGAGTCACATGATTTTCAACCGCAAGGTCAGCTGCCGCAGAGTAGCCGAATTTTACCTCAAGCGGCTCAAGACCCACAACCCTACCCTGCACTGCGTCATAACCCTGACCGAGGAACGCGCCCTGGCCCAGGCCGACGCGCTGGACGCCGAACTGGCCGCCGGCAAGTACCGGGGCCTGCTCCACGGCATCCCCTACGGTGCCAAAGACCTGCTGGCCGCCAAGGGCTACCCCACCACCTGGGGCGCCAAGCCCTACGCCGGGCAAACCATTGACGTGGATGCCTCCGTGATCGAACAACTGGATGCCGCAGGTGCAGTCTTAGTGGCTAAACTCAGCATGGGCGCCCTGGCCTGGGGCGACGTCTGGTACGGCGAAATGACCCGCAACCCCTGGGATACGACTAAGGGCAGCAGCGGTTCCTCCGCCGGGTCGGCCAGTGCCGTAGCGGCGGGCCTGGTCCCCTTCGCCATCGGCACCGAAACGCTGGGCAGCATCGTCTCCCCCAGCACCGTTTGTGGCACCACCGGACTGCGGCCCACCTTCGGCCGCGTCTCCCGCCACGGCGCGATGGCCCTGAGCTGGACGATGGACAAAATCGGCCCCATCACCCGCTCGGCCCGCGACGCAGGACTGGTACTGGCCGCCATTGCCCATTACGACCCCCGCGACGGCCACGCCATCGAGGCTGGCTTCCAGTACCACTGGCCCGAGGCCCCGAAAAAAGGTACCCGCCTGGGCTACTACAAATCCCGCATGGAACGGGATTACCCTTTTCACGACCAAGACTCCCTGGCCCTGGAAACGCTGCGTCGGCTGGGCTATACCCTCGTCCCCATCGAACTGCCTGAGGAGCCCGACATTCGCTTCGTGCTCAACGTGGAGGCTGCCGCTGCCTTCGAATCCCTGACCCGCAGCAACCGCGACGATGAACTGACGCGGCAAATCCGCAACGCCTGGCCGAACGTGTTCCGGACGGCGCACTTCGTCCCGGCCGTCGCCTACGTGCAAGCCAATCGCCTCCGCCGCCAACTGATGGAGGACTTCGACGCCGCCCTCCAGGCCGCTGAGGTCGATGTCTACGTCAACCCCAGCTGGCATTCCAACAGCCTGTTCATCACCAACCTGACCGGCCACCCATCCATCACCGTCCCCAACGGCCTGAACGAGGAAGGCACGCCCACCAGCATCACCTTCACCGGCAAACTCTTCCACGAACAGGCCATCATCGACGTCGCCGCCGCCTACCAGGCCGCCAGCGGGTGGGACGAACTGCACCCGAAGGGATTTTGAACGCAGGTTTGCAACCCTGCCCAGCCAACATCGTCCTTGGAGAAAAATACCCAACCATGAGATCGACACTCTTTTTCTTACTCCTTCTCGCCATCGGCAGCGTCAGCGCCCAGAAAAACTACAACAACAGCTGGGGCGGCTGGAGCAACAAAGTGAAGGGCAACGGCGAGGTCACTACCGATAGCCGCGACCTGAAAAATTTCACCGGCATTTCGGCCTGCTGTAACCTGCGCGTAGAGCTGCGGCAGGGCGGTTACGACGTGCGCGTGGAGGCAGAAAGCAATCTACAGGAATACATCCGCACGGAAGTCAGCGGCGGCCGCCTGGAAATCGGCTTCGCCCGCAACACCAACATCCAGGCGCAGCGCGACATCGTCGTTTACGTCACGCTCCCGGAGCTGGACTACCTGAGTGCATCGAGCAGTTCGGAAATTGTCACCAAGACGGCCTTTACCGGCGAAGACCTGGAAATTGGCGTGAGCAGCGCGGCTTCCATCAAGGCAGAATTCAGCGGCAGGGAAGTCCGGGCGGATGCCAGCAGTGGCGCGCGCATTGAACTGGCCGGGCGGGCCGACCGCATCCGGGCCGAGGCGAGCAGCGGCGCAGGCGTCCGGGCGGGCGAATTCAGCACCAAAATTGCCCGGGCCTCGGCGAGTTCCGGCGGTGGTGTCACGGTCAACGCCAGCGAAGAAGTGGAGGGCGAAGCCAGCTCCGGCGGCAGCGTCCGCTACCGGGGCAAGCCCAGCGGCGTCGATGCCAACAGCAGTTCCGGCGGCAGCGTCAAGCCCGATACGAACCACTCCCACTAAAACCATTACCGCTTACTAAAGGGCCACTCCTAAACGCGGGTTCTAGCCGATAGTCGTCCTATATTTATGGCACAATTACTCGTTAAGAGTATCATAGGGATGACTTTAGAAGCCCGGACCAGTAGAGGTCCGGGCTTTTTTTATGCCCATTATTTTCATGGGCGCGGCCGCAGGTGCGGGGGGAGGCGGCGTACGCATGAGCTGGGTGGGGACTCTTTCCCCACTTGATCACCGGATCACCGGATCCCCGGATTACGGATGCTGCGCATCCTTCATCCGGGGATATGAAAAAGGATGCGTAGCATCCTCCATCCAGAGCCTCTCAAACCTCCCCCTCCAATCAATAAGGATCCACGTCCACCGCTACCTTCACTCCAGAGAGTCCCTCCGTAACGCCCAGCTTATCGACGGCGCGGGTAACGATACTTTTGACGCGTTGGACTGCTACGGGATCTGGTTGGAGGCGCACGACGAGTTCCTGGAGGTAGTTGGTTCGCAGGCGCGCCACACTCGGTTCGAAAGGCTGGCTGACGCAGTCGCCCAGGGCGTGGGCCAGCCAGCTGCCAAGCAATTTGGCGGCTTCTTCCACAACGTGGCGCTTGGGGTGCCGGAGTTGCAGGTGAATCATGCGGCGGTAAGGCGGGAAGCCAGTCTCCTGGCGATGGCGGCTTTCGCGTTCGATGAAATTCTGCCAGTCGTTATTGAGCACATCGGTCAGGACGGGGTGCTGGCGGTCGTAGGCCTGGATGATGACCTTGCCGCGGCGGTGTTTGCGGCCCGCGCGGCCCGCCACCTGGGTCATCAGGTGAAAAGCCCGTTCATCGGCCCGGAAGTCGGGGAAACGCAGGAGCTGGTCGGCGCTGATGATGCCCACCAGGCCGACCCGCTCGAAGTCGAGTCCTTTGGTCACCATTTGCGTCCCGACGAGGATGTCGAGGTCGCCGGCTTCGAAGCTGGCCAGCAGGTTGGCCAGGGCATCTTTGCCACGGACGGTATCGAGGTCCATGCGCCCCATGCGCGCCTCGGGGAGGAAGATTTTGAGTTCGTCCTCAATTTTTTCGGTGCCCGTGCCGCCGAGTTGCATGCTGGGGTGGGCGCAGGCGGGGCAGCTATCGGGGGGCGAAAGGACGTAGCCGCAGCAGTGGCAGCGCAGGCGGTGCTGGTACTTGTGGTAGGTGAGGCTGACGTCGCAGTTGACGCACTGGACGGTGTAGTTGCAGGTGGGGCAGAAGTAAACGGGGGCAAATCCCCGCCGGTTTTGGAAGAGGATCACCTGCTCGCCGCGCTCCAGGGTGGCCTTGATTTCGCGGAGCAACGTGGGGGTAAAGAAGGGATGGTGGTTGCCTTTGCCATCGTCTTCGCGGGCGTCGGCCAAGACGACTTCCGGCAGGGCGAGGCCGCCGAAGCGCTCGTGCATGGAGACGAGGCCGTACTTGCCCCGGCGGGCGTTTTCCCAGCTCTCCAGGCTGGGCGTGGCGGTGCCGAGGAGGGTTTTGGCGCCGTGGAGGTGGGCCAGGTAGACGGCGACATCGCGGCCGTTGTAGCGCGGGTTGGGCTCCTGTTGTTTGTAGCTGGGGTCGTGTTCCTCATCAATGACGACGAGGCCGAGTTGGGAGAAGGGCAGGAACAGGGCGGAGCGGGGGCCAACGACGGAGGTCTTCCCCGCCAGCACCGCCTGCCAGATTTCTACCCGCTCCATGTTGTTGAGGCGGCTGTGGTAGACGGTGATTTTATCGCCCAGCACGGTCTGGAGGCGTTTGACGATCTGCCCGGTCAGCGCAATTTCCGGCAGCAGGTAGAGCACCTGTTGGCCGGCGTCAATGACCTCCTGCATGAGTTCGAGGTAAACGCGGGTTTTTCCGCTGCCAGTGACGCCGTGGATGAGGACGGGCTTTTTCTCAACGAGCAGACCCCGCACCTGCGCCAGCGCCCCAATTTGCTGTTCGCTCATGGGCTGGGCGGAAATGGTGTCTTCTTCGCCGCCGCCGATGCGGCTGACTTCCCGCTCATACAATTCGAAGATGCCCTTTTTGACCAGGGCCTTTATCACGGAGTCGGTGGCTCCGGTGCGCTTGGTGAGGTCGGCCCGCCGGACGAAGGGTTGTTGGCGGACGACCTGAAAAAACTCTACGAGCACGGCCGTTTGCAACTCCGAGCGCGAGACGAGCTCGAAGGCGGCCACCTGCTCCTGTTCGGTGCGGTAGGCGGGGCTGAAGCGGACGCAATTGACGACCTTGGGGCGGTAGCGCTCCTGGAGTTCCTCCTGTAGAAAGACGATGCGGCGGTCGAGCAGGCGGCGGATGACGGGGTAAACGGTTTTGACCTGGAGGATGTCGCGGACGTCCTTGAGGGTCAGTTGCTGCTGTAGCGTGAGGGCCTCCACGATGAGGTATTCCTGGTCGTCGAGCTGCGCGGCGTCGTCGCTGAAGAGCGGCCCGAGGGTGATGATGGTCTCGCTGGTGAGCTTGAGGTGGCTGGGCAGGCCGGCGTTCATCACCTCCCCCAGGGTGCAGGCGTAGTAGCTGGCCATCCAGTCCCAAAGCTGCAACTGGGCCGGCGTGAGGAGTGGCGCGACGTCGATGACCGACAGGATGGGCTTGACCTTGTGCCCCGGTGCCTTGCCGTGGAGTCTCCGGACGATGCCCGTATAATGCTTGTTTTTGCCGAATTGCACCTCCACCCGCAGCCCCGGCTCCAGACTGGGGACATACTCCTCCGGGACCGAAAAAGTATAGGTCTGCCTCAGCGCGAGGGGCACGATGACGTCGGCGTAGATGGTGCCAGCGTCCGGCAGCGGCGTGTTGTTCGGAGTCAGCGGGCTGGTTTTTTTGGTGCCGGGCACGTTTTTTTTACTACTATTTGTGGCAAATGTACGGTTTTTTTTTTGCGCTCTGCGCAGGTGCAGTGTGGGGATTTATGGAGCCGGGGGGCGACCTCCACTACACCCGCCCAACGCCGCACGAAAACTCCAAGTAACTCCATGCCCCACTCCAAGCAACTCCATGGGCTAAAAGCCGGACGGGACGTCCGGAGCCGGGGGGTGGGAACGACCTCCAGCAAATCCCCTCCCCCACCCTATCTTAGCGCCTTACCCAACCGCCACCAAAAACGCGCCGCCGCATGAAACTCTCCGCCATAGTAGCCACCGACCGCCGAGGCACCATCGGAAAAGACGGCGACATCCCCTGGTATTTGCCGGGCGATTTGCAATTTTTCAAGCGCACCACCCTGGGCCACCCCGTCATCATGGGCCGCAAGACCTTCCGCAGCATCGGCACGCCCCTGCCCAAGCGCACCAACCTGGTGATGACCCGCGACGCCTTTTTCACCGGCACCGGCATCATTGTGGTCCATAGCCTCCGCGAAGCACTGGCCCACCCTGCCGTCACGGAAGCCCCTGAAACCTTCATTGTCGGCGGCGAAGAGATCTACCGGCAGAGCCTCGACCTCGTCTCCACCGTCTACCTCACCATCGTGGACGCCGACATTGAGGATGGCGACGCCTTCTTCCCCAAACTCGACCCCGCCGATTGGGAGGAAGTCTGGAGCGAAGGCCACCAGCCGGATGCTAAAAACGAGCTGGCCTACCGCTTTTCGCGCTGGGAGCGGAGAAGGGATTGAATGAAAGAATAATTGAATAAGCTGCTGCCTACGGCGGTCAATTATTCAGTTATTCATTCACTAATAGACCAACTCATACAACTGCGCCTCCTCATTCAAAGTGAGCAGGGGGGCATCCTGGTCGTTGCGGTACTGATGTTGCAGGAGTTGGCAGCCGATGGCACATTCCATGCAGCGGGATTTCTCGCAGTAGTCGGTTTTTAGCTGTAGGAGGGCCTGGCTATCGGCGGCAGACTGGGGTACGAAGCCCATTTGTTCCCAGCGGCGGATGACGTTATTGGCTTCGGCGGGCAGCTCGGCCAGCAGTGCGTAGGCGCGTTCGGCGTAGCGCTCGTCGAGGCGGGAGCGGCCGTAAGCCACCAGGGCCGGAGCGATGGTATTGATGAGGATGGATTGCACCGTATCCGTGCCCAGGCGGCGACTGCCGGGGTGGCCCTCCTTGCCGAAGCGAAAGTGGGTGCGCCAGTAGTTACTCAGTCCCACCTCAAACATATTTTCCAGCTCTTTGGCGTCGGCCGCAGCGAGGGATTTACCGAACAATTGCCCCGTGCGGTGCAGCATGGCCGCCAGCTGGGCAATGCGGACGGTAGGGAAATTATTGGGGCGCAGGCGCAGGTAGCGCCAGGCCGCAGCGGGCATGGGCTGGAGGGCGTACTTGACGCGGAGCAAGTCGTATTCCCGGCGCACCAGGGTCACGTAGGCATCTTCGCCTTCCTCGGGGGTGGGGAGTAGGCCGGACTGGCCGAATAGGAGGGCCTCCAGTTGTAAAAGACTGTGTTTATGCTTCAACAGCACCCGCAGCGGTACGGAGCGGGCAAGCATTTCCATGGCATCGCAGTTGACGCGGCCACCCAGGGCACGGGCGAGGAAATGGTAGAAGACCTCTTCCCAGCCGCGGTGATTTTGCTCCACCGCCCGTTCAAAGCGGTGGCTGCGGGCGGTGATGCGTTCGCCCAGGACTTGTTCGAGCCACTGCTGGCGGGTGGGCTCGGCTACTAGGTGGAGTTGTTGCTGGCAGGGGATCCAGTTTTGGTTGTGGGTGAGCCGCCAGTAGGAAGCGAGGAGGCCGGCCGGGATGCGTTCCCGGAGTTCCAGGCAGGGAATCCGCTGGCCGTTGCGGCGGAAAACGGGGCGGTCTTCTTCCAACACGACGTGGAGGATGACGTTGTCGTAAGCCGGGTCGCTTTCGTGGCCGTGGGTGTACCATTCGCTGGCCTTGACGTGCATTTCGATATTGCCCGCCCACTGGAGGCCGTCGATGCGCAGCTGGCCGCCGCTGAAATCCGGGCCACCATCGCTATTGTGCTGGCCAAAATTTTGGATACTGAGGGTTTCTCCGGTAGTGGTGCGGAGATCGCGGAGGTCGAAACGCGCCTGCCGCCAGAGGAAATGAAGGAAGTCTTCACGCATGGCAAAGGAATTGCCGGCGGAAGGAGTAAAAGGGTCTTGCGGGGTAAAGATAAGGGCATTCAGCAATTAAACAACAAAAAGTTTTTATTTCAAGCGAAAATATTAAAATGCTTTTATCGGCCGTCTCCTTGGCTGTGCAATAGAATGCCTTCTTTGCTGTCCCCAACTTCGCTCTCCCCCTTTGGGGGTCGGGGGGCGTCCGTACTCCCCCCTTCGGGGGGTCGGGGGGGAGCACCTGCGGACGCGCCCTATTGCACAGTTCCAGAAAAGAAATTATCTTTGCTTAAATTTTAAACTAAGCACCATGCTAAGCTCGCATCTCAGCCAAGTATACCGCCCGGATTTTGGTTTGCTCACCGACCTGTACCAGCTGACGATGGCGGCGGGCTACTACGATCGGCAGCTACACCGGCGCAAATCCATTTTCCACCTGTTTTACCGGTCGGCACCTTTCGGCGGAGAATTTGCGCTGGCGGCGGGTTTGCCCCTGGCCGTGGAGTTGGTACGAGGCCTGAAATTCAGCGCCGACGACGTGCAGTACCTCGGGCGGCTGACCGGAGCGAATGGGCAGCCGCTGTTCCGCGAGCCCTTTTTGAACTACCTGCAGCGGATGCGTTTTTCGGGCGACATCTACGGGGTGCCGGAAGGAGAAATTGTGTTGCCCCACGAGCCGCTGCTGCGCGTGGAGGCCAACCTTATTGAGGCCCAGCTGCTGGAAACGGCCCTGCTTACGGTGCTCAACTTCAGCACCCTCATTGCCACCAAAGCCGCCCGCATCCGCGCGGTGGCGGGAGACGATACGGTGCTGGAATTCGGTTTGCGGCGGGCCCAGGGCATTGACGGCGGCCTCACCGCCAGTCGCTCGGCCTACCTCGGTGGTTGTGATGCGAGCAGCAACGTCTGGGCGGGCCGCTACTACAACATTCCCGTGCGCGGCACCCACGCCCACAGCTGGGTGATGGCCTTCCCCAGCGAGGAAGAAGCCTTTGACGCCTACGCCACGGCCATGCCGAACAACACCATTTTCCTGGTCGACACCTACGATACGCTCGGGGGCATCCGCGAGGCCATCCGCGCGGGCGAGCGCCTGCGGCAGCGGGGCCACGAGATGCTGGGGATTCGCCTGGACAGCGGCGACTTGCTCCAGCTCTCCATCCAGGCCCGGGAAATGCTCGACGCTGCGGGCTTCCCCAACGCCAAAATTGTGGCTTCCGATAACCTCGATGAGCACACCATCCAACACCTCAAAGCCAGCGGAGCCCGCATCGACACCTGGGGCGTGGGCACCCGTCTGGTGACGGGCCACGAAAGCCCCGCCCTCGGCGGCGTCTACAAAATGGCGGCCATCGAAAATGCGGACGGAGAGTGGGAAACCCGCGTCAAACGCTCCTCCACCCCCGCCAAGGCCAGTAACCCCGGTCGGCTCGGCATCCGGCGCTATGCCGATCCCGCCAGCGGCCAGCCCCTGGCCAGCCTGCTTTACGACGATTTGGGAGACCCACCCAGCGGTCCGCTCATCACCGCGGCCGGCACGGCCTTTGACCTGCCCAGCGGAGCCCGCACCGAGGAACTGCTGCAGCCCGTTTTCCGGAGCGGCGACCTGGTGATGGACTTCCCCACGCTGGCCGAAAGCCGCTCAAAGGCCATCGAAAACTGGGCCCGCTGGGCACCGCTCGTTGGTCCCCACGCCATTCCCTACGGGCTCGATGCCCGGCTCCACGCCCAAAAGCTGGCGCTGTTAGCGGATCACAAAGCCTAGCGCTTGTCAATTCATTGCTTACTTTTGTCTTACCATGTACACTTACGAATATCCCAGGCCTTCGGTTACGGTCGACATTGTTGTCTTCGGATACGACGGAGGCAAACAGTTAAAGATGCTGCTCATCCGCCGGGGCAGTGAGCCTTTTAAAGGATGCTGGGCCTTGCCCGGTGGTTTTGTGGACATGGAGGAAGACCTCGAACAGGCCGCTTTCCGGGAACTGGAAGAGGAGACGGGGGTAAAAGACCTTTACCTGGAACAACTCTTCACCTTCGGCAAACCGGGCCGCGACCCCCGCGGGCGGGTCATCTCCGTGGCCTACTTTTCGCTGGTCAATCTCCAGGACCACCCCGCCGTGGCGGCCTCCGACGTCGATAAGGCCGAATGGTTTGCCCTTGATGAGCTCCCGCCGCTGGCCTTCGACCACAACGACATCATCCAGGTAGCCACCAGCCGGCTCAATGCTAAGGTCCGCTACCAGCCCATTGGCTTTGAATTGCTGCCCGAGGAATTCACCCTCGGCCAGCTCCAGCAGCTCTACGAAACGGTGCTCAACGTCGAAGGCTTCAATAAGCGTAACTTCCGCACCCGCATCCTGCGTACGGGCATTCTGGAAGAAGTGGGACGGCAGAAAAACGTCGCCCACCGCCCGGCCGTCCTCTACCGCTTCAATCAGGAGACCTACCGCCAGCTGGCCGAGCAGCGCGACAGTGGCGTACTGCGCCGCGCCCTCGATTTTGAGATCTGACCTCCCCTTTTTCCGGACAAAAAACTTCCGCACGCATGGTTTCCATCATCATGGGCTCCGATTCTGATTTACCCGTAATGCGCGCCGCCGCCGAGGTGCTCGCCACTTTCGGGGTGCCTTTTGAGGTCACCATCGTTTCGGCCCACCGCACCCCTGACCGCCTGTTCAGCTACGCCCGCGCAGCCGCCGACCGCGGCATTCAGGTCATCATCGCCGGTGCCGGGGGTGCCGCTCACCTGCCCGGCATGGTGGCCAGCCTCACGCCGCTGCCCGTCATCGGCGTGCCCATCAAGAGCAGCAACAGCATCGATGGCTGGGATTCGGTCCTCTCCATCCTCCAAATGCCCGGCGGCATTCCCGTCGCCACCGTGGCCCTCAACGGAGCAAAAAATGCCGGGCTCCTGGCCGTCCGCATCCTCGGTGCCCAATCGCCCGACCTGCGCCAGCAAATGGCCGACTATCAGGAAAAACTCCGCGCCGAAGTAGAGGAAAAATACCAACGCCTGGAACGCGACGGCTGGCAGTAAGGCCAGATTAATGGGCGCGGCCGCAGGTGCTCAGATCAGAACAAGGAACCAGGCAAGTCCTCCCAAAGCCTACTTTCTCTCCTCCGGAAGTACACGAATACCGTAGCGATTCGCCCACGCAGTAACCCATCCCCGTGGCGCAGGAAATAATTCTGCGCAAGTTGGTGGGGAACTGCCTCCCAGGGCCTATCTTGACCGGGAAATACCTGAACGCATTCAGCCCCCACTACGCCCACCGTGGCAGGGGGCTTTTTTTTGCCCTGAACTTCCGGCCGGAGCAAACTTCAAAAGCCCCAAAGCCAAACCGACAAGGGCAGCCGCTCCCGCCTAGGTTGAGACCCTCTGGGTCGATCCAGCTAAGCACAGTGGCGTATTCTCCTACGACCAAGAGGGTCTCGACCTGGTAAGCGTTTGAGCCTCCCCCGGTAGGTTGAGACCCTCTGGGTCGATCCAGCTAAGCACAGTGGCGTATTCTCCTACGACCAAGAGGGTCTCGACCTGGTAAGCGTTTGAGCCTCCCCCGGTAGGTTGAGACCCTCTGGGTCGATCCAGCTAAGCACAGTGGCGTATTCTCCTACGACCAAGAGGGCCTCGACCTGGTAAGCGTTTGAGCCTCGTCCGGTTGATCTGGGGTTGAGCTCTAGTCTGGCGAGGCTCAACTTAGACAAACCCTTAGCGCAACTCAGTGCCCTTAGTGGTTCAAAAACAGGTCGAAGGCCAAGCCCCGCAAGGGCTAAATCTCGTAAGCGTTTTGCGCAATCAGGTGGTCAGCGACCGTACGGCGCAGGGCCTTCACATTGCGAATGGGGTACTGCGTGAAGCGGCGCAGGCCAGCGGCGAAGGTATCCAGCAAGTTCTCCTCCGCGAAGCTGGCGATGGCATCGAGGCCGTTTTTGGCGATGCGGGCGTTGACGTCGTGAAACAATACCTGCAGGATGGCATCGTAGAGGGCCTGGGGCTGACGGCCCTTGCCGGTAATCCGGAGCCGCTGGAGCCGCAGCAGGGTGGACTCTGCGTTGAGCAGATCCGCCAGCATATCGGCTACGTTCATGAGCACTTCCTGCTCGTCCTTCAGGTTCACCCGGCCATCCATCTGCGCCTTGGCGGCGGCACCTACGACCATGAGAATGGCCTTCTTAAAGTTGGCAACGGCTTTGATCTCGGCACCGTATTCGCCAGCGGGGACACTCGTGTCGGCGGGCTGGGCGAGTTCTTTCTGGACGTTCCAGGCGGGGCCGACAATGTCGATGGCTCCCTTCAGCGCCCGCCGCAGGAGCATATCGACGCTCAGCAGGCGGTTGATTTCGTTGGTCCCTTCGTAAATGCGGTTAATGCGCGCATCACGGTACATCCGGGGGGCCAGGGTTTCTTCACTGTAGCCCATACCGCCGTGGATTTGCAGGACCTCATCGACCGTATAATCGAGCAATTCGGAACCGATGAATTTCAGCAGCGCGCATTCTATGGCGTATTCCTCGGCGCTCAGGCGCTTGGCTTCGGCGAAGGTCTTGCCCTCCGCTTCGAGGGATTTATTCATGTCCTGGATCAACTGACTGACCCGGTAAAGCGCGCTTTCCCCGGCGAAAATCTGGATGGCCGCCTCGGCAATCTTGTACTTGATGGCTCCGAAATTGGCAATGGTCTGCCCAAACTGCACGCGTTCGTTGGCGTAGTTGATGCCAATCGTCAGTGCCCGCTTGGAACCGCCAACGCTGAGGGCGTGCAGCTTAAAGCGGCCAACGTTAAGCACGTTGAAGGCAATCAGATGCCCCTTACCAATTTCCCCTAGGTAACTGTCGGCCGGGATGCGGACGTTCTCGAAGAAGACCTGTCGGGTGGAACTGCCCTTGATGCCGAGCTTTTCTTCCTCCGCGCCCAGGGTAAGGCCTTCCAGGTGCCGGGGCACGATGAAGCCCGTGAACTTATCCCCGTCCACCTGGGCAAAGACGATGAATACGTCGGCAAAACCCGCGTTGGAGATCCACATCTTCTGGCCGTTCAGCACGTACTCGTCTCCGTCCAGCACCGCAGTGGTTTTAGCCCCCATAGCGTCAGAGCCGGAGCCCGGCTCGGTCAGGCAGTAGGCGGCTTTCAACTCACCGGTAATGAGGCGGGGCAACCACTTGGCCTTTTGTTCTTCGGTACCGTAGTAAAGGATGGGCAACATGCCGATGCCCGTGTGAGCGGCAAAAGACACGGTAAAGGAGCCAGAGCTGCCTCCCATCACGTCGCAAATCAAGGTATTGGTATTGGTATCCATCTGCAAGCCACCGAAGGACTCGGGCATGTGGCTGCCAAGGAGGCCCAGTTCGGCCATCTTATCCAACAACTTCACCGCAATACCGTCTTCCTGCTTCTCAATCTTGTTGAGGTTCGGGACGATGTCCTGGCGGATGAAGTCTTCCACCGTCTGTTTGACCATCAACTGTTCTTCGTTGAAGTCCTCCGGGCTGAAGGTTGCGGCAGGAGAGAGATCGGCGATGAGGAACTCTCCTCCTTTTAAGACTTTCTGAGCTGCTAAGGTGACGGACATGATGCGACGGATTGAACGGTTAGCGAATTTTCGCTGCGAAGTTAAGTACTGAGGATCAGCCAGTCAACTCTTTGGCCTACTATTTAGCGAAATTTCGCTGAATATTGCATCTCAGGTGGCCGCAGGCACCCGCGCTCCCGCTGCCTGGCCGAACGCCCCTTTTGGCGATTGGGGGAAGACTCCCAAACGCCTTGGGTACCGCACCCGGGGAGCTACGCGGAGCAAAAGCGCTACGAAGCTGTATATTGCCTACCGAACCATTTAGCGACTAGTATGCGATCTTCCTCATTTTCCTTTCCTGGCCTGAACGCTACCGGGCCAGCCCTTCTCCTTTCGGCCCTGCTGTTCCTGCTCTTCAGCGGGGTGATGCGGGCCCAAATGCCCGCTGCCAAGGGGCGCCTGGTAAGCTCCGTAGAGAGCCGTCAGGCGAAGCTCATCGAGATGTCCGACAAAATCTGGGCCCTGGCCGAGGTAGCTTTTGAGGAGGGAGAAAGCGCCAAAATCCTGGCCGACTACGCCGAGCAGCAGGGCTTCCGCGTGGAGCGCGGCGTATCGGAGATGCCGACGGCCTTCATCGCCGAGTACGGGAGCGGGCAGCCCATCATCGGCATCCTCGGCGAGTTTGACGCCCTGCCCGGCATCAGCCAGAAGGCCGTCCCTACCAAGGAGCCCCTCCGTGAAGGTGCCGCCGGCCACGGCTGCGGCCACAACCTCTTCGGCGTCGGCAGCCTCGCCGCGGCCATCGCCATAAAGGAAGCCATGCAACGCGGTGAGATCAAAGGGACCGTCCGTTTCTACGGTACGCCCGCCGAAGAAAAATACTTTGGCAAACTCTACCTCGCCCGCGATGGCAAGTTCGACGACTTAGCCGCCTGCCTGGACTGGCACCCCGCGCCCAAAATCGAAGCGGACGTACAGTCTTCCCTGGCGCTGGTGGATTTCATCGTGGAATTCCGGGGGCAGGCCGCCCACGCCAGCGGTGACCCCTGGAACGGCCGCTCCGCCAGCGATGCGATGGAACTCATGAGCGCGGGCATCAACGCCTACCGCGAGCACGTCCAGCCTACCGTCCGCATCCACACCCACATGCAGCAGGCGGGCGACGTAGTGAACGTCGTACCCGACTACGCCCGTTTCTGGGTGCGCGTGCGCGACTCCAAACGCGCGGGCATGGTGGCCGTCTGGGAAAGGGTCCAGGAAATCGCGAAAGGCGCAGCCATCATGGCCAACGTCGATTACGAGATCACCCTCGTCTCCGGGCTTCACGAAGTGCTCGTCAACCGCGCCGGCGGTGAAGTGATGCAGCAAAACCTCGAGCTGCTGGGCGACATCACCTATACCCCCGAGGAAGTGGCCTTCGCCCACGGCATCCAGGAAGCTACGGGCAAAAAGCAGGTAGGCATTGATGGCAAGGTGAAACCCCTGGAAGAAACGCTCGAAAATCCCGGAGGCGGCAGCACCGACGTGGGCGACGTCAGCTGGCTGGTGCCGGAAGTTCGCCTCGGCGTCACTACCGCCCCCGTCGGCACCCCCTGGCACAGCTGGGCGGTCGTCGCCTGCGGCGGCATGAGCATCGGCCACAAGGGCATGCTCTACGCCGGCAAAGCGCTGGCCCTGACGATGTACGACCTCTACCAAAGCCCGGCAACGCTGGAAAAAATGCGCCAGGAATTCGAAACGCGCCGCGGCGATGGGAAATACGAAGCCATTTTGCCCGCCAGCGGACCGCCCATTCCCGGCAAAAAATAGGGGCGCGGCCGCAGGTGCTCCCCCCCGCGGGGCCGTCTAAAAAGTCTACTAGGGGGGCATTCTGGTACAAAATACGAAAAAGTAGTATTTTGAGGCTGTTCCCATCCCCGTAGCCGATGAGCACAAAAAGAGCAGTTTTCAAGCCTGACCTCCAGAACCAAGGCTTGCTATTCCCTCCACATCTTGCCGACATGGTACCGCCTCATCATAAGGCGCGGCTGATCAGCCAGATTATAGATGGGATGAACATTGATTCGATCCTAAGCACCTATTTAGGAGGTGGCAGTAGCGCGTACTCTCCTCGGATGCTGCTTAAGGTGTTGGTTTATGCCTATTCTGATCGGGTGTACTCATCTCGTTCGATTGAGAAGGCTTGCTATGAGAACGTGTGCTACATGTGGCTAAGTGGGATGTCCACTCCCGATCACAATACGATCAATAACTTTCGCAAGCACCGCATGGGTGGCCGGGTAAAGGAAGTGTTTGCCCACGTTTTGTTGACTTTACATGAACAAGGCTATGTCAAGCTGGATGATTACTTTTTAGATGGCACTATACTGGAGTCAGTAGCTGGCCGGTACACCTTCGTTTGGAAGTCAAACGTTGAGCGTTACAAGAAGTCGGTGCTAGACCAGATAGGGATGATCGTTTCTCAGATTGACGCTTTATGTGAAAAAGCGGATAAAGAGGATGAGCAAGCTGCCGATGGGGATGATCAAGGGGACAAACTCAGCGACAGTGCAGCAGTCCAAGAAACGATTGATCGACTCAACAAAGCCTTAGAAAGTCAGTCCCCCAGCACCAAGGAGGAAGCCAAAGAGGTCAAAAAGGCAAAGACAAAACTGAAAAACCTGGAGAGCAAGTCCTTGCCCAAACTCCAGGAATATGAGCGCCAGCAAGAATTACTGGGAGATCGGTCGTCTTACTCTAAAACGGATCATGGTGCTACGTTCATGAGGCCCAAAGACGACCACTTGGGCAACGGGGAGCTAAAACCCGGCTACAATGCTCAAGTGGGAACGGAAAACCACTTTGTTGTAAACTGGACAATGCACCAGACGCCTTCTGATGCGGCCTGCCTCATTCCTCATCTTGAAGACACCGAATCGATCTTAAGCCAAATCGGATTGAACTTGCCCAAGGCCATTACAGCCGATGCGGGGTATGGCAACGAAGAGGCCTATCGCTATTGTGAGGGCAAGGAGATAGAAGCCTACCTCAAATACCCGGGCTATTACAAGGAAGAGCAAGGAGTACTTAAAGCGCCATTTGCGCCAAGCCAGTTATACTATAACGAAGAGCAAAATGTGCTGATATGCCCCATGGGTCAGCATATGACGTATTGTGGAGAGGGAGAGGAGAAAACAGCAAGTGGGTATATCCGTGAAACAAGTAAGTACAAAGCCGTCAATTGCATAGGCTGCCCCTTGCGCGGGATGTGTCATAAACAAGACGGCAACCGAGTGGTAACCATTAGCCACAAAGGTCAAAGCTATCGCCAGCAAGCCCGAGCTCGTCTGAGCACGAAAGAGGGTAGAGCAAAGTGCCTGCGCCGTAACGCAGAAGTCGAGGGCTTCTTTGGCAACTTGAAGGCCAATCTGGGAAGACGTCGGTTTACACTAAAGGGACTTACGGGGGTTAACATTGAGATGGGCCTCCTTTCGATAGCCACAAATCTTCGTCGATTACATAAATTATCGATTGAGCAAGGGCGTAGTCTGCTTACTCCGGTCGTACAAAGGGCCCAAATGACCTAAAACGGCCCAAAAATCCGTCTAGACGGCATTTTTAACTCCCTGAAGGCCCACCCAGCATGTGGGGAGGCCCAAAAAAGGAACACATATTTTTTCTTAAATGTGTCAGAACGCAACCAGCACAGCCACCGTGGCGCACCCCACAGCTTTGGGGCTGACTTTTTAGACGGCCCC
>NZ_JACSIT010000140.1:0-1214 GCF_014349155.1 Neolewinella lacunae
TCTAACGACGGTGGCGACAACGTCTACACGGCTTGTGGATCTAACGGTCCTAACGGCAACGGTACCCCCGGTGCTGGTCTGTACAACCTGGCCGAACTTGACACCAACGGCGACGGCCAGCCCGACAGCAGCGACGACGCCTGCGGTGACCTGCCGAACGTCGAACTGGAGAAGACCTTCGTATCTGCGACGGTCCAGCCCAACGGTTCTTACAACGTAGTCTACACGATTGCGGTGACGAACAACGGCGGTGCCACGGGCACTTACGGCCTGACGGATACCCCTGCGTTTGACAACGACGTCACGATCAACGGCGGCACCTTCAGTGGCGAAGCTTCTGGTACGCTGACGGCCGGCACGACGACGCTGACGACAAACAACAGCATCGCCGCTGGCGCAACGGAGACCTTCACGCTGACCTACAACGTGACGCTCGACCTGACGGCGGGCTCTAACGACGGTGGCGACAACGTCTACACGGCTTGTGGATCTAACGGTCCTAACGGCAACGGTACCCCCGGTGCTGGTCTGTACAACCTGGCCTACCTGGACACCAACGGCGACGGCCAGCCCGACGCTAGCGACGACGCCTGCGGTGACCTGCCGAACGTCGAACTGGAGAAGACCTTCGTTTCTGCGACGGTCCAGCCCAACGGCTCTTACAACGTGGTCTACACGATTGCGGTGACGAACAACGGCGGTGCTACGGGTACTTACGGCCTGACGGATACCCCTGCGTTTGACAACGACGTCACGATCAACGGCGGCACCTTCGCTGGCGAAGCTTCCGGCACTCTGACGGCTGGCACGACGACGCTGACGACGAACAACAGCATCGCCGCTGGCGCAACGGAGACCTTCACGCTGACTTACAACGTGACGCTGGACCTGACGCCCGGCTCTAACGACGGTGGCGACAACGTCTACACGGCTTGTGGATCTAACGGTCCTAACGGCAACGGTACCCCCGGTGCTGGTCTGTACAACCTGGCCGAACTTGACACCAACGGCGACGGCCAGCCCGACAGCAGCGACGACGCCTGCGGTGACCTGCCGAACGTCGAACTGGAGAAGACCTTCGTATCTGCGACGGTCCAGCCCAACGGTTCTTACAACGTAGTCTACACGATTGCGGTGACGAACAACGGCGGTGCCACGGGCACTTACGGCCTGACGGATACCCCTGCGTTTGACAACGACGTCACGATCAACGG
>NZ_JACSIT010000140.1:1264-3156 GCF_014349155.1 Neolewinella lacunae
ACGGCTTGTGGATCTAACGGTCCTAACGGCAACGGTACCCCCGGTGCTGGTCTGTACAACCTGGCCGAGCTCGACACCAACGGCGACGGCCAGCCAGACAGCAGCGACGACGCCTGCGGTGACCTGCCGAACGTCGAACTGGAGAAGACCTTCGTATCTGCGACGGTACAGCCCAACGGCTCATACAACGTAGTCTACACGATTGCGGTAACGAACAACGGCGGTGCCACGGGCACTTACGGCCTGACGGATACGCCTGCGTTTGACGATGACGTAACGATCAACGGCGGCACCTTCAGTGGCGAAGCTTCCGGCACATTGACTGCCGGCACGACGACGCTGACGACGAACAACAGCATCGCCGCTGGCGCAACGGAGACCTTCACGCTGACCTACAACGTGACGCTGGACCTGACGGCGGGTTCTACGGACGGTGGCGACAACGTCTACACGGCCTGCGGCAACGGCGGCCCGAACGGCGAAGGCACGCCCGGCCAAGGCTTGTACAACACTGCTTACCTCGACACCAACGGCGACGGCCAGCCCGACAGCAGCGACGACGCCTGCGGTGACCTGCCGAACGTCGAACTGGAAAAAACCTTCGTTTCTGCGACGGTCCAGCCCAACGGTTCTTACAACGTAGTCTACACTATTGCGGTGACGAACAACGGCGGTGCTACGGGTACTTACGGCCTGACGGATACCCCTGCGTTTGACAACGACGTCACGATCAACGGCGGCACCTTCAGTGGCGAAGCTTCCGGCACATTGACTGCCGGCACGACGACGCTGACGACGAACAACAGCATCGCCGCTGGCGCAACGGAGACCTTCACGCTGACCTACAACGTGACGCTGGACCTGACGGCGGGCTCCACGGACGGTGGCGACAACGTCTACACGGCCTGCGGCAACGGTGGCCCGAACGGCGAAGGCACGCCCGGCCAAGGCTTGTATAACACCGCCGAACTTGACACGAACGGCGACGGCCAGCCCGACAGCAGCGACGACGCCTGCGGTGACCTGCCCAACGTCGAACTGGCGAAAACCTTCGTTTCTGCGACGGTCCAGCCCGATGGCTCTTACAACGTGGTCTACACGATTGCGGTAACGAACAACGGCGGTGCCACGGGCACTTACGGCCTGACGGATACCCCTGCGTTTGACAACGACGTCACGATCAACGGCGGCACCTTCAGCGGCGAAGCCTCCGGCACCCTGACGGCTGGCACGACGACGCTGACGACGAACAACAGCATCGCCGCTGGCGCAACGGAGACCTTCACGCTGACCTACAACGTGACGCTGGACCTGACGGCGGGTTCTACCGACGGTGGCGACAACGTCTACACGGCCTGTGGATCTAACGGTCCTAACGGCAACGGTACCCCCGGTGCTGGTCTGTACAACCTGGCCTACCTGGACACCAACGGCGACGGCCAGCCCGACCGCAGCGACGACGCCTGCGGTGACCTGCCGAACGTCGAACTGGCTAAAACCTTCGTTTCTGCGACGGTACAGCCCAACGGCTCATACAACGTAGTCTACACGATTGCGGTAACGAACAACGGCGGTGCCACGGGCACTTACGGCCTGACGGACACCCCCAGCTTTGATGACGACGTCACGATCAACGGCGGCACCTTCAGTGGCGAAGCTTCCGGCACATTGACTGCTGGCACGACGACGCTGACGACGAACAACAGCATCGCCGCTGGCGCAACGGAGACCTTCACGCTGACCTACAACGTGACGCTGGACCTGACGGCGGGTTCTACCGACGGTGGCGACAACGTTTACACGGCTTGTGGATCTAACGGTCCTAACGGCAACGGTACCCCCGGTGCTGGTCTGTACAACCTGGCCGAGCTCGACACCAACGGCGACGGCCA
>NZ_JACSIT010000140.1:3206-5539 GCF_014349155.1 Neolewinella lacunae
AACGGTCCTAACGGCAACGGTACCCCCGGTGCTGGTCTGTACAACCTGGCCGAGCTCGACACCAACGGCGACGGCCAGCCCGACAGCAGCGACGATGCCTGCGGTGACCTGCCGAACGTCGAACTGGCGAAAACCTTCGTATCTGCGATGGTACAGCCTGACGGCTCTTACAATGTAGTCTACACGATTGCGGTGACGAACAACGGCGGTGCCACGGGCACTTACGGCCTGACGGACACGCCCAGCTTTGATGACGACGTCACGATCAACGGCGGCACCTTCAGTGGCGAAGCTTCCGGCACATTGACTACTGGCACGACGACGCTGACGACGAACAACAGCATCGCCGCTGGCGCAACGGAGACCTTCACGCTGACCTACAACGTGACGCTGGACCTGACGGCGGGTTCTACCGACGGTGGCGACAACGTCTACACGGCTTGTGGATCTAACGGTCCTAACGGCAACGGTACCCCCGGTGCTGGTCTGTACAACCTGGCCGAGCTCGACACCAACGGCGACGGCCAGCCCGACAGCAGCGACGACGCCTGCGGTGACCTGCCGAACGTCGAACTGGCGAAAACCTTCGTTTCTGCGACGGTACAGCCCGATGGCTCCTACAATGTGGTCTACACGATTGCGGTGACGAACAACGGCGGTGCCACGGGCACTTACGGCCTGACGGATACCCCTGCGTTTGACAACGACGTCACGATCAACGGCGGCACCTTCAGTGGCGAAGCTTCTGGTACACTGACTGCCGGCACGACGACGCTGACGACAAACAACAGCATCGCCGCTGGCGCAACGGAGACCTTCACGCTGACCTACAACGTGACGCTTGACCTGACGGCGGGTTCTACCGACGGTGGCGACAACGTCTACACGGCCTGCGGCAACGGTGGCCCGAACGGCGAAGGCACGCCCGGCCAAGGCTTGTACAACACCGCCTACCTGGACACCAACGGCGACGGCCAGCCCGACAGCAGCGATGATGCTTGCGGCGACCTGCCGAACCTGCTTTTGGACAAAGAGTTTGTCTCAGCTACCCCGAATGCGGACGGAACTTACACTGTGGTCTACACGATTGCGGTGACGAACAACGGCGGCGCAACCGGCACTTACGGCCTGACGGACACGCCCTCTTTTGAAGACGACGTAACCATCAATAGTGGATCATTTGCAGGAGAGGCTTCCGGTCAGTTGAATGTTTCTGGTGTTACAACTCTGACCGTAAACAACAGCATTGCCGCTGGCGCAACGGAGACTTTCACCCTCACTTACATTGTCACCCTTGATTTGGAGCCCGGCTCTACGGACGGCGGAGATAATGTATATACTGCCTGCGTGGGCGGAAGTGAGGAAGGCATCACGGGCACTCCCGGCACGGGCTTGTACAACCGGGCCGACTTGGATACGAACAATGACGGTCAGCCAGATTTGTCCGATGATGACTGCGGAGACCTGCCATTGTTTGACCTTGCTCTTGACAAAAACCTTGTACCTGCGTCCGCGCCCTATCAGCAAGGAAGTGCAGTGACCTACACGGTTACGGTGACCAACGAAGGTGAAATTGATGCAGCAAACGTAGAAGTAACCGATACGCCAGAAACGGGCCTTGTCTTCTCCAGCATTACTCCTCAAGCCGGAATTACGGGTACGGGCAATGGCAGTTTCACGATTGCTTCCCTGCCAGTAGGTAGTTCTGTAACCGTAACGCTTAACTACACCATCTCTAATTCCTTCCAAGGAACCACGCTCAACAATGCAGCGGAAATTACCGAGGACGGACCATTTGACGATATCGACTCTGATCCAGAAACCGGCGATGATGTCGACGAAGATGGAGACGGCGATGGTGACGATGACGACGAAGACAATGTTGACATCACTATCGATCAGACCTACGACCTGGCGCTGACGAAAGACCTCACCTCCGCTGGTCCCTACACCCAGGGCGCTACGGTGTCTTACAACATTACGGTAACTAACCAGGGTAGCCTGAACGCCGCTACGGTGGTGGTCGAAGACCGTCCGCAAGCGGGCCTGACCTACGCTGGCCTGAACAGCGGCGACGTAACGGACAACGGCGACGGCACCTTCACGCTGAACAATACTTTGGCACAGGGCGCGAGCCTGACCTTCAACGTGAGCTACACGATTGAYGCGACCTTCCAGGGCACGAGCCTGACCAACGTTGCGGAGATCACCGAAGACGACGGCGACGACGAAGACTCTACGCCGGACAACGACGTACCGACGGAAGACGACCAGGACGATGAGACGATCACGGTTGATCAGACCTACGACCTGGCGCTGACGAAAGACCTCAC
>NZ_JACSIT010000140.1:5589-6112 GCF_014349155.1 Neolewinella lacunae
AAGACGACCAGGACGATGAGACGATCACGGTTGATCAGACCTACGACCTGGCGCTGACGAAAGACCTCACCTCCGCTGGTCCCTACACCCAGGGCGCTACGGTGTCTTACAACATTACGGTAACCAACCAGGGTAGCCTGAACGCCGCTACGGTGGTGGTCGAAGACCGTCCGCAAGTCGGCCTGACCTACGCCGGCCTGAACAGCGGCGACGTAACGGACAACGGCGACGGCACCTTCACGCTCAACAGCGTCCTGGCACAGGGCGCGAGCCTGACCTTCAACGTGAGCTACACGATTGATGCGACCTTCCAGGGCACGAGCCTGACCAACGTTGCGGAGATCACCGAAGACGACGGCGACGACGAAGACTCCACGCCGGACAACGACGTACCGACGGAAGACGACCAGGACGATGAGACGATCACGGTTGATCAGACCTACGACCTGGCGCTGACGAAAGACCTCACCTCCGCTGGTCCCTACACCCAAGGCTCTACGGTGTCTTACAACATCACGGTAAC
>NZ_JACSIT010000141.1:0-60585 GCF_014349155.1 Neolewinella lacunae
AATCTTTGCTGGATTATTATGCCGAAATCCTTGAGCAACGGGCTGACGAACTGCTCCAGATCAGTAAATACGTGGTAGTCGATGCGTACTTTTCCCGAAATCCATTCATCCAACGCGTTGTCAATGCAGGTTTTCATGTAGTCTCCCGCTTGCGTAAAAACGTCAGTCTGCGCTACTACTACAGCGGACCACAAAAGTCAAAAGGGCGGCCTAAGGAATATGCTGGCTTTGTCAACTTATTTAACCTTGATCCTGCCGTATTTAGTCGAGTGGAAGCGCTGAGTTCACCTCAAACCGTTGCTTGGACGGGCGTGGTTCAACTAAAAGTAGCAGGATTAAAAATCCGTATCGTGGTTATACACCAACTTGACGAAAAAAACAAAATCAAGTCTGTGAAGGTATACATGAGCACCGATGTTGATCAGCCAGCCGAACAAATTGTCCATGCTTACCGCTGTCGTTACCAACAAGAATTCATTTTCCGCGATGGCAAGCAGTTCAGCGGTTTAGAAGAGGGGCAAGGGCGTGATTGGCTTAAGATCGACTTCCACGTCAACTGCGCGCTAACGGTAGTTAATTTGGCTAAAGCTGCCCACCACTTAGCGGTTCCCGACCTTGAACGCGGAGCATTTTCCATGGCTGATATTACAACTGCCTATACCAATGAGCGCTTGGCTTTACGCATTTTCAGCAGGTGTGGGATTGACCCGAACCTGCCAAAAAGTCAAGAGGTACTGGCGGAGGTCAGGAACTACGCCGCTAGAGCAGCTTGAAATCGCAGCGGACCATTGTCATAATAGTACCTGCCAATGAATTGTCTTTCTTGTCCAACAAAGCAATCATCTTTGTAGTAAGGTCTGGTTATTTCGTCAAGTTCAAAAGTGATTAGGTGATTTTCGTCAATTAATCCTTTTCCGAAATATGTAATAGTTCTTCCATTGCTGCTAACAGTTTGGCCTTTAAGTAATAAACAACAGGGAATTAAAAGTATAAATAAAAATATCTTCATCCTTCAAAATTGTGGTTAACTACCTTCCACCCACAACACCCCTTGCGCTTTTCGCTTCCCAGAACCTCATCTTGGGGCTGACGATACTGTAGCAATTGCTGAGTCTTATACAGTGCTGTAAAGCAAGCAATCTTGACGTTCTTGTTGCCAAGCAGCCCCTAGGTGTAGCGTCCGCCAATACCGCGTTCAAGTAAGGGGCGGCGAAAAAGTCGCGAAAGCCAAGATGACTTACCTTCCGATAACTACGCCCCGCCAAGATATCCCTTTCTCCTCCAAAAATACAACTCCCTTTAAAAAAAACACCCCCACCCCCTATCTTCCCCCCCATGAAAACCACCCTCCTCCTCTTCGCATCCCTCTGCCTAAGCACGCTGGCCGGACAAAACGTACTGCAAGACCTCATCGCCGCCAACCGCGGCACCTTCGGGGAATGGGCCGCTGACCCCGACAAGTTCGAAATCCAGGTGCTGTATTCGGAGATTGAGCGGGGGGCGGAAGGGAGCGTCCGCCTGAAAACCCACCGCTGGGGGGCGCGGGATACGAGCCAGTATTTTTATCCCGCCAGCTCCGTCAAGCTGCCCGTGGCGGTTTTGGCTTTGCAGCGGCTGCGGGAGCTGGGGGCGACGGGACTGGGCTACCAAACCCCGCTCTTCCACGGAACGAGCACCGCACCTGCGTCCGCGCCCCAAACACCAGCTTACGCTGACCCGAGCAGCCCCACGGGCCTGCCCACGGTGGAGCACTACATCCGCAAGATTTTTCTGGTGAGCGATAACGACGCCTACAACCGCCTGTTTGAATGGCTGGGCCCCACCTACCTCAACCAGGCCCTGCACCGGGCGGGCATCAGCGGCGGGCGACTGCAACACCGCGTGGGCGTGAGCGGCTTCGATACCGAAACCCACGCCTGGCTCAACCCCGTGCGCTTCGCCAATGGCTACGAAACCCTTTTTCAGGTGGGGGAGCGCCACGACCGCTATTTCGACCCGCTGCCCCAGATCAAGGGGCAGTTCCGCGGCCGCGGCTACACGAACAACGCGGGAGACCTGGTGCAGGAACCCTTTGACTTCAGCGCCAAAAACTACCTCTCCGTGCGCAACCTCCACGATATCCTCCTGCGCGCCGTCTTGCCCGAGGCCGTGCCCGCCCACCAACGTTTTCAGCTGGATTCGGCGGACTACGCCCTGCTGCGCCTGGCCATGGGCCAGCGCCCCCGCGAGAGCACCACACCCGCCTACGATAAGCCCGATAACTACGTCAAGTTCTGGATCTACGGCGACCAGCCCGAGGAGACGGCCATCCCCAAGCGCCTGCGGATCTACAATAAAGTCGGCTGGGCCTACGGCTACCTGACCGACGCCGCCTACATCGTCGACGCCGAAACGGGCGCCGAATTTATCCTGGTGGGCACCATCTACGTCAACGACAACGGCATTTTTAACGACGGCGTCTACGAATACGCAACGAAGGGACTGCCCTTTTTCGGGGAGCTGGGCCGGGCCGTGCTCGACTACGAACGGAAAAAACGGCGGTAGCGGGAATGCCTGGCTGAACCCGCTTTTTGGGGAGACGAAGCGCCCCGGGGCGTTTATTAGGAAAACCTTGACGGTGGGCGGGTACGACTGCGTTTGCGGAAATCGTTTCCGTAGCGCTACCTTCCGGTGGCCAAAGACAAACATTTGGCACTGCATTTGCCTTTGAATGCTTGCTGGGACGGCAGTAATTGATCTGCCGGCTCCCCCCGCGCTTTTATCTTGGAATGCGAGAAAAAAACCAACTACTATGCAAAGATTCACCTTTCACAAACTAAGCGTTCTGGTCTTGTTGCTGTCCCTGAGCGTCGGCCTGCAAACTTGCGCCGTTAACCCCGTCACCGGCAAACGCCAGGTGTCGTTCATTTCCGAGCAACAGGAAATCCAGATGGGCCAGTCTTACGACCCCCAGGTGATAGCCGAGATGGGCCTTTACGTCAACCCCAAACTGCAGCAGTTCCTTTCTCAGAAGGGGCAGGCGATGGCGGCCATTTCCGAGCGGCCGCAGTTGCCCTGGAGTTTCAAGCTGGTGGATTCGCCCGTAGTCAATGCCTTTGCCGTGCCGGGGGGCTTCGTGTACTTCACGCGGGGCATCATGGCCCACTTCAACAACGAGGCGCAGTTTGCGGGCGTACTGGGCCACGAGATCGGCCACGTTACGGCCCGCCACACGGTGCAGCAGCAAAGTCGGCAAACCCTGGCCCAGATCGGCCTCATCGGCGGTATGGTTCTGAGCCCCGAGCTGGCCAGCCAGGGCGAAGGCCTGATGCAGGGCATGCAACTCTTGTTCCTTAAGTTTGGCCGCGACGCCGAGAGCCAGTCGGATCAACTCGGCGTGATTTACAGCACCAAAATCGGCTACGACGCCAAGGAAATGGCGGGCTTTTTCACCACCCTGAGCCGCCTGAGTGGTGGTGCGGAAAACCGCGTCCCTACCTTCCTGAGCACCCACCCCGACCCCGATAACCGCGAAGTCACCGTCCGCCAACTCGCCCAGCAGGCCCAGGCCAACCTCGGCACCACCAACCTGGAAGTTGGCCGCAACAGCTACCTGCAAATGATCGACGGCATGATCTACGGCGAAGACCCCAAGCAGGGCTTCGTCGAGGCGGGCTCTTTCTACCACCCCGAACTGCGCTTCCAGTTCAAGATTCCCGGGCAGTGGCAATTGCTCAATTCTCCCTCGCAGGTGCAGATGGTTTCCCCCGATCAAAAATCGGTGATGCAAATGCGTCTCGCCCAGGGGACCGACCAAAACGCGGCGGCCCAGTCGTTCATCCAGGAAGCCAAGGTGCAGGGCGCGCAAGTCAGCAACCAGGCCATCAACGGACTGCCCGCCGCGACGGTCTTGGGCGACGTTGTGCAGCAATCCCAGGACGGCAGCCAATCGCAAACCATCCGCGTACTGGCCAGCTTCATCTCCTACGGCGGCAACACCTACATGCTGCTCGGTATGGCCCTGGCCCCCGACTTCAGCCGCTACCAGCGCGACATCGAATACACCCTCAGCAGCTTTGCTAAGCTCACCGACGCCAGCAAGCTCAACCGCCAGGCCGAGCAGATCAAGATTGTCACCAGTAAAGGTGGGCAAACGCTCCAGCAGGCCCTCCTGGCCAGTGGTCTTCCCCAAGACCGCCTCAATGAGGTGGCCATCCTCAACGGTATGGAGCTTACGCAGACCCTGCCCGCTGGCTTGATGTTCAAGACCCTGACGGGGGGTAGTTTGCGCTAGGCGTAAAGAGCGAGGCTTTCTAATTAATTGGGATGGACCCGTACTACCTCCAGGGAACTCCGTTTTTTCCGCTGCGCGGGTTTTTCACCACTAAGGCATTAAGGCCACCGAGTTGCGCTAAGGGCTTGTCTAAGTTGGTTCTCTCCAGCCAATGATCCCGGGGGCGAAAACCCGCTATGGCTTTGGCCTAGCTAATTAGACAGCCTACGGAAAGAGGTTAGCGCTTCCTTGACAGATTGGCAAGCAAAGGAGTGTTTCTTGACACGAAAGCTCCTTTGCCTGTCTTTTTGACCCATTTTTGCCCTTTAATAGGCTTTCGTGTCATAGATTAGCGCTATGGATCCCTTCAAACCTTCGTTACTGCCGCTCCGTACCCTCGATCTAAACGATTATAAAGACCTTGTCGGCCCCGCCAACCGTGCCGTGGCTCGCTACGACGGGTTATTGCACGCTATGATTAATCCAGAGCTCCTACTTAGCCCGCTTAGGACGCAAGAAGCTGTACTGTCGTCTCGAATTGAAGGGACGGTCGCTACTTACCAAGACGTAGCCAGCTATGATGCCAAGATGAAAATCCCGGACGGGCAGGCTGCTGATTTAGAGGAGGTAATAAACTATCGGAGCGCACTGGGCCAGGCGCGTGAAGACATGTTGAAGCTGCCTCTAACGTTAAATTTGGTCCGTTCCATACACCATACATTGATGAATGGTGTGCGAGGTCATAATAGTGCCCGAGGAGAATTTCGCCGTATCCAGAATTGGATCGGCCCACCTAATTGTACCCTGGAAAATGCCACGTACGTGCCACCCGCCACCAGTGATATGCTCGATGCTTTGTACAATTGGGAAAAGTACCTCCATGAGGAGGATATTGACATTATGATCCAGTTGGCAGTAGTCCATGCTCAGTTCGAGATCATTCACCCATTCCTTGATGGTAACGGCAGAATAGGCCGTATTTTGATCCCCTTGTTTTTATATCACAAAGAGGTGATTCACACCCCCTATTTCTACATGAGTGACTATCTCGAGAGCAACCGCAGGGATTACTATCGTGCACTGAAAGCCATTACCCAAGATAATGATTGGAAGGGCTGGATAAGATTTTTTTTAGTCGGAGTCATTGAACAGGCGGAAAAGAGTACTAAACAAGCCTCAGAGACCCTCGGCCTGTACGAAAAAATGAAGCACGAAATAGTCCGAGTAACGAATAGCCAGTATTCGATTCCTACACTAGATTACCTTTTTGAACATCCAATATTCAGCAACCAAGCTTTTTTTAGTGACTCGGGTATTCCACGTCGGACCGCCAACAGGATAATCGACCAACTCTTAAGGGAACAGATCATAAATGTAATTAAACAGGGAAGTGGCCGAACGCCAAGCCTTTACAAATTCCACGCCCTTCTCAAAATCGTCAATCGGTAAGGCATGGTGGGCCTCAGATATAAATCGCAGTAAGCTCCGCCTCAATACCAGACAGGGTGGCGGGTTCCAAGGCGCTCATTTCCTCGCGGTGGGTGTGGAAGAGCACGAGGGTGATGGCGGGCAGGTCCAGGGGATCCAGGCCGATGAATTCTTTCAGCTTGGCTTCGCTGAAGCCCGTAAGCCGTTCCACCTGGGGGTAATCCAAGGCCAGGCTTTCCATGCGGCTGGCTAGCCCACGGTCGAGGTAAAAAAGTACCCGGGCGTACTCGTAAAGGCCGAGGTGCAGGTATTTTTTGGGCTCGATGCAGGAGCGGAGGAAAACGTTGAGCGTCCAGATGATGGCTCCGTCGTCGGAGTGCATCTCGCTGCAGTGCAGGACGTCGTGAACGGGGGAGGGGAAATAATGGCGGTAAAAGACGACGGTGTTAAACCCTTCCAGGAGGAATTCTCGGCGGTGAAAACCGATGGTTGCGGCGGAGGCGGCGACCATGATGGGGATATCCGGCGGAATTTCCTCGATGGCCTGGCCGTGGACGTGGGTGGCTTCGCGGAGCAGGAAGGTGCGGCGGCGGAACTCCCGCTTGCCCGCCAGGTCGAGCCGGCGGTAGAGGTCGAAACGCTGCAAGAGCGGTGCCAGGTCCGTCGGCAAATCCGGTGGATGGCGCTGCCAGAACCACCACATGATCTGGGGGGAAAGGCTGTACACGCCGGCGACCACGAGCAGGGGGATGATGATGAGGGCGGAGTGCACCTCGCCGGTGGTCCAAGACAAAATGAGGCCCAACAGAATCAGACAGGCGCTGGAGAGGTAGGTGGCTTGAACGGGATTCAAGAGGTTTTGCTTTTGGGGGTAACGATTTATGGGCGGTGTACGTTGTGAGGGCTGGGGGGTGCTTTTTCCCTGCTCTCCCCCTTTGGGGGTTGGGGGGCCAACCAACTCCCCCCTTCGGGGGGTCGGGGGGGAGCACCTGCGGCCGCGCCCAGCTGGAAAAACGGCGCAGCAAAACCACCCCAAGAACAAAAAACGCGAAACGCTTGGTGAAGTCGTGGAACTGGACTTAACTTTGCGTCGCTTTACCAGGAACGCCTGGTGGACGAAGCCGCAAACAGCGGTAAATAAACGGTGCGGTAGCTCAGTTGGTAGAGCAATGGACTGAAAATCCATGTGTCGGCGGTTCGATTCCGCCCCACACCACCCAGTAGACTTGTCTTGCTGGTCCTCAAACGGCTGCAAGCGGCAAATTTTACACTGTACGGCGTTAAAAAGCCTCGCCGATGCTAAGGCATCGCCTACGTTTTTTGCCTTGTCCAGTGTAAAATTCTGCACGCTCTCGCTCGTTCATGACCAGCAGAACAAGTCTAAAGAGAACGGAAGCTGGCTGGGCCGGTTTCCGTTTTTCGTTAGACCTTATCACTCCCTCATGTTTCACTCCCTGCACCATCATCTGGCTATGTTGTCTTGCCCACGCGGCGAGCGGTAATACCAGTGAAAGGCAAGGAGCGTCCTGAAAAATTACCCCTCAAGGTCCGTCGGCAAGCTGCCAACGGGCCTTTTTTCATTTGGCCCGGCGGCGGACAAACTCTTTCTCCCCAAAATTCTTACCTCTTTATGTCTACCCAACCCCTCCGCATCGCCGTGCAGAAATCAGGCCGCCTCCTCGATGAATCCATCGAGTTGCTCCGGGAATGCGGCATCAAAATCGACAATGGCCGCGACCAGCTGAAGGCCCCTGCCCGAAATTTTCCCGTCGAGGTGCTTTACCTCCGCAACAGCGACATCCCGCAGTACATCCAGGATGGCGTGGCCGACATCGGCATCCTGGGCGAAAACACCATCATCGAGAAGGGTAAGCAGGTAGACATCGTGCAGCAGCTCGGTTTCAGCAAGTGCCGTCTGAGCGTGGCTACGCCCAAGGGGATGCCTTACGCTGGCCTGGCCACCTTGCAGGGCAAGCGCATTGCCACCAGCTACCCCAATAGCCTCAGGGCTTACCTGGCCGCCAACGCCATCGAGGCCGAAATCCACGAAATCTCCGGCTCCGTGGAAATTGCCCCCAACATCGGTTTGGCCGACGCGATCTGCGACCTCGTCTCTTCCGGTTCCACGCTCTTCAAAAATGGCCTGGAGGAGCAGGAGGTGGTGCTCCGCTCCGAGGCCGTCATTGCCGCCAGTCCCCGCATGGACGCCGGGCGCCGGGCCATTCTCGATCAGCTCCTTTTCCGCGTCAAAGCCGTCCTGGAGGCCCGCAACAAAAAATACCTGCTGATGAACGTGCCTACCGCCAAGCTGCCCGACGTTACCCGACTGCTGCCCGGTATGCGCTCGCCCACCGTGCTGCCGCTCGCCGAGGAGGGCTGGAGCAGCGTCCACACCGTCATCGCCGAAGACCGTTTCTGGGACATCATCGATACCCTGCGCGCCGCCGGTGCCGAAGGCATCCTTATTGTCCCCATCGATAAAATGATCCTCTAAAAGCCTACCCCCAAAATGACCATTTACCCCAACCCACCGCGCCAGGAATGGCCCACGCTCGTGCAGCGCCCCGCCAAAGACCTCAGCACCCTGCGCGGGGCGGTCGGCGGCATCATGGATTACGTAAAAGCGCGCGGGGACGCGGCGCTGCTGGAACTGACCAGCCGCTTCGACGGCCTGAAACTGGAAGAACTGCGCGTTTCGGACGCGACCATTGCGGCGGCGGCGGAGCAACTCACGCCTGAACTGCGGGCCGCCATCCAATTGGCCAAGGCCAACATCGAGCGCTTCCACCTGGCGCAGCGCGAGCAAGCCAGCGAGGTAGAGACCATGCCGGGCGTGACCTGCTGGCGCGAGAGCCGGGGCATCGACCGCGTGGGCCTTTACATCCCCGGCGGCACGGCCCCCTTGTTCAGTACCGTGCTGATGCTGGCCGTACCGGCCCAGATTGCGGGCTGCGGCGAAGTCGTGCTTTGCTCGCCGCCCAACCGGACGCTGGGGGACATCCACCCGGCGGTGCTCTACGCGGCGGGCTTGTGTGGGGTGACCAAAATCTTCCGCGTCGGCGGCGCCCAGGCCATCGCGGCCATGGCCTACGGCACGGAGACGGTGCCGGCGGTTTACAAAATTTTCGGTCCCGGCAACGCCTACGTTACCGTCGCCAAGCAGCTGGCCCAGCTCGAAGGCCTGGCCATCGATATGCCCGCCGGACCGAGTGAGGTGCTGGTGGGCGCGGACGCAGGTGCAAAGCCCGCCTGGGTAGCCGCCGACCTCCTCGCCCAGGCCGAACACGGAGACGATAGCCAGGTCGTGCTCGTCGTAGCAAGTCTGGAGCAGGGCGAGGCCATCAAAAGCGAAGTGCTGCGGCAATTGGAGGATTTACCCCGCCGGGAAATGGCCGCCGCCGCCATCGCCAACTCCCTCATCCTGGTGCTCCCCGGGCGCCAAGACCAGCTCGACTTCATCAACGCCTACGCCCCCGAACACCTCATCCTGTGCCGGGCCGACGCACGCGATTTCGCAGCCGGCATCTCCAATGCTGGCTCCATCTTCCTCGGCTACCATACGCCGGAGAGTGTGGGAGACTACGCCTCGGGCACCAACCACACCCTGCCGACCTACGGCTACGCCCGCAACTACTCCGGGGTCAGCCTCGACTCTTTCGTCAAAAAAATCACTTTCCAGGAGCTGACCGTAGAAGGCCTGCGCCAAGTGGGCCCCGCCGTTGTTACTATGGCCGAGGCCGAAGCCCTCCGGGGCCACGCGCGGGCGGTGACGCTGCGCCTGTCGGATTTGTAATGCTTATGGCCCCGTACTCCGGAGCATCATCTTTCCACGCGTAAAAACCGTTATCTTAACAGCTAGAAAACAGCTACTGATATGAGCAGAGTAGAAGTCAAAGATTCGATCATCGAAAACCTTGAAAAGGTTGACGAAGCCATGCTGCTGGCCGTTCAGCGGATGCTCGATACTTACCTCGCTGCGCAGGCTAAGGACAAAGATTCTTATCCTGAAGACTACGATCCAGAAGGAAACAGACTCGACCGGGATGAGATTATTCAGGAGATAGAGCTTATCAATGACCGGATTGATGCGGGTGAAGAGCCCGAAATTCCACTTGAGGTGGTGCAAAATAACCTGGAAAAAGTTCTTGCTGATTAGCCAAAAGCTATCTGAAGACCGATCCAGGAATGATCATCCAGACCATCGAAGAAGAGTAGCTTTGCGTGCCTGAACGCTTTGATAGCCCGATAATTTTAAGACAATGACCATTACTTCCGTGCAGTGGACGGCCGAAAACATCCAATCTCTAGTCCTCCCCCACCTACTAACCCTCAAGGCCTATTCCAGCGCCCGTTCTGAATTCAAAGGCGTGGCCGAAGTGCTGTTGGACGCCAACGAAAGTCCCTGGTCCACCGGCCGCAACCGCTACCCCGATCCGTTATCCACCGAGTTGCGGCGGGCTTTGGGCCAACTGAAAAATTTCAACCCGGAGCAGATCGTCTTCGGCAACGGCTCGGATGAGTTGGTCGACCAGATTACGCGCATTTTCTGCGGCGGAGACGATGCGGTACACGCCCTGCCACCCACCTTCGGGATGTACAAAGTGGCCGCCGGCATCGCTGGTGCGGACTTCCGGGCGACGACCTTGACGGCAGACTTTCGCATCCCGGTCGAAGAACTGAAGACCAGTTGGGACGAGCGCAGCAAAATCCTCTGGCTCTGCAGCCCCAACAACCCGAGTGGGAACGCCATGGACGCGGAAGTGCTGGAAGATCTGATCCGGACCTTCCCCGGTACCGTGGTGCTGGACGAGGCTTACATCGACTTCGTGCCGGAGCTGAGCTTCCTGCCCCGGCTGGCGGAATTCCCCAACCTGATCATCACCCAGACGCTGAGCAAGGGCTGGGGGATGGCGGGCATTCGCCTGGGGGCGGCCTTTGCTTCGCCGTTCATCATCGGGCTGCTCAACACCATCAAGATGCCCTACAACATCAACGTCCTGACCCAAAACATCGCCCTGGAAGCCCTGCGCAACCCGGCGGCAATGCAGGAAAAGGTGGCCATCCTCATCCAGGAACGGCAGCGGCTGGAGGCGGAGCTGCCCCGCCTGGACTGCGTGGAGTACATCTTCCCTTCCGTGACCAACTTCCTGCTCGTCCGTTTCCGGGATGCGGAGCGGGCGTACCGGCACCTGCTGGACCACGGCATTGTGGTGCGCAACCAGAGCTACTTGCCCAACGCGGAGAACTGTTTGCGGATCACGGCGGGGTTGCGGGAGGAGAATGATCGCTTGTTGGAATGCCTGCGCTTGCTCAACGACTGATCCCCGCTTCCTTCTCCCCTATTTGCAACCCGAAATTCTTCGGGACTATCGCCTGCGACCGCGCCCAATTGCCGCAAAACGCAGCCTCAGTTTCCTCCCCGCCATGAAAAAAATTCTCTTCCTCGACCGCGACGGCACCCTCATTCTGGAACCGGCCGACTACCAGGTGGACCACATCGATAAGCTCAACTTCTTCCCCGGCGTTTTCCGCTGGCTGGGCCGCATCGTGCGGGAGCTGGACTATACCCTGGTGCTGGTGACCAACCAGGACGGGCTGGGCACCGCGAGCTACCCCGAGGCCAGCTTCTGGCCCACCCACAACGCGATGCTCCGCGCCCTGGAGGCCGAGGGCATCACCTTCGCCGAGCAGATCATTGACCGTACCTTCGCCGCCGACCAGCAACCCACCCGCAAACCCGGCACCAAGCTCCTGGAACACTACCTGAACGGAGACTACGACCTGGCCAACAGCTACGTCATCGGTGACCGGCTCACGGACATCCAGCTGGCCAAAAACCTCGGCACCAAAGCCATCTGGATCGACACCGACCCTGAGCTCGGCGCCGAGGAGCTAATCAATGAAAAAATTGCCTCCGAAGAGCCCGTACAGACAGGGCATGCCCTGTCTCCCAATGCCCCCAATGCCCCCCAAGCCCCCAATCCCGCAGAGCAACTAAAAACCACCATCGCCCTACGCACCACCGAATGGGCAGACATCTACCACCACCTCCGCCTCGCCTCCCGCACTGCCACCATCCACCGCAAAACCAACGAAACGGACATTCGCATTGACCTGGACCTCGACGGGACGGGGAAGACAAACATCCACACCGGCCTGGGCTTCTTCGACCATATGCTCGACCAGCTCGGCCGCCACTCCGGCTGCGACCTGAGCGTGGCCGTCCAGGGCGATCTCCACATCGACGAGCACCACACCATTGAGGATACGGCCATTGCCCTGGGGGAGGCTTTTGCCCAGGCCCTCGGCGACAAACTCGGCATCGAACGCTACGGCTTCAACCTGGTGATGGACGAGGCAACGGTGGACGTGCGCCTCGACTTCGGCGGCCGCCCCTGGCTTGTTTGGGACGCCAACTTCCGCCGCGAAAAAATCGGCGACGTGCCCACCGAAATGTTTCACCACTTTTTTAAGTCCTTCACCGACGGTGCCCGCTGCAACCTGGCCATCAAAGTAAGTGGCCAAAACGAACACCACATGATTGAGGCGACGTTCAAAGCACTGGCCAAATCCATCAAAATGGCCAAGCGCCGCGACGTAGACAACATGCGCCTGCCTTCCACCAAAGGAATGCTCTAACCCAAAACCCACATCCATGATTGCGGTCATCAACTACAACGCGGGCAACATCCGCTCCGTCCTCTACGCCCTCGAACGCATCGGGGTGGAGCACATCTTGACGAGCGACCACGACGTGATCCGGTCGGCCGAAAAAGTCATCTTCCCCGGGGTGGGCGCTGCGGCCTCCACCATGGCCCACCTCAATGCAACGGGCCTGACGATGCTGATCCGCAACCTGGAGCAACCCGTCTTTGGCATCTGCGTAGGGATGCAACTGCTGTGTAGCCACAGCGAAGAAGGGGACGTCCCCTGCATTGGCGTATTCCCTGAGAAAGTGAAACGCTTCCGCCCCAACAACGGAGACAAAGTGCCGCACATGGGCTGGAACAATATCCGGCTCACGCCAGAAAACGACTGGGTAAGCGACGCCGTCAACGAACAGTATTGCTACTACGTCCACAGCTACTACGTGGAGCCCGGGCCGCACACGGTAGCGACTACGGAATACTGCGGCATTACCTACGCCGCAATGCTACGGAAAGATAATTTTTACGCTGCGCAATTCCACCCCGAAAAATCGGCGCTGGTGGGGGAACGTATTTTGCGGGACTTTCTGGCCGCTCAGTAGCGGAAAGGAAAAATGTTAACGGTGGTATTTACAATTGAGTAGTGGTTGAGACCTAAAAAGGTAACAACCACTAAAACGCGGTTAAGCGTCTCTCAAAAAATTGTTCATAGTAATACTAAAAGCAGAGGGGGGGCTAAGTGCCAACAATATGCGTTTTAAGGATTTTCAAAAATTCAAATTCATCGTAAAGTAAGGACAGGCAATAGGCTAGGTGGCTATTCTTTATGCAAAGATGCTGCCTGGGCGGTGTAGGTTTCATCCTAATTCACCCAGCCTTAGTTTCATTTCACGGACGGAAAACCGTAAGCTTTCCTTCGCAGAGGTCGGGGGGAGGATGGAGGGCGGCTCCACTTTTGTCGCCTGTGCGACCGGAAAGCCGTTCAAAAGTTCTGAATCCCCATTTTTTGGGGTCGTAGAAAAAAAAAGTGCCAAACGGGGGTGTGCCTGGTGTGACTTTTTCATTGAAGTGCGGTCTTAGTCCGGATAGTTAGGGGAGCACGGGAAAAGTCCGGTGTTCGCCTCCGCCGGAATCCACCAAAATCATCTGATCACCCCGCCACGGGAGCAAATACGGCCTTAGCCCCGCGCCCCCGTTGCCCAAACGAGGAATGATGTCACTTAAAAGAATCTGTTGGTGTTTAAACACCCTGGTGGTGGGCGGCAAACCTCCTTAAATGCCCTCCGCCTGTCTCAATGTTTTGCATGGCAATTGCCTACATCAATTAACCGAAGAAAACCACCTGGACTGATGACACCAAAATTCAACGCAATTGTAATAGAAGACGAAAAAAGCGAACAAGATATCCTGATCACCTTACTCCAGAAGCATTGCCCGGAGATTAAACTCCTGGGCGTGGGGAGCAGCGTCGGGGAGGCCGACGAGTTGATCAGGAATCTGCAACCGCAGTTGGTATTCCTGGATATCCAACTGGGAGATGAAACTGCCTTCACCCTGCTTTCACAACTGGAAGCCATCTCTTTTGAAATTATTTTCGTGACGGCCCACGATCAATATGCCCTTCAGGCGTTTGAGTACATGGCAGTGGATTATTTACTCAAGCCCATTGACGTCAATAAGTTTATCCGGGCCGTAAACAGTGCCAAGGTGAAGATTGAAGGCAAATTCATCCACGCCTCTATGGGGGAAATGTTATCGCACGTCCGGACCTTCAACCGCAACCAGCACAAAATCGCGCTTTCTACTTCGAGTGGCTACGAATTGGTGCCCGTTAAGGACATCATGTACTGCCTGGCGGATGGCAGCTATACCCACTTCTTTTGCGTAGGGAGGGAGCCGATCATGGTCTCCAAAAACCTGAAGCACTACGAAACATTGCTGGCCGATTACGCTTTTTCCCGGATCCATCCTACGGCACTGGTCAATCTCTTCTACGTCAAAAAAATCGACCGCTCCGAGGGCGGATCACTGGTAATGGAAGACGAGCGGACGCTGCCCATTTCCAAGGCAAAGCGGCAGGAGCTGGAGGCGAGCATCAAGGAAAACCACCGTTTGGTTTAGTCATTAGTTCAATAGTCCATAGTTTCGTAGCAGCTACTGAACTACCAGACTATGAACCACTGAACTATGAACTCCCCTCTTCCCCTGCTCCTGATCCTCCTCCTGGCATCCTGCGGCCGCGCCCCCGAAACTGCCACCAGCGAAGCCAGCAATCTCCGCCTGGAACAACAGCGGGATTACCTGCGGATTTACCACGGAGATCGGCCCGTCCTCAACTACTGGCTGACGCCCCAACTCCCCGCAGGGCTGCCCGGGCACTACACCCGCAGCGGCTTTTTGCACCCGGTGTGGAGCCCTGCTGGCGCAGTGGTGACCGATGACTTCCCCGTCGGCCACGAACACCAGCACGGCATCTTTACCGCCTGGACGCACACGACCTTCCGCGATAGTTTCGTCGATTTCTGGAACACCCAAAAGGAGCTGGCTACCGTCGTGCACCAGTCGGTCGAAGACCTACTGGATACGGCGGGCTACGTCGGCTTTACTGCGGCCCTGGTTCACCGCAGCCACGCCTTCGGGGTCATCCTGGAAGAAGACCTGACGGTGCGGGTCCACGACCGGAGCGACGTTTTTGTGTGGGACATCCGCAGTGTGCAACGCAACGTTACGGCAGACACCCTTTTCCTCAACAAGCATCTGTACGGGGGCTTTGGGGCCAGGGGCAGCCGCTACTGGAATGCGGCAGACAGTGCTTTTTATACCGATCCGGCGGAATTTCTTACCAGCACCGGAGCCACCCGGGATTCGGCCAACCACACGCGGCCGGAGTGGACGGCCATGTACGGCCCATTACCGGATGGCCCTGCGGGGCTGGTGGTCATTCCTCATCCCGAAAATTTTCGTTGGCCCGTAGCGGTGCGCGTTCATCCCGAGATGCCCTACTTTTCCGTTTCGCCCGTGGTGGAAGAAGGCTTTGCACTGGCCCCTGGCCAAACCTACGAAAGCCGGTACCGCGTGCTCGTTTTTGATGGCGCGCCCCAGCCGGCGCAAATTGATGCCCTGCGCTGGGAAAAATCCTTGGGAGATTGATGGAGTTGGGGGACTGGTGCCTTACTGCTCACTCATGGTACCAGCCGGCAAAATCTTTGGCGAAGTAGCTGATGATGACGCTGGCACCGGCGCGGCGGATGGATAGGAGGGCTTCGCTGGCTGCGCGACGGTAGTCCAGCCAGCCCCGTTCGGCGGCAGCCAGCAGCATGGCGCATTCGCCGGAGACGTGGTAGGCGGCGATGGGCAGCGTGTGGGCGTCGTGCAGCTCGCGGATGATGTCGAGGTAATTGATGGCGGGTTTTACCATCAGGTAGTCGGCTCCCTCGGCGGCGTCGAGGGCGGCTTCGCGGAGGGCTTCGCGCCGGTTGGCGGGGTCCATCTGGTAGGTCTTTTTGTCGGTCGGCACCCCTTCGAGTTGGCGGGGGGCGGAATCGAGGGCATCGCGGAAGGGGCCGTAGAAAGCGCTGGCGTACTTGGCCGTGTAGCTCATGATGGCCGTATCGGTAAAGCCTTCGGCGTCGAGGGCCCGGCGGATGGAGGCCACGCGGCCGTCCATCATTTCGCTGGGGCCGATGACGTCAAAACCCGCCCGGGCCTGGGCGACGGCCATGGCACCGATGAGGGGGAGGGTTTGGTCGTTGTCAATCCTGCCGTTCAGTACCAGCCCGTCGTGCCCGTCGGTGCTGTAGGGGTCGAGGGCCACGTCGGAGATGAGGCAAATTTCGGGGAACTCCGTTTTCAGGCGGGTGGCGGCGTGGAGATAAAAATTGTCGGGACTGGTGGCGTAGCTGCCCGTCTTATCCTTGTGCTGTTCGGGTACGGCGGGGAACATGATGAAGCTCCGGATGCCGAGGGCCAGGCACCCGGCGACCTCCTGCACGACCTCTTCAATCCCCAGGCGAAAGGTGCCTGGCAGGCTGACGACGGGCAGGCGGGCGTGGGGATCGGGCAACAAAAAGATGGGCTGCACGAGATGGCCGGGCGTCAGTTCCCTTTCCCGGACGAGGGCACGGATGGCGGAAGATTGGCGGTTGCGGCGGGGGCGGGAAAGCATAGGCAAGAGGCGTGGTTGGTAGGTGGGAGCTGGGGTAGTTCAGTAGTTCAGTAGTTCGTAGTTCAGTAGTTCAGTAAACATACTTACTTGAACGGTCTCCGGGGGAACTGGGTAGGCCTTTTGGCTTCGCTCCTGTAGGCTAAACCCAACGCCCGTACATCCCTACGGTTGCACCCAGCGGGTGCCTTCGGCTGACCGAAAAAATAGACGGGTGGACTACCCGTTCGTTACGAGCGTGCCGACGGCCTCACCGTAAATGATTTTTTTGAGGTTGTCCGGGTTGTTGATGTCGAAGACGATGACCGGGAGGTTGTTGTCGTCGCAGAGGGCAAAGGCGGCCTGATCGAGGATGCGGAGGCCTTTGATCATGGCTTCCTTGAAGGAGAGTTTTTCGTACTTCGTGGCGGTGGGGTCCTTTTCGGGGTCGGCCGTGTAGATGCCATCGACGCGGGTGCCCTTCAGGAGAACGTCGGCTTTGATTTCGTTCGCGCGCAGGGCGGCAGCAGTATCGGTGGTGAAGTAGGGGTTGCCCGTACCGGCGCTGAAGATCACGACCCGGCCTTTTTCCAGGTGGCGTACGGCGCGGCGGCGAATGTAGGGTTCGGCAATTTGCTGCATCTCAATGGCCGAAATCAGGCGGGTGAATACGCCGTGGGTCTCCATCATGCTCTGCAGGGCCATGCCGTTGATGACCGTGGCCAGCATCCCCATGTAATCTCCCTGGGTGCGCTCTACGCCCGACTCAGCGGCCGAAAGCCCCCGGAAGATGTTGCCACCGCCAATGACCACGGCTACTTCCACCCCCATGTCTACCAATCCCCGGATTTGTTGCGTATAGTAAACCAGCATTTGGGGGTCGATGCCGTACTGCTGGTTCCCCATCAGGGTTTCACCACTCAGCTTGAGCATCACTCGACGGTATTTCAGGGACATTGGGAAGGGATTTGACGTTTGTTTTTCAGGAACGGCCCAAAGGTAGGCATTGGCCCGATGACCGGCGGCAAAACTGCGCCACACTGCTTCCCCGTGTTCCAACTTTCTGCGGCCAGTTTCTCCCCGTCAAGGATCTGTCTCCTGCTTTAAGCAGATACGCCAGTCCGGCGCAGCAGCGTTATAGTTAAACCCTTCGAGATCAAATTCACTGCCTTGCGTATCCTTTCCTCCCTCTTCGTCGCTTTTGCCGTCCTGGCCTTTTGTACGACCTGCCAGCGCAACCCGGCTGGCACGCGGCTCTTTGAAGTCATTTACCCCGTGACGGACTTTGTGATCCCCGCCGGCCAGCCCAGTTTCCAGACCCTGGTGATTGCCCAGAACCGCGTCCCCACCGGCTTCGTCGATGAAATGCTGCGAACGGGCGTTGCGGCGGGTGACATCGACCTGGTGGGCGGACTCCGGGCCCGCGTCACTTCGCTGACCAACGACGATTTCGGGGAAATTGAACGGATGGAGCTGCGGGTGTGCCCCGTAGGCCAAGCGGGAGGCTGCGACCAATTTGACCTGTTGTTCAGCGTAGACGACTTATTTCGCCGCCGGCAAGACGTGGTTAATCTCAGCCCAGGCCTGCGCAATTTCCGCGAGCTTTTCCTGGGCAGCGAAACCGTTCGGGTGGAACTGATCATCACCCCCGGCATCACCACCAGCCGTACGCTGGAGGCCCGCCTGGAATGGTCGGCCACGGCGGTGGGGGATTTGGATTAAGTAGCTTTCAGGGTTCCTCCCCGAGGGAGGATTTAAATTTGTCTCCCCCTTTACTTCACCAGCGCCAGGCGCATCCGTTTGATGCGATCTTCCAGCTTTTCGCTGCTGATCCGCTCGCGCAGGCGATCGACGATGAGGGCGAAGCTGAAGGGGGTAGCCTTGGCCGGCGTCGTAAAGAGGATCGTTTGGCCATTGATCCGCTCCAGGGCCTCCCGCAGGCGGGCTTCCTGGAGCTGGAAGGTCATGATCTCATCGTAAGCCTGGGCGAGAAGCAGGTTATCGGGCTCGTAATCGGTAAAGACATCAAAAAAGAGCTTGCTGCTGCTCTGAAGGTGTTTTTCCTTTTTGGCCTGCCCGGGGTAGCCCTGGAAGATGAGTCCGGCGATGGCGGCAATCTCCCGGAAGCGGCGGCTGGCCATCTCGGTGGCATTGATACTGGCCTGGAGATCTGCCCCCAGTCCGTGGGTATCAAAAAGGCCGGAGCCAAGGGCCTCTTCGATGGGGATGGGCTGGTCGCTGAGCAGCTCAAAGCCGTAGTCGTTGCTGGCAATGGTGAAAGTAAGGGCGGCAAACTGCGCAATGCGGTAGGCCACCAAACTGGCCAGTCCCTCGTGGATGCCCCGGCCTTCACAGGGGTACATCAGCAGGTGGTAGCCCTCCCGGTCCTGGAAGTACTCGATGAGCAACTCATCCGCCCCGGGAACGGCCGAGCGGCTGGCCTGGATGGCGCGCAGGGGTGCCAGCCTGGCCAATTCCGCATCGCGGTAGTTCTCGTGCTTGAGGTGGTCAAGCGCCTCCCGCAAGGCACCGGAAAGCTGACTGCTGAGCTGCATCTGCCCGCCGTGCCACGTGGGGACTTTCCCCTTCTTCGCATTGCTTTTCCGGACGAGCGCTTCCGTCCCTTTTACCTTGACCAACTTGAGGGAGCGGCCCGCAAACCAGAAAGTATCCCCCGTTTTCAGGCTGGAGATAAAGTATTCATCGATTGTCCCGATGAGGCCACCGCTGATGTACTTTAGCAAGAGCGCCGTTCCGCTGACGATGGCCCCGATGCTCATGCGGTGCATCATGGCGATCCGCTTGTTGGTGACGCGGTAAAGGCCATCTTCCACCACAACCTTGTGGTATTCGTCGTAGGCCCCCAGGCTGTTGCCCCCCGTAGTGATGAAATCCAGGCACCAGGCAAATTCGGCGTCGGTCACCGTCGCAAAGCAGAAGGTCTGACGGATCTCGGCGAGCACATCGGCGGGCCGAAAGCCATCCCCGACGGCCAGCGTGACCAGGTACTGAATCAGGACATCGAAACAGCGCAGATAAGGCATACGCGCCTCCACCTGCCCCGTGGCCACGCACTGCCGCAGGGCCGAGGCTTCCAGCAATTCGAGGCTGTGGGTAGGGACGAAATGGATGACGGACGTTGCCCCGGGCTGGTGTCCCGAGCGGCCGGCACGTTGTAAAAAGCGGGCGACGCCCTTGGGGCTGCCGATTTGGATTACCGTTTCTACGGGCCGGAAGTCGACCCCCAGATCGAGGCTGGCCGTGCAGACGACGGCCTTGAGGCTGCCTTCGTGGAGGGCGTCTTCTACCCAGTCGCGAAGCTCCCGGCTCAAGCTGCCGTGGTGCATGGCCAGGACGCCGGCCAGGTCGGGGTCGGCCTCCAACAAGCGCTGGTACCAGATTTCGCACTGGCTGCGGGTATTGGTAAAAACAAGGGTAGGGCCGGGAGCATGCAGCAGGGGAAGGACCTGGCTGAGCATCTTGATCCCCAGGTGCCCCGCCCAGGGGAAGGTTTCGATTTTCTCGGGCAGTACGCTTTCCAGGCGAATGGTCTTCCGGGTATCGGCGCGAATGATGACGGGCCGGGGGCCAGCCGGGGCCGTGCCGACCAGCACGTCCAGGGCCTCTTCCAGGTTGCCGATGGTGGCGGAGATGCCCCAGGAGCGAAAATCTGGGCCACGCAGGGCACGCAGGCGGCTCAAGGCCAGCTCCAGCAAGACACCGCGTTTGGTGCCCAGCAGTTCGTGCCACTCATCGGCCACCAAAACCCGCAGGCTGGCAAAGAACTCCGCATGGCCCGGGGAGGCCAGCAGCAAGTGCAGGCTCTCGGGCGTGGTGATGAGGATTTCGGGGGGCTTTTTGCGTTGTTTGCCGCGTTCGCTGGTGGAGGTATCGCCGGAGCGAATGCCTACCGTCCAGGGGATGCCCAGGTCATCGATGGCGCGCTGGGCGGCCTGCTGGATCTCGCGGGTGAGGGCCCGGATGGGGGTCACCCAGATGGCTTGCAGCCCAGCTTTGCTGCTCCCCCTTCGGGGGGTGGGGGAGCCTTGCTCCTCCCCCTTTGGGGGTTGGGGGGCCAACCTACTCCCCCCTTTGGGGGGTTGGGGGGGAGCACCTGCGGCCGCGCCCAAATGTTCCAACAGAATGGGCAGGAGCAAGGAATAGGTCTTACCGCTACCCGTGGGGGCGTTGACGAGGCCACTTCTGCCCGCCAGATAAGCTTCCCAGGCAGCAATTTGGAACGGAAACGGCTGCCAGCCCTGGCGGCGGAACCATTCAATACCGGGGAGGAGCAATGGAGAAAAGGCAGGCGATTCGGGCACAATGAACCGAACGGCAGTCTGGCGAAGAAGGTTTTGGCGGCAAGCCTATTCGCAGCCCATATCCGCCTTGGCCACTGCGTCACTGCTGGGGAAGCAGTTGCCGGAAAGCACCCTTTCGGGCACGTAGCGCCGCAGGTTGGGGTCGCGGAGGCCCTCGGCGAGGAAGTCCGTTAAGTCCGTCACTTCCTGCTCCGTCAGGTTCAGGGGATGGAAGTATTCGGAGATGTTGGCGGTGGGCACGTTGTCATTTTCGGGGACACCAGCGTTGAAATACTCTACGACATCCCGGAGCGACTGGTGGCTGGCCCCGTGGAAGTAGAATGGCATATCGCTGGTGTTGTACACCTGGGGCACCTTGAACTTGTAGAGGTCTTCGGGGCGGCGGGTGAAGTCGCCGCGGCCCAGATTGCGTCCGTCGTTGGGTCCGGTACGGCGGGCACCGCCCGGGAATTCGTAGAGGTCTTTGACCCCGATGGCGTGGAAGGTATTGCCGTTCAGGGCGGGCCCGTTGTGGCAGCGGAAGCAGCCGGCTTTGCCGAAGAAAAGCTGGGCGCCACGTTTTTGGTCTTCGGTCAGGGCGCTCTTATTGCCGCGCAGCCAGTCTTGCCAGGGGGCCTGGTTGGGGAGGACGGTGCGGATGTAGGCAGAAAGGGCAAAACTCATGGCTACGCGGCCGTATTTGGCTTCGCCGGCGAATTCGGGGAAGGCCCGGTCGAAAAGACGGCGGTAGCCGAGAGTATCGAGCAGGTAGGCATCGGTGCTCATGCGGTGCACCACGGTGCCTTCGATGTTCTGGGCCTCCAGGCCGTCGAGGCCGAGGTGGTTCAGTTCGGTCGTGGGGTCAAACACGCCCCAGATGTCTTCGTAGTGGGCATTATCGCCGCGGGCACCGAAGCGGCCGGCCCACATGGAGTTGGTCACATACGCCACGCCCAGCATAGAAAGCGGGCGGGCTCCCTGGGCATCGATGTTTTCCTCGGCGTAGTTGGGGTCCATGCGCCGGCCCTGCCCGGCTTCGCCGAAGCCCATGCCTCCGTCGGCAATGCCCTGGAAGGCTCCGGCGGTAAAGGCCGCATCGGCCACGTGGCAGGTAGAGCAGGAAAAAGTGCGCAGGTTCTCGGGGTTGAGGGCATCGCGGCCGAGGGCGGTTTCGTGGAAGAGGAGCTTGCCCAGCTCCACTTTCTCTGGGGTGAGGGGATTGCCAATACCCGCCGGGATGCCCGCCAGGTTGCTGCCGTCGGGGAGCATGTAATAGCTGAGGGAACCGTTCTCGCTGAGGCGGAGGAGGGTTTTTTCCAGCTCGGTATCGAGGGTAGAGACCGCCTCATCACGAACGCACGAGGCGGAAAGTACCGCCAGCACAAGCAGGGAGCAGATCCAAAGGCCAAAAGATTTCATACGGAGATTATGCTTAGATAACTGGGAAAATGAAGACTATATCGGCGGTAGATCCAACACAAAGCACAGAGCGGTGGGCAAATATAGGCAGATTTTATGCAGCGGATGGCATTTAGTGGTCGACATATTTTGTCTTTTCACCGGCGCAATTGCGAAGGGAAAGTTTTTTGGTGGTGCGTAACGCCCGTGGAACGGAAGGAATGATCCAGCCTGCGGTACGCTAAAATGGCACCAACAACCAACAGGAAGGTGCATTTGCTGATTTCTATCTACATTTTGTTTATTATTGCATTCAACTGTGCAGGTTTTGTGTTTTTTGTGTACTTTTGCTCTTGCCTGCGCCCGCGCCCCACCTCTACCTGTTCCTGCCCCGCCCGATTTCCCGCTTTCCGCAGCCCATTTCATGCCCTTTAGCCTATTGACTATGCATCCGGATACCTACGCCCGGGTAGCCCTGAGCCGTGCGCCCCACATCGGACCGAAATTATTCCGTGCCCTAATTGAGCATTGCGGCAGTGCCTCCGAGGTCCTTCGGGCGCGGCCGCAGGTGCTGTGTGAAGTGGACGGCATTGCCGAACGCACCGCTGCTGCGCTGGCCGACGAACGCAAAAACCGCGAGGCCGAAGCCATCCTGGAGCACGCCGAACGCTACGGCATCGACATCATTTGCTGCCTGGATGACGACTACCCCGACCGCCTCAAGGCCCTGACTGCCGCCCCGCCCATTCTATACCATTCCGGCGCGACCGATTTCCGCAACGCCCGCTCGCTGAGCGTGGTTGGAACCCGCGACATGAGCAGCCGGGGGGCCTTGCAAATTGACCGCATTCTCGATCCCCTCGTCGAGTACCAACCCCTCATCATCAGTGGTTTGGCCTACGGAGTAGACATCTACACCCACCGCCGTTGCCTCCAGCTGGGCTTGCCCACCCTGGCGGTGATGGGCAGTGGCTTCAACCACGTTTATCCCGCCGCCCACGCCCGCACCGCCGCCCAACTGGCCGATACGGGAGGCGGCGTACTGACGGCCTACCCCTACTGGATGCAGCCCGACAAAGACCACTTCCCCGCCCGCAACCGCATCGTGGCCATGCTCTCCGACCTCACCATCGTTGTCGAGTCCGCCCGCCGCGGTGGCTCGATGATCACCGCCGGGATGGCCCACGACCTGGGGCGGAAAGTCGGTGCCTGCCCCGGCCGCGGTGGCGAACGCCTCACCGAGGGCTGCAATGAACTGATCAAAACCGGGCGCGCCCACCTGATCGAAGACGGCACCGACGTGGTCCAACTCCTGGGTTGGAAAGGCAGCGCCGCTGGCCAGCAACGGCGCCTCTTCGAAGATCTGGACGCCGACGAGCAAGACATCGTCAACCAGCTCCGCGACCGCGACAGCGTGGAAATCGATGAGCTCCACTACCAACTCAAAGCCCCCCCGGCCAAACTCGCCGGCTGCCTCCTGATGCTGGAGATGAAAGGCGTCATCACCGCCCTGCCCGGCCACCGCTACCGCCTGAGTTGTTAACCCTTAGCAAACAAGGCGTGCAGCTAATTTAACCTCCCCATCCGGTCCTGCTGGCCACCGCTCGTATCTTTGCGCCATGAAAAGCTTGTCCTTCTTCCTCCTGTCATTGGTCTGCCTGGTCTTAACCGCCTGCCCGCCCGCTCCGGATGATACTTTGGCGCCCTCCGCACCAACGGCCCGGCCAGCCCCGGGTACGCCGCAAATGAGCACCACGCCAGCCAGCCCCACTGCGGAAAATACCGACGCTCCTGCCGCCCGCCGCCCCCGGAACATCATCCTCATGATTGGCGACGGTATGGGCATAACCCAAATCACGGCGGGCATGTACAGCAACAGCAACCGGCTCAACCTGGAGCAATTCCCCGTCATCGGCCTCCACAAGTCGTACAGCTCGGATAATCTGGTGACCGACTCCGCCGCCGGCGCCACCGCCTTCAGTGCGGGAGTGAAAACCTACAACGGAGCCATCGGCGTGGGTGCAGATACCCTGCCCACCGTCACCATTCTGGAACTGGCCGAAGCCGCCGGGCTACCTACCGGCCTGGTCTCCAGCAGCTCCCTCGTTCACGCTACCCCCGCCAGCTTCGTAGCCCACAACCGCCACCGGGACAACAAGGAAGAAATTGCGGAAGATTTCGTAAAATCGGAGGTAGATCTCCTCATCGGCGGTGGCTATCGCTACTTCGACCGGCGCAGCAAAGACGAGCGCAAAATCTCCGCCGAACTGGCCCGCAAAAACTACCTCATCGACGTATTCCAGGAAAAGAACATCCAACAGATCAAGCCCGACGTCAGCAAAAACTACCTCTACTTCACCGCCGACGGCGAGCCGCTGCCCTATGCCCAGGGCCGCGACTACCTGGTACCCGCCTCCGCCCTGGCCCCCACCTTCCTGGACGCCCGCGATACCAAAAACAAGGGCTTTTTCCTCATGATCGAAGGCGCGCAAATCGACTGGGGGGGCCACGCCAACGACAGCGAATACATCATTTCCGAAATGCTGGAGTTCGACCGCGCCATCGGGGCCGTCCTGGCCTTCGCCCAAAAAGACGGTGAAACGCTGGTGATTGTCACCGCCGACCACGAAACCGGCGGCTACGCCATCCAGACCGGCTCCAGGCTCAACGCCATCCAGGGGGCCTTCACTTCTGACTACCACACGGCGGACATGATCCCCGTGTTTGCCTACGGCCCCGGTGCCGAAGCCTTCGGAGGCATCTACGAGAACACCGCCATTTTTACCAGAATGCGCGATTTGCTGCGCCTGAAGTAGGGCCGGGACGCGTCAGCATTTTGTAAAAAGCAAACAAAGTGGTTCGGGCAAACATTCTCTAAGTGCGTATCTTACCGCCGCCTTCGTTAAGACGGCTTAAACTATCAACTTTTGATACGCTCTGGCCTGGGTCCTTTACCCAATCCAGGCCCCTTCGCGAAGGATCGTTTCACAAATCGGTCATCATCATCAAAATACTGCGTTTTGCATAGCTCCGTTACCCCCACCGTGGACGACATCAACCAGCACCTCCGGAACTGGAAAGCGATCGTGGCCAAATACCAAAAAGCTAACAGCGCCCGCGCCATTGGCCAGATTTTTACCAGCTTTGGCCCCTTCGTTGCGCTCTGGATTGCCATGTACTTCAGCGTGGATTATTCCCTGTGGCTCACCTTCGCCCTGGGAGCCCTCAACGCCTTCTTTCTGGTAAGGATTTTCATCATCCAGCACGACTGCGGGCACTACTCATTCTTCCAGAAACGACGGGTAAACGACGCCATCGGCTTCGTGTGCTCTTTCTTCAGCTCCATCCCCTACACCTACTGGGCACGGGTCCACAGCTTCCACCATGGCCACACGGGGCAACTGGAGCACCGTGATATTGGGGACATTGACTTCCTGACCGTCGAAGAATACCGGGCACTTTCCAAGTGGGGACGCTTTAAGTACCGGCTCTTCCGTTCGCCAATCGTGCTTTTCGTGGTGGTGCCCGTCATTTACCTCGGCGTTATGCTGCGCATCCCGAGCATCACTTTCGAAGGCTGGACGCCCATTCACCGCAAGCAACACCTCAATAACCTGCTGATTGCCGCCGTTTACGTCGGCCTGGGCTTCCTGCTGGGTTGGAAGGCGTTCCTGATCGTGCAGGGTTCCATCATCTTCTTCTTCGGCATCATTGCCTTCTGGTTCTTCTACGTCCAGCACCAGCACGAGCACACCTATATGCAGTGGACGAAGAACTGGGATTACCTGACGGCCGCCATCCGCGGAGCGACTTTCTACAAGTTGCCCCGCTTCCTGCACTTCCTGACGGGCAACATCGGCTACCACCACATCCACCACCTCAGCAGCCGGATCCCGAACTATAACCTGCGGCGCTGTGCCAGGGAAAACCCCGTCTTGCAGAAGTACGTCACCAAGATTTCCTTCTTCCAGAGCCTGCCCATGATGTTCAACAAGCTGTGGGACGAAGAGAAGCAGCGCATGATCAGCTTCCGGGAGTTCTACCGTTCGGAGACCAGCGGTACGCGCATGGCCTAGGGCCGAAAGAGGGCGACATTTACAGCCCTCGTTTTAATCATCTTCCTACCCGGTGGATGCGTCAAAAGGGCGCTGCCGCAGGTGCATAGAAAAGGACACGGAGCAAGGAGTGCCGGGGCAGCGCCTCCCCTTGCTTTTAGGTTCTTTACCTGGCACCTGCGGCAGCGCCCTTCTGATGTCTGGACGGAACTGAGGACTATTCCTCCGGCACCACCGCCGCCGTTTTCCCCGCCCGCTCCGCCGGCAGGATGGAGGCCAGCAGCCCGATGAACAGCACCGTGACGGCCACGATCGGAAAATCGTACCAGCGGAAGGAAATCGGGTAAGCCTCCAGGAAGGCCCCGGGCAAACTGATGAGACCGAAGGTTTTTTGCAGCAAGTAAAGGCTGGTGGCCAGCAGGTAACCGAGTAACAACCCTATGCCACAAAGCAAAAGGCCCACCCGCAGGAAAACGCCGCGGACGTCGGCCGCCGTCATACCCAGGCTGCGGAGGATGGAGATGTCGCGCCGCTTCTCCAGTACGATCATCCACAGTGCCCCGATCAGGTTAAAGCTGATGAGGATCATCATCAGGCAGACGATGGCAAAACCCACCCATTTTTCTACGCGCATCAATTTCAGGATGCTGTTCTCCTGCTGGTAGCGGTCTTTGATCACGTAATCGTCTCCCACGTAGGCCTGGATGCGTTGGTAAGTATCCTTGTTCCGGAAGCCGGGGTGCAGGCTGATTTCCAGCGAAGACACCGTTGAATCGCCCACGCTCAGCAGGCTGCGGGCTTCGCTGAGTTTGATGAGCACGGCCTGGTTTTCGAAAGCTTCCTGGCTGCGGATGATGCCGGTGGGCTGGAAGTCGCGCCGGAGGTAAGAACTGCGGCCCGTAACCAAAAAGCCCCCACCGCCCCGGGGTTTGGGCCGGGACATAAAGATGGTCAGGGGGACAAAATTGTTGAGGGGGTCGATGCCCAGAACGATGGACAATTGGTTGCCGACTACGGCACCCAGGATCTTGCGATCGGGCAAGTCCAGCTCGTAGTTCCCGTCGCGCACCAGGCTGTCGATGCCGTTGATGAGGGGGTAGGCCGCGTCCACGCCCTTGACGCGGCCGGCGCTCTGTTTGCCGTCGTAGCTGAAGATGGCCGTTTCTTCCAAAGTCTGGGAAATGTTGTGGACGCCATCCAGGGCGTAAAGTCCCTTCAGGAGTTCATCATTTACCTCAAAAGTCTTGCCCCTGGCAGCGGTGATGCGCACGTCGGGGTTGAGGTTATTGAAAAGACCGAGAAAGAGGTCTTCAAAGCCATTGAACACACTCAACAACAACACCAATGCGGCGGCCCCGATGGCCACGCCACAGGTAGCGATGATGGTAATGATGTTGATCGCGTTGGTGGACTTGCGGGCGAAGAGGTATCGCCAGGCCATGCGGGCCGGTAGATTCATAGGGTCGAAGTTACTACTTGTTGATCATACACACCATCACCACCGGGCCAGCCTTAGCTACTGCCCCGGAAGGAGAAGGGGCGGCTGGAATGTACCAGCCGCCCCCGTGAACTTCTGCCGTGGAGCAACGACTTACTTTAAGCGGGAGAGCAGCTCGTTGAGCTGTTCCACTTCGCTTTCCTTAAGCCGGTCGCGGAGCAGTTCATCCAGCGTACCGCGCCGGCTATCGATCTTCTGCAGCAACTTCCGGCCGCGGTCGGTGATGCGCACGCGGTTGCTGCGGCGGTCTAGTTCAGAGGGAAACTTTTCCAGCAGTGCCTTTTTCTCCAGGCGGTCGATGAGACGGCTGGCGTCAGACATCTTATCGGCCAGTCCTTCGCGGACTTCCTGGATGGAAAGCGACTCCGGATGGCACTCGGCCAGGTTCCGGAGAATACTGAATTGCTTCGGGGTGATTCCGAAGGGTTGCAGGAACTGCCTCGTTCCGTTGTTCAGCCAACTACACGACTGAAACAAATTGTAACGAAGTTCCTGCAATTGACCTCCGGCGCCGGTCAGGAGACTGGCGTTGTTGGTTGGATTACTCATTCGGTTAGTTTAAAAAAATCCTTTTATTAAAAACTGATCTGCTAGGAACTGGCTAATGGGTGCAAAAGTAGCGCCGCAAGCGGACGCTCAACATTAAAGTAGGTAGTCAATTCGTTTCTGTCGGGACAGTTGCACCACCCAGCACAACAGCGGTATAACATGAAATGATCGATTTCAGGAGCTAATTTAACGTCCCATTAACCATTTTTTTTGCATCATTTGTCGGCAGCGTGCGTTATTCAGTCCGTGTGTCAATGCTTTGGCCGGAGCCGTCTTTCTGGACCATCCGAAGGCCACACCAGCTACTCTTCCCCTTGTAAAAAGCGCATTCCCATGAAATCCTCCTTCCTTCTTATGTTGCTGTTGTTCCTTGGCGGCACCACCCTACTCGCCCAGAACAAACAATACACTTCCACCCAGGACAGCGACCCCGAGGCCATTGCCATCATCAAAAGCGTGCGGCAGAAGTACGATGCGTTTAAGACGATGACGGCGAACTTCCGTTTGGACATTGCCCTCCCGAATCAACCCCTCGAAACCCAGAAGGGCAACATCAGCCGGCAGGGAGACCTGGTCCGCTTCAAGCTGGGAGACCAGGAGGGCATCATCAACGCCCAGGGAGCCTACATCATCCAGCATGGCAATAAGGAGGTGATGATCAACAACCTTCCCGAGCCGGGCGAAGACACGGGTTTGCTCACTCCCCAGTCTTTATTCAGTTTCTACGAGGGCGAAAACTTCATCCTTTCCCTCCAGGGCGAAGAGGTACAGAATGGTGTGAAGGTGAAAATCATTGAACTTAAGCCCGTTGACCGCAACAACAATGAATTTACGAAGATACGCTTGCTGGTAGACGCCGCGCGCAAGGAAATCGTCTCCATCAAAGCCTTCGCCCGCGATGGTTCGGCCTTTACCTTCTACCTGGACAAAACCCAAGGCAACGTTGCGCTGGCCGCCAACCTCTTTACCTTCAAGAAAGAGGAATTCCCTGGCTACCACGTTGAAGACCTGCGCTTCTAGCGGGCCACGGCTCCTGATCCCTGCTCCCCTTTGGGGTTGGGGGGGCCTTGCACCTGCGGCCGCGCCTGAAAATGACGACGGTCAGGTAAAAATATCAAGCACCTCAAGGGTGTGGCGTGGGCCGGCAAAACATTGTCCGGCCCATTTGCTTTTCTATGCAAAAGTACGCCACATGCCACTGCCCACTGTCGTCATTGCCGGAGCTACGGGCTTCATCGGGCGGTGGTTCATCGAACGCTTTTTCCGCGAATTTCACATCGTAGCGCTGAGCCGGACGGCCATGCAGGCACCGGACGGAGAAGCCAAGGCCGAATGGCGGCAGGTGGAACTTTATTCCCTTAGCAGTACCGAGGCGGCCTTGCGCGGGGCGGATTATGCGCTTTACCTGGTCCATTCCATGCACCCCACTACGCGGCTGCACCAGGGGTCATTTGAGGATACGGACTTGCTCCTGGCGGATAATTTTGGCCGCGCCGCCCGGGCCAACGGCGTGAAGCAAATCATCTTTGTGGGGGGCATCCTGCCGCAAAACGAGCCGGTGGAGGCGCTGAGCCGCCACTTGCGCAGCCGCTGGGAGGTGGAAAAAACCCTGGGAGCCAGCGGGGTACCGGTGACGGCACTGCGGGCGGGCATCATTGTCGGTGCGGCTGGCTCTTCCTTTACCATGATCCGCAAACTCGTAGAGCGCCTGCCCGTGCTGATTTGCCCCGCCTGGTGCCAATCGCAAACCCACCCGATTGACCTGGACGATGCCCTGCGCATGATCCACTACTGCCTGGGCCGCGAAAGCACTTTCCACCGCCATTTCGACCTGGGCGGTGCCAACGTAACCACGTACATGGAAATGATTGAGGTGGTGGCGGAGCTGTTGGGCAAACGGCGGGTGGTACGGCCGGTACGCTTTTTCAGTCCGGGTTTTTCCAAATTTTGGGTCAGCCTTTTCACCGATTCCAGCCAGGCGCTGGTATCGCCGCTCATTGAAAGCCTGCGCCACGACCTGGTAGCCGAGCCAAATGAACTGCTGGCGGCTTTTCCGCAGCGTAGTGACTTCCGGACGGCCGCGCGCCGCGCCCTCTTCGGACGCGAAACCCTGCCGCCCCTGCCCGCCCGCATGCCTACACAGCGCACGGAGCGCAATACCGTGCGCAGCGTACAGCGCCTGCCCAACCCCCGGTGCCACACCGCCACCTACGTAGCCAGAATCTATCAGCGGTGGTTGCCCATCTTTTTCCGCCTGCTCATTAACGTCCGTACGGAAGGCGATTTATCGGTTTTCCGCGTCGGGCGCATCCCCTTGCTGCAGTTGCAATTCATCCCCAGCCGCAGCGATAACGAGCGGCAACTATTTTACATCACGGGCGGCCGATTGGTGCGCCGCAAGGACTACGGCTGGCTGGAGTTCCGGCGCGTGCTCAATCAGCAGTACGTCATTTCGGCCATCCACGAGTTTGTGCCGGCCCTGCCCTGGTACCTCTACATCCTCACGCAGGCACGGGCGCACTCCTGGGTGATGGACCGTTTCGGGCGCTATTTGGGGAGTGAGTAGTTGGGTGGTTCTGTAGTTCTGTAGTCTTTAGCGAACTATGAACTATGAACTATGAACTATGAACTATGAACCAACCCAAAACCCCACTCCGTTTGCTGCGTTTTAGGAGGCATGAAGACCACCAAACTCAACAACGGGCTGGCCATGCCCCAACTCGGCCTCGGCGTCTATAAAGCTGCTAATGGCCAGGAAACCATCAACGCCATCCACTGGGCCATTGACGCGGATTACCGCCACGTAGATACCGCCCGCATCTACAATAACGAGGAGGCCGTAGGCGATGCCCTCCGCTCGGCCACCATCCCGCGCAGCGACATCTGGCTGACCACCAAGATCTGGAACGACGACATCCGCGCTGGCCGCACCACCGCCGCGCTGCACGAGGCATTGAAGCGCCTGAAAACCGATTACATCGACCTTCTGCTGCTGCACTGGCCGGTAACGGGGTCGGTCGCGGCCTGGCAGGAACTGGAAAAGGCCGTCGGTGCCGGAAAAGTGCGTGCCATCGGCCTGAGCAATTTCATGCCCGAACACCTCCGGGAAATTCTGGAAGCGGCCGAAATCATGCCGGCCGTCAACCAGATCGAGTACCATCCCTACCTCGTACAGTCGGACACCGTCAATGAGTGCGACGCGAACGGCATTGCCATCACCGCCTGGAGCCCCCTGATCCAGGGCAAGTTTCTGGAAGAACCCCTCTTCGCGCAAATCGCCGAGCGCTACGGAAAAACCCCCGCCCAGGTGGTACTGCGCTGGTGCATCCAAAATGACATCATCGTCATCCCCAAAAGCACCAACCAGCAACGCATCCACGAAAATGGCCAGCTCTTCGACTTTGAGCTGGAAGAGGCCGATATGGTGGCCATCGATGAACTCGAACGCGGCGAGCGCGTGGGGCCTGACCCATACGACTTCGATTTCTAAAACGGGCCATTCCGCGGCTTGTCGATTCCCTGCCACTTTTCTGGCGAAGGACCGGGCGTTTATCTTTGCGCATGGCTGGGTCACTCTTTTTCCCTAACCAAGGCCTGGCTTTTACGTCCTACCAATAGCTTATTCGACCATGACGCTTACTTTTCATCCGCTCGAAAATACCAATACCGCCTTTTTCCACGAGCTCTTTCATTCTTCCTTCTATACGCCGCCGGGGGAACCGCCCCTGCCATTTGACGCGATCCGGAGCCCGGAGTTGCGCCGCTACTACGAGTACTGGGGCAAAGCGGGGGACTTGGGCTTCATCGTCCAGCAGGACGGGGAAGAAGTCGGAGCGATTTGGTCCCGCAAATTCACGCGGGAATCCCCGGGTTACGGCTTTGTGGCCCACGATGTTGCCGAATTGGGCATCGCCATCAAGCGGGGACTCCGGGGAGCGGGCGTTGGCCAAAAACTGATGGACCACTTCCTCGACGCTATGCGGCAGCGGGGAGACAAACAGGTTTCGCTTAGTGTACACGGAGACAACCACGCAGCGCAGTGGTACCAGCGTATGGGTTTCCGCACGGTTGCCTTTGATGGGAAGAAAATGACGATGGTACTGGATTTATGAGGAGATTCCGGTAGGGCGTGAGGATGGGATTCCGGTGTTAAGCCACCGAAAAGGCCTAACTTCCACCCTACAAACATCCCGAATGCTACGTTATGCACTGTTTTTGGCAATCGCTCTGGGGTCGGTTGCTGCCTTTGCTCAAGACGAAAGCCACATCGATAGCCTGGAAGCAGACCTTGCTGCGCGCGACGTCAGCGACACCCTGCGCATCCATACCCTGATCAATCTCTGGCGCGCAACCTCCAACAACGACCTTGAGCGCGCAGAAGCCTACAGCCGGCGCATCATCGCTGAATCGCAGGCCCTGAACTACCCGGTGGGAGAAGCCACTGGCTACCAGCGCCTGGGCATCGTCCAGGATTTTCTGGCCCTGAAAGACAGTGCTTTGGCCAACTACGCCAAGGCCATGGCCATCTACCGCGCCCGCAAGATGGGCCGCCTGGAAGGCATCATGCTGTTCAACACCGCCATCATTCACCAGGAAAGCGGCGGCTACGATACTGCCCGGCATTACCTGCGACTGGCCGACGAACGCTTTGCCGACGGAGACCACCCCGTGGAACGCAGCGCCGTCAATAAACTCACCGCCGTGATTGAGCGGCAGCTGGGCCACCCCGATCAGGCGCTCGTCCACGCCCGGTTGGCTTACGACCTGGCCCGCAACGCCGGAGACAGCAGCCGCATGGCCGACGCCGAACAGGAAATCGCCTTCGGCTACCAGGCCCTGGATGACTACCGCACGGCCGCAGACTTCTTCCGCCGCTGCGCCGGATACTACCGCCGGGTGGAAGATGACTACTTCGCCACCGTGAGCCTGCTCAATCTGGCGACCTGCTTCCAGTCTTTAGGTCAGGTAGACGAAGCGCTGCGGGTAGGGCAGGAAGCCCTGGCTTTTGCTACCGAGGGCAAATTCCTGGGCCTGGAACTGGACGTGCGCAACACCCTGGGCAATGTCTACTGGGAAAACAATGACTACGAGCGCGCCCGGCAGGAGTTCCTTACGGGCCTGGAACTCGCCCGCGACCAAGACAACCAACGGATGGAGGCCGAACTCGCCACTTACCTCACCGGCGTCCGGCTCGAACTGGGCGAGTACACCGCCGCCCGCCAGCACGGTGAAGCGGCCTTAGCCCTGTTGGAAACCCAGGGACAGTTGGAACTCATTCACCGGACCCACGGACACCTGGCCACCATCGCCGCCCGCTTGGGAGATTACCCGGCGGCCTACCAGCACCTCGTCGTTCGCCAGGGCCTCCAAGACAGCCTGCACCGCCGCAGCATCGCCGATAAAGTGGCCGAGCTAACCCTGCTTTTTGAGAAAGAAAAGCAAGACCGCCTCATCGGCGAACAACGAGCCAGGCTCAGCCTGCTGGAAAGCCAGGCGCGGGCCAACCGACTCCAAAAAATCAGCCTGGGAACGGGGCTGGCCCTCGTCTTCGTCCTGCTCCTCGCCGGGTGGTACTCCTTCCGCCAGCGCCGCATCCGCCTGCAGCTGGCCCGCGAACAACTCATCCAACAGGTAAAAGACCAACAGCGCACCCTCAGCACCCACGCCCTCCAGATGGCCCAGAAAAGCCGCTTGCTCGATCAGCTCGGCGAAGAACTCCGCCAGGTCAAAGGCGAACGGCCCGACGACCGCAAAAAACTGGACAGCTTACTGCGTAACCTTAGCGGTGAAGAACGCATTGACCAAGACTGGGAAAATTTCCGCACCTACTTTCAGGGCGTGCACGGCGACTTCGAAGCCGTCCTCGAAAAGGCGGCCGAACAGAAGCTTTCCCCGCGCGAATTGCGCCTGGCCGCCCTCATCAAAATGCAACTCAACAACCAGGAAATTGGCGATATCCTCGGCATCTCGCAGGAGAGTCTTTACAAGGCCAAGTACCGCCTCCGCAAAAAATTCCCCGCCGCCGCCGGCGGCGAGCTTGACACCTACCTCCACGAATTGGTCCGGTAGCCCTCCCTGGGAACCAGGAGGCACTAATCCTAGGCTGTCTAATCTAATGGGTTTAACCCGTGCGCGCTTTAGGGGCCTGGCCCCCCTAGGTTGAGACCCTCTGGGTCGATCCAGCTAATCACGGTGCCCCCCTGGGTTGAGACCCTCTGGGTCGATCCAGCTAAGTACATTGGCGTATTCTCCTACGACCCAGAGGGTCTCGACCTATTAAGCGCTTGAGCCTCCCCCGGTTGGCCAAAGTGAGTACGGCTGCGGCCTGGCTAATTAGACAGCCTAGCACTAATCCCCCGCCCTCCCGGTAATTCAGCCAGCAAGCAGCTTTTTCTGCGCCTGTCCGGTAGATGTCCGGCCCCAAAAATTGCAGTCAAAGGGTCGTGTACCTGAGTTTTGTGGACCAACCGATTGTTGGTTGCTCACCCAAAATTCATAGCATCCCAATGAAAAACCGACACAAAGCCATTTCTGCTCTCCCGCGCCGTGGTGCCCTCCTTGCCAGTGGCGGGCGAGCGGGTGAGCGCTTACCTTGATTGACCCGTGCCCCGCCTGGCCAGTCGACACCCGCCGGGATGTGGGCACGGCGTCAATTGAAGGTCTCTCCACCCGGGCCAGGTAGACTGTCCCCCGGTGCCAACCGCCACAAACGGGGGCCGACTTTAGCGACGCATCCCTTGCGCTGGCCCACTTTTCGCTTATTTAATCAAGGTATTTAACAATGACCAGCCGAATTCTTTTCTCCCTGCTGTTGCTCAGCACGGTGGGGAGCCTCCGTGCGCAGCCCGAAGCCGACACCTGGTTTTACGGCTTCAAAGCCGGGGCAACCTACCACCGCATTGCCGAAATCGGCACCACCATCATCCCCGACGTTTTTCCGCAGGACAGCTACAGCACGGAGATTGCCCCGCAGTTGGGCTTTGCCGGTGGGGTGGTGTTTTACCACCGCTTTTACAAATCGCGCTTCGCCATTCAACCCGAAATCCTTTTCGCCAGCCGGGGCGGCGACTTCAACTACTCCGACGTCCGCGACCTGGAGTACAGCATCGGTTTTAATTACCAGTACCTCAGCCTGGGTGGCCTGATCAAGACTTACCCCGGCGGCGGGTTGCACTTTGGGGTGGGTGCCCAGGTCGCTTTCAACGTCGCAACGGATAAGCTGACCTACCTCAGCAACATGCCCGAACTGGGCCCCGACCTCCAGATCCAGCAAAGCCTGCGGGAGGTGCTGGTGGGGAGTAACGACATCAACGTACTGCTGCAGGCGGGCTACGATTTCCCCTTCGGCCTCATGGTGGAGGCCCGTTACGTATTGGGTCTCAAAGACGTTTTGGAGACCAGGGCCAACGGCTTCAACTTCATTGAAAACACCAACCGGAGCAGTGGTTTCCAGATCACCCTCGGCTGGCTAATCGAATTCCCATGAGGTGCTATCCCCATTTCCCGGCCCTGCTGGTATTGCTTTTTGTGGCCCACCATCTGGGCGCGCAGCCCGTTCCCGTCCCCGGGTTGGCCGGGGCGGGCGGCTACTACATTTTCACGGTGCACCCCCCGGCAAGGGGCGAGGCCGTGGTTTGGCAATACGGCGATCTTACGTTGACTACCCATCGCCTGGTGGACCGCTCAGACAGTACGGTGCTGCACCTTGCTCCGCCGACGCACCTCACTTTGCGGACCTTTGTACAATCGGGCGCGGACGCAGGTGCCGGGTGGCGGATGGAGGAGCAGGGGCTGGGGGAGACCGGCGAAGTCCTGGTCTATCCCACCCTCCTGAGCCCCGGGCAGCGGCAGCTTACGGAAAGCTACCTGGCCCTCCGCCACGGCATCACCCTTAACCAAGGGCTGCCAACGAATTACCTGGCCCCGGCTGCCGAAGGTGGCAGTTACCCGGTCTGGACGGCCACGGCGGCCCCGGAATTCCGCCACCGCATCGTCGGGCTGGCCGTCGACACCACGGCGGGCTTGCTGCGCACGGCGGGATATTCCGTCTTGGCCCCGGAGCTTTTGCAACTGCGCTGGCGGGAAGCCCCGGCGGCTACGGCCTACTTCGTTGTAGCCGACGACGGAGCGCCCACCGCCCGCCGCGCAGACCGACTCCAACGGCGCTGGCGCGTGGAAACCCACGGCGCGGTACCCGACACAACCTGGCTGAGCATCCAGCCCCGCTCCCTTTTTGAGCGACTGGCCACGGGCGAAGGCTGGGCGCTCGCCGTGGAGCTGGCCGACGGGCAAACCGTGCTGTTGCCGCCAACGCCGTCCGAAGGTGAATTACTCTTCCCGCTCCCCGCCGGCACAGCCTATTTTCAGCTGGCCATTACCGGGGCCCGGACGGACGGGCCTACAGAAGACCCGGCGCTGGCCCACCTTAGCCCCAACCCCGTCGCCGTCGGCCAAGCCACCCAATTGCGGATAGCGCTGGCGGTGCCCCAAGCCCTCCACCTCAGCGCTTATGACCTCAACGGCCGGCAACTGGAAGAGCGTTGGTTGCCCCCAACGACCCACCACCTGACGGAGCTGACCTTCCCCGCTCCCGGCACCTATACCCTGCACCTGCGGCCGCGCCCCCATGGGCCTACGCAAGCCCTTTTCGTAGTCGTCCAGTAATCCCTCCCAAAAGCCCACTGCCATGAAAACCTGGCTTCTTTTGCTCCTCATCGTCTGCTGCGCCCTGCCGGTGAACTGCCTGGCGCAGGCTCCGGCCAGTCCGCCGCCCCTTTACCGCCTCCTTTCGCCCCAGGAGACGTCGCCGGTGGCCAATCCCGCCGACGGCATTGCGCTGATAGAGCCGCCCGTAGCCAACCCCACTGGCGGAGCTCACCTTAGCTACCCCATCAAGCTGCCGCCCGCCCGCAAGGGCCACGCTCCCCTGTTGGGCCTGTCTTACGCCTCCGACCACCTCCACGGTTGGTTGGGCCGGGGCTGGGACCTCAGCCTGCCCAGCATCGACGTAGAAACCCGCTGGGGCGTACCCCGCTACGACCCCGCTACGGAGACGGAAACCTACCTGCTGGAAGGCAATATGCTCGCCCCCGTTGCCCACCGTGGCCCCAGCCGGCCCCGCGCCGCCGACCGCAGCTTTAACCCCCGGGTGGAAAGCGACTTCCAAAGAATTACCCGCCACGGCAACGGCCCCCGCAACTACTGGTGGGAAATCGCCTACCCCGATGGACTGGTGGAGTACTACGGCGGTAGTTCCGAAGGACTGAGGGCCGATGCCCTGCTCCGTGACCCCGCTGGCAACATCAGCAGTTGGGCCCTCGTCCGCAGTACCGACGTATACGGCAATCGCATTGACTACCACTACCACCTCCAGGAAGACACCGGCCACGCCAACTCCACCGAAAGCGGTACTGAGCGATACCCCGACTTCATCACCTACAACGGCTACGGAACGGAGGAAGGACCCTATGAAATCCGCTTCCGCCGCGACCGCCAACTGGGCGAAAGCCGTCGGCCGGACGTACGGACCGACTACAACAGCGGGCACAAAAAAGTGGTGGCCGACCTCCTGCGCCGCATCGAGATCAGCTACCGCGGCACCCCCGTGCGCCACTACGAACTGGGCTACCAAACGGGCCCCTTTCAGCAAAGCCTGCTGGAGGACATCACCGAATTCGGCTCCGATGGCAGTGTGCTGGCCAGCCACCGCTTTGCCTACCACGGGCTGCCAGCGGGGGATTTTTCGGCCTTCGGCGCTGCGGAGACCTGGGACACGGGCAACGATAACGTCCGCGGCAACATCCTCAACCCCATCCCCGGCTTCACGGGTGAAATCTCCGCACTCGGCGGGGCGGGCTCTACCAGCCTGCAAGGGGGGACGGCCGCTACCGTGGGGCCAATCGGCCCGCCCGGCTCCAAAGAACTCACCGTGGGCGGAACGATTGGCCTGGGCAGCAGCTCGGCCAACGGCCTGTTGGCCTTTGTCGACATCAATGGCGACGCTTTGCCCGATAAGTTGTTCCGCCGGGGCAACGACCTGGTTTGGCGCGAGAACCGATCTGCCAGCGGGCAGACCAGTTTCGGGCCCGTTCGCCCCGTCAATGGCCTGCGGGACTTCAGCGTCACGGAAACGGCCGAAAACAACTTTGGCTTTGAGGCCAACATCACCCCCTTCTTTGCGGGTTACGAAAACACTACGGCCCGCACGACCACGACTACCTATTTCAATGATTTTAACGGGGACGATTTGCTCGACGTGCTCCACCGGGGCCGCATTTATTTCAACCACCTTGACGGGGAGGGCAACCCCACCTTCACCCTCAACAGTGGCGACACGCCCAGCCCCATTGTGGCCGGGGCCAACCCCGACGGGGGGCTGGTGGAGGTTGACCCCGCCGAGCAACAAGAACTGCTGGACCAAACACCCCGCCACGACGTAGTCCGCAGCTGGGAGGCACCGTGCGCGGGGCAGATCTCCATTTCCGGGGCCGTCGCCCTCGTCGAACAGCCGGGCATCGATGCCTACAGCCGGGAAGACGGGGTGCGGGTAAGCATTGAACTCGGTGGCGCGCTGGGGAACCTCGGCATCCCCAACATCCAATTGTTTACGGCCGTGCTGCCCGCCAACGACTATGCCCCACGGGTGCCCGACTTGCGAAACATCCCGGTGGTGGCGGGCCAGCGGATTTACTTCCGGGTGCAGTCCATCCTCGATGGGGCCTTCGACCGCGTGAGTTGGGACCCCGTGATCACTTACGACGGGGAAGATTTGACGGAGCTGGACCTCAACGGACGCCCGCGCTACCGTTTTCAGGCCAGCGAAGACTTTCTGCTGGCCAGCTGCCAGACCGTAGCCATGCCACTGGCGGGGCGGGTTGACCTGGTGGGGACCTTCAGCAAGCCCGTGCTAACGGACACCCTCCACCTGGAGTTGCGCCGCGGCGGCAACGTGATTTTCCGCCAAAGTTTTGCGCCGGATACGGTGGTGACGGAAGCGGCCATCCGGCTGGAAAACTTTGCCGTGGCGGCGGAGGAGCAGTTGCAACTGACGATGCGGGCCAACAGCTCCATTGATTGGACGGCCCCCGCCTGGTCGCCCCGCCTCGTCTACCGGAGTGCCGATGACGGCACCGTGGTGGTCAGCCCCGAGGGCGAAGACCTCTACAGCTATTGCCCGGCCATTGATTATACGCTGCACTCGAAAATTGTCCGCAAGGGCGACCGTTGGCGGCCACAGACTGATAGTTTCACCTATTCGCTGTCGCTCGACCTGGGCTTCCCCCCCGTGCAGCTCGCCGGGGAGTGGCTCACTTTGGTGGTGCGGGGCCCCGATACCGTATACCACCGTTACGAAAGATTCCTGTTTGGCGCGCTCGCAGGTGCAATGGCCGTTGGGGATACGCTGGTGGTGCCGCCGGGGGTCGAGGTCTGGGTGGAGGTTTTCGGACCCGCCGCCCTGGCCAATGCCCTGAGGAATTTAACCCTCGCCATTCGGCCCATCGGGCAAATCCTTCCGGGGGGGCTGCCCGTGCCCTACGGGGTGTACCGCAAGCGGAGTCCCGACGAGTTATTGCTCGGACCACAGTACCGGGGCTGGGGGCAGTTCGTGTACCGGGGCGAAGGGGCCGCCGCAAATACGGGCATCATTGAAGCCAACTTGCGCCTGACGGAGCCCGACATTGACGAGGAGGACGTAGAGGACATTGAGATTGACCCCGACAACCCCGACTTCAGCGACTTTGAAGGCCTGGCCAATGACCCAACGCAGGAGCCCTTCGTGGTGATGGTGGCCAGCCCCAAAGATGGTTACTGGCAGGGCTATGATAACCTGACGCTGCTGGGGGCGGATTACCAATCGAGTTCCCGCCTGGGGCAGGATGATGTGGTGCTGACGCCCGACTTTGGCACGGGGAGTTCCGCCCCACCGCTGGCGAGTGTAGCCCGTATCCGGGCGGTCTCCGTGGGCGTGGGTTTTGGGCCAGCCAGCCTGGCGGGCAGCAAGGCCGACAACACCACCACCAACCTGCTGGAGGTGATGGACCTGAACGGCGACCGTTACCCCGATATCGTTTCGCCCACCCTGGCGCAGTACACGACGGTTTACGGCGGCCTGAGCAACCGCACCTATCGCCACGGCTTTGGCAGCCACGTTGCCCAAAGTAGCGCCCTGGGGGGGACGGCGGGCGGCAAGTTCGTGGATTCTTCCCCCACCAACTCTGGCGACAGCAGCGGAAAGGGCAGCCGTCGCCGTTCCCGCCGGGCCAAGACCACTACCAAAAACCAGGGCGCGAAGGCGCAGTCGGCCAACGAATCGGCGGAAGCCGGGGGCTCCATCAGCGTCAACTTTGCCATCGACAACGACTACACGGTACACAGCTGGTTCGACATCAACGGTGACGGGCTGGCGGACAAAGTGTGGGACAACGGCGACGTGGCCTTCAACTACGGTTATCGCTTCGGGGGGCGGGAAAACTGGGGCTTTGCCGACATTCGCCGGGGGGTGAGTATGGACTACGGCGGCGGCGGCGGCATCAACGTGAGCAACAACAGCTTTGCCGCCGGCGTAGCCATTACCCGCACGGACAACTACAGCACCGCAGGCCTCCAGGACATGAACAACGACGGCCTGGCCGACGCCCTTTCTTACAACCCCGACACCCGAATGCTGCGCGTGGCCCTGAACACCGGATCAGGCTACGCACCGGCCATCAACTGGGGCCGGCTCACCGAACCCTACGACAAAGGAGACGCTACGGCGGAATCGGTCAATTTCGCCTTCACCGTTTGTATCCCCATTTTTTTCATCCGCGTTTGTGTGAACCCCAGCGGATCGGCCGGACGGGGCGTCAGCCGGGTCCTGAGCCAATTCGATGACGTAGACGGAGACGGATTCCTGGACGAAGTGATGGCTACGCGCGACAACGAAATTATGGTCCGTCGCTCCACCCTCGGTAAAGTCAACCTCTTGCGGGAAATCCGCCGCCCCCTCGGCGCAACCATCCAACTGGATTATACCAAAGCTGGCAACGACTACGGCTTGCCCTTCGCCAAATACGTTCTGAGCGAGGTCCGTCTCAACGACGGGGCAGACGGCGACGGGCCCGCCTGGCGCAAGACAAGGCTGGCCTACGCAGGCCCCAACCACGACCGCCACGAGCGGGAATTCCTGGGCTTTGCCCAGACGATCAGCACCGAGCTGGATACGGAGGATGGGGACCGGCCCTACCGCAGCCACACCCTGGAATACGCCAACAATAATTTCTACGACCGCAACCTCCTGCTGCGCGAGTACACCGAAGACGCTGCGGGGAATCGCTACCGGGAGACCGTCTTTACTTACTTGCTGACCAATCCCGCGACCCAGACGGAGTTGCCGCCCGCGCTGCTGGCCTCCGACCAGGGCCGGGCCTTCCCCCTGTTGGTGGCCCGGACGGAGAACTTCTACGAAGGCGCCGCTGCGCCACAGCTGAGCCGACGGACGACTTTCCGCTACGACAGCCTCGGGCAAATCCTGAGTAAAACCGACTTTGGCGATGGGAGCCCGGAGGATGAATTGCGCACCGACTACCAATACGCCCCGCTCCCCGCAACGGTGTTTAAGGCCGACCGCCTGACCGCCCTGCGGGTTTACGGCGGCGGAGAACTGCTGCGGCACAGCGAACTGGACGTCGATGAGCGAGGCAACGTGCTCCAACTCCGGCAGTACCTGGACGAGAACACAGCGGCCGTGCGGGATTACACCTACGATGCGTGGGGGAATGTGTTGACCAGCACACGACCACCGAATGAGGCCGGGGAACGCATGCGCTACACCTACACGATTGACACGGTGGAACGGATGTACGTACTGCGGACGGAAGACAGCTACGGCTACGTTTCTACGGCGGAGTACGAGTTTCGCTACGGACAGCGGGTGGCGGCAACGGACGTGAACGGGCATACCGTACGCTACGCCCTCGATCCCCACGGCCGCGTCCGGGAAATCAAGTTGCCGAAAGACTCCGTTTTCAGTTTTCGTTTCCGCTTTTACCCCACGGCAGATCCGCCCTACGCCACGACGGAGCGCTACGACCCCCACCGGGATGGGGTGGTGACCAGCCACAGCTTCCTCGACGGGCTGGGGCGGGTCATCCAGCGGCAGCACGCAGCGGTCATCGACGGCCAGGAGCAATTCCGGATTAGCGGGCAGATGGGCTACGACGCATTTGACCGGCCCATCCGGGAGGGCTACCCCCTGGCGGCGAACCCGGCTCCCGGACGACTTCACCCGGCACCTGCGGCCGCGCCCACCACCACGTCTGCTTACGATGTACTGGACCGGCCGACGAGCATGACCCTGCCCGACGGCTCCCGCAGCACCCTGGAATACGGCATCGTGCCCGGGCCTACGGGCGAATTGCTGTTTCAGGAAAAGATGACCGATGCCCTGGGCTTCCGGGAAACGACCCTCACCGACGAGCGCGGCAGGCAGGAAGCCTACCTGCGCGAGGCGGACACAACAACGATCACCACGGTTTTTGACTACAACGTACTGGGGGAATTGCGGGCGGTGGTGGACGACGGCGGGTTTGCCACGCGCTACGAATACGACCGCCTGGGCCGGCGCACCGCCGAGATCCCCGCCGACGGAGGGCGCACCGAAAAGGTGTACGACCTGGCGGACAACATCGTGCGCAAGCATACGCCCAACCTGCGGGAAACGCTGGGGGAGCAAGGAGCCATCATCTACCACTACGACCACGAACGGCTGCGGGAAATCATCTACCCCATCAACTTCCAGAATAAGGTCAGCTTCAGTTACGGGGGGCCAGAGGCCGGGTTTAACCGCCGCGGGCGCATCGTCTTATGCCTCGATGCCAGCGGCGGGACGGAGTACTTCTACGACGCCCACGGCGAGACGAACAAGACCATCCGGACGCTACTGATCAATGAATCTACCGTGCGGACCTTCATCCACGAAATGGCCTACGACAGCTGGGGGCGTGAGCAGCGGATGGGCTACCCCGACGGGGAGTTCGTAGCGTATGGCTACAACGCCGCCGGCCAACTGGAGACCATGAGCGGCGAAAAAGACGGCAACCACTACACCTACCTCAAAGACGTTCGCTACGACGTCTTTGGCCGCACGGTAAGCAAAACCCTGGGCAACGACGCGCAGGAAACGCTGACTTTTGACCCGCTCACGCAGCGGCCCGCCACAGTGGGCATCATGGCCAACGGGGTGGCCCTGCAAAACCTCCGCCTGGGCTTCAGCCCGGTGGGCAACCTCGAGACCAGGGAACAAACGGCCGGCCCCCAGGATGGCCTGGGCGGCAGCTACCGCGAGCGTTTCGTGTACGACCCCCTCCACCGCCTGACCGAAGCCAGCGGGGAATTCAACCTGGCGGAGGGGACCAAAAGCTACACCTACTTCGTCGACCACGATGCGCTTTACAACCAAACCCGGCGGGAGCTTGAACTGCGCAATGACGGCGCGGTGGATGCGCTAAACAGCTTCGATCGGCGCCTGGTAACGGAACCCAGCTACCCCCACCGAATCCAGACCCTGGGTGGGCGGCAACACCACTACGACGCGAATGGCAATCTGCTGGGCTACACCGGCGAGGCGGGCAGCTACCGTTACCAGCAAAGCCGCTGGGACGAAGAAGACCGGCTGATGGAATTCAGCGACAACGGCACCATCACCCGTTACACTTATACGGCGTCAGGCAGTCGGGCCATCCAGAGCACTGGCACCCTGCGGGGGGTGTTTACGGACGGAGCGCCGGCGGGTTTTGTGAGCCATAGCGGGAATTATACCGCCTACGTATCGCCGTTTTTCAGCTTTACCAAAAGCAGTTTCACCAAGCATTACTTTGCCGATGGACAGCGGCTGCTGACCAAGCAGGGCACGGGAGAATTCAACAACATTTACTGGTACGCGGGCGGCCTTACGGCGGGAGACCTGAACTATACCGCCCGGATGAACGACCTGACGCAGACGGTGTGGAATTATTACCTGGCCTTGGGTTTGCCCCCGGGGCCGCCGACGCTGCCGGGCTACTACGGCCAGCCCGGCGTTACGGGGGACCCCCTGCCGACGAGTGCGGGAGGCGATTTTGGTTCCGCCCCGGGCCAGGCCCCCCCAGGCCCGGGTGGCCCGCCGGACCCGACGGGCCCACCCGGGCCGCCCACCTGGTACCGTAGTCCGCCGGGCCGCGATAGCCTGGGCGCTGGCTACGGCTACGAGGGCTACGGCGTATTCCCCGAAGTGGTGGGCTCGTACTACCACAGCGACCACCTGGGCAACGTAACCTGGGTAACGGACGCCCGCGGTGCCGTAAGCACCTACCGGGCCTACTTGCCCTCGGGTGAGTTGTTGGTGGAGCAGGAGCGCAAAGCCGCGCCGCTGAAGTTTACCTTCAATGGCAAGGAGGAAGACCCCGCCAGCGGCCTCAACTATTTCGGGGCCCGCTACCTGAACCCGGAAGACGGGCACTGGCTCAGTTTAGATCCGATGGCCGAGGCCTTCCCCGGGCACAATCCCTACGCCTTTGGTTTGCACAACCCTTTGCGTTTTGTGGACCCCGACGGCCGGGCTGCCTTCGACTTCTACCCCACGGAAGTGGCGGCGGCGATCAATTTTGCCAACATCCACAACAAGGCCTCCATCCAGGACAACCGCGAGCGGGGAGCCAACATCTACCGGACGACCCTGCGGGGGCAGACCGTGTACTTCTACGACGACCCCGTGCGCGGGGAAGAAAGCGGAGTAGACCTACCGCCCACGCTGCCTTTCGTGGAAGTGGTGGCTGACATCCACACCCACAGCCGGATGGAAGATGGAGCCGAAGGGTACAATCACCATTCCGATGACGACCTGGATGGCAACGATGAAGCCAAAAGGAGGGGCTACGTAGCCGTTCCCCTGGGACAATTAAAAGTCTATGACCCCAGCACGGGCGAAATCGACGTGGTGGCCGATGGCCTGGCCTACGACAAGGGCTATTACGAAAAGTTCTTCGGCCAGGAGCATCCCGCCAAAACCCGGCAGAAATACTATCGCCGCATCAAACACGGGCAGGTGACGGGGGGAGGTACGGCGGCCCGGACGGCAGCCCAGGAAAAACGCAACCTGCTGCGCTACGCCCAGAGCATTGCCAGGGCGGCGGGACCACCACAGGAGCCCGCCCGCCCCCGCCCGGGGGTAATGAACCAGCTGAAGGGGTACGTCCGGCGGGTATTTTGGCGGTAAAACGACCGGTGATAAAGCAAAAACGGCCGCGCCCAAGGTGCCGTTAGTGGTCTTGGGCGCGGCCGCAGGTGCCGTGGAAAAGGGTACGGCGAGGGACGTCTACTTCCCCTCCGGAAGTTCTTGCTGACCGAGCCAACCGGTGTCAAAATTACCGTCCCGGAAATCCTGTTGCTTCATCAGCCACTGGTGGAAGGGGACGGTGGTTTTGACGCCCTCAATGATGAACTCATCCAGGGCACGTTCCATTTTCGTGATGGCCTCCTGCCGCGTTGGAGCGCGAACGATGAGCTTAGCGATCATGCTGTCATAAAAGGGCGGGATCGTGTAGCCGGCGTAAACGTGGGTATCCACCCGCACGCCCTGGCCTTTGGAGCTGTGGAAACTGCTGATCTTGCCGGGGCTGGGGCGGAAGCTGTTCCAGGGGTCCTCGGCGTTGATCCGGCACTCGATGGCGTGGCTTTTGGGATAGTAATTGGCACCGGAGAGGGGCTCTCCGTAGGCAATTTTAATTTGCTCCTTGATCAGGTCGTGGTCGATGACTTCTTCCGTCACGGGGTGCTCGACCTGGATCCGGGTGTTCATCTCCATGAAGTAGAAGTTGCGGTCGGCATCGACCAGGAATTCCACCGTTCCTACACCTTCGTAGTTGATGGCTTTCCCGGCCTCAATGGCCGCTTGTCCCATTTTCTCCCGCAGCTCGTCGGTCATGAAGGGGCTGGGGCATTCCTCCACCAGTTTCTGGTGGCGGCGCTGTACGGAGCAATCGCGCTCGGAGAGGTGAATGACCTTGCCGTACTGATCGCCGATGATCTGGATTTCGATGTGGCGGGGCTTGGTGATGTACTTTTCGAGGTACATCCCATCGTTGCCGAAGGCGGCTTTGGCTTCCGCGCGGGCACTGTCCCAGGCCCGCTGGAACTCCTCCTTGCTGTTGATGATCCGCATGCCTTTGCCGCCGCCGCCAGCGGTGGCTTTGATCATTACGGGGTAGCCCATTGCGGCGGCCTGTTCGAGGCCATCGGCGGCGCTTTTGAGCAGTTCGCCGTTGCCGGGGACTACGGGAACCTTGGCCTTGATCATCGTGTCTTTGGCGGTGATCTTATCCCCCATGCGGCGGATTTGCTCGGGGCGCGGGCCAATGAACTTGATGCCGTACTCCTGGCACACTTCGGCAAAATCCGCATTTTCGGAGAGGAAACCGTAGCCGGGGTGTACGGCGTCGGCGTTGGTGATTTCCACCGCAGCCATGATTTTGGGAATGCTCAGGTAGCTTTCGGAGGAAGCGGGTGGCCCGATGCAGACGGCCTCATCGGCAAAGCGGACGTGGAGGCTTTCGCGGTCGGCCGTAGAGTAAATGGCTACGGTCTTGATGCCCATTTCCCGGCAGGTACGGATGATGCGCAGGGCAATCTCGCCCCGGTTGGCAATGAGGATTTTTTTGAATTTCTCAGCCATGGTACAAGTCTTTATGGTAGGGGAGTGGGCAAACCCCGTGGTATGGGCCGCCGCTTCCCTGGCGTGCTGGAAGAAAAGTTGCGTTTGTTACTTGGGGGAGGATCAAGAGGGGTCCACCAAAAACAGCGGCTGATCGTACTCAATGGGCTGGGCATCTTCGACGAGGACTTTGACGATTTTGCCGGAGAAGTCTGATTCGATCTCGTTGAACAACTTCATAGCTTCCACTACGCAGACGGTATCCCCCTTCGCGATTTTGTCGCCTACTTTCACGTAGGGATCTTTATCGGGCGAGGGCGAGCGGTAAAAAGTACCGATCATGGGCGACTTGATTTCCACCAGCTTGCCCTCTCCTTCGGAGGGAGCAGCCTTGGCCGCCGCGGGAGCAGCCGCCGGGGCAGCAGGTGCCGCAACAGGAGCGGGAGCCGCAGCAGCAGCGGGCATACTGATGATGGCCGGGGGGGCGTACTGGGCATCGCGGGCAGCACCTCCGCCGGCGCCGTAAGATTTGCCGCGGATGTGCACGGTCACTTCACCGTCCTTAAATTTGAATTCGGAAAGTTCTGACTTGGCGACAAGCTTGATCAGTTCCTGGATGTCTTTCAAGTTCATGCTGGGTCTAGTTTTTTGCGCGCTCGACGTAAGTATTGGTACGGGTATCGATTTTGATCCGGTCGCCAATGTTGATGAAAAGTGGCACCCGAACCTCCGCACCGGTTTCCACCGTGGCAGGTTTGAGGGTGTTGGTGGCCGTATCTCCCTTCACTCCCGGCTCCGTGTAGGTAATTTCCATTTCTACGTACTGGGGCAGGTCGATGGTAAGCGGCGTGTTATCGGCTGTATTATACAAAACTTCCACCGTATCGCCCTCCCGCAACATGCCAGGATTGTCGATAAAGGCTTCCCCGATGGCGGCCTGCTCGTAAGACTCGGCGTTCATGAAGTGGTAACCCATGTCATCTTTGTAGAGGAATTGCATCTTATGCCGCTCTACACGGACCTCGTCGACCTTATGGCCAGAGGGAAAAGTTTCCGAAAGGACCTTGCCCGTAGAGAGGCTTTTGATCTTGGTACGCACGAAGGCGGCACCCTTGCCGGGCTTCACGTGCTGAAATTCGACGACGGTGTAAATGTCGTTACTGTGGCGGAACGTGAAGCCGTTCTTGATGTCTGAAGTACTGGCCATGAAAGCTGCTTTGAAACTTGGTTTTGGGTGCGCGAAGGGGTGTCCGCTCCGCCCACTGCCTGGTTAAGTGGCGCGAAGATAAGCACTTGCCATCTTTAGCGCACCTCCGGGCCCCAGTTATCGGCCGGCGCAGATCCCTTTTTCCGTCCTTTCGGGCGCTCCCGGCGGGCGCAGACGGGGACCAAGGCAGCCCGAATGCCCCCCATCCGGCAGAAAAAACCGGGTGCATCCGGTCTCCAGGATAGCGGACGGGGGCGCTGGCGTTAGTGCGCTGTGTTAGGGCCAATCTTCTGCCGCCCTTAGTCGTCTTCCGGGTAGAGGACGCCTTCGTCGGCAAAGCTGTAGTAAGATTGGCCAGCGATGATGAGGTGATCGAGGACGTACAGATCGAGGTTGCGGGCACCCGCGCTGAGTTTGCGCGTCAGGGCCAGGTCCGCCTGACTGGGATAGGCCTGGCCGCTGGGGTGGTTGTGGGCCAGTACCAGGGAAGCCACGCTGCCGTGGGAGAGGGCTGCCCGGAAGATCGTCCGGGCGTCTGCCACCGTTCCCGTTACCCCGCCGCGGCTGATGAGGTGGCGGCCCAGCAGGCGGTTGGCACGGTTGAGGCAGAGCAGGTGAAATTCTTCGTGCGCCAAATCCCCCAGCAAGGGGCGCAGGTAGCGGTAAGACTGCTCACTGCTTCCCAGTACCGGTTTTTCGACGTCCCAGGCCGCTTCCCGCCGGCGCCCCAGTTCCAGGGCCGCCACCAGCCGCAGGGCTTTGACTGGCCCGATGCCCGGCAGGCGCTCCAGGTCGGCAATCTCCTTGCGGGCCAGGTCGTGGAGGTTGTGTTCTACGGAGCGCAGTAGCTGCCGCGCGAGGGTCAGCGCCGACGTACCCTGCAAGCCAGAGCCCAACAGAATGGCGACGATCTCCGCATCGGAAAGTGCACTTGGGCCGTGGCGGGCGAGTTTCTCGCGTGGCTGGTCATCCGCAGCCAGGTCCTGGATGCGTAAGGGGGCCGGGGGATCAACGTACTGGGTCATCGTTTCGGGAAGAGGGCGAAACGGAAAGGGTAAACACTTGCTTGGAGGCAAAGATAAATTTTTTGTTGATTAATTTTTAAATTTTCAACATTTAAAATTAAAATCGTACTGTTTCGCCTCACCCTGCTCCATGTCCCTACTCCCCCTTTCGGGGGGTCGGGGGGGAGCACCTGCGGCCGCGCAAAAATCCGGCTTATTCTTCGCCGATCACGCGGGCTTCCAGGCGGTTGTTAAGGGCGTAGTCTTCTTCGGTGCAGGCCAGGCAATTCCGCAGCCGGAAGCGGTTGCCGTAGGAGAGGGTGCGCAGGCGGTCGGGCGCAATGCCCCGGCGAATGAGGGCCTGCCGGACGGCCTCGGCGCGGTTATCGCCCAGCAAAACGAGCTGATCGGCCGCCTCCCGACCATCGGTATGGGCGATGAGCCGCAGTTGAATATCCGGCCGGTCGCGCAGCAACTGGACGAGAATGTCGAGATCGCGCGAAAGCTCTTCCTGTAAAATGGCGGTGTTGCTGTAAAAACTGATGGCGGGCAGGGCCAGGCTGGCGGCGTCGGCGTCGGTGCCCCGGCGGGTGACGAGGCCTTCGGGCTGGAGGGCTAAATTGATGCGGGGGTGGGCCGAGGCCCGCAGCTGATCGGCGTTGATTTCAGCTACCCCCGTAGCGAAGCCCAGCCTGCCGGCGGAGAGAAGGTAGCCGCAGTCGGCCCGCAGGCAAACTTCGTAGTAGCCGGAAAGGTCGCTGACGGCCGATACTCCGCCGCTGGTGCAGCCGATGGGCCGGAACTGGAGCGGAACGTTGCCGGCCCCCGCGCCCCGTGAATCCGTCAGCCGCCCCGTCAGCAACACACAGTCGGTGGGCTGGAGGGTGATGGCCAGCAGTCGGCTGGGGCCTTCGGCGGTGTAGAGGAAGCGGAGGGTCTCCGGGGCGTAGCCGGGCATGGCGACGTGCACCTCGTAGGTCTTGCCCGTGGCCAGTTCGAGCCGGACGTTGCCTTCGCGGTCAGAGCGCAAAGGCGGCAGGCCCAGCTGCCCCATGGGCTTGACCACCGGGCGGATGCTGCGCCCCGCGCCCGTTTGCTCCAGTTGAAAGGAGTAGTAAGGGGCGGGGAGCCGACCGGCGGGGTCCACTTCGCCCAGCCATACTTCCGCACCCGCCACCCGCTGGCTGGTGGACCCGTCGTAGATGGTGAGCACTTCCCCGTCCATCTCCGGCCCGCGCAGCGAAGCGAAGCCCCGGGCGAAGCGCAGCAGGTAAATATCGTCTTTGCCCTTGCCGCCAGCGCGGTTGCTGACGAGGTAGCCGCGCGCGGCATCGTTGGTCAGGGTAATGCCTACGTCGTCGGCGGAGGAATTGACGGGAGCGGGCAGGTTGATGACCTTGCCCCAGCGGCGCTGGCTCAGGTCGATGAGGAAAAGGTCGTAGCCCCCCAGGCCTCCGTGTCCGTCGCTGGCAAAAAACAAGCGGCCGCTGGGGTGGATGTAGGGAAAAGCTTCGTTGCCTTCGGTATTGATTTCGGGGCCGAGGTTGATGGCCGGGCTCCAGCGGCCGTCGTGGTAATCGCTGAAGTAGAGGTCGTAACCACCGTAGCCACCGTTGCGGTTGCTGGCGAAGTAAATGCGCCGGCCATCGGGGGTAAGGGCGGGGTGCTGGTTGCTGAAATTCGCTCCGTTGAAGGGCATGGGCCGCACGTCCGCCCAATCGTATTCCGCCCGGTAGGCGGAGTAGATGCCCAGGTTGGCCTTGCCCGTGGGGTCCGCTACCGATACACCATCGCGCAACTGGGTGCGGGTGAAGTAGATGACGCGGTCATCCTGGGTAAAGGATACCGGGCCCTCGTTGTAGTTGGAGTTGAGCTCTACGGAAAAGCGGGACGGGTAGCCGGGCACGCCATCGGGCGAGAGGGGTGCGCGGAAGAGTTTGAAGTAGGTTTGCTTAGTGACGGGGTCGATGCTGCCCCGTTTGGGCCGGGTGAGAAAAACCAGGTCGGAGCCATAGATGGCGGGGCCAAACTCCGTTTCGCGGCCGTTGATGCGCGCGCAGTTTTCAATTTCGATTTCGCCGTTGTTGCTGGGGGCGGTCAGGAGGGTGCCCTGCGCCAGGAGGCTGCCCAGGCCCAGCGCAACCCAGAGCGTGGCCACCGTAGCCATGCGGACCGCCCGGCGGCGGCTGTCCGGCCTCGGGTCCATCATAACAGGAAGGCTTCATCGGCGTAGACCTCGCGCATTTCTTCGAGGGTGGCGAAGAGGGTGGCGGGTTCGAACTCGCTGACCAGCGTTTTACGGTATTCCTTGATGCCGGGCAGGCCCCGGAAGTAGTTGGTGTAGTGGCGGCGCATTTCGAGCACGCCCAGCTTATCCCCTTTCCAGTCGATGCTCCGCTCCAGGTGCTCGCGGGCGGCGGCCACCCGTTCGTCGATGGTGGGCGGGGGGAGCAGGGTACCGGTGGCGAAGTAGTGCTTGATCTCCCGGAAGATCCAGGGGTAACCGATGGCGGCACGGCCAATCATGATGCCATCCACGCCATAGCGTTGCCGGTAGGCTTCGGCCTTCTGCGGGCTGTCAATGTCTCCGTTACCGAAAATGGGAATGCTGATGCGGGGGTTTTCCTTGATGCGGCCAATCAGCGTCCAGTCCGCCTCCCCTTTGTACATCTGCTGGCGGGTGCGGCCGTGGATGGAAAGGGCCTTGATGCCCACGTCTTGCAGGCGTTCGGCTACTTCCTCGATGTACTTCGTGTTATCGTCCCAGCCCAGGCGGGTTTTTACGGTGACGGGGAGCTTGGTGCGCTCTACGATGGCCTTGGTGAGGGCAACCATCTTGGGGATGTCTTGCAAAATGCCCGCACCAGCGCCTTTGCAGGTGACTTTTTTGACGGGGCAGCCGAAGTTGATGTCGAGCAATTCCGGTTGGGCTTCTTCAACGATGTCGGCGGCCTGGACCATGCTCTCCAGGTTGGCTCCGAAGATCTGGATGCCAATGGGGCGCTCGTAGTCGTAGATATCGAGCTTGGCCACACTCTTATCGGCGTCGCGGATGAGGCCCTCGACGCTGATGAACTCGGTGTACAGCAGGTCGCAGCCCTGCCCCTTGCAGAGGGCACGGAAGGGGGGGGTCGCTGACGTCTTCCATCGGGGCCAGCAGCAGGGGAAATTCCCCCAGTTCGATGTCGGCTATTTTTACCATGGGCAGTACCCTTCTGATTCGCTGATGAACGCCGGCCGCCCCCCGGTAGTTTGCCGGGATGTTGGGCGCGGCCGCAGGTGCAAAGATAAGGACGGAGGAGATAGCCTGGCCAAACCGCCGTCCATTGCCTGTTTTTAACGCCCTTGCCAGCACCTGCGTCCGCGCCCCCATACATGAAAAAAAAGTGGATAAATGCGTAACACCGGCTTTTGCGGGGCCATAGAGCACTGTAACCACGATGGTGGCAACAAATTGGCGGCTGAAAGCGCTACTTTTGGGCAACGACACTAAATTATTGCTCCGTGGAAGTGAAGGAAACGCCCCAAGAAGACACTGCCCTGTTCGACGCCATCCGCTCCGGAAGGCACGAACTGCTCGATGAACTCTACGTTCGCCACCGGGCGGCGTTCCTGACTTACGCCCAGCGGCAGCTCTTCGCCACGGAGGAGGACGCCGCCGATTGCTTTCAGGACGCGGTCATTGCCTTCTACAAAAACATCGTCAGCGGGCGGCTTACGGAGCTGACTTGCGGCATCCGCACCTACTTGTTTGCCGTGGGCAAGCGCATGGTGTACCGCCGCAACCAGCAACGCCACCGGGAGATGCCGACGGACCCCGACGCGGGACTGGGCCTGGGCAACGACCCCAGCAGCGAGCTGGACCTGAGCCTGCTCAACCGCTTCGACCAAGACCACGACCGGGCCTTGCTGGCCCACGGCATCGCCAAGCTGGGCGAAACCTGCCAGCAAATCCTCACCCTCTTTTACTACCACCACTACCCGATAGAAAGTATCCAGAGTACCCTTAATTTAAGCTCTCCCGGTGCTACGCGGATCAAAAAGATGCGCTGTTTGGACCAATTGAAAACGATTTTACTTCCCCAGTCTTAGGCAAGAGCACCAGGGGATTCTCGCGGCACTTTTCACGTGCGTTTCGCCCCCTGGGGCCGCGGGGAGACCAACGTGCCCGCCGTTAATTTCAGGATAATGAGCAAAGAAGAAACACAAGGTCGCATCGACGATTATCTGCTCGGCCGCGCCAGCCGGGAGGAGCGCCGGGAGCTCGAAGCGGAAATCACCCGCAATGCCGACCTGAGCCAGGAGCTGGCCGCTACTGAGCGGGCCATCGCGGCCATTGAGCTGGCCGAAGACCGCGCCCTGAAGGCCCGTCTGCAGCGGCTGGAAGCCTCCCTGCAAGGGGCGGGGACGGCGGAGACGGGGGCCAGGGTTGCCCCGCTCGTCCCCCGCCGCCGGGTGTTGCGCCTGCTGGCCTTTGCCGCCAGCTTTTTGCTGGTGCTGACGCTGGCCTGGTTTACCCTCCTCCGCCCGGACGCTAACCAGGACCCCGCCCAATTGGCCATGGCCGAGTTCAAGGCTTACCCCAACATCGCCTACGTAATTGAGCGGGGGGGAACGGAAGAGCCCCCGGAAGCGGCGGCTTACCTGGCCTACGAAGCGGGAGACTACGCCACCGCCGCCCAGCGCTTTGCCCAGTTGCCCGGCAGCGCCGTGCAGCAATTTTACCTGGGCCAGAGCTTGCTGGGCAGCGAAGACTTCGTCGGGGCCGCCCGCGCCCTGGGGCCATTGACCGTTGACCCGGACTTCAACCTGGCCGCCGAAGCCGCCTACTACCTGGCCCTGGCCCAACTCGGCAGCGGAGACCCCGCAGCGGCCATCGTCACCCTGGAATACATCGTCGGCACCCCCGAGCATCCTTACCTGGCCGAAGCCCAAAAACTGCTGGAACAACTGCAGTAAAGGGAGGAAAGGAGGAAAAGAGTAAAGGGTAATGGGGGCTACAGCAGGCTAAAAAACAGCCTATATATCCACCTGCAATACCAAAATTTCCGCATCCGCAGGCCGGGGCCGTATCTTGCGGCGATGACCGCTAAAATCGGACTAGAAGACGTACGCTTTTACGCTCCCCACGGGTTCTTCAAGGAAGAGCACCTGATGGGCAACGAGTTTCGTATTGATGTGGAGGTAGAAGCCTCCATCACCGGTGCCGCGCAGGAAGACGACCTGGGCGGCACGGTCAACTACGCCACCATCTACTACCTCCTGCAGGCTGAGATGAAAAAGCCCACCCAACTGCTCGAAGCGCTGGCCTACCGCATGGCCAACCGGATCATGAACCAGTTTGAGTCGGTCCTTTCTGTCCACCTGCGGCTGCGCAAGATCAATCCTCCGCTGGGCGGGTCAGTGGGCGCGGCCGTGGTGGAAGTAAACCTGGGAGGGAGCCGGACCGGCGGCCTGGGCGGCGGGCAGCCCGGCCGGCAGGATACCTTCGAAGACCCCGCTCCCCGGGGCGGCTACGACGGCTTTTCCGGCGGCTACCCCAAATCCGACAGCCTCGACGGGGGATTCGCGGCCGGCGGGCTCAGCGGCATCACCCCCAAGAAAACTCCGCCTCCCATCCCCGCCCCCCTGCCCGCCGATGCCTTCGACGACGAGGACGACGACGAGGATTTTGACGATGACTTCGACGACGATGAACTCGCCGCCCTGGGAGGGGATGACGACGACGACGGATTCGAAGGATTCGACGACGACGATGACTTCGATGACGACGACTTCGACAATATGGACTGGGACAGCATGGACTTTGGTGATATGAACTTCCCCGATTTCGACCCCGACGATTTCAAGTAAACTCCCGCTCCCACCATAGAACAACGCACATGGTACTGGCGAAAACCAGGCGGTAAAAAGCACGCTTCTTCATCAGTTTAAAGTAAAGTATTACATTTGTAGTACTAAACCCCGCCGGGGTGGCGTTTGTCGTTTCTATCTTTGCCTTATTAAAGTGCTTTCCAACATGTTGCGTCCTTTACTGCTCTTGTTTTTTGCCTTCGGCAGCGCGGCGCTGCTGGCGCAATTTGCCAGCCCCATCCGCTGGGAATTCAGCTACGAGCGGGTGCAGGGGGATGAGTTCCGGCTCATCGCCAAAGCCTCGGCCGAAGCGGGCTGGGCCATCTACAGCCAGTATACGCCAGACGGGGGGCCGATCCCCACCTCATTTATGTGGACTAAGGGCAAGCATTTTGAGCTGGTGGGCAAATCCGAAGAAAAAGGACACCGCAAGAGCGGGATGGACGAAATGTTTGGCGTGGAGGTCATCAAATTCCTCAGCGACGAGCCCACGTACTTCACCCAGCGCGTGGTGGTGAAAGACTACGCCACGCCGATTGAAGTGGCGGTGGAATACATGTGCTGCGACGACGAGCAGTGCCTGCCCCCGACGGATGTGGTGCACTCTTTTGTCTTACCCCCGTCGGGACCCCGGCAGGGGGCCAATACCTCCACCGCTGCCCCCGGCGCCGTTGCTGGGGCTGGCGATAATAGCGGCAATCCCGGGACGGGGAACGCTGGCAGCCAGACCTCCTCTGCTCCTCGTTCCGATCTCCCCCCTTCGGGGGGCCTGGGGGGAGCACCTGCGGCCGCGCCCTATACCCCTACTACGCCCTTGGCCATCCATACGGCCGTGGGCACCGCCGCTACTGCCGATGACCCGGTAAGCTGGGTCTTCACCGCCGAGCAGTTGGCCCCCAACCAGTACCGCCTGCGCATGACCGGCAATATGCGGGAGGGTTGGACGATGTACAGCAAAGACGTGGACCCCGACCCCGGGGCCATTCCCACTGAGTTTTTCGTCAAAACCACCGACGGCGTCACCACCCTGGGCCCAGTGGAAGAGATCAGCGCCACGCTGAAGGTCAAGTACGACAAAGTCTGGGGTGCCGACATGGCCAAAATCGAAGGCGGCAATGTGGTGTACCAACAAACGGTGGCCCTGAACGGGGCGAAAATGTTGGAAGGCTACGTCTATTACCAGACCTGCGACGATGAGATGTGCTTTCCCCCCAAGGAAGTGCCTTTCACCCTCGACCTGAGCGGACCAACGCCCGTGGCCAGCGTTGATGGTCTTACTGGCCAGGCATCCAGCGGCGGCGGGGCCAGCGTTTTGCCCGCCAACGAACTGGGCATTACCGTAGCTTTCGATCCTGCGCCGGTGGGCACCTGCAGTGAGGGTGAGGAAGTTACGGCCGGGCAGGGGATGTGGACGATCTTCGGCCTCGGCTTCATCGGGGGGCTTTTTGCGATGCTGATGCCCTGCATTTTCCCGATGATTCCGCTCACCGTCAGCTTTTTTACCAAGAGCGGGGGCACGCGCGCAGAGGGTATTCGCCGGGCCAGCCTTTACGGGTTTTTCATCTTCCTGATTTACGTGCTGCTGAGTTTGCCCTTTCACCTGTTGGATGGGCTGGACCCCGGCATTCTCAATACCATTGCGAGCAGTGTACCGCTCAACGTAGCTTTTTTCCTGATCTTCCTGTTCTTTGCCGGCAGCTTTTTCGGCTTCTACGAGCTGACGCTGCCCGAAAGCTGGAGCAACCGCGCCAGCCGCGCCGAAGGGGCCGGGGGCATCATCGGCATCTTTTTCATGGCCCTCACGCTGGCGCTGGTCAGTTTCAGCTGTACGGGTCCGATCCTGGGCAGTTTGCTGGTGGAGGCCGTCAGCGACGGGGCCTGGCCGCTCACGGCCGGCATGGCGGGCTTCGGGGTGGCGCTGGGCTTACCCTTTGCCCTCTTCGCCGCCTTCCCGGGCTTCCTCAACAATTTGCCCAAGAGCGGGGGCTGGCTCAACAGCGTGAAGGTGGTGCTGGGTTTTGTGGAGATTGCCCTGGCCTTCAAGTTCCTGTCGAATGCCGACCTGGTGGGCGAGTGGGACCTGCTGCGGATCGAGCCTTTTCTCCTCATCTGGATCCTTTGCGCGCTGGGCATTGCGGCCTACTTGTTTAAGCTCATCAGCTTTCCGCTCGACAGCAAAAAGCGGAAGATCGGCGTCATTGGCGGCGTGGTGGGCGGTGCGGGCATCGCCTTTACGGCTTACTTGCTCCTCGGCCTGACCACGAGCAGCGAGACGGGCACTTACCGCAACCTCAGCCTGCTGAGTGGCATTGCCCCGCCGGTTTGCTACAACTACTTCCTGCCCTGCGATGCAACCCGTAACATCACCCCTTTCAAGAACCTGGAGGAAGGCCTCGCCTACGCCCGCCAGGTGAACAAGCCCGTGATGCTCGATTTTACGGGCTACACCTGCGTCAACTGCCGGAAAATGGAGGAAAACGTCTGGACGGAAAACGAGGTGAAGCGCTACCTGACGGATGAGTACGTCATCATCAGCCTCTACACCGATGATCGTTCGGCCCTGCCCCCGGCCGAACACCGCGAAGTGCAGCGCCTCGATGGTTCCGGGCGCACGCTGCTGATCAACGAAGTGGGCAAGAAGTGGCACTATTTCCAGCAGACGGTCTACGCCCGCTCTTCGCAGCCCTACTACGTGCTGGTGAGCCCTGATGGCGTCACGCTCAACCCGCCGGTGGCCTACACGCCTGACGTGGAAGAGTACAAAAACTTCCTGGCCTGTGGCCTGAGCACCTACCAGCGGCTGGTGAGTAGTAAGTAAGCACGGTTCGTAGGGCGCGGCCGCAGGTGCTCCCCCCGGCCCCCGAAGGGGGAGAACGGGACGGGGAGCGGGGCAAGGCCGCACGCCATGTTATGCCGTATCTTGGCAGCTGCCCGCTGCGGCTTAAACGACAAACACTCCCCCCATGCCCACCGAACTGACGCCGGAACGCCTGCACGACCTGGAACTTAAGGCCCGCTCCGCGCACGCCGCCGGCCTGCCCGCCCTGCGCTATTCCCTCCAGCACGTTGATGAGCACATGCACTACGGCGACGGCCTTCGGCTGCTGACCAAGTTGAACCAGAAAAATGGCTTCGATTGCCCGGGCTGCGCCTGGCCCGACCCCGACGACAGCCGCACGCCCGTAGCTGAGTACTGCGAAAACGGGGTGAAAGCCATTGCCGAGGAAGCGACCAGGCGGCGGGCAGACCCCGCCTTCTTCGCCCGCCACAGCATCGAGCAACTGGGGGAGATGACGGATTTTGAACTCGGCAAATCCGGCCGCATCACCCACCCGATGTACCTCGCGCCGGGGGCCAGCCACTACACGCCGGTGCCCTGGGAGGAGGCCTACCGGATCATCGCCACCGAACTCAACGCGCTGGACAGCCCCGACGAAGCCATTTTTTACACCTCCGGCCGGGCCAGCAACGAGGCCGCTTTTCTCTACCAGCTCTTCGTCCGGCAGTACGGCACCAACAACCTCCCGGACTGCTCCAACATGTGCCACGAAAGCACCGGAACGGCCCTGGGCGAAGTCCTGGGCCTCGGCAAAGGCAGCGTAACGCTGGAAGACATTCACCAAGCTGACCTCATCATCTGCGTCGGGCAAAATCCCGGTACCAACCACCCGCGGATGCTGAGCGCCTTGGAAAAGTGCAAGGAAAACGGCGGCCGCATGATCAGCATCAACCCGCTGCCGGAGACGGGTTTGCTGAACTTCATCAATCCCCAGCGCCCCCTTAAAATCCTCACCGGAGGTACGGCGCTGACGGATCTTTTCCTGCAAGTGCGGATCAACGAAGACCTGGCGCTCGTCAGGGCCATCTGTAAACTCCTGCTGGCCGCCGAGGCCAAAGCCCCCGGCAGGGTATTCGATCAGGATTTCATCGCTCAGCATACTTCTGGCTACGCAGCTTGGGTCCGGATGCTGGAGGAAACCGACCTGGAGGCTTGTCTGGCGGGCTGCGGCGTCACCCGCGCCGAAGCCGAGGAAGCCGCCGAAATGATCATCGCTTCGGAGCGCATCGTGCTCTGCTACGCCATGGGACTGACCCAGCACGAAAACAGTGTGGACGTCATCAAGGAGATGGTGAATTTGCTCTTGTGCAAGGGCAGCATCGGTAAGCCCGGTGCGGGCATTTGTCCGGTCCGCGGCCACAGCAACGTGCAGGGCGACCGCACCGTCGGCATCTGGGAAAAACTCAAGCCGGAGTTTCGGGAGCGACTGCGCAGCCACTTCAACTTCGAACCGCCCGCCCGGGATGGCTTCGATGTGGTCAACAGCTGCAAGGCCATGACGGAGGGCCGGGCCAAAGTCTTCTTCGCCCTTGGCGGCAACTTCCTGTCGGCCACCCCCGATACGCTGTATACCGCCCGGGGACTGCGGCAGTGTGCCCTGACGGTACACGTTTCTACGAAGCCCAACCGCAGCCACGTCGTCCACGGAACCAAAGCGCTGATCCTGCCCTGCCTCGGTCGGACGGAGATCGACCTACGGGCCAGCGGCGAACAGTTTGTCAGCTGTGAAAACTCGATGGGGGTAGTGCAGATGAGCAAGGGCGTCCTCGCGCCGGCCAGTGATCAACTCCGCAGCGAATGCGCCATCATCGCCGAACTGGCCCAAGCCACCCTGGACAGCAAAAGCACCGTTGATTGGTTGGAAATGGCCAACGACTACGACCAGATCCGCAACGCCATTGCCGCCTGTGTGCCGGGCTTCGAGCGCTACAACGAGCGGGTGCGCGAGCCCTCCGGCTTTTACCTGCCCAATGGACCGCGCAACCGCCGCTTCGACACGCCCGATGGGAAGGCTCACTTCAGCACCTCCCCCGTCAGCCACCACACCCTGGAACCCGGGGAATACCTGATGATGACCGTCAGGAGCCACGACCAGTACAACACGACCATATACGGTATGCACGACCGCTACCGGGGCATCCACAACGAACGCCGCGTCGTGATGATGAACGAGGACGACCTGGCCGCCGCCAATTTGACGGCCGGAGACTGCGTAGACCTGAGCAGCAGCTACGACGGCGAAACGCGGCACGCCCGCCTTTTTCGCGTGGTTGCCTACCCCATTCCCCGGGGCAATGTGGCGACTTATTTTCCCGAAGCGAACGTGCTGGTGCCCATTTCCCGCACGGCTAGGGGGAGTAATACGCCGATTAGTAAATCTGTGCGGGTTAAAATATATTTGCACCAGAAATGAGGCCCGGCCTCACTTTCGGGATGTAGCGCAGCCCGGTAGCGCGCGTCGTTCGGGACGACGAGGCCGCAGGTTCGAATCCTGTCATCCCGACTTCCCTTTTCTCTTGGCCTCCCTCCCCCCGAGGCCGAACAGGTTCGAGCACGCAGTACGCGACGTAGGAGCAATCCTGTCATCCCGACTTCCCTTTTCTCTTGGCCTCCCTCCCCCCGAGGCCGAACAGGTTCGAGCACGCAGTACGCGACGTAGGAGCAATCCTGTCATCCCGACTTCCCTTTTCTCCAAGCCTTCCCCCTCTCCCGAGGCCGAACAGGTTCGAGCACGCAGTACGCGACG
>NZ_JACSIT010000141.1:60918-384207 GCF_014349155.1 Neolewinella lacunae
TTCTCTTGGCCTCCCTCCCCCCGAGGCCGAACAGGTTCGAGCACGCAGTACGCGACGTAGGAGCAATCCTGTCATCCCGACTTCCCTTTTCTCCAGGCCTCCCCCCCAGAGGCTGAACAGGTTCAAGCACGCAGTACGCGACGTAGGAGCAATCCTGTCATCCCGACTTCCCTTTTCTCCAAGCCTTCCCCCTCTCCCGAGGCCGAACAGGTTCGAGCACGCAGTACGCGACGGAGGAGCAATCCTGTCATCCCGACTTCCCTTTCCTCCAGGCCTCCCCCCTCTCCCGACGCCGAACAGGTTCAAGCACGCAGTACGCGACGTAGGAGCAATCCTGTCATCCCGACTTCCCTCAGAAAGGTCTGCACTTGTTGTGCTGGCCTTTTGCTTTTGGGCAACCCTTCATGCCGGACCAGAGGCCTGGATCCAGCGCGACCGCTCTTGTTCCCCGGCCTTGCCCTACTCCTTCACGACAGGAATAAGATTATCATCCGCCACCCGGTCGATGAGCTTGTTGTAGGGGTCGATGCCCGCTTTCTCGGGGAGCGCGTCTACGTACACCACGATGGTGTGCTCGCCGGGCGTCAGCCAGCGCTTCTCCAGAAAGAGCGGTTGCTTCTCCACCAAACCCTGAGCGTTGGTGCCATCCGGACCGAAGACCCCGATCTCGATCAGGCTAGGTGCTGTGGGGCGGGCCTTTTCTTCTCCGGAGCCTTCGTAGCTGATCTTGCGCGTGTCGACCTTCAGCGTTACCCGGTACTTGCCATTGGCCTCTGGGGTAGGTGCGTAGACGGCAGATAGGGCGCGGTTTTCGTAGAGGGTGATCTCGGCGAAGCTTTCCCGGAGGAAGTACTGCATGGAATCCGGCGTAACGGACTGAATGAAGCCATACCAATCGGCCGTAGTGGCGAAGGGTGGATCTTCCTTCAGGGCGAAGCTATCCAGGAAGGCAGCAAAGCCTGCGTTGAGGCGGTCTTCGCCGATGTAGTCGGATAGGGCGTACATGATCAGGCCGCCTTTGCGGTACCAGACGTAAGCCTGGGTGTCGTTGTCCAACAGGGTTTTCTCGAACTTGCTTTCGCCGCTGCGCCCCCGCAGGTAGCTATCGAGTTCGTACTTCAGGAATTTGCCCATGCTGGCCTCGCCGTAGCGCTCTTTGGTGACCATGAGCGAGCTGTATTCGGCCATGGTTTCGGCGATCTGGTTGGCTCCCCGGGTGGCGCTGGGGGCAATTTGGTGGCCCCACCACTGGTGCGCTACTTCGTGGGCCGTGACGGTGAAGGCGTAGTCGTTGTCCGCCGGATCCCGGAAGTCTCCCGTCCAGCCGAAATCTTCTGCGTAGGGGACGGTATTGGGGAAGGACTGGGCAAAGGTGGCGTAGCGGGGAAACTCCAGAATCCGCAATTGATCGAACTGGTAGGGACTAAAGTTTCTGGCGTAATAGGCCAGGGATGCTTTGGCCGAAGCCATGAAGCGATCAAGGTTGCGGTCGTGGTTCTTGTGGTGGAAGATTTGAATTTTGACGTCGCGGCCGTTGGTGTTCCGGTAGACGTCTTCCAGCACTTCGTAGTTGGCGGAGGAGATGTTCCAGAAATTCTGGATTTTGCCTTCGTTGGCGTACTCGAAGTAGCGGCGGCCGTCTTTTTCGTACTCCTTCGTCAGTTTGCCCGGGGCGATGGCGATTTGATCGGGGGCCGTACTGACAGTGGCTCTGAAGGTGACGAAGTCGGAATCGTCGCCAAACAGCAGCGTGGCGCGGCCCTGGGCATCGTCCTGGGGCGGCAGGTCGTAATCCCGGATTTCGAGGCCGCGCTTTTTGCGTTCCAGGTCGGAGCTGATGCCCGCCCCGCTGGGGTAGCCGAAGCCGGGGAAGATGGAGTTGTTCAGAAAGGTGCCGTTGAAGACGATGTCGCGCTGGTAGCCTTCGTTTGGGAAGGCCCCGAAGCCACCCTCCACGACCATTTCCATCAGCGCGCTTTCCCCCGGCTCCAGTGGATCGGCCAGGTGGTAAATTTCGAAATCGAAGTCCTCTTCCCGCTGCACCAGTTCGGGCGCGATGCCGTCGATGGTAAAGACCGACATGATGACCGTTTTTTGGTCGTAGCTGTGGTTGATCAACAACGTATCGATGGCCGTGGCCCCCTTGTTTTTGATGCGGAACAGGCCGCGGGCTTTCACGTTGCGTTGTTCCGGGACGAGGTCGACGAAAAGCTCAGTATCCGTGATTTTGGGCTGGAGGAAACCATCGTACTTGCGGTAGCTTTTTTCGAAGGCCTCCTGTTGGTCGAGGCTTTCTTCGTTGGAAGTGTAGGTGTTTTTTACGCTCACGTTGTTGTAGATCGTGAAGCCGGAAAGGGCAAACACCGCCAGGGCCGCCGCAATGCCGAGGGCTGGTTTCAACCCCCAATCCTGGCCGAAGCGCTGGAAGCGGCTCTTCCACGCATTGTCCGTCCCCCGCGCCCAGAACAAACCACTGAGGATGAGCAGTACGGTACCGAAGGCCAACCAGTACACGTTGAACCAGCTGACTGAGCGTACGAAGTGGCCAAAGCCATTCATATCGGAAATGAGGTAGCCCGGCCGGCTGCCAAACAAAAACATGTTGTAGTCGATCTCCAGAATTGCCGGCACAAAGAACACCACGGCGTAGGTGCCAATGGCAACGACGTGGCCCAAAAACTTGCTGTTCACCAATACGTGCACAAAAAAGGCCAGCGACATCAGCACCAGGTACTGCGGCCAGGTGAGCAGATAAAGATCGGTGAAGTATTGCCCGAAGTCGTAATCGAAATACCCCTGTACCGTTTGGTTGAACACCCCGAGTATCCACACCATCGTCACCAGCAGGAAGGTGACCAGCACCATGGTCATTAGTTTGCCCCCGTAGATCGCCCAGCTGGGCACCGGCAGCGCGTCGCTGATCTGATCAAACTTTACCGTCCTGTCGCGGTGCACCACCTCGCCGGTGTAGAAGACCAGGATGACCAGCACGAAGAAGATGTAGGTCTCGTTCTTCATCTCCAGCATCGTGTAGGTGGTGGGCAGGCTGGGCGTACCGTAAATGGTGCTGCCAAACCAGCCGTCGAAAAACAGGAACAGGAGGGCCCCGGAGATGATCCCCGCGAAGTAGGGGTCGCGGAGGATCGACTTGAACTCGATCCAGGCCTGGGCAAACATGTGGCGGACGTAGCTGACCCCGTCAAACCTTTGCTGTACCGGAGGGATGGGCACTGCACCTGCGGCCGCGCCCCGGTTAAACTCTCCGGAAACGGCCTTTTTTACTTTTTCTGCCTTACCCCCCAAAAAGCGGACAAATTCAAAACGGAAAAGGGTAAACAACAGCAAGGCCAGGGCGATGCCGGGCCACAGCAGGCGGTTGATCAGCAAGTTACCCGTCAGCGGCGCATGAAAGGTATTCTGCTCCGGCGGGGTCAGGTATTTTGTCACCTCCTGAAATCCAAAAAGCCCGAAGGGGTCGATCAGCGAAACCAGGGACTGGTTTTCCAGGTCACTCGCCAGCGTTCCCGCCACCAGGTAAACGATGAAAAAGAGGATGCTGCCAACGTAAGACACGAAGATCTTGCGCGTCAGCGCGACCAGGCAAAAGAAGAAAGTGCCCGTAAAAATCAGGTTTGGCCAAAGGTAAACGGTGGTGCCGTAGACGTAATCGGCCAGCCGCAACGGACCGAACCGCTCCGGCTCCTCCCACTCCAGCAGGGGCCCCAGCGAGTAGCCAATCATCAAGCCCAGCACCACCCCCAGGCTGATGGCTAATAGTGTGACGAGCGACCCCGCGTAGCGACCCAGCAAATAGCCTTTCTCGGAAACCGGGTAGGTGAAGTAGTAATCCTGCACCCCGTGTTCGATATCGCGGTACACCGGCACGCCCATCACCGCCGAGGCGATCAGGACGCCGAAGATGCTCACCGTCATGAGCAGGTTGGCGACGGTGACGGCGGAATTGGCGAAGGCTTTTTCGGAGCTGGCGTTGGCCCCGTTGGCCGCCAGCAAAAAGCCGAAGAGCAGCAAGATGCCGAAGTAGGCCCAGGTGGCCGGCCGCGTGAAGCGGTACTTGAGTTCGAATTTCAGAATTTCCAGGAACATGGAGGAGCGGTTGAATGGTGGGCAAGAGGGAGCAAGGGGCTACTTGATGGGCTGCCGTTTCGGTCAGACCAGTTCCAGTTCCATTCGTTCGCCGATGCGGGTGAAGTACACGTCTTCCAGGTCGGCGTTTACCGCGTGGAAGGAGGCATCCGGCTGGCTTTCGCTGAAGACGTGGATTTCCGTTTTGCCGCCCTTCAGCTGGGTGGAGATCACGCGGTGGGCTTCCAGGTGGGCGGGCAGCTCGGCCTTGTGGATGGACTTGCTCCAGATGCTGCCGTTTACTTCGCGCACCAGTTCGGCGGGGTGCCCCTTGGCGATCACCTGCCCGAGGCAGATGATGGCCATGTCGTTGCAGAGGTTGGTGACGTCTTCGACGATGTGGGTGCTGAGGATGACGATGGTGTTTTCGCCGATTTCACTGAGCAGGTTGTGGAAGCGGTTGCGCTCGGTGGGGTCCAGGCCAGCGGTGGGTTCATCGACGATGATCAGTTGGGGGTTGCCGAGGAGGGCCTGGGCGATGCCGAAGCGCTGCTTCATGCCGCCGGAGAAGGTGCCGAGGTTGCTCTTGCGTTTGTCGTAGAGGTTGACGCGATGTAGCAGGGCGGCAACGAGTTCTTTGCGTTCGGCGCGCTGGTTGATCCCCTTGAGGCTGGCGACGTGATCGAGCATGTTTTCGGCGGAGACTTTGGGGTAGACGCCGAACTCCTGCGGAAGGTAGCCAAGGATGCGGCGGACGGCATCTTTGTCTTTCAGCACGTCAATATCCCCCAGGGTGATGCTGCCCGAATCGGCTTCTTGCAGGGTGGCGATGGTGCGCATCAGGCTCGACTTCCCGGCACCGTTGGGACCCAGCAGGCCGAACATCCCGCGCGGAATCGTCAGGTTGCAGTCGTTGATGGCTTTTACGCCGTTGCCGTACGTCTTATTGAGGTGCTCTATGCGAAGTTCCATGTGCTGAGGTGATTTGGCTGCCTAAGTTCATACATCCCTTTGACTACCTTGAAAAAAACCGACCAACCCACATTTTCTTGGTACGAAGGTGGTCCGAAGGACGTCGAATAAAGGACCAGGTGGCGTGTGGTTTTGGGCGCGGCCGCAGGTGCAGTGGCAAGGACGGAAGAGCGGAGGAAACAACCAAAGCCCTCGCTCGGGCGTAGTGAAGGGTATGCGTAGCCTGATCATCATTTTCACCTTGCTCTTGGGTTACTTACCCGGCATCCCGACCTCCTCCGGGACTATCGCCTGCGTCCGCGGACAGACTACGGTACCGACGGACGAAACCCGTCCATTGGTCCTGGCCTCCGCCTCCATCTTCGCGGATATGGCCGAGGTGATTGCCGGTGGCCTGTTGCGCGTGCAGTCCATCGTCCCCATCGGCGGCGACCCCCACATCTACGAGCCGACGCCGGCCGACGTACAGCTCGTCTCCCGCGCCGACCTGGTGCTCATCAACGGCCTGACCTTCGAGGGCTGGATGAACGAGCTGATCGCCAACAGCGGCACGCGGGCCAACACCGTCATCATCACCCAGGGCATCGGCAGCATCGCCAGCGAGGAATACGCCAACTCCAGCGACCCCCACGCCTGGATGACGGCCAAAAATGGGCAGACCTACGCCCGCAACATTCGCGACGCCCTGATTGCCCTCGACCCCGCCAACCAAGACGTCTACACCTTCAACGCCGGCATCTACCTCCAGCAACTGGAGGACCTGGACGCGGAAATTTTCCAGCAAATCGAGAGCATCCCTCTGGAAAAGCGGGTTTTGATCACGAGCCACGACGCCTTTCGCTACTACGGGCGCCACTACGGCATCCGCGTGGAAGCCGCGCTGGGGACAAGCACCGACGCGGAAGTCCGCACCGAAGACGTCAACCGCCTGACGCGGATCATCCGCGAAACGGGTGTGCCGGCCATCTTCGTGGAAAGCACGATCAACCCGAAGCTCATCCGGCAAATTGCTACCGACAACGGCCTCATCATCGGTGGCAGCCTCTACGCCGATTCGCTGGCCGACCCATCTTTGCCCGCTGGCACTTACCTGGGCATGCTGCGCCACAACACCCAAACCATCGTGGCGGCCCTGCGCGGCGAGGCGGTGGACAGCGGCGATGGCATGGGGCCTTCGGCGGCCCGGCAGGGCGGCTTGCTTGCCATCATCCTGGCCGTGATGCTGGGCGCTTTTTTCTATATGGTTAGGCAGTTGAATACGGGGGCCTGAAGTTCCCTAGCCCTGCGTTGCTGGCCAGAATTCCCTTCTTTTGCTTTCTAAGTGCTTGTTCCATGCCGAAGTTTCGTCCACTGTATTTTCTGCTCTGCTTCGCGTTGGTGGGCAGTTTATTTCTGGGCTGCGACGGGCGGCGGGACATCCGCAGCTACTACTTCCCGGCGCGGGAGTTGACCGACGGACTGGTCTACGTCTACGAAAACACGGGGACCCTCCCGGGACCCGACCGCGAATACTGGTACTACCTGGGCGTGGACGTGGATACGGCCCTTTACCTCAGCGTAACGCGCTATTCGCCAGTTTTGGCTCCCGAGCAACAGGGGCGCGAAGAAATCCGCAACGACGGCGTCTACCTCCGCGAGTTGACCCTGCTGGGTACCGACAGTGCGGGCCTGGCCATCCCCACGCCCACTACGCTGCTGTTTAACCAGACCTTCCCCTTCTACCTGGAAGACCAGCCGACGAAGCCCTACGGCTACCGCATGCGCCTGAGCCCGCCGGACAACCCGGATGCGGTAACTTACGTCACGCTGAACCGCTACTTTGAGCGAGACACTACCATTGAGGTGCTGGGTGGCAGCTACCCGGCCCTCGTCTTTTCCCTGGCGGGCGAGGTGAGCGTGCGCGACCCGGAGGAGGGCGACATCAGTCCGCAGTTCACCGGCTACGAGATCTACGCCAAGGGATTGGGTCTGGTGGAGTACCGTCGGGAATTGGGCAACGGCAATTCGCTGGGCGGCCGCTTAGCCGCGCGGATGACGATGGAGGCGTTTTTGCGGGAGGAAGCAGAACAGTAAGCTTTCCGGCTAAACTGCGGCGGGCAGCCGATCCATAAACTGCTCTACCCGGGGGTTCATCACGGCAAACCACGCGGGCGGAAACAGGGCCAGGATCATGCAGGCCGGATAACCGGTGGGCAGCTGGGGACTTTCCTCGAAGGCCCGCAGGATCTGGTACTTCCGCGTGGCCCGGTAGTGGTGGTCGCTGTGGCGGGTGAGTTCATAGAGAAAGATGCGTCCCATTTCGTGGTTGCTGTTCCAGCTGTGGATGGGCAGTACGGGCTCGTAGCGGCCGGCAGCGTTTTGGCGGCGCAGCAGGCCGTAGTGTTCGATGTAATTGACGGTCTCCAGCATCAGGAAGCCAAACACGGCCGCGGCGATGGCTACCCATAAGCCCGTAAAGCCGAAGGAAGAGTAGACCAGGGCCAGGTAAGCCAGTTGCATCACCTGAAAGCGCAGCATGAGGTTGCGCCAGCTCAGCCAGGTCCAGCGTGGGGAGGGTGCGGTGCCTTCCTCCAGCCCAGTGTCCAATCTCTGCAGCCGTTCAGCCTCCAGCGTCCAGGCGTGCCACCAGCTCAGTACCGTGCTGCGTAGCCAAAAGGTGTAGATCGATTGGTTTTTGCGGCTGGTGGCGGGGTCGTGGGGCGTAGCGACGTAGCGGTGGTGGCCCCGGTTGTGTTCGATGAAAAAGTGCATGTAAAGGCCAAACAGCAGCAGGGCCTGCGCGAGCCACTGTTCAAAAGCCTTTTCGCGGTGGCCCAGTTCGTGGCCTACGTTGATGCCGATGGTGCCGATGAGTAAGCCGACGTTGAGGATCATCCCAGTCAGCTCGTAAGCGGCCAGCTCGCGGGTAGTCACCAGGTGCAGCAGGTACCAGACTGCCGCCACCAGGATGGGCAGGTTGAGGTAGAGCAGCCAGTCGAAAAGACTCCGCCCGGCCCGCTCCGCCTCCTCTTCCGGCGCGTGGTTTTCTGCCGAAGCCGGCAGGATAAACTCCAGCAAGGGCAGAATAATAAAGGCGACGTAGATGCTGCCAAACGACCAAATGCCCCCCAGGTAGAGCCCGAGGAAGCCCGATAGCGGCAGGAGATAAGCGAGGAGGTATTTCAGATCGCGGTACATCCTACTTTTTTTTTGATCGACGATGCAGAGGACTGGAAACGAGCGTTGGTGCACCCACCAAAGATAAGCAAGCTGTGCAAGAAAAAAGTCATTTTCCTGGGCAAATCCTCCGTAGCATTTGGCTCGCTTTTTCGTCTTTTCCTTGCTGTTGCCTGGGCCGACCTCACCCGGCACCTGCGTTTTGCGCAACTAAAGCGGACAAGTCGGGCGATAGGAATTGGCGGCCCCGGCGAAAATTCGCTAGCTTTGCCCAAAAGTCGAATACCATGGAATTTACCCTCAGTGAAGAGCAGTTGGCCGTCCGCGAAGCCGCCGCAGATTTTGCCCAACGCGTCTTGAAACCCGGAGTCATTGAGCGGGATACGCACATGACCTACCCCACCGAAGAAGTGCGGCAGATGGCGGAACTGGGCTTTATGGGCATGATGGTCAGCCCCGAATACGGCGGCGGCGGCATGGATTCGATCAGCTACGTCCTGGCCCTTGAGGAACTCTCGAAAGTTGACAACAGTTGCTCGGTCATTGCTTCGGTCAATAACAGCCTGGTCTGTTACGGCATCGAGCACTACGGAAGCGAAGCCCAGAAAGAAAAATACCTCCGCAAACTGGCCACTGGCGAGTGGGTCGGGGCCTTTTGCCTGAGCGAGCCCGAGGCTGGCTCAGACGCCACCCACCAGCGGACGACGGCCGTGGACATGGGCGACCACTACCTCCTGAACGGCACCAAGAACTGGATCACCAACGGCGGCACCAGTCGCCTCCACCTCGTCATTGCCCAGAGCAACCCCGAAGCCGGGCACCGTGGCATCAACTGCCTTTTGGTAGAAACCGACTGGGAAGGCGTGCAGGTGGGCGCTAAGGAAGACAAACTGGGCATCCGCAGTTCCGATACCCATACGATCATGTACACCGACGTGAAGGTGCCGAAGGAAAACCGCCTGGGGGAGGAAGGTTCTGGCTTCAAGTTTGCGATGCAGACCCTGGCCGGTGGCCGCATCGGCATTGCCGCCCAGGCGCTGGGAATTGCCGGCGGGGCCTACGAGCTGGCCGTTGCTTACGCCAAAGAGCGCGAAGCCTTCGGCAAACCCATTGCCGACCACCAGGCCATCGCCTTTAAACTCGCCCAGATGGCCACTGACATCGAGGCCGCCAAAATGCTCGTCTACCGCGCCGCCTGGCTGAAAGATATGGGCATGGACTACTCCCAGGCCGGGGCCATGGCCAAACTCTTCGCCAGCTCGGTGGCCATGCGGCACACGGTCGAGGCCGTCCAGATCCACGGCGGCTACGGCTTCGTCAAGGAATACCACGTCGAACGCCTCATGCGCGACGCCAAAATCACCCAGATCTACGAAGGCACCAGCGAAGTACAGCAAATCGTCATCAGCCGCGGCCTGCTAAAGGGAGACCTTTACGTACCCGTGGAGCGGTGAAATGGGAGTTTAATTGCCCGATTTTTATCCGAAAAAGGATAAGGATAGAAGCAAATTATTGGGCAATTCCCGCAGACACATTCGGGGAGCGGGGCGTATGGCTAAAGACGTGCCATCCCGACGGGTCCACTTCATTTAAGCACCCACAATATTCCTATCGCAATATCCAATGCCATATTTCATACCCCGCATTCATTTTTGGCGGAAACGGAAGTGGATCATATCAGTACCTTTTAGTGGGTAAAGGTGAAGGCATTCGTACAACGGCGATGGGAGGCTCAAAAATGAATTCTCCCGGGATGCAAAATAAAAACGTGGTGATGCTGTAATGTCAGCGAATTTTCGTATTCTTGAGGCCGCGAGGACAACGATCTTCGCGAGTAAGTCACCTTCTTGGATTGCGTCATAACTTTTGAGTTAGGACTTACTTTTTTCACTTCCACAGTTTCGCTGATTTATCAGGCGGAATTGTAGCGCACCGCCGGAGGTGTCTCTCTCACTTCTCCGGTGGTTCGTCTCTCATGACTTACTAAATCTTAACTAGAATGAATTTCATTAAATCAGTTTCCCTCGCGGGGCTGCTACTCCTGTGCATACCAGCGAGCAATTTTGCGCAAGCCCCCGACTTAGGTGTGGCGACCACTTTTTCGGTGTTTACGGGCATTGGGGCTTTTAACAACGACGGAACAAGTATGATTACCGGTGATATTGGTACGAATAATGGTGCCTTCGCCGGATTTCCTCCGGGGACCGTAGAGGGAACCATTCACGTTCTCGATGCAGTCTCTTTGCAGGCCTCTGTAGACGTAGGCCTGGCGTATGCGCAGCTTGCTTCCCTAACCTGTGATGTGGTGTTGGGCGTAGGCCTTGGTAATAACCAGACCCTATCTCCGAATGTCTACTGTATTGGCGCTGCCAGCACGCTCAATGGCGATTTGATCCTTGATGCCCAAGATGACCCTGATGCCATCTTTGTCTTCCAGATCGACGGCGCTTTATCCACGGGTGCCAATTCCCGGGTAGTGCTCATTAACGGCGCGTCCTTATGTAATGTGTACTGGCAGATCAATGGGGCCGTCGAATTGGGAAGTTTTTCCACCTTCTTGGGGACCCTCATCGCCAATGGGCAGATTGAAGCCTTGGAAGGGGCAACCATTTCAGGACGCGCACTGGCTACCGATGGGGCCATTGCGCTACACAACAACGTAATCACTCTGGGGCTACCGCCGGTTCCTTCCACCATTACTGCGAACGGGGCCATTACCTTTTGCGCGGGCGAAAGTGTGGAGCTTGCGGGGAATCTCGATGGCATTTGGAATACCGGCGAAACAACACCATCGATTACCGTGACCAGCAGTGGCGATTACTTCGTCACCAACTCCACGATCTGTAGCAGCGTGGTTTCCAACCTGACCACAGTGACGGTTAGTCCCCTGCCTACCGTCTCCGTATCTCCCGAAACGATCGCTTTCTGTGCAGGTGAAGAAGTGATGCTGGCGGTAAATGCCAGCAGCGATGGAACCTACCTTTGGTCTACCGGAGCAAGCACCCAGAGTATTGCCGTGACTACCGCAGGATCATTTTCTGTCACCTTCACGGACGTCAACGGTTGCACCGCCAGCGCTACGGCCAGTACTACAGTGAACGCGTTGCCTACGGTCGACATTACGGCAGATGGGCCTACCACCTTTTGCGAAGGCAGCTCCGTCTCCCTTTGCGCCAGCAGCAGCAGTGCTTACCTGTGGAATACGGGGGCGACAGGACAATGCATCACGGTGGCGACCAGCGGAACTTACTCGGTCACTATTATGGACGTAAACGACTGTTCCTCAGAAGCCTCCATTGAGGTAACCGTCACACCAGCACCCACCTGCGACATTACGGGCAACTTCACTTTCTGCGCCGAAGGATCAACGGAACTATATGCCACCACCGGCGCGGCCTCCTACCTCTGGAGCAATGGCGCGACCGGGCAGTGCATTACCGTCAGCAGTGCCGGAAATTACACCGTTACGGTCACCGACGCGGCGGGCTGTGAAGCAACTTGTAGCCAAACGGTAACGGAAAGCCTATTACCCGTCTGCGACATCACGGGTAACCTCACCTTCTGTGAAGGCGGATCAACGGAACTCTGCGCCACCACCGGCGCAGCCTCCTACCTCTGGAGCAACGGCGCTACCGGGCAGTGTACCACCGTCAGCAGCGCCGGAAATTATTCCGTCACGGTAACCGACGCGGCGGGCTGCGAAGCAACTTGTAGCCAAACGGTTACTGAGAACTCAGCACCTACCTGCGACATCACGGGTACCCTCACCTTCTGCGGTGGCGGATCAACGGAACTCTGCGCCACCACCGGCGCAGCCTCCTACCTCTGGAGCAACGGCGCTACCGGGCAGTGTACCACCGTCAGCAGCGCCGGAAATTATTCCGTCACGGTAACCGACGCGGCGGGCTGCGAAGCAACTTGTAGCCAAACCGTTACCGAGAGCCCAGCACCAGTGTGCAACATCACGGGGAACCTCAGCTTCTGCGGCGGAGGATCAACCGAGCTGTGTGCCTCCCCCGGCGCGGCCTCCTACCTCTGGAGCACTGGCGCTACCGGGCAGTGCATCACCGTAAACAGTGCGGGCAGTTATGCTGTCACCGTTACCGATGCGAGTGGCTGCGTTAGCACCTGCGAACGTCAGGTCGTACTAGAAGATGTTTTCCCGCCCGCGATTATCTGCCCTGCGGACGTAGCAGTCGAATGTGGCGAAAGCACGCTACCCGCAGCAACGGGGATGGCCACCGCCATTGATGATTGTTCCGCATCGCCCATTATTCGCTTTAACGACGCGGGAGGGTCGGCGGCAACTTGTCCCCAGATCGGGAGCATTGTCCGGACCTGGACCGCTACCGACGGCAGTGCGAACAGCAGCAGTTGTGTCCAGATTGTACGCATTGAAGACAATACTGCGCCTACCATCGAGTGTCCGGCAGCCATCACGGTGGCCTGTTCCGATCTAGTCCCTTCGGTCAATACGCTGCTGCTTGAGGCGTTCGACGATTGTGACCAAAATGTAGTACTGACCCACACCGGAGACGTAATTACCAATCAGGTCTGTGAAAACACCTACGATTTAAGCAGAACTTACCGGGCCACCGATGCTTGTGGCAACTTCAGCGAATGCACCCAATTGATCCGGGTGACTGATCTTACCCCGCCAGTCATCAGCATCACCAACGCGCTGTTTACCAATGGGGAGACGATTACCGTACCCTGCTTTGGTCAGGATCCCACGTGGGACCTGCCCAGCTACGATGCAGGAAGTGTTACAGCGGTGGACGAGTGTGGTGAGCCCATCTCCATCGCATTTACCCATACGCTGGAAAGCGAAGGATCGTGTGCCGAAGATGGCTACATCAGCTTGTTCCGGCTGACCTGGACGGCCACCGACAACTGCAACAACAGCAGCAGCGTGGTATTATTCCTCGCCTTGGTCGACACCATTCCCCCCGTCCTCATCGGCGTGCCGCAAGACATTACCGTCAACTGCGACGATATCCCGGCCATCCCCGACTTTGTCTACGCCACGGATGAATGTCTCTGCGCCTGTATCGTCTCTTTTGAAGAATCCTTTCCCATTTCCTCCTGCCTGGATGGTCAGGTGATCGTAAGAATCTGGACGGCAACGGACCGCTGCGGCAATAAGACCATCGCCACCCAAAACATCACGCTGGTGGATACGGTAGGTCCACAGTGGGAAATCGTTCTGCCCCAACTCCAGGGAGTAGCCGACGGAACAGTGCTGGAATACCGCTGCGAAAGTGGCGGCATCCCCGAATACTTCAACTGGTTGGACGCTGCAGCCGTGAATGCCCCAAGTTCCTGCGGAGACGCTTTCGGCCTGGCTTTTGAAACCGAAACCGTCTTTTCAACCGACTGCGCGGCGGACGGATACGTGGAGCAAAGAACCTACCGCTGGAGCGGATACGATGCCTGCGGAAACCAGTCCGTCTTCGTGCTCGTGGCCCGGGTGGTAGACCTTAAAAAACCGCAAATCCTCAATGTGCCCAAAAGCACCTGCTGGGGGGATCCCGCCTTGGAGAACATCCATGCAACGGACGGCTGTACTGACGCTACTCTTCGCTTTTGGGACACCAACGTCCCCAACGGCTGTGGAGGAGAAAACATACGGAGAACCTACGAGGCCGTTGATGCCTGTGGCAACACCTCCCGCGCCACCACTGTACTGATCCCCAACACCGGCAGCGGTCCCGTGCTTTCCCTCATCGGGATTGATCTGACCGACTGGAATCCTGGCGACACTCTTCAGCTGGAAGGCATCCCCACGCCCGGCCAGTACACTTACTTTAGCGTCGACAACCTCAGCGTTGAAAACGCCTGCAATTCCCTCACTTTGGCCTTTTCGGAAACAATAGTATCCGCTGGGGATTGCGCCAGAAATGAAGCTGCGCTGATCGAATTGGAATGGACGGCAACCGATCGCTGCGGAAACAGCAGCGTGCTGAAGATCATGGCAGCAATGACCGACGTATCTGGTCCGGAGTTTACCAACTTCGCTGCGGTCATCACCATTGGCTGCATCGACACCTTGCCAACTTTCTACGCCGTGGCCGACAGCGGCGAGGTTACCATAGTTTTCAAGGATAGCATAATTGACGGAACCTGTGAGTTTGCATATGTCGTACAGCGCAGTATTACGGCTACGGATCTGTGCGGAAACGTTACCACCTTGCAGCAGGTCATTCACGTCGGAAATGGGGAAGGCCCCACCATCGAAGGCCTGGAAGCCATCATTTGTGATGACCTCTCGATACCTGAAGTGAATGCCTACGATGCCTGCGCCGGCGTGTTTGTGCCCGTTACCATGCAGCAAGACACCCTGGAGTCGCGTTGCGAAGGCGTAGTGGTGAGAAGGACCTGGACGGCCGTCAACAGCTGCGGGAACATCACCCAGCAGAGCCAGGTGATTTTGCTGGACGATGAAGTGGAACCCAGAATTCACCTCCCCGGCAGCTCCGTCCTCCGCAGTTACGAAGCCTACGAAACCCACTGGGTGAGCCTCGGGCAGTGGAGTGAAATCGAAGCCCTGAACGCCCTCGGCGCAAACAGCGTCATCGTAGTAGACAACTGCGACCAGGCCAGTACCGCCGTATTCTCTCTGGTAATTTCCTATCCCGAAGACTGCCAATCCGCCGGATACGTAGAACAACGCTTGTACACTTGGGTAGCTAGTGACGTGTGCGGCAACGCCATGCGCTTCTACTTCACCATCAATATTGTCGACGACGTGGCACCCGTGCTACTCGGCGTACCCAGCGACCTGACCATTACTTGCGCACCACTACCCCCCGTTGCGGAGGTATTCGCAGCGGACACCCTTGATCTGGGGCCGGTTGCGTACAGCCAGACCATTGAAGACGGAGCAGAAGCTGGCGTTTTCATCGTCACCCGCACCTGGACGCTGACGGATGCCTGCGGCAATACCACAGAAAGCGTCCAGACCATCACCTGGGTGCCCGATACCTTCCTGGAGTGCAACATCATCCTGCCGGAAGACGTCGCGTGCAACTCCCACGGCGTGATTGTCCGCAGCGGCATCACCGGCGCGGTAAGCTATGACTGGGAAATCGTTGGAGAAGAGTGCTTCATCCAGCAGGGCCAGAACACCCCGGAAATTACCATTTACGTAGGGTGGTCGACCGTGAAAATTATCCTGACGGTAACGGATGCTTTCGGCTGCACTTCCATGTGCATGGTCTTCCTGGACTGCAACAGCATCTATGCGCTCGACCCCACGGAAACTTCCGGCGACGCTGCCCTTGGCCAGATTGCGCTGGACGGCATCACCGAAGCAAGCACCGAGACGCTGCAAAACTTCACTTTGCTGCCCAATCCGGCCCGCGATAATGTGTCCCTCCAATTTGATGCACCCGCCGAAGCAGACGTAGCCATTCGCTTGGTCACTGCCTACGGCGTGCTGGTCTTCCAAGACAAGATCCGCGCGCAAAAGGGTACGAATACTTACCAGGTCAACAGCTCCCAACTGCCCAAGGGCAGCTATTTGGCCCAGATCAGTACCGACCAAGGCGTACTGACCAAGGCCCTGATCATCCTGTAATCTCCCGAGGCGGCTCAGGTCGCTGGATAACTGCAAAGCGCTTGTTTGGACCATCGATGGTCTGAGCAAGCGCTTTTGTTTAGGGCGCGGCCGCAGGTGCGGTGGAACGTTGGAGGAAACGGGAGAGACTGCCAACCCTCAACACTCCCCCGGTGTTGGAAAAAATATATCTCCACCGGCTATGTTACCTCGTCCATTCCGATTCTTCCAGTACCTCACTTTGCTCTTTCCACTGCTCCTGGCATCCTGCGTCCGCGCCCAGGAAGTGCCGCCCCGCCTGGCTACCGGCTACGGCCCCCTCGACGATAAGTTGTCGCGCCTGGTGAGTGCCGACGCCAACGCCCTGAGCGCCCGCGAAGCCCGGTCCCTGAAAAATGCCGTGTTTTTAGACGCCCGCGAGGCCAACGAGTACGCCGTGAGCCACCTGCCCGGCGCCCGCCACCTGGGCTTCGATGCGCCGGATTATTCCGTCCTGGAAGGCCTCGATAAAAACCGTCCCCTGGTGGTCTACTGCACCGTAGGCTACCGCAGCGAGCGCGCCGCCGAGCTGCTCCGCAAAAGGGGTTTTACCCAGGTGCACAATCTCTACGGCAGCCTCTACGCCTGGAAACTCGCCGGCCTGCCCCTGGAAGACGCCCAGGGCAAAGCCACCAACAAACTGCACACCTACAATAAGAAGTGGGGCTCCTTCGTGCCCGATTCGATCGGCGAAAAAGTCTACTAGAACGCAATCCGGTCGCCCGGCGCCAGGCCATGGCGGGCGGCAAAGCCGGCATTGACCTCCAGCACGTAGGCAGCGGGCCCCTCGCTGGTGATGCGATCCAGGCTCTTCGGCGGGTTATCGGGCCGGATGTTGACGATGCGGTAATTGGCGTCGATGAAGATCAGGTCCAGGGGAATGTAGGTGTTCAACATCCAGAACGCCTGGGGCTCCGTGGCGGGCATGATGAAGAGCATACCCTGATCTTCTTCCATACTTTGGCGGTACATCAGGCCCTGGACGATGGATTCGTTGTCGTCGGCAATCTCGATGTCCAAAGTAGCTAAAACCTCTTCGGTCGTGCTGCGGAAGATGGTCAGGTCGCCCTCGTCAGTGAAGCGCGGCCCCGTTACGGCGGGCGTCCTCGGAATGCTCAGCAGGACGAAGGAGAGCAGGGCCAGGAGGAGCAGACCAAGGAAGAGGTAGCGGCGCAGCGGACTCTTCTTTTTGGGTTGGTACTTATCCGTCAGGGAAGGACGCTTGGGGGAAGAGGACTGCTTGGCCACGGAGCGGGAGTTTGGGAGGGGCAAATATACGTTCCTTGCAACCCACTCTCCGTTTAGGTGTTGTGGTGTTGACTTTCCGACGAAATAACACTCCCCTACGCCAATTCAGCTCCCTACTCCATGGTCGTACTCGGCGCCCCCAGCATCATTCCTTCTACTTCCGCCACTGCGGCCGTACGCCGGGCCGAAGCACTCATCCCTACGCCCTTCGGGGACTTCCGGATGCTGGCCTACGCCGATGAGCCGGATGCCTACGCTCCGCACCTGGCGCTGGTCCACCCGGAAATGAAGCCGGATACGGAAGTGATCGTTCGTATCCACTCCGAGTGCATCACCGGCGACTTATTCGGTTCCAAGCGCTGCGACTGCGGCGAGCAACTCAACCGCTCCATGCGCATCGTCTCGGCGGGCAAAGGCATCCTGATCTACCTGCGGCAGGAAGGCCGCGGCATCGGCATCATCAATAAACTGAAGGCTTACCAGCTCCAGGACCACGGAATGGACACCATCCAGGCCAACGTTCACCTCGGCCTCGAGATCGACGCCCGCCACTACGAAGTCGCCCAGGAAATGCTGGCCGACCTGGGAATCAGCAAAATCCAGCTGCTGACGAACAACCCGGAAAAAATCGAAGCTTTCGAAAACGGGCCGGTGGAAGTCGTACGCCGCTTACCCATCATCATCGACCCGGGAAAGGAAAACCTGGCCTACCTGCGCACTAAGGAGATTAGTATGGGGCATTGGTTGAAGCTGTAGTTCATAGTTCATAGTTCATAGTTCATAGTTCATAGTTCATAGTTCATAGTTCATTGTTCATAGTTCCTTTGCTCCCCTTATTCCCTTATTCCTTTATTCCCTTATTCCCTTACTTTTGAAGTTAGCACTCTTCGTTTCCGGTACCGGCTCGAACGCCCGGGTGATTATTGATCGCTTTCGGGCCCACCCCGAAGATGGAGTGGAAGTGGTTTTGTTGGTGAGCAACAAAGCCACTGCGGGTGCCCTGCTGATGGCCGCCGAGCGGGACGTGCCGACGCTGGTGCTGGACCGTGAGGAATTTTACGGAGGCACTACCCTGCTGAACGACCTTGCCCGCTTTGGGGTGGACTTCATCGCCCTGGCGGGTTTTCTCTGGTTGGTCCCGGCCTACCTCGTGGCGGCCTTCCCGCAGCGCATCGTCAACATCCATCCCGCGCTCTTGCCCGCCTACGGAGGGAAGGGCATGTACGGGGAGCGGGTTCACCGCGCCGTCAAAGCCAACGGCGAGGCAGAAAGTGGCATCACCATCCACTACGTCAACGAGCACTACGACGAGGGCGATACGCTCTTCCAGGCCGCCGTTCGCCTGGAAGAACACGATACGCCCGCCGAAATCGCCGCCCTGGTGCTCCGGTTGGAACACGCCAACTACTGGCGCGTTCTCAAAAAACTGGCGGAGTCAGAAAAAATTCTTTCAACTTAGCTTATTATGTAAACTAAGTTCGTATTTTTGCTCGTCCAAAGTCCCTGCCTTATGAATATTGCCCTGGCTCAGATCAACATCCACGTCGGTAACTTCGAGGCCAACCTGGCCAAGATGCTGGAGTACACTGCGCGAGCCAAAGCTCAGGGAGCCGACATCATCGCTTTCCCCGAACTGGCCACGGTAGGCTACCCTCCCCGCGATTTTCTGGAATTTTCCGACTTCATTGACAAGGCCGAGCACGTCATTGCCGAGCTGGCCAAGGCGGCCGACGGCATTGCCATCGTGGTGGGCTCCGTTTCCCGCAACCCTGTGGTGGAAGGCAAAGACCTCTACAACAGCGTCTATTTTCTGGCCGGCGGGCGGGTCCAGCAAGTCCAGCACAAGACCCTGCTGCCCACCTACGACATTTTCGACGAGTACCGCTATTTCGAGCCCGCCTCCGAATGGGGCGTGGTTCGTTACCAGGATAAGACGATTGCAATGGTCGTCTGTGAAGACAGCTGGAACGTGGGCAACGAAAACCCGCTGTACAAGATCAACCCGATGGACCAGATGATGGCCTACCAGCCCGACCTGATCATCAACGTTTCGGCCTCGCCCTTTGCCTACGACCACGCCGCCGAGCGCATTGAGGTGCTCCAGACCAACTGCCGCCGCTACAACCTCCCCATGTACTACGTCAACCACGTCGGGGCCCAGACGGAGGTGCTCTTCGACGGGGCATCGATTGTTTTGCACGCCGACGGGACGGTCATTGACGAGATGCCCTACTTCCGCGAAGCCATGCGGATTTACAACACGGAGGAAGTCAATGCCAAGGACAACGTCAGTGGCGAAGTACCCAAAGACAAGCTGACCCTCATCCACGACGCCATCGTGATGGGCATCCAGAACTACTTTGGCAAGCTCGGTTTCCAGCGGGCGATCCTGGGGTTGAGCGGTGGCATTGATTCGGCGTTGGTGGCAGTGTTGGCCGCGCGGGCACTGGGGCCGGAAAACGTCCGTTGCATCCTCCTGCCGAGCCAGCACAGCTCCGACCACAGCGTCAACGACGCACGGCAGTTGGCCGAAAACCTGGGTTGCCAGTACGACATCGTACCCATCGAAGGCATTTACGACGCTTACCTGGAGGCACTGCGGCCGCACTTCTGGGGCACGGCCGAGGGCCTGACCGAAGAAAACCTGCAGGCCCGCGCCCGGGGGATGCTGCTGATGGCCTTCAGCAACAAGTTTGGCCACATCCTGCTCAACACCAGCAACAAATCGGAAATGGCCGTCGGCTACGGCACGCTCTACGGCGACATGTGCGGGGGCTTGAGCGTGATCGGCGACCTCTACAAAACCGAGTGCTTTGCGCTGGCCCGCTACATCAACAAAGACGGCGAGGTCATCCCCGCCAACATCATCAGCAAGCCGCCGAGTGCGGAGCTTCGCCCGGGGCAGCTCGACTCGGATAGCCTGCCGCCTTACGACTTGCTCGACCAGGTCTTGTACCAGTACATCGAAAAGCGGCAGAGCCCGCAGGACATCATCGCCATGGGCTTCGAGGAGGCGCTGGTGCGTAAGACCCTGCGGCTGGTCAACATCAACGAGTTCAAGCGGTACCAGACGGCGCCGGTGCTGCGCGTGAGCAGCAAATCTTTCGGCATGGGCCGCCGCATGCCCATCGTGGCGAAGTACCTGAATTGATGGATTTTTGGGCGCGGACGCAGGTGCTGTGGCCGCCCCCCGGGGAGAGCAATGGAAGGCCGCCTGGTCCGTTGGCCCGGACTTCCCCCGCTACCTGCGACTGGCCTCTGCACCTGCGGCCGCGCCCCAAACATTTCCCTTAAACCTTAAACCATTGACGCCATGAAAGGAGCCATTATTGGGGACATCGTGGGCAGCCGCCTGGAACGCAGCGGGCCGAAAACCACCGATTTTGACCTCTTCACCACCCAGTGCCGCTTTACCGACGACACTGTTCTGACCATTGCCGTGGCCGACGCCATCCTCCACCAAAAGGACTACGGCGAGAACATCAAAGCCTACGCCCTGCGCTACCCCGAAGCGGGTTACGGCGGGACCTTCCGGCAGTGGATGCGCGACGAACTGAGCGAACCCTACGCCAGCTGGGGCAATGGCTCGGCGATGCGGGTGAGCCCGGTGGGTTGGTTGTTCAATGACCTTGACCGGGTGCTGGCGGAGGCAGAAAAATCCGCGCTACCCACCCACGGCCACCCGGAAGGCATCAAGGGCGCGCAGGCCATCGCGAGTGCGATATTTCTGGCGCGGCAGGGCGCTGGGAAAGAAGACATCCGGCAATTCATCACCGACCGTTTTGGCTATCGGCTCCGCCGGACGGTGGAGGAGATTCGGCCGGACTACGTCTTTGACGTCAGTTGTGCGGGGAGTGTCCCGGAGGCCATCATTGCTTTTCTCGACGCCCGCGACCTGGAAGACGCCATCCGGCTGGCGGTGTCTTTGGGCGGAGATACGGACACCCAGGCGGCCATGGCGGGCTGTATCGCCGAGGCCTTCTTCGGCGGCATCCACCCCCGGCTCGAAGACGTGATGAATGCCTTTTTACCGGCCGAATTTATCGACACCATTGCCGCATTTGATGCGGCGATGGAGGTGGGCTGAAGCGTTTTACTTCATCACCTCCCAGAGGTCTTCCCAGCCTTTGCGGTTGCGGACGACGACTTCGAGGTACTCCCGCCAGATGGGGCCGTCCTGGCCCTGGTCTTTGATGACGGCGCCGGAGAGGCTGGCCACGAGAAATTCGGGGGATAGCTCGCCGCCGCCGAAGTGGTGGCTGAGGGCGCGGGACTGGTTGACGACCGAGATGGCCTCGGCGGTGGAGAGGGTGGCGCTGGGGGGTTTAAGCTGGGTGCGGCCGTCTTCGGTGCGCCCAGTGCGGAGTTCGCGGAAGATGGTGACCAGGCGGCGGATTTCGGCGGCGGCGTCTTTTTGGATGGGGGGGAGTTCCATGCCGGCGGCGGCGGCGCTGCTGCGGTCGGTGACGATGCGGATTTCCTCTTCCAGGGTGGCGGGCAGTGGGAGGACGACGGTGTTGAAGCGCCGGCGCAGGGCGCTCGAAAGTTCATTGACGCCTTTGTCGCGGTCGTTGGCCGTAGCGATGATGTTGAAACCCCGCACGGCGGATACGGCGGTATTGAGCTCGGGGATGGGCAGGATCTTTTCGGAGAGGACAGTGATGAGGGCATCCTGAACATCGCTGGGGATGCGCGTGAGTTCTTCGAGGCGGACGAGTTTGCCCGTCTGCATCCCAATCATTACGGGGCTGGGGACGAGGGCGGCGGCGCTGGGCCCTTCGGAGAGCAAGCGGGCGTAATTCCAGCCGTAGCGGAGGGCGTCTTCGCTCATGCCTGCCGTCCCCTGAACGAGGAGGGTAGAGTTGCCGCTGATGGCGGCGGCGAGGTGTTCGCTGACCCAGGTTTTGGCCGTGCCGGGGACGCCTACGAGGAGGAGGGCCCGGTCAGTAACCAGGCTGGCTACGGCTACTTCGAGCAGGCGGCGGTCGCCGAAATACTTGGTGCTGATTTCGGTCCCATCGGGCAGGGTATCGCCTGCGAGGTAATTGACTACCGCGCGGGGGCTCAGCAGCCAGCCGGTGGGGCGGGGCAACTGATCGGAGGCAGCGAGGGCAGCCAGTTCGGCGGCGTAGGCCGTCTCGGCGTGGGGGCGAAGAACAGCGGGGGCAGCGGGGGTTTTGGCCACGGGGCAGATTTTGGCCCCAAGATAAAGCCATCTTTTCCTTCGCCGCCCGGGGGGCGTAAAATGGCCGACAAAAGCGGGTGGAAAAAAGTGCATTAATTTGGCGCTGCTTGCAACCCTCTATTGCGCCTGCCGTCCTTCTTAACATACCGCACTACAACGCAAAAACAGTGGGAGCACAACCAACCATAATACCAATGCCGACAGCAGCCGACTTTCGCGACACACACCGCGAACTTGTGCTGGGCTGCCAGCGTAAAGACCGTAACGCCCAGCGTGCGCTCTACGGCCACTACGCCAAGCCTATGTACAACTTGTGCCTGAGAATGCTCCGCCATTCCCACGACGCCGAGGACGTCTTACAGGTAGCCTTTGTAGACGTTTTCAGCAAGATTGACACCTTCAATTTCGAAGCCTCGATCAGTGCCTGGATCAAGCGAATCGTAGTAAACCGTTGCATCGATCACCTGAAGAAGCGGCGCTTGCTGACCACGGACTTTGACCCCGACCGCCACGACATCATTGCGGATACGACGGACACTGCACCTGCGGTCAGCGCCGAAAAAATGAGCGTCGAGCGCATCAAAAAAGCTACCCTGGAGCTGAGCGAAGGCTACCGGGTGGTCCTATCGCTCTATCTTTTCGAGGGCTACGACCACGAGGAGATTGCCCAGATTCTGGACATCAGCGTCGGGACCAGCAAATCACAGTACAGCCGGGCCAAAAAGCGCCTGGCCGCATTATTAAACGAACAAAAATAATCCTCCCTATGCCTACTGATAAGCTTGAGGATTTCATCCTCCAAAACCGGGAAACTTTTGACGCCGAAGCCCCCGCCGAGGGCGTGTGGGACCGCATCGAGGCGGCGCTCTGCGTACAAGAGGATGACTGCGACCCCTTCGAATCTTTCGTTGCTAAGCGGCGGGAAGACTTTGACGGAACTACCCCCCCTCCCCGGCTGGAGGGCCGGATCTTTGCGGCCCTCGACGAGGTGGAGACGGCCGCAACCCCGCAACTACGAACGGTCCAGCGCCGACGGGCCTGGCTGCCCCTGCTGGGCATTGCGGCCAGTTTGCTCCTCCTGTTGGCCACCGCCTTTACCCTGGGCAACAGCCGGGGCTACCGGAGCGCCGAAGAAGACCGGCTGGCGGCAGAGATTGCGCGGATTGACCCCGACTTTGCCGAAGTCGAAAGCTTTTACCGCAGCAAAATTGCGGACCAGGTGACGGCGGTGACCCAGGCTAATCACGATCCTCAATTGATTGAAGACCTGGCGGCCATCGACGAAGCAACGGAAGACATCCGCAATGCGCTACTCGAAGTGCCCGTTTCCCAACGCGCCGACCTCGTCCAAAAACTCATCGGCACCTACCGTACCAAACTCGATATTCTTCTCCGCATCCAGCGGCAATTACCCCCTCCCCCAATGGAGGAAGCAACTACTCAATCAAACAACAATGAAATTTAAACACATCATCAGCGCCCTGCTGCCCATCCTCCTGCTGTTGGCAGGGACAGAGCTGGGGGCAGCCCCCTGGCTCAGGGCCCAGGACTTTGAAAAGAACTATTCCAAAACCTTTCCCATTTCCGGCAATGGAACCGTACGCCTGGACAATCGCTACGGGGAGATCAAGGTGGAAACCTGGACCCGGAGCGAGGTACAGATTGATGTACGCGTGAAAGTTTCCGCTTCCTCCAAGGAAAATGCCGACCGCGCCTTCAACCGCATTGAAATCACCTTTTCCGGTTCGGGCAACAGCGCTTCGGCGGTGACTTCCATCGGTGAGGGCGGGAACAAGAGCTGGTTCCGGCAGGTAATGGACGGCGACTGGGGCTGGAACAACAATTCCAACGATTTCCGCATCTACTACACCGTGAAAATGCCCGCCTCTGCTAATCTGGAAACCACGGCAAAGTACTGCGACGTCAGTCTGCCCAACCTGAATGGCAATACCGTGCTGACGGTTGGTTACGGCGATTTGGTAGCTGGCGACCTGGCCGGCACCAACGAAATCTCCGTCTCCTACGGCTCGGCCCGCGTCGCCCTGCTGGGAAAAGAAAGCTCGTTCAAGGTACGCTACGGCGAAGGGGTGCTGACTAAGGTAGGCGACCTGCGGTACGACGGCCGCTACAGCGACTGCCGCATCGGGACGGCCAAAAAGCTCACGGTGGACATCGGCTACGAAGAGCTCGAAATTGAAAGCGCCGAAGAACTGCGCATGACCGGGAGCTACAACGACCTGGAAATTGCCAAGGTGGGCCGCATCTTTTTGGATGGCAATTACTGCGACTTCTCTATCGGCCGCGTCACCAAAGAGATCGAAGTAGACGGAAGCTACGGCGACCTGGAAATTGAAGACCTAGCCGCCGGCTTCGAGCGGGTCTATATCCGCACCCGTTACATTGACGTGGTCCTTGACGTGGAGGCGGGCGCTGGCTACACCATGGATCTTGTGACCCGCTACGGCGACATCTCCATCGACGAAAGCCGGGCCAAAGTGAATTCCTCCAAAGAAAGCAACAGCCGGACCGTCAGAGGCACTATGCCGGGTAACGGCATGGGAAAGATCGACATCAGCACCAGCTACGGCGATATCGAAATCGATTAACTCCAGATTTAAGTGTTTTTACTAGTCTCAAATGGTTGTGAGGTGCTCCGCTTTCCGGGGCACCTCTTTTTTTTTCAGCGGCACGCTAAAGACTGGCTTGGCGCGAGTGGCTAACTTGTTTATCCCGAGAATGCTTATCTTTGCGCTCGCTTTCGAGCCTCCCGCCGGGAGGCAACAAAACAATTTGGAAAATGGCAAAGAAAAACAACATCGGACGTCGCCCCACTGGCACGCCAAGCACGGGCCGAAAAGGCGGTACGGGGACTACCACCGTAGAGGGTGATGATACTTTAGTAGACATCGTTGAGGTACGCAACCAGGGCCTGGACTTCTTCGAACGCCACCGGAACACGATTGTGTACGGTGCGCTCATCGTTGCCGCCCTCGTGATTGGGTACGTCGTTTACAATACCTTCGTGAAGCTGCCCGCCGAGAAAAACGCCGCTGCCGAAATGCAACAGGCCCAGGTGCAGTTTGAGCGCGACAGCTTTGCCCTGGCGCTGACCAACCCCGGACAGGGCTTCCCCGGTTTCCTGGACATCATCGATAACTACGGCAGCACCGAAGCCGGCAACCTGGCCAACTACTACGCCGCCGTGAGCTACCTCAACCTCGGGCAGTACGAAGCCGCCCTGGATTTTGCCAAGTCTTTCAAGGCCAAGGGTCGCCTTCTGCCCACCATGAAGTTTGGCGTCATTGGCGACGCAGAAAGCGAACTCGGCAATACGGAAGCCGCCATGGATGCCTACCAAAAAGCCATCGATGCCGCAGGCGACAACTTCCTGACCGGCGGTTACTACCAGAACAAAGTAGCCCTCCTGCTGCGCACCCAGGGCCGCAACGAAGAAGCCCTCACCGCCTTCCGTCGCCTGAAGTCCGATTTCGGCCAAAGCCCCGAAGCCGCCGCTGCCGATAAATACATCGCGCTGCTCGAAGCTGGCCAATAAGGCGCTTTAGCTCCCGGACACTCGTCCGGGACGGATTGAATCAAATAGTAAGCGCGGTACCGGATGCATCCGGTACCGCGCTTACTATTTGGTGGCAGCAGCAGGGTCCGCTTATTCCCTACGCCATCATCTTCATGGAGCGTTCGATGAAGGCCTTCAGGTCGGCACCGGAGAGCATTTGCTGGCTCAGCAGGGCCAACTGGTAGAGGTGGCGGGCACTTTCCTCGCGCTCGGCGGTATCGGTTTTGGCCAGCAGGCCAGACTTTACCACGGGGCTGTTGGCGTTGATGATGACCTGGTACATATCGGGAAACATGCTCGTATCCATGCCCTGGAGCATCTGCATCTCCTTCATCCGCCGCATGAACTCGGGGCGAACGATTTGCACGGGCGCATCGGTGGTATCCAGGGGCTTAACTTCAACGGAGCCGGCCTGGCCGACGATGCCTTTGAAGAGTTCCGATACCGTGCCGCGCTCTTCTTCGGAGAGCAGGTTTTCCTTCTCTTCGTCTTTCTGCACGAGCTGATCGGGGGTGGCCGAGTCTACCCGTACGAAAGTGATTTTTTCTTCCTTTGCCTCCAGCGACTGGATGAAGGGCGCATCGATGGCGTGCTCCAGCTGAAGAACGTCGTAACCCCGGTCGGTGGCGGCGCTCACCAGGGTGTGCTGCTTTTCGGCGTCGGCGGTGTAGATGCCCACCAGCCGGTCGTACTTATCGGTCTGATTTTCCTTGATGCGCTCGCGGTACTCTTCGAGGGTGAACTTCTTGCCCTCCGTGTTTTCCAGCAGGACGAACTTGGTGGCCCGGTCGTAGAATTTCTCCTCGGAGATCATGCCGTACTTTACGAAGACGCCGAGATCGGCCCACTTAGACTCATAGTCTTCGCGGTTGTCTTTGAAGAGGCTGCTGAGCTTTTCGCCCACCTTCTTGGTGATGTAGCTGGTGATTTTCTTGACGTTGGAATCCGCCTGGAGGTAGGAACGGGATACGTTCAGCGGAATGTCCGGTGAATCGATCACGCCGTGGAGGAGGGTCAGGAACTCGGGGACGATTTCCTTGACGTTATCCGTAACGTAGACCTGGTTGCTGTAGAGCTGTATCTTGTTGCGCTGCAACTCCAGGCTTCCGGAGAGTTTCGGGAAGTAGAGGACCCCGGTGAGGTGGAAAGGGTAATCGATGTTGAGGTGGATCCAGAACATCGGTGGCTGGCCCATGGGATAGAGCTCGCGGTAGAAGTCTTTGTAGTCCTGGTCCGTCAGGTCCGCCGGGTTTTTCTTCCAGAGTGGGTCAGTGTTGTTGATGATGTTATCGACCTCGGTCTCTACCTTTTTGGGCTTGGGTTTTTCTTCGCCTTCCACTACGGCTTCGTCGGACTCTTCGTAAGTCGTTTCGGTACGGGTACCAAAGCGGATGGGAACGGGTAAGAAGCGGGCGTACTTATTGAGGAGGGCTTCGATTTCTGCGTCCTGGAGGTACTGCTTGCTGTCTTCGGAGATGTGGAGGATGACGTCGGTACCGTAGAAGTCGCGTTCGGCGGGGCCGATTTCGTAGCTGGGGTCGCCTTCGCAGGTCCAGCGGACGGCTTCGCTGCCTTCCTGGTAGGATTTGGTGACGACTTCGACGCGGTCGGCGACCATGAACGCGGAATAGAAGCCCAGGCCAAAATGGCCGATGATGCTGGCTTCGTCCTTGTACTTGTCCACAAAATCCTGGGCGGAAGAGAGGGCAACCTGGTTGAGGTACTTTTTCACCTCCTCTTCGGTCATTCCGATGCCGCGGTCGCGGATGGTCAGTGTGCCGGCGGTTTCGTCGATGAGGATATCGATGGTGGTATCGGTTACCGGGTCTTTGACCTCGCCTTTGCGGGCCAGGGTCTTGAGTTTGCTGGTTGCGTCAACGGCGTTAGAGACGAGCTCGCGCAGGAAAATTTCCTGATCGGAGTAAAGAAACTTCTTGATGATGGGAAAGATGTTCTCCGTTTGAACCGAGATATTGCCTTTCTGCATAGTCATTATGATGTTGGTGTTGGGGTCGGTTCCGCAAACTGCGTTCCAGCCGTATCGTCCTGACAAGTTGTCGGCCGGCATCGGGCCTGGCTCCTTGTCCGTTCTCCCCCCGTCGGGGGGTCGGGGGGGAGCACCTGCGGCCGCGCCCTAACGATAAAACGGTGTCGCGCGGACGACTCCATAGCGAAGCCAATTGGAACGATGCTCCGCTAAAAACCCTATCTTCCCGGCATGAAAAAGCGCATCTACCTCCTGGCCCTCTGTTACTGCCTGCCGCTCCTGTTGCTGGCCCAACCCCCCGAGAAAACGCTGCCGGTCTTTGCCGACGGGGAAGCCCAGGTGGTGCCTGGCTTTGCGGATGAGAGTAAGTGGATTCGCCACGATTTGTGGGTAGAAACGACGTTTGATACCGACGGCGACGCGCGGCCCGACCGCATGCACGTGAGCGTGACGCGGCCGCCGCAGACCGAAACGGAGGGCCTGAAACTGCCTATTGTGTACGTTACCAGCCCCTACTTTGCGGGGGTCGCCGAGGGCGGGCAGGAGTTGTTTTGGGACGTGCGCCACGAGTTGGGCGTTGCGGGGCCGGAGCACATCCACCCCGAGGTGGTGCGGCGGGGGAAGCGCCCCGTCATTTCGAATTCTCACCTGACGGAATGGGTGCCGCGGGGTTACATTGTAGTTCATTCCTCCTCGCCGGGGACGGGCCTTTCGCAGGGGGCCCCGACGGTGGGTGGCCCCAACGAGTCTTTGGCTCCCAAGGCCGTCATCGATTGGCTCTGCGGCCGCGCCAAGGGCTACACCGAAGCTACGGGCGGCGAAGAAGTGAAGGCCTACTGGTCTTCCGGCAAGGTAGGCATGACGGGCACCTCCTACAACGGCACCCTGCCCCTGGCGGCGGCCACTACGGGCGTGCCCGGGCTGGAGGCCATCATCCCCATCGCCCCTAACACTTCCTACTACCACTATTACCGCTCCAATGGCCTGGTGCGGTCGCCGGGCGGCTACCTGGGGGAAGACATTGACGTGCTCTACGACTTTATCCACAGCGGCGATGAAGCCAAGCGGGCCTACAACAACGCCACGGTGCGCGATAAGGAAATGAAGGAGGGCATGGACCGGATTACGGGCGACTACAACGACTTCTGGGCTGGCCGCGACTACCTCAACCACATGGCGGGGATGAAGGCGGCCCTGCTGATGTCGCACGGCTTCAACGACTGGAACGTGATGCCCGAACACAGCTACCGCATCTACGCCAAAGCGCGGGAGATGGGCCTGCCCGCCAAAATCTATTACCACCAGGATGGTCACGGGGGGCCGCCGCCCATGTCGATGATGAACCGCTGGTTTACCCGCTACCTGCACGGCGTGGAGAATGGCGTGGAAGATGAACCGCGGTCCTGGATTGTCCGCGAATACGCAGACCCCCAGGAACCCACGGCCTACCCCGACTACCCGCACCCGGAGGCCCGGGAGGTCACCTTCTACCCCAGCGCCGGTGCGCCGGGCGTGGGCGGGCTGGGCACCACGCGGACCAAAGCCATGAAAAAAGAAACGCTGGTGGATAATTTCTCCTTCAATGCGGCGGCCCTGGCGGCAGCTGACTACACCGAGCACCGCCTCTTGTACGCTACCCCCGTGCTGGAAAAAGACGTCCACCTTTCGGGCACGCCGCGCGTGACGGTGCGCCTGGCCAGCAGCAAGCCGGCGGCCAATCTCTCCGTGTACCTCGTTTCCCTGCCCTGGGAGGAAAAGCGGCGTGGCCGGATTACCGACAACCTCATCACGCGCGGCTGGGCCGACCCGCAAAACCGCACTTCGCTGCGGGAGAGCGCGCCGCTCGTCCCCGGCACTTTTTACGACGTCACTTTTGACCTTATGCCCGACGACCAGGTGATCCGCGCCGGGCAGCAAATCGGGCTCCTCATTTTTTCCAGCGACAAAGAGTTCACGCTCCACCCCCAACCAGGCACGCAGCTGACGGTGGATTTGGCGGGGACTTCGGTTACCTTGCCGATTGTGGGGGGGTGGTAGTGATGGGGGAGGTAGATTGCTTGCGGGGAACCTTTCGCGAAATAATTTCACTAGATCATCTTGGATTTCCTTAAAAACTTTGCCAACCTAGCCGATAAGCTGTATTTTGCGTGAAAATATCACGCGCATGTTGATTCGAGTCGTCCTGGAAAACATCTTCTCCTTCGGGAAGCAGCGGGAGTTTAACATGCTCCCATACAAGCGTCTAGGGACATTACCCCATCACCAGTATGACCTGGGGGGCATCTCTCTTTTGAAAATGGCCAGCGTCTACGGGGCGAATGGGGCGGGAAAGTCCAATTTGATCAAAACATTGGAGCTGCTACAGTCTTTCGTCCGGGAAGGCAAATATCCCTATGGCCTCAAGGATTCTGCCTTCAAGTTCAACTCCGGCCCTGGAGTTCCCCAGACCATTGCCCTTGAGTTTATCGAGCAAGATATTGCGTATGTATATGCCGTTCAACTCAAAGGCAACGTAGTATTCAGGGAAGAGTTATACCGATCAGGTTTATCTGATGCAGAAGACGTACTGATCTATGAACGTTTCACCAAGGAGGACAAAACGGTAATTAATTTTGCAGAAGGGTTCAATAGTTCTGACCAAGGGAAAGTTTTGAAAGACATCTTGGTATCCGATTTCATTCACCCGGATATACTTATCTTAAAACTTTTGTCTAACAGAGAAAGTGACTATTTTGACGATTGCCGAAAAGCATTCCAATGGATCACCAAAACGTTAGTCATCATACTTCCTGCTTATAAGCCGAATGCACTAGCGGAAATACTCGATAATAACAGTGGCTTCAAGTCTTACGCAGAAGACATGATGCGTGCTTTTAACGTTGGTATTTCTTCTTTGCAGATAGAGAAGAAAAGCGTTCAGGAGTTCTTTGGAGAGGACAATGAAAGAGATGTATTTTCCATATTGGAAATGCTGGAGGATTCTCCTGGTTCCCTGGTAAGAAGCCGAACCCAAGGAAACGATGACTATGTAGTAGTTAAAGAGAACGATAAATACTGGGTGAAACAACTCCGCATCAACCACAGCACATTAAATAAAGAAGCCGCATTTGACCTGGCTGAAGAATCCGATGGAACCAATAGGCTACTGGACTTCGTGCCAGCTTTCCGGGCCTTGAGCGAAGGGAGAAAGGTATTCTTGATTGACGAGATAGAAAGGAGCATCCATCCGCTTTTGATCAAGAAATTGGTGGAAAAATTTTCTTTGGATACTTCCAGTCAGGGCCAGCTCATCTTCACCACCCACGAATCCAATCTCCTGGACCAATCGATTTTCAGGCAGGATGAAATCTGGTTTGCGGAGAAAGATACTTTGGGCAGTACTGATTTGTATTCCCTAAGTAAATTCAAAGAGCACAAAACGCTTGACATCCAAAAAGGCTATCTTTCCGGTCGCTACGGTGCTATTCCGTTTCTGAACGACCTTGAAACCCTAAACTGGCACCAGTATGATACTGAAGAAGCGACTCTTTGAGCGGGAAGAACCCAGCGAAGACGCCAAAAAAATATTCATATTCTGCGAAGGTAAGAAGCGAGAAAACGCCTATTTCAATTATTTCAAAGCAATTGATAGTCGCATCAACATCGAGGTCTACGAATTGAGTGGCCAGGAAGACAACTCTCCTTGGGGCCTGTACAAAATCGCTGTTTCATCCATTTACGGTGACCCAAAAAATAATATTTTGCCAAAGTACGAAGCCCGCCCTTCCGACGAAGTTTGGCTGGTCATTGACCTTGATACGGACAAGTTCGACTCTAGGACTCCGCAGATTGCCCACATCAATGCTGCAATAGCCACCAAAAGCAATTGGGCCCTGGTAAAAAGCAACCCTTGCTTCGAAGTATGGCTCTATTACCATCATTTGTCCGCTAAACCAGAAATTGAAAATATTGACACTTGCAGAGCGTGGAAATCATATGTAAATACCGAAATCCCTGGGGGATTTGACTCAAGAAAGCACCCCCTTCTTATTTCTACCGCCATCGCGAATGCTGTGGCCAACTTTAGCCCGAACCAATTAGAAGTGGGCACAACCGAGGTCCACTTACTGGGCCAAAGCATTTACCACACCATCAAGGATAAAATTGATGCGATTTTGGGTGCGCTATAAAAGGGGTTCCAGTTAGCCAGTCGCTCTCCTTGAAAATCTCCTTTACCTTTGCCCCATGCCCCATCCAGGGTAACCCCGCTACCGCCGATACTTTTTCCATGACAACGAATTCCCCCGATCTATCCACCGCCATCCGGGCCGCGCTGGGCGAGTTGCGCGCGGCCGCCGCTGCACTCAACCGGCAGCCCGTGGAGCGCTTCAACGCCTGCCTGCGCACGCTGGCCGACCTGACGGAGGCCAACACCGCCACTTTGCTGGACGCCAACGCCGAAGACTTAGCCAGGATGGACCCTGCCGACCCCAAGTACGACCGCCTGGAACTGACCCCGCTGCGCCTGCGCGCCATTGCAGAAGACCTGCGGCGGGTGGCGGAACTGCCCAGTCCGCTGGGGCGGGAATTGGAAAACCGGGCCCTGGGCAATGGCCTCCGGCTCCGTCGCCTGAGTGTACCCATCGGCGTAGTAGGGGTAGTCTTTGAATCGCGGCCCAACGTTACTTTCGACGTCTTTGCCCTTAACCTCAAGGCGGGCAACGCCACGGTGCTGAAGGGGAGCCGCGATGCCGCCGCCAGCAACCTGGCCATCAAAAAACTCATTGACGCGGCGCTCATCACAACGGGCTTACCCGCCGCCTGCTACCTGGCGCCAGCCGAACGCAGCGCCCTGGCCCCAATCCTCCAGGCCGTGGGCCTGGTAGACGTCATCATCCCCCGTGGCAGCCAGGGACTGATCGATTTCGTCCGGGACAACGCCAGCGTACCCGTCATCGAAACCGGCGCGGGCATCTGCCACACCTACGTCGATGCTACCGCTCATCTGGACTGGGCCCGCAACATCATCACCAACGCCAAAAGCCGCCGCGTCAGCGTTTGCAATGCCCTCGACTGCCTCTTGCTGCACCGCCGGCAATTGCCGCATTTACCCGGCTTGCTCACGGAACTGGGAGAAAAACACCGGTGCGAAGTCTACGCCGACCCCGCCGCCTACGCGGCATTGGAGGGATACTACCCCGCCGACCTGCTCCACGCCGCTACGGCAGACAGCTTCGGAACCGAATTTTTGAGCATGCGCCTGGCGATTAAAACGGTGGATGACCTGGCCGAAGCCACCGAGCACATTGGCCGCTACGGCAGCCGCCACAGCGAAGCCATCGTCAGCGATGACCCCGCGAGCGTTGAACGGTTTTTGCGGGAGGTCGACGCCGCCGTCGTTTACGCTAACACCAGCACGGCCTTCACCGACGGCGGGCAATTTGAGCTCGGCGCCGAAATCGGCATCAGCACCCAGAAATTGCACGCCCGCGGACCGATGGGCCTGGACGCCCTTACGAGCTACAAGTGGCTGGTGGAAGGAGAAGGGCAGGTAAGGGAATAAAGGGGGAAAGGAATAAAGGGGGAAAGTAGGAAGGGAATAAAGGATTAAAGGCGGAAGGGGGTAAGGGGAAAAAGGAGTAAGGGCGCGGCCGCAGGTGCCGGGCAAGTCGTGAAAGCGAGGCATGAGCCTGCTGTGCAGTCACTCGCTCGGGAAACCTTGTCGATAACTGCCAAAACCGCAATCCTATTCCAGCAAGGTGGGAGGAACGGGCGCGGCGGCTTCCAGCACGAGGGTATAACCTGATGCCTCTACCAGGAAGGTGATCGTCTCGATCAAGGCGTTGCCTTCGGTGCGGGCTTTATCGATGAGGTGGCTGCTGAGGGCCTTGTCGCGGAGCCGTTCTTTGGCCTGTTTGTTCATCAGGCTGTAGTCTTCGGCGGTGAAGGTATTGAACCAGCTCTCTTCGAGGTTGCGGTAGACCAACTCGTGGTCGATGGCTAAAATCTCGGGGTCCGGGAAGTTGCTGAGGGTGACGGTGCGGGTGGCCTCGTCTACGTGGATCTCCAGTTGTTCCAGGTCGTAGCCGACCAGGACGGTGCCCTGGACCTGCACCATCGCCTCCTTGCGGAAGGTAAAGCGGGTAGGCAGCGGAAGGTAAAAAGTGACGTCCCTGGTTTGGCCGGAGTTGAAAATTTCGCTCACGTCTCCTTCTACGGTGACCAACTTAGTGACCTTACGGACGCGCTCCAGCAAGATGGTGGCCTCTTCTTTGGTAACCTGTTGCCCGGTATTGCTGAAGCCCCAGAAGGCGGCGATGCCCAGCAGAAAAGCGAGCAAGGCGACGATGAGGAGGATAGGGATGCTGCGCATGGGCGGAAGATTTTTGGAAAGATGGGGGGTGGCTTCGGTGGGTCGCCTGCCTTACAAACGCAATTTAGGGCGGCAACGATCAGGAAGCGGCGCAGGATTTTTGCTGCAGGGCGATGGCCGGTGTTCTATCTTCGCGCCATGGGAAGTCCGTTACTGGAATTTTGGTCTGCCGCGCGCGCTGCTGCCGCCAAGGGAGAATTATTGAAACTCACCCTGAGCAAGCCCCGCCACGGCGGGAATGACTTGCCGCGCAACCGCTACGCCCGGCTGGTGCAGATCAAAGGACGTACCCAGCTCCAGATCACCCACCGCTACGAAGACCGGGAGGAAGTGAAAAACCACCTGATTGGCATGGGCATCTCCTTGCTCGAAAGCGCGCTGGGCGTAGACTACGGCAATGCCGACTTATTCACCACCCACGAGCAGTTCAGCATTACCCTGACGCGGAAGGGCAACGCGCGCTTTTTACGCAAAACCCTGCACCTGCGGCCGCGCCCCACCGACCCCGTAGTACAGGAACACGACCGGGCCAAGCACCGCGAAATCCCCGCCGACCGCATGTACCTGCACGACCTGGGCATTACCAACGAGCGCGGCGAGGTGCTCCGCGACGGTAAGCGCAAGTACAAGCAGATCAATAAGTTTGTGGAAATCATCGATGGCCTGCTCCGCGATTTCCCCCTCGCCAACGGAGCCCACATCGTCGATATGGGATCGGGCAGTGGCTACCTCACCTTTGCCCTCTACGACCACGTGGTCAATTCCCTTGGCCTCGACGTGACGGTAACGGGCGTTGAGCTGCGCCCTAAACTGGTGGAAAAATGCCGGATGGTAGCCCTCAAGAGTGGTTTCGATGGCCTGCATTTTACCGAGGGCAGCATCGATGGTTTTACCGCCGACCGCATTGACGTCCTCATCGCCCTGCACGCCTGCGATACGGCCACCGACGATGCCCTGTTCAAGGGCCTGCAAGCCAAAGCCGACATCATGGTGGTGGCCCCCTGCTGCCAGAAGCAGGTGCGCCGCGAAATGGAAGTGCCCGAAGAAATGAAGCCCCTGCTCGGCAACGGCATCCTCCTGGAATGGCAGGCCGCGATGCTTACCGACGGCATCCGGGCCCTGCTGCTGGAAGCCGAAGGCTACCAAACCAAACTCTTTGAGTTCATCCCCCTGGAGCACACCGCCAAAAATGTGATGATCACCGCCGTCAAAGGCCGTAAACGCGCGGAGGCCAAGGAGGAAGTCAAAGCCCTCAAAAAGCGCTTCGGCGTAACGCGGCACCACCTGCAAGACCTGCTGAAAGCGAAGAAAAAAGTGTGACGCCCAGCGGCCAAACCTCTTGCCCCGCCGTCCGTTTCGTGAACGGGCCCCGCAACAGTGGCGCGCTGCCACTTAATTGACCAACCAAGCCACCGGTATTCATCATGCTGCAAACCGACGTTCTCATCATCGGCTCCGGAATCGCCGGACTAAGCACGGGCATCAAACTGTCCTTGCTCCGCCCCGACCTGAAAATTGATGTCCTCACCAAAGTAAACGAGCGGGAAAGCAACACCAGCTACGCCCAGGGCGGCGTGGCGGCGGTGTGGGACCATGGCTCGGACAACTACGAAAAGCACATCGCCGATACCCTCGACGCGGGAGCGGGATTGTGTGATGAACACATCGTCCGCATCGTCGTCGAAGAAGGCCCCACGCGGGTGGAAGAGATCATCGATTGGGGTACGCGTTTCGATACGGACCGCTTTAAGAAGTACGACCTGGGCCGGGAGGGCGGACACTCCGAAAACCGCATTCTCCACTACAAAGACCTGACGGGCTGGGAGATCCAACGCGCCCTGAGTGCTAAGGCCGCGACGCTGAAGAACCTCACGGTGCACGAACACTATTTCGCCCTCGACCTGCTCACCCAGCACCACCTGGGCTACATTGTGACGAAGTTGACGCCTGACATCACCTGCTACGGCGCCTACGTCCTGAACCGGCAAACGGGGGAGATCGAGAAAATCCTGGCCCGGAACACCGTGCTGGCGGCCGGGGGGAATGGACAGATTTACCGCAGCACCACCAACCCCGTCATTGCAACGGGCGACGGCATTGCCATGGCCTACCGCGCCAAGGTCCACCTCGAAAACATGGAATTTGTACAGTTTCACCCCACGGCGCTGTACAATCCCGGTTTAGACCCGCAAGCCTTTCTCGTCAGCGAGGCCGTCCGGGGCGAAGGGGCTATTCTGAAGCGGCCCGACGGTACGGAGTTTATGCACGACTACGACCCCCGCGGCTCTTTGGCTCCCCGCGACATCGTGGCCCGCGCCATCGACAACGAGATGAAGCTGGCGGGACTGGAATTTATGTGCCTGGACTGCACGCACATCCCCGCCGAACACTTCATCCGCCACTTCCCCACCATCCACGAAAAGTGCAAGAGCATTGGCATTGACCCCGCCAAAGACCTCATTCCCGTCTGCCCCGCCTGCCACTACATGTGCGGTGGCGTGAAGGTAGACGAGTACGGCAAGACGAGCGTCAACCAGCTCTTCGCCTGCGGGGAGTGCACCAGCACGGGCCTGCACGGTGCCAACCGCCTGGCCAGCAACAGCCTTTTGGAAGCCCTGGTTTTTGGCCACCGCATCGCCCACTGCATCGCCGCCAACATCGATACGGCCCAGGTGCCCGACGGCATTCCGAACTGGAACCGGACGGCTACGAGCAAACCCGACGAGCAGGTACTCATCACCCAGAGCACCAAGGAGCTCAAAGAGGTGATGTCCAGCTACGTCGGCATCGTGCGGAGCAACAAACGCCTCGAACGGGCCCGCAACCGCCTGGAATTGCTGGGTACGGAAACCGAAGACCTCTACAAAAACAGCCTGGTAAGCACCCAGCTCTGCGAACTGCGCAACCTCATTACGGTGGGTTTCCTCGTCACCAAAGCCGCCAGCCTCCGCCACGAAAGCCGCGGCCTGCACTATACGACCGACTACCCGGAGAAAGCGGACTTTGTGCAGTACAGCATTATTTAAGGGGGGAAAGGAGTAAAGGAGGAAAGGAGTAAAGGAGCCCTAGCGCTCTTCGACGAAGAGGGCGGAGATCGATTCGTTGTCGTGGACGTTGCGGATGGCCGTGGCAAAGAGCTGGGCGGAGGAGAGGACCTTGATCTTGGCAGAAATTTGCTTGAGGGGGACGGCGTCGCAAACGATGAGGGTTTCGAGGGCAGATTTTTCGATGCGTTCGTAGGCGGAACCACTCAGGATGGGGTGGCTGGCGATGGCCCGGACGCTTTTGGCGCCGTTTTCCATGATCAGGTCGGCGGCGCGGCAGAGGGTTCCGGCGGTGTCGACGAGATCGTCGACGAGGATGACGTCGGCCCCGGTGACGTCGCCGATGAGGGTCATGCCCTCAATTTCACCGGCGCGTTTGCGGTATTTGTCGCAGATGACGATATCGCGGGCGAAGTATTTGGCGTAGGCACGGGCCCGTTTTACGCCGCCCATATCGGGGCTGGCGAAGGTGACGTTGCTCATGTCTTGTCCCTGAAAGTAAGGCATGTAGATGGCCTGACTCTGGAGGTGATCGACGGGGATATCGAAAAAGCCCTGGATTTGGTCGGCGTGCAAATCGAGGGTCATGATGCGGTCGGCGCCCGCTTCGACGAGGAGGTTGGCGATGAGTTTGGCGCTGATGGGTACGCGGGGCTGGTCTTTGCGGTCTTGGCGGGCGTAGCCGAAGTAGGGGATAACGGCGCAGATGTAGCCGGCCGAGGCGCGCCGGGCGGCGTCGATGGTAAGCAGCATTTCCATCAGGTTTTCGTGGGGCTGAAAGGTGCTGCCAATGATGAAGACGTATTCGCCACGGATGCTTTGCCGGATGATGGGCTGCATTTCGCCGTCGTTGAAGCGGGCGACTTCGAGTTCCCCCAGTTCCTGCCCGTAGGCGGCGGCGATTTTTTCGGAAAGAAAGCGGCTGCCCGTGATCGAGAGGATCGTCACGTGGTCAGTCATCGGGGTGAGACGGGGCTTGTGGGACATTTGGCAAAGTTAGGGGATTAGTTCATAGTTCAGTAGTTCATAGTTCAGTAGTTCATAGTTCAGTAGTTCGGTAGTTCGGTAGTTCATAGGTCGTGGTTAGCTGGTGCTGGGCAACTAACGACTACTGAACTATGAACTGTAGAATATCTTTGCGCCCCGTTGCTGCGTGGCGGCGCGCACATTCAAGTTAATCCTTTTCCGCATGTCTACCCGGAATAAGCTCCAGAAATTTGCCGAAATCCTGCAGCTCCCCAACGTTTACGAAAATTTCGACCCCCGCAACCCTGCGCTCATCGGGGCTGGCGGCCAGGCCGTAGACCGGCGGGGCAACTGGGCCCAGGGGCATTTCGGAAACGCCAACCCCATTACCCTCGAGCTTGCCTGCGGGCGCGGGGAGTACACGGTAGATCTGGCACGGCAGTACCCCGGCCGTAACTTCCTGGGTGTTGACATCAAAGGGGCCCGCATCTGGAAGGGGGCCAAAATCGCCCAGGCGGAAGGCCTTCACAACGCCGCCTTCCTCCGTACCCGCATCGAGATCATCGCCACCTTTTTTGCGCCGGGGGAGATCGACGAAATCTGGATCACCTTCCCCGACCCCTTCCTCAAAAAAGGCAAGGAAAACCGCCGCCTCACCGCCCCCCGCTTTCTGCGCCAGTACCGCCATCTGTTGCGCCCCGGCGGGCTCGTCCACCTGAAAACCGACAGCCGCGAACTCTACGACTGGACGCAGCAGACCTTCGCCCACCAGCCCGCCGTGGAAGTCTTGTACCACGACCACGACATCTACGCCAAGCCCCTGCCCCTGCCCGAGTTGAGCACAGAAACGTACTACGAAAAACTCCACAAGGGCCTGGGCAAAACCATCACTTACACCCAGTTCCGCTTCGGCCCGCCGGAGGTGGAATTGCTGGGTGGGAAGGGCATACCGGGCTTCGAGGTGTGAGGACGGGCCTGGCCTTCAACCTGCCCGGCACCTGCGGCCGCGCCCTCCATTCCCTTACTCCTTTCCCCCTTTACTATCTTTGCAGCCCCGTAGCCAACCCGGCTGCGGCACAGACTCCAAACTGAAGACCACTCACCATGGCTAACCCCACCTTTGCCGATTTCAAAAAACTGACCGCCCACGCCAAGGATTACGGTTTCGTCTTTCAAAGCTCCGAAATTTACGACGGCCTGGCCGCCGCCTACGATTACGGCCCCCTGGGCGTACTGCTGAAGAACAACCTGAAGGAGTACTGGTGGCGCAGCATGGTACAACTGCACGAGAACATCGTGGGCCTGGACGCCTCGATCTTCATGCACCCCAAGACCTGGAAAGCCTCCGGCCACGTCGATGCCTTCAACGACCCGCTGGTGGACAACAAGGACAGCAAGAAGCGTTTCCGCGCCGACGTCCTCATCGAAGAACAGCTCGATAAGATCGAGGGCAAAATGACCAAGGAGATCGAAAAAGCCGCCAAACGATTCGGCGAGGCTTTCGACGAGGCCCAGTTCCGCGCCACCAACCCCAACGTGCTCCGTTACGCCGCTGAACACGAAACGATCAGCAAGCGCCTGGCCACGGCCATGACCAACGGCGATATGCAGGAACTCCACCAGCTCATCGTCGATCTCGGCATCAGCGACCCCGATACGGGCAGTAAGAACTGGACGGAAGTGCGGCAGTTCAACCTCATGTTCTCCACCCAGCTGGGCAACGTGGCGGGCGAGGAAGGCAAACTTTACCTCCGGCCGGAAACCGCCCAGGGCATTTTTGTCAACTTCCTCAATGTTCAGAAATCTACCCGCCAGAAGCTGCCCTTCGGCATCGCCCAAATTGGCAAAGCTTTCCGCAACGAGATCGTCGCCCGGCAGTTCATCTTCCGCATGCGCGAATTTGAACAGATGGAAATGCAATTTTTCATCCAGCCCGGCACCCAGCAGGAATGGTACGCCTACTGGAAGGAAACCCGTATGAAGTGGCACCTGGCCCTGGGCCACCCGGCGGAAAAACTCCGCTTCCACGATCACGATAACCTGGCCCACTACGCCGATGCGGCCGTCGATATCCAATTCGATTTCCCCTTCGGCTTTAAGGAACTCGAAGGCATCCACAGCCGGACGGACTTCGACCTCGGTGCCCACCAGGAGCTCTCGGGCAAGAAAATGACCTACTTCGACCCCGAGCGCAACGAGAGCTACGTGCCCTACGTGCTGGAAACGTCCATCGGTGCCGACCGCCTCTTCCTGGCCACCCTCAGCTACGCCCTGCGCGAAGAGATGGTGCCCGGCCAGGACGACCCCACCAACGTGCGCGACGTGCTGGCTCTCCACCCCGCCCTGGCACCCATCAAAGTGGCCATCCTCCCGCTCAAACGCACCGAAGAACGCATCGTCAAGATCGCCAAAGACATCTTCAACGATCTCCGCTTCCGCTTCGATGTGCAGTACGACGACACCGGCTCCATTGGCAAACTCTACCGTCGCCAGGACGCCATCGGCACTCCCTTTTGCGTCACGGTCGACTACGACAGCATCGACGACGGCACCGTCACCATCCGCGACCGCGACACGCTCCAGCAGGAACGCATCAAGATCAGCGAGCTGGCCGCCTTCATTGGCCCCAAGGTTGATATGGCCAATTTGCTGGCCGCCGCCGCCCGTTAAGGCTTGTTTTTCAGGGCGCGGCCGCAGGTGCAAGGCAAGTTGACCGAGCAAAGATTGGCTGTCGTGCAACCATCTATTGTTGGGAAACCTTTACCTTAAGCACCAAATTCTTCTTTCCATGACCATCTACCGGATTAAGCTACTCGATGCTGAAGCCTTAGCCATCCTGCAAAGCCTTGATAAAGTAGGTCTCATTCAGGTTTTGGAAAAAGAAGAGGTGGAAACAGAGGACACGCCCGATGCCGCTACTTTAGAAAAGCGCGTCTTGGCGCGGCTTGATGCCTTGGAAATCCCCCCCCCCAGTGAGGAGGAACTGGAAGACCTCTTCGCCGAAATGAAGGAGCAGCGGATAAAAGAGGCTGATGCCAGACGCCAAGTCGCGAAGCTGGGAGCAGAATGAGGTTCACTGTCGATCCTAATTTATGGATCAGCGCCCTGATGCGCGGCAAGGTAATTAAGCTGGATGTTTTACTCGGCACCAAGACCATCCGAATGGTGTTCAGCCCGGACCTCTTGCAGAAGTTCTACGACAGTTCAATGCGGGATAAGTTCCGGCGGTGGTTTAGCGAAGAAGACGTGGACAACCTTATTCAACTCATCAGTCGGGAGGGGGAGGAAGTTAGGATCACTAGTCGAGTAGATATTTGTAGGGACCCTAAAGACAACTACTTGTTGGCTCTGGTCAAAGATTCCGGGGCAGATTTCCTCGTCACTGGTGATAGAGACCTGCTCGTCATTAAGCACTTCGCAGGAGCAAAGATCATTAGCTACCAAAATTTCGTCGAAGAACTTGATCGGCTGTAGTCTTGTTAACAACCCACAGTATGGCAAATGAATGGAACGTCGGCAAGAAAGAAGTCGGCCTCAAAAAAGAAATCGAACAGGCGGTAGTAGTGGGCCTCGTGACGCGTATGCAGACCGAGGAACAAGTCAGCGAGTACCTCGATGAGCTGGAATTTCTGGCCCTGACGGCTGGTGCGGAGACGACCCGCCGCTTCGTCCAGAAACTCGATACGCCCGATAAGCGCACCTTCGTCGGCAGCGGCAAAGCAGCCGAAATCGCCAAGTACGTCGAGGAGCACGAAAACATCACCATGGTCATCTTCGACGATGACCTGAGTGGCAAGCAAACTTCCATCCTCGAAGAGATGATGAAGGTCAAGATCATCGACCGCTCCTCGCTCATCCTAGACATCTTCGCCGGGCGCGCCCAAACGGCCCAGGCCAAAACCCAGGTGGAACTGGCCCAGATGCAGTACATGCTGCCCCGCCTGCGCGGCCTCTGGACCCACTTGGAGCGCCAGCGCGGGGGCATCGGCATGCGCGGTCCGGGAGAAACGGAGATTGAGACCGACCGCCGGATCATCCGCGATAAGATCAGCAAACTCAAAAAAGACCTCGAGAAGCTCGACCGGCAGGCAGAAACGCGCCGCAAGGGCCGCGATGCGATGGTCCGCGTGGCCTTGGTGGGCTATACCAACGTTGGCAAATCCACGCTGATGAACCTCCTGACAAAAAGTGAAGTCTTCGCCGAAGACAAACTCTTCGCCACCCTGGATACCACCGTACGGAAAACCGCTTTCCAGGGCGTGCCTTTCTTACTGACCGACACCGTTGGGTTCATCCGTAAGCTGCCTCACCACCTCGTGGAAAGCTTCAAGTCTACGCTCGATGAGGTGCGGGAAAGCGACATCCTGCTCCACGTTGTCGACGTGGCCCACCCGCAGTACGACGACCAGATCCGGACGGTCCAGGGACTGTTGAAAGACCTCAATGCCTCGGATAAGCCCACCTTGCTCGTTTTCAATAAGATCGACCTGTTCCGCGAACGCAACTACGACCTCTACCTCGACCAGGAAGGCCGCGAGGAAGTAGAAGAAAGCCTCCGCCAGAGCCTATCCGGCCAGTTTGGTGCCGAGGCCATCCTCCTCTCCGCTCATACCAGGGAGAACCTGGATAAGCTACGGCAGCGCCTGGTGGAGATGGTCAAAGAAGAGTACCAAACGAACTACCCTTACGTAGCCAAACAGTGGTAAAGCCCCCCCTTTGGGCACTGCGGGGCGGCCCCAACTTTAGTACGGAGGAAGGTAAATAATCCCGTACCCTTTTCGTTTTTTTGCGGTTGCCCCGCAGTTGATTACGCTCACCCCCGAATGGCCAATGCTATGACCGATACCCAGTTGAACGCCTACGCCCACTTGTTGGTCAATTACTGCGTAAGTCTGCGGGCGGGCGAACGCCTTTTTGTAAACTCCACCACCTTGGCGGCACCTCTGGTCGCCGCCATTCAGCGGGAGGTGCTCAAGGCCGGGGGGCACCTGGAATACAGCCTGGCGGTGGAGGGGCAGAGCGAAGCCTTCCGGGAATACGGCAGTGTGGAGCAGTTTGCCTACGTTCCCACCCTCTATCGCAAGGGATTGGAAGAGTTTGAGGCCTACCTCAGCATCAGCGCACCTTTCGACCTGCGCCAGCCTCCCGCTGCCCCGGATTTGCAAGAAGCCCGCCGCAATGCGTTGCAACCCGTGATGAAAAGCTACTTCGAGCGCACCGCCGATCGCCGCCTGAAGCGTAGCCTCTGCGTTTTCCCCTGCCCTGCACTGGCCGCCGAGGCCGACATGACCCTGGAAGAGTACACCGCCTTCGTCGCCCAGGCCACCAAGATCGACCAAGCCGACCCGCAAGCGGCCTGGCTGGAGGTCCGCCAGCGTCAGCAGGCCGTCGTTGACCACCTCAACGCCTGCTCCGAGTTTCGCTACGTCAATGACCGTACGGACATCACCTTCACCACCCGGGGTCGTACCTGGATCAACAGCGACGGCCAGACGAACATGCCCAGTGGCGAGGTCTATACCAGTCCCGAAGAAGACTCGGTCAACGGCACCATTTACTTCGACTATCCCGCCATTCGCGATGGGCAGACCGTCCAGGGTGTCACCCTGTGGGTAAAGGACGGCGAAATCCAGCGCTGGCACGCCGAAAGCGGGCAGGAAGTGCTGGACGAGACCTTCGCCATTGCCGGCACCCGCCGCTTCGGGGAGGTGGCCGTGGGAACCAATTACACCATTGACCGGTTCAGCAAAAACATCCTCTTCGATGAGAAAATTGGCGGCACCGTCCACATGGCCATCGGCCAGAGTTACGCCCAGGCCGGTGGAAAAAACGAGAGTTCCGTACATTGGGACCTGATAGCCGACATGAAAAACGGCGGAAGAATCGTGGCTGACGGCAAAGAAATTTACCGCAATGGCCATTTTATCCAAGAATTGTGGCCCTAACTCGCCCTTTGGGCCCTTACCACCTATTTTTTTCACCTTGTTTACCTACCTTGCAACGCTTTCTATCTACTGCATTATAGGAACTACACCGGGAACGTAAAACTGAATTAACCTCAAACCGTGAACGAGAACATTGCCTTTCTAGAGCTGAAATATGGGAACATCTACGGAGGCTACCCCAATTTCTACGCCATCAGTGAAATCGCCCTGCTCGTCTTCGAGCGTGGCTCCAACAAAATATTCCTCGAAAGCTGGATCAACCAGGCCAACGTGGACATCGTAGACGTTTTTGCCGAGACCGACGAGCTCGGCCACACCGTCAAACGCGTCCGCGAAGTGCTCAACATGCGCACCAACCGCCGCTTTCCTTACGACGAGGAATTCCGCCTGGCCGACAACGACCTCCAGTTTGCCTTCCGCAACCTGCGCTCTACCAAAGCGGCCGTGAAGAACTTCCTCCTCAAGAACTTCCGCAAGTACCGCTTTCAGGACCTGATCGTCTTTGATGGCCGCCGCGACATTTTCCTCTGCGAGCGATCCGGGGTAAATTTCGATTACCTCAACATCATCGACATCCAGAAGAACCTCAACCGGGAGACCGACTACCTCTTCAGCCTCAACAAGCTGGCCGTGGTCATCGATTTCCACACCGACCGTTCTTACCTCCGTTCGAACAACCTGGAGTACTGGCTGCACCCCATTGCCGCCCGCCAGATTGTGCCGGGCACTGCGGCCTTCGACGCCGCCCGCCTGCTGATGGTCTTCAATGAGTACAACGAACGCCACGAAGACTTCATGATCAAGGCCGCTATCCTCCTCAACAAAGTCCAGAAACGGAAAGAAGAGAATAAGGACAGCGGAGCCGAAGACCTGGAATAGCCTTCGGGAAAGGCCCACCGCCACCTTCCGCTACCAAGAGAAAGCCCCTGCGTTCAGTAACGGTACGCAGGGGCTTTTTTGCACCACCAAGGCTGGAAAAGCGTCGGGCGGGAGGGGTAAAGCAATTGCTCTCCTCCCCCTCGCCAGGCTATTCCGCCAATACGGCCAACAGGCCCCGGAGAGGAACCTTGGCCTGGTCTACCCGGTAGTGCAGGTCGTAACGCAGTTCCTGCAGGGCTTTTTCAATGCGGAAGGCATCGAGTAAGACTTCCAGGTCTTTTTCGTCAGCGGGCAGCAGGCGCGTACCCTCCGTTGCACTGCGGTACGCGGTCAGGAATTCAGCGGAGAGGTAGCGTTCGGCGGAGAGCAGCCAGTCTTCCAGGCGGTCGGCATTCTCTTGCCGCAGGTTCAGGCTCAGGTCTTCGTAGACGAGGCCAGCCGCGTAGGAGATGGAACGCATGAGGTTGGCCAGGTCCTTCGCAGGGCTGCGGCGGAGGGTTCGTTGGCTGAAGCTGCGGTCGGGGTCACCGTCGAAATTGTGAATCACAAAGCCATCTTCCGTTAGCGAAATTTGTTCGAGCGTAAAATCTCCGTGGATGCGGATTTTATCGGACTCAATCTTGTGGTCAAAGATCCGCTTGAGCACTTCATGGATGCGATCTTCCTGGGCGATGAGGGCCTCGGCCAGGCCGGTGCCTTCTTCGTCCAGTTCCGCCAGGCGTTGTTTGATCAGGTCGATGGTACTGCGCACTTCCCCCTTCAGGCCGGCGTAAACGCTGCGCTGGTAGTGGAGGGAGAGGGGCTCGGGGGCGAAGCTCTTGTCTCCGTTGGCCTCGTACATCAGGCTATGGAACGCCGCGAAGGTCCGCCCCAGATCGGCCACTCTAGCGATGAAGGGAGCCCCGAGGGTGAGGCGGATGGTTTCGGGCATATCCCGGTACATCACCTCTTCGGTAGCCGCAACGGGGTCGGGGGCACTGTCCTCCAGCTGTTGCAGGCGGGTAACGATGTCTTCTCCGTAGCGTTGCAGGTTGTTGCGGACGTAATCCCAGCTGGATCCTTCCCCCGCCGTGCGGTTTTCAAAAATGGCCAGCGTAGCGTTCATCCCCTTGCGTGGGGCAAAATGGAGGCTGCCCGCCAGCTGCGGCGCACTGCCAAAACCCCGTTGGTTGAGAATCCGCTTTACCTCCAGGTCCGGCACATCGGCATCGTGGATGCGGCGGTAGAATTTCACGTTGTAATCTTTGCTCTGCAACAACTGGTATTCGGTGCCGGAATGCAGCAGGCGCAGTTCTTGGCCGCTGGCGTGGCGCAAATCGTCGTGGCCAGTGAACACCAGGCCCGACTCCGGAGCTAAATCGGGAATACCATGCAGCAATGCAGCGCGGAAGTTCTCGTCGTACAAAGCGTCGGAAACCACCATGGTCTGACCGTCCACCGTGGCCAGGCAGACGACTTCTTCACGGGTGCCGTAGGCCGCATCTTCGGCCGCTGGGTGAAGTACCAGCGGGAGTTGGATCATCTCCGGCAGCCCCTTCAGAAAGCCAACGCTGAGGAATACCCAGCCACTCAGTCCACCACCCAAAACGGGGCTGACGTAATCGAGGATGGTCACGCTTTCCAGCTCAGCGGCTTTGTTGCCCATCCAGCTGACGGAGCGCAGATAAGCCGGCAGTACTTCCTTTTCCAGGGTTCGGAGATTGGCCCTGCTAAAGAGCGCCTCCACCGAAGCAGCCGTGAGCGCCGGACCGGTCAGCTGGCGGTGGTCCTGCCCGCTGTTGGCCGCCGATTCCAGTTGGAGCCAAAAGTAACCGTGCCCCACCATGGTCACCACGTAAGGGTCGTGGTCGACATCCCGAAAGTGGGTCTGGCCAAAGACTTCCCGCACCCGGCTGCCCGCATAATCGCTCAGGTCCAACTCCACCGCCTGGGGGTGACGGCTGAGGTTAATCACTACGGCCACCCGCTCCTCTTCGTACTCTCTGACGAAGGCCAGGACGTGGCCGTTTTCGGGCTTGAGCCAGTGGATCGTTCCCCGCCCGAAGACGCGGAAATTACGGCGCTTGGCCAGCAGGCGCTTAGTCCAGTTCAGTAGGCTGTTGGGCGTCTGCTGCTGTCGCTTGACGTTGATCCAGCGGTAGCTGTACTCCGTATCCCGAATGACGGGCAGGTAGAGACTATGCGGGTTGGCCGTGCTGAAGCCAGCGTTCTCCTCGTTGTTCCACTGCATGGGCGTACGCACGCCATCCCGGTCTTTGAGGTAGAAGTTGTCGCCCATCCCGATCTCGTCTCCGTAGTAGAGTACGGGCGTGCCGGGGAGGCTGAGCAGCAAGACATTGAGCAGTTCAATCTTGTTGCGGTCGTTGTCCATCAAGGGGGCCAGGCGGCGGCGGATGCCCACGTTGATGCGGGCGGTGCGGTCGGCAGCGTAAGTGTTGTACATGAAATCCCGCTCCTCCTCAGTAACCATCTCCAGGGTCAGCTCGTCGTGGTTGCGCAGGAAGGTGGCCCACTGGCAATTGGGCGGGATGGCCGGCGTCTGATCAAAAATATCGGTGATCGGGTGGCGGTTTTCCACCTTCACACTCATGTACATGCGCGGCATGAGCGGGAAGTGGTAGTTCATGTGGCACTCGTCGCCGTCGCCAAAGTAGCTGGCGCTGTCTTCGGGCCACATATTGGCTTCGGCCAGGAAAAGGACATTGTCGTAGTTGTCGTCAACGTGCTTGCGCAGCTTTTTCAGGAAGGCGTGGGTCTCGGGCAGGTTCTCGCCGTTGGTCCCTTCCCGTTCGAAGAGGTAGGGGATGGCGTCGAGCCGGAAGCCGTCGATGCCCATATTCATCCAGTAGTCGAGCACGGCAAAAATCTCCCGCTGCACGTCTTCACTGTCGTAGTTCAGGTCGGGCTGGTGGCTGAAAAAGCGGTGCCAGTAGTACTGCTTGGCGACGGGGTCCCAGGTCCAGTTGCTCGTCTCGGTGTCCGTAAAGATGATGCGCACGTCAGGCCACTTCTGGTCGTCGTCGCTCCAGACGTAGTAGTTCCGTTCGGGGCTGCCTTCGGGGGCGCGGCGGGCGCGCTGGAACCAGGGGTGCTGGTCGGAGGTGTGGTTGATGACAAGCTCGGTGATAACCTGTAGGTTCCGGGCGTGGGCCGCGTCGAGAAAGCGCTTGAAATCAGCAATGTTGCCGTAGGGCGAAGAGACGTTGTAGTAATCCTGGATGTCGTAACCATCGTCCCGCAGCGGACTGGGGTAGAAAGGCAAGAGCCAGATGGCCGTGATGCCGAGTTCTTCCAGGTAATCGAGCCGTTGCTCCAGGCCCGCGAAATCGCCGATCCCGTCGCCGTTGCTGTCGTAAAATCCTTTGATGTTGAGTTCGTAAATGATGGCATCCTTGTACCATAAGGGTTCGCGACGATAATTCTGGCTCATACCTGCTTTGCTTGCTGTGGTTTAACGCTGTAAAAACGGCATCGCAGGCCAGATGTCCAAACTCCCCGGAGGATAAGTTGAGAAATATCGTCGGCATTAGCCTGAGATGGGCGCGGACGCAGGTGCAGGGGCTACGACGAGGAGCGAGGGAGGGTTGGCAAACCTTGCTCCTTCGTTCTTTCCTGGCACCTGCGGCCGCGCCCACCTGCCCCATCACTCCATCACCTCCAGTAGCCGCTCCATATCCCGCACCAGCATGCGCTTGCGGTCAAAAGTGAGGATGTTTTGTCGCCGCAGTTCGTTCAAGACGCTGTTGACCGTTTGCCGGCTGGTGCCCGTCAGATCGGCAATCTCCTGGTGGGTGAGCATGTTGCGGACTTCCCGCTCGTAGCCCACCGTGCGGCCCCGGCTCCTGGCGAGTTCGTGGAGGAATTCGAGGATGCGGCTGCGGCTGGATTTAAACATCAGGTTTTCCAGGCGCTGCTCGAGGGCGAGGGTACGGCTACCGATGAGGCGCAAAAAGTAGACGTGTAGTTCGCTGCGCTCCTTGAGCATTTTCTGCAAGTGGCTCTTTTCTAAGACGCAGAGGGTGGTTTCTTCCAGGGTGTAGGCGAAGTCGCGGCGCGTCTCTTCGCCTACCAGCGCCAATTCACCGAACACCTGCCCGGGCGCGAGGATGGCTTTGGTGATTTCCTTGCCGTCGTTGCCGTAGGTGCCAATTTTGATGCGGCCATTGGTGATCAAAAAAATTTTGTCGGCAGTTTCCTGTGGCAGGTAGATGTACTGGTGTGCTCCGTAAACGGGGTGGTGGTTGGTGTGGAGGAGCCCCATGCCCACTTTTTTCGGGCAGAATAGATGTTGTAAATCGATGTTTTCGACGTACCAAAGGTGCTGGTCAACCATATTAAGGTGGGATTTGAACTAACACCAAGACGCCTGAGCCCAGGGCGAAGTTATCACAGTTCCATTACAAATAAGTGTCGGAATCCGACGCTCCTTTGCGCTGCTCCTACCCTGGGCGGTGCGGCCGGGTTTACGCCCCCCGCAGCAGCTTAATGTTGTGGTTGTAAAGGAATTTCGGCGTCCGTTCGTAGCACTTTTCGAACAGGGCCAGGGCGCGTTGCCGGGCCTCTTCGTCGTCTCCGTCGTTGATGCGGAAGCGGGCGAGGTAGACCTCGGCGCGCCGGTCATCACTCAGGTCTTCCTGGGCCAGGATGTCGGATATGGTCCAGAGTGCTTCCTCCTTGTTGGCTGCGTCGTAAGCTGCCAGCGCCCGGGCGTGCAGCAGGCGGGCCCCGGTGAGCAATTCGGGGTTGCCGAGGCTTTCGGCGATGGCGACGGCTTCTTCTTCCACCGCCCGGAGGGCTTCCAGCTGCCCATCGGCCAACAGCACCTGTCCCTTTTCTTCCAGGCTGGAGCCGAGTACCAGGCGGTTGTTGGTGGACCGGGCCACCTCGATGGCCTGGTCGTAATACATCAAAGAGACCTCGTGTTGCCCCTGCAAGAAGTAAATGTCTCCCAGCGTATTGACGGCCTTGGCCACGCCCTTGCGGTAGCCCAGTTCCCGGCTGATGCTCAGGCTGCGGTCGAGGTGCTGGATGGCTTCGGTGAATTTGCCCATGACGCTGCATAGGTCGCCAATGAGGCCCTCGGTGACGGCAATGCCCTGGCGGTCGCCGAGTTCGTGGCAGATCTGTAGGTCGCGTACAAAATGATCCAGGGCTTCCTGGTACTTACCCTGCCGCTCGAAGACGCTGCCCAGGCTGCCGAGGCCGATGGCTTGCAGGCGCTTGTTGCCCAGTTCTTTGGCCAGTTCCAGCCCGGCGTAGTGCTGCTGCATGGCCTTTTCGTAGTCGCCGCTCTCGAAGTAGATGATCCCCAGGTTGGTGTGCAGGCTGGCCAGGCCCATCACGTCTTCGTTGGCTTCGTGGAGGGGGATCTGATCCAGGACGACCTTGATGGCTTCGGGGTAGTTGCCCAGGTTCATGTGGGTCAGCCCGAGGTGACTGATGGTTTCTGCGGCGCTGGAGGTACCCACGCTGCCGAAGCCGTGGTCCAGGGATTTATCATAGTACGTCAGCGCATCGTGGTAGTGGGCGGTACGGAAGTACAGATGGCCCATGTTGCTGTAGGCCTTGGCGATGCCGAAAATGTCGTCCACCGATTCAAAAAGGCTGGCGGCTACGCGCAGGTAATCCATGGCCTTATCGTACTCTCCTTTGAAGGTGTGCAAGCGCCCGAGGTGGTTGTTGGTACGCCCCAACAGAAGGATATCGCGGCTGGCTTTGGCAATGCGTTGCGCCTCTTCGTAGGCAGACTGGGCTTCGTTCCAGCGGCCTACGATTTCGAGGACCTTACCGCGATTGATGTGGGTATTGACGGTGACCTCCTGATCGGGGCGGGCACTGAATTTTTCGATGAGCCGCTCGTAAAGGTCCAGGGCCTGTTGGTTCTGGTAGTTGGCCCGGGCGTAGTTGGCCGCCTTACCGAGGTATTCTACCGTTTTGGCTTTTGCCCCCGCGTTTTCGTAGTGGAAGGCCAGGTCAACGTAGCGCTCTTCGATGTTATCGGCGTACAGCTTTTCAATGGCCTGGGCAATCTGCCGGTGGAGCTGTTGCAGGCGGGTGGTCAGTTGCATGCTGTACACCGCTTCGCGCAGCAGGGAATGGCGAAAGATGTAGCGCAGTTCATTCATCGCACTCCAGATCTGGCCCCGCTCGGCCGTAGCGATCTGTTCGCGCAGGCGGGGCATCACTTCTTCGGCCGTCGCTACCCCCGAATCCTGGCGCATGACTTCCGAAAGGACGGGGAGCTCAAACTCCCGCCCAATCACCGCAGCAGCCTTTACGGTTTCCCGGACCAGATCCGATAGGCGATCAATGCGCGCAGTGAGGATGGAAGAGATGCTGGTAGAGAGTTTGATGCTTTCGTCGCTGAGGTTCAAGACGCCGTCCGCATCAGCCTCCAACAAGTCATTTTCCCGGAAATATTCCAGGACCTGCTCCAGGTAGAAAGGGTTGCTGTTGGTGGCGCCCAGCAGGGTGGCCAGGCACTCATCGGCAATGGGTGCATTGAGCGTCGTCTCGGCCATGCGGCGCACGGCTTCGGTGGTCAGGGGGGCCACTTCCACGCGCAGGATGTTGAGCTCCCCGCTCTCCCGGGGAAGGCCCGCGAAGAGATCGGCGTACTTGCCATTATCGTCGGCCCGCGCCGTAGCGATGATGAGCAAGGGCAGGTTGGTGGTTTCCCGGACCAGCTCCCGGACCAGAATGCGGCTGTCGTCGTCAATCCAGTGGATGTCTTCGAGTTCCAGTACCGTTGGTTCCAGGAGGGCTTCGGCGACCAGGAGGTTGACAATGGCGGCAATCGTGTTTTGGTAGCGTCCCTGGGCATCGAGCTGGTTCCAGAGCGTATGCGGTACCGGTAAGCCGAGGAGGGCCGCCAGGACGGATTCCGTCCGGCCCAGTTCATTGCTGGCAGCCTCCGCCCGGGGGGAAGACAATTTGCGGAGTTGCTGCCGGACCTGGTTCAGCCGGAACTGAAAACGGCGGCGATTTTGGATGCCGCCCAGGTCGATGCTCTGCCGGAACATTCGCCGCAGGAGGTACACGAAGGGGTTAAAGGGCTTGCGCAGGATCTGATCGGCACTACCGAGGAGCCAGTTCACGGGCCCCTGCAGGTTCAGTTGCCGGCGGACCTCGTGGGTCAGGCGGCTTTTGCCAATACCTGCTTCGCCCAGGACGTAGGCGATACCCGGGCGTTTACCTTCAAACAAAGGCTGGGCAAACTCCAGCAACGCTGCCGTCTCCCGCTCGCGGCCAATGAGTTCCCCCCCGTAGCTCGGTTTGCCGAGGGCTTGCCGACGGCCATTGAGGGCAAAGGTGGGCACCGCAGATTGGATGCCTTTGTACTGGATATTGCCGCGCAGCTCGAAACGAAAATGCGGCGCCTTGGCCAGTTCTTCGTCAACCAGAATGTCTTGCCAGTCGGCCGAACCCATAATCCGGGCGGCGAGGTTGACGCGGTTGCCTACGCAGGCATACTGCGCCCGCTCCTTGCCGCCTACGATGCCGGTAAAGGCAGTACCCACCGTCATGCCAATCCGGAAGCGGAAATCTTGCTCGGTGTCCTCGCGCAACTGGGTCAATTCGTTTTCTACCGTCAGCGCAAACTCCAGGGCCCGCACCGCATTGTTTTCGTAAGAAACCGGCGCGCCGAAGAAGACCACCATCAGGGAGCCTTTGTCGCCGTAATCCACCTCCTTAAAGTAGCCTCCAAAGTCATTGACCTGGTTCAAGACTACGGTCGCAAACTGGTCGAGCGCTTCGTGGGTGACGACGGATTCAAAGGAAATAAAAGTAGAGACCACCGTGCGGAATTCCCCCAACTGGTCATACCGTGCCACTTCGGCGGGTAGGAATTGGGTGGCCACCGCAAGGTCCACGCTGGGTAAGGCCAGGCGCTCTACGGGGTGATCCAGCTGTTCTGCGGGAAGTTCCCCGACCAGGAGAAAAGCCCCCTCCTCCCGCTCTTCGGTCAAAATCAGTCGCCCCTCCAGCAAGTTGTTCATCAGGTCGTCAATGACGATCTCCCCTTCGGTAGCGCAAGACTGGCAGTAGGACGCGCGGTCAATGGCCTTGCCCCGGAAGTAGAAAGCCTTAAGTTCTTCACCCACGATGCCGAAGTTGACGGTGCCTGCGGCAATACCCGCCTTAACGCCAATGGTATACTCATCGCCAAAACGGTTGCCGCGGGCGGAAAAGCTGCGGCGCGCCAGATCGGCGGTATGCAACAGGTGCAAGGCGTGCCGGCGGTCAAGCGGAAGCGGAAAGACCGCCGTGAAAGCATCCCCCGCGAAGTAGGGGATGAAACCTCCGCGCGCGTAAACCAGCGCCACCAGCGGCTCAAATACCTCGTTGAGGATCAGGGAAAGGCGCTCCGCCCCCGAAACGCCTTCCTTCATCAATGATTCCGTCAATGCCGTAAAGCCCGATAGGTCAACGTTGAGCGTGAACGCACTCAACTCGCCAACGCGGTCTCCGGCCAATAGCCGCTGTTGAATAAAGGGAGGAATGAGGGGCTGCATACGGGTGGCTAAAGATACGCCGTCGGGCCGGTTCTGCCCCAGACCCCAACGGCAAAAACAAAATGGCCGCCCGTTTTCAGTAACGGGCGGCCATACGGGGGAAGATTAAAGTCAAAAACAGACTGTTTTTCTATAACTGGGCAAGTATCAGAATAAAAGTAACTAAAACAAGGGGTCTAAATATAGCTAGTCTGTTCATCCGAATAAACTTCCTCTTAGTAACTGCGGGATCCATCAATGAGGGCGGAAGACAGGCTAAGTCCACCACCGATGGCGCAGGCAAGAAGGAAAACGTACAACATTGTCATGGTATGTAGAATTGATGAGTAAGTAAAAAGGTGACAAAGTTGCTCATGGAATAGAACGTAAATAACCAAAATCTACAGCAAAGCTACAAACCACGAATGTTAAATAACTGTAACGGGCCTTCTTCTTGACGGAATGGTATCAAACGAAGGGGAAAAGGATTCTGCTTCCCTACCTGCCGCTTGCGGGCGAAAGCTTAGAAGGTCGGATCAAGCAGACTGATCTCGGCGTAGAGGTGCTCCGTGGGTGGTGCAGGTTCCAGCGGAGCGCCCTCCGGAAGGTGGTAAATGCGCACCCCACCCGTGGGCAAATGGATGGGGAACAGGTGGTGCAGGTCCGCCTGTCCGATCACCCGGACTTTGGTCTCCTGGAGCGCGGAAGAATCGATGAGGTAGTAAGCGTAGTCCGGGTCGGGGGGCGGCACCCGCGATAAATCCAGCAACGCAATATTTTCGCGCTCCAGGTAGTGCACCCGGATGTTGTTGATGCCAAAAACTGAAGCGTGGGCCTTGAGGCTGTCCCAGTTCATTTCCGACTTTTGGAGATTTTTCAGTTGCAGCTCAAAACTTTTGCCATCCTGGGCGTGGCGGGCTTTTTCCGCCAGCAGTTCCTGTTTGAGCGTCTGGTTGGACCGGAACAGAAAGCCACAAAGCGCCACCAACAGCAGGCAGGCAACGCTCAGGGCGTAGCGCCAGATGACCAGCGTGTGATTGCGTTCCGTCATCCGGACGATCATCTCCTGGTCGAGGTCGGCAAAGTCGCGGTGGTTCCGCAGAGGTCGGCCAGCGGGAGTGGGGATGCCCGAGATACCGTCGGCGTAGTCCTCCAGTTGCTTGCGGAGATGCTCCAGGTCCTTGCGGGCCTCGGGGTCCTTGGCAATGAGGTCTTCCACCCACTCGCTCTCTTCGCGGTTGGTTAGCCCCAGGACGTACTGTTCCAACAGCTCATGCTTATCGAAATCGTCCTGGTTCATGCTGGTTACGTTCGAGGTTAATGTTAAGGGTAGGAGGTGCAGGTTATCCACTATAACGAGGCCTTCCCAAAAGTGTTCAGCGGGGTGCCTGGGCTTGCCCAACCTGCACCCCGCAACATCGGTACAACCGCTAAAGGTATGAATGTTTGGACAGTCTCAGGCCTCGCTCGTCGGTCAAGTCCCCCCGGGCGGAGAAAATGCCGTACGTTTTGGCGCTCAGAACAGGGGCGCGGCCGCAGGTGCTGGCGTAGGGACAAGGAGCAAAGGAAGTGCGGCGTCGTTTGGCATCGACGACTTATTTTAGGCCCCAACTAAGTCGCTTCCCGCTTGCAAATTACCGTCCACCCCTATGATCTGCCGCTGGCCAATCCCTTCCGCATTGCCCACGAAAGCCGAACGGTACAGCCTACCCTGATCGTCGGGCTGACCGAACCCTCCCTCGGCCTGGTAGGCTACGGCGAAGCGCCCATGACGCGCTATTACGGGCTCGACAGCGCGACCTCCACCGCCGAACTCCTCGCCCTGGCACCTGCGTTCGCGCCCTACAAAACCCTGGAGCCGACCGAACTGCACGCCCTGCTGGACGAGCACGCTCCCCACCTCAATCCTTTCCTGCGCTGCGCCCTCGACGTGGGCGCACACGACCTCTGGGGCTGGCGGCACGCCCAGCGCACGGGCCTGCTCTGGGACCAGGAGCAGAGCCGACGGGTCCCCACCTGCTACACCATCGGCCTGGGGCCCATCGACGAGATGATTGCCAAACTCCGCGCTTTCCCCTGGCCCGTTTACAAAATCAAAATGGGCCGGGGCGACGACGACGTGGCCATCATCCGCGCGCTGCGGGCCCACACCACCGCCCCTTTTTACGTGGACGCCAATACGGGCTGGACGGCCCGGCAAACCATCGAGTACTCGACTGCCCTGGCCGAACTTGGTGTGGTCTTCATCGAACAACCTCTCCCGCCAGCAGATCTGGCCGGCGCCCGCGAAGTCCACCAACACAGTGCATTGCCCATTTTTGCCGACGAAAGCTGCCAGACGGAAGCCGACGTCGACCGCTGCGCCGAATATTTCTCCGGTATCAACATCAAGGTGGTGAAATGCGGTGGGCTACTGCCCGCGCGGCGCATGATCGCCCGGGCCCGCAGCCTGGGCCTGCAAGTGATGGCGGGCTGCATGACGGAAAGCAGCGTGGGCATCAGCGGCATCGCCCAACTCCTGCCCGAACTGGATTTTGCCGACCTGGACGGCGCTATGCTCCTGGCCCAAGACCCCGCCCGCGGCGTCACCTTCGACCCCGCTACGGGATTTGCGCAGTACCCCGACCGGCCGGGGAACGGGGCTTGGCTGGTGGGGTAGTGGGCCAACCGGTGTGCTTTAGCAGCCCCCCCATACTGATGTATGTCAGGGTATCCACTGTGACAAAATCCATTGCCCTTCTATTGTCGCCACAACTTTACAAAGGCATCATGATCAAAGCCCAGGTATTCTGGCTGAATGATCAACCCTTGGATGCCATTCCACTCCAGCTCCCACTCCCTTGGGGATAGCGAATCAGAATTCATCGTCAGTTGCCCTTTGACAAAAGTTAAAGCCGAATATCTGCCCGACAGGTTTCCGGATTGCGAACAATTGAACGTGAATTCCCCCTGGTCATTTACCTCTCTTAAAACAGCATTGGACGGGGATTCATACGTTGTATACACCAGATGATAGGTGAAATCTGCTTTCAGTTCAAAGCTTAACTCTAAGCATTGATTTTGGTAGCAATTGGTATTGGTGGTGATGAACTCAGGGCTCCCCCACTTGCCGATAATGACGCTGCGGTCCTCCTCCGCACACCCTGAACCGGGCTGATCATCGTCGCTACCGATACATCCGAAAAACATGCTCAATAATAGGGACAGTAGAAGGATGGTGCGGTGAATCATTGTTTTGCATTTTATAGTTGGACCACTTTAGGGACAAGTCAGCTTGCTACCGGAAACTCCCGCAAACGGGCAAAACTCCGCCAAGGCCAGGCGTTTCCCACTTCACACTCCCTGCAACTCCACCAACTTGCCGTACACCCCGCCCCGGTGGAGCAACTCGGCGTGGGTGCCGCGTTCCACGATGCGGCCTTGTTCGAGCACGACGATCTCGTCGGCGGCCTGGATGGTGGACAGGCGGTGGGCGATGACCAGCGCGGTGCGGCCCGCCATGAGCTTCTGCAGGGCGTCTTGTACGAGGCGTTCGGATTCGGAATCGAGGGCGGAGGTGGCCTCATCGAGGATCAGAACCTCGGGATCGCGCAGGATGGCCCGGGCGATGGTAAGGCGCTGCCGCTGTCCGCCGCTGAGCTTGGCCCCGCGGTCGCCGATGTTGGTGTGGTAACCCTGGGGGCTGGCCGCGATAAAGTCGTGAGCGTTCGCGATCCGGGCGGCGGCTTCCACCCGGGCTGCGGTAATGCCCGGCAGGCCAAAGACGATGTTGTTGTAGATGCTGTCGTTAAACAAAATGGCTTCCTGGGAGACGATGCCAAAATGGCTGCGGAGCGTGGGCAGGTCGTAGTCGCGCAAATCCCGGCCGTGGAGGAGAATCTGGCCAGCCGTCGGGTCGTAAAAGCGGGGCAGCAGGTCGGCAATGGTGCTCTTGCCACCGCCGGAGGCTCCCACCAGGGCCAGCACTTTGCCCGGCGGCAGCGCCAGGTCAATGTCTTCCAGCACCAGGGGGCCATTTTCGGTGTAACGGAAGCCGACGCCTCTGAAGACGATGCCTGACTTCCCCTGCTCTCCCCCTTCGGGGGTTGGGGGGGCAACCCTTCTCCCCCCTTCGGGGGGCCGGGGGGGAGCACCTGCGGCCGCGCCCACCGGACCTGCCGCTACCGCAGCCAACATGGGATTGGGCGTATCCAGCACGCTTTCCACCCGCTGCATGGCCCCCATGCCCTTCTGCACGTCGTACCAGGCTTTGGAGAATTTTTTGGCGGGGTCAATAACCATGTAAAAGGCAAAGATGAAGGACATGAAAGTGCCCGCCTCCAGCGCCCCGCTGAAGACCTGCCGCGAACCATACCAAAGCAACAGGGCCACGGTGGCGATGCCCAGAAACTCGGTGAGGGGACTGGAAAGGTCGCGGCGCCAGAGCAGCCGTACGAGCTTGCGCCGGTAGTCGTTGTTCAGCTGGGCAAACTGCCCTGCCTGAAAGGCTTCGGCGCGGAAGCTTTTGATGATGCGCAATCCACCCAGGCTTTCTTCCGTCCGGCTGACGATCTCGCCCAGCTTTTCCTGGACTTCGCCGCTGCTGCGCTTCAGCCTTTTGCCAATGCCACCAATGACGACGCCCGTGAAGATCATGAGGCCAAAAACGAACAGCGTAAGTTGCGGACTCACCAAAATCATGAAGGCCAAGGAGCCCACAATGATGAGGGGCTCCCGGAAAATGGCTTCCAGAACGTTGAGGATGCTCGACTCCACTTCCTGCACGTCGCTCGTAATGCGGCTCAGGAGGTTGCCCTTGCGCTCTTCGGTAAAGTAAGCCAGCGGCAAACTCAGCAGGTGGCCGTAAAGGGCATTGCGCAAATCGCGAATGATGCCGCTGCGCACCGGTGCCATGAAGAACAGCGCCAGGTAGCGGAAGAGGTTCTTGAGGAGAAACGACAGCAAAATGAGCCCGCAGACGTAGGCCAGGGCCGTCTCCCGGCCGTAATCGCTGATCCAGTTTGTAATGTGGAAACCCGCAAATTGCTGGAAATCAGCAAAGGATTTGAGCTGCTCAGGGGCCGAAGCTACCGCCTTAGTCTGGTCAAACAAGATCTCCAGAAACGGTGCAAAAAGCGGAATGGAAACCACCGTGAAAAGGGCCGTAAGCACGTTGCTGACGATGGCCAGGGTCACCAGGCCGCGGTAATTGCCCAGATAGCCAATGAGGCGGCGGAAAGAAGACATGCGCTGTAGGAACTGTGTAATGATGAATCCCAAAAAGAAACGCGCGGGAAGGGTAAAGTTTGATGGTTTGGTAGGCGTTAGTTCAGTAGTTCATAGTTCAGTAGTCGTTAGTCAGTAGCCCTGGCAACTATGAACTATGAACTAGTAAACTCCCGACCAAGCCGTCCCTTACCTTTGCCCCATGTCCCAACGCGCTAATTTTCTACGTCACGTTGCCCAAACCAGCCCCTCCCCCATGGGCCTGGAGATTGCCGGTGGGCAAGGCATCTACCTCTACACTACGGATGGCAGAGAATACCTGGATTTGATTGCGGGCATCGGCGTAAGCGCGCTGGGCCACAACCATCCGGAGGTGGTCCGGGCCGTTCAGGATCAGGCCCAGACGTACATGCACACCCTGGTGTACGGTGAGTTCGTGCTGGCCCCGCAGGCGGCCTTTGCGACCCTGCTGGCCGGGCAGTTGCCGGAAGGTTTGGACAATGTCTATTTCGTCAACTCCGGTGCCGAAGCCACCGAGGGAGCCATGAAACTGGCCAAACGGGCAACTGGCCGCCGCGAATTCATCAGCGCCCGGCGCTCCTACCACGGCAGTACCCAGGGTGCCGCCAGCCTGCAGTGGCCCCACGATTTCACGGCGGCCTTCCAGCCCCTGTTGCCCGAGGTGCAGCACCTTGATTTCAACTGCGACTTTTGCCTGGAGCGCATCACCGAGCGCACCGCCGCCGTGATCCTGGAAACCATCCAGGCCGAATGGGGCATCCGCAAGCCCCGCCCGGAATGGCTGCAGGCCGTACGGGCACGCTGCGATGCAACGGGGGCACTATTGATCCTGGACGAAATCCAGGCGGGCACCGGAAGAACGGGAACCCTTTTCGCCTTCGAGCAGTACGGCGTAGTGCCCGATATTCTCCTCCTGGCCAAGGGCTTCGGCGGCGGTATGCCCCTGGGTGCTTTCATCGCCCGCCGGGAACTGATGACCCTGCTGACCGCAGACCCCGTGCTGGGCCACATCACCACCTTCGGCGGACACCCCGTGTGCTGTGCCGCCGGGCTGGCTACCTTCCAGGTATTACGCCAACAGCCGGCGCTGCTCAGCAGCATCCCCCACAAAGAAGCGCTGTTTCGGGAACTGCTCGTTCACCCCAAAATCCGACAGGTGCGTTCTGCCGGGCTCTGGCTGGCCGTGGAACTCGACGATTTCGCGGAGGTCCGCCGCACCATCAGCCGTTGTCTTGACCGGGGCCTGATCACCGACTGGTTTTTGTGGAACGACCGCAGCCTCCGCATCGCTCCGCCATTGATCATCACCGAAGCGGAAATCCGGAAGGCCTGCGCCATTATTTTGGCCGCACTGGAAGACTAGTGGTCTGTCCAACTTAAATTTTCGGGTAATCTGCTAGTAGATTACCCGAATTTTAAATGTTGACTGACCACTAGCCTTACTGGGCCAGTTTCAGGGTATTGGCAAACTGCTCTTTGGTAGGCAGCGTGGTCAGCATGATGAGCTTGGCAGAGATGGGGCGGCGCTGGGGCCCAAAGCCGGAGTTGGAGGGGCGTACCCAAGCCATGCTTTCCTGGTCTCCGCTGATGGCCTGGACTTGCCAGATGGCGTCCATGGCATCAACGTTGGCGTCGAGGGTAAGCTTGGGGAACTTCTCCTGGTAATCGAGGTACCATACCCCGGCGTAGGTCTGCCGGTTCCAGTGCCCGCCCTTGAAGGTACCGTCGTTGGCGAACTGGAACCACTGTCCGGTACCCGCCACTTTTTGAGGAACGCTGGCCTGGTTATCGTTGTAAAACTCGAAACACCAGACGTTGCGCGTAAGGACCTGGGCTTCCGTGCGCGTCATATCCGGCAAAAAGGCCCGGCCGTGGCCTCCCAGGGAAGTACGTACGGCGTTTAAATCCTCCGCCGCCGGAATCTGGTGCAGGTAGAGGGGTTTGTACTGGGCCGTGTCCTGGTCCCGGCTGGCCACGTAAGCTGCGGTACTTTCCAGATTGCCGGCGTTCGTCGAAGCGTTTTTGCCATCGCCGGTACAGGCCGTGAAAAGGATCAGGAAACAAAACAGGAGAAACGGATACTTCATTTTCGTGGGATTCATTGAGGAGCCAAAGTTACGGCTCCGGCGCTATTTACGGGGCCCGTAGGGAGGGATTAACCAGTTGTTGTGAAGCAGCCGCAGCCGGGCGCGTATACGCAAGAAGCCCCACCGGAGGGCTTCCAGTGGGGCTTCTCTTCCGCTGACGCGCGGTAGGCCTAACCTCCGAAGTCGTCAAAGGCGATGTTCTCCTGGGGCACGCCGAGCTCGTCGAGGGCTTTGATGACCGACTGGTTCATCATCGGGGGGCCACAGAAGTAGTATTCGATTTCTTCTGGCTCGGGGTGCTTGGTCAGGTACTGCTCCATAACTACGGGCATGATGAAGCCTTTGAAGCCGTCGCCGGGGGCATCGATATTTTCTTTCACCTGCCAGTTGTCTTCGGGCAGCGGATTATCGAGGGCCACGTAGAACTTGAAGTTCGGGTATTCCTTCTCAATGGCGCGGAATTGCTCAATGTAGAAGAGCTCGCGCTTCGTGCGTCCGCCGTACCAGAAAGACACCTTACGGTCGGTGGTCTTCAGCGTGTGGAAGAGGTGGAAGAGGTGGCTACGGAGGGGGGCCATACCAGCACCACCACCGATGTAGACCATCTCTTTCTTCGTAGGCTTGATGAAGAATTCACCGTAGGGGCCGGAGATCATCACTTTGTCGCCGGGCTTTTGGTCGAATACGTAGCTGGAGCACACGCCGGGGTTAACGTCCATCCAGCCGTTGGTCTTACGATCAAATGGCGGGGTAGCGATGCGGATGTTGAGCATGATGATGTTGCCCTCCGCGGGGTGGTTGGCCATGGAGTAGGCCCGGAATTGCTCTTCGTCGTTGACCATTTTCAGGTCCCACAGCTTGAAGTTGTCCCACTCGCTCTGGAACTTATTGGGGTCATCACCATGGTGCTCGGGGTGGGCCGTGATGTCCATATTCTTGTACTCCACGGTTACGCGGGGCACGTCGATCTGGATGTAACCACCGGACTCAAAGTCCATCGTCTCACCAGCGGGAAGTTCTACCACGAACTCCTTGATGAAGGAGGCTACGTTGTAGTTTGACTTAACCGTACACTCGAATTTCTTGATGCCGAAGATTTCTTCCGGAATCTGGATTTCCATGTCCTGCCGCACTTTCACCTGGCAGGCCAGGCGCTTGTGCTCGGCCACTTCGCGGCGCGTGAGGTGGTTGAGTTCCGTAGGGAGTACGTCGCCACCGCCCGCCGTGATATGGCATTCACACATGGCACAAGTGCCGCCGCCGCCACAGGCGGAGGGCAGGAAGACGCTGTTGTCCGAAAGAACGGAGAGCAGCGAGCTGCCGGGCTGCACGAGGAGGGGTTTTTCGGTATCGCCGTTGACGATGATCTTCACCTGCCCCTGGGGTACCAGGCGCTTGCGGGCCACCAGAAGGATGGAGATAAGAGCCAGTACGACAGCGGTAAAAATCACTACCGCGAGAATAATCGTTTGCATCTTATTAGAAGATTTATAGTTCCCGAACCATCCAATGGAGAAGGTCCGTGTTTTTTGTTTACTGCTAAAAGAGGGTTTGGGGCCGACTGTTTAGCGATCTGTATAAAAATAAAGCGACAATAACCGAAGGAAAGCAGGGACGAAAGCATCAATCCCCTTTAATCCTTTAATCCTTTACCCCCTTATTCCTTTAATCCCTTACTTAGCGGGGCTCCAGCCACCGAACACCGCCGGGTCGATACCGGAGAGGCTCAGGAAAGCCAGGCCCATCAGGCCCGTCAGCAGGAAGGCCATCCCCAGGCCGCGCAGGGCGGGCGGAACATTGCTGTAGCGGATCCGCTCCCGGATGGCAGCAATGGCAATGATGGCCAGGAACCAGCCGAAGCCACCACCGAGGCCAAAGGCAACCGATTCGCCCAGGTTGTACTCCCGGCTTACCATGAAAAGGCTTCCGCCCAGGATGGCACAGTTAACCGTGATGAGCGGCAAGAAGATACCGAGGGCGGCGTAGAGGCCGGGGCTGAACTTCTCCACCACCATTTCCACCAGCTGCACCATTGAAGCGATAACGGCAATGAAAATGATGAAGCGCAGGAACTCCAGCTCAAAATTTACCAGCAGGTACTCATTGATCAACCAGTTGATCGGCATCGTAATGCCCAGTACAAAGATGACCGCCAAGCCCAGACCAAAGGCCGTGGAAAGCGACTTAGACACCGCCAGGAAGGAACACATGCCCAGGAAGTAAGCCAGGATCATGTTCTCAATGAAGGCCGACTTAATGAAGATATTAATGAAATCACCCATGGGGGATAGAATTGTAGTAATGGAGTAAGATGGAGCAAGCAACGGTGCCCGGCCCTGGGCCCGGCACGTCTGGTACTGCACCTAGGAAATGTCCACCAGCTTGGGGTTACGCGCCCGCTGCCACCAGATCATCACGGCAATCACGAACATGGCCGCAACCGACATCACCATCAGGTTATTATTGGCGTACCAGCCGAAGAAAGTATTGCCCCACTGCCCGGTCGTGGCCGTATCAATCAGGTAGTTTTCGCCGGGGCCAATAATCTGGATGGCAATGGGACTGCCCGCAAAAAGGCTGCCTTTACCGAAAAGCTCCCGTACGAAACCAACGGCCACCAGGATCAGTCCGTAGCCCAGTCCGTTGCCAATGCCATCCAGGAAAGAACGCCAGGGCTTGTTGGCCATGGCGAAAGCTTCCAGACGGCCCATCACGATACAGTTGGTGATGATCAGGCCAATGTAGACCGAAAGTTGCTTGTAAATGGGGAAGTTCACCGCCTTGAGCGCCTCGTTCACCAGGGTCACCAGCGTAGCAATGATGACCAGCTGCACGATCAGACGTACGGCTTTGGGGATGGTGTTGCGCAGCAGCGAAGTGACCAGGTTGGAAGCCGCCGTAACGAACACTACGGCAACGGCCATTACCAGCGAAGGGTAGACCAATGACGTTACCGCCAGCGCCGAACAAACGCCCAGGACCTGCACGGTGATCGGGTTGTTGTCCAGCAACGGATCACGCAGCAGTGCCTTCTCTTTTTTCCCGAACAAGGGCTCTTGCTCGGCTACTTTTGCTTTGGTGGTTGACATATGCTATTGTTTGGGGAATGCCGCCGCAGCGGGCCACATTTATTTTTTGGAGGCACCGTCGGCCTCTTCCATGTAGGGTTGGTAAGCCTGCAGGCCTTCGTAGAGCATCTTCGAAACGCCGTCGGCCGTCACCGTAGCGCCGCTCAGGCCATCTACTTCGTGCTCCTTATCGATGGCGCCGCCCTTGCGGACGTTTACGGAGACGTACTTATCGCCGTCGTAGATCTTCTTGCCTACAAACTGGGCTTTCCAGCTGGCGTTGTCCTTGATCTCGGCACCGAGGCCCGGGGTCTCGCCGGCGTGGTCGAAGGAAACACCGGCCACGGTATTCAGGTCTTCCTCCAGGGCGATATTGCCCCAGATCGCGTCCCAGAGACCGCTGCCGCGTACACTGAAGATATAGAAAGCTTTGCCATCCAGGCTCACCTCGTACACCGGGTACACGCGCTCGGCTTCGGGCTTTTTGCGCTCTTTGGCCATGTCGACCTCAATGGCTTTCATGCCTTCCACCTTTTCTCCGGTTGCGGTTACGACGGCTTGCTCCACCTGCTTATCGAAGATATCGAGCACCTCCTGATCGCTCAGGGAGGCAACCGATTTTCCCGCTTGCTCCAGGGGCTTGGCAATGGCTTCCAGGATCTGCCGCTTGTTGAAAATGTCTTCGTTCTTCTTGGCAATCGGTCCGAGCAGTACCGTGGAGCCAGCCAGGGCCAGGGCTACCAGAATGGTCATGATCAAGCCGAAAGTGTAGATATAGCGCGTATTCATACTAAATACTTTGAAATGCTTTGATTTGGGCGCGCCCGCAGGTACGGTGAAGGTCTTTTGAGCCGGGGGAGGAACTCAGCTGGCTGCTCCGCCCTTGCTTTTTAAGCTTTCCCTGCACCTGCGACCGCGCCCCTGGAGAACAAACGAGGGAGACAAAAGTGGTGTCGTCTCCCCGTCGCTTGGGGCCTATTGGTAAGTACCGGCGTTGCCTACGGGCCGGTAATCCGAATCGCCGTTGAAAACTTTAATGTCTCCCCGGCGGGTAATCAGTTCATCCCGTTGCTTGGCCATCGCCGAAGTGCGCTTGGCACGGCGCTTGGCGTTGGCCTGGTAGACGTAATGGTCGATCAGGGGCGCAAAAGTGTTCATCAACAGGATGGAAAGCATCCAGCCCTCGGGGTAAGCCGGGTTCATCACGCGGATGATGAGGCCGATGAACGCAATCAGGAAGCCATAAATCCACTTACCCGTAGGCGTATCCGCACTGGAAACCGGGTCAGTAGCCATGAAGGTGATGGCAAACAGGAAGCTGCCCATCATCAACTGCCGCAGCGGGTGGATGGCCATGAATTTGAATACGCCGGGGGTGTCGGGACCCAGGTCGGCGGGAGCAATGGCGTTCATCATCAACGCCGCTACGAAGAAGCCGATGAGGCCACCAACAATCACCCGGTAGTCCGCAATGCGGGTCACCATCAGAAAGATCATCCCGATGACGATCAGCGGTACGCTCGTCTCGCCGATGGATCCGGGGATGGTGCCCCAGAAGATTTGCCCTTCGGTGTAAACGGCCTCTACGCCAGCCCAGCCTTCCTTGGCGGCAATGCCCAGGGGAGTAGCGCCGGTGAAACCATCCACTACGGCCTGGCCGCCTTCGCCAAAGGTCGCCAGGCCCAGTCCGCTGAAAATCCAGTCAAAGGCGTGGTGTGCCCAGCCGTAGGAGGCCGCGAAGTATTCCGTGCCCACTTTTTCGATGCCGCTGATCCAGACCTCGTCTCCGGAGATCGTAGTCGGGTAAGCAAAGAAGATAAATACCCGGGCCAGCAAGGCGACGTTCCAGATGTTCATGCCCGTACCCCCGAAGGCTTCCTTACCCAGCACTACGGCGAAGGCAATGGCCACCGCCAGCCACACCAACGGAATATCCGGCGGCATGATAAGGGGAATGAGGGCACCGGAAACGAGGAAGCCCTCCTCAACGGAGTGCCCCTTGCGGGCCGCGTAAAAGAACTCAATGCCCAGGCCCACCACGTGGGTTACCACGAAAATGGGGAGCACCTGGATGAGGCCGTAAACTACCTTAAGCAGAAAGCCTTCCAACAGGCCGGTGTGCTCACCGATGGCAACGAAGTGCTGGTGGCCAATGTTCCAGGTGCCGAAAACGTACAGCAACTGGAGGGCCAGGACGACGTGCACCATGAGGCGCTTGAGGTCCATCCCGTCTTTGATGTGCACGCCGCCTTTGGTGACGGTGGGGGGCTGGAAGAGGAAGGTATAGAATGCGTCGTAAGTCGTGTGGGCCAGCTTGTTGTTGTGGTCCGGTTCAAACTTTTTGACGAAGTCGTGAAGTGCTTTCATGTTGCTATGCTAGCTGGTAAGGCAACTGCCGGGGTGGAGCTGCCGGTTTTTTGTTTATCCCTGTTGCATCATCGTGGTGAGGCCATCGCGCAGGATGGTTTGCAGGGGCTGCTTGGATACGCAGACAAATTCGGCCAGGGCCACGTCTTCCTCAACGAGTTCGTAGATGCCCAACCCTTCCATCGCCTCGAAGTCATTGATCATAATGGCCTTCATGAGTTGCTGGGTGTAGATGTCCATCGGCATCACCTGTTCGTAGTCGTTGTTGACCACAAAGGCGCGGCGTTCGCCGTGGGTATTGGTGGTAGCCGCGAACTTGCTGAAGGTGGGGATGGTGGGAGAAATGGAAGCGCGGGCTTTCAGCGGCAAGAGCCAGCCGAACAGCTCGGGTTGATCGCCTTCGGCCAATACAGTGACCTGGCGATCAAAAAAGCCCAGGAAGCCTTCCGTTCCTACGGCGCTGCCCGTCAGTACGTCTCCGCTCAGAACGCGGACGTTGGTGAGGGTTTCGCCTTTGAGCAATTCGCCGAGGTTGGCACCGGCGTGGGTGGCCACGTGGCGGGGGGTGGCAAGTTCGGCACCGGCCAGGGCTACAACCCGCTGGGTGGTGTAGCGGCCGTGGAGGAACAACTCGCCGATGGTCAGTACGGCATTAACGTCGAGGGTCCAGACGGTATCTGCGCCAACGCCGGCGGGGTGGATGTGGTGGATCTGTACGCCAACGTTACCAGCGGGGTGGGGACCACGGAAGTAGCGCTTCTCGGCGTGGACAATGGAGGCGTAGGGGCTGGCAGTGTCGCCGCGGCCGTCGAGGCCGAGGTAGACCAGGCCGTCGGTTAGCCGGTTGAGTACGTCGATGCCCGCCTGAAACGCTGCCTTCCGGCCAGCGATGGCCAGGGCACTGTCTGCGGCCAGCGGTGCGGTATCAAAGGTGGAGACGAAGATGTCGCGGGGGACGAGGTCGGGGTCGGCCACCACGTTGTAGGGGCGCTGGCGGATGCCCGGCCACGCGCCACTTTCGAGGAGGAATTCTACCAGCTCGCTGCGGCTGGCGTTGGCGGCCGGCACCGTGTAGGCGCGGCTTACCTGGTTGTTGTCGGCCAGAATTACGATCGCGTCAATGGCCCGCTTCAGGCCCCGCTTGATCTCGATCACCTCCCCACTGACGGGAGCGGCGAACTTGATGCGGTCGAGTTGCTTATCGTAAAAGACCGTATCGCCGGCTTTCACCGTATCGCCTACCTCCACCGTAACCTTGGGGATGGGCATGAGGCCAACAAAATCGGGGGGCATGATGGCGAAGCGGGTGGCCTTCGTTTGGGTATCCACGTTGGTGGAGGCGGCACCTTCCAGTGGGATATCGTACCCCTTGCGAAGGGTGTAAACGTGCTCCTTATCCAAAAAGCCAGGCTTCTTGCTCGAAAACAGTTCGTTGATCCGGGGGTACAGGCCCATGTTGGCCTTTTCACCGTTGATGCCAGACTGGTTGGACTCGATGACCATGAAGTTATCGGCCACGCTGACGACGATGAAAAAGAAGATCAACAGTGCCAGGCCCGCAAGGCCGTAGAACAGCAGGTTACCTCCGCTGGCAGCTGCCTGGGATTGGAGGGTGAAGTTGGCCAACAGCAGCAGGAAAAGTCCGCCCGTCAGTTGCTTGATGGATCTCATACGCGGAAATGCGTTAAATCTAAGGTAAGTAGCCGCAACCGGCTGGTTTCAAGGTAAAAACAAAGCAGTGGAAAACTACCCCATTTGAACTTTCGCGCAAAGTTACGACAACGATACGTACTAAGCCAGAAACTAAATTCCATGTTTAAGAGCACGTCTTATTTAGATTTAATCTGCTTAGCGATGGAAAATGATTAGCGGAAGGCGGAGTGGCACTCATCGTGGGCCCACGTGCGGCTTGGATGCGCCGAATTCCACCATCTCGATGTCGTCCATGGTATTCTCGAACCAGATCAGGGGGGCGGGATTTTTATCGCCCGTGCAGGTGTCGCACTTAAAGAACAGATAGTACAGTTGCCAATATGCGCCCACCCGGTGGCGGAGTTGGGCCAGGCGTTCTTCGCTTTCGGTGAGGCGCTGGTAGAGGTGGGCGAGTCGCCAGCAGTAGTAAGCTTCGTCGTGTAGTTCCACTACCTCCAGCAGGAGCTGATCGTCGGTGTACCTGGCCAGGAAGTTGCGGGCGTAGATCGAGTGGTGGCGAGACCAATCGCGGGGCGAGCCCTTGTGTTCGATGTGTTTGAAGGTATCGTGCACCCAGCAGATGATGCGGAGTTTGCGGCGGGTGGCGGCGTCAATGGGCAGCCGATCGATGTTGGCATTGACTTCCAGGATGTGGGCCATGATGGTGCCCTCGGGATGGCCAAACCGGGGGACGCCCCAAACGAGGCCCCGGCAAAACTCGGCGTCCTTGAGAAAGCTGGCTTCCAGCGGGGTCTCCGGTTGAAGGGCATCGTATAGTTCGGCGGAAGTCAAAACGCTGGGAGGTCTTTTCTTGGGCTTGAAGGGACGGTAATGGTAGAAGCCTGGCACGGAGGGGAGGTTGGGGCCTCCTCTTGTTGCGCGCCTACTCCAGGCGAAAATAAGCGCCCGGAGGCAAAGGTAAGGGGTGGCGTAAGAATTCGCATCCGGCGGGACGGCCCATCTTCGGCGGGGGGGGTGTGGCCCGTGTTTTGCAACCCTGCTCGCGTTCTGCTGGTTAGCCATTATTACAACGTAAATGATATGGGCAAATTTCCGCAGTTCTTTACAGCGGCCCTGGGGGGTGGTGTGGTGGCCGCAACGGTAGTCTTGGCCGTCTTGTACCTCGTGGGCCTGCCCGCCCCGGCTCCTTCACCGTTCCCTGCACCTGCGGCCGCGCCCGTCTGGAACGCCAGCTCCGTACCCAGCTACCGCGTCAGCTACCCCAGTGCTGAGTCGCAAGTGGCTCCCGTTGACCTCCGCCGCGCCGCTCGCCTGGCCACGCCCACCGTGGTCCACATCACCGCCCAAAACAACAACGGCAGCGGCCGCGAGAACGTCAAAGCCCTGTTTGACCGGGAAAACAACCCGGAGTTTCGCGGCGGCGAAGGCTCGGGGGTGGTGTACAACGCCGAGGGTTACATCATCACCAACCACCACGTGGTGGCCAACACCACCAACATTACGGTGACCCTGGCCGACCGCCGCACCTACCCCGCCAGCCTGGTGGGGTCTGACCCAAAATCGGACCTCGCGGTTTTGCGCATCGCCGAGCGCAACCTGCCTTTTCTGGAACTGGCCGACAGCGACGCGGCCGAGCCCGGGGAATGGGTGCTGGCCGTAGGCAGCCCACTCGGCCTGGTCAGTACCGTCACCGCTGGCATCGTCAGCGCCAAAGGCCGCAGCATCAGCCTGCTCCCTGATCTGGACGCCATCGAAAGTTTCATCCAGACGGACGCTGCCGTCAACCCCGGCAACAGCGGGGGGCCCTTGGTGACTGCCGAAGGCAAACTCCTGGGCATCAACACGGCCATCGCCTCCCGCACCGGCCGTTTCCAAGGCTACAGCTTTGCCATTCCCGTAAACCTAGTGCGGCGGATCGCCGATGACCTCATCACCTACGGCAGCTACCAACGGGCTTTCCTCGGGGTGGAAATCTCGACCCTGACCCAGCAGGACCTCCAGCGTCTGCAAATCCACGACCGCACCGAGGGCGTAGTGGTTGACGCCATTTTCCCGGGCGGTTCGGCGGCCCGGGCGGGAATGCAGGTGGACGACGTGATCATCCGCATCGGCGAACGCGCCATCCGGGATTTGCCCGAGCTGACCGAAATCATCGGCCGGGCCCGGGCCAACGAAACGTTAAAAGTGACCGTAGTGCGCAACGGAAAAGAACTTGCCCTCGTCGTACCCCTACTGGCCGCTCCCAATGGGGAGTGAGCTGTCCCCCATCTTTCCTCCGTCCTGGGGTATACCTTTGCAACTTCCGAAAAACCGGTACCATGCGACTTAGAAGCGATAACCTGATCAAGAAATACGGCAGCCGCACGGTAGTGAAAGGCGTCTCCATCTACGTAGAACGCGGCGAGATCGTCGGGCTGCTGGGTCCTAACGGGGCGGGCAAAACCACGACCTTTTACATGACCGTGGGCTTCATCAAGCCCAACGAAGGCCGGGTGTACCTGAACGACCAGGACATTACGGAACTGCCCATGTACAAGCGCGCACAGCTGGGCATTGGCTACCTGCCGCAGGAGGCTTCCGTATTCCGCAAACTGAGCGTGGAGGACAACATCTCTGCCGTACTGGAAATGACCAAGCTGAGCAAAGCGGAACAAAAGGACCGCCTCGAAGGCCTGATTGAAGAGTTTCGCCTGGAAAAAGTCCGCAAAAGCAACGGCGATACGCTCTCCGGCGGGGAACGGCGGCGCACGGAAATTGCCCGTGCCCTGGCCACTGACCCCATGTTTATTCTTTTGGATGAGCCCTTTGCGGGCATCGACCCCATTGCCGTGGAAGACATTCAGTACATCGTGGCGAAACTGAAGACCAAGAACATTGGTATTCTGATAACGGACCACAACGTACAGGAAACCCTGAGCATTACCGATCGTGCCTACCTCATGTTTGAAGGCAATATCCTGAAGGCGGGCAGCGCCGAAGAGCTGGCTGCCGATGAGATGGTCCGCAAGGTCTACCTCGGCAAAAATTTCGAACTCCGTCGCAAGGTAATCGAACTATAGCCTGCCTGGGCACCGGGGTGGATACCCAAGCAGGCTTGGTTTTAGCGCGACGCTTACGAGGGTTTAGTGCTCGTGCGTAGTGCCGTCTTCGTGGGTATGGGCGGCACCGGTCAGTTCGGCGGCGGCGGCGATGGCGGAGGTCATGGCCATTTCCACCTTGGCAATGTCGGCTGCTTCTTCCTTGATGTAGGTCATGATGGCATCGTTGTCCATCCCGACGCGCAGTTCGTCGAGGGGCTTTACGCCTTGCATCCAGTCCATCATCCCGGTGTTCGCATCCTCGAGTTGCTCGTAGGCAGCAGTGAGGAGGTCTTTGCGGTCTTCGGGGAGGTCTGCGGTGCTCAATGCCTCTTTAAGGGCCCGCTGGCTGGCGGTGATTTGCCCCATCAATGGCATTACGCGGTCGTGGGCTTCCATCATGGATTCGTAGGCTTGTTCCTGGGCAGCGTTGGTGGCGTCAAGAGCGGCTTGTTCAACGGCGGCGCTGTCGTTGCCGCAAGCGACGAACAGGGCAACGAAAAGGAGGAGAGAAAAGTAACGCATGGTTGATGTATTGGTATTTGTTGGTAGTGAAAGCTAAAGCGACCGGCGGGGGCAAATGTTTAGCGCCTTTGCCGGTTTGGCGCAGCGCCGGCCCGGGTTGACCCAGCGGTTTGGGGCTGCAAAGTTAAGCACGACAGACAGACCGTTATTGTACCCGGCCATAGGCGATCAAACCAGTTCGGCCGTGCCCGCCACCGGACTTGCGTATCCATTGCCCAGCTGTCTTCAGCGCCACACGATGCGGTAGCTCAACACGGGAATCAGGCCCAGCTGGTAACGGGTGTTGGCTCGCATCAGGAAGGTATCGTAGTAGACGTTACCCACGTTCTGGATACCCGCCGCGTTTTGGAGGTCGAGGGCCAGCGTGGTGGTGGTTTTGGTCCGGGTCTTGGTTTTGTAGAGCCGCAGGTCGGGGCGGAAGTAGGTGCCGGTAGAATTGACGAAGCCCAAGCGGTAATCCTGGGGCGCGAAGTAGCTGACGATGCCTTCTTGTGCTGGTGCAACGATGCTGCCGTAGCGTTCGCCGCCGTGGGCGATGAGGGCGAAGTTGAGTCCCAGCACCCGCGCGCGGTCCTTGCGGTCTTTGCCTTGCCACTCGCGGCCGGCCGTCAGTTTGGCCAGGAAGTCGGCGCTGAAGCGGTCTTTGCTCCAGTTTCCGTCGGTCTGCTCCGTTTCGGCCCGCAGTAGGGTGACGCTGCCCCGGTAGTACCAACCTTGGGTTTTACGCCCACCGCCTGCCTCCAGCTCCAGGCCGATGCGGCGGGTGTTGGCCCTGGCGGCGAAATCCAGGTTGGGGTCGGCTTCGAGGAGATTATTGGCGCTGTAAAGAAAGCCGTCTAGTTCCGCCGCCAGGTCATCGGTCGTGGCTTGCCCGAACACTGCGAGGCGGAAGTCGATCGTTCCAATTTTGCTGCCGTAAGCCAGGTTAAGCCGGCTCGTCGCGATGGGGTCAAGCGGCTGCGGATTAGCCTCCTCCCTGCTCAGCAACGCCACGAGGGGGGCGGAGTGGATGACCTCGGCCGCCAGGCTGAAGAGACCGCGGGAGGTGCGGAAGTCCAGGCGGTTGCGCACATCAAGGGCGGTACCTTCTACGTCTCCGGAAAAAAGCCCCACTCTGAGGCCACCTTCCAATGTCAGGCGATCGCCGGCCAGTTTATAGCCCAGCAGGGGGCTGAGGGCATTGACGGTGGCCGCTACGGTCCGCAAGGAGGTACTACCGCCCAGCGTGTCGCGGAAAAAGTAAAGCGCCTGGCTGTTTTGGCCCAAAAACTCCGCGCCTGCTTTCACTTCCAGCCAGTCGTTCAGCGGCCGCACGTACTGTAGATTGCCCGAGTACTGGCTCAAAGAGGCAGCCGAGGCGGCCAAAGCATCCGCAGGTCCGAGGGCCCTTTGTGATCGGTCTGGCTCCGTACTGGAATAAGCAAATCCCCCCGTCAGTTTTGCTGAACCCAAGGGAAGGCCCAGACTGAGGCCGTAGACGTTGACGTCGTTGCGGTAGGCGATTTCGTACAAATCCTTTTGGCTTTCCGGGGCCGTCTCGGCCGGGTCGGGGCCCACAAAGTCGTTGCTGCTGTCGCCGTGGATGCCAAATACACTCAGTTCCCCGCCCGCCCAGGCGTGGTGCAGGTGGGCATTGACGTCGGAAAAGCGGATGGACTCCCCGCCGAAGTCGGCCCCCAATTCCGCCAGCAAGCCCGTGAAGCTGGTGCGGCCGTTGATGAGGTAACTCGTCTGCCCCGACTTCCCGATCGGCCCTTCCGCCGTCAGGTCAAAACCGATGAGGCCCGCCTGGGCCTGGTACTTGCGGCGGCTTTTGCTGCCGGGGCGAAGTTGCAGGTCGAAAGTACCTCCCCCCGCGAAGCCATACTCCACGGGCAGGCTGCCGGCCAGGAAGCCGGAGTTATCGAGCACCTGGGCCGAGATGGCGTTCACGCCGCCGCCGTTCAGGGTGGGGAAGTCGTAAAATGTCCCGGCGTTGGCCGTATGGTTGGGGTTGGCAATGGCCAGCCCGTTGAGCCGCCAGAGGTTGGCGTTGGGGCTGTTGCCGCGCACGCTCAGGTGGTTGGCCTGGTCATTGGTTTGCACTACGCCGGGCAGCAGGGCCACGAGGCGGGCGGGATCGTAAAACGTTCCGGGCAGGCGGTACACCTCCTCAATCGTAAAGCGCTGGGCCAGCGGATCGGTGGGCTTATAACTGGCGCGCACTTCCGCCCCGGGCAGCTCGTACACCCCACCGAAGCTGAGGCTATCCTGGCCCGGCAGCTGGCCGCCGAGCAGTGCCACGAAGACAATAAGGGAAAGAATGTTTTTCATGGCTGTAGCATTCAAGCGGGCCAACCAAAACAAACTTTTGCGCGGCCGCAGGTGCAAAGGTAGAATTTACAACAGCATGGAAAGGGCGGAGGCAACTTTCTTCCATTTCCATGACATTCTCCTTGTGCCCTTCAACACCTAAAATCTTTTTCCGCAAAAGGCTTGCACGGTTCACAGGCCGTATTCTATCTTTGCGGTCCCTTAATGGAAGGGCGGTTAGCTCAGTTGGTTTAGAGCACCTCGTTTACACCGAGGGGGTCGGGGGTTCGAGCCCCTCACTGCCCACCATCCACCACGCCAATTTCCGCAGCTGCGGGAGTTGGCGTTTTTGTTTTGGCCCGACCTCAAGGTATTGTCGCGGCTTCAGCCCGACCCCTAAGGTATTGTCGCGGCTTCAGCCCGACTTCTCCCCAGTTTTGGGCGTCAGCCCAACCACCCCACACCAAAACTCGCCCAAGGTATTATCGCAGCTTCAGCCCGACCCTAAACCCCAAGGCCCAAAAATTCAAAACCCAAGCAACGCCCCCCGCCCAAACCCCATCCCTTAAGCCAGCACGATTTCCCAACCAGCCCCTGCCCATGGTCGGCCAATTCTTCCGCAACGCCCTCTTTCAGGTCAGCCTCAACGTGCTGGTCAAAGGGGTTTACCTGTTCGGGGTGGAGCGTGTGGTGCAAAACACCTTGCCGGCGGGCGACTACGGCCTGTACTTCAGTCTCCTCGGCCTGGGCATGCTCTTTCAGGTAATTGCCGATTTTGGTCTCCAGCTCTACAACAGCCGCGAGCTGAGCGGGCACCGACACTTACTGGGCAAGTATTTCCCCTATTTTCTGGGTACCAAGCTCTTGCTGGGCCTGGTATTTTTTGTCCTCCTCCTCGGCGCGGGCTGGTGGCTCGGTTACCGGGGTGCAGAGCTGACCTTGCTGGTGCTGGCCGGACTGGCGCAGTTCGCCAATAGCCTGGTGCTGTACCTCCGTTCCAACCTCGCCGGAATGGGCCGCTTTGCCCTCGATGGCTGGTTCAGTATTCTTGATAAGGTTTTGCTCATCGCCACCGTTGGCGGGCTGTTGTGGTTCGCTCCGGCGGAGCTGACGGTTCTGCGGTTCGCCGCCCTCCAATTCCTGAGTTGGGGGCTTACCGCGCTGCTCTTGTTCCTCGCACTCCGTCAGCGCCTGCCGCGTCGCCTGCCCCGTTTCCGCTGGCCCACCGTTTTGCTCCTGTTGCTGCGCGGTGGCCCCTTTGCCCTTTCCGTTTTTTTGGTGGTGGCCTATACCAAGCTTGACGGCGTAATGATCGAGCGATTGCTGCCCGACGGGGCTACGGCGGCCAGCCACTACGCGGCGGCCTACCGCCTGCTCGATGCGCTCAATATTTTCGGCTGGCTGCTGGCCGGCCTGCTGCTGCCCATGTACGCCCGCCTCTACGCGCGGGGCGAAAGCCTGTTGCCCTTGCTGCGCTTCAGTGTGCAATTGCTGCTGGCGGGCGGCTTGTGTGCCGCCATCCCCCTGGCCACCTACCGCCACGAAATCGTAGGCGCACTTTATCATTTTGCGGAGCCCCGCACGGGTCATATCCTGCTGTTTTTGGCGGGCAGTTTCGTGGCCCAGTGCCTGAATTATGCCTACGGTTCGCTGCTATCCGCCACGGGCTACATCGGGCAGATGAATGGCATTTTCACCCTCGGTATTGTCCTCAACCTGGCGGGCAATTGGTGGGCCATCCACCACTACGGGGCGCCGGGAGCAGCGGCGGTGACTTTCCTTACCCAGGCCTTCGTAGCCGCCCTGCAGGCCGTTTTGGCCCATCGCTGGCTGGGGCTTCCGGGCACTGCGGTGGCCTGGTGGCGTCTCGCGCTGCTGCTGTCCGTGCTCCTGGTTGGGGCCGCAGTGCTGCGCTGGCCCGCAATGGCACCGGTGTGGTGGCTGGGCCTGCCCGTGCTGGCCATGCTGGGGGCGGCGGCCACCCTCTTGCTGGGCTTGGTAGACCTGCGGCGCTTGCGGGAATTGGGCGCGGACGCAGGTGCCCGGGCCGTTGCAAAAAGCAGTGACGGTAAATGATAATCTGCGGGAGAAGCCAGGCCACAAAAAACCAAATCCGCCCCCGTCCGTTCCTTAGCGCATGTACGTCCAGCAACACTTCGGCAAGCAAGGCATTCTGCTCGTCAACCTCGGTACCCCCGATGCACCTACACCCCGTGCGGTCAACCGCTACCTCGGGGAGTTTCTCACCGATCCCCGGGTGATCGATAACCTGCCCGGCCTCGCCCAGCAAGTCCTGGTGCGCGGCATCATCGCCCCCATCCGGTCCGGCATCGTCAATCCCTTCAAGCCCGGCGGTTCCACCAAATTATACCAGGAGCTGTGGACGGAAAACGGCAGCCCGCTGAAATACTACGGCGAAATACTCACTGCTGCGGTCACCGAGCGGCTGGGCGATGAATACGTCGTCCGCCTGGCCATGCGCTACCAGCAACCCAGCATCGAATCGGCCGTGCGCGAACTCATCGCCGAAGGCGTCAGCTCCATCACCGTTTTCCCGCTTTTTCCCCAGTACGCCAGTGCCACCACCGGTAGCGTCCACCAGGAAGTGATGCGGGTGCTGAGCAAAGAACAGACCATTCCCAACGTCCACCTCGTCAACAGCTACTACGAACACCCGCTACTCATCAAGGTTTTTGCCGATAATGCCCGTGATGTGGGCCCCCTGAGCCAGTGGGACCACATCATCTTCAGCTACCACGGCCTCCCCCAGCGCCAGTTGAAAAAAGCGGATAACTCCGGTTGCCACTGCTACAAGGTAGAAGGCTGCTGCAACCGCATCGGCCAGGTCAATCAGTTCTGCTACAGCGCCCAGTGCCACGCCACCACCCGCGCCATCGTTGCCGAACTCGGCTTACCCGAAGGCAGCTACACGACCTCTTTCCAAAGTCGACTGGGCTTCGACGACTGGGCCAAGCCCTACACGATCGATGTGCTCGAAGACCTGGCCAAGAACAAAGGGGCAAAAAAGCTGCTCTGCTTCTCCCCCGCCTTTGTGGCCGATTGCCTGGAGACCACCATCGAGATCGGAGTAGAATACCAAGAAGAGTTCGAAGCATGGGGCGGCGAACACATTCAACTCGTCCCATCTCTCAACGACGATCCCCGCTGGATCGACGCGGTGGTGGGCATGCTCACCGAACGGATGGGAGAAAAGGTGTTAACGGAAGGGCAGTAAAGGGGAGGCGCTACGTATGACTTCCAGGCATTTCACCGACCACTGTTTCAAACTGTCGTCAAGGAGTAGCTGTAAGATGCTGCTCGCTAGCTAAGAGGGTGCTTAAGAGTTGGCAATTTGATTTTCTTCTTCCCAAAGCACCACCATCAAACGGGCAAAGTGTGGCAATCCCCTGGCGACCGTAGCCTTCACAACCGCTCCATTTTTAAAGCCGGCCAGCTGCGCTACTCGCTCGTAATCCATATTTTTTGCTTTCATCATGTGCCGGAATCGCGTTGCCCAGTCTTGCCGGATTTTCACGGCAATGATGGACTCAAAATGCCGCCAATGCCACTCTTGGATTTCACCGGCTTCATAACTCATCCGAACGAATTCACGCGTTACCTCCAACTCTGAAAATGAGGGGTTATTTTTCTTAATCCAATCCCGAGTACCCAGCACACCAAAGTTAAAGAAGCTAGCCGCTAAAGCAATTCGCTTACTGCCGGGGAAAGAAGAGTAAATTTTCACTTGCTGAGCTGCTGCTGCCTCCGTCACGTTTTCCATTTTCTCCCAGTATTCATGCGTGTTTATGTTTAGCCGAGCGATCCAATCATTCAAATAGTTCCAATTGATGTCGGGTGCTTTTACCAAGTAATGAAGATCTCCCAGCTGCTTTTCACTTTTTGAAACGTCGTACCATTTAAGTTTGCCGATAATCAGGTCCTCGATTGCACAGAAGTAAACTTCTTTATCCAAAAACGCCTGCTTTTGTCGTCGTTGAAAAGCGGCCCAATTATAATCCGAATCATTGTAAGCCATTATGTCAAACCGAATCCCAGTAGACCAATCCGTCAGGTTAAACATACCTACGGATGTAAAAAGCGACTCAAACATTTCCACTTGATCAGCCCATTCGGGAAAGTGGCTAACGAAGTTTCTTATTCCAGAAGCGTAGATCTGAACTACTACGTCGATGTCATTTGTAGTCCTCGACCTGTTATGATAACTGGTAGCGAAGCCACCAACAATCATATAGTCAAGACCTTCTTGCTCTAAAGCATCGACGATCTTTCCGAGGGCTTCTTTGATCGGGTCCATGCCCCAAAGATAACATATGTTAACCAACTTGGCGTATAAATTGCTCACCCTAACAAGTCATAGTGGGCAGAACCCGGAGCGTATAGGCTCTCATTGCATCAGGCTAGACTGACAAATCCAAGTGAAGGGAAGTAAGTCCGCCCATCTGTTCCTGCCTTCCCTAAACCCTCGCCAGCGTGTCAAATTCCGGGCGGTCCACAGGCGCGGCAGTGGCCAGCCGGGTGGAGGCCCTTATCTTCGCCGCCCAGTAGCTACCCAAGCCCATGTTTTTCCTCTCCGGTATCCACACCGACGCGGGCAAGACCGTCACCGCCGCCTTCTTGCAAATGGCCCTCAACGCCGATTACTGGAAGCCCATCCAGGCGGGTGATCTGGCTTTTGGGGACACCGACCGGGTACGGGCCTGGACGGGTGCGGCAGCCGAGCGTTTCCATCCCGTTCGCCACGCCCTCCGTACGCCCGCCAGCCCCCACTACGCCGCCCGCTTGGATGGGGTGGAAATTGCCCTGACGGATTTCACCCTGCCCGCCACCAACGGACGCTCCCTCATCGTGGAGGGCGCGGGGGGCCTACTCGTCCCTATCAACGAACGGGAGACGGTGGCCGATCTGATCGTGCACTTCGGCTTGCCGGTGGTTTTGGCTTCGCGGCATTACCTCGGCAGCATCAACCACACTTTGCTCAGCATCGCCTACCTGCGGCAGCGGGGCATTCCCCTGGCGGGTCTGATCTACTCGGGCGGAGACAGCCCGGAGACCGTCCGGATCATCGGCGAGCAAACGGGGGTATGGCCCCTGGCGGAGCTGCCCGAGTGGCCAGAAATCAACCGGGCCAACCTTGCCGAGGCCGTAAAAACCTGGGGGGCCAGGGTGAGCAAAGCTTTGGTACCCTAACTCTCTTCCCCTTTAACCGTAACGAGGAAGGCTACCAGGTCGCGGATTTCCCGTTTACTCAGCTTGCCTTCTACCGAGGGCATACTGGATGGCAGTGTTTCCTCCTCCGCGATGTCTTCGCGGGGGATGGTGCGGATGTCGGTCTTGCCGGTCTTCACCTTCAAATGGGCAGGGGTACGTTCCAGGACGATGCCGGAAAGGGCAGTTTGGTCTTTGAGGGTTACCAACACCGTCTCGTGGCCGGGAGAGAGGGCGGCACTGGGCCGAATGATGGAGGTCAGGATTTCCCGGGGGCTCAGGCGGCTTCCTACGCCCTCCAGTCCGGGCCCTACGTTGCCGCCGTATTCGAAGATGGCGTGGCAGCGGGTACACTGGGCCGTTGCGTTGCGCATAAAAATTCGCTGCCCCGTCCGGGCATCACCGCCCACCAGCGCCGATGCGAATAGGCCCAGGTCATCTTCGGCCGTCTTCTTGGCCGCGTAGGCATCGAGTTGGGCCCGCAGTGCCGGACTGCCTTCCCTGGCTTCAATGGTCTCGATCAGGTCGAGGTGGAGGGCGGGAGCGAGCTTGCCGCTTTCCATTTTTTCTACGAGGGTGCCGAGGTAGGTTGCCGCACCTTCGACGGATAGTTTACCCAGTCCCGTCAGGGCCGCCTGTGCTTCCTGCGTACTTCCCTTCTCGATGATTTCAGCGTATAGCCCTACCGCTTTATCAGGATCAATGCTGGACTGTGGCAGCAGGGAAAGTGCCTGGGCCCTTACGCCACTATCCCGATCGTTCATGGCGGCGCGGAGGAGGTTTTCCAGATCAGGGGCCTTCAATTTATCGAGTGCGACCAGGGCGACAGAGCGGATGTTGGCGGAGCGGTCTTTGGTCACCAGGGCGGTAAGTTGCTCCGTCGTGCTGGCGATCTGGAGGATGGCGGCGGCCTGGATGGCGGCGGCACGGGTAGCTTCGTCTCCGCTGGCGATGAGGCTGGCGATGCCACCACCCAATTTTTCCTGTACGTAGGTCGCGTCGCGTTTGCGCGGGCCCCGGTAGCGTCCGTCAACGCGGTCAAAGAGCGATGGTTCGGCCCAGTGAGCCAGGGTGGCAAGGGCTTCGGCGCGCAGGATGGCGGGTGCAGCGGGGTTATTGGCGTAGGCTACCAGAAGATCGACGTTGGCTTTTTCGCCGACGTTGAGGTTGGCGTTGATGGCCCGGCGTACGAGGGCCTCACTTTGCCATTCCACCTTACCCAGCACCTGCGCCAGCGCCCCCATCGCTTCGGGAATCTGGAAATCGTCGTTGATGCCACGGGCTGCTTCCGCTACTACGTATTCGTCCGCATCGTTCAGGAATTTGGCAATTTCCGGGGAGTTCATCCGCCGCAGGGCCACCACGGCGATGGTGCGCAGGGCGCGGGAGGTATCGGTGGTCAGGGCCGTTAGCGCAGCGGCGTCGCCAATGCGGCCCAGGGCAACCATGCCGCCGTGACGCAACCAGCTGTCCTGGCCACCGTCCGCCCGCAACATGGCCAGAATGGGGGCAACCCCTTCGCCGGAAGCAGTGCGGCCCAGGGCCTCCATGGCAAAAAAGCGCACGCGCGGGCTGGTGTGGCCCAGCAGCCCGATAAGGGGCTCGTTGGCGCTGCCATCCCGCAAATCACCAATCATCTTGGCGGCCTGGGCCACAATTTCCGGATCCTTATCCGCCAGGAAAGGGTGCAAGGCCGTGCCCCCGGCGTAGCCCAGGCGCTGCATCTGGGCCATGCCCCAGATCGCGTGGATGCGGGCCAACTGGGAGGTACTGCCCGTCGCCATTTTCTGTAGTGCGGCGAAGCCTTCTTCCCCCCGCTTCGCCAGGGCAAACTGGGCATTGCGGCGAATCCGCTGGTCCTGGTGGCCCAGCAGATCGGCTAAGGCCTGGTCTTCTTTGGTGGCAAAATCTTCGTTGAGTAAGGCTTTGACCTCCTCGCGTTTGGCCATTTCTGCGCCGGCGGCGGCACCCATATCCAGCTTCCAGATCCGCCCGGCGTCTTTGGTGCCCCAGCCGTTGATCCAGTCGCCGAAGTAAAGTGCGCCATCGGGCCCAAAATCCAGGCCCGTAGGCAGCAGGCCCTGCACCACTTCCTGGGTTTTGGCCAGGGCGAAGCCGGCCCCATCTGGCTTCATCTGGAAAGCGTGGATGGGGGAGTTGCTGGGGGAGCCGCGGAACTCGGCCACGAAGAAGTGGTCGTACCAGGCCGGACTCAGCGCCGTGCCGGGGTTGTAGACCAGGCCCGTGGGGCCGTTAACGAAATTCTGGATGGGCGGCAGGAAGTAGGCCGCTTGTTCCGCGTGGCGGGGGAGGTACATCCCCTCGTTCATCCACACTTTGTAGTCGTTGTTGGTGGGGTCGGTGTACTTTCCGAACTGCCAGTTGATGCGCCAGCCCGAGTCCGATCCGTCAATGAGGTAAACCAGGCGCTCCCGTTCGCCGGGGTGGTCGCCGTCGTTGTCTACCGTGATGAGGTTGCCAAACTGATCAAAAGCAAACTCGTGGGTATTGCGCACCCCCATGGCAAAGACTTCGAAATTGGAACCGTCGGGGTCGCAGCGGACGACCACCCCGCGGTTGGGGTATTTCCATTCTTTACCGGATTTATCGACGACGTTGGCACCAATGTCGCCGATGCCCCACCAGATGCGGCCCTGGGGACCAACGGTGACCCCCGACATGCCGTGGCCGCTGAAACCTACGTGAACGGCGTAGCCGTGGCTGATGGACTCGGTCTGGTCGGCAATGCCGTTCTTGTTGCGGTCCTGGGTACGCCACAGGTCGGGGCCAACGGCCACGTACACTTCTCCGTCGTGGAATTCCACGCCGTTGGCCACGTCGGTAATCTCCTCACCGAAGTCGGAAAGGTAGCGTTGGGCACGGTCGGCTACGCCGTCGCCGGTCTGGTCAGTCAGGAACCATACTTGTTCTTTTTCGACGGTCAGGTCGCGCCAGTCTTTGACGCCGTCTCCGTTGAGGTCTTTGAGGTGCAGCTCGGATTCGTCGCTGTCGGCCGAAAAGGTTTCGCGGAGGAAGGCCCGGCGGTCTTCGACGGACTGAAATGAGATAGAAGCCGTCATCCAATTGCTGTGGCCGCGGATGTCAAATTCAGAATTTTCCTGGCGGGTGGCGCTGGTGTAGAAGATGCGGCCGTCGGGCGCTACACTGATGGCAATGGGGTCGGTCACCAGCGAATCGGCGGCCCAGACGGAGAGGTCAAAGCCATCAGCCAGGACAACGGACGCCTCACTGCGCAGCTTCCCGGCTTCGCTGGCCGCCGTGGCGGGGTCAATCTCAATGGCCAGTGCCGGATATTTATCGGTAATCTCGGGGGTGGGGGAACAGGCGTAAGCGAGGCCCGTAATAATGATAGCAAGGCCCAGGAGGCGCGCCAAGACGGTTTTCATGATCTACTTTTTTGGTATTGATACTCCCTACAGTACGGGCCTAAGGTACAAAGGGAATCCAGAGTGGGCCACATAATTTAAACACCCCCTGAAAGTGTTAAAAGTCAGCGTTTTTGAAAAAAATACTTGCCAAGACAACATTTGCCGCACTATCTTTATTTTCTTAATAACCGCCGGATCTGCGCCCGGTGAGGTCTCTAAATACTGACTTATGTCCGCCACGCTTCCAGTCCAACAAGATTATTCCGCCTACACGCCGCAGGATTATGCGGTATGGCAACAACTGACCGAACGGCAAACGAAGGCCCTGCGCCAGCACGCGTGCCAGGAATACCTGGAGTGTTTAGAAGCCCTCCACCCCGTGCTGGGTCCGGAGCATCCGCCGCGCTTTACGGATTTGAATGTGCAGCTCCGTGCGGCCCACGGTTGGTCGATCAAGGTCGTCCCGGGCTTCTTGCCCGTCGGCGAGTTTTTTGCCTTGCTGGCCAGCCGGCGCTTTTGCTCCAGCACCTGGCTGCGCAAGCCCGAGCAACTGGACTACCTGGAGGAGCCCGACATGTTCCACGACATCTACGGCCACATCCCGCTGTACCTGAATGCGGACTATGCCACTTTTGCCGAGCGACTGGGCAAATTGGGCGTCCGTTGGGCCGAAGACGAAGAAAAAATCACCCAACTGCAACGCCTCTACTGGTTCACCATCGAGTTTGGCGTGATGCGGCAGGAAGACGGAGCAGTAAAAGTTTACGGTGCTGGCATCTGCAGCAGCTACGGTGAGACAATGCACGTTTTCAACGATCCTGCCGTAGAAGTGGTACCCTTTACCCTGGATGCCGTGCTGGCTCAGGATTTCATCATCACCGAGGTGCAGAACAAGTACTTTGCCATCCGCGACTTCAGTGAGCTTTGGGCGGTGGTGGATGAACTGGAGCGCCGCTGGAGCAAGTAGATGCAGGCCTGATGGTGGAGAGTACGGTCTATCCCAAACGCGCCTTCATCGCCTCCCAGAGAAGTATGCCCGCTGCGACGCTGACGTTGAAGCTGTTGATGTCTCCGGCCTGCGGAATGCGGAAGCGCACGTCGGCGGCGCGGCCCACCCCCTCGCTGATGCCTTCGCCCTCCGCACCCATTACGATGCAGAGGGGCTCGGTAAGCTTCAGTTCGTGGAGGTAAGTCTCCGCCTGGAGGTCGCTGGCAATTACCTGCACCCCGCTCATCCGCAGCAATTCTACGGTATTGACCAGGCTTTTTTCCCGGCAAACGGGCAAACGCAGCAGGGCGCCGGCGCTGCTTTTCACCGCATCTGCCGTCAGGCCGGCACTGTTTTTCTGCGGGATGATCAGGGCGTGGCCGCCACAGACTTCCGCCGAGCGGGCGATGGCCCCCAGGTTACGAACGTCCGTTACTCCATCCAATAAGAGCAGCAAAGGCGTCTCCCCACGCTCGTAGATCATCGGCAGCAGGTCTTCGATTTTCTGGTAGGGCGCGGCCGCCAGCTGGGCCACTACGCCCTGGTGATTGCCCCGTACCATGCGCTGTAATTTGTTGGTGGGGATGATGGTGAAGGGGACTTCCATCATCTTACACAGTCCACGGAGTTCTTTCTCAAAATCGCCGCGGGTGCCCTGTTGCAGGAAAACTTTGTCTACCGGACGGCTGGACTGGAGGGCTTCTAAAACGGGGTGGCGACCGTAAATCAGGTCTTCTCTTTCTTTCATGCTGGAGACGTTTCCGCCGGGCTGCTCTCCTGTACCAGCCATTGCCGGGCAACCAGAGGGTCCGTTTCCAGAATGCTCTGGTGCAGCGCGGTCATTTTCTTGTGGTAGGTATTCCGGTCAACAAAGCCAAGCTGTCGTTTTAAATTGACCAGTTGTTTGGAATAACGGGTGTAATTGAGGTAGCTGCGCTTATCCCGCACGCTGATGCTTTTGTTGCGCCGGACGTAAAGCCGGAAGGTCTCCAGCAGGTTGAGGGCATAGTCGTGGTCTTCCTGGTCGTAGGCAATCCGGACTTCCAGCAAGACCCGCGCCAGGTGATAGGTGACGTCAGAGTCGGTTACCCGGATGAGCAGTTTGGCCGCTTCGTCAAGCCGCTTGAGGGAATAAAGGAACTGGGCCTTGTTGAGGGCGTAGGCGTTTTCGCGCTTGCTTTCGGGCAGGCGTTCGCGGTTCTTTTCGATGAAGTGCTCCGTCCATTCCACTTCCCCGTTGGCGGAGCCAAGGGTAACGATATTCTTGTAGTCCCACTCACTGATCTCTTCCTTGTTGTACATGATGCCCGTAGTGATGCCGCGTTGGTAGAGGCTGAACAATTCCATGCGATAGTCGGAGTGGCCGCTCATGATGCGCTGGATACAGTAGTTGCTGGCAAAACCAAACAGGTCTTTTCGCTGGAGCGGGGGCAGGCGGTCCAGGCCCTCGTCGAGATAATAGCGCATTCTTTCGTAGTGCACCACCTCGTCGGGCTCCCGGAGGCTGAGCAAGATGTGGTAGTAGCAGTCGATGCTGGATTCCCCTTCTTCCCGGCGCAGCTGCAGGCCTTTTTCGGAGCCGAGAAAAGCCAGCATGGGATCCAGAAACAGCAGGTCGTACTGGGTGTTGCGGAACATCATATTGGCCGTCAACTGGCAGGCGTGGCGGAGTTTTTCAACCAGGTAGTAGCGGTCCAGATGGTCGATCATCGCCTGCGGGTTGCGGGTGTCGGAGCGGTTGGCGTTATCTCGGTGGTAGGTATAGATGGCCTTTAGTTCATAGGCTGCCAGGTGGGCGTCGCCATCGCGGTAGGGGTGCTTGTCCACCATCCGGTCCAGCCTTTTGCCCCGGTTTTCGAGCAGTTCGAAGCGTTGCAGGTCGCGGGTGCGTTTCAGGGTGAGGACCTCTTCGCGGAAGGTTTCCTGCTGCAGTTGCTCCACGGCCAGGAAGCGGTTGACCAGTTTCATGAGCGACGACTGCAAATCGGCCAGGCCTTGCTCCGTCCCGCTGCCTTTCACGGCATCCTCGGCCCGCGCTTCGGTGAGCCGGGGGCTGGGTTTGGCAAGTTCTTTCAGGATAAAATCCAGCAGGCGGGAGGTGCCCTCGTGGCGGTTAAAGTAGGGGCTGCGCACAAACTGCCGCAGGCGTTCGCGTTCGCGCCCGTCCATCGCTTCAATCTGTTGTACTACTTTGGCGTCTTGCATGGAGGCCTAAAGATAAGGGGAGGAAGGGAGTGCGGAACTACTGAACTCAAAACCGGGCGCTGCCGCAGGTGCAAAGTCTGCTTGAATGAGCGAAGTGAGGGCCGGGTCTGGGCGGGCTCAAGGCCGGGAGGTAACTACCCGCAGGGCAACTACGGCCAGCAAAACGAGCAGCCCAAAGCCAATCCGCCAGTAAAAATCGCTGCTCGTCAGCACCGCGCTTTCCAGCTCCCGGGGATTGGGCTGGCCGGGAGTGCCGGGGCCCGCAGCGGTGGCCCAGTAGCGGGGGTCGGTGTTGTCCAAGCCAGGATCCGTCAGGGCGTACACAAAATCCCCCGGAGTAGGCTCGGGGGCGAAGTCGATGCTGTTGACGAAAGCGCCGAGCGGACCGTAAATGCCCAGGGTTTCGCCGCTTTTGCGCAGGCCAAAGGGGAGGGCCAGGGGAGTTGGTAAGCCCGGGTAGGCTGCGGCGAAGCGGACGGGGTCTTCGCTCAATACCAGGTAGCCGCCGGCGCGCAGGTCCAGCGCCGGCAGGCGCAACTCGTGGGTACCGTCGGTGATCTGCCAATCACGGAGGTTGACCGTTTGGGCGCTGCGGTTGTGGATTTCCAGCCAATCGCCCGCTGCTGCGCTGGCCGGACAAATCTCGGTGAAAACGATGCGCTCCGCCAGGGCGTGGCGCAGGGGCTCGAAATTGGCCCGGATGCGGCGGGGCCGGGCGTCCGCCAGGTCCAACTCTACCGTGGGGTCGGTTGCTTCCAGCCCTTCCCAGCCCTGAAAGACGTACCCTTTTTCGGCCACGGCCCGGAGGTGGATGGGAAAGTGGGCGAAGTAACGGCCACGAATGCCTTCCTCCCCGGCCGCGACGTTGTGGTTGAGCACTACCCGCCCGCCTGGCCCGGCAGCGACGTACACCTCCCGGTCTTCGCCCGCCGCGAAGTGGGTACGCAGGTGCTCACGCAGGTAGGTGGGGCGTTCGCGGGCGAAGGTGCGCAGTCGGTCCAGGTGAATCCGCCAGTGCTGCTCGCTCCCCTTCCAGCGGGCGAGCTGCCGGGGCATGTCTTGCTCCAGCTCGGCCACCCGCTTTTCGATGGCGGCCAGAACGGTGGCGGGAGCAAAGTCGGTATGCAGGTAATCGAGGCTGCGGTTGACGAAACCGCAGCGGTAGTGGGGGTTGGTCAGCAGCTTGCGTTGGAGGAGGGTAGACCAGGGCGGGTTGGGCCAGGCGGGGCCATTGGCTTCGGTAAAAAAGGCGAGGGTATTGCGCCGGTAGGCTTCGCCGTCGTGGAGGCCAAAGCCCTGGTCAACGTCATAAAGTATCCAGCGCCAGCGGCTTGCGGGGTCGCTGCGGTTGCGCCAGTAGCGGATATTGCCGCCGGCGTCGCGGTTATCGAAGTAGGTCTGGGCAATCTGGAGGCGTTGGTAGTTGTCTACGTCCATCAGCTCCTGCACGCGGCGGTAGGGGCCGGGCTGGCTCAGGTCGTTGGCCGCAACGAAGTCGATCAGGCGTTGGTAGCTGCCCAGCTGGCCGTGTTTGACGGTTTCTTCGTGTTCCAGCAGGTCGATGTCGTCTTTGTCGGCAATGTCGTGGCGGTCGGCAATGAACTGCGGGTTGATTTTTTCGCGCAAGTGGTAAATGCCCCAGTATTTGCCGTTGAGGTACACCTGGACGGGCCGGGCGGCCTGGTGGTCGAGGTCCCAGCTGGGGTCACGCAGCAGTCCGGTCAGGAGGGCATCCCGCAGGTAAGCCCGCTGCCAGTCGGACCCCCCGTTGCGGACGACAAGGAACTGGCAATCCTCGGGGCCCTCCGGCCCGAAAAGGGGATGGCGGAAGCGCTTGGCACCGTAGGCCTTGCGGGCGGAGAGGGAAAAGGATTTCTGGGCGTGCAGGCGGCTCATCCCGCCGAACATCCGCCAGTCGGTAGTGGCGCTGAAAACGTTGCGGCCATCGGTTTCGATCAGGTCAACGTGGGCGGGGTGTTGCTTGCGCGTCCACCAGTTGGCACCGGGCTGTTTCCAGTCGCCCGGGTCGGCCCCTGGCCCGGCCACGAACCAGCCGTGGACGGGGTCGAACAGTCGCCAGGGATCAATGATGACGGCTACGGTGAGCAGGCGGGTGGGGGGTTCACCGATGAGGTAGGTGCCCCCGTGGGGTGGTCCCTGGGGCCGGCCAGCGCTGTCAAAAGCCTGGAAGCGCAGCACGGTGGTGCGTTCCAGCCGCAGGGCTTCCGTATAGCTGAGGGAGTTGGCCGTGGGGGTGCTGCCGTCGAGGGTGTAGCGTACGCCGGCGGGCAAGGTCAGGGTTTGCGGACCGGGGTAGAAGCCGGCCGCCAGACTCGCTCCGCTCCCTTGCCCCAACACTGCACCTGCGACAGCGCCCCAAAAAAGCAGCGCGCCGTAACGAAAGTTGCGCCGCAAAAAGGAAAGGACTGGCAGCAAGGAAGGCAATTTTCGGGGGCAGGTGGCGAAAGATAGCCCGGGCCACCGACTTTTTCCGATATTCGGCCTTGACAGCCGCCACAGCGGCCCGTTTTACCCTCACCCGCAGCCCTATTCGGCGGGTATTCACGCAAAAACCGCCCAAAACACAAGCATTCCCGCCCGCCATGCGCCACTCCATCGAAAACCACTGCCTGCGCCTGACCGTCAAAGAAGTCGGCGCCGAACTTTCCAGCCTCGTCCACCTCCCCAGCGGCCGCGAGTACATCTGGCAAGCCGACCCCGCCATCTGGGGCAGCCACGCCCCCGTGCTTTTCCCGATCATCGGCGTGCTGAAAGACGGTAAAACCACCATCGACGGCCAGGAATACCGCATCCCCAAACACGGCATGGTGCGCCACAACCAAAATCTCGAGCCTTACTCCCACACCGAAGACCGCCTGACTTTTCGCCTGAACTGGGACGAAAAAACCCTGGAACAGTACCCTTACGAATTCGACTTCCGCGTCACCTACCGCCTGCGTGAAGAGCACGTGATCGTCTACCACGAAATCCGTAACGAGGACGACAAAACGATGTATTTCTGCCTCGGCGGTCATCCTGCCTTTCGCGTGCCTTGCTTCGAAGGAGACCGGTACGAAGATTATTTCCTCCGCTTCGAAAGCCCCGAAGACGCCCGCAGCTACCTGGTTTTGCCCGATGGGACGATTGGCCAGGACACCCGCGAAGTGCCGTGGCGCGACGGCAACATCCTGCCCCTCACCCACAATCTTTTTGCCCACGATGCGCTGGTGTTCAAAGACCTCCACTCGCACAGCGTCATCCTCGAAAGTGCCCGTAGCGGCCCCGTCCTGAAGCTCGATTATGCGGGCTGGACGCACTTCGGGATCTGGGCCAAACCCGAGGGCGATTTTGTTTGCCTCGAACCCTGGATGGGGCTTTCGGACCCCGCCGATAGCGACGGACAATTCAAACACAAGGAGGGCATCATCTCCCTGGAGCCCGGCGAAACTTACGAGATGAGTTTCGACATTAAGATACTGCTGTAGAGGGCGCGGCCGCAGGTGCTCCCCCCCCACCCCCCCGATGGGGGGAGAATGGACGAAGAGCGAGGGATGACCCCCGCCAAAAACTGCTTTACACCAACAATCCGCGTAAGCCTTCCACCTCCTGAATAACGAGTTTTTTGCCCTGGTTGGCTACCAAACCCTCGCGCTTAAAGTCGGAGAGGGCGCGGATGACGCTTTCCTTTGTGCTGCCCACCATTTGGGCGAGTTCTTCGCGCGATAGCTCGATGGGCTGGCCGGCGTACTTCTGGTGCAGGTCGCAAAGAACCAGCGCCGTGCGCCGCCGTACACTGTCGTAAGCCTGGTGAACGAGGCGTTCGCTGTGGGCCACCACCCGGCTGGCCATGAGGCGCATCAGGGCCTCGGTGATGTTGCGGTCGGTATTGAGCAGCTTGAGGAGGCTATCCGTGGCCAGCGCCTGCAGGGTCGCTCCGCTGGACGCCCCACGGGCAGTATAGTGAAAAGGCGCGCGTTCCAAGACGGAAGGGATGCCAAAAACCTCCCCTTCGCCCAGCTCCGCGATGATGTAATCCCGGCCATACTCGTGGGAGCGGCTGAGGTGAACGCGACCGCCACTAACCCGGTAGATGAAGTGTGGGTATTCGCCCTCGCGGACAATCGTCTGGCCCGCATCGATGAGCAGTGGCCGCCCCGTTTCCGCAAAGGCCTTTTCCAGGCGGGCAAAGCCTCCTTCGGGGTTGCTCAGGTGGGCAGTGGCCGCGCCGGAGGGGTCGGTACCGCGCAATTTGGCTTTTTTGAGCCGGGTGCGGATGACGCTGAGCAGCTCGTCTTTGTAGAAAGGCTTGGTGATGTAGTCGTCCGCCCCCAGGTTCATCCCCCGGCGGATGTCGTCCTTTTCCGTGCGGGCGGTCAGGAAAATGAAGGGGATGCCGCTGGTGCGTTCGTTTTCGCTGAGCAGGTTGAGTACGCCGTAGCCATCCAGTTCGGGCATCATCACGTCGCAGAGAATCAGGTCGGGCGAGGCCTGGATGGCGGTTTTTACGCCCGCCAGCCCGTTGGGTTCGGCCAGGACGGTGTAGCCATAGAGTTCGAGGATTTCGGCCAGGTTTTCCCGGACTTCCTCGTTGTCTTCAATGATCAGAATGGTGGTGGTTTCCATAGCGGTGGGGTTCAGATCTGCTCGGGGCCCAAGGGGATTAAGACGGTGAAGGCCGACCCTTTGCCCAAGGTACTGGTAAATTCGACGGTGCCTTCCAGTAATTTCACGTAGTGATCGACGATGTTGAGGCCCAGGCCAGTACCCTGCACATTTTCTACGTTGCGGGCCCGGAAAAAACGGTCGAAAAGGTGGACCTGGTCTTCGGCGGGAATGCCAATGCCCTGGTCTTGGACGGTAATAAAGCATTGTTCCTGCCGCCGACCGGTGGAAATGCGGATCTCCTGCCCGGGGGAAGAATACTTGGCAGCGTTGGAAATGAGGTTGACGAGGACGTGGCGCAGCAATTTCGGGTCGCTGACGATCAGCTTGGGTTCCTCGGCCAGCTCCAGGATGATCCGCTGGGCGTCTTTCATTTGCCCTTCGCTGGACTCTACGCAGGTGGCCACCAGTGCGCGCAAATCGATCAGGCGGGGCAGCGCGGTGATTTCTCCCTGCTCCAGTTTGGAGAGGGAAAGAAAGTCGTTCAACACCTCGGTGAGTTGTAAGACGGCGTCCTTGATGCGGGTGACGTGTTTTTCGCGCTTGGGTTGTTCCGTTGTTTCCTTGTAGAGCTCGATCAGCTCGATGGAGCTTAGCACGGTGCTCAGGGGCGTTTTGAACTCGTGGCTGGCCATGCTCAGGAAGCGGCTCTTGAGTTCATTGAGTTCGCGCTCTTTGCTGAGGGCCTTTTGCAGTTCCCGCTCCCGTTCCCGGAGGGCGGCGGTGCGTTCTTCGACTTTGTTTTCCAGTTCCGTGTTGAGTTCCTCCACCCGGCGTTGGGCGCGTTTGAACTCCGAAAGGTCGTGAAGAATACCGGTGTAGATCGTCTGTCCGTCCAGATGGACTTCACTCACGGCCAGGCGCAGGGGGAAAATCTCGCCGTCCTTGCGCCGGCCGATGACCTCCCGCCCGATGCCGATGATGTGTTTCTGGCCGGTGGCGTGGTAGCGGTGCAGGTAATCATCGTGGTGGGCGCGGTCGTGCTCACCCATTAGCATATTTACTTTTTGCCCCCGCAGTTCCTTGGCCGCGTATCCAAAAAGTTCGCAGGCCGCCTGGTTGACGTTCTCGATAACGCCTTGGGTGCTCATGGTGATGATGCCGTCGGTGGCCATTTCAAACAAGGCCCGGAGGCGGCGGCTGTCTTCCTCACCCAGTTTATGCTCGGTCATCGGCGTCGGTTTAGCTTTCTACGGATGTGGTAAAGGTAAGGGGCCTTACCGACAAAAAGTGCCCCTGGCAGTAACCAGAGGCACGAGAACTGTACTTACAATAAATATCCCCAGACCGATAAACTCTAAATTCTTAACGGGGGTGGACCTTGCACCTGTCCTTACCCGGCACCTGCGTCCGCGCCCGGTAAGAAAACCAGGACGCTGGGCAATTAATGGGTGCGGAGTGTTCCGTTATCAGGCCACCTGCTGGGTGCGGGTAGGTTTATTTTTCATTTTTACGGCTTTTGCCTCAGCGGCGCCTACTGTGGGTTCGGGCAGGAAGCTCACGCCCAGCACGGCACTGAGAAAGAGCGGGAGGGCGAGGATGGCGACCAGGGGTTGACCGATAAAGAGGCCACCAATTACGCAGGCCATCATCAGGAAAAAGCGGATCAGGACGCTATCAAAGGAGCAGGCGAAAAAGCGCATGTGTTTGTGTTTTGTTGTGTCACAAATTTCGGGCGCTCAGCCAGCGTGGGCACTGATGCAGGTCACGGGGTAAAATGATCTGTGTCACCCTCCGTGCTGTTCAGCTCACACGTAGTCTTCCAGCCGGATGGGCTCCTGATCGATCAGGCGGATCAGGTCCAGGGTCGTCACGATTCCCACCAGTTTGTCCTCCTCTAACACGGGCAAGGCGTGAAATTTATTGAGGGTAAACAGGTTGGCGGCGGTGCGCACGGTATCGGAGGGTTCCAGCTTGGCGACGTGGGCCGTCATGATATCGCTCACGGTGTTGAGGCCGCTGCCGGGGAAACTCAGCTTCAGGAAATCCGATTGGCTGAGAATGCCGGCCAAACGCCCCTCGGGGGTAAGCACCGGGAGGTGGTGTACTCCGTGCCGGACCAGTAGGTCGATGGCTACGGTGACGGGGGTATGAATAGTCACCGTGGCGAGGTCCGTCGTCATGATGGTAGCGATTTTTGTAAGGAGATTCATAATTTATTGCTTTTAAGCTTAAGTATAATGGAAGTTAAGGTTGGAGCACCCATCAATGGCACATTGGCGGGAAGGCCAGTTGCTGAAAGTTGTAGAAATCGTTGGGCAGGTAGGCCGTCCAGCCCCGCCAAAGCAGGAGCAGCCCGGCCAGGCCAATGACGTAAGGCGTGAAGGCCGCCAGGCGGTCGGGGCCCAGGCGGACGATGCGGCGGCCCAGGAAGAGACTGCCCAGCAACAGGGGCAGCGTCCCGAGGCCAAAGGCCAGCATGAAGGCGGCACCCTTCGCCGGGCTGCCCGCGTTGGCCGCCGCAATGACGGCCAGGTAAACCAGGCCGCAGGGCAGCAAACCGTTGCACGCCCCCAGCACCAGCTTGGCCCGCAAACCTCCCTGCGCGGCAAAGGTGGCGGCCACCCCGCGCAGCCGCAGTTGGAAGCGGGCAAACCACGGCTGCCGCGCCAGCAGCTTACCGGGGTCCAGGCGCAGTACGGCAAAGGCCACCAACAGCCCCCCCGAAACCAGGGCCACCGTGCTCTGGGCGTTCCAGAGTTGCATCCCCAGCCCGAGGCTGCCGAGCAATGCCCCCAGCAAGAGGTAAACCCCAATGCGCCCCGTCTGGTAGGCCAGGGCAGATCGCAGCCCGTTGCCCGCCCCCATGGCCAGCATCAGCGGGCCACACATGCCTACGCAGTGCAGGCTGCCGGTCAGGCCCAGGGCGAAGGCGATGCTCAGTTCCACGGTACCCGGAATTTAAAGGGTGAGGTCCAGCTCGTCGTAGTACCCTACGCCAGCTTTTTTCCATTCCACAATGACGCGGTAGCGGCCCAGGGGCAGTCCGGCAACGTTGAGGGGCATCCTGCCATCGGCCGCCACGGCCAGGGCCGCCCGCCGGTCGTTGGTCTTGCTGCTCGGCCGGTACAAGAGCACACTCCCTTCAATTGCTCCCGCCGGAGCGGCGGGGAATTGGAGGGCGGGGCCGTCGGCCGTATGGTCCAGGCGCAGGCCCTCCGTGAGTCCTCTGCTGTTCTGGCGGCGGTCAAATTCTTGTTGGTAGTTGATGTCGCGCGCGTAGTAATCTTCGTACACCAGGCTGTTGTCAAAGTTGCGGCTTTTCACCACCACGATTACGAGGGTGCTGACAAAAAAGGCGTAGAAAAGGAAGATGCCGTGGCCCCAGTGGAGTTTCATGTCATTTGTTTTTGTGGGGATGTACGAATGTGGTGTAGAGGTGCTCCACCTCCTTGCCCTCTACCGTCACGCTGATCTCTACCTGCCCGTTAAAGGCGGGCCCGGGGTCGGCGGGGAGGTCCACGAAAAGTGCCCCTTCGGTGATTTTTCCGGGCTGGGCGGCGGGGGCCGTGCCTACGAAGCGGACTTTTGCGCCCGGCATTTTCACCACGCTGAAGTCCAGCGGCAGTTCGTCGCCGGTTTTGTTGACAATCTGGTAGCTGTACAGGTTGTTGTAGCTGCCGTCGGCGTTCTCCTGGTACAGCAGGCCAGGGGTGCGGAGCAGCAGCACGTCGAGGCCATCGCGGCCACCGAGCAAGACGATGTTCAGGGCGATGAGGGCCAGCAGTACGCCCGAATAGGCCATCACCCGGGGGGTCCAGATCCGGCGTTGCTGCCGCGCCACGCCGCTTTCGCTGTCGTAGCGGATCAGGCCGCGGGGTCGCTCAATTTTGTCCATCACCTCGTCGCAGGCGTCGATGCAGGCCGTGCAGTTGATGCACTCCAGCTGGATGCCGTTGCGGATGTCAATGCCCGTCGGGCACACCTGCACGCAGAGGCCGCAGTCGATGCAGTCGCCCTTGCGTACGGGTTCGGTGTCCAGCTGCAAAACATCGGCAGCCGTATAGTTTTGGGTGGGCGCGGCCGCAGGTGCCGGGGTGGTGGATGCGGAGCGATGACCGTCCCGCTCCAGGGCGGCTTCCATGCGGTGCAGGATCTGATCGCTGCAGCTTTCGCGGCCCTCCCGGCAGTCGGCACAGTCCGTACAACTGCTCTTTTTAGGTTGCCCCTTGCGGATTTTCCCCCGGGGCTCCCCGCGCTCGTAGTCGTAGATTACATTGATGCTGTCGTCATCGAGCAATACCCCCTGCAAGCGGCCGTAAGGGCAAATGGCAATGCACACCTGCTCCCGCATATTCGCAAACACGAAGTAGAACACGCCGATGAACACCACGATGGCCAGGAAGCCCAGCGGCGCATCCAGGGGAGATTGCCGGACCGTCGCCAAAACCGCATCCGTACCGATGATGTAGGCCAGGAAAGTGTGGGCAATCACGGCGGAAATGAGGAGGAAGAGCCCTTGCTTGAGCACCCTCTTGCGGATTTTCTCCGCACTCCAGGGGGCCTGGGCCAAGCGCCGCTGGGCGTTGGCATCGCCTTCCACCCAGTACTCAATTTTCCGGAAGACCATTTCCATGAAGATGGTTTGCGGACAAACCCACCCGCAAAAGATCCGCCCGAAAACGACGGTAAACAGCGCGATAAAGACCACTCCGGTGATCATCAGAATGGCAAAGAGGTGAAAATCCTGGGGCGAAAAGCTGAGCCCGAAAAGGATGAAGCGGCGCTCAAGTACATTGAGCAGTACCAGCGGTGCACCGCCTACGCGCAGCCAGGGCAAGCCAAACAAGATGGCCAGCAGCACAAAGCTGAGGTAGGTACGCCAACGGTAATACCGCCCCCTGGGCTGCTTGGGGAATACCCAGCGGCGCTTTCCTTCGGCATCAACCGTGCCGATGCTGTCCCTGAAACTCTCCTTTTGGCCACCGGTGCCCATGTTACTTGCTTAAAGGTTCTGTAATTTCCTCCGCGTATTCCACGCCCTCCGGAGCCTTGGCATTGGGGGGAGAAGTTCCGCCGATGCTTTTGATGAAGCTGGCCAGTTCCTGCATGTCACGCGGACGCAATTCGCTCTTCCAGGCAATCATACCTTTTTCGGGGACTCCGTACTTGATGGTCTTGAAGACCTCCCCGACGCTGCCGCCGTGGAGCCAGAACTTATCCGTCAGGTTGGGGCCAATACCCCCCTCTCCCAACTGCCCGTGGCAAACGGCACACTTCGCAGAAAACAAGGTGCGTCCTTTCTCGATGGCCTCGTTTTCCACCAACAGCGGCACGTTGGTCTCATCAATGGCATCCTCCTGGGTCGCCAGGTAGGCTTTTACTTCGGCGGCGGCATTTTCCATCTCGTAGACGTAGCTTTCGTGTTGCAGGTTGCCGTAGTCCGAAAAGTGGACAAACCAGATGTACACGGGGGCAAAGGCCATGGTCAGGTACAACACCCCTTTCCACCAGGGTGGCAGGTTGTTGTCCAGTTCCTTGATGCCGTCGTAGTTGTGGGAGAGCATAATTTCTTCTTCCGCTTCCAGCGGCACCCCGCCCTTCATGCGGTCGTAGAGGCGCTTCCACCAGGGTTCCGTCATGGCAGCGGGCAGGGGGATGCCGACCTTTTGCAATACTTCCGGGTGGTATTGCTCCAGCATCCGCAGGCGTTGCATGCCCATCAGGGTAAAGCTCAGGTTAATGACGGCTCCCATCCCGGCCAGAAAAACCACCAGCATCAAGACGAGCAGCAGTTGCTCGAGTACGCTCATTCCGGAGAACAAGCCTCCGGGGGCCACCTCCGCAACCGGCGCGGTGGCTTGCAACAACAGAGAATGATAAATTGAGGAATTCACGCTGCATCGTTTTTATCAGTGGTAGAATAGCTGTCTTGCAGGGGTTGCTGCTCCACTTCCGCGTAGCTTTCGCGCCCCCGGCCCAGGACCATGAGCAGTACGAGGGAGAAGACGGCGAAAAAAGTGAGCAGGGCCATGATGGCGAGCCAGTTGATGTCGGCGCCGGCCAATAAGTACTTTGCCATTTTCGGGTGGTTTTATTTTTTGCTGGGGGTTACGGCCTCCGCCTTGATGTCGGTTCCGAGTCGTTGGAGGTAAGCAATGAGCGCCACCACCTGCCGTTCTTCCAGTTCGGGGTCTTCAACGCCCTGTTCGCGCAGGCTCGTAGCAATTGCGGCGGCCTGGGCGTTGAGGTCATCGATGGCCACTTCGGCGTAGCCTTCGGGGTAGGGCGTACCCAAACTTTGAAGGACCCGGATTTTCGCCGCCAGGTAACGGGTATCCGTTTTGCGCTTCAACATCCAGGCGTAGGCGGGCATGATGCTGCCGGGGCTCGTGGAGTTGGGGTCTTCCATGTGCCGGTAGTGCCAGATGTCGAGGTACTTGCCGCCCAGGCGGTGAACGTCCGGCCCCGTCCGCTTACTTCCCCAGAGGTGCGGACGGTCGTAGATGAATTCACCCGATAGCGAGTACTGCCCGTAGCGCTCCGTTTCCGAGCGGAAGGGGCGGATCATCTGGCTGTGGCAGTTGTTGCAGCCGTTGGCAATGTAAATGTCGCGGCCTTCCAATTCAAGCGGGCGGTACGGGTTGACGGAGGCAATGGTTGGCACGTTCTCATCCACTACGACCATCGGGAAAATCTCTGCCAGGCCGCCGATGAGGATGACGACGGTAGAACCAACCAGCAGCTGCACGGGCCGCCGCTCAATCCAGCGGTGCCAGTATTCACCCTTGTGTCCTGCGGGGCTCGCCGCCAGGGGGGGAGCACTCGCGGGCTCGTCGGCCAGCAATTCGCCCTGCTTAACCGTCTTAATGAGGTTGTACACCATAATGAAAACGCCCACTACGTAGATCGTCCCCCCCAGGGCCCGGAGCATGTACATCGGCATAATGGCGTTAACCGTTTCCAGGAAGTTGCCGTACTGCAGCAGGCCATCGGGCGTAAACTGCTTCCACATGGAACTCTGCGTCCAGCCCGCCCAGTAAAGCGGAACGGCGTAGAAAAGCGTACCCAGCGTAGCAATCCAGAAGTGGACGTTGGCCAGTTTGGTGCTGAACAAGGTGGTGCGGAAAATCCGGGGAATGATGTAGTACAGGACCCCGAAAGTGAGCATGCCGTTCCAGCCCAGAGTGCCAATGTGGACGTGCCCTACTGTCCAGTCCGTGTAGTGGCTGATGGCGTTGACGCTCTTGATGGAGAGCAGCGGGCCTTCCAGCGTAGCCATACCGTAGGCCGTGATGGCCACTACCATCATTTTCAGTACGGGGTCTTCGCGGACCTTATCCCAGGCCCCGCGCAGGGTCAGCAGGCCGTTCAGCATCCCCCCCCAGCTCGGGGCAATGAGCATCAAACTGAAGACCATCCCCAGGCTCTGCGCCCAGTCCGGCAAACTCGTGTACAACAAGTGGTGGGGGCCCGCCCAGATGTAGATGAAGATCAGGGCCCAGAAGTGGATGATCGACAGGCGGTAGCTGAATACCGGCCGGTTGGCCGCTTTGGGCAGGAAGTAGTACATCAGGCCCAGGTAAGGCGTAGTAAGGAAAAACGCCACGGCATTGTGCCCATACCACCACTGCACCAGCGCATCCTGCACCCCGGCAAAAACGGGATAACTCTTGAGCAAACCAACGGGAAGCTCCAGGCTATTGCCCACGTGCAGTACCGTCACCGTCACCCAGGTGGCAATGTAAAACCAGATCGCTACGTAGAGGTGGCGCTCCCGCCGCTGCAGGATGGTCATGAAGAGGTTGATGCCGAATACAATCCACACCAGGGCAATGGCAATGTCAATCGGCCACTCCAGCTCCGCGTATTCCTTACTGGTGGTAATCCCCAACGGCAGCGTAATGGCCGCCGCCAGAATGATGGCCTGCCAGCCGTAGTAGTGGATGTTGCTCAGCGCGCGCGAATACATCCGCGTTTTCAGCAAGCGCTGGAGCGAGTAGTACACCCCCATGTAAATTCCGTTGCCTACAAAAGCAAAAATGACGGCATTGGTATGCAGCGGCCGAATCCGGCCAAAGGTGGTCTCGGCGGTAAAATTGAGCACGGGCCACACCATTTGCAGGGCGGCCAACAAACCTACAATCATACCAATCAAACCCCAAAAAGCAGTGGCGTACGCAAATTTCTTGACGATCTCGTTGTCGTACGCAAAGTTTTCCAGTGCCATATCGGTACTGGTGGCAGAAGCTGTTTTAGTCATTGTCAGAAGATTTGGGTTCCTCGAAGAGGATTCTAATGGATGGCGTTACCTCATCATCGTACTGGCCGGTGCCTACCGCCCAGAAGAAGGCGAGCAGGAAGCCAACGGCAATCAGCAGACTAAGCAGGATGAGCAGGAGGATTACTTTCATAGCGGAGTTCCTTAACGGCTGCAAGGTCCGGCGACCGGCCAGCCTGGGCACTGAAGCGCATCATCGGCGGGAATGATTTGTATCATTTTCTGGCCGGGTCTACCCTCGCACCGGGCCGGTGAATGCCGAGGTCCACCAGCCAGGCTCCGACAGTGGCCACCACCACTATCGTTACGGAACTGAGTGGCATCAAAATGGCCGCCACCACCGGGCTGAGCGTGCCCGTTACCGCGTAATACAGGCCCACCGCGTTGTAGCAAAAGGCCAGGGCGAAGGTGAGGGCCAACACCCAGCGCAGGCGGACCGCCGCTGCCAGCACCTCGGGCAGGAACGGCAATTGTTCGCCCTGCACAATCCCGTCACAGGCGGGGTTAAAGCGGGACGCATCGTCATTCACGGCCAGCCCGACGCTGGCCGCAGCGAGCGCGCCGGCATCATTCAGGCCATCGCCCACCATCAATACCCGGTGGGGGCCGGCCTGCAGCTCATTGATCCGGGAGCGCTTATCGAAAGGACTTTGCTGAAATAAGGTCTGCCCGGGTTCGAGGTAAGCGCTCCAGGTATTGCGCACCGGTGCCTGATCCCCCGAAAGCAGCCAGGTTGCCCCCCGCTTCCCCAGTTGCCGCAGCATTTCGCCCACTCCCGGGCGCAAATTCACCGCCGCAGGCACCATTTGAAAGTACGGGTTGCCGTCCACCGTTGCATTCGTCCCCCCTTCCAGGGCCCCTGTGCCGCAGAAAGCCGGTGTACCGATGCGGAACTCCCGACCCTCGTGCTGCAAGTACAGGCCTTGCCCTACGCTTTCGGTAACCCCGGCGGTAAACACCTCCGGAAGTTTACCCTGGGAAGTTTCCAGCGCCGCCCGGATGGCCCGGCTTTTGGGGTGGTCCGACTGTCTCGCCATCGCCAGAAAGACGCCGTCAAAAAAAGCGACGCGCTCCTGGAGGAAGTGCAGTTGCTCCGTCAACCCCTCTCCCGTCAGGGTACCCGTTTTGTCGAATACAAAGGTGTCCGTATTGGCCAGTTCCCGGATCACGGCGGGGCCCCGGAAATAGTAACCCCGCGCCGCCAGCAGGCGCTGCAAGGTACCGTAGGCGAAGGGAGCCGCCAGCGCCAGGGCACAGGGGCAGGCAATGATCAGCACCGCCGTCGCCGCCCGGTAGGCCGTGGCCACGTCGCGGGAGTACCAGTACACCAGCGTGGCCGCCGAGAGCAATAACAAGAAAACGGTGAAGACCCGGATGAGGCCCTCGGGCGGCGCAACCTCGCCCAACTCCTGCCGCTTGCCCTCCCGCAGCCACAGTTGCAAAAGGTAGCTTTGCTCGGCGGGCTTACTCACCACCATGCGCAGGGCCGTATCCGTAGCGCGCCCGCCGGCGAATACCTCTGCATGCGGGGCTACCGACTGCGGAACAGCCTCGCCGGTGACGAAACTGTAGTCGATCGCGGCGGGCACCTGGCCGGATAAGTAGCCGTCGGCGGGAATCAACTGCCCGGGCCGCACGAGTAATACATCCCCCGCCACCACGTCTTCACTGGCCACCGCCTCTAGCTCACCCGCCGCATTTTCCCGGTAAGCCGCAATCGGGAAGTAGTCGTGGTAGTTGCGGTCAAAGTTGAGCCGGGCGAAGGTATAAGACTGGAACCAGCGTCCGATCAGCAGGAAAAAGACCAGTCCGGCCAGGCTATCCAGGTAGCCTGGGCCACTGCCCGACACCAGTTCGTAAACGGAGCGGCCAAACAAGGCCACCATCCCGATGGCAATCGGCACGTCAATCGTCATCCGCCGGGCAGTCACGGCATACCAGGCCGCCGAGAAAAAGCCCCGCCCGGCGTACAACAACACTGGCAAACTCAGGCCCAGCATCAGGTAACCCATGGCCGCCGCCATCCACTCCGCACCCGCATCGCTGCCCAGTGCCGAGGGCAATACCTCCGATAAGCCAAAGTATTCCGGGAAGCTCAGCAGCATGATGTTGCCAAAACAGAAGCCCGCCACGCCAATGCGGTAAATCAGGGCCCGGTTTTCGGGCTGCTGCGTGGCCTCCGCCTGGGTTCGGAGGTGGGGCGGGTACCCGATGCGGTCGAGTTGCTCCGCCACCTGCCGCAGCGTCACCTGCCGCGGATCAAACACGATGGCCGCGTTGCGCCGCGAAAAATCTACGCTGCACGCCCGCACGCCCGGCAACAACTGCGGTAGCCGCTCCAGTAACCAGACGCAGGAGGCACAGTGAATGGCTGGCAACTCCAGGTCAATGTGGCAGCGCTCCGCATCCCGGTAGCGCAGCACCCTCTCCGCCAGCTTGGGCACGTCGAGCCAGGCGTAGTCCCGCCCGTCGTCCACCTTCCTGCGGCCCGCAGCCTCCTCCATTCCGTAGAAGTCGAGGAGATTGTTATCTTTTAAAATGGTGTAGACCGTAGCACAGCCCGCACAGCAAAATACCCGCCCGTTTTCTTCGGTTTGGTCTTCCCGGCAAACCTCTCCGCAGTGGGTACAGTGGGTGGTGGCCAAGGTTTGGTCAATGAGGGTTCCCATGGTCAGATGGCTTGGCTGAAGGTTTTTGCGCTGGGCTGCTGCCGCCAGTAATGGTCGTCCAGCGGCAGACAGATGTTACGCAGGAAGGGCTTGCCCGCCGCAGTTACCTCCACCCGGTAGGGCGAGCGCGTGATGATGCCGTCGGCGGCCATGTCGTTCCACTGGTCCACCGCCCGGCCCAGGGCATCGCAGCGCAGGGCTTCGGGCCGCCAGTCCGTTTTTCCCTGGCACATGAGGTTGAGGATGTGGCGGCGCACCACCTGGTCTTCCTGGCTCAGGCGGTGCCCCTTCACGATGGGCAGGCGTTTTTCCTCCAGCACGATGCGGGAGTAGACGTCGAATTTTTTCTCGTTCTGCACGTAGGTGTCCCAGCTGTCCCCGATGGAGGAGCAGCCGAGCGCAATCGTCACCGGCGAGTCGGCCGTGGTATAGCCCATGAAGTTGCGGTGCATCCGTCCCGTAGCCGCCGCGCGGTAGAGGTCGTCGGTGGGCAGGGCAAAATGGTCGAGGCCGATGTCCCGGTAGCCCGAGGCTTCGAGCAGGTCGCGGCCCGTAGCGTAGAGTTGCCATTTTTCGGTTCCGCCGGGCACGTCCGCCTCGTCGTAGGCCCGCTGTCCTTTGCTCACCCAGGGCACGTGGGCGTAGCCGTAAAACGCGATGCGGTCGGGCCGGAGTTCCTGGATTTTCACGGCCGTTCGGATGATGTCATTCTCCGTCTGCCGGGGCAAGCCGTAGATGATGTCGAAATTGATGGAAGCGTAGCCGGCGGCCCGGGCGGCGTCGACGGTCCGCTCCACGTCCGCCTCCGTTTGCCGGCGGTTGATCAGGCGCATGATGGCCGGGTTGAAGTCTTGCACGCCGATGCTGATGCGGTTAAAACCACGGGAGGCCAACACTTTCAGGTGCTCGGGGGTGGTGCTGTTGGGGTGGGCCTCAAAGGCGAAGCAGTGGTCGTCAGCCACCTCGGCGTGGGCCAAAATGCCGTCCACCAGGCGGGCCAATGACGCCGGAGAAAAAAACGTGGGCGTCCCTCCCCCCAGGTGCAGCTCTTTTAGGCGCGGACGCAGGTGCAGGGATTGGACGTAGAGCGACCATTCCGCCAGAACGGCATCAATGTAGGGATCCTCAACCGAGTGCCGTTTGGTGATGTGTTTGTTGCAACCGCAATAGGTACAGAGTTCTTCGCAAAAGGGCAGGTGGATGTACAGGCTCAGCTCCCGGTGTTCGGCCAATTGCCCGTTGAGGCGCTCCAGCCAATGCTCGGGCGTAGGGGCTTCCTTTTCCCAGTAGGGGACCGTAGGATAGCTGGTATAGCGGGGGACGGGAAGATTGTACTTATCGATGAGCGTCACGGGTCCGTTTTCGTTTGGCCCCAAAGGTCCCGCCCCGGCCAAAATCAAACGCTGATCCACGTCTACCCCCGCAATGATATATGTCATTCCGGGCCAAAGCCCTTGCCAGGCGCCTGCCAACATCCCTTGCTGTTCCCCTGGGGCGACGGGCCTGGCACCTGCGGCCGCGCCCTACTCCCTCATCCCCCGTAGGCGGCGAGGATGGCCAGCAGGTCTTCCTTGGTGTTGGCCTCGCTGGCTGGCTTGTCTTCCCGCCAGCGCAGCATGCGCGGGAAGCGGAGGGCGACGCCCGATTTGTGCCGCCCGGAGGCCTGGATGCCCTCGAAGCCGATCTCAAAAACCAGCTCGGGTTTGACGCTACGCACGGGCCCGAAGCGCTCGACGGTATTGCGGCGCACCCAGTTGGTGATGCGGTTGAACTCCTGGTCGGTGAGCCCGGAGTAGGCCTTGGTGAAGGGGACCAACTGCTCGCCCTCCCACACCCCGAAGGTGAAATCGGTGTAGAGGTTGGCCCGCCGCCCGTGGCCCCGCTGGGCGTAGATCATCACCGCGTCGATGGTGAGGGGGTCGACTTTCCACTTCCACCAGTCGCCCTTTTTGCGGCCCTGCCGGTAGGGGCTGTCGCGGTGTTTGAGCATCAAGCCTTCGCTGCACTGGGCGCGGGCGGTGGCGCGCTCGGCCGCCAGGTCTTCCCATTTTTCCCAGGCCACGGTGGGCGAAAGCCGCAGAATGTGCTCGGCCCCGGCGTCCTGCACCAGCCCTTCGAGGGCTTCCCGCCGCCGGGCGAGGGGCCACTGCCGGATGTCTTGCCCGGCCAACTCCAGCAGGTCGTAGGCCATCAGCACTACGGGAACATCCTGAAGAATTTTCTTACTCAGCGTCTTGCGTCCGATGCGGGTTTGCAGCAGGTTGAAGCCCAGGGGAGCGCCCGCCGCGTAGGGCAAAATTTCGCCGTCCACCACCGTTCCGTCGGGCAGTAAGTCGGCCAGCGGCGCGTATTCGGGGTACTTGTCCGTTACGAGTTCTTCGCCGCGCGACCACACGAAGAGGCTTCCGTCGCGCACGATCAGCTGCCCGCGGATGCCGTCCCACTTGTGCTCCGCCTGCCAGTCGGCGGGGTTCCCCAGGCCGTCGGGCGGTCCCTCCAGCTGGTAGGCCAGGTAGAAGGGGTAGGGACGGCTGATGTCGTCGGTGGCGGATGCGCCGTGGATCAGGTCCTGGAACGTGGTGTCGTTGGGCGTCCAGTTGCCCATCAGGCGGTGGGCAAGGCTGGTTTCTTCGATGCCGGTGGCCTGGCTCAGGGCGCGGGTCATGAGCTTTTGGCTGACGCCGACCCGAAAATTGCCGGTGATGAGTTTGTTGAACAGGTAGCGTTCGGTGGTCTCCAGCACTTGCCAGGCGGCCAGCACGGCTTCCCGCTTGCCGGCTTCGTCGTACTCGGCCAGGCTTTCGACGACCCGGATCCAGGCGGAGAGGCTGCGGTCGTCGGCCTCCGTGGGCGGCGGCAAGACGAGGGCGATGGTCTCGGCCAGGTCTCCCACCACGTGGTAGCTTTCTTCCAGGATCCAGGGGTCGATGCCCGCGTAGTCGGCCGCCCACTCCCTGAGGAGGCGGGAGTTGACGGTGCGCCGCGGCCGGCGGTGACTCAGCAGGGCGATGGTCCAGAGTTTGTCCTGTTCCTCCGTTACCGCAACGAAGTAATCGGCCAGGGCGGCGACCTTTTCGTTGGTCTTCGTCGTGCGGTCGAGGCGGCGAAACATGGCGGCAAAGTGTTTCATTCGGCGGCGGCGTTTTCCTGGTCCAGGTCCTCTTTTTTCGTCGCCATCTCGGCCAGTTCTCCCTCGTAGTCGGTCTCCAGGGCTACGGCGTTCAGGCCGGTCCCGCGCAGGTATTTGCTGAAGATGCTCGTGTAGCCGTGGGTGACGTAAACGTGTTCCGCTCCGGTCAGGACAATGGCTTCCAACAGTGCGGGCCAATCGCAGTGGTCGCTCAGGACGAAGCCGCGGTCGGCTCCCCGGCGGCGGCGCGCACCCCGCAATGACATCCACCCCGAGGCCGTGCCTACGCTGGCGGCACCAAATTTTTTCATCCAGGGCTGTCCGATGGCTCCGGGGGTGGCAATGACGAGGTGGCCGGGGTAGTCCTTGCGCGGCACGGCGGAAGTAACCCGAATGGTGGGCGGCAAGGCGACGCCCTGCTGGCGGAGGACCTCGTTGGTGTTTTCAATCGCCCCGTGGGTATAGACCCGCCCGATGCCGTGGTCGAGGCCGCAGAGCAGGCGTTGGGCCTTGCCGAGGGCGTAGCCGGTCAAGACGCTGACTTTCCCTTCCGCCTGGTTGGCCCGCCACCACGCGTTGATGTCGGCAAAGACTTCTTCCTGCGGTGCCCAGCGGTAGACGGGCAAGCCGAAGGTCGACTCCGTGATGAAGTGGTGGCAGCGCACGGGTTCCCAGGGCTCACTCAGGCCGTCGTTTTCCAGTTTGTAATCGCCGCTGGCTACCCAAATTTCTCCGCCGTATTCCACGCGGATCTGGGCGGAGCCGATGATGTGGCCAGCGGGATGGAAGCTGAATTTCACCCCGTTGATGGTGGTCACCTGTCCGTATTCGACGGTGGTGAGGCTTACCTCGCCGAGGCGATGGCGGATGACGGGCGCTGCGCTGCGCGTAGCCAGGTAATGCTTGTTTCCCCAGCGGGAATGGTCGGCGTGGCCGTGGGTGATGAGCGCACGGTCGACTGGCTTCCAGGGGTCGATGTAGACCTGGGCGCGGGGGCAGTAGATGCCGCGGTCGTTGAATTCTAGTAGGGGCATTGATGGCCTAACGGCTGGCCAGCCCTTTGGGTTTGGTTTGTCAGCGCCACCCAACTCCCCCCGGCGAGGACCTGGCCCGTAAGCCAACTCCTCGCCGGGGGAAATTGCGGCGGCAAGCCCGAGTTAGTGCAGCAAGGTCTGGAGCCAACCCGCTCCCAATGGCTGGTGGATCGCCCGCTTCCAAAGCGTAGTCGACGTCCAGCGCTGTTGCTGGGAGCCCGCGTCCGTGCCATCCGTCTCAGCCGCCAGGAAATCGGCCTTAGCCGTCCAGGTGATCTGGGCTTCCGGCGCGAGCTTTTGGTTGATGGCCGCAACGTCTTCCTGGAGGATTTGCTCGAAGCGGACCATCTCTGCGGCCAGCTGCTTGCGGATGCGGGCGGCTTCGTTGACCTGGCTTTCGGACGGACGACCGGGGAAGGTGCTGATGTCGAAGTAGAGGCTGCCCATTTCTTCGCGGAGGAGCGACCCTTCGTTGACGTAGCCATCGCCGCCCAAGAACACGAGGCTGGATTTGAGTTTGGCTACTTTTTCCTTCAGCGATGTATTCATTTGCTGGACCTTCTTGTTGGTCGGGTTCAGCGCCTTGGCCTGCTTTTCCACTTCGCTGAGCACCTCGTATACCCAGGCCAGGGTTTCGGTATCCTCGTAAACTTTCATCAGGAGCTGGCGTTGGGCCTCGCGGGCTTCGACGGGGTAAATATCGTCTTCAGCTACGCCCAGTTCCAGGGTCGTCTCGTAGGTATCCTTGTTTTTGATGAGTTTTACCTGGTATTCACCGGCGGCCATGCTGGGCCCGGAGAGGGTACCAAACAGGGCCATGCGGTTATCGCTCGGCGCGGCTTTGGGCTTCTTGATGGTGGTGGGCAGGCTGACGACGTTGAGCCCCGCCCCTTTGCCGGCGGAGATGGTGCGGAGCAATTCCCCGTCTTTCCAGATTTCCACGTACATCGTCCCGAACGTATGCCGCTTCTGGTTATAGTACATGATCTGAGCAGCGTTGGATTTGCTGGCACCGACGAAGGTGCCGCTGCCGCTGAAGTCTCCCGCGCCCAGTCCACCGCCGCCGCCAAGGTTAGCGGGGGCCACTTTCAGGAAAGCCAATTTTTCCTGGGTGATCGCGGGCGTTATTTGCCGCAGGGCTTCGACGTCGTCTAACACGATGACGCCCCGGCCGTGGGTGGCCAGCACCAGGTCGGCTTCGCGGGGGTGAATGACCATGTCGCGGATGCCCACCATCGGGACATTGTTCCGGAAAGGAGCCCAGCTGCTGCCGCCATCCAGGCTGATGTACAGGCCGAATTCCGTCCCCAGGAAAAGGAGATTGGGATTGACCAGGTCCTGGCGAACGCTCAGGGCGTAGCCTTCCACGTTGTCGTCCGTGAGCTCCGTCCAGCTCTGCCCGCCGTCGGTGGTCCTGTAAAGGTACGGCGTACGATCGCCCGTGCGGTGGCCATCGAAAGTGACGAAGGCGGTGTTGACGTCGTGGGGACTGGGCTCTACGAAGGTTACCCAAGTATTGGCGGGCAAGCCCGGGATTTTATCGTTCAGCTTTTCCCAGCTTTTTCCGCCGTCGGTGGTGCGCTGGAGGTTGCCGTCGTCGGTACCCACCCAAACCACGTCTTTATTCACCGGGCTTTCCGCTACGGCGTAGATGGTGGTGTGGTTTTCGGCGGTGGAATTGTCGATGCTCAGGCCGCCGGAAAGGTGCTGTTGCTGCTTGGTCTTGTCGTTGGTGGTCAGGTCAGGGCTGATACGTTCCCAGCTGTCGCCGTTGTTGACCGAGCGGTAGAGGTACTGGGCGGCGAAGTAGAGCCGGGCACCGTCTTTGCTCAGGTGAACGGGCGCGTTCCAGTTGAAGCGCAGGGGCTGTTCGGCGCTGGTGGCGTAGGGGGGGATGGACTTCGCCTGCCCGCTCCGCTCGTCGTAGCGCACCAGTTTACCACCCTGGTATTCGCTGAATACGATGTGGCTTTCAGTGGGGTGACGGAAGCTGTAGAAACCGTCGCCGCCGAAGGTCTGTTTCCAGGCGGAATTGCTTACGCCGTTGGGGCTGGTATTAGGGGCAAACCAGGAGCCATTGTCCTGCAAGCCGCCGTAGACGCGGTAGGGCCTGGCGTTGTCGACGCTGACGTGGTAGAACTGGCTGATGGGCAGGTTCATCCACATCTTGAAGGTGTAGCCCCGGTCGAGGCTTTCGTAGACGCCGCCGTCGGTGGCCACCAGGATGTGCTTGCCGTTGCTGGGGTCAATCCAGATGTCGTGAAAATCGGAGTGAACAGCGGGGTCGAAGTTGCGCCAGCGGGCACCGCCGTCTTCGCTGATGATGCCGTTGAGGCCGCACTTGGCGACAATGTCGGGGTTGCTGGGGTCAACGGTCAGGGCGCTGAAGTAGAAGGGGCGGATGCTGTTGTTGCGGTTGTTGCCGGTTTTGGTCCAGCTCTGCCCACCGTCTGCACTGCGGTACATGCCCTTGGTGGCTTCGGTGCCCGTTTCCACGCTGGCGTAGACGATTTGGGAGTTGCTGGCGGCGATGGCAATGCCGATGCGACCGAGTTTTTCGTCGGGCAGCCCGTTGCTGAGTTTTACCCAGTTTTTGCCGCCGTCGGTGGTTTTGTAGAGGCCCGAATTACCCTTGTAGCCAGAATCGAAAGTCCAGGGCAAGCGGCGGTGGCTCCACATGGCGGCGTACAAGACATCGGGGTTGTTGGGGTCCATTTTCAGGCTGGCCGCGCCGGCGTCGGCGTCGAGGTAGAGGACTTTCTCCCAGCTTTGGCCGCCGTTGACGGACTTAAAGACGCCGCGTTCTTCGTTGCTGTCCCAGAGGTGGCCCATGGCGGCAACGTACAGTACATTGGCGTCTTCGGGGTGTACGGCAATGTCAGCAATTCTTTCGCTGTCTTCCAGCCCGATGGAGGTCCACTGCTGCCCATTGTCGGTAGATTTATAGACGCCTTTGCCGATGCTGACGCTGTTGCGCGTCCAGGGTTCTCCCGTACCGACGTAGATGGTCTGGGGCTGGGAAGGTGCGATGGCGATGGCCCCGATGCTTTGGGGGTGCTCATCAAAAACGGGCTGGAGGGCGCCGCCGGCGGTAGTCGTCCGCCACACGCCGCCGCCCGCCGCGCCAATGAAGATGGTAGTGTGGTCTTGGGGATTAACGGCGATGCAGCTGACGCGGCCCGACATGACGGCCGGGCCAATCTGCCGCGCGCGCAAATCCCCAAAAAGGGCAGTAGTAGTGGTAAAATCCTGGGCACTAAGGCCAGCCCCAATGGCCAGCAACAGTAGGGTGAATATCGTTCTCATGATTAATTGGCTTACTTATGGGCTATAAAAAGAGCGCGGACGCGGGTGCTGCGGAGTCGTTGGACTTCCCTTGCTCTCCCCGTAGGGTTCGAGCATTGCACCTGCGTCCGCGCCCAAAAAAGTCTACTTACTTACTACTTTTTGGGCAGCATAAACATCTCGTCTTTCACTTCGGGGTTGAGAACGACCTCGTTGACGTTGATTTTCTGGATCGTGGTACCGTTGTACTTAACGTCCATGAACATGGGGATCATGACGCTTTCCACCTCCTGGTAGTCGCTCAGGTAGGTTTCCACGACGACGCCTTTCTGGGGGCCGGACTTGACGGTCATCATGGTCATGATGGGCACCATGTACTCCTGATCGAAGTAGTAGGTGATGTCGTGGCCATCGTCGTTGGTCACGTGCACGCCGTAGGTGGCCGTTCCTTCGACTTCCTTGCCTTCGACCAACTCGAGTTTGAAGCCGCGCTCTTCGGAGTTGATGAATTCGGAGAGGAATTTGGTGCTCCGCATTTGCTCGGATTCGTCGTCGCTCATTGGCGTGGGCTCGGTGATGCCCATGAAGGGCATGACCTGCCAGGCGGTTTTTCCGTCGTAGGCCTGGATGATGGTTTGGCCCTGGACGTCCACTTTAAGGTGCTGCTTATCGCCCTCGGCGGAGACGATTTCCATGGGGAATTCCATGCCCTGCATCGAAGCTTTCCCTTTGATTTTCATGGCTTTGATGGCCAGCCAGGCGTCTTTTCCGCCGGTGTTTTCGATGTAGGTGTCCCCGATTTCGCGGGCGGTGGGGGCGTCCTGGGCGGTCAGGCCCGCCGTCCCGATCAGTAAAAAGGCAAATAGTGCAATAAGCTGTTTCATCTCAATGGCATTTTTGGTGGGCGCAGGTCTCCCCGCATGGCCCGAGGTTAAGTGAATAGTTTTTAATGCGAACAAAACTTACCCCAAAGATACCGCTTGGCGAGCACGAGGTGGTTTCTCTTCGATCAATGCAGGTAGTTTTTCGATGGGCGCGGCCGCAGGTGCGGGGGAAGGGATGGGGAGCGGGGGCTGCTCGGAAGCACCAAGGAATCTAGTTGCTGAAGAACACACGCTCTAAGCGTAAACCTCTTTTCAACCGGCCCCGCTACCCTTTCCGCCGGTAGTGCCGCTGCACCAGTGCTCCCAGGTACACTTCCGACTTTACCAGTTCCAACTCCAGCGGCTCGGGCAGCCCCCCGAACAATGGAATACCGCCGCCGAGCAAAACCGGAATGGTGGTGATGACCAGTTCATCAATCAGCCCAGCGCGCAGAAAAGACTGAATCGTTCGTCCACCGTCAATCCACAGGTTGTGGTGGCCCTGGCTGTGAATTTTCGCCAGTATCGCTTCCGGTGGGCCACTTAGCAGTTGTACTTTATCCGCGAAACCTTCCGGCACGGAGGTCATCGTTTCGCTTAACACGAAAACGGGCATGGCGTAGGGCCAATCCACCCCAAAGCCGAGGACGGTTTCAAAAGAATGCCGTCCCATCACCAACGCGTCGATTCCCGCCGTAAACGCCAGGTAACCAACGTCATCACCTTCCGGGTTCGGCACGGTTTCCAGCCAGTGGACACCGCCGTCTGGATCGGCAATAAAGCCATCAAGGCTGGTGGCAATAAACACGGCGTTCTTCATACTGGCTGGCGCTTAATCGTTAAGCCAAGGTAGGCTAAAACTAACAAATCAGCGCAAACGCGCCCTACTCCCCCACCAACCTAACCCAATAATCCCGCTCCATCTCCGCCGCATCAATGTCCTCGTACATCCACACCATGCGCCGGGTGTTTTCCGGTGGCGTTTGGACGGCCATTTCGCTGGCCTGGCTGGGTTTCAGGAAGGCTTGCAGCAGCGCGACGTCCCACATCGTCCATTGCCTGGCACCGGGTGCGTGTTGCTCCCAGCGCTGGCGCAGGTAAGTCCCCATTGCACCGGCCTTGGCCAGCTGGGCGAAGGTGTTTTCTTGCTCCCAGGTGTATTTAATGGCGACGGAAATCGGCATCACGTGCAGCTCCAGCTCTGCGGCGTTGAGCAGGTAGTTGGCCGCGTTAAGGTCGCGGCGGATGTTGAACTCGTCTTTGTTCCAAAATCCCCCGGCGAAGTCGTAGCGAAAGCCCAGCACGTAGGCCACAATTTTCTCTTTGATGGTCGTATCGAGCGCGATGGCCGACGCCAGGTTGGTGGCCGCCCCGATACACAGCACAGCGAGTTTTTCGCCGGCGGGCGTGGCGTGGGCTTCGCGGATGATGAGCTGCGCGGCGGGGCTATCGCGGGGGTCGTAATCGCCCCAGGGTTTGCCCATTATGAGGTCGGCGCCCAGGGGGTGGGGCAGGTCCAGCCGCCCCGCCAGCCGCAGCAGGTCTTCGTTCAGGCGTTGGCTCTGGTACACGGTGCTGTCGCCGCTCCACACGTGAAACCACTGCGCAGAACTGAGCCCAAGAAAATCCACCGTGGTATCCGGCAGCGCGTAGGCGATGGCAAACAGGTCGTCAATCTCGTTGGCCGTGTCGGAATCGAGGATCATCCGCACGGGCTGGCCTGCGGGCCATGCGTGGCGTTGGGGGGCTACCTCGGGCGCTGTTTCTGTTTCCGGGGCGCGGTCGCAGGTGCAGAGAAGAGACAAGAGGAGCAGGGGAAGGCAAACACGCAGCATCGGGCAACAACAGGTAGGTAGTGGCGAAAGATACTCCAACGGCATCCGTCAGCAAAGTAGGCGCAATAAGGTGGTTAAACCATTCGGTACGTTTACCCGTTGCCGACGTATCGTAGGACTCACACTAAAATCTCTGCTTAATGCACCCTAAACTACTGTCATCCTTAAGCTTATTGGTAATCATCTTACTGCTGCCCGGCTACGCTGCGGCGCAATCCCTCCGTTTATCCGTGGTCAGTAATACCGGCGAGGCCGTCCCTTACGCCACCGTCTTCGCCGTCGCCCTGGAGAAGGGCTTGATTACCGACGATAAAGGGCAGTTCACCCTGGATTGGGAAAACGCCGCCGATACTACCACCGTGACGATCTCCTCGGTCGGCTTCCAGACCACTACTTTCAGCCACCAGCACCTGAGCAAGTTAGCGAACGCCAACGAGGCCATCGTCCTGCCCAAGGCAACGTACACCCTGGCCGACGTAGAAGTCAGGGATAAGCGACTGCAGCTGAGAAAAAAACGCCTTGGCCTGCCGGGCTTCCTCAATGCTACCTACATTCAGCGCGTTGGGTCTAAGTCCTATTTCCTGGAGGCAGGCCCCATCATCCGCCCACAAAAACGTTGCCGCCTCGATGCCGTAGAACTGCGGGTCCAAGACATGGATGCCGATACCGTTCTAATGGACGTCAATGTCTACGCCCTTGAAGGAAGCAAAGTTCAAGAGCAGTTGCTGCGGGAGCGATTATTCGTTTCGGTGACCAGGCAGGAGGTTGGCAAGGACCTCACCGTAAATTTGCTGCCACAAGATTTGTGGATTGACGGGGATTTTCTGGTCACCTTCCGCCTCCTTAAAGTCGTTGGCAACGAAGGCAAATTTGGCTTCAAAGGCAAAACCGGCTATCGCCATGGCCTTAGCCGGGCAGAAAATGGCAAGTGGGAAAAAACCTACGTAACCCCCGCTTTATTTGCCGTAGTCAGCTACGAATAAGGAATAAGCGCCAGAGCAACTGCCCCAGAAGCAGCGCAGCGGAGGAACGCTTAGCGCCAAAGTTACACCTTAATTATTCCAGGCGAATCCAATCCAGTTCCAGCCGAAAATCCTGTTCTTCCTTGTTCCCGATCAGGATGGCGACTTCAGAGAGCAGCTCCGCCGGATAATCGGGCAGGTCCAGCGAGCGACCGCGAAACTGGGGTTTCATCGTGGACAGGTCGAGGATGATTTCCTCCCATTCGCCCGTCGTTTCGAAGTAGGTGACGTAGCTGTGCCGGTCGTTATCGCTCGTTTTGGCCCGAAACTGGTACCTTTTGCCATCGCCCTTTACCCGCAGCACGGCTTTGGTGTGCCCTTCGATGCGGATGGTCGGCATCCGGTAGCGGAGGGAGCTGAAGCCGCCGTTGTTTTCCAGCGAGACGTGGCCGGTATATTCACCGTGGCCCGCCGCGTTGAGCCGGAAGTAGCCGGCGGAGCGCCCGCCCATTACGGTGTCGTCTACGGTTACCCAGTCGGATACGTCCGCTTCGGGGGTGAAGTTGAATAGGGTCATGGGAGGGGTTTGGGGGATCAGGAAAAGGAGGAAGAGGAGGGGCATGGTAGGGTAACGGGGAGGGGCAGCTTGGTTCGGGCGGGAATGCCGGGATGGATACCAAGGTCATAAAACCAACATTTAGCGGTTTTAGCAACATCTACTTCACTTCCACCTCTAACAACTGGCTAGTATCCACCCCCAGAATATCCACCACCTTCACCATCACCCGGTAGGTGCCGGGCTTTAGGTACGCCCTGGGGCTGGTAGTGAACTCCAGGCTGCGGTCTTGCTTGGTGCGGAAGCTCTGCCATTCGTTTTCGAAGATGTAGTTACCCGTCCATTGCTCCTCGATCTCACCGGCTTCGTTCTGGATGCGGATGATCTCTTTTTTGCTGTCGTAGTCGAAATCAACACTCCAGTAGTCGATCCAGTCGTGCCAGTTCTTGGTCAGGATTTCGCGGTCTTGTACGCCTTTCTGATTTTTACTCACTTTGATGATCTGGCCACCGTCGATGATGACTTCACTCTTGCCCTTGGCCAAGGCACTTTCCACGGCGGGCAGGTCGTCTTGGGTGTAGTTGGTCACGAAGTCTTCCAGGGTTATGGTGACTTCAGCACGTGCTTTTTCGGGCGCGGACGCAGGTGCAGGGGATGGGTTTAAAGCAAAGGAAGCCCGCAGGTAGCTCACATCGTAAAATTTCACCTGGCCCTTCTTCACCGCCCGCTCGTCGAACACGTCTTTGGGGATGTAGCGCGGGCGGATGCGCACGTTGTGGCTCTCGGCCACCTCCTGGGTGACGCGAGGAAACAAGCCCTGCTCAAACTCGAAGCCCAGCACGTCCAGCTGGGTGTAGCCCAGCTTGCGGCATTCTTCCACCACTTCCCGGACGCGGCTTTCCGTTACCGGCACGTCCAGCGGCCCTACGTGCACCATCCGACCACCCCGCCGGCCGTGCAGCTGGGTGTGCCCTTCCAGCCGCTCGGCTTTGTAGGCTTCCAGGATCAGGTTCAGGTAGGTGTCTTCCCGGCTCACCCGCTGCTCATCGCTCATTTCGGCCAGGAAAAACTGCCGCTCGTATTTGCCCAGATTCAGCAGCTCGAAGGCGCGGAAGTCTTGTCCTTTTTCCTTCAGCTCCCGCTGTACCCCGATCAGCCGCTTGCGCGTGGTGTGCACCGCGAAGCGCCCCAGGTCGGTCGCGATCCACTTGCGGTTGAGCTTGGCGGCTACCGCCGCCGTCGTGCCGGAACCGCAAAAGAAGTCAGCTAATAGATCACCTTCATTGGAAGAGGTTTTAATGATTCTTTCCAAGAGGGCTTCTGGTTTCTGAGTAGGATATCCGATTCGTTCCGTAGACGTTGGACTAATTCTATTAACATCATCCCATAAATCTGTGACGGGAGTGCCTTTCGCGTCTTTCAGATACTTTTTCCTACTTAATGATTTGCCCGTTGAAGAAACAACAATTAACCCTTCATCATAGAGCTCTTGCATTTTCTCCTTTGAGTATCTCCAATATCCTTTCACCCCTAAAAAATCATAAAACGGATTCCCTTTTGCGGCTCCTCCTGGCCCATCAACTGGTGTGTGCCGATAGATACCCATAGAGTCTTTGTATTTGTAATCTCGCTTTAATATTTTTTCAGAGTATGCTTCGTACTGTGGGTTCCAAATAAATTTATCACTTTTAGAAAAGATATAAATATAATCAGTAATCCTACCATAATGGGTAGCACCTTGACCAGCATCCCCATGGGCATGTGACCTCTTCCACGAAATCGTGTTGTGGTAGTTGTCATAACCAAATATATCTTGCAACAATAGCTGTACGGAACTAGCGACTTGCCACCCAACATGCACATAAATACTCCCGTCCTCCGCCAGGAGCGAGTGAATGAGTTTCAGCCGTTCGTACATCATGGATAGATAAGAGGAAATCCCCCGCTGCCAGGTATCGCGGTAGGCGATTTCTTCCAGTACAGATTGGGTTTTGGTGGCGGTTTCGCCCCCGATCTCGATGGTGTGGCTAAAGTCGGCCCCGACGGCGAAGGGCGGGTCGATGTAAACGAGTTTGAGGCCGCCTTCGGCTTCGATCTGTTCACGCAGGGGCCCGTGGGCGAGGCTGGAGAGGATGAGTTTGTTGTCGCCCCAGATCAGTTTGTCGTGCCAACCCTGGCGCTGTCTTCCCTTCAGGTCGAACATACTGAAGTTGGCTCCTTCCGAAGTGGCTTCGCGGCGGGGCTCGTCGATGTGTTCGATGTGGTGGAAGGGCAGCACGGCGCGGGTAACGGCCTCGTCGCGTCCGTTCCAGAACAGGAATACGTCTTCCTCATCGGCGGCGAGCTTGTAGAGGTCTTCCTTGGGCAGGGTCTGGCCGTTTTTGATGAGGTCGATGATGCGGTCGCGGTCGGCGGGAGATAGGTTCATGGATGATCAGTTCTTCGGTGAGGGTAAAGGTAAGTTTAGTGCCATTGCTTTTTCGGGATGAAATAGCTACTGCTTCGGATGGGTCTTTTGGTCTTGTCTGCTTTATCCCGCAGCCAGGATGTCAATGAGGCGGTCATTTACAAAGTATTTGTCCCGTCCAATTTTATGTTCAGTGAGGATGCCCGTCTTGGTCAGAATGCTGAGATACTTCCGGGCGGTCAGTGGATGAACATTGAGGTCCTCCGCCACCACTTGAATTTTAGTGTAAGGATGTCGGAAAAGATTGTTCAGCAAATCCTGGCTATAGACTTTGGGATGATCTTGCCGGAGTTTTCGTTTTACTTGCTGCATAGCGGTGCGGATTTGCGAGATTAGGAAAATACTCTGTTTAGCAGTTTCCTCTATACCGCGCAGTATATAAACGACCCAGTCTTCCCACTCACCCCGATCTCGTACAGCTTGTAATAGCCGGTAATAATCTTCTTTGTGTGCAATGATGTAACGACTCAGGTAAAGAATGGGAAGTTCTAGCAGCCCTTGTTGTACCAAATAGAGGATGTTGATAATTCTTCCCGTTCTTCCGTTCCCGTCGTAGAAAGGATGGATGCTTTCAAACTGGTGGTGAATGATGGCCATTTTGATAAGGGGGTCCAATGAACAAAGCTGATCATCGTTCAGGTATCGTACAAGACCGTCGAGGTGCCGGTTTATTTCATCGGGGTGCTGGGGCGGTACGTACACCACTTCACCGGTTTTGTCGTTTTCCAGTTTAGTACCCGGACTGGTACGAATTCCGGCTCGGTTTCGTTCGAGTTCTTCCTGAATTTTAATAATGTGTGGGCGGGTGATGAGCCCGGTTGATTTAACATCAACAAATCCCTGCCGTAGTGCTACTGCATAACGTTGAACTTCCTTGGTGGCGGGGGAATGTCGTTCCGACAGAGCTATTTCTGCCCGGAAAAGCTCGTCTTGGGTAGTTATGATGTTCTCAACCGCAGAGCTGTCCTGTGCTTCCCTGATCGTAAGCGTATTGATCAGTACCTGCTCATTAGGGATCGTCCGCGCGGTTCCCTTCAGTTCCGCCAGTGCACGTGAAGCCGCGTTGAGTGCCTGAAAAACAGGTACCGTGGCAAAGTTGTAGCTAAGCGGCAAGTCTGGTATGTTGTAAGTTGGTCTCATAAAACAAGAATAGGCAAAAAAAAGCAACTTACTTTCAAAACAGTTATAAAAAATGCGATTTTTTATAACTATCCGGGCCGATAGTTATAAAGAAGTGGCCTTTTGTATGCTTATCCATCCTACCTTGCACCTGCGGCCGCGCCCGGAAAGTGATGGTGGAGAGCATGGTCATTCCGGTACGAGCGCCACCGTATCCGCGTAATGCGTGTCGATCAGGTGCTGGAATCTGGTGGCCCGGTTGGAGTAGTCTACCCAGTCGTCCCAGGTAACGTAGAGTGGTTCATAACGGTAGTCGCTTTGCAGCGCGTTGACATCGCGGCACCACTTGACGAGGCGAATGATCTTGCGGCGGTCATCGGCATCGGCCCGCCCCTTGGTTTCGGCGATGTAGATCGTTCGGTTATCGGTGAGCTTGACCAGGAAATCCGGGTAGAAGCGACTGATGCCTCCCTTGGCGTTTTGGTACTCAACGTGAAAATTGATACCACCCTGTCCCAGCGTATTTTTGGCGTAGGCTTTCACGTCGGGGAAATCTTCGCAGAGGGCGGCAAAGCCTTTTTCCATATCATTATCGCCCAAGGTGATGTTAAACACCGATTTTTTGCTGGTGACAAAGGGTTCAAAAGCCTTGGCGACCGGGCGGGCTTCGAGCAGGCTGCGGTAGCCTTGCAGGGCTGTCGTTTGCTTATCGGTGATGACGAGGCGGGTAATGGCGGTGTTGAACACATCGTGCACAATTTTCTGAACACCGGGGTTACTGAGGTTAACGAGCACATCGTTATCCAGCGGATCAACCGTTTTGCCAAAAAGCTGGTGGCGGGCAAAAGCTTCCACTTTTGGGTAGAGGATATCGAACCCGCTGAAGAGGCGGTTACTCCGCAGGATGGCATCGGTATGAAACTGAAGTACGTTGCGCCAGTTCGGCACGAAGTCGGGTAATTCGGTAAGGTGACTGAACTCGCCGTGAAAGTTCTTGAAAACGATCTCACGCACATCCCCCACAAAATCCTGCATGGTAGCGATAGGATGCGACAGTCCTTCGATACTTAACTTACTCAACTGTTCATAATCACGCACAATACGAGGCTCTAAAACAGGCAGAGGAATGTCGAGCTCGTGAAGTTCCTCCGACGTTTTGTGGTCATCGATTTCGACGATTAGAGGAGCTAAACCCCGGGTTCCGGGTCGCCCCAAATCGGCTTTACGGAAGGTAATACCCTGGTCTTTCAGGTCTTCGATGAAACGGATAAAGCCGGACGTACCGACGACGACGAGGTTCTCTTCTACGTCCAGCGGGAACATCTTACGAAGTCCGCGGCCAATGGCTTGTTCCGGCAGAATTTTCGCTTTAGAGCTATAGGGGCGCAGGCCGACGATAGTGGTAACGTTGCGCACGTCCCATCCTTCGCGCAGCATCATGACTGAGGTGACGGCGCGGTAGGGGCTGTCGTCGCTATCCACCGCATCGGCGGCCTGCCGCAACTCATCCAGTACCGCCAGGTTTTTGGCTGATTTGCTTTCACTGATGCTTCCATCTTTATTGGTATGGATGCTGAGCACCTTTCCGCGCATGAGCGGGTAGTTGGTTTCCAGAAACTGCTTAGCCTCGTCGGCTTCCTTTGTGGTCATCGTCATGATGAACAACAAAGGCGTTTTGTGCTTTTTGAGTACCTGGTACTGCTTTTCCCATTCGACGTAACCCAACTGAAGATGATCGCGATAGCGTTCTGCGAAATCGTTGCTGTCGCGTTCCTTCACCCGATTGCGGCTGGCTTCGTCGGGCAGCACAGGAATTTTGACAACGTTGTGGTTGATCGCCTCTACCAGCGGGTAGTCAGCAATAGTCTGGACGAAAATGGCCCCGTCGTCGTGCTTAGGTGTTGCGGACACATCTACCTGCATTCGTAGCCCGGGTACGCCCCGTTGGGTAAAACGATCGTAGATGGCCTCTATGGCCTGAAACCAGGCGAGGGATTTATCGTGGACGTGGTGGGCTTCATCGTTTAACACTACGAGGTCTTGCAAACGGTCACTCCTTAATAGTTTGCCGAGGTCCAGATTACCACCGGTATCTGCGTTGGGCTTCACTTTCATCCCCAGGAACATCTCTTCCTTGCTTGGTTTTTGCTCGTCACCGACGTAGATACGGTGGATGTTGGTGAGGAAGATATTGCCCCGGTCAGAGATAGGACCAACCTCGTCCTGTATGTGAAGGGAAGGTTGAAAGTCTTCGGTCCAGTTATTGTCCCGGTATCCATCCGGCGGGAGGAATGGGTCTTCAAAAAAGTATTTCAACCCTCGAAAGTCCTTCAGCAGCCGGTTGAGGACAATGATATTGGGAGAAATAAGCAGGAAATTGGCGGAGAGCGGGCTATTTGCTTCATAAAGCTTGTGGAAGTACGACCAGACGAGGACCAGACCGAGGACTTTAGTCTTACCGGTTCCAGTTGCCATTTTGATGACGTAACGTGCCCAATCTTCATCGAACATACCATGGCTTACCATGCCTGCAGCATTTAGTCTGATCATATTGAACTTGTCTCGGTACTGTTTGACTTCGTACAAATAGGCGATAGACTCAAATGCTTCCCGCTGCGCAAAGTAAAACTGGAAGTAATTCTCCGTTCCAGGGATGCGGTGTTCGGTTTCGAACCAATATTCGATCAGTGCCAGCGTGGTTCTTGATGCGCCGGGGTAGCCGCTGGTTCGCCATTCGTGAACCAGCCTCCGCGTTTCCGCCACCAGTGGAGGTAAGAGTTTGGGGGATTCCTCGACAGACAGTTGGGCAGGGGCGGGTCTCCAGCGTTCTTCCGGCGGGGTAATTTTGAAGGGGCGGGTGTTTTCCATTTAAGAGAATCCGATTTTGGCGAAGGCTGAAATTATTTCAAAGGGAGAAAGATAGGTCCTGATTCATCATATAAGAAGGATCAGCTGAAAAATCGGCCTTTTTCTTGTTTCTGGCATCTTGCTTGGTTGAGGGTGTCTTAATCCGACTTTCCAGAAAGACACTCGGGTAAGGCCAGGCTCTATTTGATCGTAACAAGCAGAATCCCCGCCATCCCGTACTTTCCACCCTTACTTGAATTTGGCCGATTCGCCAACTGGTCGCACTAAACGCCGGGTGATTCAGCGTTCTCTTACAACTTCCCTTGCACCTGCGACAGCGCCACAAAAAGCAAGCAACGAATTAATTACCCCCCAACCCTAGCGCACCACGCGCAAGTTCACCTCCCGCTGGGTGTAACGGAAGCCCCCGCTGGTTCTGCCGGGGCAGTCGCTGCAACGCAGCACCAGGCTGGCGCCATCGCGCTGGAAGGCAAATTCCAGGCCTTCCGCCGCCCAGGCCTTCACGGCGGGGGCATCAGCAAAGGCCGAAAACGCCATCTTCTTCGCGCCGCTTTCTTCTTCGGCGTAGGTGTACTGCACCGGGGTGGTGGCACCGCAGTCGTCAACCACCGCTTTACACCAGGTGCCGCTGCAGGTGCGGAAGCCCAGCTGCACGTGACCCAGTTGTTCGGTCCGGGAATCACCCGCACTACCCTCCTTGGGGTTGGAGAAGGTGACGCTTTCCAGGAAGACCATACTCGGCAAACCCGTGCCGCTCTGGACGGCGGCGTCGTTAAAGGTGATTTCTTCGCCAAAGAGCCCGATCAGTCCGCCCCCTTCTTCGAGGCAGCTGGTGAAAAGGGCGGCGGTAAGCAGGCAGAGGAGTAGATTTTTCACGCGCATAATTGGAAAGGGTTAAGCCTTGGTGACCCGGCGAATGGGTCGCCACACGACCCTCATTTCCGCCACGCCCCCAAAACCGGGTTATTTTTCGCCAGAACGGCCGCCCTAAGATGCGGGCGATTTTATTTTCCCACAAGTCCCCTGGCACACATTTTTCCGGGTTTTTCGCTTTTTGGCAAAATTTTAACTTGCGTAAGCCGTGATTTTGTACTTTGGGGCCGTTCTACGTTGGCTTTCCTGTTCGCATTTTACCCTATCTCGCCCCGGTCATTTATGAAATTGCTCCTTTCACTTCGTTTTACCCTCCTCCTTCTCCTGGGTGCTTGTGCATCCCTGTTGACCGCCCAGAAGCCGTATCTGGGGGATCTTTCCTACATCACCCCGGAAGAGCAACGCTGGGTAGACTCCGTTTACCAGACCCTGAGCCCCGACGGGCAATTGGGCCAGCTTTTCATGCTCCGCGCCCACAGCGACCGGGGCCCCGAGCACATCGCCCAGGTCCGAGCCGAAATCGAGCGCTACCAGGTGGGTGGGCTCTGCTTTTTCCAGGGGACGCCCGAGAAGCAACTGGAACTGACCAACATCTACCAGCACCTCTCCCGGGTGCCGCTTTTCGTGTCCATGGACGCCGAATGGGGTCTGGGCATGCGCCTGCCCGACCAAACGATCAGCTTCCCCAAGCAAATCGCCCTCGGCGCCATCCGCAAAAATGAACTGCTTTACGACCTGGGGGCGGAGATCGCCCGGCAGATGCACCGCATCGGCGTTAACGTCAGCTTCAGCCCCGTGCTGGACATCAACAACAACCCTAGCAACCCCGTCATCAACACCCGCAGCTTCGGCGAAGACCGCTACAACGTTACCATCAAGGGCTACCAGTACATGAAGGGGCTCCAGGAAAACGGGATCATGGCCAGCGCCAAACACTTCCCTGGCCATGGCGATACGAACGTGGACAGCCACTACGGGCTGCCCGTCATTGCCCACCCCCGCGCCCGGCTGGATAGCCTGGAGCTTTACCCCTTCCAGTCCCTCATCCGCTACGGCATCGGCAGCATCATGGCCGCCCACCTGCAAATCCCCGCCCTCGATAGCCGCCCCAACCGGCCTTCCTCGCTCAGCAAGCCCATCGTCACTAACCTCCTGCGCCAGGAAATGGGCTTTACCGGCCTGGTCTTCACCGACGGACTGGAGATGGAAGGCGTAACGAAGCACTACGGCAACGGCGAAGTGGAAGCCGAGGCCATCGCCGCCGGCTCCGACATCCTCCTCCTGCCCGAAAGCACGCCGGCCGCCTTCGCCGCCATCAAGCGCTACCTCGCCGAAGGAAAAATTACCCAGGATGCCATTGAGGAGAAAGTCCGGCGCATTCTCCTGGCCAAGCACCGCCTCGGCCTCACCCGCGCTACCTTCCCCCCGGTGGAAAACCTGCGCGGCGAGCTCAACCCACCCGAAGCCTACGCCCTCAAGCAGAAGCTCTTCGAAAACGCCATGACCCTGGTGCGGGATAGCGATGGACTTGTTCCCATCACCGGACTGGAAAAGCGCAAAACCATCGCCGTTCACGTCGGCCTGGCTGCCCCCACCGCCTTTTCCACGCGCCTGGACGACTACGGCAAGGTTACCCACCTCAACGCCACGTACGGCGTCTCCCCGGCCGAACGGAGCAAAATCATTGACGGGGTAAGTGAAGACGACCTCGTCATCGTGGCCCTCTACAGCGACGGCAGCCGTTTTCTGGAAAAAGTGCCCGTGGGCCCCGAAGTATTGGCCCTGCTGCGGGGTCTTGACGCCAAAGCCCGGCTCATCGTCACCGTTTTTGGCAACCCTTATTCCCTGAGTGCGCTCGACGGGGCGGGCACGGTCTTGATGGCCTACAGCCGCGACGAAGTGGCCCAGGATGCGGCCGCCCAGGCGCTCTTCGGGGCCAACAAAATCGATGGTCGTTTGCCCATCACCGCCAGCCCTGCGGCCCGCTTCAATGCGGGGATAGAAACCCATCCCGTTGCCCGGATGGGTTACGCCAAACCCGAAGCCACGGGCATTGACGGCAACTTGCTGGCCGCCAAAGTAGGCATCCTGGCCCGCGAAGCCATGGCCCGCAAAGCCACCCCGGGGATGGTCGTCTTGGTCGCCCGCCAAGGCAAAATCGTTTACGAAGAAGCCTTCGGGTACCACACCTACCGCAAGAAACGTCCGGTGTATACCAACGATGTGTACGACCTGGCTTCCGTCACCAAAGTGGCCGCTACGACCCTTTCCATTATGAAACTGGTGGACGATGGGAAGCTCGACCTGGACGTTCCCATCCGGCAGTATTTACCCGACGTGGCGGGCACTCCCCTGGAATCGCTCACCCTGCGGCCCATCCTGGCCCACCGCGCGGGTTTGCGCAGCTGGATTCCTTTTTACCAGGAAACGCTCAACCCCAGTAAAAAGCCCAGCTCACAGTGGTACCGCACCGAGCCCACCGGCGATTTTCGAATCCCCGTCACCGAAAAGCTCTTTCTGCACCGGGATTACGTCGACTCCATCTGGCACCAGATTTACACCAACGAGTTGCCCAACGTAGGGGAATACCGCTACAGCGACCTGGGCTTTTACCTCATGGCCAAAATCGTCGATCAGGTCAGTGGCTACCCCCTGGATGAATACGCCGACCGCAACTTCTACCGCCCGATGGGCCTCACCACCCTTACGTACAATCCCCTAGGCAAGGTCTCTAAAAGCCGCATTCCACCAACGGAGGAAGACAAATACTTCCGCCAGGGCGTCGTGCAGGGAACGGTCCACGACATGGGTGCCGCCATGCTCGGTGGGGTAAGCGGCCACGCCGGCCTGTTTGGCACGGCCAGCGACCTGGCGACCATCTTTCAGATGCTGTTACAGGAAGGCAGCTACGGTGGCCGGCAGTACCTCCGCCCCGAAACCGTCCGGCTTTTCACTTCCCGCTACGCCAACGAGACCCGCCGTGGACTGGGCTTTGACATGATGCAGCTTAACCCCAAGCGCAAAATGAATCTTTCCCCGCTGGCCTCCGAAAGGGCATTTGGCCACCTGGGTTTTACCGGAACCGCCGTGTGGGCCGATCCCGTCGAAGACCTCGTTTTCGTCGTGCTGTCCAACCGGACCTACCCCAGCATGAACAACAATCTTTTCAGCAACCTCGATACCCGCGTACGCCTCCACACGGCCGTGTACGAGTCCATCCAGCGGGAAGATGTGCTCGTAGCGCTGCCCCCGCTGGATGGCAAAGCCCGGTGAGATTAGCCGGACGCTCAAAGGAACGTTTTCCAGACAGGATAATGGTTTTCGCTGTGCTCATCCATTATCCTGCCTGGAAAACGAACCCTTCGAGGTCCTGAAATCAACTCAAGTTGAAGCGTCGATTTTGGCTGCGGTTGCCAAGCGGAGCGTAGCGTAGACGGGTAACCGCAGCCAAAATCGTCCTTTGAGCGTCCGCCCGAAAACCATCGCGTGGCCAGCGGGGTTTTCCGCGCATGCAAGACCTGATCCACCAAGCCCTCGCCGCCGGGCGCACTTATCCAGCGTACCGCAAGTACCTCACCGAACTCCTCGCGGCGGGTAAAACCACTGGCCCCAACCAGTCCGAACTCTACCTGCGCATCGCTCACCTCAACCAGGCGCGGATGGACCGCCTGGATAAACAAGCGCGCTTCGTTCCGGAATTGCTCGAAACCCTGGCTACGCTCCAAAAAAAATACATTTTTCTGGTCTTGACCGAAGGCTGGTGCGGAGACGCCGCGCAGATTGTCCCCATCTTGCATCACCTGGAATTACACAGCCCCAACATCTCTCTCACGTTGGTTTTAAGGGATGAGCATTTGGCGCTGATGGACGAATTCCTGACCGATGGCGGCCGCTCCATCCCGAAAGTCATTGCCCTGGACGCGGAGACCCACGCGGTGCTCGGCAACTGGGGCCCCCGGCCAGCCGAAGCCCAGCGCATGAGCATGGCCTATAAGTACCAACCCGCTCCGAAGGAGGATTACGAAACCCACCACACCGCCCTCCACACCTGGTACGCACGCGATAAAACGGTGAGCACCCAACGGGAACTGGCCGACTTTTTACGGCAACTCGAAGCGCAATAGAGCGGGCGCGGACGCAGGTGCAACAGCTGTCGCGCTGGTCATCAGGAAGTCCAAAAAAGTCGCTCCTCGTGTAGGTCCGGCTCGGATGGGGAGAACTTCCGCCGGGAGTTTCCTTTCTTTGCTCCTTGTCCCTACTCCCCCCTTTGGGGGGTCGGGGGGGGGGAGCACCTGCGGCCGCGCCCTGAAATTCACCACCACCGCCCCAAAACAGCGAACCTTTTTATCAACATTTTTATTTACCTTAGCGCAATATCCAACAAGTTAGCACATGGCTTTTGCCCTCAAGTCTCCCTTTTCGCCCACCGGCGACCAGCCCCAGGCCATCGAACAACTGGTGGGCAACGTACGGCGGGGTGAGCGCAGCCAGGTCCTGCTGGGCGTAACGGGTTCCGGCAAGACCTTTACGATGGCCAACACCATCGCCCAGCTCAACCGGCCGACCCTGGTACTCACCCACAACAAGACGCTGACGGCCCAGCTCTACGGCGAATTCAAGGAATTTTTCCCCGATAACGCCGTCGAATACTTCGTCAGTTACTACGATTACTACCAGCCCGAGGCCTACATCGCCACCAGCGATACCTTCATCGAGAAAGACCTGGCCATCAACGAAGAGGTAGATAAACTCCGCCTCCGCGCCACGTCCAACCTGCTGACGGGGCGGCGCGACATCATCATCGTAGCCTCCGTCAGTTGCATCTACGGTATGGGCAACCCCGAAGACTACAAATCGGGCATCATCCGCCTGAAAAAGGGCCAGGTGAAAAGCCGCAACGGTTTGCTCTACGACCTGGTGGACAGTCTTTACAGCCGCACTGAAACCGACTTCCGCCGCGCCACCTTTCGCGTGCGGGGGGATACGGTAGACATCCATTTGCCCTACGCCGAGTACGGCATGCGCATCATCTTTTTCGGCGATGAGATTGAGGCCATTGAGCGGATGGAGATTGAAACCGGCAAACGGATCGAATCGCTGGAATTCGGCGCCATTTTTCCGGCCAACCTCTACGTCGCCCCCAAGGAAAGGCTCAACGGCATCCTGCGCGACATCGAAGACGAGCTCTACGAACAGGAGCGCTACTTCGAGCGGGAGGGCCGCGTCCTGGAAGCCAAGCGGATCCACGAACGCGTGCAGTTTGACCTCGAAATGATGCGCGAACTGGGCTACTGCAACGGCGTGGAAAACTACAGCCGCTTTTTCGACCGCCGCAAACCGGGCACCCGCCCCTTCTGCCTGCTCGATTATTTCCCGGATGATTACCTGATGATCATCGACGAGAGCCACGTGACCATCCCCCAGGTGCGGGGCATGTTTGGCGGCGACCGCGCCCGCAAGCTGAGCCTGGTCAATTTCGGCTTCCGCCTGCCCTCGGCGATGGACAACCGCCCCCTGAATTTTACCGAGTTTGAAAGCCTGATCAACCAGGTCATCTACGTCTCCGCCACGCCCGGCGACTACGAACTGGAACAAACCGGCGGCGAGATCGTCGAGCAACTCATCCGCCCCACCGGCCTGATTGACCCGCCCATTGAGGTGCGCCCCAGCCTTCACCAGATCGATGACCTGCTGGAAGAGATCGATAACCGCGTCAAACGCAACGAGCGCGTCCTGGTCACCACCCTCACCAAACGGATGAGCGAAGAACTGACCAAATACCTGGAAAACCTCAGCGTGAAAGTCCGCTACATCCACAGCGAGGTGGATACTATGGAGCGGGTGGAAATTTTGCGCGACCTCCGCCTCGGCGAATTCGACGTCCTGGTAGGCGTCAACCTCCTCCGCGAAGGACTGGATTTGCCCGAAGTATCGCTGGTAGCCATCATTGATGCGGATAAAGAAGGCTTCCTGCGCAACGAACGCAGCCTCACCCAAACGGCGGGCCGCGCTGCCCGCAACGTAAACGGTACCGTCATTTTCTACGCCGATAAAATCACGGACTCCATGCGGCGTACCATGGAGGAAACCAGCCGGCGGCGGGCCGTACAGCAGGCCTACAATGCTGCCAACAACATCACGCCCCAGAGCCTCAACAAGACCCGCGAGCAAATTATGGAGCGCGGCTCCATCCTCGATATCCGGGGCAAAAAATCCGCCAAGGCCTACGTCGAGCGCGTCGAAATCAGCAGCGCCGCCGATCCAGTCCTCAACTCCATGAGCCCCGAGCAGATCCAGCTGGCCATTGATGAGGCCGACCGCAAAATGCGCGCCGCCGCCAAAGAACTCGACTTCATGAGCGCCGCCAGCTACCGCGATGAGGTCTTTGCCCTCAAGGCCCGCTTGAAGAATGGATAATCCCTTGATAAAAATAAAAAGGCCCATTTCCCGGGTGGGAAATGGGCCTTAATGTTTTTGGGACTAGAAAGCTTAAAGGTTGTTGATCCAGCTTTTTACCTCTTCTTTGGTTTTGCCGGTTTTTTCCTGCAGGCGGCCGATCATTTCGTCCTCCTTACCTTCCCGGTAAGTAAGGTCGTCGTCGGTGAGGTTACCGTATTCCTGCTTCATTTTGCCTTTCAACTGGTTCCAGTTGCCTTTGACTTTATCTGAAAATGCACTCATGATATATTGGTTTTGGTTCGTTAATTTCCAACGGAAGGAGATATTCTCGTGTTCGCTGGGGAGATAATTTTGTTCGGGTTATTCTGGAATTTGCCGCCGCAAGGGCCTTGGCGTTGTAGTGCGGACATTCCAGATAAGACACTGCTTTACAGGTGCTTAAGCCAGTGCGTCATTTCTTCTTTGGATTTGCCCGTCCGGCGCTGAAGCCGGCCGAACAACTCGTCTTCTTTGCCTTCTTCGTAGAGCAGATCGTCTTCCGTTAATTCGGCGTATTCGAGCTTGATTTTTTCTTTTACTTCATTCCAGTTGCCCTTGAAATTTTCCTTTGGCGCACTCATGATTATTGGTTTTGGTTCACCTGTTTCAACGGGAGGATACTTCGGGGTGTTCGCCGTGGTGGCGGAATTATCCCGCCGCCGCCCGATTAATTACGGTAATTTCCCACGTCTTTATTCAAAAATTTCCAATCCTTCGAAGAGGCCATCGAGGTCATCAAAACTCTTGTAGCCTACCTTTTCCTCGCTGCTGCCGCGCACGGCCAGTCCGGCGGGGGCGAAATCCCGGACGATGGTTTTTGGGTCCTCCCCGCCAAGGTCAATCTGTAGGTAGCAGGGCCGCTGGGCCAGCAACTCGCGGAGTTCGGGCAGTCCGAAAGGGTGGCCGGCGGCCAGGTCTTGCCAGGTGATGCCGCCGGCTTCGAAGTCGAGTATCACACTGGCAGCCGTGGGGTGCTGGCGAAGATTTTCGCGCACGTCATCGGCACTTTCGTAACCCGCCACGGGCAGGTGGAGAAAGACCTTCATCCCGGCCGCGTGCAGCAACTGGGGCGCGGCCGCAGGTGCGGTGGCGGGTAACAGGGCAATGTTCACCCCCGCCGCCAGCAAAGTCTCCGCCCAGGGAGCCACCTCCGTTCGCACTCCGAGTTCGGCGACGATGGCGGGTCCTTCCACCCATTCCCGCAGGACATTGAACTGCTCCCAGCCAATGGCGTCGGGCAGGTCTTCGCCGAGGGGAAAGGCGAGGTAGTCTACGTCCCAGGCGGCGAAGTAGCGGGCGTCCGTCAGGTGGGTAATTCCGGCGGCAAAAACTTTAGCGGCGAGCATGGCGGGCAATCAAGGGGCAGGGGGAAACCTTAGGCATCCACCTTGGCGTACTTGGCATTGGCTTCGATGAAGGCGCGGCGGGGGGGTACCTCGTCGCCCATGAGCATGGAGAAGACGCGGTCGGCCTCGGAGCTTTCCTCGATCGTAACGCGTTGCAGCAGGCGCGTGTCGGGGTCCATGGTCGTTTCCCAGAGCTGTTCGGCGTTCATCTCTCCCAGACCTTTGTAGCGCTGGACTTTGACGGAGCCATCGTTTTCGCTCTTCGAGAAGCGGGCCACGGCTTCGCGGCGCTCTTCTTCGTTCCAGCAGTACTGGAATTGTTTGCCGCGCCGTACCTGGTACAGCGGAGGCTGGGCGATGTAGATGTAGCCTTCGTCCACCAGCTTGTGCATGTAGCGGAAGAAGAAGGTGAGGATGAGGGTTACGATGTGGCTGCCGTCTACGTCGGCGTCACACATGATGATGATCTTGTGGTAGCGGAGTTTCTCGAGGTTCAGCACCCGCTCACCGTCTTCGTTTTCCTCGATGCGGACGCCGAGGGCGGTGAACATGTTCTTGATTTCCTCATTCTCGTAGATCTTGTACTCCATGGCCTTCTCCACGTTGAGGATCTTACCCCGCAGGGGCAGGATGGCCTGGAAGGTACGGTCGCGGCCCTGCTTAGCGGTACCGCCGGCTGAGTCGCCCTCAACCAGGTAGATCTCCGATGCAGCAGCGTCTTTGCTGGAGCAGTCGGCCAGTTTGCCGGGCAGGCCACCGCCGGTGAGGACGTTCTTGCGCTGCACCATTTCCCGGGCCTTGCGGGCAGCCTGGCGGGCGGTAGCGGCAATGATGACCTTATCGATGATGCGACGGGCTTCGGTGGGGTTTTCTTCCAGCCAGTGGCCAACGCTTTCCCCTACGCAGCGGCTGACGATGCCCGTCACCTCGCTGTTGCCAAGCTCGCCCTTGGTTTGCCCCTTGAACTGGGGCTCGGGGACTTTCACGGAAATCACCGCCGTGAGGCCCTCCCGGAAGTCTTCGCCGCTGATCTTGAACTTCAGCTTTTTGAACATCCCGTTGTCTTCTCCGTACTTGGTGAACATACGGTTGACCGCCCGGCGGAAGCCATTGACGTGGGTGCCGCCCTCACGGGTCTTGATGTTGTTGACGAAGGAGTAGACGTTCTCCTGGTAGGTGGTGTTGTACTGCATGGCCACCTCCACTTCCACGTTGTCTTCCTTGGATTTTACGTAGATCGGCTTCTGGATCAGGTCCGGCTTGCCATCGTCGAGGTACTGGACAAACTCCGCCAGCCCCCCTTCGCTGAAGAAAGCCTTGGAGATGAAGTTGCCCTTATCGTCCGTTTCCCGCTCATCGGTCAGGCTCATGTGGAGCCCGCTGTTGAGGAAGGCCAGCTCTTGCATCCGGTTGGCCAGGGTATCGAACTTATAGACGGTTGTTTCGAAAATCGTCGCATCGGGCCGGAAGGTGATCGTCGTTCCCGTGTGGGTGGAAGTGCCTACTACGTGGACATCCCCCAGGGGCTTTCCTTCGCTGTACTCCTGGACGTAAACCTTGCCCTCCCGGTTAACCCGGGCCTCCAGATAGCTGGAAAGTGCGTTGACACACGAGACACCCACCCCGTGGAGACCACCCGAGACTTTGTACGTGTCTTTATCGAATTTGCCACCAGCGTGGAGCACGGTCATGACCACTTCGAGGGCCGACTTTTGCAGCTTTTTGTGCATCCCTACCGGAATGCCCCGGCCATCGTCGGTCACCACAATGGAGTTGTCTTCTTTGATGACTACATCGATGCGGCTACAGTAGCCCGCAACGTGTTCGTCGATAGAGTTATCGACAACTTCCCAGACCAGGTGGTGAAGGCCCCGGCTATCGGTTCCGCCGATGTACATTCCGGGTCTCTTCCGTACCGCCTCTAAGCCTTCGAGGGCGGTGATGTTGTCAGCTTCATAGCCCGGCGTTCGGACTTGCTCTTCATTTTCTACCATAAAGGCAAAAGTACGAAAAATCCCCGACCTGACCTAGCTTTTTGCCCAGCAGAAAAGCATTCCCGGCACGATTTTTTGGAGGCCGCAATGGTCCATCCAGCGTAGGTGCGTACTGAAAAAAATACCTTGCTATCTACCAGGGGTCCAGGCGTTCGCGGTAGCAGCGGATCATCGCTTCTTCGGGGGCTCCGGCTTTGTACATCCGGAAAACTTTGAGGTTGGCCATCTGCACCCGATACCAGCCATTGACCCGGTACTTACGGGCCGAAACCGTGATGGCGCGGGGCATGATGCGAAAGGGCACCTCATTGGCCCACACCCGCTGGATGATGTCGTAATCTTCCATGATGCGCATATCCCTGAAGCCCCCCAGGCGGCGGTAAGCCTCTTGGGTGAGGTACAGCGATTGGTCCCCCCCCCGGCAGGCCAGGCCCCGGAAGCGGGTAAAAAAAGCATTGATGGCCAGCAAAGGGTGCCACATATCAAACCGAAACCGGTAGCAACCGACGGGATACCCCTCGGCGATGCTCGTACGGATGTCCTGATAAAAGCCCCGGGGCGGACGGGTATCAGCGTGGACAAAGTAGAGCGCATCGAAATCGTCCAGGCCGCGCTCGGCCGCTTCATTCATCTGCGGCGCACGGCCGCAGGTCTGGCAGGAGAGGAGTTCGACATCGGGATACTGGGCAAGCACCTGGCGGGTGTCGTCGCTGCTGCCGCCGTCGGCCACGGTGATTTTTCCCTTTCCCGCCAGTTCCGACCGGAGCACCGGCAGGAGTTCGCGCAGATTATCCGCTTCGTTGAGGGTGGGAATGATGATGTGCAGGCGCATGACTGGGATAAAAAAGAGCGATTTACAAAGTACGCAAAAGCGTCAAAACTGGTTTACTCACTTAAACTGATAGTACCCCGTTTTCAGGTAAGCACCTTCGGGGAAGCCGATGGGGTGGTCCGCATCGTGGTACGTTTTTTCCAACACGTGGTAGCCCCGGCCCGTGGCGCGCAAAGTGCCTTCGATGGTGCGGAAAAAGTCTTCGGCCGATACCCGCGCCGAACAGGAGGCCGCCACCAGCAAACCACCGGGGGCCACCAGGGGAATGGCCAGGCCCATAATTTTACGGTAGGCCGCCAGGGCACCGGAAACTTCTTTGTCCCGCTTGGCGAAGCTGGGGGGATCCACAATGACCAGGTCAAATTCCTTCTCGGCTTTCCGCAAGCCTTCCAAAGCTTCAAAGGCATCATCGGCCAGGACCTGATGACGCGGGTCGTTCCCGAAGTTGAAGCGGACGTTGGCGCGGGCCTGTTCCAGTGCCGGGCGGCTGACGTCCAGGCTGGTCACTTTCGCCGCGCCGCCGGCGAGGGCATGAACGGAAAAGCCTCCCGCGTAGCTGAACACATCGAGGACTTCGCGTCCCTCCGCCAGGGCACCCACCCTGCGGCGGTTGGCGCGGTGGTCCAGAAAAAAGCCGGTCTTATGTCCGTGCACTACGTTGGCGATGAACTTGCAGCCGTGCTCGGTAAACACCACCTCGGGGTCGGGCAAATCCCCCAGCAGCACCTGCCCGTCGCTGAAACCAAGAGCCGCAGCGGCCACTTCCGTGTTCCGCGCCAGGCGCAGGACAACGACGGGAGCCTGGGCTACTTCGGCAATGATGGGCACGAGTTCCTCCAGCCAAGGCAGCCAGGCCGGAGCGTACAATTTGACCACCGCCACGCCGGCAAATACGTCGGCCACCAGCCCCGGGAAACCGTCGTTTTCTCCGTGGAGCAGCCGGTAGCCGTTGGTGTCAGTAGCCAGCAATTCGGTCCGCAATGCCCGGGCTTCGAGCATCCGCGCCCGAAAGAAAGCCCCGTCGATTTGGGCAGAGCCGCCGTGGTGGAGCATCCGGATCCGGATGGCCGAATCGGGCTCGAACAAGCCCACACCAATGCACTTGTTTTTGGTGAAGCTAAACACCACTGCTAAGTCACCGGCCTTTCCCTCGCCCTTGACCCGGGCGATGGCCTGGTCAAAGATCCAGGGGTGGCCGGCCCGCAGGGCGCGCTCGCCGGCGGCGGTAAGGGTGACGGGAATTCGGTTCATGCCGCAAAGGTAAGTCAGACGGCGTGGCTGGTAGTCGTCTCCATTTCCCTGCCCGTCCCGCCGGGGAATCGCGAAAGAGCAACACTGGCGAAAGAATTACCTTTGCACCGCCGAACCAAACCGAATTATGACCGCTACGCTCCCGCCCCTGCGCTACGAAAATTACCGGGTCTCCGAAGACCAAATGCTCGCGCTGTTCACCGGCCTGCTGCGGCCGCGCCTCATCGAGGAAAAAATGCTGAAGCAACTGCGGCAGGGCATCATCTCCAAGTGGTTTTCGGGCATTGGCCAGGAGGCCATCAGCGTGGGTTGCACCGCCGCGCTCGCGCCCGATGAGTACATCTTCACGATGCACCGCAACCTGGGGGTTTTCACGGAGCGGAACGTGCCGCTGGACCGGCTTTTTGCCCAGTGGCAGGGCAAGCCCGGGGGCTATACCCTGGGCCGCGACCGCAGTTTTCACTTCGGCAGCCAGGCCGATAAGATCGTGGGGATGATCTCCCACCTCGGCCCCCAGCTGGCCCTGGCCGCCGGCGTAGCCCTCCGCCACAAGCTACAAGGGGAAGCCAAGGTCAGCCTGGCCTTCACCGGCGACGGCGGAACGAGCGAAGGCGACTTTCACGAGGCCCTCAACATCGCCGCCGTCTGGAAGCTGCCCGTCATCTTCGTCATCGAAAACAACGGCTACGGACTCTCTACCCCGGTCAGCGAACAATACGCCTGCAAAGAACTGGCCGACCGCGGCATCGGCTACGGCATGAAGGCCCTTTCCATTGATGGTAACAACATCCTGGAAGTGTACCAGACGGTCAGCGAGTTGGCCGAAGAAATGCGCGCCAACCCCGCCCCCGTCTTGCTGGAATGCCGGACCTTCCGCGTGCGGGGCCACGAGGAAGCCAGCGGCGTGAAATACGTCCCGACGGCCGAAATTGAAGCCTGGACCCAGCGCGACCCCGTCAATAACTTCGCCGACTACCTAAAGGAAAAAGGCTTACTGACGGAAGAGCGTCGCAAGGCCCTCGAAAAATCCATTAAGGCCGAAATTGAAGCAGCCCTCAAAGCTGCCGCAGCGTTGCCACCTACCGTAGGGGATCCCGCCCGGGAGCTGGGTGACGTCTTTGCTCCCTTACCTTCCCCTGCACCTGCGTTCAGCGCCCAAAATACCGGCCCCAGCACAGAAGGGCGCTTCATCGACGCGATCACCGACGGGCTCCGCGAGGGCATGCGGCAGTACCCCGACCTGGTACTGATGGGGCAGGATATTGCCGACTACGGTGGTGTTTTCAAGATTACCGACGGCTTCGTGGCCGAGTTCGGTGCCGACCGCGTCCGCAATACGCCCCTGTGTGAGAGCGGTGTCATCGGGGTGGGCCTGGGCCTCTCCATTGCCGGCGGCAAAGCCATGGTGGAAATGCAGTTTGGCGATTTCGTTAGTTGCGGCTTCAACCAGATCGTGAACAACCTGGCCAAACTCCACTACCGCTGGGCGGAAAAAGCCGACGTAACGATCCGCCTCCCCGTAGGCGGCGGCGTGGGCGCGGGGCCTTTCCACAGCCAGACGATGGAGGCCTGGTTTACCTCAGTGCCGGGCCTGAAAGTGGTCTACCCCAGCAATCCGGCGGATGCCAAGGGCCTGCTGATGGCGGCCCTGGCCGACCCCAATCCCGTGCTCTACTTTGAGCACAAGGGCCTCTACCGCTCACTCTCTGGGCCCATCCCCAGCGGCGATTACCGGGTGGAAATTGGCAAAGCCAGCGTTGTGCGGTCCGGCACGGCACTGAGCATCATTACCTACGGCATGGGCGTCCGTTGGGCGGAAAAAGCCGTGGAAAAGCTGGGCGTTGACGCCGAGATCCTCGACCTCCGCAGTCTGGCTCCGCTGGATTATGCGGCCATCGCGGCCACCGTCCGGCACACCCACCGCGCCCTGATTTTGCACGAGGCCAACCTGACGGGCGGCTTCGGTGGCGAACTGGCCGCCTGGATCGGCGAACACTGCTTTGAAGCCCTCGATGCGCCCGTCCGCCGCCTGGCTTCCCTGGATACCCCCGTGCCCTTTGCCGCTGCGCTGGAAGCCGATTACCTGCCGGAAAACCGCCTGGGCGCGGCCATCGAAGACTTGCTGGCGTACTAAACAGTTCTGTAGCGCATAAACCATGGTCCTATGGCCCGGTAGTTGGTCTACTGAACTACTGAACTACGAACTACTAAACTGCGCCAACTTACCTTTGCGCGAAATAGCAACTGATATGAAACTGAGCGAAATCCTCGCCATCACCGGACTGCCCGGCCTGTACAAAGTCGTCAACGAGCGCAAAGGCGGGCTCATCGTAGAAAGCCTGGCCGACGGCAAGCGTCGTTTCGCGCCGCAGCGCAAACACCAGTTTGCCCCGCTGGAAAGCATGGCCATGTACACCGACGACGGCGAAGCCGAACCCCTCAACAAGCTCTTCACCCGGATGAACGAGCAAGCCGAAGACAACCCAGCACCCGCCGTGAGTGCCCCTAAAGACGTCCTTTTTGAATACGTTGCCGACGTACTGCCAAACTACGATAAGGAGCGCGTCCACCCCAGCGACATTAAGCGTCTGCTGAAGTGGTACCACTTCATGAAGGAGAACGATCTTTTCGGGGGCGACGAGGAGGAGTAAGCCCGTCTTCTTGGTTCGGAACATTTTACCTATGCCATCAGGGCGCGGGCGCAGGTGCCAAAGTAGCGGACCGAAGAGCAAGGGAAGTCTCCCGGCAACATTTTTCTCCCCTAGCAAAAGTATTTCCCGGTTTCGCGCGTCTTCCCGGCATGTATCCACCCGATGATGCGACGGACTGGGACGAAGCCTACGCGGCCTACGCCCCGGAACTGGAAAAATTTGCCCGCACCCGCGTTGGCGACCCCGACGTCGCCGACCTGTTGCAGGACCTTTGGGCCAGCTTCGCTACCGCCGCCCGGGCCACACCAATCCTGGAACCCCGGGCCTGGCTTTACCGGGTTTTGCGCAATCGCATTACCGATCATTACCGCGCCCAGCGCCGTCGGCCAGCCTTCTTAGACCTGGTTGGGGATTACACCGCTGCGCGCTCCTGGCAACCGGAAGATGACGACGACCTGGTGTGGGCAGAAATCCTCCGTGCCCTCGGCGAACTGCCGGCGGAACAGCGTGACGTTTTCGTGCGCCACGAAATCGATGGGGTAACCCTGCGGGAAATTGCCGAAGACCTCGGGCTGCCGCTGAAAACCATCATTTCCCGCAAAGGCTACGCCCGCCGGCGGCTCCAACACCTGCTGCGGGAGGTCTACGAAGATTATTTTTCGGGAGATTAAAGTAATTGCCTCCCCGCACCGTCTTCTACCGTAAACCAAATCATCCCATCCTATGCACCATCGCATGCACTCTTCCGAAGGTGGCCGGGGCCGCGGGCACCGTCGCCCCCACTACGGTCCCCGCCGGCCCAAGCACAACGTCCCCGTCAACATCCTCTACACCGATACGGGCTTTGAAGCCCACGTCTTCTGCGTCGGCTTTGCGAAGGAAAACATCCGCATCAACCTCACCAACGACCTGATTTACATCAGCGGCACGCGCAAGCCCGAAGAGGAATACCCCGACTTCCTGCTCCAGGAATACCCCGTAAAATCTTTCGAGCGCTGGTTTGAATTGAGCGAAAAAGTAGACCAAGCCGGCATCACCGCCGCCTTCCGCGATGGCATCCTGGTCATCACCGCGCCCTGGCTACCCACCGCCCAGCCCCCCGAGCGGGAAGTGAAGGTGGAGTAGGCTAAGCAGGCGATTCCCGCGTAGTTCCCTCAGCAGGCCGCGCCAACTTTCGGGCTTTCCCCCCTAAAGTTGGCGCGGCCTGTTTATTTGGGGAATTTTTTGTCTGAATTCCCTATTTTCGTTGCACGCCACTAGTTGCGCAGGGGTACGCCGGGCCCTGTCCGCAGGGTAGCCCCTCTCCTCTTTCTGCTGTTCACCCGCTCAATCCTCTCCCCATCGAATTGCGTACCCGCACCGCTACCCGCGCCGACCTGCCGGTCCTCCGGGAATTTGAACAGGGCATCATCGCCGCCGAACGTCCGTTCGACCCGACCCTGCGGCCCGACCCCATCAGCTACTACGACCTGGGCGAGCTGATCGATTCTGACCGGGCCGAAGTGGTCGTGGTCTTAGACGGAGACCTCATCGTTGGCTCGGGTTATGCGAAGTACAAAGGCTCCGATCCTTACGTAGCGCCCGCCGAGCACGCTTTCCTGGGGTTCATGTTCGTACGGCCGGAATACCGGGGTTGCGGGGTCAACCAGTTGGTGGTAGCGGCGCTCACCGAATGGGCCCGGCAGCGGGGCTTCAGCGAGCTGCGCTTGCGGGTGTACGCAGACAATACCGGGGCCATCCGCGCCTACGAAAAAGCGGGCTTTCAGGAGCACCTGATCGAGATGCGGCGAGAATTAACATTGGAATAGGCGCGCAGGCTTTAACATTGCGGTTGTTAAGACAGCTATCCACCGACCATTGACGAAAAACCATGGCCAAGCATTACTTCGCGGACAGGACCTTCTCCAAAGTAAGTAAGCTGGAGCCTGGCGAGTATGACAATTGCCAGTTCGACAATTGCCTGCTGCCCAAAGCCAAGCTTTCGGAGTACACTTTCACCGACTGCAACTTCACCGACTGCGACCTCAGCAACGTCAAGCTCAAAGAAACGGCCCTCAAAAAGGTAACTTTTAAGGGGTGCAAACTCCTCGGCGTCTGCTTCGATGATTGCAAGGAATTTCTCTTTGAAGTCCGCTTCAAAAACTGCTCGCTGGAGTTGGCTTCCTTCCGCGACCTCAAGATGAAGGGCACCCCGTTCAAGAAGTGTCACCTCATCGAAACCGATTTCCGGGGCGCCAACCTTCAGGACGCCGTCTTCAGCCAGTGCGACCTCAACCGCGCCGTTTTTGAGCGCACCGACCTGCGGAAAAGCGATTTCCGTACTTCCTTCAACATCCGTATTTCTCCCGAAGACAATCGCCTGCGGGGGGCCCGCTTCAGCCCGGACAGCCTTCCCGGCCTGCTCGAAGAATACGGCATTATTGTGGAGTAGGCGGGCCGGGGGTCGTTGCCTTTACTTGGCAGGGCCTAGGGTAAAGAAACTGCTGTTTCGGCGACCTAGTCCAGAAACTCTAGCGGCTGATAAACTCTCCTTTAACGTCAAAAGAACGGTGCTTGGGTCACCCCTCTCCCATGGACCACGAAGTAGCCGCGTAGCGAAAGGGGAAGAGGGCAATCGGGGGCCGGGAATTACTCCTCCTTTATGGGTGCCTAGAAGCTCAAGCTACCTCCGCAGCAACCAAACCCTCCGCGTCTGCTTCGCCAAGCTTCATCGGTACCAGGTGATTGATCCAGCTGTCTTCGGCGGCGAAGCGCACCTTGACGTAATTGTCGGTAAAGCCGTGTAAGACGCCCTCCTCTTTCGATTTTTCCAGCAGTACCGGGCGCACCTCCCCCGCGTGCTTTGCGTAGTGGGCCCGCCGTTTTTTCTCGCTCAGGATCATGAGCATCTTGTTGCGCCGCTTGCGTTCGGCCAGGGGGACGGCACCGTCCATCTCCGCCGCCGGCGTATTGGCCCGCTCGGAATAGGTGAAAACGTGGAGGTAACTCACGTCCAGCTCCTGGATGAAGCGGTACGTTTCCAGAAAGTCGGCCTCGGTCTCGCCGGGAAAACCGACGATGACGTCGACGCCGATGCAGGCGTGGGGCAGCGCCCGGCGGATGTGGGCCACGCGGTCGGCGTAGAGCTCGCGGCGGTAGCGACGGCGCATCTGGGCCAGTTGCTTGTTGTTGCCCGACTGCAGGGGCAGGTGAAAATGGGGCGCAAAACGCTGGCTGTTGGCCACGAAGTCAATCACTTCGTCGGTACACAGATTAGGCTCGATGCTGGAAATCCGAAAACGGGTGATGCCCTCCACTTGGTCGAGGGCCCGGGCCAGGTCGACAAACAGGGCCTCCTTGCGGGGTCTTTCGCCTTCGATGACGGAAGTTCCGTTGCCAAAATCGCCGATGTTGACACCGGTTAAAACGATCTCCTTCACCCCGCGGGCGGCAATGGCCTCGGCGTCGGCCACGATCTGTGCTACGGTGCTGCTGCGACTCTGCCCGCGCGCCAGGGGAATGGTGCAGAAAGTGCACTTGTAGTCGCAGCCGTCTTGCACCTTCAGGAAAGAGCGGGTGCGGTCACCAAAACTGAAGCTGGAAACGAAGGAATCGGCTTCTTTTACTTCGCCGGCCCTGACCATCCCTTTGCCGCTGCCCATCCCGATGCCATCGATGTAATCGAGGATGCGGAACTTTTCGGCGGCCCCCAGGACGAGGTCAACGCCCTCAATGTTGGCGATCTCCTCGGGTTTCAACTGGGCATAGCAGCCTACCACAACAATCTTTGCACCTGCGTTCGCGCCCAAGGCCCGCCGTACGATGTTGCGGCACTTGCGGTCCGCAAAATCCGTCACCGAGCAAGTGTTGATCACCACCACGTCGGCCCCTGCGCCAAAGTCCACCTCCTGGTAGCCCGCCTGCGTAAACTGCCGGCCAATGGCGCTCGTCTCGCTGTAGTTCAGCTTGCAGCCAAGGGTGTAAAAAGCCACGGTTCCGAGGGTAGACATGGGGCAGCGGGGGTCAATTTGGCCGGGCCATGCCCGGTTGTTGTTGTTTTGCGCGGACGCGGGTGCAAAGATCGGGATATTGAGCAGGGTAAGCAAGCGCCGCAATGGTTGGTCCGTTTTTCTCCCGGCCCGTGGCGCACTACCTTTGCCCCCGTTATGTACAAGAACAAGAAAGTCGTCGTCGTCATGCCCGCCTACAACGCGGCGCTGACGCTGGAAAAGACCTACGCCGAAGTTCCCCGCGATCTGGTCGACGAAGTCATCCTCTGCGACGACGCCAGCAAAGACAATACCTCCGCCCTGGCCAGGCAGTTGGGCGTAGACCACGTCATCATCCACCCCGCCAACCGGGGCTACGGCGGCAACCAGAAGTCGCTTTACAACAAAGCCCTCGAGATCGGTGCCGACATCGTCATCATGGTCCACCCCGATTACCAGTACACCCCACTGCTGATTCCGGCCATGTGCAACATCATCGGCGAAGGACTTTACCCCGTAGTGTTGGGCAGCCGCATCCTGGGCAAGGGAGCACTTAAGGGCGGGATGCCGCTCTACAAATACGTGGCCAACCGCTTCCTGACCGCCATACAGAACCTGCTGGTCAACTACAAACTCAGCGAATACCACACGGGCTACCGCGCCTTCAGCCGCGAAGTGCTCGAAAGGATCGACTTCAACGCCAATGACGACGACTTCGTCTTCGACAACGAGATGCTTTCGCAGATCATCTACCACGGTTTTGACATTGCCGAGGTGACCTGCCCCACCAAATACTTCGAAGAAGCGAGCTCCATCAATTTTACCCGCAGCGCCAAGTATGGCCTGGGCGTGCTGCGGGTTTCCGTCCTGCACCGCCTCAACAAATGGGGACTGGCCAACAGTCGGATTTACCGCTGAGGCCACAAAGCTGTTGGCTTTTGTCAGCAGCCCAAAAGACGAGATGTCTTACACCTCGAGCGTGTACACCTCCATGATGTTCTTCAGGATGGCCCCCATATCGAGGTTGAGGTCGATGATTTTACCCGATTCCAGATCGAGTACCCAGCCGTGGATGGTGAGGCCGCCCTTGCGGTAAGCCTTCTGCACTTCGGCGGTCTTGGCCACGTTGACGCACTGTTCCTGGACGTTGAGTTCTACCAGCCGTTTGTAGCGGGCCTCTTCGTCTTCGATGGCCCTGAGGGTGGGAAGGTGGGTGCGGTAAACGTCGCGGATTTCCCGGAGGTATGGATTGAGAATGCCGAGGTCGGTAGCGCCCATGGCGGCCTTGACCCCGCCACAACCGTAGTGGCCGCATACCACGATGTGCTGCACGCCGAGGTGCACCACGGCGTAGTTGATCACACTGGCTGAGCTCAGGTCGGTGTTAATGACCATGTTGGCGATGTTGCGGTGGACGAAAACATCGCCTGGCTGGAGGCCCATCATTTCTTCGGCCGTCACCCGGCTATCGGAGCAGCCGATGTAGAGGATGGTGGGTGCCTGGCCCTTAGCCAGGTTCTCGAAATAACTGGGGTCCACGTCCAGCTTGCTAGCTACCCAATCCTGGTTGTTGCGGAAGATCTGACTGATGTCCATACGTTAAACGGTTTGTCCCAAAGAACGGGGAAAAGAGTGAAGTATTCCAACTTTTTCCAATAGTTTTACTTTTGGCTCCGCCGGGTAGGCGGGTGGGCCAGGGTCAGATCGAGGCAATCGGGCCATTCACGCTGCTTACAATGCAGCCTCGGTCACTTTGCTTTGTTCGCCGGTGCCCATCACTTTGAGCGAGTACGCTCCACTTTTCACTTCTTCACTGCCGATGATGAGCACCTTCGGCACGCCGCGCTGGTCGGCGTACTTCATCATTTTCTGGAGCTTGGCGGCGCTGGGGTAGAGGTCGGCGTGGATGCCCCGGGCGCGCAGGCGGGAGACGAGGCCGAAGCCATGCTGAAGGGCGTCCTCATCGAGGCAAAGCAAGAGGTACTGGAGGTCCTCGGCGGCGTCCGCCGGGAAAGCACCGAGTTCTTCGAGCACATCGTAAATCCGCTCCGCCCCGAAGCTGATGCCCACGCCGGGCATGTCCTTCATCCCGAAGATGGACGTCAGGTCGGCGTAGCGCCCGCCCCCGGCAATGGAGCCCATGCGGACGTTTTCCTGCCCCGGTGCATCCGTATCCACGGCCACCTCCCAAATGGCGCCGGTGTAGTAGTTGAGGCCCCGGGCCAGCGTGACGTCGAAGACCACTCGGTTCTTCGGAGATTGCGCAGCCACCAACCCAAAGACTTCCCGCAGTTCCTTCACGCCTTGCCCGCCGATTGCGCTACCCGCCAGGAGGGGTGCCACTGCTTCCAGATCCGAAGCGTCAAGAAACTGCTTAATGATTTGGATGGCGTGCGGCGCAGCGCCCCGGCCCGTCAGTTCCTCCGCTACCTTGTCCCAACCAATTTTGTCGAGCTTATCGATCGCGATGGTCATGTCCATCATGTTGTCGGCCAGGCCCGCGATTTCGGCCAGGCCCGCCAGGATTTTCCGGTTGTTGAGGCGGATGATGACCCTGAGGCCCAGCTCATGAAAAACCCCGTCGAAGAGCTGCGTCAATTCGGCTTCGTAGAGCAGGCTGTCGGAGCCCACCACGTCGGCGTCGCACTGGTAAAACTCCTGGTAGCGGCCCTTCTGGGGGCGATCCGCCCGCCAAACGGGCATAATGGCGTAGCGTTTGAAGGGGAAGGCCAGGTCGTTCTGGTGCATTACCACGTAGCGGGCGAAAGGCACAGTCAGGTCATAGCGCAGGCCGCGTTTGCTGATTTGGCCGACGAGCTTGTTGCTGTCGCGGTTGGCCAGGTCGTTTTCGTCGGCTTTGCTGAGAAAGTCGCCGTTGTTGAGGACTTTAAACAGGAGTTTATCGCCCTCTTCCCCGTACTTACCCGTCAGCGTTTGCAGGTCTTCCATCACTGGCGTCTCGATGGGCTGGTAGCCGAAGCGGCGAAAATGCTTGCGGATGATGGCAAAGATGTACTCCCGCCGCCGTACTTCGGCGGGCAGAAAATCACGGGTTCCTTTGGGGATGGAAGGCTTCATCGCGCAAAGATACCCGCAAGCGCTAAAAAGTCGGCACCAAGCCACTCCGTCCCCCAACAAGGTCGGACGTCCTACTACCCAAATCGGTTTCTCCCGGCCTGTGCTACAGCATGGCTGCGCCGTACACCCCGGCGGAGTCGCCCAGCTTCGGCCGCAGGAAAAGCGTATCCATGCGCGGGTTGAAGAGGTGATCGACCACCTGGGGAACGCCCTCCGTGTAGAGTTCAGCGATGTTGCCCAGCCCGCCGCCCAAGACGACCACATCGGGGTCCAGGACATTGATGATGGTGCTGATGCCCTTGGCAAAGAAGTGGAACCAGCGTTGGAGCGTGGCCGTCGCTGCCGGGTCGTTGCCCTGCCGGTAGCGCGGTACGATCTCGCGCATGGTCCGGTAGGTGCCGCTCAGGTTGGCGTAGTACCGTTCCAGGGCGGGGCCGGAGAGGATCTGCTCACAGCAACCCACGCGCCCGCAGTAGCAGTAGCCTCCGGAATGATCCAGAAAGATGTGCCCCCATTCGCCGCCGATGCCCTGGGCGCCGCCAATGATGCGGCCATCCACCACGATGCCGCCGCCGGTGCCCGTCCCCAGGATCACCCCAAAAACTACCCGCGCCTTGGGAGCTTCCGCAGGTACGCAGCCCAAGAGGGTTTCAGCGATGGCAAAGCAATTGGCGTCGTTGGCCAAAGTTACGGGTACGCCGAGCGCGGCTTCGAGGTCTTTGCCAAGGGGCTGGCCGTTTAACACGACCGTGTTGGAGTTTTTCAGGAGGCCCGTGGGCGGGTCGATCGTCCCGGGCGTACCGATGCCGATGTGCTCGGGCGTCAGGCCCGTTTTTTCCCGGAACTGCTGCACCAGCAGGGCAATGCGGCTGACGATGTGGGCATAACCACCTTCGCGCTCGGTATCGATGCGGTCGCGGTACACCTCCCGGAGGTCATCATCCAGGATAACGCCTTCAATTTTTGTGCCCCCCAGGTCGATGCCCCATTTCATAGTCCTTGCCTTTGTTATTTGGCCAAAGGTAGCGCCCGGCGGTCAGCCCCACCAGGAAATTGCGGCCATTAGGGCGCGGCCGCAGGTGCGAGGCAAGTTGAAGGAGCAGGGCCGGTGAGCCCCACCAGCCACGTGGACCAAGCATTGGGCAGGCCTACTTTACCGCTTTGCTGGCCAGGTAAGCCCGTAAGTCCTCCACCTGCTGGTCACTCATCCGTTCGGCGGTGTAGTGGGGCATGTAGGCCAGTTTGCCGGGGATGGGGCTGGTGCCGTAGCGGACGACCTGGTAGGTGGAGTAGCGGGTGTAACGCGGGAAGTGCTTGGTGAGGTAGTTGTAGTGGAAGTCGCTTTCGGCCAACTCAAAAAAACTGTAGCGCCGTTGGCCGTGGCAGTGAAGGCAGGAGCGCTGGAAGAGGGCTTCGCCGTGGGCCAGGTCGGGGGCTTCGGCAACGGGGTAGCCCACGTTCCGGTCCGTGGGCGGCAACACGAAAGTGGCCGGACTGGCCGTGAGGATGCTGGCTTCCAACTCCCGCACCAGGCTTTCGTTCTCCGCGCTTTTGCGGCTGATGGCCCCGTTGATTTGCTCCAGGCTGGGTGCGGTCTCGGGCAGGTCTTTTACCCGCAGCCCGATGGTGTGCAGGTAGGCGACGACGGACTCCATGGCCACCTCATCCAGGGCTTGCCCCTGGGCACATTCCGTGGCGCAGAGCTGGATGGCCCCGCGCAAATCCCGCCGGGCGTTTTTAACCAGGTCGCCGTACTTCTTTTCGTAGTCGCCGTTGTAGTAGGATTTGCGGTTGACGGCGCCCCAGAGCGTCGTGCCGGGCAGAAAAGGCAGGTTGTTGGCCGAAGCGTACGCCAGCCGGGCGGCAGGGTCGGGGAGGTGCAGGATGGGGTCTTCGCGGACGACGTTGTGGCAGCTCGTACACTTGAAGTGGGCGCTCTGCTGACCGCCATTGACGTTGATGCCTTCGAGCACCAGGCGGCGGCCCAGCTCCGCCGAGGCTCCGGCGACGGGGCGCACCATCACGTCGGCCCGCTCTGGCGTCCCGAGGGCGCGCAAGACCTCGTAGAGCGGCGTATCGGCGTCGACAACCGGGAGGGTCGTTGGGCGGGCGCTCCAGGCAATGAAAAGGAGGAACAAGGGGGCGAGAAGGTACTTCATGGCTACTTTATCCGTTCCCGGCACCTGCGGCAGCGCCGGAAAAATTGAAACAATCGAACTGAAAAACGGCAAACCTAGAGGTTGAACCAGCGGCTGATGGTGAAGCCGATGCGGAATTCTCCCTCCCCCCAGCTGCTGGTGGTGTAGGGGATGTAGTCGGTTTCAAAAATCCCCGTAGCGTTCGTGAAGTTGAGTTGAAAAACGTGGCCGCCCGTATCCCACTCAAAGCCTACACCGAGGGGCAGGCTGTAGCCGTTTTCGCTGGTAACGGTGTTGCTGAAGGGCATTGTAACGTCGCCCACCAAGGCAAATACTTTCGACACCTGGAAGCGGGCCGCGCCGCCGAGGCTGAAGATCGTGTTTTCCCCTTCAAAAGGCACCAGATTGCGGTGGGTCACGCCGGGGATGAGTTGCAAACTGAGCGAGGGGCCGAACTTGCGGGCCACTACCAGGCTGCCGTTAAAAGCCATGCGGTGGGCAAATTTCGGGAAGCTGCGGATCAGGTTGTCGTTGCCCTCGATTTTGGTGCTCGTGCTGAGGCTGGTAGTGCCCACCACTGCAATGGAAATGGGCGTACCACCTTCCTCCTGGTAGAGGGCGCGGTACTTAAATACACCGTTGAGGAGCTGCCGCAGGCTGGCCTGGCCCAGGGGGGTGGCTCCCGCACCCTTAGCCCGGTAAATGCCCGCGCTGAAACGGTCACTGAAGCCGTATTCCGCCCCGATGGCCACGTCCTCGGCCGTCTCCAGCCCGTAGAACGTGGGCCAGCCGCCGTTATCGCCGAACATGTCTCCGAAGCGGTGGCTGATGCGGACGTCCAACTTCCCCTTTGGCAAGGTTTCCACGCTGTGCACGTTGACGGCACGGGTGTCTTTGAAGGTCCGGTAAATGCGTTCCCGCTGGGCAAAGAGGCCGAGGGAACAGCAAAGCAGCAGCAGGATAAGGGTAGTCTTTTTCATACGAAGGGACAGAAGTTTAGCGGCCTGAAGTTAGCGCCCGGTGGAGGGAAGGGAGCAGGCCAGGTGGGCGGTTGGAAATTACTCGTTGGGAAAGCCCGCTTCCAGCCAGCAACTGATGATGAGCAACTCGGCCTCGGTCAGGTTTCGCGGCCGGTCGGCGGGGGAGTAATCGGGCGGCATGCCCAGGTTGGGGTCTTCCCGCAGGGTAATCACCCGTTCCCGGAAACTGCCGTCCTGCAAGTCGTTGAGCAAACCTTCGTAGCTGTTGTAAATGCCCGGCGCCCCGCCCAGGTGGCAGCCACTGTAGGCGCAGGTATTTTCGATGATGACCTCTACGTCTGCTGCGTAAGTGGGCACCTCTCCCTCGCAGTTGGCCGCAGTGGGTTCGGGCAAAGCATCGCGGGTACAGGCGGCAAAAACCAGCACCAGCGTGGGGAAAAAAAAGCGGAGGAAAAGTGACATGCAGAATTTTTTTGCACGAGGAGAGGGCAACTAAACAGCGCCTTCATTTGTAGCTAAGTGCGGCCAACGGCGGGGCAAATTTCGCAATTCCCCCGCGAACATTGGCACGCTGTTTTGGCCTTCTCCTCGACAACCTTGTAAAAAAAATAAATATGTATCCGGTCGAACTGACAATCCCCATGGCCAAAGACCTCACGGCCTACGGTTTTACCAGCCTCACCAACGCGCAGGAGGTGAACGCGGCCCTCAGCAAAACCGAGGGCACGGCTTTGCTCGTCGTTAACTCCGTTTGCGGTTGTGCCGCAGCCAACGCCCGCCCCGGTGCCAAGATGGCCACCCGCCACGAGAAGAAGCCCGACCACCTCTACACCGTCTTCGCCGGAGTAGACCAGGAAGCTACCCAAACAGCCCGCGAGCACCTGCTGCCCTACCCTCCCAGCAGCCCCTCCATCGCCCTGTTCAAGGATGGAAAACTGGTGCATTTCCTCGAACGCCACCACATCGAAGGCCGCTCCGCCGAAATCATTGCAGAGAACCTGAAAATGGCCTTTGATCGTTACTGTTAAGTGCAGTGCAGTCCTTGCGAGCAAAAAGCGCCGCCTTCCCATGTGAGGAAGGCGGCGCTTTTTCTTTAAGCATTTCCCGCAGCGTTTGCGGGAGACTTAGAGCTTGTCTAAATTTTTACTTCCTGATAACCAAGCACTTACGAACCTGGCGTCACAAAAAATGGCTTACGTAGTTCACTATGCGCGCAATTTTTTGTCTAGCCAGAACCGTAAGTCATTGATTATCAGTTCTTAAAAATTTTAGACAAGCTCTTAGCAGCTACGGGTTTTTCCCACGTTGGGTTTTGCGCGCGGCTTAATCGTTTTTGCCGCCTTTGAGTTCGCGCTGCCAGGCTTTCAGCTCCTCCATTTTTCCGTCGGTGGCCAGACCTGCCTGCACGGGCCAGGTCTTGGGATCGTGGGACTTGTAATTGGGGCCCGCAGCGTCGAGAATGTTGCGGAGGGTCTCTGCCGAAGTTTCGGCCAGAACGGTGAGGCTCGTGATGCCCGCCTGCCGAAGGACCGACTCAATCTTCGGGCCGATGCCCTCGACGATGCGGAGTTCACCTTCCGCAGCGTCCTCCTCTTCCGGGGAGGCGTCGTGGGGCTCAGCATCGTGATCGGGGGAGTTTAGCAGTTGCCGGGCCTGCCCGACCCAGTCGTCGCGCTCAATGATGCCGGGCAGGTAACCGATGAGTTCGGTGTAGGTGACGATATCGGCCTCCTTCCAGTTGGCGATTTGCTCGTAGCTGTAGATGTCGGCCTCGTTGAGTTTGCGTTGGAGGAAAGGGCCAATGTTCCGGATCCGCGTCAGGTCATCGTGGTGGTCGCTGCGCTGGGGAGAGAGGATGGGAACCTGGATGGAGGGGGTGGCCTGGACGATCACCTCCGTACCGCCCTGGCTGCCGAGCCGGACGCCCGCCTGGGCCGTGTCGGCGCGGATGATGAGGGGTTCCGCAGCAGGCGCTCCGTAGGGTGCACCGGGCTGTTGGACGACGTAGCCGCCAGCGTCCAAGCCCCGGGAAGTAACGCTGTTGCCGCCCGCCGTCAGTTCGGCAATCCGCTCTTCGAGGAGACGGAAGCGGTATTCGGACTGGGCGATGTAGGCATTGAGGGATTCATTGCTGGCGGCAACGCCTCCCTTGTCTCCGGGACCGTCACCAGCTGCCGCGCCCGCATCCACAGTTACTACCTGCGCAGCGCCCGCCGCCAGCAGCTGCTCATTCTGGGTCTTCAGCCCGATCACCTGATCGTTGAGCGACTCAATGGTGGCGGCGTAACTTTGGTTGGTGGCCCGCAGTTCTTCCGCTGCTTGTTGCGCATCGGTCAGCTGCTGACTCCGTAGGGCCAGTTCCTGGGTCAGGGCCTGGGTGCGGTCCAGGGCGGCGACTTTTTCGTGGCTCACCACTTCGAGTTCCTTGGCCAAAGCCTTCTGCTTGGCGTCGGCCGAGCGGTAGTGGGCTTCGTATTCATCTCGATCTTTACGCAACAGCAGCAATTCCTTTTTGTACCGCCGGGTTTTGCTGCCCTGCACAATCCACCCCACTACCACGCCGAAGGTGAACACCAGCAGGGCAAGGAGGGCGAGGATGATCTTCTCCTCGTTGGTGAGTTCCGCGAAAAAGAGGGCAATCAGGTCGAAAATATCGTTCATGCCGGGAAAATAGGCATTTGTTGTTGCTTGGCACCAAAGTTACCGCAAAATCCCCCCGCTCTTTCTTCCGGTGGGGTTAAAGCCCGCTGGTCATGAGCAGGTCGATGTCGGTACAACGCATTTCGAAGCGCTTGCCGAGGTAGGGGTTGGTCAGGCAGCCGCGGAAGGTGTAGACCCCGTGGCGGAGCCCGGCTTTGCCCAGGATGAAGTGCTCGAAACTGCGGGCACCGTCGGCCTTTAGGAGGATTGGGACGAGGACGTTGCTGACCGCAATGCTGGCCGTGCGCCCCACCCGGCTGGCCAGGTTGGGGACGCAGTAGTGGATGACGCCGTGTTTGCGGAAGGTGGGATTTTCGAGCGTAGTGAGCTCGCTGGTAGCGAAGCAGCCCCCCTGGTCGATGCTCACGTCAATGATCACGGAACCGGGGCGCATGGCGCGAACCATGTCTTCGGAGACCACCACGGGTGCCCGCCCCTGCTCAGCGTGAATGGCACCGATGGCCACTTCGGCCGTGAGGAGTTCCCGGCGGAGGTAGTGGGGGTTGATGGCGCTGGTGTAGAGCTGGCGGCCTACGCTGTTTTGCAGGCGCATCAACTTGCTGATGTTGTCGTCAAAAATCCGCACTTCAGCACCCATGCCCAGGGCGGCACGGGTGGCGTACTCCGCCACTACGCCGCCGCCGAGGATGACGACTTTGGCACTGGGCACCCCGGAAACGCCGCCGAGCAAAACGCCGGGACCGTTTTGGGTGGTGGAGAGCAGTTCGGCCGCCGTCTGGATGGCCGAGATGCCCGCCATTTCACTCATGATGCGGACGATGGGGAAGATGCCGTCGTCGTCACGCAGGTACTCCATGGCCAGGGCGATGATGCGACGGTTTTTCAGGCGGAAAAGGTACTCGGCCGTGATCGTGGGCAATTGGAGCGGAGAGATCAGCACCGTGCCGGGCTGCATCATATCGATCTCCTCGAGGGTAGGCGGCGCGGCCTTGAGGATGATGCGGGCTTTTTCGTACACTTCCTTGGCGGAGTAGGCGATTTCGCCGCCTTCTTCGCTGTAGTCGTGGTCGGTGAAGTTGCTCTGCTTGCCGGCGCCCGTTTCCAGCAGGACGCGGTGGCCCCGGCTGGTGAGGTTGCCGACGCCGCTGGGCACCAACGCTACGCGCTTTTCCTGGAGGGTAATCTCCCGGGGAATACCAATGAAGAGGCTTTCTTGCTTGTGCTCAACGGCCAGGGTATCGGTTTGGGTTTGGCCGTAGCCAGACGTAAGTTCCTCGGGAAGGGATACCTTTTGCTTATCCTTACTGCTCATGAATGCGATAGGTGGCCGGTGGAAAGGGTCAGTATTCTCGCATGCCCGCCCGGGTGGTGCGCGAGGTGTAGGTGAACAACATCCGGCGGTAAAAGAGGTTCTATTACGGCGGGCCATTCCACGAATACGGCTACACTTTCGCCGTTGAAAACGTCTTCCAGGCCCGCGTCCAGAGCCTCGTGAATACTCTCCAGGCGGTAGCAATCCAGGTGGTACACCGGTCCGGCGGGCGTAGCGTAGGAATTAACGATGCTGAAGGTTGGGCTCGTGGCGGCCTCATCAACCCCTAGTTGCCGGCACATTGCGGCCACCAGCGTAGTTTTGCCCGCGCCAAGGTCTCCACTGAGGGCAAAAACGCGGCCGGTACCCACGGTGTGGAGTACCTGGCGGGCTACCGCCGGCACTTCCGCCAAAGCAAAGAGCATCGTCTCCATCGGGCAAAGATAGCGCACTGCCGGGTGACGAACAGACCCGCTTTGCCCACGAATACTTACCTTTTCAGTTCCTTCCCGGATTATCTCGCTACCTACCTACCCCATGTCACTCTTCCCCACTGCCTCCCTCCTCACCCTCTTGCTGGTGCTGACCGCCTGCGGTGGCCCCCGCCCCGCCGCTCCGCCGACGACCGACGGGCCAGAACTGCCCTACAAGAAACTCGTCCAAAGCGGCGAAGCCGAAGAGCGCAGCGGCAACTTCCTCTCCGCTGCCCATTACTTCCGGCGGGCCTACGCCCAGCGGCCCCGCGATCAGGCCATCCTGTACCGTGCCGCCGAGCGTTACGTTCAGGTTCGCGACTACCGCAATGCCGCCGATGCTTTGCACCTGCTGGAACCCGACGAAGACCGCTGGCCACTACTCGGCCTCCAGCTGGGCCGCGCCCTCAAACAAGACGGCCGCTACGAAGAAGCACGCCGCGAACTGGCCCTTTTCCTAGAAACCTACAATGGCGGCGACCGCCCCATCGTAGCCGAGATCGTCCGCAACGAACTCGCCGGCATCACCCTGGCCCGGCAGCGCACGGGCGAGGAAACCCTGATCGACATCGACCGCCCGGGGCGGGGCATCAACACGAGCGCCGACGAATTCGGGGCGGTCGCCGTAGCCGGAGACCAGCTCTTTTTCACCAGCACGGCGGGCGGCCAAAGCCGCCTGTACCAGAGCCGCCTCCAGGCCAAAGAATGGACCAAAGCCACCGTCCCGCCCGGCTTCCCCGTCATCGCCGAAGGCACCTTTGGCACGGGAAGCCTCAGCCCCGACGGCCGCATCTTTTTCTTCACCATCTGCAGCGGCCAAACCGGGGAGGAAAAAACCAACCGCTGCGAAATCTTCCGCGGCGAACGCAGTACGAGCGGCAACTGGAGCCAACCCGAACCCCTCGACACCCGCATCAACCTGCCAGGCAGCAACAACGCTTACCCCTGCGTAGTGACGGCCCCCGACGGCAGCCTCGCGCTCTACTTCGCCAGCGACCGGCCCGGCGGACGGGGCGGCATGGACCTCTACCTGGCCGAATCCACCGACCCGGCCAATCCCTCCGCCTTTTCGGACCCCGCCAACCTGGGCACCAGCATCAACACCCTGAGCAACGAAATCACCCCCGCCTACGACGCCGAAAGCGGAGCGCTTTACTTCGCCAGCAACGGTCACCCCGGCTACGGCGGGCTCGACATTTTCCGCTCCCACGGCACCTTCGGCAACTTCCAGTCTCCCGTCAATCTGGGGGAACCCGTCAACTCTGCGGCCGACGACTACGGCCTGTCCCTCGTTGCGGGTGGCGGAACGGGTTACCTGACGAGCAACCGTGCCTTCCCGCCCGCTAAGCCCGGAACCACCGAAACCGACATTTTTACCCTCAATTTCCGCGCCGGTCGCGCCCGCCTTAAGGCCACCGTTTACGACAATACCACGGGCGGCGAACTCCCCGGCGTGGAGGTGGAGCTGCTCGAAATTGGCCCCACGGGCAGCCTGAGCAGCATCGCAAAACGCACCTTTCCCACTGGGGTGTACACTTTTGATTTGCAGCCCGGGGCGCGCTACCGCGTCCTCATCCGCCGGGAGGGCTACCAGGGGGCCGAGTACCAGGTCAGTACCAGTTCGCAGGGTTCTTCGCTCTACGGGCAGCCCGTTTTTTTGCGGCGGCAAGCCCTGCCCAATCCGGAGCCCGGCAGTACTGGGGCGCAGTCGCAGGTGCTGGGTCCGGGATTGGGAAACAGTCCGTCTGCCCCCAGCCCCGGCCTGCCACCCACTACGCCGCCCGCATCCCCCGCGCCCAACGTTACGCCCCCTGCACCTGCGTCCAGCGCCCCCGCCACTGCCCCCCCCGCTCCGGTTGTTTACCGCATCCAGATCAGTGCCGAGGGCAGTTTTGACCCCGCTGCCGGAAAGTACGAAGCGGTGCGCGCCATCGGCGACCTCGCCTCCGAGCCCATCCCCGGCCAACGCCTGCTCCGCATTACGGTGGGCTATTTCACCGACCCGGCTGCCGCTAAAAATGCCCTGGCCCAGGTCCACGCCCGCGGCTTCCCTACGGCCTTCGTCGTCCGTTACGACGCCGGCGTGCGCTACGGCCGGGTGCGCCTGTGATCAACTAAGCCCCGGGCCGGGTGGTTACTAGGAGAAAAAAATCAAGATCATGGCTGACGCTAAACAGACCTCCTTCCGCGAACTCATCAGCGGCGAAACTCCCGTGCTGATCGATTTCTTCGCCACCTGGTGTGGGCCCTGCCACGCCTACAGCCCCATCCTGGCCCAGCTCAAAGAGGAGGAAGGGGACGCCCTGCGTTTGATCAAGATCGACGTTGATCGCAACCAGGCCATTGTGGAAAAACTGGGGGTGACGGCCATGCCCACCACCATCATTTTTCAGCACGGAGAGATTAAGTTCCGGGCCGCTGGCGTTCAAAGCATCGGCGTGCTGAAGGCGGCATTGGCCAAGCTGCGGGAGTAGTAGCGGAGCGGTTGGTTCCGGTGGGCTATTTTTAACCCGCGCCCGGGAAAAACCACCAATCGCGCGCGATTGCCTACATTGCAGCCAACGATATGCAATCTTCCTTAAGTCCATACACCATTCTGGGCATCATCGCGGCGTATTTCGCGGTGTTGATCACCATCTCCTTCGTCACCAGCCGTAAGGACAACGACAATGCCTCTTTCTTTCTGGCGGGCCGCAAATCGCCCTGGCCATTGGTGGCCATCGGGATGATCGGGGCCAGCCTCTCGGGCGTTACCTTCATCAGTGTGCCAGGGGCCGTGGGAGCCGGAGGGGCCAACCAGGCCCTGAGTTATATGCAGGTGGTATTCGGCTATCTGCTGGGCTACCTGTTCATCGCCACCGTTTTGTTGCCGCTGTACTACCGCCTGGGGCTCACCAGCATCTACGAATACCTGCGCGACCGCATCGGGTGGCACGGGTACAAGATCGGGGCTTTTTACTTCTTGCTCTCGCGCACCGTCGGCGCTTCCTTCCGCCTCTTCCTGGTGGCCATGGTGCTGGACGGTTTCGTGACACAGCCGCTGGGGATTCCTTTCGGCGTCACCGTAGCCATCACCATTCTGCTGATTTGGCTCTACACTTTCCGGGGGGGCATCCGGACCATCGTCTACACGGATACCTTCCAAACGGTGTGTCTTTTGCTGGCGGCGGGCCTTACGATCTACTTCATCGGCGAGGCCCTGGAAACCAATCTGGGAGGAATGGTATCGCTGATTTACAACAGCGACTACAGCCAACTCTTCTTCTTCGAAGGCGGCTGGTCAGACCCCAACAACTTCTTTAAACAGTTCCTGAGCGGAGCCTTGATCACCATCGTGATGACGGGCCTGGACCAGGACATGATGCAGAAGAACCTGAGCATGCCCAACTTCCGGGACGCCCAGAAAAATATGGCCACCTTCAGCATCGTGCTGGTCTTTGCCAATCTGCTGTTTCTGGCGCTGGGCGCGCTGCTCTACATCTACGCTACCCGGGTTGGACTGGAAATCCCCCCCAGCTCCGATCAGCTGTACCCCAGCATTGCGCTGCGTTCTTTGCCGCCCATCGCGGGGGTAGTCTTCATCCTGGGCCTGGTGGCGGCGGCGTACTCCAGCGCGGATAGTGCGCTGACGGCGCTGACCACGTCGTTTTGCGTAGACTTCCTCGGCATGCGCGAAGCCGACGGAGACAGCGAGGCCGACAAAACCCTTCAGGTGGCCACGATGACGCGGCAGCGGCTGTTCGTCCACGTCGGCTTTTCGGGATTGCTTTTTCTGGTCATCATGGCCTTCAGCCTCATCGGGGATGCGGCGGTGATCAACAGTCTTTTCAAGGCTGCGGGCTATACCTACGGGCCGCTGCTGGGCTTGTTTGCCTTTGGCTTGTTTACGAACCTGCGGGTGCGGGAGGTAGTGTATCTGGGCCGGATAAAGGTGCCCGCGCTGGTACTCATCTGTCTGCTTGCGCCCGTCATTTCCATGGCGGTAGATGCTTACTCGGCGGAGTTGCTGGGCGGGTTCCAGTTTGGTTTCCTGATCCTGGCCTTCAATGGCTTGCTGACCTTCCTGGGGCTGGTGGCGCTAAGCGATTTCAGCGAGGTGGACGTGCCTGCTCCGCCCCAGTAGGTGTGCAATAGGGGGCGCGGCCGCAGGTGCAAAAAAAGGATGAGGAGAAGGGAAGACGGGAGCTGCGTCCTTCGCCTCTCGCCCAACGTTCCCTGCACCTGCGCCCGCGCCCCAAACGATCAACACGAAAAAAGCCTGCGCGGAGCATCGTCCACGCAGGCTTTTTCCTTTCCGGAACCTACGCATCAGGCCAGGAAACCGTAGATCACCGCCAGGATGAGAAGGATGACGATGGCGGCGATGTTGAAGCCCATGCGGGTACGGAACAGCGATGGCTCAAGGTCGATGGCCTTGTAGTCGTCTTCCTGCTTATCGGTATAGATGAGGCCGAGCACGACGACGGAAAGGCCGGCGAAGAGGTACACCGTCCAGGCGGGCACCCCGGGCACGGGCTGGAGCAGCAAGCGAATGGCGGTAGCGACCCCCGTAACGATGACGGCCATGGCCAGGCCATTGCGCAGCTTGAAATCCGATACCAGTTTGCCTACCGGAACACTGCTGCTGGCGTAGGATGGCAGGTCTTGAGGCGCCACCTGGGCGCGACTCTTTTTGGACGTGACCGCCGAGAGCAGAATCATCAGGGCCGAAGAGATCAGGAAGATCAGGGCCATCCGATCGAGGAAGGGCAGATCGGGGATCAGCACCTTGAAGGCCAGGGAGAGGGGGACGGAGAGCAAAACCACGGCCAAAGCAGCCTTGGCCGTACCCCGGCGGTAGAACATGCCGAAGATGAATACCGTAAGTACCCCCGGGCTGATGAACCCGGTGTACTCCTGGATGACCTGAAACACCTGACCGGCGCCCGCCAGCAGGGGAGCCATTGCGGCACCAACCAAAAGAGAGACCGTAGCCGCAATCTGCCCTACCGCCACCTGCCGCCGCTCACTGCCGCCGGGGTTGATGAACTTATTGTAGATGTCGATGGTGAAGATCGTCGAAGCACTATTGACCATCGAGCTGATGGAAGAACCAATGGCCGCCACCAGGGCCGCAAAAGTGAGCCCTTTGAAGCCCGGACCAACGTAGTTGCCCAGGATCCAGGGGAAGGCTTGGTCGGCTTTGGCAATGTCGACGGTGACGCCTTTTTTGGTCATCAGGTAATAAGCCGCGATGCCGGGCAGTACGGCAAAGAAGGGGATGAACAGCTTCATGAAGGCCGCAAAAGCAATGCCCTTCTGGGCCTCGGGCAGGCTTTTGGCCGCCAGCGCGCGCTGGATGATGTACTGGTTATTGCCCCAGTAGTAGGTATTGACGATCCACATCCCGCCGAACAGCAGTGCGAAACCGGGCAGGAGGTTGAAGCTCGACTTGGTCTCTCCCGTAGCCGTATCCGTATAGGAATCAGCGGGGTCGAAGAGCATTTCAAAATGCCCGGGCACTTCGGCAACGAGGGTGCTGATGCCCGTAAAGACGTTGCCTTCGCCAACTACACTGAGAATGCCCCAGGCCGCAACGGTACCCCCGAGCATGAGGACAACCACCTGGACGACGTCGGTCCACACCACCGCCTTGAGTCCGCCGAAAATCGAGAAACACGCCGAGTAAAGTACCAGCCCGACGATGCCAATCCACATTTCGACCCCCAGCAGTTGCTCAATGGCCAGCGCACCCAGGTAGAGCACGGTGGAGATGTTGACGAAGACGAAAAGGATGATCCAGAACACCGACATGATGGTCCGCACCGTACCGTCGTAGCGTTCCTCCAGGAACTGCGGCATGGTGTAGATCTCCTTTTTGATGAAGACGGGGAGCAGAAACTTGGCTACGATGATGAGGGTGATGGCCGCCATCAACTCGTAGGTGGCAATGGCCAGGCCAAGCTCGAAACCCGAGCCGTTCATGCCGATGATTTGCTCGGCGGAAATGTTGGAAGCGATGAGGGAGCCACCGACGGCCCACCAGGGGAGGCTGCGGCTGGCCAGGAAGTAGTCGCTGGCCGTAGCCGTTTTCTCCCGGTTGGCAATCCAGACGCCAAAGAGAATGACGCCTACGATGTAAACACCGAAAATGATTTGATCGATCCCTTGTAATTGCATGATGCTGAAGTATAGACGAGTGGAGTGAGTGGATGCAGCCCGCCGGGAGGAACCCCCTCCAACACCGGACCAATCAAGGGGTAAGATAAGCGATGTTGCTAAAAGTGCTTCGTTTTAGCAACAAACAAAGCAAAGTATCCGCCCCCGGCGCTCACGTTCCACTTTTGGACGTAACAGCGTCCCGCCCCGGAACTCCGCTCATTTGCGGGAAAATTGGCGAACAGCTCCCTTTTTGGCCTTCACAAAATGGTTTTCAATTTTCGTTGCCGGCCCATCGCCAAAAGCTTTATATTTAGGCATCATTTTTCCTTCGTCCGTATGACGTCATACGGGATATTTTTCATGAGAGACGTAGGCTGGATCACCTGCTGCCAAAGCGGGTGATCCGGTTTTTTTGTCCCCGACCTTTTTCTCCTTTCGTACAATTTTACCGCTATGACTCCTTCCCTCAGCCGTCGCACCTGGCTTCGTAAAGCAGCCCTGGCCGGTGCCGGCCTGGCTGCCGCGCCCACCATTGCCCTCAACGCCAGCCCCGGGTTGGTGGCTCCGAACAGTGTACGGGAGATTATGCCCTCGCTGCAGTGGGAGAAGGCGCACGTTGCCGCCTTGCCGCAACTCAAAGCGCGTCTGCTGGCCAACGAAAACCCCTGGGGCCCCAGCCCCAACGCCCGCCTGGCCATCATGGAGGCCGCAAAAGGGGGCAACCGCTACCAGCACGAGGCTTCCGCCCAGCTCAAAACCATGGTGGCGAAGTTCGAAGGCGTTTCTGAAGACCACATCCTGCTGGCCCCGGGCTCCTCTGACGTACTCGAAAAAATGGCCATCCTGCACTTCATGCGCGGTGGCAACCTGGTGGCGGCAGACCCCGCCTACATGTCCCTCATCGTCACGGCCATGAGCATGCAGGCAGAGTGGAAGAAAGTTCGCCTGACGGATTCCTGGGCCCACGACCTCGAGGGCATGGCCAAGGCCGTTGATAAGGACACTAAGCTGGTCTACATCTGCAATCCCAACAACCCCACGGGCACGCTGACGCCAGCGGATGAACTGCGGAGCTTCTGCCGCAACATCGCCTCCGAACAAACCACCGTCTTCGTCGATGAGGCCTACCTCGAATTCCTGCCCAACCCGAAGGAACAGACCATGGTGCCCCTCATCAAGGAAGGCAAAAACGTGGTCGTTGCCCGCACCTTCAGCAAAGTCCACGGCATGGCCGGCCTGCGCATCGGCTACGGCGTAATGCTGCCCGGCATGGTCGAAAAAATTGAGGCCATCTGGCGGAGCAATATGAGCCTCTGCAAAACCAGCGTTATGGGCGCCATGGCGAGCATGGAAGACCACGACTTCCAGGCCAAGAGCATCGCCGCTACCGCCGCCGCCCGGGAGCAAACGGCGGCCGGACTCAAGAAACTGGGTTTCCATTACGTGCCCTCCCTCACCAGCTTCATGATTTTCCCCATTGCCATGGAAGGTAAATCTTTCCTGGATGCCATGTTCGCCAAGGGCGTCGGCGTGCGGGTCTTCAACGTTTTTGGTAAAGACTACTGCCGGGTCAGTATGGGCACCCCGGAAGAAATGGACCTTTTCCTGACGGCGCTGGAAGAAGTACTGGTATAGCCTATGCACCCCGCGCTGGAAAAAACCCTGGTCTTTTTGCTGCTCATCGCGGCCGGTTACTTCCTGCAACGGAAGATCGACGGCAAGCGCGAGCTGGCGGGCATCAAAGTGCTCATCCTGTCGGTGATTCTTCCGGCCACCATCTTCGTCGCCCTCCTGCAGGTAAGTATTGAGCGGGAATTGCTCTGGCTGCCCATCCTCGCACTGGCCCTCAACGCAGCACTTTATTTTGCCAGCCAGTGGGCCTTGCCCCACCTGGGTTTCGGGCGGGGTACGGCAGAAAACCGCACGATGCGCCTGCTGCTCCCTTCTTTGGCCCCGGGCCTGAGTTGTTTTCCTTTTTTGCTGGAGTACCTCGGGGAGGAATCCCTGGCGCTGGCCGCACTGGCCGACGTGGGAAACAAGGTTTTTGTCCTCATCGTCCTCTACCTCCTGGCCATGCACTGGTACGCCGCGCGCCACCGCTCCGCAGGGGAGACTACGGCGGGCAGCAAACGGGCCAAGCTCAAAGACCTGGCGCTGGCCCTGCTGCGGGAACCCGTAAACCTGGTCATTCTGCTGGCCCTGGGGATGCTGACCTGGGGGCTTGACATCAACGCGCTGCCCGCTTTCCTGGAAAACACCGCCACCCGCCTGGCGGCCCTGATGACGCCCATCGTTTTGCTCTTCATCGGGATGGCCATCCGCTTTGAGCGGCGCGAAATGGCCTTGATCGTCCGGGCCCTGGCCTTCCGGGCGGGCGTAGCTTTGCTGCTCAGCGCGGGCTTGCTCTACCTGGGTCCGGGCCTGCCGCCGGCCCTGGCATTGTTGGTGGTGGTTTTTCCGCAGTCTGCAGTAAGTTTCTGGCCCTTTGCCCACCTTTCGGCGGTGGAAGGACTGGGGAAAGATGGCTCAGCGGGGGTGTTTGCGCCCGATCTGGCGCTCAACGTACTGGCCTGTTCGCTGCCCTTTTCTACTGTCGTCATTCTGGGTATCCTTTCCTGTGGGAATTTTTTCGCCCAGCCCGGTTCGGCGGCTGTCCTGGGCCTGGCGTTACTGGCCCTGCCCATGTTCTACGCCTGGCGGCGGGCCCGGGTGGTGCCCCGGCCAAGCCCCGGGTGGAAAGCCGAGGCTATCCGCGAAGAGTGGCAGGAGGTGAAGGTCTGAGGAAAGGGTAAAGGCGGAGCCCGCTAGTAAATTCGCCGGATTTCTTTTTGCAGCAGGCCCTCAATCGCTTCGTAAACGCGGTGGGGCTTTTGGGGCCGCCAGGTCAGGTCGTTGAGGAAGCTCCCGAAGTGAAGGTAGCCTTCCAGCCGGGTGTCTTCGAGTTCATCGACTACGTGCTGGTGGGTATTGAGCAGGGCAATCCAGCCGCCGTCGTAGCGTACCTCCTCGACCCATTCTTCGTAGTAGTCCGTGTCGCCGCCGTGGAAGTTGAGGACGCCCTCCATGATGAGGATGAAGCGCCGGATTCCCTCGCTGATCAACGGGTCAATCACTTCGCGTTTCAGGTGCATCGAGTCGTTGTGCACCGCATCGTTCCATTCGCCAATCAGTTCGATGATGGCGTACTGCTCCTCGTAATCGAGGTAGAGGATTTTGAGGTAGAGGGTTTCGGCACCGAATTCGTCCCACTGCGGATGAATCAGGTAGTTGTACACGCGGTTGTTGAAGCCAAACTCGTTGTACTGGCGGCCAAAAAAGGGAGAGAGCTGGTCGTCTTCGGCGCGGTAACGCTCCCGCCAGCCAAAGTGTGGCTCGATGTCGTGCATCGTTTTCGGTTTGATTCCTACTATAATTCTCCGGGGCCTTCGATTGTTCCCGGCGGAAAAGCGGGAATTTCAGGAGAAAATCTGGCGGGGCAGTGGGCGCGGCCGCAGGTGCAAGGAAGGTCGCGCCGAACAGCAAACGAGGGACTGGGGAGAGGGCCTAAACCTAGGCGGTCTAATCTAATGGGTTTAACCCGTGCGCGCTTTAGGGGCCTGGACCGCCTAGGTTGAGACCCTCTGGGTCGATCCAGCTAATCACGGTGCCCCCCTAGGTTGAGACCCACTGTGTCGATCCAGCTAAGTACATTGGCGTATTCTCCTACGACCCCGAGGGTCTCGACCTATTAAGCGCTTGAGCCTCCCCGGTTGGCCAAAGTGAGTACGGCTGCGGCCTGGCTAATTAGACAGCCTAGGCCTAAACCCCGTTGCCTTTCCTTGCTCCTTATCCAATCTCCCCCCATCGGGGGGGCGGGGGGGAGCACCTGCGGCCGCGCAAAAAAAGGACGAAATTACCGGCTGACCAGGCTGCGCTTGATGTCGCGAACCAGCCCGGGGCCAGCGTAAACCATGCCGCTGTAGACCTGGATGAGCCGGGCGCCGGCGGCGAGTTTTTCCTGGGCGGCGGCGGGACCATCGATGCCCCCTACGCCAATGATGTCGAGCTGCCGGCCGCTGTTTTCGTAGAGGTAACGAATCACCCCGGTGGAGCGTTGGCGCACCGGCGCGCCGCTCAATCCTCCGGCACCGATGGCCGCTACGGTGGTGGCGGCGGTTTGGAGGGGCTCCCGGGCGATGGTGGTGTTGGTGGCGATGATGCCCGCAATGCCGGTGTCGGCCACAATCTGGAGAATGTCGTCGAGCTGACCTTCCGTCAGGTCGGGCGCAATTTTCAGGAGGATGGGCTTACGCTGCCAGAGCGTGCCGGGCTGCCCCAGGGGAGCCTGGGCCACGACGCCGGGCCGGGCCAACTGCTCGTTTCTTTCCTGAAGGGTGGTGAGCAGCGCGGTGAGGGGCGCGCGGTCCTGCAATTCCCGCAAATTGGGCGTGTTCGGGGAACTGACGTTGACGACGAAATAGTCGACCAGCGCAAAGAGCCGCTCGAAGCAGTGGAGGTAATCGGCCGTGGCCGCTTCATTCGGGGTGTCTTTGTTCTTGCCGATGTTGCCGCCCAGGATGGTCTGTCCGGGCCGGCCCTGCTCCGCCAGCCGCCGGGCCAGGGCGTCTACGCCTTCGTTGTTGAAGCCCATACGGTTGATGAGGGCGCGGTCCAGGGGCAGCCGGAAAAGCCTAGGCTGCGGGTTTCCAACCTGGGGGCGCGGTGTCACGGTGCCCAGTTCCAGAAAGCCGAAGCCCAGGCTGGCCATGTTGCGGTAGTACTTGCCGTCTTTATCAAAGCCCGCCGCCAAACCCACCGGGTTGGCAAAAGGCAAGCCAAAAACCTCCCGGTGCAGCGCCGGATCAGTAAAGCGGTAGGTAGAGCGGAAGACTTGCCCCAGGCCGGGCGTAGCCAGTGTAGCGGCCAGGCCCCGCACCGTCAGGTGGTGGGCCCGCTCGGGCTCAAGACGAAACAAAAGGGGCTTGAGGACTTGGTACATGCGGCCATAAGTTTGGGCAAAGGTAGGGCAAGCGCCTCACGAAACGGGTGGGCAGAAAAAAGCCCGACCGCGAAGCGGTCAGGCACAAACAATCATAATCTCATGAAAAAAAAAGACGACCTAAAATTCTTGGCGTGGCGCAGAGCCACCTTTATTTTACGTAACATCCTAACGCTCAGTCAGGTTGTATTAGTTTACCGAAGGAGCAATTTCCCGGTTCCGAGGAGGTAACCACCGCCACTTACCTCGTAGAAGTAGGCACCTGCGGCGAGGTTGGGACGGTTGAAGTCCGTTTGGTCACCCCGGAACTGCTTCTGGAAGACCTTGCGGCCCGTCGCATCGAAGAGTTGGAAGCGGAGCTCCGTGTGGAGTTTATCCCAGCCCTTGATGCTTACCGTTGTAAGCTCACCCATGGGGTTGGGATTTACGTTTATGATAACACCGTTTGCCGTGGGTAAATTGCGTTGGGAGGAGATCAGGCAATTGCTTTCGAAGAGATCCTCACAGCCTACCACGTGGCGTACTTCCTGAGAAAGCACCGGTGATTCGTAGTCAAAATAAACGGCGGCACGATTTCTGATTACGGTACCCGTTGTAGTATTCGGTTTTTGGGATAGTCGGTATGAGACATAGCCCTGTCGGGTAACCGCGTCAGCTTCCCCCGTGCCGCCGCCTGAAAATATTCGGATTGAATCAAACGTGATCTTAAGGATACCGCCCTGGTAGAGGACAAAATCATAGGGATGACTCGCGGCACCCATTTCGAGACTATTGAAGTCCAATTGCTCGGGCAGGGTATCGCGGATGACCACGCGTTCAAAGGAGTCGTTGTTGGGTAGCTCAAAGAATACCGTGTATTCAATGTCTGTTTTTGGGATAATGATCGAGTCTTGATAGCCTCGGGGATAGGCTGTCAGTTGTAAAGCGGCTCCTTCTTCGAGCGCAACGACTTCTTGGGTTAAAATGTCAATGTAAAGGTCTCCGTCGTTATCGGAGAACTGGGCTACGTAGCCCGTAGAGAACCCGTTGGAACTCTCCGTTTGGCAACCCTCCACCACTGCGGTGGGGAAGAGGTTGCCGGGGTGCCCGGCCGATTGCTCGGCGATCAGGCGGTAGGTACTCACATCGCCGTCGGGCAATGGAATGTCAATTTCAATCGACTCCGTCGCTTCCAGCATGAAGTTTCCGCGCTGGTTGAGAATGATGTCTTCTACGACGACGTACCCGTTGGTTTGCGTCATCGGGTTGCTCCCGACGTTGGTGATGGTGAAGGACACGCCTTCGATCCGGTCACAACGGCTGGTAACAACGATGCTGGATCCGTCCCAGTCCGGACTGGCCGGGGCGCAGTTCAGAATGGGGAAGATGGTCGCCATGCTGCTCAGGGCCTGCCCGGCGCGGACCTCGCTGCAAGCGACGCGGGCCATGACGGTGATCCTTCCTTCGTCCCCCGGGGCCAGGTCCCCGAGGTTGAACACCAGGGTTTGGCCAGTCTGGCTTTCCGGTGCCACGGAGGCGGAGAGGAAAGTCAGGTGGGCATCGAGTTGCAGTTCGATGCTGGCACCGGTGGCGACGTCCGATCCTCCGTTGCCGAAGTTGATCGTCATTTGCTGGTTTTCGCACTGGATGGCCGGGGTGGCGCTCAGGGCTACTTCGAGCAGCGGGCAGTCAATGGCGGGCTGGAGGGCGAAGTCATTGAAGCTACTGTCGTAGGGCTCCGTCAGGTCAACCGCGATGGGATCGGGGTTGCAGAGGTCCCAGCGATCGTTCTTCCGCAGCAGACTCACCTGGTATACGCCACGGTCTACCCGCAAGTCGTAATTTCCCAGTGAATCCGTGCTACCGAAGAAGGTAGCCGTTTCGCTTTCCGCCTGGATGAGCCAGCCCGTCAGTCCGAGATCACCGGCTGCGTAGGGTGCGCAGTCGTTGTTCGCCGGGTGGTAGACCTTACCGCGGAGGTAGTTGGTCTGGTGGCTGCCCAGATCGTCGGTCTTGAACAACGTCATGTCGTTGAAGGAGACGAAAGAGCGGCTACTGAAGGCGGCCAGAGCGTACCCTCCATCGAGGGTGGGTGCCAGGTCTTCGCCGATGTCCGTCGAAGTGGCATTGCCCAGGCGGCGTTGCCAGATCGGTTGGCCATCGGAGGCGTTGACCTTAAGCATTAGTACGTCAAAGTTTGCGGCACTGGGGGTGGTTTGACCGACGGCGACCAGGTTTTGGCCATTGTCTTCTTCGATCACGCCGAGCAATTCGTCGTCGAATTGCGAAGCATCCAGTTCGCGGTACCAGAGCAGCTCTCCGTTGAGGTCTGCCTTGCCGATGAGGGCTTGGTTAAAGTTGTTCGTAGAGCCGACAAAAACCAGGTTGTTGTCGGTCGTGCGAATGATGTCTTCAATTTGTTCGTTGTCCGTTGGCGTCCCGATCACTTTGCTCCACAGAGGAGCGCCGGTAGCGGAGATGCCGTAGAGGGCGATGTCATTATCTACCCCCCGGTCGTCTTCCACGTTGGCTCCGATGACGAAGCCTCCGTTGGGGTTGACTACCGCGCCGATGCCTTCGTTGTTGCGGCCTTCCCCGAAGGTGGTGCTCCACAACTGGTTGCCTTCTTCATCAATGCGGATGAGCAGGATTTCCTTCAGGCCGCTGGCGTCTTTTTCGCGGTACCCGGTCAGGAGGTATCCACCTTCCGGAACCCGGACGATCTGCGTGCAGCGCTCGTCCCGACCAGCTTCGCCGTAGTGCCGGGAGAATTGGAGATCGCCGCGGCGGCTGAGTTTGATCAGGAAGGTTTCCTCCGAAGCAGTAGGCGTTTCCTGGCGGAAGCCGAGAACGAAGTAGCCTCCGTCTTGCGTCTGGATGACGTCTTGCCCTTGCTCGATGAAACCATCGTCGTAAGTGCGGGACCACATGATGGTGCCGTCGACGTCGGTACGGACTACGAAAATGTCAAAGTCGTTGTCGTCACCCAACTCTCCCTGCGAACTGCCGATCTCGATGTAACCGTGATCTTTGGTTTGCAGGATGGCCCGACCGAAGTCGTCTTTGGGGCCGCCCAACGATTTTTCAAAACCTTGTGCTCCTACCGGAAAGAAGAGGCACGCCAAGACCAGGGCCAGGGTCGCGCGGCGACACTGACGACCAATGGTCATAACCGTAAGTCGCTCTTTCATTGTTGGAGAATTATGGCCGCTATCCGTTGATTGCAATGCAAAGGTGGGGCCGGAAAACCCGCACGCAAAAGACACAATCGCCCAATTGTTGAAAAAAAAGTATGTTTTTAGCCACTCCATGCTTAACTATGTGCCGTTATGTATCAGGTAAACACTTGGTTCCTGGCGAAAGTCACCGTTTCAAAAAGTGTTGAAATTTATGGCCGATACCGTTGAAAAAAATCCGCTAATTTATTTGTACCGCTCCCTGGAAAAGGCCGACTCCCGCCGTTTGGGCAAGTGGCTCGATAGCCCGATCCACAACCAGCGCGACGACGTCCGGGCCCTCCACGCCTACCTGGTAGGTGCCGATGGGCGCCTTCAGAAAACGAATGCCCTGAGCAAAACGCGCATCTGGAAGCGGCTATTTCCGCAGGAGGACTTCGACGATGCCCGCCTGCGGCAGACTTTCCACTGGGCCCTCAAAGCTACCGAATCCTTCCTGGCCTACGAACGTTGGCGCGAGGCCCCGATCAATGAACAACTGGCCCTGATCAGTTCGCTGCGCACCTACCAGGACCCCAGCCACATTGAACGGGCCCTGAAAAAGGCCGACCAGCTCCAGGAACAAGACCGCCTGAAAAACGAAACCTTTTACCGCAACCAATACCAACTGGAACTGGAACGCGACGAATACCGCTCCTACCACAAACTCCTGGATAAGCCTAACTTCCAGCAAATTGCCGATAACCTCGACCTGGCCTACCTCATCGAAAAGCTCAAGGTGAGCTGTAACATCCTTTACCAAAGGCGAATGTACCGGCAGGAGTTCAGTCTCAACTTCCTCCCCGAGGTCATCAGCCGGGTAGAAGCCTACGACCTGAAGGCCTACCCCACGCTGGCCATCTATTATTACGTCTACCGGGGCCTCACCGAAGAGGACGTCCGGGGCACCCACACCACCCTGCTCCGCGATACCCTGGCGGAACACGAGCAACTGTTGAGTAAGCCCGACCTCCGCTACGTCATCCTCATGGCCATCAACCTCTGCATCACCCACATGAACCAGGGCCACGAAGCCTACGCCCGGGAGGCTTTCGAGTGGTACAAACTCGGGCTACACCAGGACGTGATCGCCGAAAATGGCCTCCTCACCCGTACCACCTACCTCAACATCGTCTCCAATGCCATCAAGTTGCGGGAATACGCCTGGACGGAAGACTTCATCCAGCGCTATACCCACCAGTTGGAGGACGACATCCGCGAAAACACCGAGCGTTTCGCCCGCGCCCGCCTGGGCTACGAGCAAAAGGACTACGACACGGTAATGCCCCTGTTGGTACAGGTGGATTTTAAGCACCCGGTCTATAACCTGCTGGCCAAGACGCTTCTGCTCAAAATCTATTACGAACTGGAAGAATTCGATGCGCTCGAAAGCCAGGTAGACAGCATGATCACTTACATCCGCCGCAAAAAGCTCTCCGACCTGCACCGCGATAACTTCACCAACGTGGCCCGCCTGGTCCGCCAACTCAGCCGCATTCCGCCGCGCGACCAGGGGAAACTCCAGGAACTCATCCAGAAGATCGAGCAAACTACCCCGCTAAACGATAAGCAGTGGCTACTTGAGCAGGCCCGCAGCTTACAATCCTGATGCACTACTTCTTCCGGAAGAAAATGCTGATCGGCACGCCCGAAAATTCGAAGTTGGCGCGGATCTGGTTTTCCAGGTAGTTCTTGTAGCTGTCGTTGATGTGCTGCGGGTGGTTGCAGTAAAAGGCGAAGGCGGGGTAGGCCAGCGGCAACTGCACCACGTACTTGATGCTGATTTCCTTACCGCGGTAGTTCGGTGGGCTGTAGCGTTCCATGGCTGCCTGCATCACGTCGTTGAGCTGGGAGGTAGGGATGCGGCGGGTGCGGTTTTCGTACACCTGCATGGTGGCGTCAACCACCTTCATGATGCGCTGTTTTTCGAGCACGCTCATAAAAATGATGGGCAAGTCGTTGAATGGGGCAAAGCGTTCCCGCACCTTCAGTTCATAATCCCGGGCCGTGTTGGTCTCCTTATCGAGGACCAAATCCCACTTATTGATGGCCACCACGATGCCTTTGTTCCGCTTCTGGGCGATGCGGAAGATGGCCAGGTCCTGCCCTTCCACACCGTCGGTGGCGTCGACGATGAGCACCACTACGTCAGACTCCTCAATGGCCCGGATGGCGCGCATGACGGAGTAAAACTCGAGGTTCTCGTACACTTTGGCCTTTTTGCGGATGCCGGCGGTATCAATGAGCATGAACTCGCGTTCGTACTTATTGTAGTGGGAATGGATGCTGTCCCGCGTAGTCCCGGCAATGTCGGTGACGATGTTTCTTTCCTCGCCGAGCAGGGCGTTGATGAAGCTCGACTTGCCGGCGTTGGGCTGCCCGACGACGGCTACGTGGGGAATCGTCCGCTCCGGTTCTTCGCGATTCTCGACGTGTTCTACCACCGCGTCCAGCAATTCGCCCGTGCCGGAGCCCGTTACGGATGACAGGAAGAAGGTTTCTTCGAAGCCCAGAGACCAGAATTCGTTGGCCTCCAGCTGTCGGGTATGGTTATCGACCTTATTAACGGCCAGCACTACGGGCTTTTTGGCGCGGCGCAGCAGGTGGGCCACTTGCTCGTCCAGGTCGGTAAGGCCCGTCGAAACGTCCACCATAAACAGGATCACGGTAGCTTCGTCGATGGCGATCTGTACCTGGTCGCGGATGGCCGCCTCGAAGACGTCTTCGCTGTTGCGGACGAACCCTCCGGTGTCCACCACCGCAAACTCCTTCCCGTTCCAGTTGGATTGGCCGTACTGCCGGTCGCGGGTAACACCGCTGACGTTGTCCACGATGCTCTGCTTTTCCCCGATCAGGCGGTTAAAAAGCGTTGATTTTCCTACGTTGGGCCGGCCCACGATTGCGACGATGTCCATTACTTAGCTGCTTATCACGTTGTAAACCTGTTCCGCGCGGAACGGGTTGTAAACCGCAAAGGTAGCAAAAGGCCGGTCGGGGCGCGTACGCAGGTGCTCCCCCCCGGCCCCCCGAAGGGGGGAGTAGGGATAGCGAGCAATGGCCGAAAGAAACTAAAGCCTTCCACTGCACTGTTTACCCCTACCGGCGCGGACCAAAAACACTTGGCCATGCCTGATAAAAAGTAGTCCTTTGCACCCATGTCCAGTTATTTAGCCAGCCTACGGGACCTGTTTCGCGAAAACCCTTACCAATATCTCCTGGTCACGGCCTGGCGCTACGCCGAGGGGATGCGCCTCCGCTACCTGCTTATCTACGCCATGTTTCTGGGGGTGAACCTGCTGGTATCCTTGCCGCCAGTCGTGTACGGTCTCTACATCAATTTCTTGCAGAAGGGGGAGGGAGACCCCATCCAGGGTTCCATCCTGTACGTAGTGGTGTACGTGGGCATCATCTTTGCCTTCTGGGCTTTGCAGTGGCCCGCCCGCCTGCTGGAGCGGAGAATGGCCTTCGACATCAGCCAGCGCCTGCTGCTGGAGAGCTACGATAAGATCATCCACCTGCCGCTGGCCTGGCACCGCGAGCACCACAGTGGGGACACCATCAACCGCGCCCGCCGCGCCTACGAGGCCCTGAAGAACTTCTTCGACAACGGCTTTGCGTATTTCCAGACGATTGCCCGGATGGTGATCTCCATCGGGGCCATCATGGTGTTCAGCCCCCTGTTCGGGGCCATTGCCGCGCTGGCGGGACTGGTCGTGTTGTTCACCGTCCTGGCCTTTGATGAGCCCATCATTGAAGCCAACAAGGAAACCAACGACCGCGAGAACGACCTCATGGCGGGTCTTTCCGATAACCTGGGCAACATCATCACCGTCACGACCCTCCGCCTGGGGCGGCGCACCGCCGAGGCCATCCGCCAGCGCCTGGACAACATCTGGCCGCCGTTCCTGCGCAACACGAAGATCAACGAGTTCAAGTGGTTTACCGTGACGGTGCTCGTGGGCTTTATGTACGCCATCCTGGTGGTCGGCTACGTCTACCAAAACTACGTACCGGGCGAAGTTTTTCTGGTGGGCGGGCTGGTGACCCTGATCGGTTACGTCACCCAGTTCTCGAACATGCTGAGCAGTTTGACGGCCCAGTACAACCAGGTCATTAAGTTCCGTTCCGACCTGGCGGCCATCGAGCCCTTGTACGCCGACCACGCCGCCCTGGCCCGCCCCAGCGTCAAAGGCCCGCTCATTACCGACTGGCAGCGCCTCAGCGTTGATGGCCTGACGTTTCGCTACACCGAAGAAAGCCCGGGTATTGAAAACGTGCACCTCAACCTCGACCGCGGCAAACGCATCGCCCTCATCGGCCCCAGTGGCAGCGGTAAAACGACCACGCTCTACACCCTGCGCGGCCTCTACCCGCCCGAAAAAATCCACCTCACTTTTCAGTCCGCCGAAAGCACCCTGCGCTACCCCGAAGGCAGCCAGCTCTTCGGGCAAACCACCCTCATTCCCCAAAGCCCCGAGGTGTTTGAAGAAAGCCTGCGCAACAACCTGACCATGGGCCTGGAGCGCAGCCGCGAGGAGCTGGAGCGGGCCATCCACGTTTCGGTGTTGGAAGACGTCATCCAGCAAGCCGAAAAGGGGCTGGATACCTTCCTGGCCGAGGGTGGGGCCAACCTCAGCGGCGGCCAGCGCCAGCGCCTCAGCATCGCCCGCGGCATCCTGGCGGCCGATACCTCTACGCTGCTCCTGCTCGACGAGCCCACCAGTAGCCTCGACCCCAAGACCGAGATCCTGGTATACGAGCGCCTCTTCGCCGAATTTCCCGACAAAACGATCGTCTCTACCCTCCACCGCCTGCACCTGCTGCGCCTGTTCGACCACATCTACTACCTCGAAGAAGGCAGCATCGTGGCCGAGGGTACGCTGGCCGAGCTCCTGACCGCCTCCGAAGGCTTCCGCGCCCTCTACGCCGGGCAGGTGGGCACGAAGTAAAAGCGGTCCGGCGGCCGGCCTAAACCATTCCCCACCAAGCACGTTGCCCTTATCATGAGCGAAAAAAACGCCGGTACGCTGCCGCCCCAGCCCGCCGAGGACCCCACCGCTGAGCGCCGCAAGGAAGACCACATTGAACTGGCCTTCCGCTCCCAGGTAGAAGCCCTGGGCCTCGACCCCCGTTTCGATTACGAACCCCTGCTTGCCGCCCACCCTGCGCCCGGCTCCCTCACCCCCGTTTCCTTCGGGCAAAAGCAACTCCGCGCCCCCCTCTGGGTGAGCAGCATGACCGGCGGTACGGAAAAAGCCTTCGTCATCAACCACAACCTGGCCCGGGCCTGCGCGGAGTTTGGCCTGGGCATGGGCCTCGGCTCCTGCCGTCCTTTGCTGTACGGCCACGAGCGGCTGCGGGACTTCGACGTGCGGCCCATCACGGGCGACGACGTGCCCCTGTACGCCAACCTGGGCGTTGCGCAGATCCAGGACTTGCTTGACGCGGGCCGCGCTGGTGAGATCCAGCAGTTGGTTGAAGCCCTGCGGGTGGATGGCCTCATCGTCCACGTCAACCCTCTCCAGGAAGCCTTACAGCCGGAGGGCGACCGTTTCAGGGTCAGTCCGCTGGCCACCATCGAAGCCTTGCTAGCTGCGCTGCCGGAGTTGGCGGTGATCGTCAAGGAAGTCGGCCAGGGCATGGGTCCGGCCAGCCTGCGCGCGCTCCTGCGTTTGCCCCTGCTGGCCATCGATACGGCGGCGGGCGGCGGCACCAACTTCAGTAAACTCGAACTGTTCCGCAGCGACGACCTCGACCGGGAGGCCTTCGGTCCGCTCACCCGCGTGGGGCATACGGCGGCGGAAATGGTCCAGACGGTCAATGCCCTTCTGGCGGAAAGCAGTACTGGGGCGCGGCCGCAGGTGCAGTGTAAGTCGCTGATCGTCAGCGGAGGCGTGGCCAACTTCCTGGATGGTTACTACCTGACGAAGCAGTCGACCTTGCTGGCCATCTACGGCCAGGCTTCGGCTTTCCTGCGTTACGCCCGCGAAGATTACCCGACCCTGCGGCGCTACGTAGCGAGCCAGGTGCGCGGTCTTGAGCTGGCGGAGGCTTACCTTCGTCCCCGGTTTTAACAAATGCGACCGCCCGTGGCCCCCAACAACAAGCAGATCGACGGCTTCAGCCGCCTGACGAAAGCCGAGCGCCGGCAGTGGCTGCTGGAAAACTTCCTGCCCGCCGCGCAGGCCGGCGTTTTGCCCGCCTTCGACGCGGCGAACGTCGGCTGGCAGGGCGTGCTGGATAAGTTCAGCGAGAATACGGTCGCCAACTTCCCCTTGCCCTTCGGCGTGGCCCCCAACTTTGTGGTCAATGGCCGGACCTACGCCGTACCGATGGTCATCGAAGAAAGCAGCGTAGTGGCGGCGGCCAGTGCAGCGGCCAAGTACTGGATGACCCGCGGCGGCTTCCGGGCGGAGGTGTTGGCCAGTGAGAAACTGGGGCAGCTCCACTTTCGCTGGAGTGGCCGGCCGGAACGACGGGCATCGCTTTTGTCCGGTCTCTGCACCCGCGTCAGCGCCCAAACCGACCACCTCACCGCACGGATGGAAGAACGGGGCGGGGGCGTGCGCGGCCTGACCTGGAAGCACCTGCCCGAGGTGGCTCCCGACTGCTACCAACTGCTGGTGCGCTTTGGCACGGCCGATAGCATGGGGGCCAACTTCATAAACACGATTCTGGAAGCTTACGGCCGCGCCCTGGAAAGCTGGGCCGCCGAATGCCCGGAGCTGGCCGACGACGAACGCGATCTGGAGGTGATCATGGCCATTTTGAGCAACCATACCCCGAACTGTGTGGTGCGGGCCTGGGTGAGTTGCCCGATTGAGCAGATGAACATCCCCGGCAGCGGGGTTGATGCGGCAGATTTTGCGCGGCGCTTTCAGTACGCCGTGGAGATTGCGCGGCAGGACCCCTACCGCGCCGTTACCCACAACAAAGGCATCATGAACGGCGTCGACGCCGTGGTATTGGCAACGGGCAATGACTTCCGGGCCATCGAAGCGGCCACCCATGCCTTCGCCGCCCAGGATGGGCAGTACCGGGGCCTGAGCCGTTGCCGGGTGGTTGACGGACACTTCCACTTTGAGCTGACGCTGCCCCTGGCCATCGGCACGGTGGGCGGCCTGACGCGGCTGCATCCCATGGCCAGCGTGGCGCTCGACCTGCTGGGGCAGCCCACCGCCGAAGAGCTGATGTGCGTGATGGCGGCCGCCGGATTGGCCCAGAATTTTGCCGCCCTGCGCAGCCTCGTCACCACCGGCATCCAGCGCGGCCACATGAAGATGCACCTGCAAAACATCCTCTCCTCCCTGGCCGCCACCGAGGCCGAACGCCGCGCCGCCGAAGCGTTTTTTGCCGGGCAGACGGTGAGCCACTTTGGGGTACGGAGTTTTTTGGAGGGGCTGCGGGGGTGAGGGGATTCTCCCGCTTTTTGGGGAGAAAATTAGGTAAAGTGCTTTTCAGGGCATAAATTTAGCAGCCTTAACAACTCCATTGCGATGAAATTCCTGCCCTGTTTTCTGCTCCTGGCCATTGGCCTGTTTGCCTGCACCAAAGACGGTGACCTTTTTACGGACAGCTCCCCAACGGAAATCCCCGCCGACGACTTTTCTGCCCGCACGGTTGAATTTCCCGGCAAAATCCCCGCCGATGCTTACGTGAATACGCTGATGATGAGTGGTACGGCTACCTGGCAGGACTACGATGCGTACTACCGCCTGGAAGTTTCTAAGCTTGCGGGGGAACACTATTACGATAACCTCCAGTGGTTAACCCTGACGCAAACGGTGCTGCACCCCCAGTTCATGAGCGGAGCCGATGCCGCTACGAAGGATTTCTATATCCAGGAAATGATGGGCCGCCACTTCATCAATGAGGCGAAAGTAGCAGAAGTGTTGTTGGGGGATTTGCTGGAGCGCGGCGCGACAACTTCCGAAGTAGCTCGCCTGGCCCGGGAAGTAATAGCGATAAACAAAGAGTACCTTACGGAGGATAATTACAAACAGTACGAGGAGCGAAATCAACCAAGCATTTCTCAGGTTTTGCTGCTGGGCTATACCCGCTGGGGGCAATTGAAGTAGCCGTATTCCCGGGGCAATTAACCAAACATTCACACCAACACCGTTGTCCAGCCCGGCCGGAGGCGCGACCTTGGGCCGATGCGAACACTCCTTTGGTTTTCCCTCGTTTTCGCGGCCCTTTTGACTTACGGCAGTTGCGGCCCCAGCAACCCACCGGGGCATTACGAGGTAGCGCTCGCGGACAGCATCTTCAACACGGGCGTCAGCTACGGGCAGATCTCCTGGGGGCTGGCGGATACGACTGCCTGGGACAGCATCCTGGCCGCCAAAGACACCCTGGTGGAAGACGGCAATTACACCAAGCTGCGCAGCCAGGGCATTTGGTACGAAGTCTGGAAAGGACAGGACGGCCGCTTGCGGGCCAACCAGCCCTACCCCGGCTGGGAGCGCCGCTACGACACCATCCCCCACCACCGCAACATCCTGCGGTTGCTCGATAACGAACGGGTGGAGGTAGACATCCACGCGGCCGACGTCACCTTCGGCAGCGATTCCTTCCGTATTGGCATCATCCAGGTGCTGGGGCGGGCCTTCGAGTGGCAGCAATTTCCCGTGGCCCACCCCGACTACCTGATCCTGACGACTTACGGCAACGCCGTCGTTCCCATCGTGATGGACCAAGACAACGTAGGCCCCATTACCCGCAAGACCGTTTTCCGGGTGGGCCGGAACAGCTATGTGCTGAAAAGCGTGGCCGAAGACCGCAGTAAAATCGTGGTGGAGGCGCTGCCCTCAGCCCGGGATCTCCCGCTGGCCGCTGAACTCGACCTCTATTTCCGCAAGGTTCCCGTGACTGACCTGGAGGGCAACGCCAGCAGCATCGGCCACCAGCCGGACAAAGAGCTGGTGATTTACTTCTGGGGCCTGGGGAGTAAACGGGGGGAAGACGTGCGTAAAGTGGACAGTCTCTACCGGCAACTGCCCGCCGCCGAACGGGATAAACTCGACGTGGTTTTTGTCAATCACGTCGATACCCCGGAGTCCATCCGCACTTTCGTGGCGGCCAATGACATTGCCTTGCCCGTGTACAAATCCACGGCCAAGACCTGCCTGCGGCTCAATTGCCACCCCTACCTGCCCTATTACGTGGGGGTAAAGCGGACGGGGCGGATCAGTACTTACTATGGGTTTCCGCAGTGGTTGGAGGTGCGGTTGGGGGGGACTGGTGGAGCGGTGAGTGCGGGGGCATCTCAATAATTAAAGCCAGCCGGGATTATCCCCTAGCTTAGGCCTACCGATAGTTCAAAGCTACCGTATTCGGGGATGGAATGCGCACTCATCCTTTGCTTTGAATCATTTGATCAACTAAAACCGTTATCTTTATGAAACTACCAATGTATCACCACAATCCTCTCCAAATGACTACCGTAGAAATGCGTCAGCGCTGCCACGACATGATCGACCAGATCGAGGACGAGCGTTTCTTGAAGGTTTTGCTCGACTTGATGAAATCCATCGAGCGCAATTTTGGTGACCCGGTTATCGGCTACGAAGCAGACGGCACGGCGGTAAAAGCCAGTGTTGCTAAAGCCCAGTTTGCTGAAGACCTGAGCAAACCCGAAGCGTTCATGACCGTGGAAGACTTCGAGCGCGAAATGGAAACGAAGGTCATCGCATGAAGCAGTATAAAGTCCTGCTGACACCGCGCGCGCGTGCTAGCATCAATGAGATCGTAAGTGACTTACGTGAGGCGGTCTCTGCCGATTATGCAACCAAAGTCCGTAAGGAAATCCTGGCGACCATCAAGAGTCTGAAGACTTTCCCGGAAGCCCACCAATCCTTCGACGAACTGAACGATGGAAACCATGAGTACCGTCGCGCCCTTACCTTGCGCTATAAGATCGTATTCACCATCAATGAGGAAATTCTGGAAGTCGTAGTCGTTCAAGTCTACGACCAGCGGCGCGGCCAGGACTGGATCCAGGAGAATGTATAATTGCCCACCTATTCGTTCGGCCGCTCCAGTCGTTTACCCTCAATAATCAAAAGCCAACCGCTCACTCGGGTACTCAAACAGGTTTTCTTCTTTGATCAGGCGAGCGGCTTTTTCGGGCACCATTTTTTCCCAGCCGTCTTCGCCGGATTTGATCATGGCCAGCACTTTGGCCGAGTAGATGTGCAGGTGTTCGGGGTGGAAGTGGGTGATGTCAACGATCTGCCCACTATCCAGCAAGTGGCGGTAGAGGAATTTGACGCCTTCGGGGATGGGCACGTTGTGGGCCGTCATCAGGTCGGCCGAGCCTTCCTGCTGGGCGGGGTAGATGTAGAGCTTGACGTTGCGGGTGAAGATTTCCCCGAAGGCGGCCAGCAGGCGGCCATCCTGGTTATCGCGGTACTTATCGCTGATCATCTGCAGCAGATCGTGGACGCCCATGACGATGCCCACCGGTGCCACGCGGTAGAGGCTGAGGTACTCAATGAGGTCGCCGTAGCGGTGGTAATTGGAAAGGGCAACGGTTTGGCCCATGGCGTTGAGCAGCCGGGCGCGGTGCAGAAAATCCCGCTCGTTGAGTTCGGCGCTGTGCTGGAGGTTATCCAGCGTCAGCTCCGTCAGCAGGAAACTCGTGGCGGGGTCAATGCCTTCTGACTCGCGGAACTGCTGGTAGCCCGCCTTGAGCATGTCTTCGTTCACCAGCGTGATGGGGCGGAAGCTGCCGCGGACGACCATGATCGATTTACGGTACAGGAATTCGCTGGGGTGGATGCTGCGTCCGCGGGGGTCGAACATCGTGATGTCCGTCAGGCCGTGCTTCACCAGCCAGAGGCTGAGCAGACGGTTGTCTACGGGAAAATCCGGCCCTTCAAGTACAATCATATCGATGGCCACGCGCCCTTTCAGGCCATCGAGCAGGCTGAGCACCAGGGTTTCTGGGTCTTGCTGGTAATGAAAAGCAGCGTAGATCATGTTGACGCCGAGGATGCCGATGGCCTGCTGCTGGAGCTGGTTGTCGTTATCAAGCATCCGCACGTGCAGCAGCAGATCGTTGTGGCGATCGGCGGCGGAGTCGAGCTGGAAGCGCAGGCCCAGCCAGCCGTTGCCGCGAATGGTGCGGCTGTAATTGATGGCGGCAACGGTATCGGCGAAGACAAAAAACGTAGAGTCGGGCCGGTCGTGGCGCAGGCGGTCGACCATCAGATTGTACTCGTGATCGAGCATACGGTGGATGCGGCTTTCGCACACGTAGCGTCCGCTGGGTTCCACGCCGTAAATCTGGTCGGAGTACACCTTATCGTAAGCGCTCATCGTCTTCGCTATCGTCCCGGCCGCCGCCCCCACCTGAAAAAAGTAGCGGGCCACTTCCTGCCCGGCCCCGATCTCGGCGAAGGTGCCGTAAATCTTGGGGTTCAGGTTTATTTCCAGGGCTTTTTGGTCCGTTTCGAGGAGCTGTCTTGCTGGCATGCTGTGCGTTTTTTTGGGGGCGCTGGCGCAGGTGCAAGGTACGGCTTTTGGGAGCAATGGGGGGGGAGGCGGACTGATTCTACCTCGGTCAATAATCTTTTCTCGAGGCTGTCCATCTAAGTGTATCTCCAAATAACCAACTAACGAAATCGTCGGGTTCCTCCCGACGCTACGCTGGCCCCTCCACCGCGGGTAAGAGCTTCGTGCCCCCTCCTTCTTAGTCCATCTTCGTGGTCTTAGTGGTTCAAAACGCATCTGCGCAGCAGAGCGCCTTCTTTACTCCATTCCCCCATTACACCTTTACTCCCTTTACCCCCGTACTCCGTACCTTGCACCTCACCATGTTGCGCCTGCTCCGTCCCAAACCCGCCCTTGCTGAGGTCAGCGATGCTGAGCTGCTGGATCGTTTCCAGCGGAGTGGCGAAGCTAACGACCTCCTGCCCCTGTACGAGCGGCACGCGGAGCTGATCTACGCCGTGGCCCTCCGCTACCTGGGCAGCCCCCAGCGGGCCGAAGACGCGGGCATGGAAATCTGGGCCTTGCTGCTGGAAAAACTCCCGAGCCACCGGGTGAGCAACTTCCGCTCGTGGCTCCACACCACCGTGCGCAACCACTGCCTGATGCAACTGCGCAAAGAAAAGCGCGACCCCCTGCAGCAGACCGACGACGAGTTTGTGCAATCCGACCGCCTGCTGCATCTAAGTACCGCCAACGAAACGGAGGAACCGGGGGAAGACACCCGGGCCCTCTACCACTGCCTCAAAAAACTGAAGGAAGAACAACGCCGTTGCGTCCAGCTGTTTTACCTACGCGAAGGCGAAAGCTACCAGAGCATCGCCGAAGCGCTGGCCCTGAACGTGGGGCAAGTCCGCTCGCACCTGCAAAACGGACGCCGGAATCTCAAAATTTGCCTGGAAGGGCAAGACAACGCCAAAGAATAAGTGCCACTCCGCCATCTCTCCACCGCCGAACTGCTGCGCCGCTACCTCAACGGTGCGCTCACCGCCCCTGAGGAGGCCGAGCTGGAGCGGCGTGCCCGGGAAGATGACGCTACCGCCGAGGCCCTGCAAGGACTGCGGCAGCACCCCGCCGAAGACCACCTGGTCCGCACCCAACGCCTGAAGCTTGCCGCCCGCGCCGCTGCCAGCAACCAAGCCGTAGCCGAAAAAAAGAAACGCCCGCTGGTCTTTTACCTGAGCGCGGCCGCAGCCGTTCTCTTGCTCGTCACCGCCATCTTCTTGCTGCCGCGCTGGACGGACGAAGGCTCCGCCGACCTCGCCCTGCGCAACGCCCCGGAAGCGGCACCAGCAACGGAAGACGCCGAAGCGGACGCCCCGCTGGAAGACCCGGAAGCAACGGAAATGGCTCCCGCAGCGGAAAGCCTCGCGCTGGAAGCGGAAAGCCCCTCCGCCACAAGGGAGCCCGCCGCACGGGAGGCCCCGCCGTCCCCCGCTCCTGCGTCCAATACCCCGCTCCTGCGTCCGCGCCCTGCGGAATCGGTTGCCGCACCACCGCCGCCGCCGCCCCCAACCCTTCAGTCGCCCGCATCCCCACCAGGAGGCAGGACCGAGAAACGTGCACCGGCCAGGGACCCGGAGCGGACCGCCCCGGCACCAGTAACCGCCGCTCCCGCCCGCGCTGATGCCCCCCTGCGCGCCCGGACCCAGGCCGCCCCCGCGCCCGCCCCAATGGAAGAGGTAGCCGCTACCAGCGCGCCCAGCGCCAAGCTCCTGGAAGGCCGCATCACCAGCGAAGACGGCCAACCCATTGCCAACGCCCTGGTGCGCCTGCCCGGCCTGCCCCTGGGCGAACGCACCGATACCAACGGCATTTTTCGCCTGGAAGTAGACGCCGTAGCCTCCGTCCTGGAGATTTCTCACCCCGAGTACGAAGCGGAGCAACTGGACCTCAACTCCAGCGACGAAGACCTTCAGATCAGCCTGGAGAAAAAACAGCAGAGCAGCCAGCAAGCACCCGAAGTAGCCTGGGGCGTTACCAAAGTGCCCGTAGACCAGGGGCCCGGCCTGGCCATCCCGGAAGAGGGCTACCAGGCCCTGCGGCAGCGCATTGAGGCCAACCGCCCGGCGGACGTCCCGCCGGGAAAGGTGAAACTCAGCTTCCTGGTGCACCCCGATGGCCGCCTGAGCAACTTCGTTTTCCGAGGTCGCCCCAGCCAGGCGACCATGGACTACGTAGGCGGCACCATCGCCAGAACCTCCATCTGGGAGGTGCTGCGTAGTGATGATCCGGTGCGGGTGTATTTTAAGGTGGTCCTGAAGTGAAGGGATGAAGGGTTGAATAAGCTACCGCACGGGATAGACGGGACATTTGCTGGCGGTGCAATCGCCTTGGGGCGGTCCCGCATTTGCTGACTTGTTGCCTACGGCGTTCACTGCTGGACTGGCCCTGCCACCCGGGGCGGTACGGCAGCCTGTTTCGTGCGGCAGCCTGTTAAGTGCGGCAGCTTATTCAATTATTCAACCCTTCGATTATTCAACCCTTCAACCCTTACTCCTCGTTGGTCCGTCTCCCACCAGGCTCCGTCGGTATAAACTGGCCGTAAGTCTGCCTGGTTTTTTCATGCCGGGCGCAACCGCTATCTTGCACGCCTTATGACGTACGAGAATTTTACGACCAAAGCCCAGGAGGCCATCATCCAGGCCCAGAAGATTGCCCAGGAAATGAACCAGCAGCAGGTGGATACGCCCCACCTGTTGGCGGGCATCATTACGGTGGACGAAAGTGTGGCCGACTTCATCTTCAACAAAGTGGGGGTGGATAGTGTGGCCGTCCGGCGGGAACTCAAGGAAACGCTCAAAGACTACCCCCGGGTCCAGGGCGCTACCAAGCAATTTCTGACCAACGACGCCAACCGCGCGCTCAGCCGGGCCAAGAAAATGCTGGTCGACTTCGGCGACCAATACATCAGCATCGAACTGATGATGCTCGGCATCATCCAGGGGGCCAGTGACAAGGGTGCGCGCATCCTGAAAGACCTGGGGGCCACCAACGACGGCATCCGCGGCGCCATCGAAGAACTGCGCAAGGGCAAGACCGTCAGCGACCCCGGTGCCGACAACACTTACAACCTGCTGGAGAAATTCACCATCAACCTCAATGAGCGGGCCGAAAACGGCAAGCTCGATCCCATCGTGGGCCGCGACGAGGAGATCCGCCGCCTGCTGCAAATCCTGAGCCGCCGCAAGAAAAACAACCCCCTGCTGATCGGCGAATCCGGAGTAGGCAAAACGGCCATCGTGGAGGGCATTGCCTGGCGGATCGTGAAGGGCGACGTGCCGGAAAGCCTGAAAGAGAAAAAGATTTTTGTGCTCGACATTGCCGGTATGCTGGCCGGGGCCAAGTACAAGGGCGACTTCGAAGAGCGCCTCAAAGGCATCATCACCGAAGTGGCGGGCAGCAATGGCCGCTACGTGTTGTTCATCGACGAGATCCACACCCTCATCGGGGCCGGCGGCGGCAACGGAGCGATGGACGCAGCCAACATCCTCAAGCCCGCCCTGGCGCGGGGAGACTTGCGCACCATTGGCGCAACGACGCTGGACGAATACCAGAAATACTTCGAAAAAGACAAGGCGCTCGTCCGGCGCTTCCAGACCGTCCGCGTAGAAGAGCCCAGTGTGGAAGATACCATCTCCATCCTCCGCGGTTTGCAGGAGCGCTACGAGGTGTACCACAAGATCGAGATCATGGACGAAGCCCTGGTGGCGGCCGCCGAATTGAGCCACCGCTACATCAGCGACCGCTTCCTGCCGGATAAAGCCATTGACCTGATGGACGAGGCTGCCTCCAGGCTCCGCCTGGAGCTGGACTCCGTCCCCGAAGAAATTGACGAGGCCGACCGCCGCGTCCGGCAACTCGAAATCGAACGCGAAGCCATCAAGCGGGAAAACAGCGCCCCGAAGCTGAAACTCATCGAAGAGCAGGTGGCCAACGCCCGCGAAAAACGGGACAGCCTGCGGGCCCGCTGGCGCAACGAAAAAGACCTGGTGGACAAAAGCCAGCTGCTCAAAAAGCAGATGGAAGAACTGGAGATGGAAGCGGCCAAAGCCGAGCGGGCCAGCGACTTCGAGACCGTCGCCAAAATCCGCTACGGACAGCTGGCCGACCTCCAGAAGCAGATCAACGCCGCCGATAAGGAACTGGAAAACCTGCCGGACGAAAAGCGATTTACCAACGAAGAAGTGACGGCCAACGACATCGCCGAGGTGGTGGGCCGTTGGACGGGGATCCCCGTCCAGCGCATGCTCCAGAGCGAGCGGGATAAGCTGCTGCGGCTCGAAGACGAGCTCCACAAGCGCCTGATTGGGCAGCACGAGGCCGTCCAGGCCGTCTCCGACGCCGTGCGCCGCAGCCGGGCCGGCCTGCAGGACGAGAACCGCCCCATCGGCTCCTTCATCTTCCTGGGGCCAACGGGCGTGGGCAAAACCGAACTGGCCAAGGCGCTGGCCGAAGTATTGTTCAACGACGAAAAAGCCATCACCCGCATCGACATGAGTGAGTACCAGGAACGGCACACCGTGAGCCGCCTGGTGGGGGCACCTCCCGGCTACGTAGGCTACGATGAAGGCGGACAACTGACCGAGGCCGTTCGCCAGCGGCCCTACTCCATCGTCCTGCTCGACGAGATTGAAAAGGCCCACCCCGATACCTTCAACATCCTGCTGCAGGTGCTCGACGATGGCCGGCTGACGGACAACCGCGGGCGGGTGGCCAACTTCAAAAACACCCTCATCATCATGACCTCCAACATGGGGGCGGATAAGATCCTGGAAAACTTTGAAGACCTCGCCAACGTCGGCGAAGCCCACCGCGCGGACATCATCGCCACGACGAAGGAGGAAGTCTTCGAAACCCTCAAGGAAGAACTGCGGCCGGAGTTCCTCAACCGCATTGATGAGCGGATCATGTTCCTGCCCCTCACGCTGGAGGAGACCAAGCAAATTGCCCGCCTGCTGCTCCGCAAAACCGAGAAGATGCTGGCGCGGCAGGGGATGGTTCTGAAGATCAGCGACCGCGCCCTGAACTGGCTGGCCGACCGCGGCTACGACCCCCAGTTCGGCGCCCGGCCCATGAAGCGCACCTTGCAGGCCGACCTGGCCGATGCGCTTTCCAAAGACCTCATCGCGGGCAACTTCCTGGCCGGCGATACGATCTACACCGACGTGGGCCCCAATGACAAACTGGCCTTTAGCAAAGAGCCATTTCCGCCCCAACAGGCCGCCGCCGAGGTAGACGAAGAAGCCGCCGCCCAGGCCCAGGCCGTCCTGGCCGAAAAGGCCAAAGCCGAAGCCCGCGAACAGGCTGAAGCCAAACCCGGCCGCAAACGCAGTCGCCGCGGCGGAGGCAACAAAGCCAAAACCCCGGAAGAAGAAGGCAGCGAGGAAGACGATGCCGAACCTGCTGACGACGACATGGCCGAACTCAAAAAAGCCACCCAGGAATTGCTCGACGCCACGGAGGAAGTAAAGGAGTAAAGGGTAAAGGAGCTGCCGCAAGGGATAGGCTCCGCGCTAGTTCATAGTTCAGTAGTTCATAGTTCAATAGAGCACTACTGAACTATGAACTACTTCGTTTAGGCAAACTGCGCGCGTGTTTAGTTCTTCTTCACGCGCTGGGTGTGGATGATCTTGTCTTCGGCATCCTGGAGCTGGACGAGGTACATGCCCTGGGGGAGGTCGGCTACGTTGTAGGGTTTGTCGGAGACGTAGTCGAATACCTTGACCTCGCGGCCAACCATGTTGATGACCCGGATCGTCTTGACCCGATCGGAATGGCCAATTTCGAACTGGGTGGTGACGGGGTTAGGGAAAACCCGGAGGTCTTCCTGGCCAGCGGAACTCTGGGCGGCCAAGCCACAGGAGAAGACGAGGAAAGCGATAGAGAGTAAAACGTTTTTCATGGTGTGAATACTTCAGAAAAGATTAGAGAGTAGAGCGTGTGGTAGGTAAGTAGACAGCCGCTTTGCAGTTCCTTTGGCAGCATCAACTACGGGTTTAGGGGGAGGTGCACGGGAAAATGAGAAAATTTTAAAAAAAGCCGAAAAAAGGGCAATTTTGGCGATATTCAGTCAAAAAACCCTCTCCGTGGCCTTTCATCGCTCTTCATCTTTTTCTGGCACCTGCGGTCGCGCCCAAGATGATTAAATATCATACTTTCAGGAAAATGGGCCGTGTTTAACCCGTTTGAGGGGTTTATTTGTTAGGTGAAAGAAGCAAACCCAAAACATCTTTCTCCCCTGACTGCGGCTTCCGTGCCTTGGTACGCGTGGTTTTGATCGTCCTCAGGCCGCCCCCGGGTGGTTTGGACCATCGAATTCCTCACAAGCGCTTAATTTAGCCGCCCGGTAATTATGGCTGAAGTAATTGAAACCAACGTAGAAGAACAGGCGGGCCTCCGCAAGGCCTACGACGCGATGATTGCGTGCCTGAAACCTGCCCCCAACGAGGTGGACCGGGAACAGATGCTGCGTGCTTACGAACTGGCCAACTTCAGCCACCGCTACCAGCGCCGCAAATCGGGTGAACCCTACATGTACCACCCCATCGCCGTAGCCCGGATCTGTGCCGAAGAAATTGGCCTGGGGCCCACGGCCATTTGCGCTGCTTTGCTGCACGACGTGGTAGAGGATACGCCGGTCTCGCTGGAAGACATCCGCACCGCCTTCGGAGAATCCATCGCCCAGATGGTGGGGGGGCTGACGAAGCTGGACAGTGCCTACAGCAACGAAAGCCAGCAGGCGGCGAACTTCAAAAAAGTGCTCAGTACGCTGATTGTAGACGTGCGCATCGTCCTCATCAAGATGGCCGACCGCCTGCACAATATGCGGACGATCAAGAGCATGGCCGAGCACAAGCAATTCAAAATTGCCGCCGAAACCAGCTTCATCTACGCGCCGCTGGCCCACCGCCTGGGGCTTTACAACTTCCGCTCGGAATTCCTGGACCTCTGCATGAAGGTTCTCGAACGCGAGGAGTACGACCGGGTAGCCGGCAAACTGCGCGAAACCAAACAGGCGCGGGAAGAATACATTGAGCGCTTCATTGCCCCCTTGCGCAAGGGCCTCGATGAGATGGGCTTTACCTACCGCATCTTCGGCCGGCCCAAGTCGATTTACAGCATTTACAATAAGCTGAAGAAGAAAGAGGTCCCGTTCGAACAGATCTACGACTTGTTCGCGGTGCGGATCATTGTGGACGTACCCCTGAAAAAAGAAAAGCTGGCCTGCTGGACGGCCTATACCGTGGTCACCGAAGAATACCAGGGCGTTGCCGAGCGCCTCAAAGACTGGGTGACCATCCCAAAATCCAACGGCTACGAAAGCCTCCACACCACCGTAGTGGGCCCCGACGCCCGCTTTGTGGAAGTGCAGATCCGCAGCGAACGGATGAACGAGATTGCCGAAAGGGGCTTTGCCGCCCACTGGAAATACAAGGGCATCAGCAACCAGCCAGACGTGTACGAGCAGTGGTTTGACAGCGTGCGGGACATCCTGGACGACCCCAACAGCGACTCCGTGCAGTTTTTGGGCGACTTCCGTGCCAACAACTTTTTCAACGAGGAGGTCTACGTCTGGACCCCCGACGGCGATATGCGTACGCTGCCCAAAGGCGCTACGGCTTTAGACTTTGCCTTCAGCGTCCATACCGAAGTGGGGTACCACTGTCAGATTGTGATGTGCGACGAGCGGATCGTCCCCCTGAGCTACGAACTGCGCAACGGCGACCGCCTGAAGGTGATTACCAACAAGCAGCAGAAGCCTAATGAAGGCTGGCTGAAACTGGTGCGCACGGGCAAAGCCAAGGCCAAGATCCGCCAGGCCCTGAAAACCGACCGCAAGGAAAAAGGGGAACTCGGCAAGGAAGCCTTGCTGCGCAAACTCAAGCACTTGCGCATTGATGAGACGCGTGCGGCCATTGAGTTGCTCGCTAACCACCACTACGAAGGCAGCCAGATTGATTTGTTCTTTGACGTAACGGAAGAGAACGTCTCCATCGCCCACCTGCTGGAGCCCTTCATCGTGGAAAATGGCAAACTGGTGGCCAAGGCCATCAAATTGCCCCTGGAAGAAGACCGTAACCTGGCAGCGGGGCGCAAGCGCAACCCGGCGGGAAAAGAAAAGGGGCAGACCAAGCTGCTCATCAACGGAGAGCCGGGCGACCAATTTGAGTACTCGATGGCCACCTGCTGCAACCCCGTGCAGGGAGACCAGGTTTTTGCCTACCTGACGGCCAGCGCCGGCCTTAAGATCCACCGCAGCCGCTGTTCCAACGCCGAGCACCTCATGTCTAACTACGGCTACCGGATCATGCGGGCCGAATGGGTGAGCACCTCCGAGAGCAGTTTTGTGGTCAACCTGAAACTCACCGGGCTGGATAGTGGCAAAGGCGTAATCGAAAGAATCAGCCACGAGATAGCTGAGATGAACCTCAACGTGCGCAGTTTCAACATCGCGGGCAACGACGGTTTCTTTGAGGCGCACATCAGTTTGCTGGTGCGCAACACCGACCAACTTTACCTGGCCATTCAGGCGCTGAAAAACTTAGAGTACATCTCAACCGTTTCCCGGGAAGACTAAGGGCTCGTGCAGGCCCTGAACGTCCGCAAATCAGGGACCAGAAAGGCACACCCTTTTCGGGCCCGCTAAGTACGCACCACGTATGCAATCCAATCCTTCCAACGACTTCGAAACCGTCAAGGCCATCTTTTCCGAGCACCTGCGGGAGCGGCAGGCCCGGCGCACGCCCGAGCGCTACGCAATCCTGGAGGAGATATACAACCGCGACGACCATTTTGACGCCGAGTCGCTTTACATCCACATGAAGACCAACAATTACCGCGTATCCCGCGCCACGGTCTACAACACCCTGGAATTGCTGGTGAGCTGCGACCTGGTCAAAAAACACCAGTTTGGCAAAAACCTGGCCCAGTACGAAAAAAGCTACGGCTACAAACAGCACGATCACCTGATCTGTAACGACTGCGGCAAGGTGCTGGAGTTTTGCGACCCCCGCGTGCAGCAGATCAAAAACATGATGGGAGAAATTCTGCACTTCAACGTCACTTCCCACTCCCTCAATCTCTACGGCAACTGCATTGGCGGTTGTGAGCAGAAGGCAGCGCAGTGAGCCGGCATTTCCACGCCAGGAATTGCGCGCAAGGAAATTTGGATGCCACTGCCGCTGTCCTTATTTTCGCGGGGCCGGGGGTGGCGGCGGTGCCAGGCCGTGGGCGTACCCCAACCCGGGCACTTTCCACAACGTAAAACCAAGAAGCCGGGCCAGTGCACTGTGCACCACGCCCGCTCTGCATCCATAAGTTCTTAGTTATGTCTTTTGAAATTACCGGTACCCTAGTAAAGAAATTCGAGGTCGAGACCAAAGGGGACACTTTCCGCGTGCGCGACTTCGTCATTAAGGCCAACGACGGCGGGCAGTACGACAACTTTGTGAAGTTCCAGACAACCCAAGACCGGACTGCCATCGTCGACGATTTGAACGAGGGAGACGAGATCAAGGTCCACTTCGATCTTCGCGGCCGCGAGTGGCAGGGCAAGTACTTCACCAACCTCAACGCCTGGCGCGTGGAGAGTGTGAGTGCGGGCAGCGACGCCAAGCCAGCCACTGCCCAGAGCTTCAACGACTTCCCGACCGCCGGAGACGAGCCAGCGGCGGAAGTGTCCGACGACCTGCCGTTCTAGGGGAAAGGTCTGCCGCTTTGGCCAACCTTCCCGCCCGGCGATTGTCTTATGCCAAGGCAAGCCGTTGTGGGGCGCTGACGCAGGTGCAGGGTTTGGGACAAGTGCCACGCCCGACTGCTTTTGCCCCCGCCGCGTTCACCTTAATAATCCGCCAACTTATGACCAGCCAAACCACGCAGGAGGTAACCGTAACTGCCGACAGTTTCTTCCAGGCCCAGTACAGCGACCCCGCCCGGCTTCAGTACGTTTATTCCTACCGGATCCGGATCGAAAACAATGGCACCCGGACGGTTCAATTGCTGAGCCGCGCCTGGGAAGTGATTGACGCCACGGGCGCAAGGCGGGTAGTGGAAGGCGAAGGAGTGGTCGGTCAGCAACCCCACATCCTGCCCGGCACCGCCCACGAGTACACCAGCTGGGTCCAGTTTGAAACGCCCATCGGTGCCATGCAGGGCAGTTACCTGATGCGCCGCTCTGACCGGCAGGGCCAGGAAGAACTCTTTCAGGTCGAAGTTCCCAAGTTTCTCCACATCGCCCCCGAAGTACTCAACTAAATCCGTCCCCTGGCCCGCGCCCGTATCTCCTGCGGCGGGCCGGACATCGGACTTCACCCGCCACAGATACACTTTTCCCCACCGGCGGTACTGCCCTCTCAACCAGGTTGTGCCTCCTCAAACCAATGTAAACCAACGTCATTATGCGTAAACAATTCCTCACCCTCGCCACCCTGGCCGTGGCCCTTTTCTGTACCCTTGGCCTCTCTGCCCAGATCCGTACCCCTTCCGCCTCTCCCACCACTAAGCTGGAGACTACGGTGGGCCTGACGGACGTCCACGTAGAATACAGCCGCCCCGGCACGAAAGGCCGCAAAGTTTTTGCCGCCGACGGCCTGGTACCCTTCGGCGAGATCTGGCGCACGGGAGCCAACCAAGCGACCAAACTCACCTTCACCGGCCCCGTCACCGTTGGCGGCACCGAACTGAAAGCCGGCAGCTACGCGGTGCTCACCCGTCCCGCTGCCGATAACTGGACCGTAATGATCTACCCCTTCGAAACGGGCAGCTGGAACAGCTACGTAGAGAAAGAACCCGCCGCCAAAGCCACGGTAAAAACCAAAGCCACCGGCCACACCGTCGAAACCTTTACCATCGACGTACAAAACCACGGCATGGGTACTGCCGACCTCGTTATGATGTGGGAAAACACCATGGTGGCCGTTCCCCTGGCCACTAAAGTGAAGGAGGCCGTCATGGCCAACATTGACGCCGTCATGGCCGGCCCCAGCATGAACGACTACTTCCAGGCTGCGTCTTTCCTGGCCGACAACGGCGACAACAAGCTCGCGCTGGACTACGTAAAGAAGGCCAACGCCATGGCTGGTAAGGAACCCCGCTACTGGATGGTTCGCCGCGAAGCCACCATCCTGGCCGACCTGGACATGAAAGCAGAAGCCAAAGCCGCTTTTGAAAAGTCGCTGGAACTGGCCAAAGCCGCTGGTAACATGGACTACGTGCGTATGAACGAGAAGTCGCTCAAAGAACTCAAGTAAGGCTTTGGCGGATAGCCCGCCACCTTTCTTCCCGCAACGGGGCTGTGCAGGCATACTGTGCAGCCCCGTTGTTTTTTTTGCTGGAGCACCCGCCTTCAACCATGGCCGAGAAGCGGTGTTGTTCACCCTGTCTTTCTCTCTGATCCTCAAGGTAACCGTATGTCTGCTTCCGCTGAAATGCCCTACTTCATCAAGCCCTCCGTCAACCTGAGCAATGCGGAGAAGCGAGTGGCCTACGCCGAAGCCCGCGCCGCTATCCTGGCCACCCTCGGCGGGGAGCAAGACGAGACGGTAAAGATGGTCACCATCAACTGCCTGCTGAAAACCTACCTGCCCTACTACTACTGGGTGGGCTTTTATCTGGTACGCGGAGAACGGGAACTGGTGGTAGGTCCGTACCAGGGGACGCTCGGCTGCCTCAGCATCCAGTTTGGCCGGGGCGTTTGCGGCGCAGTGGCGGCTAGTGGGCAAACCAAAATTGTGGCCGATACCCACGCCCTGGCCCCGGGCAGCGAACACATCGCCTGCGACCCCAACAGCCATTCGGAAATCGTCGTTCCCGTTTTCCGCGCCGATGGCTCCCTGTTCGGGGTGTTTGACGTGGACAGTACGCTGGAGGCTTCTTTCGATGCCACCGACCAGGAGGAGCTGGAGGCTTTGCTGGCGAACGTCTTTGCGGGCGGCGGCGGACACTGACCCCGGAGGAGAGAAAGACCGGGCCGGAACCCCCCCCTGCTCCTTCAACTTCCCTGGCACCTGCGGCCGCGCCCCTATCCAGACACCAAGCCAGGCAAAAACTCTTTACCTTCGCGCCAATGGCCGCCGGATACACGATAAAACTGCCCCAGTTCGAAGGTCCCTTCGACTTGCTCCTGTTCTTCATCGAGCGGGACGAGCTGGATATTTACGACATTCCCATTGCGAAGGTCACCGACGATTTTCTGGACTACATGCGGCAGGCCGAGGCGATGGACATTGACCTGGCCAGCGAATTTGTGTTGGTGGCCGCCACCCTGTGCCGCATCAAGGCCAAGATCCTCATCCCCCGCAAGGCCGTTGACGAACAGGGCAATGAGATTGACCCCCGCGAGGAACTCGTTTCCCGCCTGCTGGAGTACAAGCGCTATAAATCCGTGCTGGAAGAACTCCGCACCCTGGAAACGGAGCGGGGAATGCGCAATTACCGCGGCAACATCACCGACGAGCTGGCGCAGATTGCCGTGCGCGCGCTGGTGGACGTCGAGCTGGAAAGCGTCACCCTTTTCAAGCTGCTGAAGGCCTACGAAAGCCTGCTCGGCAAACTGGAGGAGGCCAGCAAACGGCCCGTCGTGCACGAGATTGCCCAGTTCAGCCACACCATCGAAGAGCAGCAAATCCGGATCATGGAGATGGTCAGCGCCGTGCGTTTTGGCAAAGCGCGGCCCAGTTTTGCGGACCTTTTCAGCGTTTGCAAGACCCGTATCCACGCCATCGTTACCTTCCTCGGTTTGCTGGAATTGCTCAACGCGCGGGAGATCAGCATCGTCCCCGGCGAGGGACTTAACAATTTCTGGCTGGAGCCGGCCGGGGGAGAGAGCGGCAGCGAAGAGGAATAAAACAGGGCGCGGCCGCAGGTGCTCCCCCCCGACCCCCGGAGGGGGGAGTAGGGACAAGGAGCAAAGGGAGTCCGGCCGGGATTATTCCCCACCCTCCGCAGCACCACTCACTTCCAGTGCTTCGGGGCCCTTGCCAACGCGGTCGGCCAGGTAGCGTTGGTCTTCGCAGAAGGCCAGTAGTTGTTCGCGGATGAAGGTCTTGGCCTCCGCTGCCATCGCGTGGGGATAGAGGAGGTGCAGGTTGGGGCCGGCATCGAGGGTGAAGTAGAGCGGCAGCCTGGTTTCCGCCCGAAACTGGTGGATCCGCTCAATGGCGCTCAGGGTGTTGGGCCGGATGAGCAGATAGGGCGGGTGGCTGCTCATCATCAGGGCGTGAAGGGTAAGGGCTTCGGACTCCAGGAGTTCCCCGAAGCGCTCTACGTTGCCCTGGCGTAAGACGGTCAGCATCTCGTCCGTCCGGCGCGTAGCCTGGGCGTAGCGGGCCGTAGCGTAGGGGTTGCCTTCCATCAGGCCATGGCCGGCCCGGCTGCTGACCGACTTTTCCGAGCGTGAGATCAGCAAAATGTCGTCGTGGTAATCCTGGAAAGTAGCGTGAAGTCCGTCGCGGACTGGCACCGCATATTCGTCGCTGCTGCCCGGCAAACCCGCCAGCGTGCCCCACACGGCAGCACCGCCGTACACCGAGCGGCAGGCGCTGCCTGAACCCAGGCGGGCCAGGTAGCTGGCTTTGGCCCAGTACTGTTCCCGGTCTTTAAACGGTGCGAACAGTGTCTCTTCCAGGCTTACCAGGCAAAGGGCCAGCGCACTCATCCCCGATGCCGAGCTGGCGATGCCCGCCGAGTGGGGGAAAGTGTTACTGGTGTGGATCGTCAGGCTCAGCTGCTTCAGGAACGGGTAGATGGGCAGCAGCGACTCCAGGAATTGCCGGGTGCGCACGGTGAAGCCTTCGTTACGCTCACCATCCAGGTAAAGTTGAACGTCGACGCCCTCCCCGGCCTGGGTACGAACGGCGTAGTCGAGGGTAGTATCCGTAGCCGCCCCCTCCAGGGTAAAGCTGATGGAGGGGTTGCGCGGCAACTGTTTGCCGTGCTTGCCCCAGTACTTCACCAGGGCGATGTTGGAGGGGCTGCGCCAGCGCAGTGCGCCCGGGCGGACTTCACTGCTGAGGACGGTGAGGCTGGGGTTGGTATAATCCATAGTTCATTTCCGAAGGGCGCAAAATACGAAAGTTGGGGGGAGAACGGGATTAATGGGGGAAAGGAGGAAGGGATTAAAGGAGCAAAGGGGTGCAGCGGTTTGCAGGGTTCCCCAATGCTCGAGGGCCGCAAAGTCACCGAATGTACTTTGCGGCCCACCAGTCAGGTGCCCATCCGATGGCAACAGTTTACTTTTTAGTAGCGGCGATCAGGCTACGCAGCTTAGCCGAGGGCACGGTGGTAGCCGGCAGCGGCCCCAGAATATCGGGGGAGGGGACGGGTTTGCCGACGGTGTCCAGCAGGAAAGAGAAGTCCGTACCCAAGGTGATTTGTGCAACGCCGTGGCAGCCTTTGCACCCGCCCATGTTGAACAGGCGCTGGCCACTGGCCAATAAATTGGGCTTTCCGTCGAAGGGGTCTCCGATGCTGCTGCCGTGAAAGTCGGCCAGGGTGGGGTCCGATTCAATCACATAGTTGGCTAGGAAGTAGCTGAAACTCGTGGAATCATCCGAGGGGGCACCCTGGACGCCCACCAGGCGGTAGTTTTGCCAAATGGTATTCGGATTCAGCGCCTTCATCTGGGCGTGAACGGCCGCGTTGGCTTGCTGCACCACCGCCGGAATTTCGTGGAAGCGGGGGTAGTTCTCCACAATATTACCCGATCCATCCAGCAGTTCATAGGCCATATCATCCCCTTCTACGCCAACGTGCTCCCAGGTGGCAAAGACAAAGCCCGGATAGTTTTGGGTCTTATGAATGATGTGGATGCCGATCAGGGCAAAATCGCCATTGTTGTAGGTGATCGTTCCATTGGGGTCTTTCTCGTAGTAAATGGCTTTTCGCACGAAGAACTCCGCAGGGTCATCCGCCGCCGTAAGCTTGCGCCAGGCGGTTTTGATCTCGATTGCACCATCGTAGGTAGCGCCCGTACTTCCGGGTACGGCGGCTCCGCCGCAGGGTAGGCAGACTACGCCTTCGGCGGCGGGACAGTTACAGGTACTGGTGGCACCGGGGTAATATTCCTTGAGTTTGGTTATGTTGTCCAGCGTCTTGGAGGTGGCCGCCAGCAGCTGTGCTTTAGTAGGGTAGTTGCTTCTGATGTACTCGTATTCATCCCGGTTTGTTTTTGCCTGATACACCACGGTATTGGTCTTCCCCTCCGCGCTGTAGTGGGCGTAAAGATTACAAGAGCCTATCTCGTTGTTTTCGTCCAGATTATTGAACAGGGTGAAGCTGGCACTGGCGTTGGCGGGCTGTGGCGGGTTGATGAAACTATAGCGTGGGGCCATGTCAAAGGCCTGCATTTGGTCGTCCGCCGGCCGCAATTCGGTGCGGTGGGCGTAGGTTTCCCAGACGAGCAGGTCGGGATAGGCATCGGTGTACCTGCTCCAGTTCCAACTTGTATCGGGGTGATCCCGCTTACCATCCTCGTTGTAAGAAGATTTCCAGGTCAGGGCAATGAATTCTTCCCAGGCGAATTGTACCAATTGCTGCGGGGTAGCATTCGCACTGAGGTCTTGGGGTACTTGCGCCGTGAAGCTGATGTTAATGGTCGTTGCGTCCGGGGAGGCTTCCAGTAAGACTTCTTGTTGCTGGCTTTTCTCCTGGTTTCCGCAGCTGAAAAGCAGGGCCAAGCAGCAGAGGAGCGTCGCCGGGCGGTGACTAAGTGGGTGATTAAACATGGTATGCGTTTTAATGATTTAGAAAAGGCGGCCGTAGGGAGTGCTCTCCGTAGGGTGGTCAGTTTTTCACCGCGTACCAGGTTGCCGTAACCCCCGCCGGATGCACCGTGCCATTGTCCCCGGGGTGGGGGATTGCCCTTACGATGGAGCCAGTAAGGACGTTGGGCTGGTTGACGCCATCTTGCCACGGCAAAACCAGGTAACAGACGTAGTTGTAAATCCACTCGCTGCCACTGATGACGCCTTTGCCCTGGAAGCGGAGGGTGAAGGGATTGCCGTAGTTGATGGACCCCTTTAGTTGCAGCGCCCAACTGACCTTACCGTCGGGCAAATTGTTGTCCGTCCCATAAATGGTTCCCTTGAGTACATTAAAGGGGGCGGGGTCTATCTGGATAAATCCTTGTCCGAACACCAGGGCATCGGCGCTGGTGGTCAGGTCAGGATCATTATTCCAACTCCGGTAGGTGTAGGTGCCCACCAGGAGGTCTTGTGCGCTATCTGCCATGACGGTGGTTTTGGCATCGCCCCCCAATCCGGCGGAGACAGGAGGGCGATGGAGGATGATTTAGTGGACCACTGTTTCAGTTTGCTGAAGCCGCCCGACGTTGCGATTGCGGGTAATCAGCCGGGTAGTTACCGTATGGTCAAAGGACCGGGGAGCCACCCCATCATCCTTCTTGTGGGCCAGCAGCACCTGGGGAAGCGCGGCTTGAGGCAAGGCAAAGTGGGCCCTGACTTCTAAATGGTTCTGGCAGTTGGCACATCCTTGGACGTTCCAGCGACTGAGCACGGCTTCGTGGCCAATAACCTGGCGCTTGCCATCGATGACGGCCTCGGCCGCCACGAGGAAGGAACCTCCTTCGATGGCCCGGTTTACGTTCGTGATCTGGACCACGGGTAATCCCGCCGTTTCTGTGGCCGCCGCCTTAGCTGCGAGGAAAGCCGCTTCGTCGTCCAGCGAGCCTACGCTGTAGGTATAACCCAGCTGTTCCTCAATGTTGACCATATCCAGGGAAGTCACGGGCCGGCTGACCCCGTTTTCCTCGATCCGGAATGGATCCAGCGGGGAAGACATGGTTAACCAGGAGTTAGGAGCAGTCCCCGGCGTAGGTCCCTGGCTGTCTACCGAGTTGGTTCCCGGATAAAAGTCGATAATCTCCAGGCGATCCCGGTGGCCGTTAAACTTCTGCCACAACCAGAACACGCGGTCCACATTGCAGTGGTGGAAAAAGAAAATGGGGTCGAGGCCCGCCGTATTGTTCTCCCCCATATCGCCGTTGGCCCCGTCGATGGGTGACTTATCGTAAACGCCGGGGTAGTCATAGCCCCCCACCGCCAGGTGAATGCTGTTGTGCGGACTCTCCAGCGGAACGACGATCGGCTGGCCCTTCTTGCTGGGGTCCAGGGTTATCGAGGCGTTGTGTTCCGAGGCAGAAGTCGTGTTGGAAAAAACGGTGTAATTGGGGGCCAGCAGGCAGTCCTGGTATTTTTTGCCCACGTGCGTTGGAACCGGCTTTCCATCTACGATGATGTGGGAATTCAGCCACTCCACAATGTTATCGTTGAGGATTTGGACGTTCTTTTGGTAGTCCGGGTACTGGCTGTTGTGTTTTTTGGTGGCCTCAATATCTCCTTTGCCGACCAAGCCAGACAGTGGGTAGCGGACCGTTTCGTAACCCGCCGGCTTGGTGTAATCGTAGGAACCTGCCCCAATGGCATTGTCCGTAATCGGTGCGGGAAAAACGAAGGAACGCAGCGGGTTGGGCGTGGTACTGTCCCGTGGAAAAAACTCATCCGTCAGCGCCCACGGTATGCCGTTTTCCATGGAGTCCTGGCTGGTTTCGTCCCAGTAGGGCTGCATGACGTCTTCGCACCCGGGAATGCTCTGGAGGGCTTGTTCCAAACGGACGAGGTAAGCACGGTGCCAGGTGGGAAAGAGGACATTTCCGTGGTTGCAAAAACCGCCCCAGTAAGAGGCATTTCCCCAGCCCGCCCCCACAAAGGGTTCACCGTGGTAACCACCAATGACGAAGAAGGAATTGGGATCATCCGGAGGAAGCGCCTTGATGCCCGCCCAGGCCTGCATCACTTTCTCCAATGGTCCTTTGTCGTTGTTGTTGTATCGGTCCTGTAACTCCTGAATAGAGTACCGGACCCGTAATTGAGTAGCCATAATTTATGCGTTGTTTGGTTTGAGTAGCGACGGAATGCTGAGCGGAGCCAGGGAAAAGGAATTCCAAAGCGACCCGGAAAGAATACCGAGCATACCGATGAGGAAAGGATAGTTAGCCTCGGCACCGAGCGCCCGACTGATTAAAATGATGAGTACGCCAGCCAGGCTCAGCGCAAAGGGGCCAAGCCCTTTCTTTCGCCGGTTCCGGAATAGCAGCACGAGGTGCAAAGACAAAAACCCGATCAAAACCGGGTAAAGCCAACCCTGGTAGGGCAGACGGGACACGCCGAAGCCTCCAAACATACTCATGTACGCCGCCCAGCAAATGGGACACTTGGGGAAAAAAGCGACCAGCAGACTGAGCAGGACGGAGGAAAATGAGCGGGCAGACTTAGCAGCGAGCTCTTGCCTGGCCACCTCCTTCGCCTCGGGCGGTGGAACCGCGCAACAACAGCTTTTTTCCGGCTGCGTTTCCTGGGGGGAACCCGATGCTTCACCCTCCACCGGCATGGGAAAAGCCCTCAACTTTTTGTTCCACTTTGGACGAATTACCCGGTAAGCTGACCTAGCCCACCCCGGCAATGTTATTGGTTCATTTTTCACGATTTTTTGACCTTTGGCCCTATAGCAAAGGTCGGAGCATCCACACGTGCCGCGTAAGCGTATAAACACCTAATTTTCAATTCAGGTACTAACACCTACTCCCATAGGTTACAAAGACCACTTTATGGGTGATGAAGGACATCGCAGCAGCAAAGCTTATCAAAGCAATACCCTTTCCAATCGGAATCCACCACCCCGCCCTCTACCCGACCCACCTGAGCACTACTAAACTATGAACTATGAACTATGAACTATGAACTATGAACTATGAACTATGAACTATGAACTAAAACCTACTCCTCTCCCAACACCAACACCTCCCCCGCCTGCACCTTCCGTTCCCCCCGCACGTTTTCGTATTCAATGGTGTAGACAAAGACGGCGGGATTGACGAGGCGGCCGTTGAAGCGGCCATCCCAGAGCGGGGTGTTGATGGTGATGGGGCCCTGGTCTGGGGTTTGCTCGAAGACGAGATTGCCCCAGCGACTATAAATGCGGATGGCGTCAATGCGCGCCACACTGACGCGCGGGAATATCCGCAAGTCGTCATTCGTCCCATCGCCGTTGGGGCTGAAGGCGGTAGGGACAAAAATATCCGTTTCCTGCAGCACCCCGATGAAGACACTGTCTTGCCGGCTGCAGCCCGTCAGGGTATCCAATGCCTCCAGCAAGTAGAGCGTTCCCCGCAGCGGTCGGGCCCAGGGTGATAGGGCGCTCGAATCGGATAAACTGGCACCGGGCGTCCAGGAAAAAAGCGTATTCAAACTGTTCACCTCGCTGTGCAGGCGGATGGAATCGCCGAGGGGTATGCTGGTATTCGGGATGGTGGAAAGCTCCAGCGGCCGCACGGGGTCCAGCCGAAAGTCAATCAAGGTATCACAGCCGTCGGGGCTGACGACTTCAAAGAGGTAATTGCCCGGCGTACGGAGGTTGAACTGGTTGCGCCCGGCGGAGAAATAGCCCTCCGGCCCCGAGCCCATGATGAGGTCTTCCGGGTTCTCCGTGCGGATGGCGACTGCCACGACTTCCCCCGCTTCACAACGCGTGTCTTGCACCTGCGTCCGCGCCCTCGGATACTGCCGCAGATGGAAAGAAACTTCCGTATCCGCATAGCAAAGCCCGTCGAAACCGGTCCACAGCCGGGCCGTTATCTGGCCGCTGGTGTCGTAGCGGTGAGTGGGGTTGAGGCTGGTCAGCGGATCACTCCCGTCGCCCGGCAGCAGAAGGAAACTGCTCGCTTGCTGGAGGTTGCCCTCGTACTGAAACAAGACTTGCGTTGGGCCACAGCGCGTCGAATCGTAGGTGAGGTTGAGGCGGATATCGGGGGTAGGCCGCACGAAAGCCGGCGCAAAAGCCGTATCCGCACACCCCTGGCTGGAGGTGTAAATCAGTTGCACGGAATACAGCCCATCCTGCGCGTAGGCGTGCTCCACTTCGCAGCCGTCGCTGCCCTGCCCGTCCCCAAACAGCCAGCGGCAGCTTTGCCCCCCGCTTCCCGCGCTCAAAAAGACTTGCGGCTGGTTGGCACAAAGGGTATCCGGCGGCACAATGGCCGCGGTGGGTTGTGGCAGGACCTGCACAGTCTGGCTTCCTTCGGCGCGGCAGCCTTCGCTGCTCGTGGCGGTGTAACGCAGGAGGAGCGGCGCTGCGGATGGTGCGTAAAAATGGTTGCCGAGGTTCTGGCGGGTACTGTCTCCATCGCCAAAATACAGCAGCGTACTGGCGGCGTCCGATTGCAAATGGTAGGCAAAAGGTGCGTAGGGGCAAACGAAGGAAGGTGCCGTAAGTGCCAGCGCGGGGCTGGGCAGTACCCGACCCGTCCAGCGGCTGCTGTCGTACCCACAGCCGTAGGCGTAAATGGTAAAGGCAATGGGCCCCGGTGCATCAAAAACCACGGCCACGGAATCGCTGGCGAAGCGGCGGCCATCGGAAAAGACGTATTCCACCCGCGTACCGGGCGTGGAGATGTTGTTGACGATGAAGGGCTGACCAACGCAAACGGTCGTATCCGTAAACGCCGGAAGGGCACGGATGTTGGTCGGTTCCACGGTCACGTCCACCGAGCTGCGGTCGTTCCGGCACGCATTGCCCACCTCCAACGTGTAGGTGATGGTGCGGGCCACGTCGCCCGTAACGGGGCGGAGCACGGGGGGCTGAAAGGACGTAAATTGCTGTCCGTCGGAGCTCGACCACGCCACCGCATCGAGGGTGCCGGTGGCCAAATTGGTCAGGATGAGCTCACTCCCGCTGCAATTTTCGGGGTACACGACGCCGATATTGGCCACGGGGTTGGCCCGCAGCACCAGCTCGAAGCTACTTTGGGCGCGGCCGCAGGTGCCGAGCGTGTTGAGGGAGATGAGGAAGGTCGTATCCTCCAGCGGAGACGGAAAGGAGACCAATGTTGGACCCGTAGCGACGAAAGCAGTGTCTCCGTACCGCCACTCGTACTCCAGGTTTTGCAGCGCCGCAGCCGGCGGTGGCGTGAAGCTCAGCAACAATTCCTCGCCCGGGCAGAGGGTATCCGTAGCGATGTTGATCGTCGCCGGCTCCGGCGGATCCAACACCCGCACGGAGGTGGAGGCGGGGGCGGAACTGCAAAGCACGGTGTTGTTGGTGGGGTGCCGCCGTTCGCCTACCACCGTCACGGTATAATCTCCGGCCTGCGGAAATTGATGACAGATGGAAGCGCCCGAACTGTTCAGGCCATCGCTGGTCCGCCAGCGGTACGTGTCCGCCGGGGTACCGCCAGCCAGGAAAGTAACGCAGCTGCCGTCGTTACACGCCACCGCGTCTCCCGACAGCGTAGTGCTGGGCTGCGCAAGTAGTTCCACGCGGAAGTCCGCACTGTTGCAACCCGCCGGCAAGTCAGCAACGGTGTACTGGAAATTGTAGGTGCCCGGCGTGGCACCCGAGACATTAATGGATGTGGCGTTGATGGGCAAGTCGCCCGTCCAAACGCCCCCCAGGCCGGGGCTTACGCTGGGAAGCAGGAGCATGGCCGCCGTATCGCACAGAAAGGCGACGGGTTCCGCCACCGTGACCCCATTGCCCGGGGCGATGGTGACCGTCACCTCGTCTTGACTTGCGCAGAATCCTTCTCCCAGGGTCAGGGTGTAGCGGTAAGTGCCCGGGGCAACGGCGGATAGGTTTAGGGTGCCGTCCGTTGCTGCTCCGGGGCCCGACCAACGGCCTGCCCCCGGATCACCCAAGGCGTAAGTCCCACCGCCGCCGCAGATGATGGTATCGGCTCCGGCGTTGGGCTGGACAATCTCCGTGATGGTCACGAACAGGGTGTCCGTTGTCGCGCAAAGCTCCGGGGTGCGCGGGTCTGCAACGCTGATCAACACCGTATCGACTTCTCCAACGGCCAGGTTAGCGGGCCGATAAGTCCCCGCCGCGCCGTCGACGATGCCCCGGCCAACGAAAGAGAGTTGGCCGAAGGCGGGACTGAAAGAAAAGCCCGGGGCGGAGGCCAGCAGGTCGATCGTTTGGTCGGTATTACACACGGAAATGGGGCCACCCGTATTCAGCGTGGGTTCCGCCACCACTTCTGCATTCCAGCTGCCCGCTTCCGTACAGCCCGTTACCAGGTTTTCGCGCTGGTAGGCGATAGCGTAGGTGCCGGGGGATAACCCGGCGGGCGAAAAAGTGCGGGCCAGGTTATCCACCCCGGTTCCGCCCAGCGTTCCGTCGTTGGGCATAGGCATTAGGCTGACCGGTGGGGAACTCACGCAAATGAAAAAGTCGGGGGGCAGTTGGAGGGCGGAGTCTTCCAGGCGCAAATTGACCGTGAGGCTGCGCTCGCAAGCCCCCTGGCCCAGGGTGTAGGTGAAAGTGTAATCCCCTGGAGCAGCTGATTGGTCAAAAAATGCTTCGCCGTTGCGGATGACGAGACCCACCGCTGGTGTCCAACGCCCACCAGCGTCGGAGACCTGGATGGCGACCAAGCCGGTATCCGGACAAAAAGCCGCCCCGTTGTTGGGCATCACCAGCGTGGGTTGAATAGCGGCGTCCACGAAAAGGGTGTCGGTAACGACCAGGAAACCGCATTCCGTGGTCTTTTCCGCCCGGATGACGTAGGGCGTTGCGCGGGCGGACATGGTAAAGGGAAAGGTAGTGACCACCGCGCCATCAATAAAGTAAGTCGCGTTGGGGTCGACGCCCGGGGTGGGGGTGTAGGCCAGGGAAGGACAGGCGTCGGGCTGGGGATTCAGTGTGAGGGTTTCGCCGCGAACTACGGTAATGGGACAGGGATGGGTCTGGGTTTCGTTGCAACTGCTGTTACGGCCAGTGAGGGTAAAGGTCCGCTCTCCCGGCGTCGTAAAGCAAACGCGGGTGATCAAGGCATCCGGGTCTTCGATGGTGACACCGCTGCCGTTGTTTACCGTCCAGCGCCAGCTGTCAATCCCCGTGGATGCACTGCCGTTGAGGCGAATGCAGCTTTCCCCCGCCAGGCAGACGCGGAAGTCGTTGTCGGGCCCCACGATGACGTTGGAATCCGGGGTGCCGACGACGGATGGCGCCTCGACAATATCTATCGTCCGCGACACCGCCCGCGTGCCACAGAGGTTGGTGGCCGAGAGGGTGAAGGTCTGGGGGCCGACCTCATCGAAGGCATAACTGATCTCGAAGTCGCGGCTGGTCGAGCCGTCGGGCAACGTCCAGAGGTAGGTCATGCTGGTATCGTTGCCGGGGCAGGTCAGGTTGAGCAGGTCGAGCATCGTGCCCGTACACGACACCATGGGCAGGGTGAAGGCTGGTTCCGGGGGCTTCTGGAAGCCGATCCGCCGCGAAACGTTTTCGGAAGTGCCGTCGGTGTACTGTGCCACTACTTCGATGAGGAAGCAGGAGCCGTAGACTTGCCGGCTGATGCAGGCGTCGCTGTAATCGCATTCGTCAAAAAGCTCGGGAAAGGAGTAGGTAAAACTTCGGGTGAGTTGCGCCGGGTTGGTGATGACGACGGGCGGAACGTTGTCGCCGTCCCAAAAGAGCCGGACGGTGGAAAAAGTCCGGGCGGGGTCCGGGACGATATTGATCCGCACCAGGCTGTCTTGGGCGCAGCGGGTAAAATCCCCGTTGACAATGGAAAAGGAGAGGTTGGGGTCTTGGGCGAGGAGGGCGCCACTAAAGAGCAGGCCCAGGCAAGCCAGAAACGCCATGCGGCACAGGGAGGTACTTGGTTTCATGGTAGGTGTAGATGCGGGTGGGTAGTTTTTTGGGGTGGCCTGTTTGCCAGTGGAAGAGCAGCCTGCCGTGTTTACCTCTCGCCCTTGGTGGTGGTGCTCCTTGCCTTGGTTACGAAGATAGGGTGTTTTGGGGGACGGGCGCTGTGTTTGCTGAAGGAATGAGTTAATTACTTCCTAAGAGCTTTCGAGGCAGAGACCTAGCAAAGTATGTCCACACACAACATGATTAGTCCGTTAAATAGCGTAGCGAAGTAGTCTGGCCTTCCAGTTTCGCATGGTCAATCGAACAGCGTTCATTTCCGTTTCGGTTGAAAATAAGTTTAAACAAAAAATGCTTTGGAAAGCGGCACGCTTTGACCAATGGAGCGCCTCATCTCGAAGGTTTCTCAAGCTGAACTGATGGCCAAAATTTTGCGCAATCGATTTGACGACCAGGCGTCATAATGCAGAATTGGGGCGAGTTTTCTGTAGGTGGATAAATCTGTTGTTTTGGGGCAAAGAGGGTGGAAGATACCCTGCACACTATCTAAGTCGAATCATGTAGGTTAATGAAATGGGATGTTCTGCTAGGATGATAGTACACTGGCGAAGAGTTAGAAGTGTCTGGCTTTTGTGTCACAAATACGGCACTTTAAAAGCATCAAGGATCTCCATGGTTTCGCTTCGTTTTAAATCTTTGAATGAATTTCCTTTTTCGAAAGAAGATCGAATGTCTTCTATAGAACCATACCTGTTGACTAAATAAGTGAACTTACCAGTTCGCTCAAATTTTCTATTTATGCTTTGGAGCGTTTTGTAGTAGTCGTTAAGTATGTCCTTAAGTCGATGTTCACGAAACATTTTCAGGAAGTTAAACAAGTAACTTTCTGAAATCAGCGTCACGGGTTTTACGCTTCTGAAGGGGAAACCTTGAAGGAGAGAGGCGGCTTGTTCGTTTAACCAGTGGTTCACTCCAGGCATGGAAAACTGATCATGAGAATACACAATCACCGGGTAGATATCTACAGACTGTCGCCGGTGCTTTTGAGTGAAGTGGTCGAATCCGAATTCGGCCTTCGATAGGTACTCAATATGATTAGCGATCTGCTGGACTCCTTTGGGTTTGCCTTCGGCGTTTTTCAAGAATTTTTCCCGGACTGTAGCAGTGATATCCGCAAATGTAGCAGCTTCGGTAATTGCATCGGCAAAGAGCACATCCTTGTATTCGAAGATGAAGATGGAATTTCCTTGCCTAAGGTATCCATCGGGATATTCATCTTTCTCGCCCAAATGAAGTACGTCATACTTATTTTTGCTGTAAGCGAATTTTAGAAGGCTCTGGAAGATGATCTCTTCTGATACATGTTTCCCGATAAAGGAGCGAAAAGTTGGAATGTCGCCGTAAGCCTTCCTTAGAGTCTTGGACCTGTAGAAAAGATCAAAGGTTACGCCAATACCCAGCTGGGAATACAAGAAATTCCAGTTGGAGACCAGAAAGGCGTTGTCTTCAAAATGGAAAAGTGGCTGTTTTCGTATGCCAGCGTAGCGTATCTGGTCCCGTTTGTTGGCGGCGTACTCCTCTGGATCAATGACTCTGCGCTCGATGATTTGGCGATAGGGATGATCGATGGGAATGTTCAGTAAAGGAAGTTCAACCCTGTTTTCCTTATGAATAGCTGCTTTGATGATATCTATGTAACCAGAAACGAAAGTCCAAGGGGTATCGAAACCGTAGTCGGCAAGATACTCCCTTACGGATGTACTGAATTCAGGCAGCTTCAGCATTTCCTCAAGAAAAGCATTGGTTTTTAGTGCCTGGAAAATTGGGTTGAGTTCAGTGGTAAACTCATATTGCTGGACTAGAGAAGGCCAGGTGAATTCGAAGAAGTGAGTGATTGGGTTCGCTTTGCTTCCAGTTAGCTTATCCTGGTTTTCAAAAATTGTTCTGTCAACAGAGACCAAGTAGGCAATGAAAATTTTCAGTTCATCATCGGGGGTAGTATCGGGATGTTGATACTCAAACTCCCTCCAGTTCAGTAATTCCTGCTTAATAAATTCCATGACTAACCACGGGGAAAAGAAGGTTGGCTGATGACCAGCCTTGCGAGCTGCAACTGTTGCAGCGGCTAGTATTCCATTTTTTACTTTGTCAGACCAGTTTCGAGCTAAGAAGTCAAAGATTTTATCTTCACTAGTCCTCAGATATAAATGGTGATTGATGTAAGAGAGTACGACCAATACTATTCGAGATGGAATATGCTGGAGGAGCTCATCAATTGCAGGTGTTTCCTTACCTGGAAATAACTGGCTGTAAGAAAATGGCACTAGGAGCATCACGCAAGGCTCTAGGGCTGCTCAAACTAAGTTCAGCCCATAAGCATAACAGTTGGTGAGATACTATTAGTTCCGCTTTACACTTTTGACGCCTATTGGAGGGAAGGTAGCCAAATCATAGGGCAAAAGTTGCGCAAAAATGACACTCAACTCGCACTCCTGTTTTCCTTCTGTAGGGCGTTGTTTCAGCAAGATTTAGAGTAAATCTTGCACTACTGTTCGCATAGCCTGCACCTCCCTCCCCCTGCACCTGCGGCAGCGCCCTAAAAACACGCCCACTAGCCCCAAAACCACCCCTCCCTACCCCCAAAACACCTGGCGCAAGGAAGGAAACCTGCCCCAACCGCGCGCAACCCCATAAACGTTAAAACGCTAAACCGACGAACATCGATAATGGGTAAGCCGTACTAGCAAAAGGGCTTTAGAGCCCTGCCTGCTTCTTTTTTAGTAAACTTTTCTCCCCCTTTTTAACCCAAAAAAACCAACTAACATGACTTACCCTTCTTTCAGCAAGTTGCTCTTGCTGCTACTGACCCTTACTGCCCTTTCCTTTACTTCGTGCGACGACGACGATGACGTTCTCGGCATCGACCTGACGGACGACGGGACGCTCTTCATGTCCTCCAACACCACCGGCCTGGTGGGGGTACTGGACGTAAACGACAACCCCCTGGAAGTGGAAACCTTCGCCTCCGCCGGGATGGATGCCGACGGCATTTACTACGACGACAGCGATGAAATGGTCTTTCAGGTCATCCGTTCCAACAGCACCCTGGTGAACTATAAGGACGTACTCGATGACCTCGACGACCCCAATGGCGTCGACGTAGTCAACACCTCCACCTCTGATTTCACCAACGGCCGCGGACTCGTTGCCATCGGAAACAGCCAGTTCGTAGTGGCCCAGGATGCCAGCGCGGAAAACAATAACACCAATGCCATCGTGATCTACGGCTTCTCCGAAAACAGCGGATTTACGCTGGCAAAAACCATCCCAACGGACTTTAACCTGTGGGGCCTCGAGTTCGTAGACGGTACGGTTTACGCCGTGGTTGACAATTCCGATTCGATCGCCGTCTTCAACAACCTGTTCGACACACCAGACGGGCAGACGGCCACGCCCGACCGCTACATCCGCGTAGACGGCCTGGTGCGTACTCACGGCATTGCCTACAACGAACAGGACGACCTGATGGTCTTGACCGACGTTGGCGCTGCGGACAGCGACAGCGACGGAGCGATTTTCATCATCTCTAATTTCAGCACCCGCTCGAATGATGTTTTCGCCGCAGCCGATTACGTCCGCATCGGCGGCGCCAATACCCGACTCGGTAACCCCGTGGATGTAGACTACGACCCCGACGATGACCGCATCTTCGTAGCGGAGCGCCTGCGTGGCGGCGGTGAGTTGCTCATCTTCCAAAGCAGCGCCACGGGCAATACGGCCCCCATCGAAACCATCCCCTTCGCAGGCATCTCTTCCCTGTACCTGAACCGGGATTAAGAGCACCCCAGGCACGGGTTTAGCCCCGCCCCTTCGGGAGAAATAAGCGAAAGCTGAGCCCCTCCACCGTTTTGGTGGAGGGGCTTTTTTTGGGGGTGATGCTACCAGCACTGCGGCAGGCGGATAGGGTTTTCCCCTTGCCCCCTTTGGTGAGTACTACCAAATGGTTGATTGGTCTGCCCCCTTCTTTGATACGAAAATTACGTTCCGTAGCTACAAGGTCAGGTTTGACCTGACATTTTAACTACGAAACGTAACTCTATCCGTTCAGGCACTATCAAGAAATTTTGCCAATCAATAGCCCGAGCAGTTGACATCGCTACCAAGCCCCTCGAGGCCGAAAAAATAACGTCGGCCATTCACCAGCCGGGGAGAGACGGTCAACCTAATCCAGGATGAACCCGTCCACACCCAAATCCTCCTCCCATCCTTACTCACCGCAATACCACCACCCGCTTCGTACAAATCCCTCCTTTCAAGTCGAGCACCAACCAGTATAGACCGTTCCCCAGGCTCTCCGGGATAGGCAGGGGCGCATCTGTGAGTTGGCCTGACCAACACCTCCGCCCCAGGTTGTCCAGAAGGTGAACCGACCGAAAGCGATCGCCAGCAGGAAAACCCGTTATCCGCAATTGGTTTTGCACCGGATTCGGAGATACCTGGATCCGCTCGGCCAATGCATCGATGCGCTGGTTGCTGGTCGGGTTACCTGAATAGGAAATGGTCCCATTCTGTACCGTAGCAGGAATATGATTTGCTAAATTGTCACTGAACGCAGTGGGAAAATCAGGATTAAAGTGGACTTCTGCCGATTCTTTAAAATCGCGGAGCAACTCAAAGGAAAGTCTGAAGGCTGCGGAGTCTTCCTCGAACACCAGAAAATCCCGGAGCCCCGTCGCAATTACGGGTACGACTATGACCCTGATCTCATTATCCCCTAAGCGATTGGATAGAACGGTAAAGTTACCGTTTTGCAGTACCGCACTCACTTTCAGTGAATCCAAACGAAGTTTTTCGGGTGGCCAAAGTACGCTGAACTGAATCGCGGCAGCAGAGTCTGGCGCACTAATCAAAATGGGCACCTCAACGAAAGTAGCGTCTTCCTGAACCACCACATCCAGTATCCGCATACTTTGCGCTGGTAGGAGGGCTACTCCGAGCAATGTACTAAGCGTAAAAATTAAGGAAAGTAAAGGGGTTTTGCTATACTTGTTCATACTATAGTTTATGTATGTCTAAACACGGATTTTTTAAATTTTGCGCGTTTTTATCAAGAGTTGTCAGACGAGAACTGCTGCGAAATTTACCGACCCTTTAATTGTCTGTAAAGAAGTTCGCACAAGACTCATTGGTATCACCCAGTCTGATGGCGGCAAAGTTGCGCACCCTGACTCCCTATTCCTATCCCGCTGGAGAAAAAGCTATTGTTCCACCACGTATTAGCATTTATTTTATATATGTAAATCTGGAGTTTGTAATTATTTAATCTAGCCCATGCGCGCTAAGGTTTCATATTACCTGGGTCCTGTCGAACGTCAAAGATGTCCGTCACTATAATCAGCGGTTGAGCCAGCAGGTAAATGATCTTGTACAAGGTGCCAAAGAGTATGGAGCGGTGACCTTGCCCCAAATCACCAAGCTGTTCTTCTACCGGACCTATTTCAGGATACTTCTCCAATTTCTTTGCCGTATCCCGAATACCCTTGACCGTTTGTCTCGCCTTCTTGTCGTTGCCCTTGGATCTTTCGTAATCTTCAATCTGGGTAAGCCTGCGGATGGCGTTGCTGGTAAAGAACAACTTCATAGACCAAACATTTTATCCATCTGATCAACCGAGTAAATTCGTCCGGCCACAATATCTGCATTAGAGGCCTCCGCTCGGGCAAGCAACGCTTCGCGGGACATCGGCTTCAACGCAGCTTCATATTCATCCGCGCTCATTTCAGGCGTACGCAAGTGGAGCAAATCCTCCTCGGTAACGGGTTCGGTGAGCTCATTGGCGTACTCCACCTTGACTGCTTCCAGGACGGAACTGATTACTCGCAAAAGCTTCTCATCGGCTTGCTGGATCTGCTGTAAAAGATTCGCACGGAGTTCGGTAGCGGTCATAATAGGAAGATTGAGGGAAAGATAGCTGCCTAAAGATAACGGTTGTGCCAGTGGCTTTGGTTTTATCATTGCTTGAGACAAAGTCATAAGACGAGTGAAAACATCCCCTCATTCCCCTAACAAAAAAACATTCCCCCCGTAATCCACCCATTCCACAAGGCCAAAGCGCTCCAGCAAAATAAAATCCGCGGGCGGCCGCGAAGCAGCCAAGTCGTTCCCACTAAGATCATTAAGAGCAATATTATTTGCATTTATTGTAGATACAATTATTGCGTTAGTTTGCGTATTGCGGTACGTAAACCGCTGGCTAAGGTTTGCTGAAAAAGCGGTGGGCTGAGGGACCTCCAACTGTCGCTCCAAAACATCCAGCCTAAACACCTCTGGCTCAAGTAAGGAAGTCGAGCTGTAGTTGAGCGTAAGCCTCGAGGGGAAAAGATAAAAGGTCAGGTGGTAATTATTCTCGTCAAAGGGCGAGTCCAGCTGAAGCGTCAGTACTTTATATTCGCACTGCCTTACCACCCCGCTAATCCGGCAATCCACCCGTGGACCCAACGGATGGTTCGTAAACTTGTTCTTCACCGTCACCACACCACCCACCGTCACCACACCACCATTCGAAAATGGAATGGTATCCCCTTCAGCAAACGCGGCAAATCCATCGATCCATGCCGCAGTCTGCGGGTCAATGAGCACGCCCCGAGAAGTTTCTTTCTGAAGACAGCTGGGACAGAAAAACAAACAACCCGCCAGCACCAATAGCGCTAGCGGGTTGTTTTGGAAGAATGATATGGCAGTCAGGCTTTGCATTTTTACTAGGGTTTATTTCTAGTAAATTTATGCCCACCAGGCCAAAAAAGCAAATCTTAATTCCTCCTACCGGTTAGACCCCTCTTTCTCCTTCGCCCGGCGGTCGCGTTGCATCGGGTTTTCTCCCGCGCCACGCTGCCGGCTCTGGAAAAGCTCGAAACGCGTCTCCTCCGACTGCGAAGGGTAGTAGTTGTTGCTCCGGTCGGTATCGGCCGTTTCCAGGAAGGGGTCCAGCTCGATGGCCGTGACTTCTTTCGCGAAAGGGAAGACCTTACTGACTTTTTTGTAATCGCGGCGCCAAATCTCGGCGGGGATTTTCTGCACCTCCGTCGTGCCATCGGCGAAGGTGAATTCCAGGATGATCGGCATCACCAAACCACCCAGGTTTTCGAACGTGAGCTCGTAGTAGTACTTATCGGCGTCCAACACCGCCCGCTCGGCCTCACTCAGGCCTTTGAGGTAGCTCTGGTATTCCTCCTGGTCCAACACCGTTGCTTTGAGCGGATCGTAGTCGGTGTAAAAGTCCTTCAGGCTCGGGTCTTGCTCATCGTAAGTCTGGGCAATTTCTTCGTTGCGGATGTCGCTGATGTTGCGCGGCCCTTCGGCCTGGCGCTGTTTAGCGAGCGCATTTTCCTTTTCGGGGTTGCGGGAGTTAACCCGGAAGGGCGTCACTTTGCTCAGGGCAATGTCCGTGTGGTCGGTGGTAAAAAACCAGCCGCGCCAGAACCAGTCGAGGTCAATGGCTGAAGCATCTTCCATCGTCCGGAAAAGATCCGCCGGGGCGGGGTGCTTAAATTTCCAGCGGTTGGCGTACTGCTTGAAAGCGTAGTCAAACTGCTCGCGGCCCATGATCGTCTCCCGCAGGATGTTGAGGGCCGTGGCGGGTTTTCCGTAGGCGTTGTTGCCGAATTGCCAGATGGATTCCGAGTTGGTCATGATCGGTGAGATGAAGGCTTTGTCGCCCTTCATGTAGTCCACGATCTTATCGGCGGGTCCGCGGCGGCTCGGGTAGTTGCGCTCCCACTGTTGCTCCGTGAGGTACTGCAGGAAAGTGTTGAGCCCTTCGTCCATCCACGTCCATTGCCGCTCGTCGGAGTTGACGATCATCGGGAAGTAGTTGTGGCCCACTTCGTGGATGATCACGCCAATCATGCCGTACTTCGTCCGGTCGCTGTAGGTGCCGTCTTCTTCCACCCGACCGAAGTTGAAGCAAATCATCGGGTACTCCATGCCGATGTCGGCGGCGTTGATCGACCAGGCCACGGGGTAGGGGTAAGCAAAAGTGTAATGGCTGTACCACTTCAGCGTGTGGGCCACGGCCTTGGTGCTGAAGCGTTCCCAGAGTGGGTTGCCTTCCTTAGGATACATCGACATGGCCATCGTCGTAGAACCGTCTTCTTGTTTCACAGCCATGGCATCCCAGATGAACTTCCGGGAAGAGGCGAAGGCGAAGTCACGCACGTTCTCCGCCTTAAAGTGCCAGGTCTGTTCTTTGGTCAACTTGGTTTTTTCCCGCTCCACGGCTTCTTCCTGGCTGGCGATGATGACGGGCTGGACAAACTCTTTCTTGGCCATTTCCAGTCGGTCACGCTGTTGCTTGGTCAGTACCGTATTGGGATTTTGCAAAGTCCCCGTGGCCGCCACCAGGTGGTCGGTCGGGACGGTGATCTTCACGTCGTAGTCGCCGAAGGTGAGGGTAAACTCACCACTGCCCAGAAACTGCTTGTTTTGCCAACCCTCGTTGTCGATGTACAGCGCCATGCGGGGGTAGAACTGCGCGATGGTGTAGAGGAAGTTATCATCCTTCTCGAAGTATTCGGAGCCCGAGCGGCCGCCGCCGTCGGTCAGGCGGTTGTTGATGTTGTACCACCACTTGAGTTTCAGCTGGACTTTCTCGCCGGGCTTCAGCGGCTGGGCCAGCTCTACGCGCATCATCGTACGCTCGATGGTGTACTCCATGGGCTTACCCTCCACGCTCTGCACGTAGTCGATCTTGAAACCTCCGTCAAAGGTGGGCTCCAGGCGGGCCAGTGCCCCCAGGGTCATGCGCTCGCTCATGTTGCTGGTTCCCGTTTTGTAGGTGTCGCTGTCGAGCGCCCGCACGTTTTGGTCCAACTGCAACCACAGGTAGTCCAGTACGTCGGGAGAGTTATTGTGGTAAGTAATCGTAGAAGTACCGTAAATGCGCTGTGTGGCGTCATCCAGGCGCACGTCCATCACGTAGTCCGCCTTCTGCTGCCAGTATTGGTGGCCCGGCGCTCCGGCCGCGTTGCGGTAAACATTGGGGGTTGGCAGCTCCATATAGAGTTGCCGGAAAGGATTTTTATTGATGTTCTCCGTTTGGGCCGATACGCCAAAGGCCATTAGCAGAGCGCATACGAGAAAAAGTAATCTGGTCATTTCGTGGGTTGTTTGAATACGATACGGGCTATACTTCGCCGAATCAGCCTTCCCAAAGCTGCCCAGCGAAGCGCGCACTAAGATAAGACAATACGCCGAATGAATTTCCCTCCGTTGCGCTAGCCGTCCGTTGGCTTACTTTTCTCAGCGCCCTCTCCTTTCCAATAGCGCTTTGGGTTTGGGCGCGGCCGCTGGTGCCATGCCCGTCTCCCCAGGGAAAAGCCAGGGAAGGATTACGGCCAGCACTGGATACTCTTCAAATCTGCTGGTAACAAACCTTCATCGCCCTCCCATCGCTTTTTGTTTGGACCCTGCACCTGCGTCAGCGCCCTCCAAAAGCACCCGGTGAATTGTTCCACGTGGAACATTCACCCCCAGCCAGCCTGATAATGTTCCACGTGGAACATTCCCCAGCAGTGTTCCACGTGGAACATTACCCCTAAAACAAGCGCGCCGAATGTTCCACGTGGAACATTCGGCGCACTTATAAGCCAAGTTTCATCGTCACACGAAGCGTTCCCGCAGCCAATCGCGGACTGGCTCGTAGTCCGTGCCCAGCGGAATAGCCACTTTCTCGCGGTGCTCCAGCTCCGCCAAACGCTCCGGAACTTCGATGCTGTGGCCGAGAATCCGCTCCACATCTGGCTTGAATTTACTGGGGTGGGCCGTCTCCAGGATGACGCCACGGGTGGCCGGGTGTTCCTTTTGCCACTCCGTCAGGGCCAGATAACCCACCGCGCCGTGCGGATCAATGACGTACCCGAAGCGTTCTTCTACCTCCCGGCCGGCCGCTTCCGTCGCCGCATCATCATAGGCATAGCCCGTTATCAAAGACTGCATCGCCGCGTGGGTAGCGGGAGCGTGCGGATCTTTGCCATTCAAGTGCCCGTAAAGGTTCAGCATCCGGGCAAAGTTGCTCGGCGCACCCACGTCCATAGCGTTGGAAAGGGTAGCTACCGAAGGCCGTGGCTGGTAAACACCGGTCTGCAAGTAGGCCGGAACTACGTCATTCCGGTTCGTAGCCGCCAGAAAATGGTGGACCGGCAAGCCCATCCGCTGCGCCAGCAAGCCTGCCGTCAGGTTCCCAAAGTTGCCGCTCGGTACACAAAACACCACGGGATCACCCGTCGCGCCCAGCTGTTTGTAGGCCTCAAAGTAGTAAAAGGCCTGGGGGATGAGCCGCGAAATATTGATGCTATTGGCCGAAGAGAGGCGGATATCGGACCGTAATTGCTCGTCCAGGAAGGCCTTTTTCACAATGGCCTGGCAGTCGTCGAAGGTGCCATCCACCTCCAGCGCGTGGATGTTATGGCCCAGGGTAGTCAGTTGCTTTTCCTGGAGGAGGCTGACCTTCCCCTTGGGGTAAAGAATCACCACCTCGATGCCCGGAGTCTGGTAAAAACCCGCCGCCACGGCCCCACCCGTATCGCCCGAAGTAGCCACCAAAATGACCAATTGCCGTTCGTTGCCCCGGTTAAAATGGCCCATGAGCCGCGACATAAAGCGCGCGCCAAAGTCTTTAAACGCCAGGCTCGGACCGTGAAAAAGCTCCAACACGTAGCGCTGATCGTCCAGTTTCACCACGGGCGCGGGGAAGTTTACCGCGTCGTAGACCAATGCTTTGAGGTCTTCGGCCGGCACATCGTCGCCTAGCAAATGCGCACTGATGCGGTAGGCAATCTCCTGAAAGGAAAGGTCAGGCAGCTCCGCAAAAAAGGCGGCGGGCAGCGGGTCCAGCCGTTCGGGCATGTAAAGTCCGTTGTCTGCCGGCAAGCCCCTGAACAGGGCCTCGGGCAAATCAGCCCGGTGGGCGGGGTCGTTGGTACTGTAAAATTTCATACGCGCTTGGTCGAAAAAGGGTAGGGGATTAAAGGATGACGACGCCTTCCTGGTTGATGGGCGAAACGTAAAGCTGACTGCTGACGCCGTGGCGGGCAAAAGCTTCCTGCATCGCCTGCCCCGCCGCCTGGGCCAGGTAGCCCGAATCGCAGAGGGCAAAGACGCTGGGCCCTGCCCCACTGATGCTGCAACCCAGTGCTCCCCGCTGGAGGGCCACCTGCTTCACCTCGTCAAAGCCCTTAATGAGCTGCTTGCGCTGGGGCTCTACGATGTAATCGTGCAAAGAACGGCCCAGCAAAGGCAGGTCATTGGTGTACAAAGCCGTGATGAAACTGGCCAGACTCCCCATCTGGAGGATCGCCGTTTTCAGGCTTACCTGGTCGCTCAACACCGCCCGGGCGTCGCGCGTAAGGATTTCAATGTCGGGGTGTACCACTGCTACTTGCAGGTTACCGGGCACTGGCAGGTGGTGGATGTCCAGCGAATCGTTCGACCGGATCAGGGTAATGCCCCCCACCAAACAGGGTGCCACGTTGTCGGCGTGGAAGCTGCCATCGGCCACTTCTTCGCCCAAAACGGCAAAGTAGAGCAAAGACTCCCTGCTCAGCGGGGCCCCCAACAGTTCATTGACGGCCACCACTGCCCCCGCCGCACTGGCTGCGCTGGAGCCCAGGCCACTGCCGAAAGGCATTCTTTTGTGAATTTCCAGGTCGATCCCTAACTCCGTCTGACCCAGGTGTTCGAGCAAACGCTGGGCCGCTACGCCCGCCGTGTTCTCCTCTACCGCATAGGGCAATACCTTATCACCCGTCCCGGTAATGGCTGTAATGACCAAACCCGGATGGTCGGGGTTAAACCTGGCCACAATCTCGTCTCCCGGCCGATTAATGGCAAAGCCGAGGATGTCAAAGCCCACGGCGACGTTAGCCACCGTAGCCGGGGCAAATACGCGTACTTCTTGCATCAGCTTAAGAATTTACCGATCTTAATAATCTCCGCAAAAACACCCGCGGCAGTTACTTCCGCACCGGCGCCCGGACCACGAATCACCAGCGGTCGTTCGCTGTAACGATCGGTCGTAAATACAATCATGTTATCGCTTCCACTCAGGAGGAAGAAGGGGCTTTCCGGACCAACTGCCTGGATGCCCACGCTGGCCTGGTCGCCCTCCAGCGTGGCAATCATCCGCAGGACTTTGCCCGCGCTGGCCGCATCGGCGAGCAGCTTGGTAAAGTAGTCGGCGTTCGCTTCCAATACGCCGAAGAAGTCATCCACCGAAGCGGCCTCCATCGCACCGGGGGGCAAAAAGCCTACCAGCTGCACGTGTTCCGCCTCCATCGCTACGCCCGTCTCGCGGGCGAGGATGAGGATCTTGCGGCCCACGTCTTTGCCCGATAGGTCAATCCGGGGGTCCGGCTCGGTGAAGCCCTTTTCCTTGGCGTCCATCACCACCTCGTGGTACGGGCGGCTGCCGTCGAAGTTGTTGAAGATGTAACTCAGGGAGCCACTCAGTACGCCCTCGATTTTTCGGATGCGGTCGCCACTGTCAAGCAGGTCGTGCAAAGTAGAAATAACCGGCAAACCCGCCCCCACGTTGGTTTCGTAGTGAAACTGCACGCCGCGCTTGTTGGCCACGTTTTGCAGGCGCTGGTACTGGGCGTAGCTGCTGGAGGTAGCCACCTTGTTGGGAGTGGAAATGCTGATGCTCTCATCGAGGATGCCTTCGTAGTAAGTGGCAATCTTGTCGTTGGCCGTGTTGTCTACGAAAATGCTGTTGCTCAGGTTCAGGTCGCGCATCCGGCCAACGAACACGGCCAGGTCCACGTTGGTCTCCGAAGTTTGCAGGGCTTCCTTCCAGTTGTCCAGGTCAATGCCATCGGGCTCGAACAACATCTTGCGGGTGTTGGCCAGGCCGACGACCTTCACCTCCATCCCCAGTTTTTTCCGGAGGTAGGCGTTTTGCTCGTTGATCTGCTTCAGCAAGGTTCCGCCGATGAGGCCCACGCCTACGATGAAGAGGTGCAGGCTTTTGTAGTCCGAAAGGAAGAAAGCTTCGTGCAGCGCGTTAAGGGCCTTGTTCTCATCTTCGCGGGGAATGACGACGGAGACGTTCAACTCGCTGGAGCCTTGGGCGATGGCCACGGCGTTGATGCCGTTCTTGCCGAGCGCCTGAAACAAGCGACCAGAAATTCCCGGCTGGTAACGCATGTTCTCGCCGATGATGGCCACTACGCTTAGGTCGCGCTCAACCTTCACGGGGTTAACCACCCCACGCTCAATCTCGTACTCAAAAGATGTTGTAACAGCTTCTTTGGCGAGGTCGGCATCTTCGGGCTTGACGGCGAAGCTGATGGAGTGTTCGCTCGATCCCTGGGTGATCAGGATGATGTTCACCGCCTGCTGGGCCAGGGCACCGAACAAGCGGGCCGAGATGCCGGGTACCCCAAACAGCCCGCTGCCCGAAAGCGTCAGCAGCGCTACGTTGTTGATCGAGCTGATGCCCCGCACGGCCACGCCATCGGGGTTGTTTTCTTCGCTCACTTTCGTGCCGGGGAACGAAGGATCGAAAGTATTCTTGATGTAGAGCGGAATCCGCTGCCGCAGGGCAGGCATCAGGGTAGGCGGGTAAATGACCTTTGCCCCGAAGTGCGACATCTCCATCGCCTCGGCGTAAGTCATCTTCGGAATCGTGAAGGCTTTCTTCACCCGGCGGGGATCGGCGGTGAGTACACCACTTACGTCCGTCCAGATCTCGATCGCGTCCGCCTGCAAGCCCGCGCCCACCAGCGAAGCCGTATAATCGGATCCGCCCCGGCCCAGCGTAGTGGTCAAACCGCCCTTCGCCGCCGCAATAAAGCCCGTAACGACCTGAACCTTAGGATGTTCCGCGTAGTAGGCCCGGATGGCCGTGTAGGTTTTTTCGAAGTTGACCTTGGCGTTGCCGAAGTTGCGGTCGGTCTTGATGATCTTCCTGGCGTCGAGGTACTCCGCCGGAATCCCGGCGTGCTGCAAGGCCTGGGCGATGATGTAGGAAGAGGAGCGCTCGCCGAAACTCAGGACGTAATCCATCGTCCGGCTGCTGGCCTCGCGGACCAAGAAAATGCCGTAGAGCAGGTTTTTGAGTACTTCGTGGGACTTCCGCAGCTGGGCCGAAGTTTCCAGACGGAGCATACTTCCTTCCGGCAGCAGCTCGGCGATGGCGTCTTGGTGGCGGTCGGCAAATTCCTGGAAGGCGGCCCCGTAGCGGTCATCTCCCGCAGCGGCCAGGCGGCTCATCTCAATCAGCCCGTCGGTGACGCCCCCGAAGGCGGAAAAGACGACGGTGAAGTGATCACCCGCCGCGTAGTAATCTTTGAGGATATTGATGATGCCGCGAATCCGGTCCGGCTTCGCGACGGAGGAACCGCCGAACTTTAAAACTTTCATGGGATATTTTCACTTGGCTGGTGCCCCGGCTTGGGGCAATCGAAAAAAGTCTGTAAAGATGTGGAATTTATAGGGTTCGCCAAGGTTTTGGGCCGAACAATGCACGGAGCTATTTACGATGCGGGGCAAGGCAGTTTTGCCCGGTTTCGGCTTACAGTTTTCGTACGGGCGCGGCCGCAGGTGCCAGGGACGTGACAAATGAGCAAAGGAGGCCAGCAAGGAGGTAAGGTTCCTTCTAGCATTTCAAGGAGAGGAGTAATGAAAATTTGCTATTGGGGACAGACTTATGATTGGTATAATCAATGATTGTGCCCTGCCCCTTCCCTGCTCCTTATTCCCCAACTATTGCACCTGCGACCGCGCAAAAAACTACTTGCCCGCCAATTCTCCCGGCCGCAATCCCAGCGCCCAGTCTTCGAGTTCCCGCATTCTGGCGCTTTCCAGATCGGATTTATCGCCCTGCCCGCAGAGGTGGAGGATGCCGTGGATGATGACGCGGTGCAGCTCATCGGGGTAGGCGAGGCCGAGTTCGCGGGCATTTTCGGCTACGCGCTCGGTGGAGATGAACAGGTCTCCGCCGACGACCGGAAAGTGCTCGTAGGGAAAAGTGATGATGTCCGTCAGGGTATCGTGGCCGAGGTACTCGACGTTGAGTTGGTGCAGGTATTCATCACCACAAAAAATGTAGTTGATGGCCCCGGCCTGGCCGCCCCGTGCGCTGATGATCTCCAGAATCCAATCCTGGAGCTTGCTTTCTTCGGCCTCGGAAAGCGGGGTTCCGCCCTCTTCGACGTGGAACAGGATTTCGTGCTCCACTACTTAAGCTTGAACTGCATCTCCACGGTGCTGCCGCCGTTAATGTAGCGCATCTTATCGCAAAGCTGGTTCATCAGGAAGACGCCGCGGCCGCCGCACTCACAGATCCGCTCGGGGGAAGTGGGGTCGGGGATTTGCCGGTAGTCGAAGCCGCAGCCTTGGTCAGTCACCCGGATGGCGAGGCCACTGCGGGTCTGGGCCAGGCGGATGCTGACGGTTTTGGTGCGATCTTGCTTATTGCCGTGGATGATGGCGTTGGTGACGGCCTCGGTGAGGCTGAGCATCAGGCTGGCGTGCTTCTCCTGGTCGAGCTTGAAGCGGTCGGCGATCTGATCTACGTATTTTTCTACCTTACTTATGTTGCTTGGATCGGAAACGAGAGTTAGCATAAGCGAGAAAGCGGTTTGATTCTGACGTTTGAGGAAGGCGGATAAGAGCAAGAACATTTCTACCCGGTGAAAAGGTTGTAACGCGCTGGCAACCAAATAAAAAGACGTGACCGGGAAGCATTGGTCACGCCCGGTGGCCACCTTTAACACTGACTGGAGGGCCAGCGGGCGCGTTGTCCCCTGACCTAATACGCGGTTAAATTAAGGGTGTTCACGCAGGTACGAAAATAAAAATGTCCGTTTTTATCCTCCACCGTTAAAAAAGCGTTAAAACGGGGGCCTACTCTCCGCGCAGGGAGCGGAAATACTCGTCGACGAGGCCCTGGAAGTAGGGGTTCAACTCCGGGGTAACGCGTTTGAACATTTCGATTTCGGCCTTGCGCTGCTTGAGGTAAGCTTCGAGGCTGGGGGGGATTTCGCGGCGGCGCTGTTGGGCGGTTTCTGACTTACGCTTTTCGTCCATCTCCTGCTCGCGTTCGGCGCGCTCGTGGTCGAGCATTTTGCTGAGGATGTCCTGCTGGCGGTTCATCATTTCGTTGGTGAGGCGCTTATTGACGAGGTCTTCTTCGGCTTCGTTCATCTGGTCGATGAGTTCCTGGAGGGCGGGGTCGGTGCCTTTGCCTTCCTGCTGGCGGGCTTTTTGTTTGGCTTCGAGGGCTTTGCGCAGGGCAGCCTGGCGGGCGGCCATCTCGGCAAACTCTTTGGCGGAGCCGCCTTTGCCGTCTTTACCGTCCTTGGCTTTTTCGAGGCCTTCCTTCATGCCTTCCATGGCATCGTTGAGGCTGCGCTGCCCGTCGCTGCCGGGGTTGGAACTGGGCTTGCCGGGCTTGTTGCCCTTGCCTTCGCCGGGGTTTTCGCACTGCTGGTCGCCAGCCATCATGCCCGCCATCTGTTGCTGCATGTTTTCCATGCTTTCGTTGAGCATCAGGGCCAGGTCGTTCAGGCCCGTCATCGCGCGCTGCTGCAGGTTTGCGGCCTGGGGGGTGTGGCGCTCCTCCAGCTCATCGATGGAACTGGCGAGGTTGCCCTTGATTTCGGTTACTTTCTCGGTGATGAAGGTTTCGATCTGGAAATTGCGCTTGGCCAGGGCGTTGAGGGAGTCCCGGACCAGCTCAAAGTCGTTGTTGATCTTAAACTGGTTTTGCACCAGCTCTACGTAGCGGGGGGTATTGACGGTGGTCCGGTTGAGTTGGTCCATCACCTCTTCCTGGTCGAAACTCAGGTCAACGATGTTTTCCAGCAGCTGCCGCAGGGCGTCCATGTCTTCCTCGGCCTGTTCCTGCTGCATGCTTTGCATCATGGCGTCCATGGACTCGGCCATTTCCTTCATCTTCTTGCTGGCCTTTTTTTGCTTCTGGGCAGCGCCTTTGTTGTCTTGCTTTTTGAGATCCTGCCCGGCTTTCTCCATTTCCTCCTTGACCTCTTCCTGGGACTCTTCCTGGGTATCGAGTTCCATGGGTTTTTCCAGGGCTTCGTTTTTCTCCTCCATCTGCTCCATCTTTTCCTGGAGCGCTTCGAATTCTTCTTTGATCTCTTGCTGCTTTTCCTGGAGTTCTTCCTGGGGCGTATCGCCTTTTTCAGTTTCTTCCGCCAGTTTTTCCTCCTCTTCGGCGAGTTCTTCCAGCTTCTCGATGGCGTCCTTCATGTCTTTTTCCAGTTCCAGCTGTTTGAAGAGTTCCAGCATCCGGTCCAGTTCGGCTTCGGTTTGCTCGTCCGAAAGTTCCATGTCTTCCATCTTCTTCAGGGCCTCGTCTTTTTCGAGTTCCTGCATCAGCTCCTGGATCTGCTGCATAAGTTCCTGCATTTCCTGATCGATGGATTCCTCGAACATTTTCTGGAGTTGCTCCTGCTTTTGGAGGATTTGCTCGTCTTGCTGAGACTCCTGTTCGTTTTTCAGGTTTTCCTCGAAGGCTTCCTGGGCTTCATTGATTTGCTTCTGGACTTCCTGCTGGCGCTCGGCCAGTTTCTCCAGTTCCTTGCGCATTTTCCAGTCCAGTTCTTTTTCCTGAAGCATCTTTTCGCGGAGCTCTTTGGTGTCCTGCTTCAGGTCTTTGGTAGCTTCGAGGGCTTTTTTGAGTTCGTCCTTAATTTTGTTGTCGTTGCTTTCGGCTTGTTCTTCCAGCTCTTCCTTGCTGGGGTTACGGAAGGCCATGACGCCGGTGCGGGCGCTTTTGGCACCGTTGACGCCATCGTTGTCGTAGACTTCGAAGTAGTAAGAAAGCTCATCGCCGGGCTTGAGCGCCAGGTCGGAGGCCAGGTCCCACACGTGGTCGTAGCGGGTTTGTTTGCCGGCGGGACCGCTGATGGCCAGGCGCTGCTCTTCCCCTTCGGCGCCGGTTTCGCCGTCGGTGAGGCGGTAGACGAAATTGATCTTGCTCACGCCGTAGTCGTCGGAGGCTTCGCCGGCGAAGAAGAGGAGCTTCTCGTCGGTGCTGTCGCGGAAGGTCTCGACACTGATCTGTGGGTAGAGATCGGGGATGACGGCCAGGCTGTAGCTGACGGAATCGGCCAGCGGCAGGCGCTCGTTGCCGATGTAGAGCGTGTAGCGGTCGTTTTTGAGGGCCCGCTTATCGAAGCTGTAGAGGTTGCTGCCGTCGCGGCGCATCTCCGTCACGGTGTTTTCGTTGGTAAACCGGAGGTCTACGTGGTCGGTATTTTCGGTATCGAAAGACCATTTGATCTGGGTACCGGCCGGTACGGTCAGGTCACCGATGTTGGCCAACTCCTCGTCCTGCCGGCCCAGGTAGGCGGGGTAGTCGAGCGCAACGGTAAATGCGGCGATGTTGGGCTTGGGCAGCACGGCCAAGGTAAACTCGGGGCTTTCCACCGGTCCGGCGCTCAGGGCAAAGGGGGTGTCTTCCTGTACATTGCTGAACAGGTAGGTGAAGGTGTTGGCATTCTCTTTTTGCAGGCGGTAGCGGTAGCCGTCTACTTCGATGTAGGCTTCGGCGGGGAGGACGTCGCCTTCCACTTTGACGGTCAGGGGGAAATCGCCATACTGGATCACCTCCAGGTCGGGGTTGTTTTCCAGCGTGAAGGTGAAGGGAGCCGGTCGGGTGAAGGTATCGTTGTTGCGCAGCAGACGGTTGGTACTGTCTTTGATGAGGCTGGGCGCGGCGAAGAGCAAAACGATGAGCAACAGCAGCGGGGGCAGGGCGAACTTTAAGTAACGCCGGTTCTGGCTCAGGTCAATGGCGGACCGGAAGGGAACGGGGCTGATCTCGGCCGACTTCTGGTCGATGGAAGCCAGCAGCAGACTGGTGTCGGCGGCCTCATCGGCCTGGCGGCGGAGCTGCAGCACGTTGAGCAACTTGTCTTTCACGTTGGTGAAGTGCTTGCCGATGATGTCCGCCGCTTTCTCGTGGCTGATCACCTGGCCCAGGCGGAAGTAGCGCGCCAGCGGCAACAGCACCCAGCCCCCGAAGGCCAGCAAACTCAGGCCAACGAAGCCGTAAAACATGAGTTTCCGCGCCGCAGTACCAAAGTAGAACTGCGATTCGAGCAAACTCACCAGCAGAAAAAGCGCCAGCACCAGGCCGACGGTATAAAGCAAACCACGGATCACACCATTGATGTAGTATTTCCGGATAAACTCATCGAGCTTAGTGATCAACTGGTCGTAGTGATGGGATACTTGGGGCATAAGAGAAAGCTTCTAACACGGGAAAAAAACAAAATCCAGGTTCGCTTCGGCAAAAAGCACCAAACGAACCCCAAAATAAGCAAAAGAAATCAGACCTGCTTAGGTTGTGTAATAACGGCCGGGGAGCGGATAAAATTTTCGGGGCGACTAGCGCTGGGCGGACACTTTCCGCAGCTTTAATTCTGCCCCTCAGGCTTTGCGCCGCAAGGCCAGCCACACCAGCAGCAAAGCGTAGAGGCCCGCCACGAGGAAGGAAAGGAAAGGCTCGGTGATGCCTACCTTGGCGAGTAAAAAGTCGGCCGTCTTCTGGGCCAGCAGAATAGCGATGAGCCAGGCGGCCAGGTTTTGCCACCGGGTATTGACGTGCACCCCGAGCAAAGCCCGGTCGTTGCCCATCACCAGGGCCAGGCCCGCCACGAAGGGCAGCAGTAATCCGTTGGCCACCTGGGCCGCGAAGATGACGGTGATGATGTCGAGCTCCAGCAAGCCCACCACCACCCCGGCCCCCAGGACCGTCAGCCAGGTGGCCCGAAACCAGGAGGAACGGACGCCCAGGCGTTCGGCGTCCCCCAGCGCCAGGAGTTCGCGTCCGGCCAATGCCGCCGCGTAAGGTGCGGTGATGGCCGAACTGAAGCCAGCGGCGAAAAGACCAAAGCCCAGCACTACATTGCCCTTATCCCCCAACCTTGCATCCAGCGTCCGCGCCAAATCCGCAAACGTGGTGAAAGAACTGGCCAGGCTGCCCACCAGTATGATGCCCAGCGTGATGAGCGCGCCAACGCCGAAAGAAAGCCCCAGCCCCAGCCGCATTTCCGACAGCTGCTGCCCCCGCCCGAGCCCCGCCGCCAGGAAAAAATTGTAGGGTACGATGGTCGTGCCCAACAGGGCCAGGACGGTACTGACCTGAATCCCCCCCTGCCCCGTAAGCCGCTCCCCGCCCAGCACCAGCCCGCCGGCCGTCAGCAAAAAACACAAGCCGAGCAAAGCCACCACCCCCGCCAGCGCCCGCGCAATGCCCCGCGCCTCCCCCGGCCAAAGCAACACAGCGGCCACCAAACCGAGGGAAATGACCAGCCAGCGCCCGGCGGCAGGGAACAACAACTGCACGCCCCCCAGCGCCCCCAGCAAATTGCCCGCCTGGTAGGCCACACAACCCAAAAACACCGCCCCGAAACACAGCAGCGCCAGCCATTTGCCGCGCTCGCCCAGGATTTGCCCCAGCGAGCGGCCACTGACCAGCGTCAGCCGCGCCACCATCTCCAGCAAGACAAAACCCGCGCCCGCCGCCAGCAGGACAAAGCCCGTATAGTGCCAGCCGCCTTCGCTGCCCGCCCGCGCGGCGGTGGTGACCGTGCCCGGACCAATAAAAGCGGCCGCAATCAAAGACCAAAGCAGGGCACGCGACCATGAGGATGTTTTCAACTTCCGGGAATTTAAACGGTTGGCAAGAGGAACGCCCAAGATAGCGCTTCCCCCTTCTCCTTTTCCCAAGCTCTTCCCCCGATGGTCCTCCTGCTCCACACCCTCATCGAAGGCCTCATCGGCCTGCTCTTCCTGTTCTTTCCCGCCTGGGTCCAACGTTTGCCCGGCCTGGGAGCGGGCAGCGGCGAGAGTTTTCTGCTGGTGACCAAAATGTACGGCCTGGCGGCGCTGCTGCTGGCACTGCTTTCTTTCCTGGCCTGGCGCAAATCGGCCAGTCCGCAGTTTGTCTTGACCATTACAGGACTACTCACCGCTTTCCACCTGGGCATGGCCCTAGTGCAAGGACTCTACAACCCCGACGTCCGGGCGATGCTTTCCCACTTTTTGTTGGTGGTCTTACTGGGCGCGCAGTTTACCCGCCTGCGCAAGCAAAGCTGGGCTGAGGAAAGCAAATAATCTTCCGGATGCTACGGCAGGAAGCGGCCGCTACGGAATTTAAAAAGGAACCGGGTACATCCCATCTTTTCCCAGCGTACAACCGCGCCTTAACATTTGCAAATTTTTCAGGCAGCTTTTTCCACCGTTTTATCCACAGGCAATAATGGGGTGCCCGGACGGAAACGATGGTTGAGCCAAACGACGGTACCCACCAGCAGAATTGCCCCCAGCTGGTGGGCTACGCCGAGGCCTACGGGCACCTGTCCCTGGCTACTCACCACGGTGGCAATTCCGAGAAGTACCTGAGTTATCAACAGGATTATCAACAGGGTGTGAACTTTGCTTAATTCCCGCCACAAGCCCGCCCGGAATACCTGAAAAAGGTAAGCAAATACAATGATTACCAGGGCATAAGCCGTGAGTCGGTGCAAGAACTGGATTAAGGCCGGTTGAAACAAAGTGGCCTCGTAATACACCATGTTTTCCACAGTCCACATCCCCGCATCCTTCAGAACCGGTGGAATAAAATGACCGTTCATATCCGGCCAGGTTGGGAAGGGCAAAGCCGCCTTGGCCCCACTCATGATTCCCCCCAGAATCAGCTGTGCAGCCAGTACGATATTGAGGGGCCAAATCCACTTTTCCACGCGGGTATGTGGAAAAGTCCGGCCCTGTGGGTAGTTCACTTTGAGGATTGTCCACAATAAGTAGGAAAAGAGCAAAATGCCCAGACTGAGATGAATGGTGAGCTTGTAGGCATTGACCCAGGGCCGGTCGATGAGGCCGCTGGCCACCATGATCCACCCGAAGCTGGCGGCCAGGGCGGCCAGGAGGACCACCACGCCCAGGCGACGCATGAGCGGCCCACCGAGCCACCCTTTGCGCCAGAACACTACGAAGCCCACCGCAAAGACCAGGCCCATGAAACGCGCCCACTGCCGGTGAAACCACTCCCAGAAGTAAATGAACTTGAAATCGTCCATGCTGATGTCGGCAAAGATCTTCTCAAACTGGGGGCTGGCCCGGTACTTCTCAAACTCGCTCTGCCAATCGGCCGCATTCATGGGCGGCATCGCCCCGCTCAGGGGTTTCCACTCGGTGATGGAAAGGCCCGATTCCGTCAGGCGTGTGATGCCCCCAATGACGATCTGCCCCACGACCATGACCAGGCCCACCAGCAGCCAGAGCCGGACCGGCCGGGGGTAACGGCTGGGGGCCGCCCCGATTCTTGTGCCGCCGAAAGTTTTCACTTCACCCATCTCTTAATAGTTATTAATACTTTTTTAAAATTTAAATCCTATTGTCATCATCAGGCCTGTGGAAAGGGGGAGAACTCGTCGGCGCAAGGCTTGCGTAAATCATTCCACACATTTTAGACCCGGATTTCCACGCATTTTCAACAGCGAAAAGTGAGGAAGGATGCGCTTTTGCAAAATTATCCACAGCGTGGGGAATCCTTCTCCACCGCATAACTTTTTGGGGGGCGGGTGGGGAATTTTGACGCTTACCTGTCAGTATGCCGTGGATTCCCGACGCAGCAAAATGTGGAAATGTGGAAAAAGGGCCCCTTGGGCGCGGCCGCAGGTGCCGGGCTGTGGATAAGGGGCAATGTTTCCACGCTTTTCCCCATCTTAGCTGTGGAAATCAGTCGATCATAACCATCAGGTTTACAATGCCTTTACGTATGCTTAATCTTGCCCCTGTGGAGAACTTCCGGCGGCTTTGGCCCCAACTTAGTACGGTTTGCGTCCTGCTCATCCTGTTTTGGGGCGCTGGGCTGGGGGCACAAGACTGGGCGGAGCGGGCCTGGGAGGCCAGCTGGATCACCCACCCCACGGCGCCGTCACGCGAGTTTGCCGTGTTGCACTTCCGCCGCACTTTTTCGCTGGAGGCCGTCCCGGACTCCCTCCCCGTCCTCGTCTCCGCCGATAACCGTTACCAACTCTTCGTCAACGGCCGGCGCGTCGGCGAAGGACCCGCCCGCGGTGATCTCCTTCACTGGCGCTACGAGACCTACGATCTGGGCCCCTACTTGCAACCGGGCAATAACGTCATTGCCGCCCAGGTGTGGAACTACGGCGTGGACGGACCCTGGAGCCAGCACAGCTACCGCACGGCTTTTGTCCTGCAGCCCACCTCGCCTGCGTTCGCCGGATTGCGTACCGATGGCCAGTGGCGGAGCTACCACAACAGCGCCTATTCCCCGCTCACCGGGGCCCGTGAACGGCTCCGTACCTACCTCGTGGTTGGCCCCCAGTTGCGCATCGCTGGGGACCAATTTCCGTGGAACTGGGAAAGGCAGGATTATGCCGACTCCCACTGGGCCCCCGCTAAAACCCTCCTCAAAGCGGCACCCGCCGGACTGGGCAGCGAATTTTACTGGGCCCTGGTCCCCCGGCAGATTCCGCTCATCACCCGCCAGCCGCTGCCTCTTCCCGGCGTGGTACGCAGCGGCCAGCGCCAGACCTTCGGTCAGGAACCGTACCAGCTGCCCGCCGGTACTACCGATACGCTATTGCTCGACTTCGGCCAGCTGGAAAACTTCTTCTTCAACTTCAGCACCACCGGCGGAAAAGGCGCCCGCCTGCGCATCACCTACGCCGAAAGCCTGATCGATAAGGCGGGACGAAAAGGCCAGCGCGACGCCACCCAAGGCAAAACAATGCATGGGGTCTACGACGAATTTATCCTCGACGGCGGAGCGAAGCGGAGTTATTCCACCCCCTGGTTCCGCACCGCCCGTTACGTGGAAGTCATCATCGATAACCCTTCCGAAGCGCTGTCTTTCCAACTGGCCCCCGCCGAGTCTTTTGCCTACCCCTTCACCGAACGCGGCAGCTTCAAAACCGCCGCCAATGCGCTGCGGGCGGAAGACATCTGGCGCGTAGGCTGGCAAACCGCCCGCATGTGTGCCCAGGAAACTTACGTCGATTGCCCCTACTACGAACAGCTGCAGTACGCGGGCGACACCCGCATCCAGGCCCTCATCAGCCTCTACGTTGCGGGAGACGATCGCCTGATGCGCAAAGCCATCTTACTCTTTGACCAAAGCCGCACCAGCGACGGACTCACCCAGAGCCGCTACCCGTCCAATGTCCTCCAAATCATCCCACCCTATTCCCTGTCCTGGATTGAAATGGTGGGCGACTACTGGATGCACCGCCCCGATACGAGCTTTGTCCAAGACCGCCTTGAGGGGGTCCACGCCGTACTCAACTGGTACCACCAACAACTGCTGCCCAACGGCCTGGTGGGGCCTACGGATTACTGGAACTTCGTTGACTGGACCCCGGAATGGCCCTGGAGCGAGTCCCTCCGCGCGGGCGGTGTCCCCGATCTCGAAGGCGGCTCCAGCATCATTAGTTTGCAGTACGCCCTGGCCCTCCGGACGGCGGCAAAGCTCTGTGCTTACTTCGACGCGCCCGACTTTGCCGGTACGTACAGCGCCCGGGCAGAGCGCATCATCCAGGCCGTTTCCCAACACTGCTGGAATGCCGAGCGAAGACTGTTCAGCGATACGCCCGCCGGTACCACTTACAGCCAGCACGCCAATATCCTGGCTTTGTTGACGGACCTGGCACCTGCGCCCGCGCCCCAAACGCCCACCAGCCTCCAGAATTTTCAGGAAGCCCTGCTGGAAAAAACCCTCACCTCACCAGGTTTGGCCCAGGTTTCGGAGTACTTCCGCTTCTACCTCATCCAGGCCCTTTACCACACGGGCAACGGCCACCGCTACCCCGAACAACTGGATATTTGGGCGCGCTACCTCGATCAGGGCTTCACCACCTTCCCCGAAAAAGGCGGCGAGACCCGCTCGGATTGCCACGCCTGGAGCGCCAGCCCGAACTACGATTTGCTGGCCACCTTCGCCGGTATTCGCCCCGCCAGCCCAGGGTTTGCGGAAGTATCCATCCAGCCCGCCCTGGCCCCCTTCGCCTACGAAGCCGTAGTCGCCCACCCCCAGGGCGTAGTCCGGCTAAGCGCCAACCCAGACGAAAAAAACGTACACTTCGAGATCGAATTACCCCAGGGAGTAACGGGCACCTTCTCTCTCGGCAGCCAAGAAAAGTCCCTCACCGGTGGGATCAACAAAATCAGCGTCCAGCGGGAATAAGGCCATCAACGGATTCCCTCAACGCGGATGGTTTCGCCTTCCTTTTGTAAGCGCGTAAAATCTTTAAGGTTATCCGTATAAATGACTTCGGCACCTCCTTTCAAAGCTGCCTGGTAGTGTAGTGCATCGTAGATGACGGCACCAGTTAAGTTCAACTCTTCGCAGCGTCTGATAGCGGCTTCGTAGTCGGCCCTATACAGTTCGACGACGGTGAGTAGCCTGCCAATGCCGTTGATAATTGCTTCAGCTGCAGCCGCTGGAGGCAGATGGATTCCAAAACTGGTCGGTTTTGAAATGTTTCTATACAATTCCGCAAAAGCATGCGTGGTTGTGGTAAGTGCGGTGCCTCCTTCTACTGAAAGCTGTAAGCGAGCCTTCGCTTTTTCGTGAAGCTCGTGTTTAGTAATCAAAGCAGCTAAAAGGACGGTGGTATCGAAGTAGCTAATCATTGAGACCCAAAAGTTGTAGGCCGCGTTCTTCGTAGCCAGTGTTGATGAATTCTTTTAAGTTAAAATTCACGACGCTCGGATCAGGATAAACGATGACCGGCCACCCCCATGGAGTGTACTCTACGTGTGGGAGCACTTCGGGGACGAGCTTGAAGAAAAGCGAATGGGTGCTGTCGTCCATTTCAATTTCGAAAACGGAGCCTGCCTCGATGCCCCCCGCCTCCCGCAGCTTTTTCGGAATCAAAATCCTGCCAAATTTATCAACGGTAACTTTCATGGCCACTAAATTTTGCCAAATAAACGAAAAATTGGCAAAACAAGTTGCTAGCGGAGGAGGGTTAAATCTCCCCCATATTCTTGCACGGTGCCATTGACGAAGCGGACCCGCGCGGCGTACACAAAAACCGCCGGATTTACGGGCCGCCCGTCCACCAGTCCGTCCCAACCCAGGCTGGGTTCGTTGGGCAAGAAATTTTCGTTTTCAAAGACCAGTCCACCCCAGCGATCGTAAATGCGCAGCGACTCGATTTCGGCCACGGCCCGCCCCCCGAAGATGGTAAAGCCGTCGTTGACGCCGTCGCCGTTCGGGCTGAAAGCGTTGGGCACGTAGAGCGGCCGATCGGCCACCACGGCCACTTCCACCGTGGCGCTATCGCGGCAGCCAGCGGCGTTGGTGCCGATGACGGTATATAAGGTAGTGGTGAAAGGTCCGGCGCTGACGCGGGTGCAGGGCGGGTCGAGACAGCGTAGGGAGTCCGGGCCCCACTGGTAACGGACTGGATCGTAGTTGCTCACCACCCGCAGGATGGTATCGAAGCCGAGGAAAATGCGGACGTCATTGCCCGGGTCAATGATGAATTCCACGGGCTGGTTCAGCCTCCCGTCGAGGGAGTCGAGGCAGCCGTTGGCGTCCATCACATAAAGGCGGTAATCGCCCGCCAGCAGATTGCCCAGCAGCGGATCGGCCTGGAAGCTGCTGCCGTCCGCAGAGTAGGTATAGTCCGGTGTACCCCCCGTCGCGGAAAGCAGGAACGAACCGGTTGGTTCTTCAAAACAGGTCAGGTCAGTAGCTTGCTCCAGGACGGGAAAAATCTCGTTGGGCTCGTTGATGGTGACGCTAGCGGAGCGGACGCAGCCGTTCTGGTCGGTCAGGCTGATGGTGTAGGGTCCGGGCGGAAGATCGGTGCGCAGGGTGTCGGCGCTGCTGCCGTCAGACCAGGCGTAGGTGTAAGATGGCCGCCCGCCGCCGGTGAGCACTAAGATGCTGCCGTCGTCGGCCCCGAAGCAACTGATGTCAGTAGCGGCCGGAGCAACGGTGATGGGCGTCGGCTCGGTCAGTTCTACCGTGAAATTGCCCAGGCAGCCGTCGGCGTCGCGTGCGTTTACGGTGTAAGTACCCGCAACGAGACCCGCCTGGACGTTGCTGGCCTGAAAGCCCTGGCCCAGGTTGAAATCATATTCGTAGCCGGGCCGCCCGTTGGCGAGCTGGATCTCGATACGGCCGTTGGCATCGCCGTTGCAAATGGGTTCGGTGAATACCGGCGCGCCTTGGACCAGCCCCAGTTCGAGCTCATCTACGTCAATGGCCTGGTCCACCAGGCAGCCGTTGGCGTCGCGGGCTACGACGTTGACGGTAGAGACCGGCAGGTTGTTCAAGACGTTGTTTCCGCTGAAGGCTCCACCGTTGAAGCTGTATTCGTAAGGCCCCAGCCCCCCCGCCAGCACGGTGAAGGTGAGCGATCCGTTGGTCCCTCCGGCACAGTCGGGCATCCCAATCAAGGTATCAAATCGGAAAGCGGGCGGGCCACCGACGGTGTAGGTAAAAACTTCTTCGCAGCCCGAGACGTCGCTGACCGTAACGGTGTAATCCCCCAGACCCAGGTTGTTCAGGTCTTCGGTCATCGCCCCATTGCTCCAGTTGAAGGCCAGGGTGGTGGGCGAAAAACTGCTCGTGGCCGTCAGGTCAATAGCCCCCGTAATGTCGTTGGGGCAAACCACGTCGCTGATCTGGGCCGTGCCCGTAAACTGACCGTCGCAGCATATGACGTTGACTTCCCGCTGGCTCAGGATTTCGCGGCACTCCCGCGAAGTTTCGATGACCAGCTCCACGGCCGGGTTGCCGGGGGCACCGAAAACGACGGAGTGGGGGCCGGGGCCGCTGGCCGTCCGGGGCGTAGCCGTGGGGCCGAAGTTCCATTCCCGGGAAACGATCTGATCGACGGAGGTAGACCGGTCCTCAAAGACCAGGGCATCACCCACGCAGACTTCGGCGCTGCTGAAAGAGAACGCCGCCTCGGGCCCCACGAAAGTCCCCGTCCCACCGAACTCGATGGAAAAGCCGTCGCCCGAAGCCGAAAAATTGAAAATCACCAGGGCATAGCTCCGCCCGGCTACCATGTCAATGGACCGGACAAAATTGTTGTTTCCCGGCTGGCAACCACAGCTTTCGGAGGTGTCGGGGTCGGCATCGCTCATTCCTGTGGGGCCCAGACAGGGCAGGTTGAGGTTATCGGCCTGGCCCCCGGTTTCGCCGGAGTACATACAGCGTAGGGTTTGGCGGGCGCCGCAGTCGTCAATGCCGTTGGTCAGTTCATAGACGGCAAAGTCGATGTCTTCGTTGATGGCTGCGCCGAGGGGGGTGATGACGAAAGAGAGGGTGCCGGGCTGGTCGCAGGTCCAGCGGTACCAGGCAGAATTGTCTTCGGTCGGCCGGCAGTTGTTGTCCACACAGCCGTTGGCCTGGAGGTCATCCCGCACCGTCCCGTTGCCACTCAAAAAGGCAACACTGAAGGGAGACTTATCGCAAAGAATTACGCCCGTAGCGCAGTCGCTGTTGGGGTCGGGCACGGCGTCGAACTGGTCAATACAAAGCTCAAAAGTGCCTTCGTTGCCGTTGCGGGCCCCTACGAGCAGGAAGTAGGTTTCGCCCACGATGAGGTTGGTGGCAATGGCGTTGATGCCATTGAGGTTTTGGAAAGGGGACTTACAGACGATGACGTCATCGCGGGTAATGTCCGCACACGGGCCGCTGTACAGGGTCATTTGCGGAGAGACGATGGATCCCCGTACGTTGCCTGGAATGTTTCCATTTACCCGGATGTTGGCCGAGTTGCGTTGGGCTACGAAGGAGAACCAGACGTCGTGCATTTCATTCGGCTCACTGATGCAGATACCGTAATTATTGGCCTGCGCACCGGTGAAAGACGTAGTAGCGCCGGTGTTGGATAGTGCACCGGGGCCAGAGCAGTAATTCAGTACCGGGGGCAGGGCCAGGGCGTTACTGCACTCGTCATTTGCCCGTTGCGCGGCCAGGGGAGTGGCCAGGCCCAAGAGCAGAAGCACCAAAAGGTAAAATGATCGCATTGTTTCGGGGCGGTATTATCTGGGGAGTGAAAGGGATGTATTTGTCGGTACCGCCAACTGTCGAGTAGAGCAGCCAGGCGGAAAGCGCAGGGGTAAAACAGAAAAACAGACTACTTCGGTACGTTAAAACGTTGGCAAATTACCGACGAATCACCGGCTTTACGGGTTTCATAACAGTTCCGCACGCTTTTTGCTGACAAAAGGGAAAAGGACCACTACCTTGTCCTTCCCGGCGGGAAAAAAACAAGCCACCCTCATCCGTGTTCAGCAAATCACAAATTCCCAACCTCATCACGCTGCTCAACCTCTTCTGTGGTTGTGCGGCCATCATCAGTGTGCTCGATCAGCAGTTCGTTGCCGCGTTCTGGTTTCTGTTTGCGGCGGGCTGGTTCGACTTCGGCGATGGGCTGGCGGCCCGCCTGCTCGGGGTATCGAGTGAGCACGGCAAAGAGCTCGACAGTTTGGCGGATATGGTTTCCTTCGGGGCGGTGCCCGGCGTCATTTACTATACTTTGCTCTTCGCAGGACAAGACCCGGCACCTGCGTCCGCGCCCGCCATCGGCTGGTCCTGGTACGCCGCACCCGGGCTGGTGGTTACCTTATTTTCTGCGCTGCGCCTGGCCAAGTTCAACCTCGATACCCGGCAATCCGAAAATTTTATCGGCGTGGCCACCCCCACCAGTACCGTTTTTGCGGTGGGCCTGATGCTCATTTACGATCAGGATGCCTTCGGCTGGGCGGCCTACGTCAGTAGTCCGCTGGTGCTTTTTCCGGTCATTGCCCTGTTTTCCTACCTGCTCGTTTCGGAGCACCCCATGTTTTCTTTCAAGATCAAGGGAGCTAAGTGGGCGGGCAACGAGACGCGGATTATCTTTGCGGCCCTCGCCCTCGCCCTGCTGCTCGCCCTGCGCGCGGCAGCTTTCCCCTTCATCGTGGGCGTGTACCTGGTCATCAATTTTCTCGCGCCGCCCCCGCGCCACTAAATGCCGCATTCCATGAAATTTCTCGCCCACATCAACGTAATGCCCAAGGCCGAACTGCTCGACCCCCAGGGCAAAGTGGTTGTCAAAAACCTGCCCAACATTGGCATCGATGGCGTGACGGACGTGCGCATCGGTAAGCACATCACCATCAGCCTCGACGCCGCCAGCGCGGACGAGGCCCACGATCAGGTGGAAATGGCCTGCAGCAAATTGCTGGCCAACGTCATTATGGAAAGCTACGACTTCGTCATCGAAGAACTCTAAGCATTTCATCTGCCGCACCCGCCGCCGCGGTTTTCGGGACGCTGGGCGCGGCCGCAGGTGCGGGGAACGGACCAATGAGCGGAGGCCCCCCCCCGACCGCTCAGAACCCTGGCGCAGGCAACTTTGTTGATCCGGTATGAAAACTCCGGACAACTACAACCCCCTCACGCCAGAGGAAGAGCACGTCATTGTACACAAGGGTACGGAAATGCCCTTCGCCAATGAGTACAACAATTTTAAGGTAGACGGCGTGTACGTCTGCCGCCGCTGCGATGCGCCCCTCTACGATAGCCAGGACAAGTTCAGCAGCGGTTGCGGCTGGCCAAGTTTCGACGACGAAATTGCCGGGGCCATTGATAAGGTGCGCGACCGCGACGGCCGGCGGGTAGAAATCCTTTGCCACAACTGCGGCGGGCACCTTGGCCACGTCTTTGAAGGTGAGCGCTTCACCCCCAAGGACACCCGCCACTGCGTCAACAGCCTCTCCATCCGCTTCATCCCCCGCGCCAAATTCGAGGCCCAAAGCGAAAACCCGGCCTGAAGGGCCACCCTCTACCTGGCCAGTGGTTGCTTTTGGGGGCGGGAGTATCACCTCCGGCAACTCCCCGGCGTGGTGAACACCCGGGTGGGCTTCGCTGGCGGGCACCTGCCCCACCCCACCTACCGCCAGGTCTGTACCAAAACCACCGGCCACGCTGAAACGGTGGAGGTAACCTACGACATCCGTACGCTTAGCACGGCGGACCTCCTGACCGAGTTCTTTGCCCTCCACGACGCTACCCGCAACCGCCAGGATCGCGGCGGGCAATACCGCTCGGCCATTTTCGTGCTGGCCGGTGACTCCGCCGGCCCGGAGCAACTGCAGACGGCCGAAGCCAGCGTCGAAAAACTGCGACAGAAGGGCTACGCCGTACAGACCCAAATAGCGGAAATCACGGCCTTCTACCCCGCCGAATCCCGCCACCAACAGTACTGTTCGGCCCGGGGAATCGCGCCCGAAAGACGGGATGCGGAGGAAATTCGAAAAATTTTAACATTTAAATAAGGCAGTTTTTCCCTTAAAGGTCACTTGCGGTTTTTCCTAATGTTTATTCCGTTGGTGGCATCTCCACCGATGGAAATAGGGAGAAAATTTCGTTTTCGGTAGATTTTGCCCGTCTGGAGCCTGAATCGCGAAATCGGCAAAAGCCCGAAAAACGGGGCCGGAGGGCCTGACAAACAGGTCATTAGGGCCCAAAGCCTTGACCCGTGGCACCAGATGCCAGTATCTTTGCGGGAGCTAAGGAACGGGGAAACCCTTTCTGGCGACTGTTTTTTCTCATCCGTACCCCAGATGATACCCCACGACAAGCTGACCGAAGAGCCGCATCCCATGAACCCGCGGCAGTGAGGCGGTCAGTAATTTTTAAACGAAATTATTTTAGATGAGCAAGCTAATGAAGTGCTTGCACCTTGCCCTTTTTGTGGCAATGGTGCTGAGCGCGCAGGCGAACTCGATAAGTACAACGGTACCTTCATCCAGCAACGACCCCGCGAACATCAGCCACCGTTTGGCTGACCTTGACCTTCCCCTCTCCACCCACGCCACCGATGCCCACTTGCGCTCCAAGCTTCAGGACTACCTGGGCACCGGCAGCCACAGCACGGAAAAAATGTTGGGCCGAGCCAGCCAGTACTTCCCCATCTTTGAGTACTACCTGGCCAAGCACGAAATGCCCGAAAGCCTGAAGTACCTGGCCGTGGCAGAATCCATGCTCGTACCCCGGGCAGTCTCTTCGGCCAGTGCGGCCGGCCTTTGGCAACTCATGCCCGCCACCGCCCGTAGCATGGGCCTCCGCGTCGACGGAACCGTTGACGAGCGCCTCGATCTCTACCGGGCTACCGAAGCTGCCGTGGTGATGCTCAAGGAACTGCACGGACAGTTTGGCGATTGGCACCTGGCACTTGCTGCCTACAATTGTGGTCCCGGCCGCGTCCGCAGGGCCATCTCCGCATCCGGCGGGCACACCTACTACCCCAAGGTAAAGCCTTACCTGCCCAGGGAGTCGCAGCAGTACGTAGCCGCCTACGTGGCCGCTGCCTACACCGTCAACTACTACGACGACTATGGCCTGACCCCCGCCGAAAATGTCAAGGAAGACGAACTGGCCGCCCTACGGGTCTACCGTCACCTTTCCCTCAACAAGCTGGCCGACGCTTGCGGCATCCCCCGCCAGCAACTGCGCAAGATGAACCCCAGCTACCTGCGGGGTTACGTACCGGCGAATGAGATCGGCTACCGCGTCCGGATCCCCCTGGAAAAGAAATGGGAAGCCAAAACCTTCATCTGGGGCCGCCCCAACCTCGTTGAAATTATGCCCCCCAACGAAACCGAGTTGGCCAGTCAGATTGTCGCCGATCTCGGCTTCAGCGCCCGCTACTGGCTGCTGGGCTGCCAGCCGGCCAACCTGCTCTCTTCCCCCTCGGTCGTCCAACTGGCCCACGAGGAGCGCTTTAACCTGGCCGTAGCCGAAAGCTACCAGGCCGTAGCGATGTTGACCACTGCCCCGTAGTGCCTCCCACGCTCCGGCGAAAATGCAAAAGGGCCGTCTTGAATCATCAAGATGGCCCTTCTGCATTTTACGGCAATGGAGCGGGCAGTTTAGTTGAACTTCTTCATGACCCGGTCCAACTGCACTTTGTTGTCGCGAGCTTTAATGGTTTCGCGCTTATCGTAGGTCTTTTTACCCTGCACCAGGGCAATTTCCAGCTTGGCAATGCCCCTCTCGTTAAGGTAGAGGCGATAGGGGACGATGGTGAATCCTTTTTCCTTGACCTTGCGTTGCCACTTTTTGAGCTCCTGCTTTTTCAGGAGGAGCTTGCGGGGCTGCCGCTCTTCGTGGTTGTGGATGTTGCCCTGCTTGTATTCGCCGATGAACACGGAGCGTACCCACATTTCGGAGCCCTGGAAGATGCAGTAGGCATCGCGCAGATTGACGTGGCCCCCGCGGATGCTCTTGATCTCGGTGCCGGATAAGACGATGCCCGCCTCGAGGGTCTCCAGGAAGGTGTAATCATGCCGCGCTTTGCGGTTAACGAATTCTGTTTTTTTCTGTTTGGCCATAAGTCCGGGTAAAAAGGGAGCGGGGTAAAGATGCTCCAAAAAAAGCTGGTAGTGTAAAATACCCAAACGTCCACTAAAGTTTCCCCGGCCTTCTTTTCAGTAGGCCTTCCAGGGCTTTAAATTGATGGCCAGCTCTACGGGGCCGGCGGCAAACCAACTGGCAACTTCGGCAAACTGCGGAGCCCGCCACTTGGAAGGAGGAACCTGGGTAAAGCCGTAGGGTTCGGTGGGAGCGCCAAAGAGGTTGGTATCCAGTTCCCCGTTGCCGTTTACGTCGTGAAAAGCAGCGAGCACGTAATGCCCCGGGGCGGGAAGTTCGAGGCTGAGGGCCATCGACTTATCGGCCACGGAATAGACGGCAGACTGGATGGGCTTTTGCTGGCTGAATCCCGTGGCGGAGTCGTAAACCGCCAGCCGGATTTGTCCGCTGGCTCCTTGCTCGGTGGTCAGGGTCAGGTGAACCTTAGGAAGAGAGGGGGGGAAGAGAAAAAACGAAATGGCGAGTAGCAAAGTCATTGTTTCATTGGTTGGGTGTAGAATAGCCTGGCCAAGGGCCGTCAAACAGGTATAACGCCCATCACTGGGCAATGGTGGCGTGGGTAAAGGTTATCCAATTCCTAAAAGTGGGGCGCGAGCAGTCCGCTGATCTCTTTGGGGTAGCAAACGAAATACTTGCGGAAAGTGCGGGGGGCAATGCCAAAGTCGCTGATTTTGGACATGGGCACTACACTGCCCGATTTGGTAAGTACCATGATCTCGTCTTTGTTCAGGGTGTAGGCGCTGTTGCTTTCTTCTCCGACGATGAGGAAGCTCTCCGCCCCCCGCGGCAGATCGCGGTGGCTGGCCAAGGCAGTCCGGATGTTGTCCAGGTACGCCGCCGGAAAGGGTTCGTTGGAGAACTCGAGCCGGAAAAGGCGGCGGTTGACCAGGCCGTAGCTGAGGTAGGACAACAGCGGATCGGAGTGTTTTTGCCAGGCCTTGACGGCGGCGGAGATGTCGGTATCATCCAGGGCGGCAAAGCAGTCGAGCAGTTCGTTGCGGCGCTTTTTGAAGTCTTCGGTAGTGATGTGGTGGTTGAGGAAATATTCCAGGCTGGGCGGGGCCCACGGCGTTTGGCCCATGGCGGCCAGTTCGCGGGCCCGCTGCAAGACGAGGATCAGCATCCGCTCCGCCGAAACCACGGTCTTGTGTAAGTACACCTGCCAGTACATGATGCGCCGGCTGGTGAGGAAGCGCTCCACGGAGTAGATGCCCTTTTGCTCAATGACCAGTTGATCGTCTACCACATTGAGCATCTTGATGATGCGGTCGTAGCCAATGACGCCTTCGCTGACGCCGGTGAAGTAAGAGTCGCGGTTGAGGTAGTCCATCCGGTCCATATCGAGCTGGCCGGAGACCAACTGGTGGAGAAAGGGCTTGGGGTATCGGCCGGTAAAAATTTCGATGGCCAGGCTGAGGCGGCCCTGGAACTCCTCATTCAGCCGCTCCATAAAAAGGAGGGAGAGTTCTTCGTGGTGGGCGTAAATCAGGGTGTGTTCGAGGGTATGGGAAAAAGGGCCGTGGCCGATGTCGTGGAGCAGGATGGCGATGCTCACTGCTTCTGCTTCGGCGGCGGAGATGGCGACGCCCTTGCCGCGCAGGCTGGCGATGGCGTCCCCCATCAGGTGTAATGCCCCGAGGGCGTGGTGAAAACGGGTGTGCAGGGCCCCGGGGTACACGTAGTGGGTAAGACTGACTTGCTTGATGCTCCGCAGGCGCTGGAAAAACGGATGCTCGATGAGCTCAAACAAGGTGCCATACGGGATGGTGATGAAGCCGTAAACGGGGTCGTTGAGGATCTTATGGGTTTTTTCCATTGGCGGAGCCGGGGGGCGGAAGGTGGACAAAAGTACCGAAAACGCGGGAAGGCGCAGCCTTTTACCTGCGGGAATGACCCACCGCTTGCCAAAGCTACGGCAAAACTCCTCCTCCCCACGGGAGTACCCGGCGAGCGGAGGTATTCCCCCGCTCCCCGTCCATACTCCCCCCACTCGGGGGGGCGGGGGGGAGCACCTGCGGCCGCGCCCACCTTGCACATTAGTGCCGGATTCCTGCTTTATATTTACGCCCGATGACGGACCAAATAACGCGCATGAATGCCCTGGAACGCGAACTGCATTTGCGGCAGTTGCAGGTCCGCCGTCTGCTCCAAATCACCCAGGCCATCAACAACAACGTTGCCGTTGATGACCTTTTTGACATGTACCGGACCTTCCTGCACCAGGAACTCGGCGTACTGGAAATGGCTCTGTTCGTGCGCGACAGCCAAAACGACCAGCGCTGGCTGATGGCTACCCAGATCGGGATGGACGATAAGCCGCTCCCTGACTTCGACCTGGGCGCTGCCCTGGCCCGGTTCACCCGGCCGGGCCTGGTCAACCCCAAGGTCCACCCCTTCTTCGCCAATTTTGTCCACGTCGTTCCCGTCCTCCACAAAGAGCGGCCCATTGCCTACATCCTCATCGGCCGCTTCAGCGAAGAAGAAGACATGTTTGAGCGGGTGCAGATCATCACCACGATCACCAACGTCATTGCCGTAGCGATTGAGAACAAGCGTCTTTTTCGGCGGCAACTGGAACAGGAAAGGCTCGAAGCGGACCTGGACCTCGGGGCCAAAGTGCAGCAAATGCTCATCCCTGAAAAGTATCCGCACCGCGACCAGTACGAGATCAGCACGATCTACAAACCCAAGCTGGGGGTAGGTGGGGATTACATCGATTACAAAGAGTTTGAAGACGGAAAGCTCGTCTTTTGCATCGGCGACTTCACCGGCAAGGGCGTGAGTGCGGCCCTGCTGATGGCCAATTTCCAGGCCAACTTCCACACCCTCATCAAGAAACGGACCGACCTCTACGACTTCGTTACCGAAATCAACACCGCCGTGTACCAGATCACGCGGGGGGAGCGCTTCGTCACTTTCTTTGTAGCCGAGTATGACATGCACGACCACGTCTTGCGCTACGTCAACGCCGGCCATCCGCCACCGGTACTGGTGAGCGAAAACGGCATTAAACTGCTGACGGAAGGCACCCTGGTTTTGGGCTCCATCGACGTGCTTCCGATGCTGGAAGTGGGCACTGTACAGCTCCCAGACGAGGCCCTGGTGGTTACCTTTACCGACGGCCTGACGGACCTGCAAAACCTGGCCGGGGAAACCTTCGACGAGCAAATCCTCTACGATTTTTGCCGCCGCCAGCACGGGCGCTCCGCCGCCGCTTTCAACCGGTCGCTCAAGACGATGCTCGACGATTTCCGGCAGCAGACCGAGTATCCTGACGACCTGACGGTGCTCACCTGCCGCATCTTCCGGGGGCTGGAGGAGTAGACGGGCTGCGTGAGGGACCGAAGCGCCGGGCACCGGAACGGCGGCTTTCATCCTGATGCACCGGGGCTTAGTCGAAAAGTGACCAAATTCAGAACGAAATGCCTTCCTTTACCGTTAAGGATTAGCACATGAAGGACAAAAATCTAGCGGCAGTACTGGCTTTTTTTGGCGGCATAATGGGCTTGCACCGCTTTTACCTGGGGCAGGTGGGCCTCGGCATTCTCTACATCATCTTTGCTCCGCTGGCCTGGTTGATTGGTGTCATCGATGCCATCTCTTTTTTGAGCATGGACCAGCAAACCTTCGACGCGAAGTACAACAAGAGCCAATACCACCCCGTCCAGCCCCAGTTGCGCAACCAGAACGCCAGGCCGATGAACGACCGCGAAGCCCGCTACCAGCAGCGCCAACGCGACCGCGCCATACGCGAGCAACAACTGCGGCAAAAACGCAACGGCCGCCGAGCCTCCGAAACAGGGCCCAGCCCCCAGCCCGTCCGGGCCGTATCCACCGGGCAGGCCGAGCGCGAAGCCGGACTGAAATACTTCCGCGATTTCGAGTACGACCGGGCCATTCTCGCTTTTCAGCAGGCACTGGAGAAAAACCCCCGCGACGTGGCCTCCCACTTCAACATTGCTTGCTCCTATTCCTGCGAGGAAGAGGCCGACAAAGCTTTTTACCACCTGGACCGGGCCGTCGCCATGGGTTTTGCGGACTTCGAGCGGATCCGTACCCACGATAGCCTGGCGTTTTTGCGGGTCCAGCCCAACTTCGAGGCCTTCGTCGCCAATGGTTACCGCCTGGCCCCGGACCGCAGCGAAGAGGAAGTAGTACTGGCCAATCCGATTAAGGAAGAAGAAATGGTTGAACTGCCCCAAATCAGCGAAGACCTGCTCGAACAACTCCAACGCCTGGCTACCCTGAAGGAGAAAGGGCTGCTGACGGAGAATGAGTTTGCCACCCAGAAAAAACGCTTACTGGGTTAAACATGCCTATATTTCCCCGCCGTGGCAGCGTTCCCACCTTTTTGCCTCTCACCAACCTCGACTTCCCCTTGACTGCAGAATCCCTCCTTACTGACCTGATTGTCCCGCTACGTCCCGCTGATACCGGTGAAGAAGCGCTCGGCGTGATGGGCGAATTTTACGTTCGCCATCTGCCCATCGTGGAAAACCGGCAGTTGGTAGCCGTGATTTCCGAGGAGGACATCCTCAACGCCGACGCCATGGAAGAGGTGGGCAATTATCCCCTGGCTTCGCGGCCCCCGGCGGTGTTCCCCGATGACCACCTTTACGACGTGATGCGCCTGCTGGTGGAGTACAAGCTGACGGTAGTGCCCGTCATTGACCGGGAGGGGAACTACCTCGGGATGGTCAGCAGCGAAGATTTATTGCGTTTCTTCGCCGAATCGAGCACCTTCCGTGATCCAGGGTCCATCGTCATTCTGGAAGTGGGCCGGCAGGACTACAGCCTGGCCGAAATTGCCCGCATTGTGGAGAGTGACGGGGCGGTGATCCTGAGCAGTTTTGTCCGTAGTTTTCCCGATTCTGGTCTCGTGGAGGTCACCATCAAGGTCAGCAGCCAGAGTATTGCCAGCACCCTGGCCACCTTCGAGCGCTACAAATACACGGTGAAGGCCAGCTTCAATGAGAAGCAACTCCAGGATACCATGCGCGAGCGCTACGACAGCCTGATGAGCTACCTCAACGTTTAGGGTAGTATTTTTTGGGCGCGGCCGCAGGTGCTCCCCCCCGACCCCCCGAAGGGGGGAGAATGTTGGCCCCCAACCCCCAATGGGGGAGAGCAAGGGACGGTGGAGACTTCCCTTGCTCCCCAAAGACATTCCCTGCACCTGCGTGCGCGCCCTGAAAGGACCTCTTTTTTAGGGCCAACTTCTTGGGCTACGCAGAAAAGCAGGCCCTTGAGAACTGTCAGTATACGACATCCACGGCTGGCGTAACCTCCGTAAGTGATCTTACACGTAGTTTTACGGAATTGACCACCAGCTATTTTCTATGCACGTCGCCATCATTGGCAATGGGATTGCCGGAGTAACCGCCGCCCGTTGGCTGCGCAAACTCGACGCTTCCGTTCGCATCACCCTGATTTCTGCCGAGACGGAGTACTTCTTCTCCCGCACCGCCCTCATGTACGTCTACATGGGTCATATGCGCTTCGAAGACATCATCCCCTACGAGCCTTTCTTCTGGGAAAAAAACCGGATTGACCTGCTGCAAGCGTACGTCGAGCGGGTCGATACCCCCACCAAAACCCTGCATTTGGCCAACGGCAAACACCTGGCCTACGATAAACTGGTGCTGGCCACGGGCAGTTACTGGAACAAATTCGGCTGGCCGGGGCAAGACCTGGAGCGGGTACGCGGCATGGTCAGCGCCCAGGACCTGGCTTATCTGGAAGCGCATACGGCCGAGATCAAAGCGGCCGTGGTGGTGGGCGGCGGGCTCATTGGCATCGAGCTGGCGGAGATGCTCCACAGCCGGCACATTCCCGTTTCCCTGCTCATCCGCGAAAAAAGCTACTGGAACAACGCCCTGCCGCCGGAAGAGAGCCGGATGGTTTCACGCCACATCCGCAGCAGGGGCATTGACCTGCGCGAAGAGACCGAATTGGACACCATCCACGACGACGGAACGGGCGCGGCCGGTGCCATCACCACTAAGGGCGGCGAACGCATCGAATGCCAGTTTGTGGGGCTCACGGCGGGCGTTAGCCCCAACGTAGCTTTTTTACGGGGCACCGAGGGCCTGGAACTCGGGCGCGGCATCAAGGTCAATGATTACCTGGAAACGTCTGTCCCCGACGTCTACGCCATTGGCGACTGCGCGGAAGTGCTGGACCCCAAGCCAGGGCGGCGTGGCGTAGAGGCCATCTGGTACACCGGCCGGATGATGGGCGAAACGGTGGCTTACAACATCCTGGGCACGAAGGTGGGTTACGACCCCGGCGTTTGGTTCAACTCCGCGAAATTCCTGGATCTGGAATACCAGGTGTACGGCGAAGTACCGGCGGGCGGGCGCGACGGCCTGGCCACCCTCTACTGGGAACACCCCGACGGAGAAAAAGCCGTGCGCATCAACTACGAAGCCGCCGACGGCACCATCCGGGGCTTCAACCTGATGGGCATCCGCTACCGCCATGAAGTCTGCGAAAAATGGATCAAGGAAGGCAAGCACGTGGAAGAAGTCCTGCAGCAACTCGGTATGGCCAATTTCGACCCGGAATTTTACGAACAATACGAGGCGGAAGTAGTCGCGCTGTACAACCAGCAAACTGGCAAAAAGCTCCAACTGCGGCAAGAGCGCAGTTTATCGGCGGCCCTGCGCTACCTCGGCTTTGGCCAGCGGAAACCCCGGGCTTTCGTCAAGCCGGAATAGTCCGCCGCAGCAAGTACCCATCCTTAAGAAAGACTTTAAGAAATACCTCATGCCTTCCACGTCCACCCACAAATCCACCTTGCAGTACCTCGGGCTTGGCTTGTTTGCCATCGCCTTGCTCGTATTTACGGGCATGCTCGGATTAGACCATTATAATTTTACGCCGGCAGACCTGACAGCACCGTTTGCCACCGACGATGCGGCGCGGCAAGACATTGCGGCCATGCACCAACGGGCGCTCACTACTGCCGGCGAAAGGACCGGGCTCTTTGAAAACACCTACGGAACCACCTTCGCCGCCGAAAAAGCCCTGAAGGAGACTTTCTACCTGGCCCGGACGCTGGTAGACCAGGAGCTACAGGCCAACGGATTGCCCGAAGGTAAGCAGCAGTGGGAGGTGGAATTGCCGGAATGGCAGTTTAAAAGTCAGCGTACGGGCTGGATTCAGGGTGCCGCCGACGGGCCGGTAACGAATAACCCGTGGTTGTTCTTCTTTTTGACCATCGGCCTGGGCGCTTTAGGCGGTATTCTCTACGTATTGCCCAAGTTTGCGGCGCAGCCTGGCATCAAGAACGACCACATCTTCCACAGCCAACTCACCAAGGGACTGGACCTGGGCTGGCGGGCTTTTTTCCTGACCGTTACCATTCTGGGCGTCCTGGGCTACGGCTTTTGGTACATGGACGACAAGTTTTTCTGGCCCGCCGTTACGGCCCTGATTGCCATCGTCATCATTGGCTTGGTATTGTTTGCGCAGCAGTCCTGGAAGCAGGAGGCGCGCGACGCAGGGCCGGAGGGCATCAGTGGTTACCTGGGGATTTTCACCGGGGTGTACTTCATCGGATTCTATTTGCTGTTGTACTGGGCGAGCCACCACATTGTTGCATGGATACAAATGGTCAGCCCGGTCAGCGAAGCCCTCTACCAGTTTTTCAGTGGCGAAGACGAAGGCGGGGCCGCCAGCCAGTGGTTCCTCTACGGCCTGATGTATACCCTCATCATTCTGGTGATGGGCGTGCGGATGATTGCGAAGTACCGCCACAACAAGTACCAGATTTTCCGGACGATCTCGGTGATGTTTTTCCAAACGGCCTTTGCCTTCATGATTCCGGAAATCCTGGTAGCCCTCAATAAGCCGTGGTACGATTTCAAAAACATCTGGCCACTGGACTATGACTTCTTCTTTGGCTGGCAGCTCGACCAGTTTCAGAGTGCGGGAGCACTGGGCTTATTCATGCTCTTTTGGGGTATTGCGCTGATCATTCTGGGTGTCCCCCTGATGGTGCACTTTTTGGGCAAGCGCTGGTATTGCAGCTGGGTTTGTGGTTGCGGCGGACTGGCCGAAACGATGGGCGACCCCTGGCGGCAGCTCTCCGATAAGAGCTTACGGGCCTGGAAATTTGAACGCTGGATCATCCACGGGGTCCTGGTGGCGGCCATCGTAATGACGGGGCTGACGCTCTACACTTACTTCGGCGGTGCTTCGGAAGTGTTGGGCATCCAGACCGGTGGCATCCAAAAATGGTACGGCTTTTTGATTGGGGCGGGTTTTGCGGGCGTTGTCGGCACGGGCTTCTACCCCCTGATGGGCAATCGCGTGTGGTGCCGCTTCGGTTGTCCGCTGGCGGCTTACCTGGGCCTCGTGCAGCGTTTCCAGAGCCGCTTCCGCATCACTACAAACGGGGGGCAGTGCATCAGCTGTGGCAATTGTTCCACTTACTGCGAAATGGGCATCGACGTGCGGCACTACGCCCAGCGCGGCCAAGACATCGTCCGGGCCAGCTGCGTAGGTTGTGGGGTATGCGCAGCGGTTTGCCCCCGGGGGGTACTTCGCCTGGAAAACGCGCCCGAAGACATCAGCCAGCGCGCCGTCGCTGAGCGGGTCATCCACATTGATGCGGAGAAAGGCATTTCTTTGATGAACTAAGGAACAGTCCTGGGCTTGGGTTAGGCCCAAGCGGCATTTAGCGCACAGAAAGAAGTTGACTGCGGGGTGTAAACCCCGCGCGGGATTTGCAATGCCGAAAAGACATCCTAAAAGGGAATGTCTTCGTCGGTATTCATCTTGCTGGGGATGGTCGTTGAGCCGTAGGCCCCGCCGGGCTGGGCGGACTGGATGGCGCTGTCGGGCAGGAGGCTGAAGTCGGGGTCCCCCAGATCGGAGAAGCGGGCGAAGTTGCTTTCAAAGGCCAGGCGGATGTCTTTTGATTCTCCGTGGCGGTTTTTGCCGATGATGACTTCGGCGGTGCCTACCAGGGAGTTGCCCTGCTCGTCTTCCAGAATTTTGTAGTACTCGGGGCGGTAGAGGAACATTACCATATCGGCGTCTTGCTCGATGGAGTTGTGGACGATGATGTTGTTAGCTACAAAATTGTGAGGACCAGGGACTGTAAGGTCGAATACTTCTTCAATAGTCGATTTCTCAATAGATACTAATTGATCCCAGTATATATCGCTGGTTGCAAGCGCTTTAAGTTCTGGGCTATTCACTACTGAGGCTACACGAGCTGCCCGCTCTCTACTTAAGTTGTTTTTATAGAGTGAAGTCCCACAGTAGTTCATCCCAATATCTGCCTGCATAGTGCGGGTAGTCATTTGACCACGCTGCATGGCTGGAACGACTATAGAGTGCCATACCGATTTAGGGATAACATCTCTGTTTGTATTTTCTTTCCTCTCGGAGAGGAAACTCATTACTTCATCTAAAGCTGTAGACTTATATTTCCCAATAGCACCAACTTGAGTGCTAAATTTCAATAAGTCACTTTTACCTGTTACAATTACATGGAATTGATCCCGCCCTTTATCTTTTTGAGGCAATTGCTTAATTCGGGCATTAATCTCCAATCGAATCAATAATGACTGAACGTTTCTTGCGAGACGTTCACTAGAAGATGCATAGTAGACCGCCGGGTAGACGGTTTTTCCCTGCACCATTCGAATGCAACCATCTGTAGACCACAGATGACTAAGGAAAATCCCAATCTGTTCTGAAGAACAACCGAAAACTACGTCAGGAACATACTTCTCATGTGAGCGTAATCCAAATACATTCATTTCAGATAGCCACGTCGAAATTGGGTTGCGAACGCCATGAGTTCTGTGCTCGGTGGAAGTAAGGTATACTTGGTACCATCCGTTTCGACTTTCGTCTTTACCTTCAAATTTTATTGATGGGCTAATTCGGTTACCGAAAATATTTTTAGCAAGATTCGCTACCTTCTCAGCAAGATCGACTTCCCGTGTAGTGTATTGAATAGTGTGGCGAGGAAGTGTACAGCCATCGCCGATCAAATGACCAAGAAGTGCTAATTCATCATCGCTAATTCGGTCAGACAACTTTGGGGCTGAATTGACCTTTCGTGGAAGGGCAAGATGATTTCCAATAGTTAGCTCATCAAGACGTTTCCAACCTTCAATTGTCAAGAACTTATGGTTTTCAGTAGCTCGAATCGTACGCCCCAAAGCAGTAGTCAATCGATAAGTTTGCTTCACGCCTGTGCTAAAGGCTCTGCTTACTTTCGCTTTTTTAAGATTATGGTTTTCGTCTATAGCCCAGATAGTGAAGCCACCGTTAGGATGTTCTTTAACTAGTTGATCCAATCTAACCCTATTACCTGTGTCGGCAAGAGTCACCAACGTATCCCCCGCCAAACAACCCGACTCCCGCAAATCACTCAGCTGCGGCCGCTTATCCCCGCCGCGGGTTTCGACGGCGCGGGAGAGCTGGGACAGGGCGATGACGGGCACTTCCAGTTCTTTGGCCAGTCCCTTGAGGGCGCGGCTGATGCCGGAGACTTCCTGTTCGCGGTTCATGCCTTTGTTGGATTCGCCGGAGCCGGACATGAGCTGGAGGTAATCGATGATGACCATCGAGATGCCTTTTTCCAGTTTGAGGCGGCGGCATTTGGCCCGGAGTTCGAAGACGTTGATGCCGGCCGTATCGTCGATGTAGATGGGGGCTTCGCCGATGCGGTTCATGGCTTCCACCAGGCGGGCCCATTCGGCGTCGTCAAACTTGCCGTTGCGCATTTTCTGGCCGTTCACTTCGGCGTCCTGGCTGAAGATACGGCCGGCCAGCTGGGCGGCGCTCATTTCGAGGCTGAACAGGGCGACGCCTTTGCCGTACTCCACGGCGGCGTGGCGGGCCATGCTGAGCACGAAGCTGGTTTTGCCCATGGCGGGGCGGGCGGCGACGATGATGAGGTCGCTGGGCTGCAGGCCAGAGGTGAGGCGGTCGAGCTCCGTGAAACCGGTGGGGATGCCCGTCAGGCCATCCTCTTTTTCGCGGAGCATGGTGAGCTGTTCGAGGATCTGGTTGGCCAGGGAGCCCATGTCGGCCACCTGTTTGCCCATGTTCTTCTCGGTGATCTCGAAGATGAAATTTCCGGCTTTGTCCAGCAGGTCGAGCACGTCGGTGCTGTCTTCGTAGGCGTCGTGAATGATCTCGGTGCTGGTGCGGATCAATTCACGCTGGATGAATTTTTCGGTGACGATCCGGGCGTGGTACTCGATGTTGGCCGAACTGGTCACCTTCAGCGAAAGCTGGGTCAGGTACGCCGCGCCGCCGATGTTGGCCAACTCTTCGGTTTTGCGCAGGTCTTCCATGACGGTGAAAATGTCAATGGGCTGGCTGCGCTCGAAAAGGCGACGCATGCTGCGGAAGATGGCCTGGTGGGCGGGGCGGTAGAAAGACTCGGGCGCGAGGATATCGAGCACCTTCGTCATGGCCTCCTTTTCAATAAGGATGCCACTGAGGATGGCCTCCTCCAAATCCGGGGCCTGGGGGGGCAGCCGACTGTATTCCGGCAGGTTTGCTTCCTGCAGGCGGGTGCGGTTGGTGTACTTAGGGGTACCGTTGCCAGCTATTCTTTCGAGTCTTTTATCTTTTGCCATCCGTATTTACAAAGGTACGCTCTGGCGGCCCAGTTGCGGTGGAAAAGTTCTGCCCCAAATGTGGAAAAACCGGTTGAAAAGCCTGTGGAAAACGGTGGAATTGCGTGTTAGTGGCGGTGGAAAGTCTTGAAAGCCAACCGATGGGGCGTTCTGAGGCCCGCGCCGGGTTGGGGGAGTTTTTGGGGTGCCGGACTTCCCTTGCTCCTCGTCCACAAGAGCGCACCTGCGGCCGCGCCCACCAAACCCCACCCCGGTTTCCGCCGTTTCCAAAGGAAAAAAAATGTGCGGACGTTACAGCATCGTAATCGATGAGGCGAAGTTGCGGCAGCAATTTGGCAACGAGCTAAAGTTCCCCCCTGCAGGCCTACCCACCAATTACAACGTGGCCCCCACGCAGCAGGGCCTGGTGCTGACTGACCGCGACCCACAGCAGTTGCAGTTGTTCCGTTGGGGCCTGGTGCCTTTCTGGGCCAAAGACCTGAGCATCGGTGCCCGCATGATCAACGCCCGCCGGGAGGGCATTGAGGATAAACCCAGTTTCCGCCAGGCCATCCGCCAGCGCCGTTGCCTGGTGCTGGCCGATAGCTTTTACGAATGGCAACGCGTGGGCAAGGCCAAAACGCCGCACCGGATTTTACCCGCCGATGGCCAGCTCCTCGTCATGGCCGGTATCTGGGAACAGTGGCGCCCCCCCGACGACCCCGAACACCCCATCCACACTTTTTCCATCATCACCGGCGATCCCAACGCGGAAATGGACGCCATCCACGACCGGATGCCCATGCTGCTCTACACCCCGCAAAGCCAGGCGCGCTGGCTGGATCCGGCGACTTCCCTCGATGGCGTGCTCGACCTCCTGCATACCCCGCCCGGCGGGATGCTGCACCACTACGCCGTCTCTCCGCTGGTGGGCAACGTCCGCAATAACGGCCCCGAACTTCATGCTGCGCAAGTGGCGTAAATTGCGGCCATGTCTTATCCTCACCGCATCGTAGCGGCTACCCCGGCCGACTACCCGACCATCCAGCAGATTGCCCACCTCACCTGGCCGGATACCTTCGCGGGCATTCTGGAGCCCGCCCAGATTGCCTACATGCTGCACCACATGTACCGCACCGAAGCCCTCGAAGCCCAGGTGGCCGCCGGCCACGTCTTTTACCTGCTACTGGAACCCCAAACAGAGGCCGCTGCGCCCGATTACCCTCCTGCCACGGGCACGGCCTACGCCGCCGTCGGCTACGTCAGTTATCAGCTGGATTACTTGCCCGGCACCGCCAAAATCCACAAACTCTACGTCTTACCCAGCACCCAGGGCAAGGGCTACGGCAAGGCCTTGATTGAGCACGTCGCAACGATTGCTACCGCCGCCGGCCAAGGCGCGCTGCGCCTCGATGTCAATTACCAAAACCGCGCCATCAATTTCTACGAGCACCTTGGCTTCCAGAAAATCGACCGCTTCGATACCGACATCGGCAACGGCTACCGGATGGAAGACTGGCGAATGGAACGACCCCTCTAACCCCCCAAAAACTACCGCTGTGCGCGCTTTGCTTCAACGTGTTTCCTCCGCTTCCGTCACCGCCGACGGTACCATCACCGGGCAGATTGGCCCCGGACTACTCATCCTGCTCGGCATCGAAGAGGCGGACGGGCCGGAGGACATCGACTGGCTCTGCGGCAAGATTGCCCGGCTCCGTATTTTCAGCGACGCGGAGGGGAAGATGAACTTGAGCGTGGCCGATACGGGGGGCGGTTTACTGGTCGTATCTCAGTTCACCCTCTTCGCCAGCACCAAAAAAGGCAACCGCCCCAGTTTCATTCGCAGCGCACGGCCGGAGCTGGCCATCCCCCTGTACGAACACTTCCTGGCCGCCCTGGCCACCGTCGTAAACCGCCCCGTGGCCAGCGGCGTCTTCGGGGCCGACATGCAGGTGGCCCTGGTCAACGACGGACCCGTTACGATCTGGATCGACAGCCAGGCTAAGGAATGACCGCCTCCCACGCCTCGCCGGCGGTGGTGGGAAGGTCGGGTTCGCGGTTGAGGTAAGGATAGCGTACCCCCGTTAGAAAAAGTCCCTCGGCCGGTGCCAGCAGAAAAGGGGCAGTGCGAACGCCCGTGGCGAGCATGGCCGAGAAATCCGTAGTGCGTTGCGCCGCTTTTCCCACGCGCCAGAGGTCGCTGACCAGCAGGCGGATCATCCCCCGTAAAAAGCGATCGGCGACGAATTGCAGCCGGTAGCGGTTGCCGCCCGCGTTGTGGTAAAGTTGTATCGACTGGAGGGTGCAGCGGGTGCTGTTGTGCCGATCGGGGGCCTTGCAGAAGGCGCGAAAATCGTGGGTGCCGACGAGCTCTTGGAGGTTCTCGGTCAGGGCGGCGGGTTGGAAGTCGGTCAGGTCCAGCAGCGCGCTGTAGCGGTTCAGCAGGGCGTGGGTTTGGCCGTGGAAAAAGTAATCGTAGGTGCGTTGCGTGGCATCAAAGCGGGCGTGGGTGCCGGCGCCGACGGGCAGGAGTTCCAGCACCGTGATGTCGGGTGGCAAGTGTTTATTGAGGATGAACAAATAGTTGGCGGGCGGGGGTTCCGGGGTGGTGAGGTGAACGTAAAACTGGGTGGCGTGGACGCCCGCGTCGGTGCGCCCGCAGGCTCCGGCGGGCAGGGCCTGGCCGTGAATGCGGGCCAGCGCCGTTTCGAGCACTTCCTGCACCGTTTGGCGGCTGTTCAGCTGGCGTTGCCAGCCCCGGTAGGCTGTTCCGTCGTAAGCAAGGCGCAGGAAGTAGTCGATGGCTCGTTGGTTTTTTTTTGAGTGGGCGCGGCCGCAGGTGCCGGGCAAAGTTGAAGGCGATGGGAGGCCCCCCCCCTAGCGGATCTCGTACTTCGCAACGATCCGGTCCGCCCCCCGCACGATCATTTCCATCCGCCCGACCCGGGGCAGGGCGGGCAACTGCACAAACTCGGCGTAAGGTCCGGGCCCCCGGACGCTGAGTTCCTTGCGCCAAAGCACGTTCAGGTTCTCGTCTTGAATGGTCAGGTAAGGTACCCCCGCCCCGGGCATCTGAAAGGCCACCCGGATGCGGTTGTTGGCATCGCGGGTAAGAACGGGCAGTTGGGCCGTACTTTGGATAATGGGGGTGGTACGGCCACCGGTCATCGTCGGGCCCTGGGGCGGAGCAGCGGGGCTAACGGTGGGCCGACGGGGAATGATCAAAACGTCGCCGCCATTGTCCGCCTCCCAGTAAAAGATGCCCGGTGGGCTGCGGAAGCGGTTGGCGTTGGTATTTTCTTCTTTTGCGCCCGTGGAGCGGTCGATCATTACGGTGCGCACCTGGATGTTGCGGAGATCTACCCACACCCACTTGAACTGGTTGAAGCGTCCGCTGGCCCGCGTCCAGGGCTTGTCGTCGTCGTTGGGCCGCAAGGGGGCCCCCCAGCAGCCTTCGCCGACGTAGACGGTGCCCTGCCGGTCGTCGCGGATAAAGCCTTCGGCGGAGCCGGGTTCGCGGCTGGGGCGGATCGGCCAGGTCTGCTTCACGGTGTGGGCGTCAGACTCGCAGGCCAGGTCCACGCCGTAGCGGGAAAAACGGGTAGCCCAGAGGGTGATCAGTTCGTCGCGCTCGGGCTTGGTGGAAGTGTGGGGACGCATGGCGTGGTGATACTGGGCGATCTTCCACATGGTTTTGCAGCGGGCCAGGTCGTTTTCCAACCAGCTCAATTGGTCGCCGCCGGCGGGGAAAAGCGTGTTGAGGGTGTAGGTCCTCAGCAGGCCGCCCGCAAAGTCGAGGGTATAGTAGATATTGGGGTTGCTGACGTCAAAGAGGTTGTAGATCGATTCGTTGGCGCGCTCGTGGTTGCCCCGGGCGGGCACGATGGGAGTCAGGCGACCGTCGGAGCTGATCGTCAGCTGCCAGTCGTCAAACCAGGCCTGCCATTCGCTGGCGGTGTCGCTGGCCGTCATATCTCCGCCGAACATGACGAAGTGGGGGCGGATTTTGCCCACCAGGCGGTTGGCCGCGCGGGCCACCTCGCGGTTGTTGCGGGAATCGCTGCCAACGATGATGCTCAACGGCTTATCCGGCGTAGCGTGCGGCGTTTCAAACATCATGCGGTTGCTGACGCCTTCGTTATCGACCACCAGGAAGTAATAGACAGTGCCCGGCCGCAAGCTGCCCAGGCGAACGAAGACGTTGCGCATCCCGGCGTGGTTGATCGTGCGGGAAGGGGCGGCGGTGTAGCGGTAGGCGGCGGGATTGCGGCCGCCGTCTTCCTCACCGTACACCACCCGGACGGCGCTGCCACTCTGGTGTTCAAAACCGATGACCATGGTACTGGCGGGGTCTTCCCGCCAGGTAAGCCGGTACCGACCCGTAGCTGCCGCCAGCGAGCCAGAGAGCAATACCAAAAGCGCACCGAGCGCAAAACCCAGCATCCCTGCCGCCCGTCGGAAACCCAACCCATTGGCCAGGGATGGTCGGGGAGGCGTAACGGAACAACGGCTGGGGCGGAAAAAGGGCATACGGGGCGGAGAAGCTTTGCAAAAATTGTAGGGACCTAACAATTTTAGTGATCGGTTGATTGCGGCCAGTGGCGGGAGAAGGCGTAATTTTGCGGTTTACTAACGCGCGACCTTCCGGGGCCACAAAGAAACTACAAAGATGGGACGTGATTCTGCCGTATTTGACCGCATTCAACGCGAACTGGAGCGCCAACGCAACGGCATTGAGTTGATTGCTTCGGAAAACTTCACTTCCCAGGCCGTGATGGACGCCATGGGGAGTTGCCTGACCAATAAGTACGCCGAGGGTTACCCCGGCAAGCGCTATTACGGCGGCTGCGAAATCGTCGACGAAATTGAGCAGCTGGCCATTGACCGCCTCTGCGAACTCTTCGGGGCCGAATACGCCAACGTGCAGCCGCACTCCGGCGCCCAGGCCAACGCGGCGGTCTTCCTCGCCTGCCTCCAGCCGGGAGACCGGACGCTGGGCTTCAGCCTGGCCCACGGCGGGCACCTGAGCCACGGCCACCCGGCCAACTTCAGCGGCAAGCACTTCGAGGCCCACTTCTACGGCGTGGAAGAAGCCACCGGACGGGTGGACATGGAGAAGGTGGCCGAAAAGGCCCGCGAGGTACAACCCAAAATGATCATTTGTGGTGCTTCCGCGTACAGCCGCGACTGGGATTACGCAGCCTTCCGCAAGATTGCCGACGAGGTAGGAGCCATTTTGCTGGCCGACATCGCCCACCCCGCGGGCCTCATCGCCGCCGGCCTGCTCAACGACCCCCTCCCCCACTGCCACATCGTTACCAGCACCACCCACAAGACCCTGCGCGGCCCCCGGGGCGGCATCATCATGATGGGCAAAGACTTCGATAACCCCTGGGGCAAAAGCCTGAAAAACGGTACCCTCATCAAAATGAGCCGCCTGCTCGACGGTGCCGTATTCCCCGGCATGCAGGGTGGCCCGCTCGAGCACGTCATCGCCGCCAAAGCCGTGGCCTTCGGCGAAAACCTGCGGCCGGAGTGGAAGCAGTACGGCCAGCAAGTCATCGCCAACGCCCAGGCGCTGGCCCAGGCGCTGGTAGAAAGAGGTTACCACATCATCAGCGGCGGAACGGACAACCACTCGATGCTCATTGACCTGAGCAATAAGAACATCACCGGCAAAGAAGCGGAAGAAGCCCTTGGCCAGGCCGACATCACCCTGAACAAGAACATGGTGCCATTCGATAAAAAATCAGCCATGGTCACCAGCGGTATCCGCATCGGCACGGCAGCCGTCACCACCCGCGGCTTTACCGAAGAAGATTGCCGGCAGACCGTTGCCTGGATCGATGAAGTCATCCAGAACTACCAGGACGAAGCTACGCTGGCCCGTATCCGGGGAGAAGTGCACACTTTTATGCAGCGCTTCCCGCTTTACGAAGGAGCTTTGGTTTAGTGCAGTAGGTCGTAGTTCGTAGTTCGTAGTTCATAGTTCATAGTTCACTAGTGTTCTAGGCCATTCTGAGGGAGCACCCCGGGAATGCGGATGCGGTAGCCCCCGCAGATTCCGGATGCGCTGTAGGAGCCTGGGAGCCGCCCTGGATTCCGGATGCGCTGCATGACCCTGAGAGCCGCCCCGGATTCCGGATGTGCTGTAGGACCCTGGGAGCCGCCCTGGATTCCGGATGTGCTGCATGACCCTGGGAGCCGCCCCGGATTCCGGATGCGCTGCATCCTACATCCGGGGTTATTAAGGTTGGACCCCTGCCGGGGTCGGTCGGCTGGGACCTCTAAAGAATTGTAAACTAGTGCACTACTGAACTACTGAACTACTGCACTACTGAACTTACTTCTTCACCCGTTTTTCGTTGGCCTTGATGAAGCTTTCCCAGCCGGTGAATTTTTTTCCTCCTTCGGGCAGGCCTTTGCTCTGGTGAAAATGACACATGGCGGCCCCCAGGGCGTCGGTGGCATCGGCGAGGGAGGCGGAGAGGTCCAGGGTAAATTCGTTCTGGAGCATGGCCGCTACTTGTTCCTTGCTGGCGTTGCCGTTGCCGGTGATTGATTGCTTGATCTTGCGGGGGGCGTACTCTTCCACCTGCAGGCCCTGGCCCATGGCGGCGGCCATGCACACGCCCTGGGCCCGGCCGAGCTTGAGCATCGACTGGGGGTTTTTGCCGAAAAAAGGGCTTTCGATGGCCATCACCTTGGGCTGGTGGGTGGTAATGACCTGGGAGAGGCGGCGGTAAATGGCGGCCAGGCGTTCGGCGTGTTCGGGGAATTTGACGAGGTGAAGGGTGCCCAACTCCAGAATTTGGCGGGATTTGGGGCGGATTTCTACCACGGCAAAGCCCAGCACGACCGTCCCGGGGTCAACACCCAGGATGCGGTAGACGGCGGGCTCGGCGGCGGGAGGACGTTTTGGGGAGGGCAATGTCGTAGATTTACACCCGGAGGGCTTTGCAACAAAGAACCGTCCAAATCCCCAAACCAACAAATAATTTGACCGGAGCGCCAGATAAAATAAATGCTTCCCGCTACCGCAAGTGGGCGTGGCGGCTGCTGGTACTGGTGCTTTTGCTGGCCTTTGCCTGGCAATGTTGGCGGGTTCTGGCGCTGCTGAACTGGGCGGAATTTCTGCTGGCCCTGGGTTCGGCCGACCGTTGGCCCTACCTGCTGCTGGCCGTGCTGTTGATGCCCCTGAACTGGTGGCTGGAGGCCCGCAAGTGGTTTCTGCTGCTGCGGCCTTTTTTGCCCTGGTCTTTCGGGCGTACCTGGCGGGCAACGCTGGCGGGGGTAAGCCTGAGCGCCGCCACCCCTAACCGGATTGGAGAGATCGGGGGGCGGCTGCTCGTTGCCCAACGCGCCGAATGGGCGGGGGTACTGACGAGCAGCGTTCTGGGCAGCGCCTGCCAGTGGATCGCCTTTTTGCTGCTGGCCTGGCCAGGGTTGGTGTGGACGGCCGGCGCCTACCTGGGCCGTGGATTGCCCTTCAGCATCTACTGGCTGATGCCGCTGGGGCCGGCGCTCCTCCTGCTTGGGTGGTGGGGAGGGAAGCCTGTGGTGCTGCGCCTGCTGGATTGGCTGGCCAGCCGCTGGGGCCTGGCTACGCAGGAGTTGGTCAACGGGCTGGAACACGTTAATTCCTGGTTAATGTTGCGGGCTGGCGCTTACGCTTGCCTGCGTTTTGGCGTTTATTGTACACAACTCCTTCTTCTGCTGGCCTTCTTTGGGCTTCAACTGCCCTGGTGGCGCGGCCTGGCGGGTATTGCGGGCATTTATTTGGTCCAGGCGGGCTTACCCCTGCCACCGGGCCTGAACCTGGTAACCCGAACGGAGCTTGGGCTGTTATTGTGGGGGAATTCGCCCGCTGCGGCCGCCGCCGTCCTGCTGGCTTTTACGAGCCTCTTTTTGGTCAACGTCTTAGTGCCAGCGTTACCCGGCTACTGGCTCATCGTCAAAAAAGAAAAAACAATGAACACCCTCTTTCGCCTCACCTTGCTCCTTGCCCTGCCCCTGGGCTTACTGACCAGCGCTTCCCGCCATGCGGAGGTAAAGGGGGCATCCGCAGCTGACCAGACTTACTTTGCACCTGCGTTCAGCGCCCTTCAGCACCTGCTTCCCGCCACCGCACCCACCCCTTTTCACCCACCGTTGGTGGCCCCGGACGTCTGCGAAATAGAAAACCGCACCTTCCAGCCCGGCGAAAAAATCGTTTATAAACTCTACTACAACTGGAACTTCGTCTGGCTGGCCGCCGGGGAAGTTACCTTTCTCGTCCACGACCTGCCCAACCAGTACCACGTGATGGTGCGCGGCCGGACTTACCCCAGCTACGAGTGGTTTTATAAGGTGCGCGACAACTACGAGAGTTACCTCGACAAGAAAACCCTGTTGCCCAAAATTCACATCAAAGACATCCAGGAGGGCGACTATACCCGCTACGACCGGACGACTTTCTATCAGGACGCCGGCAAAGCCATCAGCGAGCGCGGCAAAACCCGCGATGACCTGGCGAAGAAAGAAATAGCCCTCAACGAGTGTATGCATGACCTGATTTCCATCGTGTACTACGCCCGCAACCTCGAATATTCGGGTATGAAAAAGAACCAGGAAATCCCCATCAAAATTTTGATGGACCAGGAGATCTACCCCTTGAAAATCAAGTACCTGGGCGCCGAACCCGATACCAAAATCAAAGGCGTTGGCCGGTTTAAAACCCAAAAGTTCAGCCCTCAGCTCATTGCCGGCGAAGTCTTTAAGGAGGGCGACGAGATGAGCATTTACGTGAGCGACGATAAGAATAAAATTCCCGTCCTCATTGAGTCGCCCGTCAGTGTCGGCAGCGTAAAAGCCGTATTGCACAGCTACAAAGGCCTGAAGTACCCGATGACTGCCCAGATCGATTAGGTCAGGACCCCTGAGCGGGGCGGTTGCCAAACCCCCAATCAACTGTTACCTTTGCCGCGTTAAAAAATACCCTTATGCGGCAGATACTGACTCTTGTGGTGCTCTTTTCCCTGGCGTGCAGCTTTGTGGGTTGTGGATCCAGCGAAAGTTACGTCTTGATTGAGACCAACATGGGCGATATCAAGGTGCTCTTGTTCGACAATACGCCGAAGCACAAGGAAAACTTCCTGAAGCTGGCCGAAGAGGGCTACCTCGATGGTACGCTCTTCCACCGGGTAATCCCCGAGTTCATGATCCAGGGTGGCGACCCCGATAGCAAAGGCGCTGGCCCCAACGTCCCACTCGGCTCCGGTGGCCCCAACTACCTCATTGACCCCGAGATTGGTGCCCCTCACTTGCGGGGAGCCCTGGCGGCGGCGCGGACGTCGAATCCGGAAAAAAGGAGCAGTGGCTCGCAATTTTACCTCGTTACCGGCGTACTGCAAAGTGCCGCCACGCTCGATCAGTACGAAAGGGTCAAAAACATCAAGTACAGCCCTGAGCAGCGCGAAGCCTACATGACCCAGGGTGGCCGCCCCGACCTGGATATGGAATATACCGTATTCGGCCAGGTCGTTTCGGGCATGGAGGTGGTTGATAAAATCAGCGCCCTGCCCACGCGGCCGGGCAGCCGTCCCATCCAGGATGTCGTTATGGAGCGCGTCTCCGTTGTCCGTTAAACTCCCACTACCGTGCGTTACCTGCTTCCCCTTTTTGTTTTAGTGCTGCTGTTCAGCCAGTGTGCGGCCCCCAAGGCGTCCTTTACGGTGCCAAGCCAGACGGTCCGGGCCGCCGAGTACCTCACCTTTACGAACACTTCGCAGCAGGCGAGCAGCTACGCCTGGGATTTTGGCGACGGCCGCAGCAGCACCGAGGCGATGCCCCGTCACCGCTACTTTAAATCGGGCGATTACACCGTGCGGCTGACGGCGACGGACGAAAAAGGAAAATCCAAAACCACGACTCAAACCATCAACGTGACTCCACCCAAAGAATGTATCATCCGCATTGAAACCCCGCACGGCGAAATGCTCGCGCGCCTATCCGATGCTACCCCCCAACACCAGGATAATTTCGTGAAGCTGGTAGAGCAGCAGTACTACGACCAGCTGCTGTTCCACCGCGTCATCGAGGGCTTCATGATCCAGGGCGGCGACCCCGAGAGCCGCAACGCCGGGCCCGATGCGCGCCTGGGCTCCGGTGGCCCCGGCTACCAGATTCCTGCGGAATTCGTCGATAGCCTCGCCCACGTCAAAGGGGCCATTGCGGCGGCCCGGACGAACAACCCGGAGAAGAAAAGCAGCGGCTCCCAATTCTACATCGTCCACGGCAAGCCCGTGACCGACGCCGAGCTCAACCGCCAGGAAGGGCAAACCGGCGTGCGCTACCCCACCGCCGTGCGGGAAGCTTACCTGCGCGAAGGGGGCGTCCCCTTCCTCGACCAGGGCTACACCGTTTTCGGGCAGGTCTTCGAAGGCCTGGAGGTGATCGACAAAATCGCCGCCACCAAAACCCGCCCCGGAGACCGCCCCGTGGAAGACATGTGGATGAAGATCAGCCTCGTTCGCTAAAAACCGCTTTTGGCAACCGCAGTACCGGCACTTCTCTCGGCGAGGGGTGCCGGTATTTTTTTGCGCGGCCGCAGGTGCCCCCCCCGGCCCCCCGAGGGGGGGAGAAAGGATGAGGAGCAAGGGGAGGAGGGATTACCCGTTCCCCGGCGATTGCCTTTAGGCCGATACACTCCATCCACGCTGTACCGCAACTGGGAAAGCGGCCGCTGTCCCGTACTTTTACCCACCCCGGGCGATGAGACCAAAACCATCGCCCCCAACGACCGCATGGAGACGCGCACCTACGGCATACGGCACCATGGCCCGGGCTCGGCCCGCCGGCTGGTGGCGGCGTTGGCGGCCTACGAGCCCGATCTGATTTTGATTGAAATGCCCGCTGACGTCGGGGCGGGCCTCCTGGAAGTTGTCGCGAGTGGCATGCGCCCGCCAGTGGCCTTGGTGCTCTACGATGCCAAAGACATTGAAAGGGCCAGCTTTTATCCTTTCGCCAGTTTTAGTCCGGAGTACCAAGCCATTGCCTGGGCTGCCGGGCGGGGGGTGGAGGTGCGGCCCATTGATCTCCCGGCCCAGCATTATCTGGCGCAAACGGCGGCACACGTTCCCCCCACTTTGTTTGCTGACCCCACGCCACCGCCCGAGGAGGCCTCGCCCATCCCTGGTAAAAGTGCGAAAGCGCTCCGGAGACAATTGCGGCAAGACCCGCTTTCCCTGCTCGCTGAGTTGGGGGGCTACGCCGACGGAGAAAGCTGGTGGGATGCTACCCTGGAGCGGGGAGACACGGACGCGGAGGCCACCTTTGCTGCCCTGCGCGAAATCATCACGGAGCTGCGCACGGCCTTTCCCGCAGCCTCGGATGCCGAGAACGAACGCCGCGAAGCGTGGATGCGCAACGAAATCCGGCAGGCCCTGAAATCGGGAGCCGAGCGGGTAGCCATCGTCGTCGGCGCTTTTCACCTCTCTGCGGTGACGGAGGTCCACCGTTTTCCGGCGGCAACGGACAAGGCACGGGTGAAGGGACTGCCAAAGGTGAAAATCGCCCGGGCCTGGGTGCCCTGGTCTTACCCCCGGCTGGCCAAGGCGGGTGGCTATGCGGCGGGCGTGATCAGCCCGGCCTGGTACGGACTCCTGTACGAATACCCCACCGCCGCTACTGCCCGCTGGATGGCTACCGCCGCGGGTTTGTTGCGGGAGGCGGGTTACGACGCCAGTCCGGCGCTGGCCTCCGAGGGGGTGGCGCTGGCCGAAGTGTTGGCCAACCTGCGGGGACACGAGCGTCCCGGCGGCAACGAACTGGAGGAGGCCCTGCTGGGGACTCTGGCGGCGGGCACCCCCGAACGCCTGGCCCTGATCCACGAAAAACTGACGGTGGGGACAACCGTGGGCTTCGTCCCGCCCGGCGTCACGACCGTCCCCCTGGCCGAAGACCTGCACCGCGAGTTGAAAAGCACCCGGCTGGCCAAGCTCTGGGAAACGGCCGGTCAACAGTACCTGAAGGCCACGAAAACCGCTCCGCGGGGCGGCATTGACCTGCGGACGGACAACGACCTGCGCAAAAGCCACCTGTTGCACCGCCTCAACCTGCTCGACATCCACTGGGGCACCCTGCAACCTGCCGGCCCCGATGCCTTGAGCAGTTTCCGGGAAGTGTGGCTGCTGGAGTGGCAACCCGAGTTCAGCCTTTACCTCATCGAGCGGGCCAGCTACGGCAATACCCTGCCCCTGGCGGCGGGGCGCTACGCCGTGGAAAAAGCCCTGGGGCTGCCGACCGTACTTCCGCTGGCCCAGCTTACGCTGGACTGCCTGCGGGCCAATTTGCCCGAGGTGGTGCCCGACCTGCTGGCGGCACTGCGGGCGCGGGCGGCGGAGACCAACGACGTGGCTTCGCTGCTGGCTGCGCTGCCGGCCTTGGTACAAACCAGCCGCTACGGGGATACGCGCAAGACGGATACCTCCGGCCTGGTGCAAATCATTGACGAGCTCTTGCCCCGGCTGGCGGCCGGCTTGCCCGCTGCGGCAACGAACATTGACGACGAGCAGGCCAGCGAAATGCTGCGGCAACTGGCGGCGGCCAACTACGCCCTGGCCCAACTCGAAAACGAAACGTATGACGAGATCTGGATTGGCGGCCTCCAACGGCTGGCAACGACCAGCGGAGCGAATCCTCTGCTGACCGGGCACGGCGTACGGCTGCTCTACGAACACGGGCAGTTGGATTACGCGGCGGCTGCCCAACGTTTCTCCCGGGCGCTCTCTGCGGCCAACGGTGCCCACGACGTGGCGCAGTGGCTGACGGGCTTCCTCTACGGCAGCGGGCAATTGCTCTTTCACTATCCGCCCCTGTGGGGGCTGGTCGACGAATGGGTGCGCGGCCTCGCCTGGGAAGACTTTGAGCTGGTGCTGCCCTTGCTGCGGCGCACTTTTGCCGACTTCAGCAGCTTCGACCGGCGCAGGTTGCTGGGGCTGGCGGTGGCGGAGCAGGGAAAAACGCAGGTGGAGGAAGAGCGCGAGCCGGGGCCGCCGTCCGCGCCACCTACGGCAGAGCATCCGGCGGAGGATTTGGTGGAGGCGTTGTTGGGTTGGCTCGGGGGGGGCCAATGAGTGAATGCGTGAATGCGCGAATGAGTGAATGGGGGCCTTGTGGAAGCAGGGCAAGTTGGGTGCTATAAAATAATTTTTTTGCTGGTTTCTTTAGTGACAAAATTTTGGTTTGAAAAATTGATATTCAAATTTTTGTGAATATTTTCTCTTGAGAAATAGCGATTTTCGGAGGAACAGGCTCAACGCACAGTTCTAAAGATCCATCCCGGGCGGTAGCCTGTCCCTTGCGGCAGCCTGTCTCGTGCGGTAGCCCATTCACTACGGCGGCAGCCTACCACGTGCGGCAGCCTATCACGTGCGGTAGCCCATTCACGCATTCACTCATTCGCTCATTACCAAGGATTGCTGGTATCTTCGCCCAATGCGAACCCAGGGCCAACATCTTGCTGAGTTGCCGCGTCATTTCCACGCGCTGCGCGGGCCTTACCTGAAGTGGGCGGTCAGATTTCGTCAGCCGGTGGAGGTGTGCCTGGCGCACTACCGGCGGGCATTGATTGGGTGGTACGAAGCGCGCATTGCGCCGGTGGAACCCTTTGTGGGAGAGGTCGATCACTACGTCAAAGAAGTGGCGGAGGTATACTTTACCGACCAGTTGGAGAAGGCGGTGTTGGTGGCCGACCGACGACCGATTACTGAACTGGGCTACGCCAACGACCAAAACCCGCTGAACCACTTGCCGCGGCCGATCCAGCTGAACGAGACCCAGCAACTGATGCTGCGGCTGTTTCAGGAGCAGGGGAAAAATTGCCGGGAGTTGTTGCTCATGGCCGACTACCACCGCCTGACGCCCGACCGGCTGGCGCAGGTCTTGAACCTGGATGGGCAGGTGGTGGAAGTAGAAGAACGCCGCCGCAAATGCCTGCTCATGGTGCGGGAAAGCTGGCAGGCGGCCGGCATTACCGATCCGGCGCACCACCCCAGTCCGGCGGATGAGGACCGCCTGGACCGTTACTACGAAGGCTTGCTGGACACGACGGAGCGGTGGGAAGTGGAAGCCCGCCGATCGAGCGATGTGGTCTTGCGCCGGGCGATGGAGCTGCGGGAAGACTGGGCGGCCGTATTGACCGTAGCGGGGCGGCTCGATTTGATGTCGACGCTGCAACGGGAAGAGACCCACTATGCCGTCCGACGTCCCACGGCACCTGCGGACGCGCAAAAAGAAATCAAACTGACGCCGCGCCGCAAACCCTTCCTCCGTATCGGTTCCTTTCAGTTGCCCGGGCTGGAAACCGCGCTGGCGGGACTATTGGCTGTGGCCCTGGCCTGGTTATTGTACTCCACCTTCGGCGCAGCGGCCCCCGAGCGCAAAGCCGTGGCCCACTTTGAGCCCTTTCCGAACATCTTCCAGCGGATGCAGCCCCGCAATGAAGACGAGCGCGACCTGCAACGGATTTTACGGTACTACGACCGCAAGGATTACCTGACGGCCTACGATGAACTGCTGCCCGTAGCCCCCGCCTACCCCGCCGCACCACTTTACCTGGGCGTCTCGGCCCTGGCTCTGGAACAACCGACGCGGGCGCTGGAGTGGTTTGCGCAGATTCCCGAAGGCAATTACTACCGGCCCTTCGCCGAATGGTACGAGGCGCTGGCCTACCTGGCCGAAGGACGCAAACCGGCGGCCATCATCACCCTGACGGAAATAAGTGAAACCCCGGGCCATCCCTACCAGGGCAAAGCCCGCGCCCTGCTGGCGGAACTGTAATTCGGGCTATCTTCGCCCTCCCGTTGGCTAAACGGCGCAAAAAATCCCTTCCCTTGGTTTACCTCGAACTTACCAGTGTCTCCAAAATTTACGGCGAAAAAGTGCTCTTCGACCGGGTGGACCTGCAAGTGGCCAAAAACACCAAAGTAGCCATCGTGGCCAAAAACGGCACGGGTAAGTCTACCCTGCTCCGCGTAGCCGCCGGCGTGGACCTGCCGGAAGGGCCGGGGGCGAAAATGTACGTCCACAAAGACGCCCGCCTGGCCTACCTGCCCCAGGAACCGGAGTTTGGCACCAACGCAACGGTGATGGATGCCGTCTTCGACAGCGACAACGACCTGGTGCGCGCCGTGCGCGACTACGAAGAGGCCCTCTCGCGCACCGACCAACCCGAGCGCCTGCAACGGGCCCTGGCGAAGATGGACGAACTGCAGGCCTGGGACATTGAGTCGCGCATCAAAGAAGTCCTGTTCAAGCTCAACATTGAGCATTTTGACCAGAAGGTGAGTACCCTCTCCGGTGGCCAGCGCAAACGCGTCGCCCTGGCCAAGCTCATCATCGATTCGCCGGACCTCATCATCATGGACGAACCGACGAACCACCTCGACCTGGACATGATCGAGTGGCTCGAAGAATGGCTGCAGGCGACCAACCTTACCTTGCTGATGGTGACACACGACCGTTACTTCCTGGAGCGGGTTTGTAACCGGATCATCGAACTCGACGGCGGCAACATCTACCACTACACCGGCAACTACTCCGAATTTCTGGAGAAAAAAGCCACCCGCGAGGAAACGGAGAGTGCTGAGCTGGCTAAAGACAAAAAGCGGCTTAAGAAGGAGCTGGAGTGGGTGCGCCGCATGCCGAGCGGGCGCGGGACCAAGGCGAAGAGCCGCCTGACGGCCTACGATGATCTGAAGAGCAAGGTGGGGGGCTTCCGGCAGGAGGAAGAACTGACCATCGAGATCAAAGGACAGCGCCTGGGCAGTAAAATCCTGGAAGCCCACAACATCAGCAAATCCTACGGCAACCGGGAGTTGGTAAAGGGCTTCAGCTACAAATTCCAGAAAGGAGAGCGTGTGGGCATCGTCGGGAAAAACGGCGCGGGCAAATCGACCCTCCTGCACATGCTTACCCAGGAACTGGCGCCGGATACGGGCAAGGTGGTGCACGGCAGCAATACCGTCTTTGGCTACTACACCCAGGATGGCATCAATTTGCCGGAGGATATGCGGGTCATTGAAGTCATTCGGGAAATCGCCGAGTTCATCCCCCTGGAAAAGGGACTGAAATTGACGGCCCGCGGCCTGCTGGAGCGCTTCATGTTCAACAGCAAGCAGCAGCAGGTGTACGTCAGCCAGCTCAGCGGCGGAGAGAAGCGGCGGCTCTATCTGCTCACCATCCTGATGCAGAACCCTAACTTCCTCATCCTGGACGAACCGACGAACGACCTGGACATTATGACGCTCAACGTGCTGGAAGAATTCCTGATGGACTTCCCCGGCTGCGTCCTGATCGTTTCCCACGACCGTTTTTTCCTGGATAAGCTGGCCCACCACCTCTTCATTTTCGAAGGAAACGGCAAGATCCGCGACTGGAACGGCCTGTACACTGAATACCGCGAAAAGCTCAAAGAAGAGGAAGCCGCCGAGAAAGCCAGCGCCGTGGCCAAAGCTCCTCCGGTGGCTGCGCCCAAGACCGCTCCCGCCGTAGAGATGAGCCAGGAAAAGCGCAAAGCCATCCGCCGCATCGAAGGGCAACTGGCGAAACTGGAAGAGCAAAAGCAAAAGATCAACGCCCAGTTTGAAAACGCCGCCGAACTGGATACTGCTAAGATTGCGGCGCTGGGCAAAGAACTGGCCAGCCTCAATGAACAGATTGAGGAGAAGGAGTTGGAGTGGATGGAGTTGGTAGAGTGAGTGAATGGGTGAATGAGTGAATGAGCTGCCGCACGAGGCAGGCGGGGGAGCTAATAATTGAAGGGGCTGCCGCACTATGCAGGCGCGCGTTCCAATCCAGGTGTCTACTAAAGTTGCGATATTGGGTTTGAAGATCGCGCTGGATTCAAGACAGCGGAGGCCTAGTTGCCGGGTTTTTTATTCATCAAATAAGAAGATCATGACCATTCTCCTCACTGGGGTATCGACGGGCATCGGCCAAACCACGGCCCAGTTGTTGTTGGAGCGGGGGTACCGCGTGTACGGTTCCGTCCGCAAGCCCGAAGACGCGGCAGCCTTGAGTAGTCATCCGGCCTTCCATACTTTGGTTATGGATGTGGTGGACCGCGACAGCGTCCGCCGGGCTATGGCCGTCATTGCCGCGAGTGGGGAACAGTTGACGGCGGTGATCAATAATGCGGGTATTGCGGTTTCTGGTCCGCTGGAAACGATGCCCGAGGCCGACTACCGGCAGCAGATCGAAGTGAACGTCTTTGGTACGCTGGCCGTCTGCCAGGAGGCCCTGCCTTTGCTCCACGCCGCCCGCGCCGCCGGGGAAAGCAACGTGAAGATCATCAACATCAGCAGTGTTTCGGGTTACGTGGCGGCGCCCTTTACGAGCATGTATTCGGCCAGCAAATTTGCCGTTGAGGCCATCACCGACGGCCTGCGGCGGGAACTGACGCCCTTCGGCATTGACGCCATCAGCATCGCCCCTGGGCCGGTAAAAACCCCGATCTGGGCCAAAGGCCGCACCTACACCCACGCCTACGAAGGCACGCGCTACGCCTACATCCTGGAAAAACTGGGTCCCTACACCCGCGCCAACGAAGAAGGCGGCATCGAACCGGAGAAAGTCGCCGAGCTCATTCTGGAGACCCTCCGCGACCCACGGCCCCGCCCCGATCGGCTGATCATGCACAAGGCCTGGATCATCCGCATCCTGCGGCAACTGCCCAAGCGGGTGCAAGACAAGCTCTTTTTGCGGAATTTGGAGGTGAATCGGCGGTATTGAGTGGGGGGAAGTGCTTATCTTGGCCACGGTGCTTTCCATTTGGCCAGTAATTCAAGCGGAGGATGGGAAGGATGGGCTCTTATAGTTGAGCATTCTATACACCCTACGGGTCTGAATAGTCCCGAGGTTCTGGTTAGCGACCTTGGAGGAGATTCTGAGAAGGGGGGAGGCAGGACGATTTGAATACTAAATTAGATGTGCCTAAGCCTAGAAAAACGGGCTGGCTATGAAATTACTCTTCATTTTTGTAAAAAATAGTACAAGTTAGCGGAAAGTACTATCTTTCCACCATGTTATCGCCGTCATTCAAGGCCGTTTACACCAAGCGCAGAAGTGATTGGCCCCTGATTTTAAGGTGTTTAGCCCCGATTTGCTGTCGGCCATGGAACAGTTGGAGAAGAGGTTTGAGCCTTTGGAAGGCACACAAATAATTGAGAACGGCAACAGCTTTACTCCGCCAAGTAAAGATTCTTTGAAATTACCGATTAAACGTTCAACGCGGATGGAGAATAGCAAGAAAGGTGATGGTCCGTTGGGCAACAAAGAGTAAGGGGGGCTCGTAAAACCCCAGAAAAAGCAATTAAGTATTAAGAAACATACTGTATTGATTGTCAGATTGATTGGTACTTTAAGAATCTAGCTTGTCTAATTAAATAGACCTAAATAGCCACTAGGTTTTTAAATTTACAGGAACTACACACAAAAAAATTACTATGCTAGAAGTTAGAGACACAGCGTTCAAGCATTATTTCGGATTCATTGCTGAACGGATGAACATTTTTTGGAATAGAGTGGAAGGGAAAAATAAGCTAACTGATGACAGTATACTAAAAGAACACAAATTTACGAATGTATACAGGGTGCTAGATAGGGTTAGCCAATATCTAATTAGCGAGGTGATATACAACCCAACAGAATCCTCTGAAGAAGAAGATATTTTTACAAGAATTATAGTCTTCAAAATTTTTAATAAAATAGAGACATGGGAGTACATAAAAATTAATTACGGAGAAGTGACATATTCTAATTTTGATCCGGAGCGTTTGTCTCGGATTCTTACGGAATTACAAATAAGAACGCCTATATTTAGTGCTGCATATATGATGACCGGTTCTCATTCACGATACAACCATTTGAAGACCAAGCATCACAAATGGCTCTACATGGTTCAGGAAGAATTAATTAATGGCCGACTCTTCTTGGATATTTTAAAGTCTAAATCGCTTGAAGAAGTTTATGTTCTGCTGAGGAATTGCTCATTTATGGGTGACTTCATCGCATATCAGTATGCTACCGACTTAAACTATTCTAATTGCATTGACTATGATGAAAACAGTTTCGTCATGGCTGGTATTGGTGCTGTAAGAGGCATTAAAAAGTGCTTCAAAAACCTTGGGGGGCTATCAACAGAAGGTGTTATAAGGCACGTTTATGATAACTTTGAATTTTACGCAGAGAAATATGACTGCACATCCATTAAACTTCTCAGTGGTAGAGATCTAAAGCTAATAGACTTGCAAAATTGTTTTTGTGAAACTGACAAGTATCTACGTGCCAAGATGCCGGAATTATCAGTAGGGAATAAAAGAATAAAGCAAAGATATAAATCTGTTAATAAACCTATTTCGTATCGCTTTCCTCCTAAATGGGGCGTCAACGAAATCAAATCTTCATCATGGAACTTATCACATCAGGAATTAACTCTTTTCTAATAGGTACGATCAAACTAATACTTGAGAAAGGAAGAGAAAGAGTGACAGGAGGTTCAACCTGTTATGAATTACCTGAGCCTATTCTCATCAAAATGACCAATCCTAGGTCAAGAGTCATTACAATTAAAGAGCGCGATTGGAACCCCTATTTGCCTTACGTTGAAAGCCTGTGGATTGCTACAGGAAGTAATGAAATTGAATTCCCCACTTATTATGTGAAGAAACTAGGGGAATTTTCTGACGATGGTAAATACATGAGAGCAGGATATGGCCCCAGGATTCGTTTTTATGACGGTAATAGTTTTGATTATAAAATCGATAATTTATATACTCCTTCAAAAGGATTCGTTGATCAACTGAAATTCGTAGTTCTAGAACTTACTCGGGATAAATTCTCAAGACGTGCGGTTATAACTATAGGAGATCCTAATAAAGATTGTTTTGACATCAGCGGCAATATTAAGCAGACTAAAGACTTCCCATGTACTAGGCTTCTTCACTTTCAAGTTCAGACAGATAATACTTTAGACTTAATGACTACCATGAGGTCTAACGACCTCGTTTGGGGTGCAAGTGCTGTTAATGTATTTAATTTTACGCTGATGCAAGAGTATGTCGCTGCTATCTTAGGGCTAGATATTGGTTCATACTACCATTTTGTTTCCAACATGCATATTTATGCCAGGCATCTTGACCTAGCAAAGAAAATTGCCTTGGTAAAAAGTTATGACGAAGATACCTCATACATCGAATATACATATCCTACTAGTTGGGAGGCCTTCACATCCCAGTTAGATAATTTAGCAAGAGCCGAACAGTCCGTCAGACAAACCAAGGAGGCGAAGCCATCTATCAGCGCTTACACGTTTTTCGATGACTGGTATCAAGCACTAGCGACCTATCATACCGGCGACACATCTAGGATTCTTAACCCTCACCTAAAAAAAGCGTTGGACACGAAACTTCCCGCCTTTTAATGTTGTTTGTCTGCAAATCGATATTCATGACAAAGGAATCTATTCAAAAAATCACAGACAAGTTAACTGAAACCCTTGTTCGAAAGAATCAAGACTATGGCGGTGCTAGTTTTGACCTAGGGATGCAAGGGAATTTTGTACACATCTATGACAAAGTCTCTCGTCTTAGATCACTTGTTTGGAACAAAAACTCACCAAATTTCGAATCAGTCGAGGACTCCCTCATGGATCTAATGGGGTACTGTATAATAGGTCTCCATATCTTGGAACAAGAAAATACGTCAAGTGATGAGCAAAAAATCGAGTAACGTTTTCATAAGTCATCATAGCAAGGATGACATGCACATCGGCAAAATGAGGGAGCTTCTCGCAAGGGGGGGGTATTCAATCAAGAATAGCTCAGTAGACTCAAGTCGTTGGAACCGAGCAACTGATGAGGGTTATATTCGTAGGCTCCTTAGAATGAGAATAAACTGGTCCGGAACTTGCATCGTTTTGTTATCAGATACAACTCATTCAAGAGAGTGGGTAAATTGGGAAATAGAAACAGCTAATAGACTTGGCAAAAGAATTATCGGAGTTCACTGTTTAGGAAGTACAGGTTGCGAGCTTCCAGAAGCATTGAAAAAGTATGGTAACGCTATAGTTGGGTGGCAATCGGATCGCATTATAGGAGCTATAAATGGTACGATCAATAACTTTGAGGAACCTGACGGAAGTAGCTCTGATGCATTATTTTCTTCAAGTTCAGTTGTTTGTTAGGTGAAATTTTTTATCTACAAAGTTACGCGAGACGTAGGCTTTGCCCCCAACCCTTTTGACGGCTGGTGTACCCTTGCCTGTTGTAAACCAAGAGTTCGCAAAGCAGCTATGATAGGAGACTATATAATTGGTATGGGTTCTAAAAAAGCTAAAAATCTAGGGCATCTAATATACATAATGAGAGTTACTGAGGCGCTCACTTTCAACCAGTATTGGAACGATTCTCGTTTTCAGGTTCGAAAACCGAACATGAATGGGAGTTTGAAGGCTTTGCGAGGTGACAATATATATCACAAAACTAATGAAGGAAACTGGCTTCAGAGTAATTCTCATCATAGTAATATAGATGGAAGCACGAACCAATTGAATCTTTTCAAAGATACCGCTGTAGATAGAGTTCTTCTTTCAAACGATTACCTATACTTTGGCAGTAAAAGTATAATAATTGAAGAAAAGTGGGTAAATAATATTTCCATAAGTAATAGGGATTTTGAATATGCTAAGGACGAAAATGCCGCTCTAGACTTTGTCACGCATGTGAAGGAAATTTACGGACGAAACTATATGTATATTGCAGATCCTAGTGGATTTGAGCAGCTCATTAGGTATAACCCTCGATAATAAAAATTGATGCTTGAGTATAAAGATTTCCCCGCCCTTTTTCGTACATGTGATAGCTATTCAATGGCTGCGCAACGGAAGTACATATTTTGGTTCCGCTTCGAGTTATTGCTACTCGTGACAGGGGGTGTCGTGGGTACGCTTGATATAGAAAATGAGCAGTATGGTAAGTATATAGCCATTCTAGCGGCGGCGCTATTTTTAGGCGGATTAGTGGTCTCCTTCTATAGGAAATTTGAGAAGCTTGAAGATAGTTGGTACATTGGCAGAGCACTAGCCGAATCTATAAAGTCAGTAACATGGCGTTACGCTGTTAAAGGAGAACCATTCGAGGAGACTATAGAAAATGTTGACTCAATTTTCCGAAAAATGATGAGGGAGTTTATTGATGAGAATAAAGAATTCATTAAGGGAAATATTCCTGAAGACAACATGCATGCTGTTTCGCCGAAAATGAAGGAGATTCGTAATTCGTCCTTTGAGGACAGGAAGACTACATACTTATCTGAAAGAGTAAATGATCAGCTAAGTTGGTATAGGCGGAAATCAAATTATAATAAAAAGAAAAAAGACGTTTTTTTCGGTTTTACTGTAATTGCATATTCTTTAGCTATAGTTACACATTTAATACTCATTAGCGACAATACATTTTTAAATGTAACTTCAATATTTGCTACTGTCGTTGGCTGTTTAATATCCTGGACTACGATGAAGAAATATCAAGAGTTGAGCCAATCGTATGCAGTTACTGCTCATGAAATATCTTTAATTCTAGAGTCAGGCGCAGAGATAAATAATCAAGAAGACTTTTATGCATTTGTAGGTGATGCAGAAGCTGCATTCTCTCGTGAACACACACTGTGGTTGGCAAGAAGAGATGTAGTGCGTTAAATGAAACCTTCCTTACCAGTCTAGAAATCCGTGTATTTCTTAATATTTTACTTCGACACCTTGCAATTAGAGTAGCCCAATGGCCTGATTGCTCGTAATTGTTCAATCATCCAAGCAATACTTTCTCTTATTCAAAGTCTGAGCTTAGTCCAAAATATTAGCAAAACCATGTATCAAGTTCTAACTGGCATCCAGCAAATCTTAAATGCTTGCTAAGAAGTTCAAGATTTCAGAGGCCCTTACCAATTATCCCCCAGCCGCTTTCCCCACCTACCAAGCAGGCCAAAATGAATAATCAAAAAGATTTCCCCCAAACGCAGCGAGGGGATGATCCCTCATCCCCTCGCTAACTTCAATCGTTTAAGTAAGGCAAATCAGGAACCCCTTAATTCCCCCCACCCAAAATCAGCGGCAAACCACCGCCTTCACCTCCCACGACAATGACTTTGCTGTTGGGCGATTTGGCCAGTTCCAGCGTGGCTTCGATGCCTTTGTCCTGGAGGATCTTATCGGAGAGCGAAGCGGAGAGAACACGGTTGGCCGCCGCCTTGGCTTCGGCCTCGATCAGGCGGCGCTCAGCTTCCTGCTTTTCGCGGGTCAGGATGTACTCGTACTTCAACGAGCCTTGCTCGGCTTCCAGTTTTTCTTCGATGGCCATCCGGACTTTATCGGGCAGCTCGATGTCGCGGATCAGGATGGCGCGCAGGTCGACGTAATTCTCGGTCAGGACTTTTGTCAGCTCTTCCGTAATGAGCGTCTGCACTTCGTCGCGGCGGGTAGAGTACAGTTCTTCGGGGGTGAACTTACCGATGACTTGGCGGACGCTGGAGCGGACCTCCGGGCGTACCAGGCGTTCGAGGTATTCCCGGCCGAAGGTTTCGTGCAGTTCGCCGATCGTGCCGTAGTTGGGGCGGATGCGGGCCGTTACGTCTACCTTAATGGTCAGGCCGTTGCTTGAAAGAACCTCCATTTCTTCCTCCAGTTGGGTTTCCCGGACCTCGTAAACGTACATATCGTTCCAGGGCGCAACCATGTGAAAGCCAGGCTGGTAGATGTTTTGTTTGTCCAATCCTCCACTGAAGCGACGGAACAGCACGCCGCGCTCACCGGCATCAATGGTGATGAAGGCCGAGTTGCTGAAGATGATGAGGAAAATAAAGAGGAAAAAGGCAATGATGCCGAAGGTCATTAATTTTTTCTGGTTCATTTTTGCGTTGGTTGGTGCTGAAAGATAACAAAAAAAGAAGCGGGCTGCCGACTTCGGTCAGCAGCCCGGCCCCGTTTTTCGACGGACGTGGTTAATTCCTCGGCGAAGCCCCCGTGCGGTGCGCGTGGAGCCCCGGCCAAAAAACGCCCGGTGAATTAGTTCAGTCGCTCAAAAATGCCCGCAATGCCCTGGCCGCCGCCCACGCAGGCGGTCACCATGCCGTACTTCTGTCCGCGGCGCTGCATTTCGTCCAGCAGCTGGATGGTCAGTTTAGCGCCCGTGCAACCCAGTGGGTGGCCCAGGGCGATGGCTCCGCCGTTGGGGTTGACGGTCTCGGGGTCGATGCCCAGGGTCTTGATGACGGCCAGGGCCTGGGTGGCAAAAGCTTCGTTGAGCTCCGTTTGCTGGATGTCGCCAATCTTCAGGCCCGCCCGCTCCAGGGCTTTCGGGACGGCCACGCAGGGACCAATACCCATGTACAGCGGGTCTACGCCGCCGACGGAGCAGCTCACCAGCCGCGCTACGGGTTCGAGGCCGAGTTGTTTGACCATCCGCTCGCTCATCACCAGCACGAAGGCGGCACCATCGGAGGTTTGGCTGGAGTTTCCGGCTGTCACCACGCCCCCGTCTTTGAAAACGGCGCGGAGTTTACCGAGCCCCTCCATGGTGGTGTCGCGGCGGACGCCCTCGTCCATTTTCACCGTATGGCTGCTTTTGATCATTTTGCCGTCTTTGACGAAAACGTCTTCCACTTCGATCGGGACGATCTGCCCGTCGAACTTCCCGGCGTCAATGGCCGCGGCGGCGCGCTCGTGGCTGCGCACGGAAAAGGCATCAGCTTGCTCGCGGCTCACGTCGTACTTCTCGGCCACCGCTTCGGCGGTTTTGCCCATGCTCACGTGGTAGTTGATGTTGTCCATCGCCGCTTTGTAGCTGGGGCTGAGCTTGTAGCCCGTCATCGGGATCATGCTCATGCTTTCGGCGCCGCCGGCCAGGTAAACGTCGCCAAACCCTGCCTTGATTTTGCCCACCGCCATGGCGATGGATTCCAGGCCGGAGGCACAGTAGCGGTTGATGGTGATGCCGGGCACCTCCTTGCCCAGGGCGCGGGCGGCAATGAGGCGGCCCACTTGCAGGCCCTGTTCGCCTTCGGGGTTGGCGCAGCCGACGATCACGTCGTCCACCAGTTTCGGATCCAGTTCGGGGACGGTCGACATCAGGTGCCGGATCACGTCAACGGCCAGGTCGTCGGAGCGGTAGTTCTGAAATCCTCCCTTTTTGGCGCGGCCAACGGCGGAGCGGAATCCGGTTATAATGTAAGCTTCCATGCTTGAGCTTGATTTGTTGGTAGAGAAAATAAAATGGGCGCGGACGCAGGTGCTCCCCCCCGGCCCCCCGAAGGGGGGAGTAAGGATATGGAGCAAGGCGGGCGAGAAAGCACCGTCTTTAGCTCCAAGAGCGCTTAATTCCGCAGCGGCTTGTTGTGCTGCAGCGTGTACTGGATTCTTTCCAGGGTCTTCTGGTTGCCCAGCAGGCTCAGAAAGGCCTCGCGTTCGAGGTCCAGCAAATACTGCTCGCTGACGGTTTGCGACTGCGTCAGCTCCCCACCGCAGAGGATGTTGGCAACGTGCCGGGCCACCACGGCGTCGTACTCCGAGATGTACTTGCCCAGCAGGAATTCGTTGATGGCCGTGTACAGGGCGGCCAAACCAGCGCGGCCCAGTACGGTGATGTCTTCGCGCACGCTCGGGGCCACGTATTCGCGGGCCAGTTCCAGTACCTTGTGCTTGGCTTCGCCGATGTTGCGTTGCAGGTTCATCTCCACAAAGTCTTTGCCTTCCAGCAAGTACCCAAAATCAAACGCTTCAGCAGCGGAAGTGGACACTTTTGCCGTCGCAATCGTCTGGAAAGCATCGATAAGTGTCGGCATCTGTACGTCGCCTTCGAAGAATTTATCGGAAGCCCGCAGTGCCATTTCCTTGGTGCCACCGCCGCCGGGGATGAGGCCTACGCCCACTTCCACCAGCCCGATGTAGCTCTCGGCTGCGTAGACACCCGCGTCGGCGTGCATACTGATTTCGCAGCCGCCGCCGAAGACGTAGCCCTGGGTGGCCACCACTACGGGCACCTTGCAGGTCTTGATCTTCATGTTCAGTTGCTGGAAGCCGTTGACCATCGCGTCGAGCGTTTTCCAGTCTTGCTGCATGGCCACCATGCCGACGTTCATCAGGTTAGCGCCCACCGTGAAGTTCTTGCCGTTGTTACCGATGACGATGCCCTGCCAGCCTTCGCCCTCCGCCCGGTCAATGGCCTCGTTGATGGCCTCGCCGATGGCGTCGTCGATGGAGTTGGACTTGGAGGTAAATTCTACGCCCATCACGCCGTCGCCCAGGTCGTGGACGGTGGCGGAAGCGTTTTTGATGACGGGCGTCTTCTCCCGGAGGGTATCCAGGATAATGTAGGGTTCCAGGCTCGGGACGGGCTGGTAGGCCTTGGTGGCCAGGTCGTAGTACTGCCGCTTGCCGTCGTCTACCCGGTAGAAGGCGTCGTGACCAGCCGCTTGCATGTCCTTTACCCAGTCGGCCACCTTGCCGCCCTGTTCTTCGATCATGGCGATGCCGGCGGCCAGGCCGATTTGGTCCCACGTTTCGAAGGGGCCGTATTCCCAGAAGTAGCCGGTGCGCATGGCGTCGTCTACGCTGTAGAGATCGTCGGCAATTTCCGGCACGCGGTTGGCGGCGTAGGCGATCAGGCCGGCGAAGTACTCGCGCAGGAACTTGTGCTCCCGCTCTTCGCCGTTGACGATGGACTGCATCCGGCGGCCCATATCTTCAATCATCTTGGCTTTGCCGATGGCGGGGCGGGGGTTGGTGGCCGGGGCGTACTCCAGCGTCTTGAGGTTGAGGGCGTGGATGATGCTCTTGCCAGCCTCGTCGCGCTCAGCCGTCTTTTTGTAGAAGCCTTGCCCCGACTTATTGCCGTAGAATTTTTCCTGGAGCAGGAAGTCCATAAAGGCCGGGTTGCCTTTGCCCTTCACGGCGTCGATGTACTCGTCGTCGGAGACATTGCCCATCACAAATTCCGATACTTTGGCGCTGGTATCGATGCCTACGAGGTCCTGGAGGCGGTAAGTAGCCGTATTGGGCCGGCCGATGAGGCTGCCCGTGATGGCGTCTACCTCCTCGATGCTCATGTCGTACTTCAGCGTCAGGTCCATCATCATTACGCCCGACATTACGCCGATGCGGTTGCCGATGAAGCCGGGGGTGTCTTTGCAAAGCACCGTTTGTTTGCCCAGGTATACGTCGCCGTAGTGCATGAAAAAGTCGACCACATCGGGCCGGGTGCTGGCGTGGGGGATCACCTCGAAGAGACGCAGGTAGCGCGGGGGGTTGAAGAAGTGGGTGCCGCAGAAGTGGCTCCGGAAATCCTCCGACCGGCCCTCGGCCAGCAGGTGGATGGGGATGCTGGAGGTGTTGGAAGTAACCAGGGAGCCCGCTTTCCGGTGGGTATCGACTTTTTCCAGGATCTGCCGCTTGATGTCCAGGCGCTCGATAACTACTTCGATTATCCAGTCGGCATCGGCCACTTTGGCAAAGTCGTCGTCAAAATTTCCCGTAGTGATGCGGCTGGCGAAATCACTCTTGAAAAGGGCGGCGGGTTTGGACTTGAGGGCGGCGGCCAGGGCGCCGTCTACGATGCTGTTGCGCTTGGCGGGGTGTTTCTTTTCCTCGTCGCTGAGGTTGAACGGGACGATGTCGAGCATGAGCACGTCAAGGCCGATGTTGGCCAGGTGGCAGGCGATGCCCGAGCCCATGACGCCGGAGCCAAGCACGGCGACTTTCTTAAGGCGGTATTGCATGATGAAGATTTAGCGAATTTTCGCTGGCGAAGATAGGGCGTGGGGGCCGGAGTTGCAAAAAGTAGGGGCTGGGGCTTGTTGGTGGACAGTCATTGCGCTTAAAAGACTTCCTTTGGCACCTGCGGCCGCGCCCAAAACGCTGTGTATCAGGGCGCGGCCGCAGGTGCAATGAAAGGACCAAAGCAATGGACGGAACGGGCCACGTCGACGCGCTCCAACCCCATATTCCAAAGCCCATCCAGCCACACAACTCCCTGCCCCTCCAGCCGTTACCCCTCTATAATCGTCCCTTCCACACCCATGTCCCGCTGCCTGCTCCTCTTCGCTTTTTTCCTGTCGCTGGCCAACCTGGCTGGCCAGGCGACGGCATCTCCGGCGGACCAAGACCACATCATCAGCATCTTTTTCGGCGGCGGCAGCTATTACATCGATGCCGAACAGGCTACCCGGCTCAAACAGTTTCTGGATGCCATCCCCAACCTCGAAGCTTACGAAATTGAGGTGCAGGCCCACACCGATGACATCGGCAACCGCGCCTACAACCTCCGCCTCTCCGAATTCCGGGGTGCCGCCGTGCGCGAACGCCTCATCCAGTACCCCGTCGCGCCCGAAGCCATTCAGGTCCTTCCCCTGGGCGAAGACGCCCCGGTGTACAACAACGCTACCTGGGAAGGCAAGATCAGTAACCGCCGCGTGGACGTGATCTTGAAGAGGATCTTGTTTTAGGGAAGTCTCCCCCTCAAAACTCATAACACTTCACCCGCCCGCTGCTGCCACCGCTGCGGCCCCGGCTTTTGCCACCGCCGCCCCGCCGGCCCTTTCCGCCAAAATCGTGTATCCGCAGGCCCAGGAAAAAGCCGCCGCTTTGAAGACGTGCCGCGGGCAATACCGTGCCCAGCAGACGATCCGTACCCAAAAACACGGGGCCGCCACGCAACTGAAAACCGACGTTAAAGCCCGCCCCATCCTGCCATGCCGCCGTCAAACCACCCCCGTACCACCACTTGCTGTAGTGCGCCGCCAGCGTGAGGCTGCTGCCGCTGCTGAGTTGTTGTTCGCGCAGGGGCAAGTCACCCCGGTAGGCGAGGGCCAACTGCACTTCCTGCACCGGCCGCAGGGCAAATTGCAGGCTCAGGGCGGCGGGCAAACCAACGGTGAAGGCATCGCCGACCAATGATTGGGTCGGCGAACCGTACACCACCTGGCTGAGTTGCTGCAAAGCCGTATCGATGCTCTCGGGCGTAGTGAAGGAGTAGTCGTCGCCGATCAGCAAGACCTCCCCCTGGTTTTCGAAGCGGTGGCTTTCGGCGTTGCCCCCGAAGCGGAGGCTGCCCAGGTCGAGCACGGCAAGCCCCAGAACGTAGCGGTAACCACCGGAGGGGTTGTAGCCCCAAGCATACTGTATTCCCAGGTCAGTGCCCCAGCCCCGGCCCTTGCTGGTGAAGTTGGCGTTGCTGCTGCGCAGACCATCGGTCAGGGATAGGTCGGTCCGGGCGTTGACGACTACCAGGCTGTCGTTGTTTTCCTGGCGGATGAGGCGGCCGTCTTCGGGGTTGAAAAGCGATGCTCCTTCTGCCGGGAAAAGGCGGCGAAGGTTGGCACCGACGCGCAGTTCGCCGTCGGCCAGCGGAATGGCGCGGGCCAGGTGGATGCCCGCCTCGCCCCAGGCGGCGCCCGCAGCGTAGATGGTGCCAGCCGGAATGGGGATGCCGCGGGGCTGGGCCTCGTAGGCGTAGTACCCTAAAACGGGGTCAAGATCCCGGGTGCTGGCCACCGCGCGCAGGCGGGTGAAAACGCCCACCCGGGTGTATTCGCCGAGCTGAACCGAAAGGGCCGGCCCCAGTACGTCCGCCGCCACCCGGGCAAAAATCCGGCGCTGGTGGGTAGGGAAGTCGTACTGGTACGTTTTACTGCCGATACCGACCGCAAACTCAGTATCGTCGATGGCCACGCGCTCGGTGCTGCGGAGATCGCGCAGTAAACCCAGCCCCGAAGCCTGTCTAAAGAACGCATAGTTATTGGCCACGTCAAGGGAAAAAGCGGCCAGGTTCAAATCCCAATCATGCGGATTGGCAACGGTGCTGGCAGGTTGGAGCATGGCCCCATTAATGCCCGCGTGGGGGTCGAGCGCCCAGCCCAGGTTTTGGGCAGCCAGTGGAGGGGCCAAACCGCTGAGGCTATGGACGAGCAAAAAAATGAGCAGGAAGAAGCGGAAATTCATAAGAGCATTGAGCAGGAAACGGTAGCGGACCTTTCTTAGTATTGTCCATAACACGGAAAGTCCGGCCTATGGTATTGTTGGGCTTTAGCCCGACTTCCCACGGCTTAGTGCTCTTAGTGCCCTCAGTGTTCTTAGTGGTTAAAAAAAAGGCCGAAGGCCCAAAAATTACCGACGCAAAGCGCCTCAACCACGGGGCGGATCCTACCCTATTCCGCCGCTTCGAGGAACTGCATTTCGTACAATTCCCGGTAGCGGCCGTCGGTATTTTGGATCAGGGCATCGTGGCTGCCGAACTCCTTGATCTGTCCTTTTTCCAGGACCATGATGTTATCGGCATTGCGGATGGTGCTGAGGCGGTGGGCAATGACGATGCTGGTGCGCCGGTCAATCAACTTTTCAATGGCGTGCTGGATGACGCCTTCGGTTTCGGGATCCACGCTGGAGGTGGCTTCGTCCAGAATGAGAATGTCGGGGTCGAAAACGAGGGCCCGCACGAAGGAAATCAGCTGCCGCTGGCCCATGCTCAGGGTGGCACCCCGTTCCTGGACATCGTAATCGTAGCCGCCGGGGAGTTTTTCGATAAACTCGTGAGCGCCGATCAATTTGGCGGCTTCCACGACGCGCTCGCGGGAAATGGCGGGGTCGCGCAGGGTGATGTTCTCCAGTACCGTACCGGTGAAGAGAAAGACGTCTTGCAGAACCATGGCCATGCGGCTGCGCAGGGCGAAGAGCTCATAATCCCGCAGCGGAATACCGTCGATGGCGATGGTGCCTTGCTGGTATTCATAGAAGCGGTTGATGATGTTGGTGATCGTCGTTTTGCCGGAGCCCGTACTGCCTACGATGGCCAGCGTCTGCCCCGCCTGAAGCTCGAAACTGAGGTCCCGCAATATCCACTCCTCGTCATTATAGGCAAACCAGACGTTTTTAAAGCTGACGTCGCCCTTCAGGCTGCCCGGGGCTACCGTGCCTTTGTTCTCGATCTGATCCGTACGGTCCAGTACCCCGAAGACGCGTTCGGCGGCAACGAGGCCCATTTGCAGGGTGTTGAACTTATCGGCCAGTACCCGGATGGGGCGGAAGAGCATGTTGATGTAAATCGGGAAGGCCACCAGCGCCCCCAGGGTGACCCCCCCGGCCCGGGCCACATCCGACGCGCCCCACCACACCATCAGCGCCAGCGAGGCGGCCGCGATGATGTCTACCGTAGGAAAAAAGATCGCGTAATAAAGAATGGCGTCAATGTTGGCGCGGCGGTAATCTTTGTTGATGGCCGCAAAAGATTTTCGCTCCTGCTCCTCGGCGTTGAAAATCTGCACAATCCGCATGCCCGTGATGCGCTCTTGTAAAAAGGCATTCATTTTCTGGATCTGGGTTCTTACGGACTGGTAAGACTTCTTCACGGCCTCCTTGAAAATGTAGCTGGCCAAGACCAGGAAAGGCATTGTTGTAAGGCAAATCAGCGTAAGCCGCCAGCTCGTGTTGATCATCACCGCCAAGACGGCGACGATGGAGATCAAGTCGGCCATTATCGTGATTACCCCCTCCGTGAAAATGCTGTTGATGGACTGGATGTCATTAATCGTGCGGGTGGTGGAGGTGCCAATTGGCGTTTTATCAAAGTAGCTGAGCTTCAGGCTGTTGATGTGGTTGAAAACCCGCACGCGGAAGTCGCGGATGATCGACTGTCCCAGCCAGTTGGAGATGTAGATGAAGGCGTAGCGGCAGATGGCCTCCAGCACGATGACGCCAAACACGATGGCGGCCCAGAAGGTCATCCCCTCAATGTCGCCCACAAACACAAACTCATCCACAATCTTCTGCACAATGCGGGGCCGGGCAATGGCCAGCGGGGCCAGTAAAACCGCCAATAAAATGGCGACCAGGGCAAGATTACGGTAGGGCAGCGCGAGCGCCAGCACCCGTCGGAAGAGGGATAAGTCGAACTTTTTCTGGGAATCTTGCTGGCTCATGCACGGGGTTTAACACGCCTGACGGGGAAAAGATGCATTTGTACTTTAACGACTATCAACCTTTGTGCCGCAGACCGGGGGCCAGGGCCGCCGATTTGCAACGGGACAGTGTTTCGGGGGTCATGCGCAGGTAATTGGCGATGTATTTGGCGGGAATCTCCTGGAAAAGGCGGGGGCTGCGCTCCAGCACCCGGCGGTAGCGTTCGGCGGTGTCGTTCGTCAGCAGGTCAATTTCCCGCTCAAGCTGCCCCAAAACCATCCAGTGCATGATTTGCTGCCAAAGCTGGTTGAAGGCAGGGTCTTCCTTAATCCGTGCGAAGCAGACCGACTGCGGCAGCACCCGGACCGTCGTTTTGCGCAGGGCCTGGGCGTAGAGCGAACTGGGTCTTCCAACGAGAAAACTATCCAGCGCCACCACGAAATCGCCAGCGTAGCCAAAGCGCACCTCCTGGGCTTCGTCTTCCAGCAGTAAGTAGTAATGCAAGGTGCCTTCTTCGAGGTAGTACACGTTGGTGTCCGTTGCCCCGGCCCGCAACAGGTGATCGCCCCGCTTCAGTACCAGGGTGCTGTGCCAAAGCTGCTGGCCGTCCAGGTAATCGTACAACTGCTGCAGTAAATGAGCCATGATGGCAAGATAACCGCTTCCGCCCACATCCCGGCAAAAAAGGAGTGTTCCGCCCCAGATCCCCAAAAAATCGCTCCCAGTTTATGGAAAGCGCTGACCGTGAACGTCCTGACACAAAGCCAAATGGACTATGCGCTACTTCTTCCTTTTGCTCCTCTTCCTCTTCCTTTGCACCTGCGCCCGCGCCCAATTGACCGTGACGGCCGATGTGGGTCTGCGCGCTGAATACTGCAACGCCACGGTGAATGACCCGAACACGGACTGCACCAACGTGCCCCCCGGCAACGATATGCTCACCTATCTGCCCGGACAAGACGGGGAAATTCTCATCACCTACCGCGTAACCAATAATTCTGGCCGAGACATTAATCAACTTAGCCTTGTTGACACGGAATACGGCGTGGTGCTTCCTCTAACCACCGTTACCGTTCCCGACCGGACAAGCCTTGCGGTCAACTTCATTCGCCCGGCCCGCACTGTACCAGCCACGAAGACGAACACGATCACGCTCAACGTAAGGTACGTTAATGGCCAGTTGGGGTCGGCAATGAATACCTATACCATCGAGGTCGTCGCTCCCTCGCTGGAAATCGCGGCATTTGGCATCGGGCGGACGGCCGACAGCGGGGCCTGCGACGGCAGCTCCAACACGGCCTGCTTCGCTTTGGACGGCACGACCAGCGTGACCGTCGGAGCCCGCGACTCCATCAGCGCCTATTTCCGCTGGCGCAACAACGGATTGAGCACAATTGACCAGGTCACCTTCCTGGACAGTAACGCACCGGGCACCGAAGGCATCCAGGAAAATCCCCGCACGATTGACCTGGCCCCGAACGCTAATACCTTCGGGACCGACTTTTTCGTCGCGCCCGACGCCCCCGGCACCTACACCCGGACGTTTACGCTGACGGCGACGGACTTGGCGGGCAATACTTCCACGGTTTCCGTCAACTATACGCTCGTCGTCGTTGCTCCCTCTCTGGAAATCATCGAATTCGGCATTGGGCGGACGGCCGACAGCGGGGCCTGCGACGGCAGCTCCAACACGGCCTGCTTCGCTTTGGACGGCACGACCAGCGTGACCGTCGGAGCCCGCGACTCCATCAGCGCCTACTTCCGCTGGCGCAACAACGGACTGAGCACAATTGACCAGGTCACCTTCTTAGACAGTAACGCACCGGGCACCGAAGGCATCCAGGAAAATCCCCGTACGATCGACCTGGCCCCGAACGCTAATACCTTCGGGACCGACTTTTTCGTCGCCCCCGACGCCCCCGGCACCTACACCCGCACCTTTACGCTGACGGCTACTGACCTGGCTGGCAATACCACTACGGTTTCCGTTAATTACACGCTGATCGTTACTGCGCCCTCCTTGGCCATCATCGAATTTGGCATCGGGCGGACGGCCGACAGCGGGGCCTGCGACGGCAGCTCCAACACCGCCTGCTTCGCTTTGAACGGCACGACCAGCGTGACCGTCGGAGCCCGCGACTCCATCAGCGCCTACTTCCGCTGGCGCAACGTTGGCTTGAGCACGATTGACCAGGTCACCTTCCAAGACAGCAACGCACCGGGCACCGAAGGCATTCAGGAAAATCCCCGCACGATTGACCTGGCCCCGAACGCTAATACCTTCGGGACCGACTTTTTCGTCGCGCCCGACGTCCCCGGCACTTATACCCGTACGTTTACGCTGACGGCTACTGACCTGGCCGGCAATACCACCACGGTTTCCGTTAATTACACGCTGATCGTTACTGCGCCCTCCTTGGCCATCATCGAATTCGGCATCGGGCGGACGGACGACAGCGGGGCCTGCGACGGCAGCTCCAACACCGCCTGCTTCGCTTTGGACGGCACAACCAGCGTGACCGTCGGTACCCGTGACTCCGTCAGCGCCTACTTCCGCTGGCGCAACATCGGGTCTGGGATCATCGACCAGATCACCTTCCAAGACAGCAACGCACCGGGCACCGAAGGCATTCAGGAAAATCCCCGCACGATTGACCTGGCCCCGAACGCTAATACCTTCGGGACCGACTTTTTCGTCGCGCCCGACGCCCCCGGTACCTACACCCGCACCTTTACGCTGACGGCGACGGATCTGGCGGGTAACACCAGCACGGTCTCGGTGAATTATACCCTGATGGTCAGTTGTGCCATCGGTGATTTTGCCCCGCCAACGGCCTTGTGCCAAAACCGTACGTATACGATCGTCCAGGGGGGAAACCGGACGATAGCAGCCGGAGCACTTGACGGAGGCTCATCGGATCAATGTGGCAGCATTGTGGGCGGCTTGTTGAGCCAGAATACTTTCGATTGTTCCGACGCGGGCCCAAATACGGTTACCCTGACGGTAGAAGACGAAGCTGGCAACCAGGCGAGTTGCAACGCAACGGTCACCATCGTAGTGGAAGAAGCTGTTTTTGCGGGCAATGACGGAGACTGCGTCTTCACGACGGTGCCCGTCAGCCGGGGCAACACCTGGTACAATCTGGACTTCCCGAGCGGGGAACTCATCGCGCAGGTCAGGATTGGCAACAACACCAACGTCGCCAGCGTACGCGCCAGGGTTTTCAAAGGGGCTGCCACTACGGAAAGCATCGGCGGCCAGGCCTATTTGGGTAAGCGCGTCGTCATCCAGCCCCTGGGGGTCGGTGGTGCGCCTGTACAGCCTAACGTGGAGCCCGTTGAGGTAAGGCTCTTTTACTCGGGTGCGGAAATTGCGGCCTTGCTGTCCGCTAGCCCCGGAGCCAGCCTGGCTTCGCTGACTCTGGTGAAGACAAATTCCAACGACTGTTTCGGGGCCTATAACCCCAACGGAGCGGTGCCGATGACGGCTTCCACCACCACTTTTGGTTGTGCGGAAGACCGCTTTTTCGAGTTCTTCACCAATACTTTTTCCACTTTCTACCTGTTTGCCAACGATGCGGTGTTGCCGGTGGAGCTTACCGAATTTACTGCCCGCGCCATCGAAAAGCAGCGGGTATTATTGGAATGGACGACGGCCGCTGAAACAGACAACAGCCACTTTGTAGTGGAGCGTAGTGCGGACGGAGTAAACTTTGTGGAGTTGGGCGCGGTCGCAGGTGCCGGGCAAAGCCAAGAGGAGCAAGGATATGAGTACCTCGATATTCATCCTTTCACGGGCGTCAATTATTACCGGCTCCGGCAAGTCGACTTCGGCGGAAGCACCCACCTCAGCGAAGTGCGGCAGGTCACCATCGAGGGCGAAGTCAACGTAGTGCTCTACCCCAACCCGGCGGTGAATGAGCTGCGCCTGCGGGGCTTTCCCGGCGGCCAGCTGCGGATTCTGGACGCCCACGGCCGCCAGGTGCTGGAAAAAAACCACGCTGCCGCCGAGCCGCTCAACGTGGCCACCCTTCCCCCCGGTGTGTACTTCCTTCAATTGCCTTCCCAAACCCTCCGCTGGGTAAAACGCTAGCGGGTATAAGATGCACATAGTCCAGGTGCTTACGCATTTGGGGCCCCCACTGTGGTGCGCTGCGGTGGGGGCGTTTTTTTTTGCAACGGGAGCTCGCTTACGCTTTGTTCATCATTTCCCGCACGTTGAGGTCGCGCGCAAACTCCAGGAAGTAGCGGTGGGCGGGGGTGAAGCGAAAGTGGTCGTCGTCCAGTCGGTCGATGAGGCTGCGGCGGGCCAGCTCAAGGTAGAATTTGGCGCGTTGGTCGGCATTGCGCAACTTATCCGTTGCTTCGAGGACGTTGTTGAACGACGACTGCTCGAAGCGTTCTTCCCACTGGCTGATGGAAAAGATGCCAAAGGAGAGTTTTTCCAGCAGGTTGCTGTCTTCCTGGTCCAGCTCGTAGCAGAAGACGGCCAGGAAAATGCAAATCGAACGGGCCAGGGGGTCTTTGTCGCGGTTGCTCGTCAGCAGGGCGTAATCGGCGGTGAGCACCAACTGCAAGCGGAAACTTTCGTGGAAAAAGCGCTGATAAAACTCCCGCTGCTCCCGCAAGGCCAAAAAAGCGGCTTCTCCCTCCAGCAGGAAACGACCTTCCCGGAAGAGGGCGTTGACGATGGCAAAGTGTTCGGGGGGGTACTGCATGGGTTCGGACGGGATTAGCGGTTGGGGGAGGACTTGCGGCCAACGACCTCCACGCGGGGAAGGCGGTAAGTAAAGCCTTCCACGGGAAAAGAGTGGTAGTCGGGGAAAAAAGTCAGGGCGTACCGTTCACTATCGCTGAACAGGAGGCTGATGAGGGACAGCAGGTAGCGTTCGCGGTCGGCGGTGTCTACTCCGGCCATGGTCTCCTCGCACCAGCCGAAGAAATCACTCAGGGGCAGGGCGGCGTCGAGCTTTTTGCGGTAAGCAGCCCGCTGGAAAACGGGGACTACGGCCGCGGCGGGCCCTTCGCCCAGGCGGATGCGGGGGCGCCTGGTGGCTTTGATGAATTGCTCGACGTACATCCGCAGGTCGGCCTGGGTCTGGTCACCGAAGATCTGTAGTTTGTGGCGCTGGCCCAGCTCGGGCGTGGGGAGGAGGAAAGGGCGTTCCAGGAAGGCCAGAAAGCCTCCCAAGACCTCGCTTTCCCGCTGGATGCGGTCAATGAGGGGCGTCAGTTCGCGGCGGATGACGTCGGTTTCTCGGAGCAAGTGGCCATTGACGAGGCGCAACAGTTGGTCGAGTTGTTCGTAGCGGTCTTGCACGGCCGGGGCGTGGGTGCCCAGGCGGTCGAGGTTCACGTCGCGCCCGATGCGCTGGAGCAGGCTGGCGATGGAGTTCTCGTGGTTCAGGTCGATGATGTTGGTCAGCGGGTCGATGTAGTGGCCAATGAGTTGCTTGGCTTCCCGCAGCCGTTCGGCGTAGCTGAGCTGGCGGCGGTTGATCTTGAGTTGTTGGGTCCGCTTGAGCAGGGTGTGGGTGTTGTTGGTGACGTTATCCAGGAAGCTCTGGATTTCGTCGTACAGGCGTTCGAGGCGCAGGGCGTGCGTTACCTCATCCATCTGCTGGTGCACGTTGAGCAGGCCGTAGAGGTCCTGGATGGACCCGTGGTAGCGCCGCAACTGTTCGGGCAGCATGGGTTTGAACTCCTGGGTCAGGAAACCCAGATAATTGCCGACTTGCTCGGTCATGCGGTAATCGTCGCCCATCTCCCGCAGGATTTTGTAGGCGAAGAGCCGGCGCGTGACGATATCTCCCCGGTGGCGGGTGATGGCCTGGAAGGCCTCGGCCGGGATGAGGTGTTCCTTGAGTTGTACCTGGTAGAGGTCGCGGAGGATTTCAAAATTGTCCTCCACAAAACGCATCACCTGGCGGGGTTCGGCACGCAGGATCATGGGGGAGGGACTTGAGGGATGAAAAGGGCCTGCTGTTCCAGAAACCGGTTGGTGGTGGCCAGCAGCTGGCGGATGAAGCTTACCCCGGCATCGTCGGAATGTTGCACGCGGGCGGAGGCGGTGGCTCCTGCTTTCAGGGGTCTGGAAAAGCGTTGCCAGGTGCTTGCGAGGTCGGCGGGCAGGTACAGTTGCGCCCGGGGGAAGCTGGCGTGGAGGCGCAGGTATTCGTCCAGCCCCGTATAATCGTAATCGCCGAAGTGCAGCAGTTCCTCGCAGTTCAGCCCGTTGAAGGTGGTCTTGCCCAGGCGGCCGTAAGGGTGGACAAAGACCCACCCGGCCCCCAGCACCGCTTCGGCGTTCAGGAAGCTATCGAGGTTTTCCACGGTGCAGATCCGGCTGGCGGCCAGGTCGGGTTTCTGGCAGGCGAAGCAGCCAAATTGCCGGGTGAAACTCCCCAGGTCGAGCGTCTGCCCGTTGAGCTGTACGCTGCCTTCGCCGCGTAGCAGGACCAGCCCGGCGGAGGGGCGCTTGCCGGCTTTGCTATCCCGGTAGCGGTGGAGGTTGCCGGCCGCGTCGGCCTGGTGCAGCTGGTGCCGGCCGGGATAGCGGCTATCGAGGTACTGGCCCAAGGCTGCTGCATCGACAACGCGGACAATGTACCCGCCGCCCCGCCCTTCCTCCCGGAGGATGGTGGCGGAGACCAGGGCGGCGTAGGCATTGCTCTTCCGTACCGTCCCCGGCACCTGCGACCGCGCCAGAAAACCTTCTTTTTCCAGCCGTTCAAAAAAGCGCAACTCAACTTCGTTCGGCATCGATGTAGTGTTTGTTGCGGTCCACCACCAGCGAGCGGTCGGCCGCCCGGCTGATCATCACGTAACGATCGAAGCCCTCCACCATTTCGGGGGCGGCGAAGATGGGGTAGAAGTGGTTTTCGGCGCAGAAACGGACCAACTGCGGCCGGTTCTTTCCGTCAATGGTGGCGATTTCGTCGATAAACACGACTACGCGGTTTTCCGGCCCCAGCTCGGCCAACCGGCTGATGACGTGCATGACGATGATGAGCCGCAGCATGCGGTCGGTGCCGTCGCTTTCGATCTGTTTGCTCAGGTCGACCGTTTTTTCCTTTCCGTTGACCGTCAGTTTGAGCTGGAGTGTGAAGAGGTCGCTGAAGAGGATGTCGCGCCCCTGTTCGATGTAGCGTTTGAGCACTTTCATGCCGCCGCCGTCGCGTTGGAAGAGGTTGCCGCCCAGGTCGAGGCCGCTGATTTTTTGCAGGTCGCTCCGCAGTTGATCGTTGTGGATGAGCTCAATGCGCAGCTGCTCGATGTTGGAGATTTGGTGGTTGGCCAGGCTGCGGTTGAACTGCTTGGAGATGAATTCGCTGAACTTCTGGTACTCGTTCAACAGATCGGCGGCCGGGTTGGCGAAGCGGTGGCTGATGTTGTCCACGAGGCTCTGGATGGCGACAGCCTGGTCTTCCATCCCCGCAAATTCGCCGGTTACTTCTTCGATGAAGGCCGCCTCGGAAGCCGTTTCGGAAAGGAGTTGGGTGCGCAGTTGGCGGAACTGGGTGTGGACCTGGTTGCCGAGCAAGCGTTGATCCTGGTAGCCTTTTTCGAGGGCGTTGAATACGCCGTCGAGGCCCCCGTCGGGCAGCGGGCGGGGGAGGTATTCGAAATTGGTGGTCTCGATCTGGAAGCCTTCCAACTTGCGCAGTTGGGCGTGGATTTTGTTCAGGTCCCGTTCCCGCGCCTCGTGCTGCCGTTGCAGGATTTGGAGGGCCTCCTGGGTTCGGCGCATGGTCTCGGCGTTCTGGCCGGCGTCTTTTTCGGCGGTGGCCAGTTCCGCTTCGGTATGCACGATGGTGCTGCGCAGTTCGGCGATGGCCGCAACAACCTCCGGCTCGCTTTTCCGGAGTTCGAGCTGCTTGCTCAGGTTGCGGAGCTGGGCTTCCTTTTGTTGCAGTTCGGCCTCTACGGCGGCGCGGTTTTGGGCGGTTTTCAGCAGGCGTTCGGTGCGCTGTCGGCTTTGTCGCAACTCCGCAATTTCCCGGTCGAGGGCTTCGGGCGAGGGAAGGTCGGGCAGCTCCAGGTTTTCGGGCAGTGCGAAGACCCCGTCGAAAAGCCGGACGAGCCCTTCGGTACTGCTGATGGCCGTACGCAGGGCGGCGGCATCGGAGCGGGCGACGGTCTGGCTGAGGATGGCCGAGAGGCGACGGCGGTCCTGTTCGTCGGCGGCCAGGTGGAGGATGAGCCAGTTGCCGATGTTCTCCCGCTGCCCCTGCCGTTCCTGGAGCTGCCGGGCGTTGCGGCGGAGCTGGTCTTCGAGCTCGGCCACGGTGTGCGGGCTCTGCTTGAGTTCGCTGAGCTGGAGGCGGATGCTGTCGATGCCTTCCCGCAGGTTTTCCTCGCCGAGGCGCAGGAATTCCACGTCGGGCAGGGCGGCAATTTCGGCCAGTTGCTGTTCTTGTTTGGCGAGTTGCCCCAGGTGGAGGCCGAGGGTGGTGCGGGCGGCCCCGACGGCCTGGTTGGCCCGTTTCCACTCCCGTTCTGCGGTGTCGAGGAGGGCCTGGGTTTCCTGGAGGTCTTGCTCGTGTCGTCCTTTGCCCGCCTGAATGTCCGCCCGGATGCGGGTGGAATGGTGTTGAAAGTGCAGGGCCAGCAGGGCCAGCCGTTCTTCCCCCTCCTGCAGGCTGTGGTAGTTGTCCCGGAAGGTGGCGAATTCGCCTTCCACGCCGCGGAGGGTTTCCACGCGCGATTGGAGGCGGCGCAGGCGGTCTACGTCGGCCAGGTTGTTTTTGCCGTACTGGAGGGCGCTGTCTTCGCGATGATCGGCCAGCAGCAGGATTTCACGCAGGGCGGGCATATCGATCAGGCGGGTATCGATGAGGTAGCGGTAGAGCTTGCTGAAGCCCTCGGCGGCGCGGCCGTGGCCACTGGCTTTGAGCCAGACGGCCGCATCGTTGGCCCGGCCGGTGTGGTAGATGGTCTTGAAGATGTCGCGCTGGTTGCGCAGCTCTTCGAGTTTGATGCCGTCTTGCACCCACTTCTTTTTGAGCGCAATGAGTTTGCGGGGCTGCAGGCCGCCGTCGGGGGCGGTATCGAAGAACAGCTCGCGCTGGTAGCCGTGGTGGAGGCGGGCGTAGTTGGGGTTGCCCTCGCCGTCGCGCCACACGACGATGCAGTAGGTGCGGCCGCGCTTGCTGATTTCGAAGACGATGAAGCTGCCCTCGGCCTCCGGGAAGTAGTACTCCATCGTCGTCTTATCGGCGGCTTTGCGGCCCATGAAAGACATCCGCTTGCGGTTGATGACGAAGAGGAAGTTGAGGGCGTAGATGAGCGACGACTTCCCAACGTTGTTGCCCCCCACGAGCTGCATGGCCTGCCCGTGGCGGAAGTCGAGTTCGGCCAAGTCGTAAGTGCAGGAGCGGATGAGGGTCAGCGTGGTCAGCATGCAAAAAACCTGGTCTTACCGCTGGCAGTAGCGGGGGTGCAAGGTAGTCAGGAATGAAGAAATAGGGGGGCGAAGGAGGTGACTTTCGCTGCGCAGTATTTCCGCTGGGCGCGGCCGCAGGTGCAGGCACCAGGACGGAAGAGCAGGGGGAGGAGTCTCCCCCGCCGCATTCGCTACTCCGCCCAATAAGGAAAATCCGACGAAAGCGTCGGGCTTAATCCGACACAACCAAAGCGCCCTTTCAAGGAGGGTAAACGGTAGGTCGATTACTGGTCAGCAAGAGAAGAAAACGGACTGAATTTAGGTATTTAGCCACCGATTTTGACACCTTACCCATCCTCTCCACCCGGAATAATGAAGAGCTAAAAAGGGACTCATTTTATTTTTTAAAATGAATTATCGGGAGCTAATCCTCTGGTTTCAAGCGATTTATGTCCGTTTTTGGTTGGTGCTCCGGGTTCGTGGCGCAACGCTGCAAAATCCGGCGAGGACAAAAGCTCGTATGTAGGATACAGTTTGGTTCTCCAAATTGATTTTCTAACCCTCAAAAGACATTGTGATGAATTATTCCTTTTTTAAGGTGAAAAACGACCGCGAGGTGGTCCGCAGCCGCCGCGTATTTCTACGAAAGTCGGGCCTTGGCCTGGCAGCTGCCGGACTCCTGATTGCTGGTTGCGCCGATGACGATATGACGGGGCTTAACGGCGACGACGCGGTTGATCTCGGCAGCGGAGATTTCGGCGTGCTCAATTACGCTTACGCGCTGGAGCAACTCGAAGCTGCGTTTTACGCACAGGTATTACAGGGCAGCTACTACGCTTCGGCCAACGCCGAAGAGCGGCAGATCATGGAAGACCTGGAAGCCCACGAACGGGCGCACCGTGAGTTCTTCGCCGCCGCCATCGCGACGGTAGGAACGCCCATCCCCGCTCTGGAAGTGGACTTCAGCAGCATCGACTTCGGTAGCCGCTCAAGTGTGCTCAGTACGGCACAGGCCTTCGAGGATCTGGGTGTTTCGGCTTACAACGGTGCTGGCCGTCTGCTCCAGAACGCTGACTACCTTCTGGTGGCCGGTAAGATCGTTTCTGTGGAAGCCCGCCACGCGGCGGCCATTCGCAGCATCAACGCGCCATCGGATCCAACGGCTTTTGCCAGTGACATGATCATCGACGCCAACGGCCTTGACCTGGCCCGCACGCCGGCCGAGGTACTGTCCATCGCATCGGCCTTCATCGCCACGCCCATCAATGCCTCGAACTTACCTGGCTGATCTCCTAATCCCAAAAGAAACAACCAATGAAAATTCCAACCGCACTCCAAGGGCTGCACGACTTATCGACCGCCCCCGAACAACAGGTTCCCCTCACGAGCCGCCGCCAGGCTTTTACCGACCTCACTTCTCTGGTAGGTAAGCTCGCCACCATCGGTCTGCCACTCGGCGCCGCGCTGGCCGCTCCGGCCGGGCTGCGTGCCCAGTCGGGCAGCGTCTCCGTTACGGATGTCCTCAACTTCGCCCTCACGCTCGAATACCTCGAAGCAGAGTTTTACGAAATGGGCCTCAGCGCTTCCGGTTTGCTTACTGGCGACGTACGCACGACCATTGCCCAGATCTCCAAGCACGAAACCGCCCACGTTGCCTTCCTCCAGGCCGCCATTTCCGGAGCCGGCGGAACGCCCGTGACGTCACCTACTTTCGACTTCACCGCCGGTGGGGCTTTTGCTGACGTATTCTCCAACCCCCAGACTTTCCTGGCGGTAGCCCAGGCCTTTGAAGATACGGGCGTCCGCGCCTACAAAGGCCAGGCGGGTAACCTGCTCGGCGCCGGAGATGTACTGACCGCAGCGCTGCAGATTCACTCCGTCGAGGCCCGCCATGCTTCCGAGGTTCGCCGCATCCGGGGCTCCAAAGGCTGGATTACCGGTAGTGTCAACACTTCGGCCCCGGCCGCCAGTGCCGTCTACGCCGGAGAAGACAACGTGACCCACCTCGGCGTAAACGCCACCACGGTTACCACCGTAACCATGGACGAACTGACGCAGGCCTACGATGAGCCCCTGACGATGTCTGCCGTGCTCGATATTGCCGGCCTCTTCATCGTCTAAGCGCCAGGCAAATTCCATTAAGCATAATATTGCACGTATGCCGCCCCGGTCTTTGGACTGGGGCGGCATTTTGGTTTTTTGGGCCAACGCCCCCAGCACCTGCGGCCGCGCCCAAAATGGCTTGGTAGGAAGTGGGGCGCGGGCGCGGGTGCAAAGTTTTGTCTTGAGGAAGGGAGGGGAGGGCGAGGCGAGTAATCCCAGCGGCGCAGAAAGGGATGTGAAATTGAAAAGAGTCTTCTTTATCTTTCCCGCATGTTGACTCCTTACCAGGCCCAATATTACGCCCTTCAATTATCCCGCCGCACTCCTGCTAACTCCCTTGAAAAGTTCGCGGCTACCCTCGTTGATGCGCAAGTTGACCTAAACCCCCACCAAGTGGAAGCGGCCCTGTTTGCTTTCCGTTCACCGCTCTCCAGAGGTGCAATGCTCGCTGACGAAGTGGGGCTTGGCAAAACCATCGAAGCTGGCCTCGTCATCTCGCAAAAGTGGGCCGAGCAGAAAAGGCGCATGCTCATCATCGCTCCATCTTCTTTGCGCAAACAGTGGAGCCAAGAGTTGGCCGATAAGTTTTTTCTGCCTTCAGTAGTAATCGAAAAAAAACTATTTGATCAAGAGATCAAAAAGGGCAACCACAATCCTTTCCACCAAGACGGGAAGATTGTCATTTGCTCCTACCACTTTGCCCGCAGCAAGGAGGACCATCTAAGCCAAACGCAATGGGATTTAGCAATTCTTGACGAAGCCCACAAACTGCGTAACGTTTATCGATCGGATAACCAGATTGGCACCAGCGTTCGCGCCAGTTTACGCAACGTACCCAAGATTTTGCTCACCGCCACCCCCCTCCAAAATTCTCTTTTGGAGCTCTATGGTATGGTCAGTATCATCGACGAGCAAATTTTTGGCGATCTGGCCAGCTTCCGGGACCGGTACGGTCGGCTCGATGATGCGGCATTTGCCGAGCTTCAGCAACGTCTGCGCCCCGTCTGTAAGCGAACCCTGCGGCGGGATGTGCTGGAGTACATCAAGTATACCCACCGGAAACCCTTGCTCCAGACCTATGAACCATACCCTGACGAACAAGAATTGTACGACCTGGTTTCCGATTACCTTCAATCCGAAAACCTCTACGCATTGCCCGCGAGCCAGCGTAGTTTGATGACGCTCATCCTGCGGAAATTGCTTGCCTCCTCCAGCTACGCCATTTCAGGGACCTTGACCCGGTTGACTAAGAAAATGGAGTTGATGCTTCAGTTTGGCGGTGTTGCCAGTACCAATGAATTGGCCGACGATTACGAGGCACTTGAAGATACGGCTGAAGAATGGGGGGGAGAAGATGTTGGGCCGTCTTCACAATTCAATGAATTGGAAGCAGAGCAAATTCGGGCAGAGCACCATTTCCTTCAACGGGCCGAAAACTTAGCGCTCAGCATCCAACGAAATGCTAAAGGCGAAGCGCTACTCAAAGCACTGGAAACCGGTTTTGCCGCTATGGCCGAGCAAGGGGCGAACCGCAAGGCCATAATCTTCACCGAAAGCCGCCGCACCCAGGAGTACCTTCAAGATCTGCTGCAAAACAATGGCTATTCGGACGAGGTAGTGATCTTCAACGGCGATAATAATACTCCTGCCGCCAAAAAGATTTACCAAGACTACCTCGCTAAGCACCGAGGAACGGACCGCATCTCTGGCGCTACATCAGCCGATCAACGCGCCGCTCTAGTTGATCACTTTCGTGATACGGCCTCCATCATGGTTGCTACGGAAGCAGCGGCGGAAGGCATCAACCTCCAGTTTTGCTCTTTACTGGTTAACTATGATTTGCCTTGGAACCCCCAGCGGATTGAGCAGCGCATCGGCCGCTGTCATCGCTACGGACAGAAGCACGATGTTGTAGTGGTCAATTTTTTGAACGAAAATAACGCCGCAGATCGGCGCGTATTTGAATTACTCAATTCCAAGTTCCACCTGTTCAGCGGTGTGTTTGGGGCCAGTGACGAAGTTTTAGGCAGTATTGAAAGTGGTGTGGACATCGAGAAGCGCATCGCTGCCATCTACCAAACCTGCCGGACCGAAGAAGAAATTCAGGCTGCCTTCGATACCCTTCAGCAGGAAATGGAAGTGCAAATCGCTTCTCAGATAAATAAGACGAAGCAACAGTTGCTCGATCATTTTGATGCAGAAGTACACGAAAAACTGCGCATTAGCCTTGATGAAAGCCGTACTTACCTCAATACGTGGCAAAACTGGCTTTGGCAGCTTACCCGGTTTGCATTGGCGGATTGTGCCACCTTTGCTGATGGCGGTGCTTATGAATTCTCGTTGCTGCGCAATCCTTTTCATGGACAAGATATCCCTACGGGTCGTTACTGCCTCGGCCAAGGGAATAGTTCCGCCTACCAATACCGTATTGGTCATCCACTCGCCCAGGCCCTGATCGGATTGGCTGCGGCTTATGAGGGGCATCCAACTCCCGATGGAGCGGTCCATCCAGTCACCTTAAAATTTGATTATACGAAGGTTCCCCAAAAGGTCAGCATCCTGGAGCCGCTAATCGGCCAGGCGGGCATCCTTCAGCTTAGCCGCCTGAGCATTCACTCTTTTGAACGGGAAGATTACCTGCGCCTTTTTGCGGTTACTGACCAGGGGGTAATCCTGACGCAGGAGCAATGCGAGCGCCTATTTTCCTTGCCCGCAGTGATCGACGAAGATTTTTTGGCGCGGCCGCAGGTGCAAGGAAAGACGTTGGAGCAAGGATTCCGCACATGGAAAAGTGACCTGCTAGACGAAAATTTAGCCAGGAATGGTACTTTCTTCGATGAGGAAATGACCAAACTCGAGCATTGGGCGGATGATCAGAAGAATGCCCTAGAACTCCATCTCCGGAACGTAGAGCAGGAAATAAAGGCCCGAAGAACAACGGCGCGCAAACTAGTCGTCCTCCAAGAAAAATTGGACGAACAGCGGGCCATCAAAAAATTGGAGACAGAACGCAACCAACTTCGGGCGCGGCTCTTTCAGGCCCAAGACGAGATCGACGAACGGAAAGAAGAGTTGCTTTCCACCGTGGAGGAGCGGATGCAGCAGGGGGTGGAGGAAGAGACGGTTTTTTTGGTGGGGTGGGAACTACACTGATTGCAAGTCGCAAGACTATTGATGAGGCACGGTTTTATTTTCAGGCATGGGGTGGCACACGCGACGAAGGAACGCTAATTTGCGCACTGTTCATCCCATTGTGAAAATTTATACCCACTCCAACGGTGAAAGATTTCTTCGAGCAGCATTATGCCCTTACACCTGATCAGTCCCTGGCGGTCCAGTATTTAGAAGACTTTTTGGCTTCTGAAGACAGTTGCTTCATCCTGCGTGGTTATGCTGGTACCGGTAAAACCTTTCTTCTGGGTGGTATCGCCCGCTATTTCAGGCAACTGAAAAAGCAACTCGTTTTCGCTGCGCCAACCGGTCGGGCGGCCAAGGTGATCAAAGAAAAAACAGGAACCGACGCTTTTACCATCCATAAAACCATTTACAGTAGTCAAAGCCTCACGGAGTACAAAACGGAAGGTGTAGAAGGTAGCGAGTCCTTCAAATTCTCTTTTGGGCTGAAAGAAAATGAGGACAACGTAGACGCTATCTACATTATCGATGAAGCATCCATGATCTCCAACGATTACTCCGAAGGAGAATTCTTTCGTTTTGGTAGCGGTTACCTCCTCAACGACCTGCTGGAATTCGTCAAACCAAACGAAGCAGGCATCCAACGAAAAATCATCTTCGTGGGTGACAACGCACAGTTGCCTCCCGTCCACATGGAGGTCTCCCCAGCATTGTCTGAAGGTATATTGGGCAAGCGCATCCCAGGTATTAAAAGCTACGAACTGACCGAAGTCGTCCGCCAAGAAGAGGTAAGTCCAATTTTGAGTAATGCCACCACCCTGAGGAACGCTATTCGTGAAAAGGCTTTCTTTAAGCTCAAGCTTAAGTACGATAGCAAGGCAATGTACCCCCTGCAAGCCAGTAACCTCGCAGAAACTTACCGCCAACTTCGAGCCACTAACGGCGTAGCCGGTACGGTGATGATCGCTTACGCTAACAGCACCGTTAACGGCTACAACAAGCTTGCCAGGGAGCAGCTGTTTCCTGGGGTGCCTACCATCACTCCAACTGATCGTGTAATCCTGATTAGTAACAACTACAATTACGAAATTGACCTCTTCAACGGCGACTTTGCCACCGTAGTCGCTGTGGATGATACCATCACGCACCGAACGGTCAACATAAAGAAGAAAGACAAAGAAGGCAGGATAGAGACTAAAACAATCCCACTCTCTTTTCGCCAGGTCCGCCTAAGCTTCGAACAGCCAAACGGCTCTAGCGCCGAGGTTGCCTGCCTCATCTTCGAGCAGTTGCTTTATTCGGACCACCGGGATTTGACTTCTGACGAAACCAAGGCCCTCTACGTAGATTTCAAAATCCGTTATCGCGACCTCAAGCCAGGTTCCGAAGACTTTAAAAGAGCCCTGCGGTCTGATCGGATGTTCAACGCGCTCCGTATCAAATTCGGCTACGCCGTCACCTGCCACAAAGCCCAGGGTGGAGAGTGGCCGGCCGTGATTGTAGACGCCGGAGGCCACGGTGCAAAAAACAACAGCAACTACTTCCGCTGGCTGTACACTGCCATCACCCGCTCAAGCGAACTGCTGTACGTCATGGATGCTCCGGACTATGGTATTGCTGATGGGCTTAAAATGGTGGGAATGCCAGGAATGCCTACGGGAGCACCAGTAGCCGGAGTAGGTAAGGTAGACATCGGTTCACCTCATCCGACCACTGCTCTTCCAACTCCCATTGTACCCGCGTCCGCGCCTCCCAAAACCGAAGCTGCGCCTGAACCTAAGCTAGTAAATTATATGTTTCCCTCAACGCCATCACCTAACGAGAACCCTGCTCCTAAAGATACCGGTAGTAAGGTGAAAGCCGCCGCGTGCTACCAACCTGAATTCGCCCCCGGACAAGAGTCGCTGGTAAAAATCTTTCGGAAAGTAACCAGCCTGACCGCACCGGCAGGTTACGAAGTTACCGACCTAGCCCACAAGCAGTACCACGAAATCTACTCTTTCAAACTAGACAAAACACTCACCCGCATTACCATCAATTATAAAGGCGACGGCAAAATCTCGAAGATGCGCGCCAACGATATGACGGGTCACCACCTGGACCTGATCGCCCGCCTGCAACCGCTAATCGGGTTTGATTCCGTTGGCCCACCCGCTGCGCCGACACCCGGAACCATCCCCTCATTTACCTTCCCGGAGCCTTTCCTGGAAGAGTTTTACGAAACCATAAAATCTAAGGTAACCCCGGTAGGTATTCACATCACTGACGTCCAACACATGCAGTACCACGAGGTGTACACCTTCGTAAGGGATGAGCTGCAGGCAGTGTATCGCTTTTACTACAACGGCAAAAAGAAGTTTGGCAAGGTGAGCCCCATCCTTACCAAGACCACAGGCTTAATAGAAGAGATAAATACACTGCTGTAATTACGGTTGCAATCAAACACACCGAAATACGAACCCTATGGACTCCACCGAATTATTCGCAAAGAGAAAAGAAGCTAAAGGCCTACCTCCAGGTCCAAGAATAACCGCTCTGCTTGACTTGAAAATGCAAGGCCTGAAACTCGTCGCTTTTGATGATGATGTCTGGAACCAGCGCGCCCTCGCCTGGATCCTTATCGACTTGTGCAAACTCTTTTCTAACGCAGAGAACTACCCACAGGCGCAAAGTAATTATGACGAGCTCCTAAAATTAACGACCCATGATGACATCATCGAGGGTCAGCAAGAACACCTGGCGAAGATTGTCGACCCATTTCATGAACAGGTCAGTGCCTTCAACCAAAAAAGTAAAGACGGTGACCACGATGAAGCAGTGAATGGGTTTTCCTCCATGCTTGCCGCCAACCAGCTGAGCCCCGTCCACCACGAAACTTATGGCTGGGCAATCTTCCGCCTACTGAAAGCTAAAGCAGAAGAATACACTTCCGTTCAGGTGCGTACTTGGCTCAAGCGCTACCTCGACCTGAAAAACGACCGCCCCTCCATGGTCCATTCTCAAATTCTGAATTGGACCATGAAGTACGCTGAAAATGACCCAAATCTGCGGACAATGGACTTCCTCAAAATCTGGGACGCCCGTAACCTCAGTCACCAAGATGTCAGGGAGGGAAATATTGATGGCAAGCCAATTCCCTCCCTGTTCACTCGCCTGTGCCGAAAATTGGTGGCCGATCCACACGGTGTCGACATTCCTTATTTGATGTCGACGGTCAATACCCGACCGGGTTTCAAAGACGAGACCAACGAGATCCGCATCATTGATGAACTACGACAACAGGTATTCTGGCAGATTTTAACAGCCGGTAACGAAAACCGATTCGGCGACCTATGGCCATTACTGGTTAATTACCTGGAAGTCTATACCAATTACCCCGCCAGCCATTGGCACTCCGAGGTGCTCCAACTAGCCGAACGCTTCACCAAGGATCACCACGCCTCCCGCTTCCTACCCTTCTTCAAACGCTGGGACCCGGCAAAATTGCGAGATGCCGACTGGAAAGAGACTGTAAAGGAGGGAGACAACGGAGAATTCACCATCAAGCCACTAGCGCAAAAAGCACTAAAGAAATCAAGCGAGGTAGCCTTGGCAAATCCTGCTGCACCAAATAGCCTTAACTGGTTGATCGACCTCTATGCCATCGCAGTTAAAAAGCTGCCCCTCGATGACTTTCTGCCGCGTGATCGCGCCAAACTACTTCGCCACAACGGACAGACCGAAGCCGCCACCGCCGCCTACCGGGACCTCACCCTTACGCTTGGTGACAAGTATTACGTGTGGAAAGAATTCGCAGACCTGCTAAATGAAGACGAAGCAGAAATCAAGGCGGGTATGCTGGCAAAAGCCCTCGCCAGCGAACGAAACGAAGACTTTATTGGCGACGTCCGCCTATCCATGGCCAAATGCTTGCTGGTACTGGAGCGCCCGGCGGAGGCCAGCTTTGAGTTAGAGACTTACCACGCTTACCGCGTTAAGCAAGGCTGGAAGATCGACGAACAGTATGCCAAACTAAAAGCATCCCTCGCTCAAATTAACTTCAAGGCGCTAAACCGCCCCAACTACGCGGACCTAATCGCCGCAGCCGACGATTTTGCCTATGCTACTATCCCTTGGACAAAGATGGTCGTAGTTGACTGCTGGAAAGACGATAAAGACAAGGAGAAAATTAAACTCTACGCTGGTAAAGAAACTACCTTGGCAGTAACTGCAAAACGCTTTCTACCATTAAAAAAAGCAAGGCCCGGAACCATTCTAGAGGTTAAGCTACACAAAGGACTTTCTAAGGACGGAACCAAAATCGTTTTTCGTCCTTTGATTCTTCGTGCTACTACCGAGGATCTGTGGTCGGCCTTACCGGAAACTTTCGCAGTTATTGACTATATCAATCGGGAGAAGGGTGTTGTTCATGCAGTTACGCAGGAGGGGCACCTCGTCTTCTTTCCGTTGAATGAACTGCCAAGCAACCCCAAAGAGGACCAATTTATTAAGGGGAGACTCCTAGTCGAAGTAAAAACAAAAAAAATAGGCCACGGTATATTGATGATTCTGAAGCCGACGAAAGTGGAGAGCGCATCGTTAATTGCTCCACAATTCGTGTCAAAAGAAACTGCACAATCCGCTTTCCCAGAAGAACTTGTTTTGGTAGACACTGTAAATACGGAGAAGAAGCTATTCCATTTCGTGACGGCAGGCAACGCAGATGGCATTGTTTACTTCAGCGACACTGATCTTCGCCCTGCGCCAGGAGACCATTTTATGGCTCGAGGGTACGTGAAAATTAACAAAAAAACAGGCAAAACCAAATGGAACGTTTTGAGTATAGTGCCTACGGATGAAGTCCTCAAGAAGAAGATCAAGTACCTATCTGGTGAGGTGTCGGTCAACTGGAAAAATGGAAAAACCTTTGGCTTTCTGAATGATATTTATGTTCCAGGGAATCTACTAAGCGATGCAGGTATTTTCGAGAATTGCGAGGTTTCCGCTATGGCCATTTACAGTAATGAGAAATGGCTGGTTACTAAGATTGAAGAAGTGTAGCTTGAAAGTGTCATAGGCGGGAGATTGAACGTGAATTTTATTTGTTACGAGCAAAGCTGTACTGGAACTCAAAAAGATGTGGCTGTGGAGCCAAGAGGCTGAAGTAGTAAATGAATCTAAGGCTTCAACGGATCTAGGGAGAGGACGAGATCTTATTCAAAACAAACTTTGGCCTTCGCAAAGCGAAAGTTTTGGTCACTCGTTAGCCTAAGGCGTTAGGAAATCAGAAGCATCTATCTACCATGGGTATTCGCTCAGTTCTTGCGTGGAAACTTTACCCTACCTTACCCAAATGAAGAATGCTCCCACCCCGGTAGTTATTGAACTACAGCAAGAATGGTTCCGTCATGCATATTACGTCTACTTTGTAACCATCCTAGATCAAGATCGTCGTCTCGTCTACGTGGGGATGACCGGAGACCGTAAGCATACGATGGCTCGATCGCCATTTTATCGAATGGCTGGGCACTTCAACCAGCTAACCTCTACGGAGAACCAGATCATTAAAGGCATTCGGAAGCACTGTGCAATTGCCGTCGGAGATCAAGCTGGCTTAGTTGCTAAGCTGAAAGAGCTAAAGATTACTTACCATGCTTACCCTTTGTACGAGTTCGAGTTCAACGGTTCTGCGGAAGATCACCAAAAGCAGAGGCAAAAAACCGAGCAAGTGGAATCCTGGTTGATGATCCAACTTTGGGCAGAACGGGATAGGGATCACACGGGCAGCCTGAAAGTTTTTAACGAAAAGATCAGCATGAAACCCGAGGCAGAGGCTGGACGATTGGGGGCCTTGATTCTGGAAGACTGGAAAACTAAGACTTTAGGATAAAGACCAAGCGCGTGCCTGTAGGAGGTCACCGCATCAGTTTTGTGAACAGCAGAGTTTATAATTTTAAACTTTAAAGTTTACTGTTCTTCAAGATCGAATAAAAAATATACATCAACTTTGCGCCAAAGGGGAGTACAAGAGTCAACAACCGTTGCGATGTTCGCCTCCCCGCAAACAACAAGTTAGCCATGCTTCAACGACGACTCTTGCCAACAATTGTTCTTTTTGTATTGATCGGAATACTTCTTGTGCTGGTTTACCTTATCTATAGTTCTTCCGGCAAAGAGCTTGCCAACCTTCAATCTGTGGCATTAGAGCCCGAGGAGCTCGCATCACAACGTACAAAGGACTCCTTGGAAAGGTACCTGCACATTACGGATTTGGCCGTACTTCAACCATATGCTGAAAACTTGGACAAGGCTCACCGGTTTTTTGTTGACAGCTTGAGTGGAGAAATTATTGTTCATCCTGATCCGGAAAAACTAGGTCAGACTAATCTCGCAGCATTAGGAACAAAAGGTGATACCGCCTTCCTATCGATTAAGGAAGAAGTACTGAAGAGGCCGAACCAGTTTGTTAAGGTCGCTTATAAGTTAGATAGCCTTGATGGCGGAGCGCGCCTCGGCACAGTTTATTATGACACTACGAAAGCTTGGATTTATGGTTACGTCATTAATAGAGATGTGGCAATTAGGGATCTAAAGGAAATTGCGAAAAATTATGAAAGCCAGATACGCACAAAATTAACCGCAATAATTTTTATTCTCATAGTTGGAATCATCGCTTTTCCCATCAGTTACTTTATTTTTTTAAAAAAACTAGAAGATCGAAAGCGCCAAATCCAAAAAGGAAAAGAGCTCACAAGCAACCTGCAAAACGAGATAAGTGAGTTAGAACTTGCCATCGACGAAACTACGACTGGCATGGCAGTACTCGACACGAATGCGATAATATCGTGGGCGAATAAACAGTTTAAGTCTTATTTTATGGGCGAAGTAGAAGGTAAAAATTTCTTGGATGTGAGTTACTATCCCGAAGCAGCTGCTAAAATTGAAGAGTGCTTAGAAAGGGGTGAATCGACTTATCAGAATACGGGAAGGGCTAGTGGGAAAACCAGGGTCTCGTCAGTTAAACTTAATAAATTCTTAGTGAACGATGAGCATAAAATATTAGTATTAGTAACCGATATTACTGAAATCGCCACTATATTCGATTATGTGGCTCATGACATGAAATACCCTCTTAATACTGCTCGAATGGCGGTAGAAACCCTTCAGTACAAACTACATGATGGAGATTCAAAAGATAGTATCCTTAATTCGGCAAACATTATTCACGCGGGAATCGTGTCTTACGAAAGTTTTGTGCTTTCCATGAACGTTTACGCTAAATATCGATCTCCATTCGTCGAGAAGGAATGTAAGGTGAATGTTGACCTTAATCAGTTAATCGAAGATGTTGCAAGAGTTTACAGACTGTCTGCCGAAGTCTACGAAGTCGAAGTCGAGTATAATGTCACCGAACCAATCGTTATCCACACAGATCAACGCATCTTAGAGGCCGTTTTACGCAATATTTTATCAAACTCATTTAAAGCAGTAGCAGATCAGCCTGTCAAGAAAGTCAGTCTGACCGCAACGGTTAATGAAGATGGAGACCTGATGATAAGTGTGGTTGACACAGGGGAAGGGATGACGCCGGAGCAGGCAGTGAAGCTATTCAATCCTTTAAGTGACAACTCGGGAATGGGATCCTTCATCGCGGCTTCTTTCGTAAAAGAAGCTGGCGGTACTATTTACGTGGCCCGTACCGGCCCCTTGGATGGAACTGAGATTAAAATCATACTTCCATTATTTAATTAACGATTAAAAAGACAAAACCATGAAGCATCCACTCATTATTGTAGAGGATAGCCACGAGTTCACTCTTGGGGTGTTAGACACGATCTCTACTAGGGCGAAAAACTTCGAAGTCATCGAGCGAATACCCAATCCCGGCAGCCTTGATGACTTCGCTCAAGGTAAACTAGTACGCTCACTGAGGGAGCGCATCAAGGCCAATTCAAATGTTTTGATCACTATATTGCTAGATATAAATTTCGGGGCAGGGGTGAAACAAGAATATTTGGGAATTGATGTTGCCAAGTATCTCCTAGATCCAAACAATGGCCTTTCGGGTAACATTAGTTTAGTCATTATGACTACTTATGAAGGTTCTAATGTATTTAGTCCGCTCTACGATGCCGGAGTAAAGGTCTTTATTCCCAAAAGAGACTTTAGTAATCATGTTCAACTGGCCCTTGATGCAGCAGTAAATGGCAATAATTACTTCGGAGGTATTAATACGGCAACCTTTAAATCCGAATATCTTTCTCCCGTATTGGGCGGAGCGGTAATGGGGATCGCCAAAGGGTTTTCTAATAAAGCTATGCTTGATCTTGGCTATGCGTCAATAGCCGTGCAAAAAAGCAAGTTCCGTGAAGCCAGAATAGATGGGCTGTCTGGAATAAAAACTACTTCCGGGAGAAGTCCTTCCGAAGATGACTGGAACGATGTATGGTATTTATTGCACTTTCTTGCAGAAGGCAATCTTGAAATTATCCGTTACGTAGAAGAGCTTTGTGGCCTGAGTATTCAGAAAAAGGACTAAGGACTAAGGGGAAGTTTTGCTTATGCCCTCTGTCCACCAAGTGGTGGCTGTGTAGAACCTCCGGCTCGCTGTGCAGGAGTTTCTGAGCATGAGCGCAATGCCCTCAAAGTACCGTCTACATTTACGGTCGCCGCCGCCTCTAGCAGTGATTGGGAGTATCTAAAATTATGGACAAGCTCCAACGAAAATGGCTGATGAACCGCCAGCGCGTCGTTCATCAGCCAAAATCGTGAAGTAACCCCTTTTAGTTACGGGAAAGAAACCCATTCAGGATGATTTCCCGTTGCTCCATGGAAGGGTGGGTAAGCGAGTGAAACTGGTGAGGGCCTGATTTCAATACCTTTTTGATCTCCCAGAAGGCCCGCCGAATGCGCTCAGGAGCATATCCAGCTTTAAGCAGGAAGCCATACGCGGCTAGGTCGGCCTGAATCTCGCTACGCTGGGAGGAATTCAAATCGTCCAAAACAGCTCGTTCTTGGGGGGTAAGCCAGGCTGCGTTCTCGACGGCCCGAGGGTAGCGGTGACCGACTTCGTGGAAAAGAAGGACGGCCAGTGCATCGTCGGAAACCTTCTGCAACAAGGCCCAGCCAATCCAAATTTTTCCGTTCCGCTCGCAGGTTAAGGCATTGTCCAACGGAGTGCCATCCTTATTTACTACTACGCGCACCCGAAAGTCCGCAGCCCACAGCCCATTCGGCCCGCAGATCACCTCCAGCAAGCGCTGAAGCACCGCTTCGTCCTCGCAGTAAATTTCCTGCATTTCTGCGGGAAGCTGGCACTCCAGTTCAGCGTCAATGGCAGTAGGTGTAGAATGGAATGATTGGGCAACCAAGGGGGAAAGTGCAATCAAGCACAGGTGGAAAATGAAAATACGTACAACGTTCATGGTAAAGGTTTTTTGGTACAGTGCAAAGGTGGGGGGATTCCTTTTCCATGCGCGTTAGATCAATAAACTTGGAATTTCAGGTTATTTAGTTTTGATTTTTATTTTAGTAGCAAAATGATTTAAAATCTTGTGTCCCGGGATTCACAATTATTAACGATTGTACCCGTGGACGATACAAAGGCAAATTCATCCGCCCCAGGGGCCAGGGAAACAAAATTTTCTACTGTCGTGGACTTAGCCGTATTTTACGACCCGAGAACTCCCGATGCCCATGTTTTATCGCCGTTTCCCTTGGTTGATACCTTTTTTTGGTCTGTTCCTCCTGACTAGCGTGCTACTTGGGCAGAGTGGAAACCGTAGCGAGCGGCAGCTCCTCGTATCAGCTTATCCCATCGATTTATCACTTGCCCCCGGGACTTACCAGAAAGAGATTGCGCCAACCGACACTTTACAACTCATGGTGAGCAACCGGCTACTTAACGAAAAGTACCGCTACCAAATCAATGTATACGTTCGGGAGCAAATAATCGAAGCGATCAGTTTACCCGGCGATGTACAGTTTTCCAGCAACGCTTACTTGAATAAGGTGTCAGGCTACAATCCATCCCTCCCTGCACCGTGTGATAAAATTAAAGGCCTGCATTCCCTCTTGCTAGGCGCTGCCAAAGAAGAGGACCTCCCCAAACTGCGGGGGCAAATTATCGACACCCTTAAAACCCTCTATAGCAACTCTGTTAATGCTAGTTGTGAGACCGAAGTAAGGGAGCTCAATGCGCTGATGACCAAAGCACAGTCTTTTCTATCCATCGGTGTGTCTAAGTTGCGGGCAGGGCAAACTTTGCACGTAGACATCACCAGGTTTGGAGGCGAAAAGGTTGTTGACTGGAACTTCGTTTACCGTACGCCCAGTCGCGGACAGTGGCAAACCACCTTTGGATTGAGTCTTCGTCCCTACCTGATTAGTGAACAGGAATCTTATTTCCTCACACCCGTAGATTCTCTTTTTCGGATTGATGAGGCAAAGCCTAACGATTGGTTTGATCTACTACCCACAATCTTCTTTAATTGGGTCCCGGCCGAAAAGTCGGGCACTGGCTTGCGTACAGGAATTAGTGGCGGCTTTGGACTCAACGTCAGCCAGCCCTCCGTGTATTTAGGCGTTGGCTTTAGTTACCATCAAAATCTCCACCTGTCCATAGGCTTAACCGCCCACGAACAGCGGGTGTTGGCCGGGCAATACGCCACTGACCGATTGCTAAAGGAAATTGTGAATACAGAGGACCTCTACGATAATGCCTACCGTTTGAACCCCTTCCTCAATCTTTCTTTTCGCTTTTCTTCCAACCCCTTCACCCCAAAACCAGCAGAGCCAGCTCCCTCGCCAGAAAAATAGCCAACGCCTTACTTGTTGCCCCGCATCGCTACTCCTTTAGACACGCTAAGTTCATCCCTGCGGTTTACCCGCTGCCACTCGGCAGCAAACCAGCCGTTCAGTCCGCCCCCCACCAGGACTTATCAAATGCACCGCTTGCTTTAATCCAGGCGCTCACCTTTCGTTCCGTTTGGTGGGATGGCCTGCAAATCGGCAAGACAGGTTTTGTGGGCTCTGTTCCCTCGCCTAGCCCCCTTCGGCGGAGGAAGCTGCTTCGTCCCGCCAGCGCAGCAGGAAGAACCCGGACGTTTTACGCTCTCTCTCCTCCGGCGGAAGTACTCCAACAATTCAGGGCAAAGGCAATGCCTATTCCAGGCCGGACACCCCTTCGTGCGCTGATGCTTACGTTTGCTAGGGCGCGGCCGCAGGTGCTCCCCCCCGACCCCCCGAAGGGGGGAGAAGGGACAAGGAGCAATGCCCCACCCCCCAGCCCAGCGCCCTCAGCATACAATTTTTACCCACGTTTGCCACAAGCTACCCACCGTTTACATATCTTAACCCCCGCATTTGTCTTTTCTGGCCAAAGCAACCCCAATCCGCAGTCATTTAGTCCACTCCGCCAAAGTACCCCACATGCCCCACCAACGCCTCGAACTCACCTGGATCGGCAAAGGAGAAGAACCCAAACTCGAACCCCGACTCCTCATCGAAGACCCCGATAAATCCTACGGCGAAGCCCACACCGAAAATATGCTCATCCACGGCGATAACCTCCTCGCCCTCAAAGCACTCGAACAAGAGTACGCCGGGAAGGTGAAGTGCGTGTTTATCGATCCGCCGTATAATACCGGATCAGCGTTTGAGCACTACGATGATGGGGTGGAGCACTCGTTATGGCTTTCCCTAATGCATCAGAGGATTAATCAGATTCATTCACTTCTTAGCGAGGATGGGAGTCTTTACGTAACTCTTGATGATAACGAAGCACACTATTTTAAAGTGATGTGCGATGAAATTTTTGGAAGGAGTAACTTTATCGCCAACGTAATTTGGGAGAAGTCGGATAGCCCTAGAATGGATGCTAAATACTTTTCTACACGACACGATCATCTGCTTGTGTACGCAAAGAATAAGGGGGGGCTAAAGATTAAAACTGTTGACGTTGAAGATGTCCCTAGCCACTATGATCGCGTAGACGAAAATGGCGTGCCGTATTATCCTAAGCCCCTTAGGGCGATGGGTTTTGAAGACGGTGCTGAAGATCGCCCTAGTATGTACTATCCGATTATCGCACCAGATGGATCAGAAGTATATCCAATGCGTCAAGATGGTTCTAAAGGTCGGTGGAGGTGGAGTGAAGAAAAGGCCAAAAAGGATGCACATAGGATTGATATTACCCCAGGGAGAAACGGCTGGTCAGTAAATTATAGAGTTATGTACAAAGTGTTAAATGGTGTTCCGCCAGAAACAATTTGGAGACATGAGGATGTTGGCACTAACCGGACCTCAAAAATGGAAATCAAGGGTATTTTTGGTCGTAAGGCTTTTGAAACTCCTAAGCCTGAGGCTTTAGTTGAAAGAGTAATTAATATCGCCACCAACCCCGGCGACCTAGTCCTCGACTCCTTCCTGGGTTCCGGGACCACTGCCGCCGTGGCGCACAAGATGGGGCGTCGGTGGATCGGCATTGAGCTGGGCGAGCACGCCAACACCCACTGCCTGCCCCGGCTGAAAAAAGTGGTGGATGGGCTAGACGAGGGCGGCATCACCAAAGCCCAAAACTGGCGGGGTGGCGGTGGTTTCAAGTTCTACAACCTGGCCCCTTCGCTGCTGCGCAAAGACGACCTGGGCCAGTGGGTCATAGACGAAAGCTACAATGCCGACCAGCTGGCCGCCGCCCTGGCCAAGCACGAGGGCTACACCTACGCCCCCGACCCCGACCGCTACTGGAAGCAGGCCTACAGCAGCGAAAAAGACTACCTCTACGTCACCACCCAGCTCATCACCCCGGAAACCATCGATCACCTCGCCGAGCAACTTGGGGAAGGGGAAAGCCTCCTGGTTTGCTGCAAAGCCTACCGGGCGGCCGCCGAGGGGCGCGACCCCCGGATCAACCTCCACAAAATCCCCGCTATCCTGGCGGGCCGCTGCGAATTTGGTAAAGACGACTACAGCCTCAACATCATCGACTTGCCCAAAGACGCCGCTGCCGAACCTTTCGTCCCCGCCGCCCAGCGCGAGGCCCAGGCTGCGGAAGCCGAACAAGTCCGCAAATTCGGCAAGCAAAAAACCATCTTCGACTGAGCGATTGTCCCCCCGGAGGCAATTTTGTCCTGACGCCGTCGGCCAAAATACTCCCGAGGGCTGATCCTAATGGGAACGGCGGCGTCCCTTCCCCCGCTCCTCCCCCTTCGGGGGTTGGGGGGCCAACTTCCCCCGCACCTGCGTCCGCGCCCGTATTCTTCTTTTTAGCAGAAAGTTTTCCACCCTTAGAGCAATGAATAATAAAGCCAATTTCATCAGCAACCGCCTCTCCCTGCGCGCACCCCAGCGGGAGAGCCTCGACTTGCTGGCCGCTATTGCGGCCGACCTCCGCCTGGAGAAAGGCGGCGGCGAAGCCAGCTTCCTCAGCGCCGAACTGGCCAAGGTAAAAAAGCACAGTGCCGTTTTTGCGGAGTTTGAGCGCGACTTTCCGTCGCTTACGTTCAGCCTAGCTACTGGCGTGGGCAAAACCCGGCTGGCGGGGGCCTTCATTGCCTACTTGCACCAGGTGCACGGGGTGAACAACTTTTTTGTGCTGGCGCCCAACCTGACGATTTACAATAAGCTGATTGATGACTTTGGCCGGCCCAACGGCAAAAAATACGTTTTCAAAGGGCTGCTGGGCACCATTTTTAAAGACGAGCCCAACGTGATTACCGGAGACAATTACCGGGAGTACGCGGCCAGCCGCCTCATCCGCTCGGAGGTGAACATCAATGTGTTCAACATCTCCAAAATCAACAGCAAGGAAAAGGGAAGCACCACGCCCAATATCCGCAAGATGGCCGAGTACCTGGGGCAGAGCTACTTCAACTACCTGGCCGGGCTGCCCGACCTGGTGCTGGTGATGGACGAGAGCCACCACTACCGCGCCGACCGCGGGCTGCGGGTGCTCAATGAGCTCAACCCCGTACTGGGGCTGGAACTGACGGCCACGCCGCAGGTAATAAGCGGCAACAAAACCGTGAAGTTTAAAAACGTGGTGTACGAATACAGCCTGGCCAAAGCCATCCGCGATGGCTTCGTTAAAAAGCCAGCGGTGACGACCCGCAAAGACTTCAAACCGGAAGACTATAACCCGCAGGAGCTGGACCGCATCAAACTGCGCGACGGTATTGCCCTGCACGAACAGTCGCGCACCGCCCTCGACCTCTACGCCCGGGAAAATGGCGGGCCGACGGTGAAGCCCTTTATCCTGGTGGTGGCCAAAGACACGACCCACGCCAGTGAACTGAAGCGCTTTATCCAGTCGGAGGAATTCTTCGAGGGGCGTTACGCCGATAAGGTGATGGACATTCACTCCAGCCAGAAGGGCTCGGAGAAGGACGACAACATCGCGCAGTTGGTGAGCCTGGAAGACCGGGAGAATACCACGGAAATCGTCATCCACGTCAATATGCTCAAAGAGGGTTGGGACGTGACGAACTTGTACACCATCGTGCCGCTACGGGCCTCCGCTTCGGATACCCTGACGGAGCAGACGATTGGTCGCGGCCTGCGCCTGCCCTACGGTCGCCTCACGGGCGACGAGCTGGTGGACCGGCTCAGCATCGTGGCGCACGACAATTTCCAGGCCATCGTTGATGAGGCCAATAAGCCGGGTTCCATCATCAACAAAGACTTCATCATCGAAATCGACCCCGAGGAACTGAGCCGCCGCAAGGAGATCGTCTCGACCCCGTCCTACGCCGAAAGCATTTACGAGGCGCGGGAAGCGGAGATTGCGCAAATGACCGAACCGGTGCACCGTGCTGAAGCGAAGCGGGAAAACAGCCTGATGCGGGCCGTCCACGGGGAGCTGCCGAAAATGAACAATGCGGTGAAGTCGGTAGAAGAACTGCGCACCCCCGAAGTCCGGGCGGAGGTAGTGCGGCGGACGGTAGAGAAGCTAAGCTACGGGCAGGCTCCGGGTTTGTATGCGGCAGACTTGGCGAGTGAGGTGGAAGCGGTGTACGAACGGGTGGTCAATACCTTCGTAGAAAAATTCATCTCCATCCCCCGCATCTCCATCACGCCGAAGGAGGGCCAAAAAAACGGCTTTACCGACTTCGACCTCGACGTTTCTGGCCTGAACCAACAGCCGGTGAGCCACGAGATCCTGATTCGGGAAATGCAGAGCGGTAAGATCAGTTCCCTGGCTACGAACAACCAGAACGTGAACAACGCGCCTCCGTTTAACCTGATTCTGAACGAACTGGTGAACGAGGGAGAAATCAACTATGAGGAGCAAAAGCCGCTGTTGGCAAAACTGGTGGAGCAGGCCGTAGCGCACTACCGTTCTTACCTTAAAGACGAGGAAGAGGTGCACAACGTAGTGTACATGAACCGCCACGTCATAACTAAGCTGATCTACCGGCAGATGATGGACCATTTCTACCTTGAAGCGCTGGAATTTACGGAGGTAGACATCCATACTAAGCCCTTTACCCAAATCGAGCCCCACAATTATACCAAGTACGACAATGAGCAGATTGAGGACTTTAAGTCCAACATCGGCAACGCTAGTGTGCTGAAGATGAAGCTTTTCACGGGCTTTGCCAAAGCCTGCCACCAACACTATAAATTCGACACTTACCCAGAGCAGCTCTTCGCCCAGCTCTGCGAGCAGGACGACTACGTGGTGCGCTGGATGCGCCCGGCCCGGAAACAGTTCCGGATTTACTACGGCCAAGAGGGTATGTACGTCCCCGACTTCGTCGTGGAGTGTGAGGATGCCATCTACATGGTAGAGCCCAAGATGGCCAAGGAGATGGAGGCCAAAGACGTGCAGGATAAGGCGGTGGCCGCCCGGGAGTACTGTAAGTACGCTTCGGCGCATACCGCAGAGTACGGTGGTAAGCCGTGGCGGTATGCGTTGGTGCCGCATACGGCGGTGCAACTTCAGCGGAGTGTGCGGGGGTTGATGGGGGAGTTTAGTAATTGAGAAATTGAATATAAAAAAATAACATAAAAACGCTAAATCCATGAATACGATCCCCACCGCCTACCGCCACCTCCTCGAAACCATCGCCAGCAAATCCCACCAGTTTTCGGGGAAGCAACTCGTCGCCTTTCACCCCATGCGCGGCCCCGGCGAAGCCGTAGATACGATGTACATCGGCCGCGCCCTAAATGGCTGGCACTGGGAATTTACGGTTAAAGAATTACAGCAAGATCTCGAAGGACACCTCCAAAGAATTCTGGAAGACAAGCACGTAGCCGTCGCTCACAAAGATCGCCTCGATTGGGTAGAAAAATACTGGCAAAACAGCAGCAGTGGCTACAATACTGCCAAGTCCCAGTTCTGGCAAGTCATCCGACAGATCAGCAGGGAACGTAACCAAGCGGGAGAACAGTGGTGGGACGACATCGTCTGGACCAATTTTTTCAAGATCGCCCCCGCTAAAATGAACCCAACGGGAAAAATGGTCAAGGTGATGGGGCAAGCCTCCCATGAGCTGCTGCTGGCCGAAATCGCGCATTACCAGCCCCGCAACATCGTCTGCCTTTCGGGCCTGAACTACGCAGCGCACTTGTTGGCCAGTGCGAACGCAACGATCAAAATACCTTACGATGGATCCGTGTTGGAATACGTTGGCGATGTAAGTTGGGCAGAGGGTGAAGTGGTCCGCTTGATTGTGGCTCCCCACCCGCAAAGCCGTTCGGCGACGAAAATTGCGGAGGAGGTCAAATCATTGCTTAAAAACCGTAAATAATATGTCGTACTCCCACAAAGAACACCTTCACCGTTTCGCTTGCTGGACGGCCGCCCGTGCGGCGCAGCGGGGTTGGGGTGGTGGTACTACTACAACCATTATTGCAGCACTGGAATCAACTGGTTTCCGTGAAAAGCTGTCGGACATTTACCAGTCTTCTCCCACTGCAGCGGAATTCGATCAGTGGCACGCAGAGAGAGTAGGGGAACTGACGCTGATTTTGGTAGATAAGTTATCTAAACCTCAGCAGAATATTTACGGCCGAGTCGCTAAAATCATCGCTATCTATATCAAAACTGTCTATGTATCTCAGTATCCGGACGCTGTGCTTAGCAAGGTCGCTCACCCTCCGATTGATGGGATATTGCTGAAGGAAGTCAAGAAGAAGACCCATCTCAAGTACCCGCCCAAGCTGGGTTTTCATTGGTCGACTTTCGATGCTGAAGCCTACCAAACAGCCCTGAATTACCTGCGCGAGGTGAACCAGGGGAAAGCTTTCTGGGAAATCGAAGAGTTTTGGAAAGCTACTGATGCTCAAAACGAATAGACCGTAAAGTTTGCTACTTTTGAATGTACACTTTTTACAAAATACCCTGAATAATGTTTCGTCTCATCTACGCCCTTTTCCTAAGCATAATGCTAACCTCCCCCGTGATTTTCGCCCAGGCCAACCTCGTTGTCAGGCAGGCGAGTTTTGAACCTCAACAAATCGAGAAGGGTGATATCCTCACCGTCAGGACAACGGTAGTCAATGTTGGTAATGTGGCCGCTGCTGCCAACTATCTTTTTATCTCCTACAGTCAGGACCTAACCATCGAGCCAACGGAACTTGTAAGCCGCGTCTCCATCCGCCCGCTAGCGCCTGGTGAAGAACAGGAAGTAGAGTTTTTCTACCCAATCTCGACTGCGCTGTTAGCTGGCGACTATTTCGTCGCACTCGAAGTTGACCCCTTCGACGAGGTCCCCGAATCCGACAACGCAAACCTCTTCTGTGTATCGGACGGTCAGAATTGCACCCGGCTCACGATCAATAACTTCATCGCCCCCACCCAACGCTACAACTATCCCATAATTTTCGTTCACGGCCTCAACGGGAACAGCAAGACTTGGGACGATTTTGCTTTCGATGCCCGCAGCAACTTCGGCTGGATTTATGGTGGCCGACTAGATTATTGCCTCAATCCCGATAACAATCAAAACAATTCCGATACCATTATCCGTTCTTTTGTGGACCAGGACAACCTGCGGTCTGGCGATTTCTACACCGTCAACTTTGACGTCAATGCTGTGGGGGAGCTCTTCGTTAGCGACGACTTTATCCCCTTCAACAACTTTGAAAGCAACCAATCCGCTATCGTTAAGCAAGGCTGGGCTATTCGCGACGCCGTTGAAAAGGTTCTCACCTTTTCCGGTGCCGATAAGGTTATCCTGGTGGGGCACAGTATGGGAGGTCTTGCCAGTAGGGAGTATCTCCAGAATCCAGAGAACTGGCAACCGGATGGAGACCACCATGTCGCCAAGTTGCTTACTATCGGAACACCGCACGGCGGAAGTAACCTTTCTGGCGGTATCCTCAGCTCACTAATTGGTATAGACGAAAGGGCAGAAGCCACCCGTGATTTACGCTACACCTCTCCTTTATTTAATGGACAGTACCTTAACGGAGGAACGGAAAGCTTTTTCTCTGGGTTCGTGAACAACGATGTTAATTGTAACGGCCAAACGGGTGATCTTATCGTCGGCCTAAATGAAAAAGCATCGCCAACGCTGGTCGATTACGCGTGTATTGTTGGAGTAGGAAACAATTTTCCTTCTTCCAGTGGCGATGGCGTAGTGGACGCTACCCGCGCAGATTTCAACAACTACCTATACGCCCCACCACCGCTTGTCAACCAACATGCTGACCGCTACCTGGTGACCACTTCCCATACGGATATCCATAAGGAAAACACGGCAACCATCATTCTCGCCCTCGACGAACCGGACTTCTACGAACTAGCCTATCCTCTTCCGCTCGAAAGGTTACAATTCTCCTACGCTTCTGAACAGGCCGAAAATCATCCTATCTCTCCTCCGGGTGATAACATCGATTGGGACGACTTCATTATCGAAGTCCCCACCGGCGGGAGGGCCGACGTTCGCGTCTGGAATATTCCTGTCCATACGTTTAGCGTTTTTTTATACGACCTGGCCGGTAACCTCCTGGCTCAGTCAGATGCTGAAGGGAATAGCCAGCTTAGCCTGAGCGCAAATGTGCCAGCCGGGAATTATTATGTCGAATTTGGCAGCATCCCAACCGCTAATAGCTGGCGCTTTCCCTACGCTCATTATGTAAACATAACACCCGCTGAGCCAGTAGTAGCGGCCTTTTCCGCAAATGCAGTTCAGGGCTGTGCGCCTTTTAGCGTAACCTACGCCAGCGAAGCAACGGGCAATCCAACCTCTTTCGCTTGGGCATTCCCCGGTGGAACTCCCGCCACTTCAATACTTCCGAACCCAACGGTTACCTACGCGGCCGACGGCATCTATTCCGCAAGCCTGATCGTCAATAACGAAACCAATGCCGACACGCTGATCCGTGAAGCGTATATAGAGGTCTCTACCACCGCTACCCCTGCTTTCACCCACGATGCTCCCAGCAGCAGAACGGTAAACTTTGAAAATGAAACCCAGTTCTCCGGAGAAACTCCGGGTTACCGCTGGGACTTCGGTGATGGTCAGATAAGTACGGAGTTTTCACCCGTACACACTTTTCCGGCCAATGAAATTTATGAAGTGACCCTGACGGCAGAGAATCAGTGCGGAGCAACCTCAACTACTCAAATAATTAACCTGACCACCGTTGCTACCGCTGACCCGCGCACCGACTTAGCAATCGCCCTCAGCCCCAATCCTGTCAAAGACCTTATTAATCTGGAAGTCTCGGGTAACTTCTATGGGAAGCTATCAGCTACGATCATCAACCAAATCGGCCAACCCGTCGCTACCAAGGTTCTGAGTAAGAACAATCGCGTTAACAGTTTTTCTTTCGATGTAGAAAACCTAACGCCGGGCATTTATCATTTGCGACTAACGGCTTCTTCTTTAAATAGAACGATTCAGTTTGTCAAACAGTAAAGGTGTCTGACTACTCCTCGACCAAGAAGTAAAAACGCCAAAGCGCCCTACCTCCAGCATACCGGCCATTACTCTCAGTGACCATAACTTCCAGATAAAATCCACCGTTTTCAACAGCAGGTAGTAAATCAGACAAGGTGAAGGATATTTCTTCGTCCCCCCGGTCAGGATATTTCTCGTTGGCCTCTTCAGCCGCCACAGACAAAGTATAGCTTGATCCACTAGTGATTCGATAAGGTTGATCACGTAGCATAGAATCATCCCCAAGCCAAACACCTCGCGCCCACTCATTGCCTACGTGTTCGTTGCGAATAAGCTTTGCTCCGGTGTAGGTGAGGCTCAATTCACGTTGCGCCGTAAGGGGCAGAGTAGAAATCGAATAGCAACAGATCAAAATCAGTAAGCGCATAGTAAAAATTGAAGTGAAGAATAGCGCTACTTAACGTGAAGTTAGGCTCTTACAATAATCACAACTGATTGGTCTTCATCAACCTTCAGAAGGCAAAACTACAGTACTAAATGTAATCTACACTTGTTAGCCAGTGCAGAAGCAACGATCAAAATACCTTACGGTGGCTCCTTGTTGCAGTACGTTGGTGACGTAAGCTGGGCAGACGGTGCAGCCGTCCGCCTGGTCATTGCTCCCCACCCGCAAAGCCGTTCGGCGACGAAAATTGCGGAGGAGATAGGGCCTTTGCTGTAAGATCTTGGCTAGGGGAAATAAGTCCGCTTAGCGAGGGGATGCTGAAGTAGCCTCAAACCACCCCACCCGCCCGGATCACTCTTAGCCCATTGGCATCCTGTTCCGCAAAGGTCCCGACAAAGGCTTGCTTAATTATCGGTAGCGCTAAGGGCTCTGCCGCAAAAACGGTGGTCCAAACGGAGTAAAACCCCATGCCTGCGGCCACCATGGCAATCAATTCAGCGGTGTATGGTTGAGGATGATTTTGCCATATCGAAAGACATTTTTCTGCCTGCGACCAAGCATCTAGCCGGTGGATCCAACGCGTATCTCGCTCAGTTGGCGCGTGCGCGGAACCTGGCATTCGATTTAATCCCATCAAGTCAATGGTCGCTTCAGCTTCGGGAGTGACTGGCCCGGGAAGGGCAATGGTTGCATCCACCTTATTGTAGCCGAATGCGAAGTCGGTGTTGTCTCTATCTGGCCAGAGATACCCGGTTCTGCTTTGGTTCCGTGCGCTTTTTTGGGAATTACAATAGACACAAGAAAGCAAGAAATTTTCCCACGCGAGCGGTGCGCCGCCGTTGTCTCTGGGCACGATATGTTCTACCGCGATGAGCTGACGTACACTCATTTCGCAGTAAGAACAGTACCAACCAATTTTATCAACGAGTGGGTTCCTTGCCTCGTTCCAATGCGTGAAAACGGTAGCGTTAGTTCCTTTTTCTACTGCTCTCATTTTTCGGCCCGGTTCAGTTTCTCCAGTTCAAGCAGTGCGTCAATGGCAGGGTTGGAACTGAACGGGCGGAGCTTGGATGCTAACAGGGCCTTCTTTCGTTCATCTGCCTTTCCATCTTTGCGGATGGTCTGTAGATAATCCTCGGCAGCCTCATATAGGGCTTTCTTTTTGTGGCTCATCTGCGGATCTGCCACGCCTTGCTTGAACTCCGCTACATCCTCCAGGCTGAGTTGGTCAGCTCCCGAAATTTCCGTGACGTCACAATTGTTCAAATGGATCAATTGTCCATCTCCAGCTTCTTGGATGAGGTAGGGCGAATGGGTGGAGATGATGAATTGTATGGCAGGAAAAGTCTCTCGCAGGCCCGTGATGACCGCCTTTTGCCAAGATGGATGCAAATGCAAATCGAGCTCATCAATCAGCACAATACCTTGCGTTTCCCGCAGCGCACGATCCTCCAAATGAGGGTTTAGCGTCACGCAGCGGTGAGCGATGTCGGCCATCATGGCAACGAAATTCCGCATACCATCGCTGAGATAATCAAATGGTAAGGATCTGCCATCTTCTAGCTCGATCGTGAGTCCGCGGTTGGTGTCTGGGTCAAAATCAAAAAATAAATGCTTGCAACCAGGGAGGTTATTTACAATCGCGGAGCGAACTTGCTCTAGTCCTTCGTCCTGCTTTCTGCGCTGAATAGTGCTTAATTCCTTTGCTTCAAACCATTTCAAAAAATGGCGGAAATTAGAGCGAACATCCAGGCTTGTTCGGTAGCCTCGGTAACGGCTTCCGAGTTCTTTGCCAACTTCTTGCTGGGGGAAACTTTGTTTCGATTTCGCTTCCACAAAAAGCCGTGATGTGGAGAAGAAACTGATTAATGGGAGGTTTATTTGTTCACCGTTGCGTACCTGCCGGTCAAGTTTTTTCCCTAATTCAATGATGGACTGCGCTTCCTTAGTAGTCGTGCCACCGCGTTGGCTGTTCTTGCTTCTGCTCCAGCTGATGCGTTGGCCGAGCACCTCGGCCTCGGCCGCAATGGTAACGGGGTAAGCATATTCCTGGAACATCGTAAACCGGACATCGGACTTTTTAATGGTCCGAGTAGGTACATTTTTCATACCCACCAAAAGGCTACCTACGGCGATGGTAAAAGCTTCCAATATGGCCGTTTTTCCACTGCCATTATCACCAATAACAATGTTGAGGGATGGGTCTAGCACCAGGCTTAACGCTTCGATCCCTTTGAAATTTTCGATGGTGGCGGAAATGAGTCGCATTTTCTTCAGCTGTCTTACAAAGATAGTGCACTTTTTCCGAAGCTTAATCCTAGCGTCGCTCACCTTGCTGCTGCGGCGCCTCCCTTATTGGACTTCCCCCGCTCCTCCCCCTGCGGGGGTTGGGGGGGCAACGCCCCCAGCACCTGCGGCCGCGCCCAAAATGGCTTGGTAGGAAGTGGGGCGCGGGCGCGGGTGCAAAGTTCCCCACTAAGGAGCAATGGAAGTCACCCCTTGCGCAACGCCCTCCCACCGCCTATCTTCCACCCCAAACCAACTCACCCATGCGCTCCCTGCTCCTCCTTTTCTTGCTGCCCCTCAGCCTCGCCGCCCAGCGCTTTTCCGTAACCCTGCCCGCCAGCCTGGCCGGGACGAGCCTGGACGGGCGACTGCTCCTCTTGCTCTCTACCGACGATGGCGCCGAGCCCCGCTTTCAGATCACCGACGGCCCCAACACCCAAATCGTCATCGGCAAAGACGTCGAAGGCTGGGCCCCCGGCAGCAAACAGCGGATTGGCGCGGCTGCGGACGCCGCCTACCCCCTGGCCGACGCCACGCAGCTGCCCCCCGGCAAGTACTTCGCCCAGGTCTTGCTGCACAAGTACGAAACCTTCACCCGCGCCGACGGCCACACCGTGAAACTGCCCATGGACCGCGGCGAAGGCCAACAGTGGAACCTCGCCCCCGGCAACCTCCTGAGCCAGCCCCTGGAAATTACCGTGAGCGACAACCCCAAACAAGTCATCGAACTGGCCTTCGATCACGCCATCCCCGCCATCCCCGAACCCGCCGATACGGAGTGGATCAAGCACGTCAAAATCCGCTCCAAACTCCTGAGCGATTTCTGGGGCCGCGATATGTACCTCGGCGCCCACGTCCTGCTGCCCAAAGACTGGGAGCGGGAGACCAGCGTGAAATACCCCCTGGCCATTTTTCACGGGCATTTCCCGGCCGACTTCGGCGGCTTCCGTACCACCCCGCCCGATACCACCCAGCCCTGCGAATACAGCGCCCGCTTCGACCTGGATTGCTACAACCACATCGTTGAACAAGAAGCCTACGACTTCTACCGGATGTGGAACGGGCCCGACTTCCCCCGCGTCCTGGCCATCGAAATCCAGCACGCCAACCCCTACTACGACGACAGCTACGCCGTCAATTCCGAAAACCTCGGCCCCTACGGAGATGCCATCACTTACGAGTTGATTCCCTACATCGAGGAGAAATTCCGGGGCATCGGCGAAGGTTGGGCCCGCTTCCTCTACGGCGGCAGTACCGGGGGCTGGGAAGCCCTGGCCGCCCAGGTGCTGTACCCCGAGGAGTACGGCAGCTGCTACGCCGCCTGCCCCGACCCCATCGATTTTCGGGCCTTCACCGTCATCGATCTCTACCAGGATGAGAACGCCTACTTCCTCAAAAGCCAGTTCAAAACCACCGAACGGCCGGGCCACCGGGATTACCTCGGCCACGTCTCCGCCACCATCCGCGAAGGCAACCTGCGGGAACTCGCCCTGGGCAGCAAAAGCCGCAGCGGGCAGCAGTGGGACATCTGGGAGGCCGTCTACTCCCCCGTCGGCAAAGACGGCTACCCCCAACGGATCTGGGACAAACAAACGGGCAAAATCGACTTCCACGTCGCCCTCCACTGGCGCGAAAACTACGACCTGAGCTGGATCATGCGGCGCGACTGGCCCACCCTCGGCCCCAAACTCGCCGGAAAGGTCAATATCTACTGCGGGGATATGGACAACTACTACCTCAACAACGCCGTCTACCTGGCCGAAGAATTCCTGGAAGCCACCACCACGCCCTACTACAACGGAGAAATTACCTACGGCGACCGCGCCGAGCACTGCTGGAACGGAGACCCCACCCAGCCGAACGCCATCAGCCGTCTGCGCTACCACCGGATGTTCATTCCAAAATGGGCAAAAACGGTGGGCGTGCACGCTCCGGCTGGGGCGGATTTGAGCAGTTGGCGGTACTAGGACGCTGGTCGGGACGCTGTGCGTCGAACTGGTCCAGGAAAAAGAGGGGATGCATCCCAAAGGGGGAATTCATCTCCATCACATTCAGTCTTTAGGAAACCCTATTCAGGGGTAGAATTGCTCTCACCACCGGGCTTGGGTCCGCGGCTGCGCCCCCGGCCCCGGTTGCGGCCGGAGCGCTGCTTACGCTGGCCGCCGGGAGCGTCACCTTCGCGGGGTGGGCGTTCCGGACGAGGCTCATCGTTGCGGGGGGGGCGGTCAGGACGGGGTTCGTCGTTCCGGTTGGCGGGATCTTGTGGGCGACTGCGTTGTTCGGTGGAGGGTGCTCCGTCGCGGCGCGGCCGGCTTTGGTTGTTGCCACCCCGGCTTCGACCCCGGCCTTCTTTGCGGCGGGCGTCGTTGCCCCCTCTGCGCTCCCTGCTCTCGCCCTCCGGTTCGCGGAAGCGTTCGGGGAGTTCCACGCGGTTTACTTTTTTACCGACCAACTGCTCAATGCGCACAAAGCGCTGCCGGTCTTCGCGGCTGATCAGGGTGATGGCTTCTCCTTCGGCGGAGGCCCGGGCCGTCCGGCCAATCCGGTGAACGTAGTCTTCGGCGTCGCCGGGGACGTCAAAGTTGATGACCAGGTCAATGCCGTCAATGTGGATGCCCCGGCTGAGGACATCGGTGGCTACCACTACCTGAATTTTCCCGGTGCGGAAGTCGAGCAGGCGCTGTTCACGCACGTCTTGTTCGAGGTCGGAGGAAATGTCCATCACCTTGTCATTGCGTTTTTGCAGCCGACGGGTGAGGTCGCGCACGGTCTTCTTGCGGCCGCAGAAGATGAGGATGCGCTCCATCGTCTTGGTTTTCTCCCTGAGGATGTCCTCAATGAGGGCAATCTTGGCCCAGTCGGCCACGTCATAGGCTTTCTGGTCGATCTTCTCCGCGGGTTTAGAGATGGCGATACTGATTTCTACCGGGTCCTTGAGGATTTCCTTGCTGAATTTCCGGATCTTGGCGGGCATGGTGGCCGAGAAGAAAAGGATTTGCAGGTTTTCCTTCGGCAACATCTCGATGATCTTGAGCATGTCGTTGACGAAGCCCATGTCGAGCATCCGGTCGGCTTCGTCCAGTACCAGGTGGCGTACTTCGCTGAGGTCGGCGTAGCCCAGGTCGAGGTGGGCCATCAGTCGGCCGGGGGTGGCTACCACGATGGCGGCACCGGTTTTGAGGGCGGTTTGTTCCTGGCCCATGCTAAAGCCATCGCGGCCGCCGTAGATGGCAATCGAGCTGGCCGACATGTAGTAGCTGAAGCCTTCCAGCTGCCGGTCTACCTGCATGGCCAGTTCCCGGGTGGGTTCCAGGATGATGGTGTTGATCTTGCTGACGGGCTCGCGGCTGAGCTTATCGAGGATGGGCAGCAGGAAGGCGGCAGTCTTACCGGTTCCCGTTTGGGCGACGGCCAAAATGTCCCGCCCTTCGAGGGCGGGCGGAATGGCCTTGGCCTGGATGGGGGTACATTTGTCGAAGCCCATATCATCCAGGGCGTCGAGCAAATCATCGGAAATGTCTAACTCGTCAAAGTAAACGACCTCCTCTTCCTGTTCGGCAGGGCTGTGGTCAGGGGTGGTATCCATTATGGCTTGTTGATGTGCGCAAGCCGTATTCTCCCTGGCTCGCGATCTTGGTTCGTTGGGTAGCCGTCGTTCCGGCGGCCCAAAGATACGCTTTTAATCGGTAAACGCGGGTGCGGGTGGAGACGCCCAAATCCCCCCGGCTGAGAGTGCCTCCTCTTCCCGAAAGGCCCCGGCTGAGGGTGTCCCCACCCGAACTTCCCCCGGCTTGCTGATGGTGTCTCCTCTTCCCGAAATGTCCCGGCTGAGGGTGTCCTCACCCGAACTCCCCCCGGCTGGCTGAGGATGCCTCCTCTTCCCGGAACGACCCGGTTGAGGGTGTCCCCACCCGAACTTCCCCGGCTGGCTGATGGTATCTCCTCTTCCCGAAAGGCCCCGGCTGAGGGTGTCCTCACCCGAACTCCCCCCGGCCGGCTGATGGTGCCTCCTCTTCCCGAAAGGCCCCGGCTGAGGGTGTCCCCACCCGAACTTCCCCCGGCTTGCTGATGGTGTCTCCTCTTCCCGAAAGGCCCCGGCTGAGGGTGTCCCCACCCGAACTTCCCCCGGCTGCCTAAGTGTGTCTCCTCTTTCCGAAACGTCCCGGCTGAGGGTGTCCCCACCCGAACTTCCCCGGCTGGCTGAAGGTATCTCCTCTTCCCGAAAGGTCCCGGCTGAGGGTGTCCCCACCCGAACTTCCCCGGCCAGCTGAGAATGTCTCCTCTTCCCGAAACGTCCCGGCTGAGGGTGTCCCCACCCGAACTTCCCCCGGCTGAAGGTGAGGACAGCCTCAATGGTGTATTTCCTTTCGAGTAGAAAAATCCATAACCCTGTACTCATCTTCGGGTGGGGACCCCCTCAACCGAGTATTTCCGTTAGAGCAGTGACACCCTCAACCAGGATTTCTAAACAAATCATCAAAATCTGGATTCAGCCAAGTTCCCGGCCAATCCGCCCAATGCTCAACTAAGCCTGCGGATACCGGATTGTTCAGAATGTACCACATCACCTGCGTAAAAGTTCCGTCGCGAACATCACGGTCATAATAACCTGTCTCCCAGAAGGCTTTCCCTTTCGTACCTAAAATTTCACTACAAACTCTGGATGTAAATCCCTTTTGTGCTTTCATCATTCTGGCTGGATCCACTTCCGGCTTATCCTCTACACCGCCAACCAGGACATGTACGTGGTTGGACATGACGCAGATCGCATAAACGTATACCCCGTGGTGTTTTGTAATCCAGTGCCACGAGTCTAAGATTATCTCCCGAATGGCTGGATTTTTCAAATGATACGGGCCGTTGGATTTCTCATGTAAAGACGCATCAAAAAGCAGTTCAAATTCTTCTGCTACTTCTTGTAATTTATTGCTGGCGACTGCCTCAAATACCTCATCCGGCACAGACTCCATTTCTTTTTCCGCAGAGGCAAATAAACTTTCCCGTTTTGCTAACAGCTTATCTAATTCTTTTCTGGGAATACTGCCTTTAAGTCGGGTGGTGATGTGTACCGGGACCATTCCTATCGGTCGGTGCTTAATTTGGCGAGGGAGTGTTTTCATTTAGTAAAAATAAAAAACTTTCCCGCTGCGGGTGCCCCCCGAATCTCCCTGGCGGAGTGCCTCCTCTTCCCGAAACGCCCCGGCTGAGGGTGTCCCCACCCGAACTTCCCCCGGCTGGCTGATGGTGCCTCCTCTTCCCGAAACGTCCCGGCTGAGGGTGTCCCCACCCGAACTTTCCCCGGCCGGCTGAAGGTGTCTCCTCTTCCCGAAAGGTCCCGGCTGAGGGTGTCCTCACCCGAACTTCCCCGGCCGGCTGAAGGTGTCTCCTCTTCCCGAAACGTCCCGGCTGAGGGTGTCCCCACCCGAACTTCCCCGGCCGGCTGAAGGTGCCTCCTCTTCCCGAAACGTCCCGGCTGAGGGTGTCCCCACCCGAACTTTCCCGGCCAGCTGAGAATGTCTCCTCTTCCCGAAAGGCCCCGGCTGAGGGTGTCCCCACCCGAACTTTCCCCGGCCAGCTGAGAATGTCTCCTCTTCCCGAAACGTCCCGGCTGAGGGTGTCCTCACCCGAACTTCCCCCGGCCGGCTGAGGGTGAGTGCAGCCTCAATGGTTTATTCCCTTTCGAGTGGGGAAAATCATAACCTTGTACTCCTCTTCGGGTGGGGACACCCTCAACCGAGTATTTCCGTTAGAGCAGGGACACCCTCAACCGAGTATTTCCGTTAGACCAGTGACACCCTCAACCGAGTATTTTCGTTCAAAGCGGCACACCCGCAGCCATAGGTTCCTATTCCGCCGCCCGGTCTTCCTCCCTGGGCCCACCGAAACTCAGCGACGCCCCCACGCGAATGCCCGCCCGCGAACTATCCCGCTGCCGGAAAACGGTAAGCAAGTTATCCGTAGTCGCCAGCAAGTTGACCGGTCCCAATTGCCCAATGACGTGAAGCCCCAGGTTGGCCGCCGCGTCCCGCCGGGCGTTGTAGTTCAGGCCCACGGCCAACTGCGGAATCACCCGGTAGCGGGCACTGAGCGCAAAGGCCGTTTCCGGGGCCAGCAATCGGTCGTAAAACACCACCAGCACACCCGCCGTCAGCCGTTCCGTGAGGTCATACTCACCCCCCACCAAAAAGGTAGCGGGCAGCGTACTGCGGTAGGGGGAGTTGCTTTCCGTCGGCTCAAAAGTGGCCCGCAGACTATCCAGTGCCGTGTTGAGGGAAAGCGAATCCTCCAGCACCTGTTCCAGAATATCCAGCCCATCGAATACGTCCGTCCCCGTCAGTTCAAACGAAGTGACGTCGTTGGTCCAGTCGATGCGGCCCCCCAGGTCGTTGGCGGCGGCTTGAAGGCGGAGTTTGCCCAGGTCGGCAAAAAGCCCCAGGTCAAAGGCCATGCCGTTGTTTTCGCTGAACAGGTCGTCGGTGCTGATCCGGTTCAGGTCGTAGTTGATGTCGATGTCGTCCAGACCATTGTAAACGACGGAGCCGGCGGTGTTCAGGGTCAGGTCCTGCTCCAGGCTCAGGGCAAAGTTTTCCTCGCCCGTCGTGAGGCGCAGGCTGCCACCGGGACTGGTCCGCAAATCGGCAATCCCACTCAGGTATTTGATCCGGGCCCCGAGAAAAACCTGGGGCGTAAGGGCTAAACTGGCCCCCAGGCCCACCTCGTGGAAACCCGTCCCGAAGCCCAGCGGCGCAATTTCTACCGTCTGGCCCACGAACTGGTTGTTGCCCTGCACGACGAGTTGGACCAGCGTTTTAGGGTAATCCACCTCCCCGAAGGCGCGGGCGCGGTGGTAGAGGCCAAAGCTCAGTCGGTCGCCGCGCAGGGCCACGCCGAGGGTTTCCAGAGTGAAGTCGTTGCGCAGCGCATTGCGCTCGGCCAGCAGGTCGGGCAGCTCGTTGAGGTCGAGGATGCGGCGGCCATCTTCCGTCACCAAAAGCTGGTTGTAGGTCACGTTTTCGGCGGCCAGGTCGTTGCTGAACCCCGGCAGCCCGATGGTCAGGTGCCCCCGCATTTGCCCGTACAGGGCCGGGTTGCTGAACGTCGCCTGCCAGCTGTCGTGCAGCAGCGGCGTGGTCAGGTCTTGGCTGCGCAGCCCGGCGGTAAAGACCAGCAGCAGCAGAGCAAATGAGGTGCGCAAGGCAATTGGCATAGCAGATTTTTTAGCGGGCGCGGACGCAGGTGCTCCCCCCCGACCCCCCGAAGGGGGGAGTAAAGACGCCCCCCGACCCCCAAAGGGGGAGAGCAAGGGAAGGACAAAACAAGGACTCATAGTTTCTCGACGGTGACGATGGCTCCCAGCAAGACTTCCAGCGTCTGCTCATCCGTGATGCGCACGAAAGGCGTACCGCCGTCGGTGGTCGAAAGGTTGAAGGTAAGTACCAGCCGGGTAGCCGTGCGGAGGGCTTCCAGGCGGTCTCCCGTAAAGCTGAGGTCGTTGGTGGCTACGCGCTGCCCGTTGGGGTTGCCAGCGGCGTCGATGGGACTGGACTGCAAGAGCAGCAGCGCCCCGTCGCTCAGGTCGGCCACCGCATTGCCCGCCGCGTCGAGGAAGGTGCCGCTCACGTTGAGGTCCAGTGGTAAACCATTTTTGGTCGTCATCCGGAAGGTGACGCCAATCACGTCTTCGTAGCGGCCCATCAGGTCGACGTTAAAAGTGTCCCGGACGGTAAAGTCGTCAGCGTTGCCATACAGCGGGAGCTCCACGCTCACCTGCGCGCGGTAGGAGGCGGTGTCGGTCAGGAAGCCAACGATGTCGGTATCGGCATCGGGGTTCACCAGGGCATTGACTTCATAGTCGAGGGCCACCGGCCGGGCGCTGAGCACTTCGGCGATGTTCGAGTTGCTGTTGTCAAAAACGAAGGTGGTTACTGCCGTCTGCCCGGGCATCCTCGGGTAATCAAAGTAAAAACCGTTTTCCACCGCCTCGCCGGTGATGGGGATGACGTTGCCCTCTACGTCGATCACGTTCAAGACATCGACCTGCGCCAGCGCGGGCAAGCCAAAGCTGTTGATGAGGGTCATCGTTACGGTGGGATTGACGAAGAAGATCTCTCCCTCCAGGTAGCGGTCGAAGAAATCCACTTCCACGGTGTCGCGGCCGCCCGGGTAAACTTCGCGGCCCAGGTAGCCTTCCATGTAGCTGAAGGCCAGTCCGGTGATGTTCACCACCGTGCTTTGGCTGGGCTGGAGTTCATTGCCCGCTGCATCCCGGATACTGTACTCAAAGTAGAGGCTATCGGTGGAAAGGACGATCTCGTAGCCCTGGAGGTTTACCGGACTGTTGGGGTTGGCCAGCGAAGGCGGGGTGCCCGTGCCGGAGTAGGCGGGCACTTCGCCTGTCACGCTAAAGGGCACGCCGTTCAGGGTCGCATCGGGGATGGAGAGCGTCACCGTCACTGGCCGATCGTAGCGGTTGGCGAGGTTGTAGGTGAGGAGGCCGGATTTTACCCGCAGTTCATCCAGGTCTACGTCTCCGGCCCCGCCGAAGGGTGCAGCCTGCCGCCGTTGGGTGATGGGCAGGAAGATGCCCGCGGCCAGCGCGTTGAGCCGGGCGAAGATGATGTCGCTGCCCACCGCTGGTACTTCGCCCGTGTAGCGGAAGCGCAGCAGCCCGTCGGCGTCCACCGAAAGCGAAAGGTCATCGTTGACCTCGCCAATCAGCTCGCGCAAAGTCACCTCGCTGGAGATGATGGGCACGGCGTACTCGGCGCGGTAGCGGGTGGCATCGATGCGGCTCAGGTCTTCCAATTGGTTGGCGCAGGCACTCAGCAAAAGGGCAACGGCGGCAGCCAGGTAAAGTAGGTACAGTTTCATCGTGTTGGTTTGACGGGTAAAGAACGCGGGGGTGGTGCAACGCCGTAAAGCTAACGCATCTGGCGGGGGCACGTGTTCTACCGGGGCAGGATTCCTTTTTGGCGCGCCTCGTTTGTCGGCCAACGGGCACTCCCGTTGCTGGGGGCGGGCTTTGCTCCTCATCCCTTCCCCCGGCACCTGCGGCCGCGCCCATAGGCAATAGTCCCGGAAGAGTTCGGAATGCCATGAAGGGACAGGGAGCGGGGGAAGCCCGAATACCCTTAGCGCCAAAACTTCCTTGCCAGGCCCCACATCCTGCCGCAGGATGGATATTGACCCGCTTTGCTCACTGGGCAACTAATTTTGCAACATTTATGGTATCAACAAGTATTGTGCAATTTATGGTTCCTAGCTATCGAACCTAGTTAGTACATACGTGCAATATAAAATCAAGGAATGCTGGGCATATTTTTGCGGCAAATGTTAAATTTTTACTTTGCGATTGTTTTTTCTTCGCCATTAAAGTTTAGGGACTATCTTTGGTTTATTCTTGAAAATTAAACCAGACCCTATTATGCTTCACCGCTTCACCGCTTCACCGCTAGCCTTATAGTCGTGCTTTTGCTAAGTATCACGGCTTCCGCACAACATGATGATCCCGCTTGCCTAACGCATGAATGGCCTGAAGCATCACCGCGTACTATTCAGAAATCTGCCTACCCGTTCTGTTCTTTTACAGAAAACTACATCAACAGTGGCTGCCTGACCACATATATTCGCGTCAATCTCCACTTTTTTGTGGATTCAGATTGTACGGGTGTCACGGCTGCGGCCGCAACAAATAACCAACTGGAGCAGCAATTGGCATTTCAGCGGGCAGACCAGTACATCACTACTACCAATGCCTTTTTAGCCAACATGAGCGAAAACCCCCAATGGAACCAAGCAGAATGGGGCGCGCCAGTGACGCCTGGCCAATGCGTAATGCTTCGCTTGGTGCTTAATGATGTGTACATTCACTGTGAGTCAAGAAATCTCACTGTGGGAGATGGGAATGATAATTTTTCCTACTATAACCAAGATTTTGGCGAGGCATTCAACAATGGTCCGCTACGGTTTGAGGCAACACTTTAGCAAAGTATGCATATAAAGAGGGCAAGCCCTATCTTGTTGGTTCCTTACACCGTACAGATATGACTTGCCCAACGAAGATCGAAATCCTCGTCGCCTCAATTTTGCAAAAACTTCCTGGTATTTCCGCATGGCGCTACCGCTTTTTGCTCCATCTTTTCGTTTTGTGGCCCTCAATGATTGGCCGACGGAACTTTGTCAACCTAGGTCGTCAAGGCGAATATTCTGAGTTCACTTACCGTAAGCACTTTGGTAAACGCATGGATTGGCTGGGCTTCAACAGAGAGTTGAGCGAGCCGTTTTTAGGCCCCAACCGTATCATTGCTCTCGACCCCTCATACCTGAGTAAGAGTGGCAAGCATACTGCTGGAGTCGGTTATTTT
>NZ_JACSIT010000142.1:0-7022 GCF_014349155.1 Neolewinella lacunae
CCGACTGTGCGGCGCGGATCGCGCGCTCGTCGCAAGGCTACGCCTTGCGATAGAGTAATAACTAACCCAGACACACTTAATTGAACTATCCCCTAAACTGGTTGAATTTCCCGCCGGTTTCCTATCTTCCCCGTCTTAAAAACGAATCGTTCATGCGTGTTCAACACATTTTGCCCTTGGTGGCACTGACCTTACTGGTCGCCTGCGGTGAGTCTGCTGCTCCGGCGGACACTGCTTCTTCAACTTCCACGGCACCTGCGGCCGCGCCCACTACGGGCGAATGGAAAGCCCTCTTCAACGGCACCGACCTGACGGGCTGGCACACCTACGGCAAAGAAGGCAGCATCGGCTCGGCCTGGAAAGTCGACGGCGACGCCATCTACCTGGACGCATCCAACAAAAAAGACGGGCAGACGGTCGACGGCGGCGACATCGTCACCGACGAATCCTACGGCAATTACGAGCTGGAGCTGGAGTGGAAAATTGGCGAATGCGGCAACAGCGGCGTCATTTACAACGTCCAGGAATCGGCCGACTACCAATATCCCTGGCTGACGGGCCCCGAGATGCAGGTGCTCGACAACGAATGCCACCCCGACGCGAAAATCATCAAGCACCGCGCGGGTGATCTTTACGACCTCATTTCGGTGGCCGAGGAGAACGTCCGGCCCGCCGGAGAGTGGAACCAGGCCAAACTGATCGTAACGCCCGGCCACGTGGAGCAGTGGCTGAACGGCAAAAAACAAGTGGAATACAACAACACCGGTGCCGAATGGGAGGCCATGATTGCGGGCTCCAAGTTCAAGGACTACGACGCCTTCGGCACCTTCACTTCCGGCAAAATCAGCCTCCAAGACCACGGCGACCCGGTGTGGTTCCGCAACATCCGCATCCGGGAAATTGCCTCCCGTTAGGATTTCTTCTACCTTCTATCAAAAGCTTACAAGATTATGTCAACTACCACTACGCGTACCTACGCAGAGATTCCTGCCAACCGCGACCGGCTTTTCCTGGCCAGTTGCTTTGCCCTCATCGTCACGTCGATGACCTTCGCCATCCGGGCGGGTATTTTGCCCGATCTGGCGGCGGAATTCGGGCTGAGCGACCAAGAGCTCGGCTGGGTCAATTCAATGGCATTTTACGGCTTCCCGCTGGCCATGCTGGTGGGCGGGGCCATTTACAATACGGTTGGCCCGAAGGTGCTGATGTGGCTGGCCTTCGTCAGTCACCTCCTCGGCCTGGTGCTGACCATGACGGCCGGCGGATTCTGGGGCCTGATCATTTCTACCTTCCTGATTGGTTTTGCCAACGGATCGGTGGAAGCGGCGTGTAATCCCCTCATTGCAGACATGTACCCCGATAAGCAAACGCAGATGCTCAACAAGTTCCACGTTTGGTTCCCCGGCGGTATCGTGATCGGCTCGCTGGTAGCCTTCTTCCTTGGCGGCAGCGTCTCCTGGCAGGTGCTCATCGCCACGATGTTCATTCCAACGGCGATCTACGGTTTCCTGATCCTGGGGCAGCCGTTTCCGAAGGGCGACAACATCGTATCCAATACGGCGGAGAACATCAAGGGCATTCTCACCCCGCTGTTCATCATCATTGCGCTGATCATGACCGTTACGGCCACCACCGAGTTTGGTACTACGCAGTGGGTGGAGCGCATTTTGAGCAACGCCGGAGCCAATGCGATGATTCTGCTGGCCCTGACGGCGGGCATTATGGCTACGGGTCGCTTCTTTGCGGGTCCGCTCATCCACAGCTTTAACCCCGTGGGGGTATTGATTGGCTCGGCGGTGCTGTCTTGCCTGGGCTTGTTCATCCTCAGCAGCGTTACCGGTCCGATGATCTACGTGGGCACGGCCGTGTTTGGTCTGGGCATTTGCTACTTCTGGCCGACGATGCTGGGCTTTACGGCCGAGTACCTGCCCAAATCCGGTGCCTTTGGCCTGTCGCTGATTGGCGGGGCGGGGATGCTCGGTGCGGGCATCTGGAACCCAATCATTGGCGGCTGGATTGACAGTGGCCGGGAAACGGCGCTGGCCAATGGGCTGACTGGTGAGGCGGCGGAGCTGGCGACGGGTCAGGCGGCGCTGGGGTCGATTGCCATGTTCCCGCTCGTCCTGATTTTCGTCTTCGTGGGCCTGTACTTCTACATGCGTGGCCGGATGAAGGGCGATAGTGCGGCGGAGGTCGTTATGAACCCCGATGCGATGCGCACGCCGGGTTCGGCGCGGTAGGTGCGGCTTTGGCCGCGAGCGAAAAAAGCCCGCCTTCCTTTTTTGGGGGGGCGGGCTTTTTTTGGGGTAGCTTTTAAAAACACTATGCGGATAAATCCACTAGGGAATGGCCAAACAATCCAATTTGATTCGATGGAAAGGCTAGCGCTCATGAGTTACTCTCTCCTGTTGTTTTATTGCGAATTTTTAAACATTTAAAACCATAGAATATGCGCATTAAGGTAGATATATTTCTGGTAGTGTTAGCGCTGTTCTGCGGATGCTCAGACACTAACAACGACTTTGCTAAAATAAATTTAATAAAGTATGATAGAATTGAGATAGCAAATAAATCCAATCGAACTATCCTAGTGCCATTAGTAGATGAAAAAATTCCAGTTACTGAGATGTTTACATATAAAGTAACTGATTGCAAGGTGGCAAATCTTGAGGGATCTGGCTCACAATCGAGCATGTTTGCTCAAATGGACACCCTCTTAAGCGACCAATCCAAATTTTATGACTTCGAACTTTTCACTTCAGATATGGAGATAATACATGACTCCCAGTTGGTATACTTGTTCGATATTTATGATGCAAAAAATTTTTCATCCTCCCCATTTGACGTTGAATCGATACTTCATATTGCACTAATGACATATCGCGACCTAAGCGGGGAGATCAAAACATCCGTATATCCTTATACTTTTCTCCCACACCAAGATATAACGACCATCGCATTTGAACCGTGTGAGAACTGATTATTTAGGTACGACAATCGAGCAGAATGCGAGTTTTTCAAAGTAAATACCCTCCAACACCAATATCCAGTCTGGCACCACCGTTTTCCAAGCAAAAACCCAAATCGTGCGCGAAGCCAACTTCCAGGTACAACCCGGGGCCACCTTCACGGCCGACATCGTCCCCTGCGCGGGCGGTGCCGCCTGGCAGTACGAATATTTCCTGCAAGACCACCTAGGCAACAACCGCGTTCTCTTTGCCGACGAAAACGGCAACAACCTCATTGAAGCCGCAGAAGTGTTGCAAGAAAACCACTACTACCCCTTTGGCATGGAGATGCGCGGGGGCTGGCTGGCGGAGCCGGGCGTGGAGCAGCGGTATGGGTATAATGGGATCGAGAGGAACGAGGAGCTGGGGCTGGATTTAGCGGTATTCAGAAGTTATGATCCGGCTGTTGGTAGATGGTTGCAAGTAGACCCGAAGGCTGAAGCATTTATGTGGGCCTCGCCTTATAATGGAATGGTCAACAATCCGATATCGAATATTGACCCATTAGGAGACACCACGCGGATTTATAACATGAATGGTGAGCTCGTAAGAACTATTAACGATTCTCATGCTAATGAAGATCATTTTTTAACTAGTGGCGCGTTAAGCATTTTGGATGCGGCAAGGCTAAGTAGTGCAGGAGAGAACCTTGTAGGTTCCGCATTTAGAGCTTTGTCGTCTTTTTTCATTGGTGCAAATACACGAGCAGGGTTATCCGAGATTGCAGCTTTATCTGAAGCGGAAGGACTAGAGCGAGCTTTTACGTTTTATCTCGGAGAGGGAAGTAAAGAACTAATAGTTAAGGACATAACAGGTAATAGAGAGAGGACGAAAAGTAGTTTTTCATTTCTTGAACCGGGAGTCTTTAGTCCATACCCTGGTGCAAAGCTTGTAGGGCATTCACACCCCACGGCAGGTGTTATTGGAGAAGGGATTGATCCGTCAAATATAAGGAGAGTACATGAACCCTCAGGTGGCGGAAGTGGCTTAGTAGATTACGCCCCACTATTAACGGGGGACAGAAGTAGAGCTCACCCGCAGATGATACTGTCTCGTAACGGATACAGTATATATACGAGTGCTCGAGAAACTCCTAAAGGTTCAAGTCATCCCTTTCCAATGCAAATATTGAGTCACGGTGGCCCAGTAGTAAATTTCAAGGGTGTAACTGTTGTAAGATGAGAATATTAATAATACTTATTTTGATGTTATTTGTATGTTGCAAATCAGAAATAAGTCAAGAAACGACTGGCATTCCACTAGAGAGTCAAGAATCAACTTCGTTATTGATGCTCATACACGAAATACCTCGTTTCAGCGATAGCAAGAAAATGAGAATGATTATTAGTCAGTCTTTTGGTAGACCAATTCTCGCAGTAACCATTGAACACTTTGATACTGGATATTATTTTTGCGAAAAGATGGTGGATCGGCAAGAAAATTCTGCTGAATATCATGAAAGATGTACGCTAATTGATCCGAGAAACAAATTATATATGAAACTAGACTCCATGTATAACGTAGAATATAGTAAAAAAGGATTAGATCCGTTAAAGAGCTATGGAGATGCTACAGCTTTGCACATATCTTCTTCAGCGAGCGGGCAGTTCAATGAATTTAGCTTAAATTACTGCGATAATGTTAAGAAGGTGCTTAGTCTTATGGAGCCTTTAGATTCAATGATCACGTTATTTACCTTACCAACTTGTAAGCTATGAGTTCTGATAATTTCCACGCCTCGGAAAGCTAGTAATGAAGTTGGGGCAAGAAATACTTTCAACTTATAGCAGTGGTAACAAAGAACGCTGAAAGTCAGTAACATTCCCTTCAGCCCAACAAAACTTAAGTTTAGTTTCCGCCTCCCGCAATCCACCCTCCCCAACAAAATCACCTCCAACGCCAATATCCAATCCGGCACCACCGTTTTCGAAGCAAAAACCCAAATCGTGCTCGAAGCCAACTTCCAGGTACACCTCGGGGCCACCTTCACGGCCGACATCGTGCCCTGCGCGGGCGGTGCCGCCTGGCAGTACGAATATTTCCTGCAAGACCACCTGGGCAACAACCGCGTCCTCTTTGCCGACGAGAACGGGAACAACCTCATTGAAGCCACAGAAGTGTTGCAAGAAAACCACTACTACCCCTTTGGTATGGAGATGCACGGAGGCTGGCTGGCGGAGCCGGGCGTGGAGCAGCGGTATGGGTATAATGGGAAGGAGTTGCATGAGGAAGTGGGGTGGCATGATTATGGGGCGCGGTGGTATGATGCGGCGGTGGGACGGTGGAATGCGGTGGATCCGTTGGCGGAAAAGATGAGTAATTGGAGTCCGTATAATTATGTCTATAACAATCCAATCGCCTACATCGATCCATTAGGGCTTTCTCCATACACTTATAATTGGGCTACAGAGCAATATGAAGACAATGAGGGGAATAGTGTAGATTGGAATACGGTTTATTCTTCAATTCAAGGTGGGGCCGAAACTAGAATTAACGCATCAATAGCACTTGATGAATCTGCCGAGATTACAACAAGCAGATTAGGTAAAATTTTAAATCACACAACCCAAATTTATGCCAGACAAGGGTTCGGACCAAACCTATTCAAATTTAAAATACTGACTTCGATTGAGGGCCGGAGAGCGCGTGGTGCTTCAAAAGAGGAGCTATTCCTTGCCATCATTAGATCTAGTACTAAAGGACGTTACCCCGGCTTTAGCGAAGTAGCATTTAATGGCATAACTAGAGGATATGGGGGCGCCGACTTAAATTCTGGGCCAAACGGTTATCAAAGTTGGGTTAATCTCACTAATGTTTCTGACAACATACAGGGCACTTTTATGGACTATGATGCTGGATACATAATCGCTCATGAGCTTCTTCATCAAATAGTACTAAAAGCTAATTTAATATACAATGGGGTAAACCCAAGATACTCGAGCGACGGACCTTTTGGCATTGAAGATCACTATGATGAGCCTTTAAATTTAAATACTCACGGGCAAATAATCGGACCTCTATCTCCAGGGTCTTCTAAGGAGACAATATTACCTGTTCATAGAAATTTAATTCGATTGTACATTAGTTATTTAAAGTACAAACAATGAAAAATTCAATATTTATTATATTAATTACTTGTATGTTCTCTTGCGAGACAGAGAACGAAAGGGATTTTGCAGCCATTGACTTTGATTTTAATATTCATGATAATGATTACATTTTTTGCAACACTGTTCATACTCCTCTTGCTCTTCGTATTACAAATATATTTCCTTACTCTGTTGGGATTATCAAGTATTCCGAAAAAGAGAGTAGTTGCCTAGACCATCTTAGCATGGTAAATTATCAAGTTAATGAAAAAGAGGAAATATTTGGTTTTAGCAGAGGAGTCGGCAGCTTTTTCTCTCCGCCAACAGTTGATACATTGACAGTTGGCGAAAGTAGGATTTATTTATTAGATTCATTCGGTATTTATAATCGTTTAAGCACAGACATTGAAGTAGATTTCAGTCAATATTATTACGCTTATAAAAATTTAGCAACGGGTTCTGAAGAAAGCTTTTCAATAGTTGTTTACCTTTCCCCTGAAAGAATCCCTAAACAATCCTTTTTAGAAATTAAGGACGGAGCTACTGTCCCTTTTAAAGTTTACCAAACCACTAACGAATAGTAGCGTGTTCCTTCCGTCGGGAAGCTGCCGTCTCGCAACGAAAACGAGGGGATGAATCCCCTCGCTACGCTGGGCAACCCTCCGGGTCTGGGCACGAGTATTCTGTCTATCATTACGGTGTGGAAGTGGTTTTGGTTTGCTTTGACCCATTACCCCCAACCCCTGCCAACAAGACCTCTACGTGAGCGGCCAGCTCAATGGCTCAAACGACTATTTGGCCAACAAAATCACCTCCACCCCCAACATCCACCCCACCCCCACCGTTTTCGAAGCAAAAACCCAAATCGTGCTCGAAGCCAACTTCCAGGTACAACTCGGGGCCACCTTCACGGCCGACATCGTCC
>NZ_JACSIT010000142.1:8662-80765 GCF_014349155.1 Neolewinella lacunae
GGCAACAACCTCATTGAAGCCGCAGAAGTGTTGCAAGAAAACCACTACTACCCCTTTGGCATGGAGATGCAAGGGGGCTGGCTGGCGGAGCCGGGCGTGGAGCAGCGGTATGGGTATAATGGGAAGGAGTTGAATGAGGAAGTGGGGTGGCATGATTATGGGGCGCGGTGGTATGATGCGGCGGTGGGAAGATGGGCAAACATAGACCCGCTATCGGAAATGATGTATAGCTGGAGTCCGTACAATTACGTATACAATAATCCCATTTCTTATATTGACCCGCTTGGTCTTTCACCGTATAAATATAACTGGGAAACTCAGCAGTATGAAAACTCAAAAGGTAAAAAAGTCAACTGGGAAACGGTATACGGTTCTACTCGACAAACTTCGACCTTGGATGTATTCATTTACAATGATCAAAATGCGAATACTAGACTAACTACTAAAAATTTAGTTAGCTTTGTCAATGAGGTTAGCTCCATTATGAATAAGAATGGAATAAGTGAAAATGTGAACTACACTTTGTTAAAAGACCTTACTTATGTTAGCTCTTTTGCTAGTCATAGAGATAAAGTTCTATTCTTAGCGCTCACTAATCGGATGTTCGGTACAAAAGAAGGGGCTACTAAACTTACGCCTACAGGTAACATTGGATTTTATAGTATATTAGAAACGGGAAGAGAGATTTTTCATACCGGAGTTGATGTAGATAAATTTAGAGTGGGACAAGGTGGCGCTACTGATCCAAATTTCAGAGGCTGGTGGGGTTCAGAAATTAAGAATCTTGCATACGCTGGAGCACATGAGTTATTTCATCAGTTGGATATTCATTCACGAATGGCCATACCTGGAAATATGAGTAGCTATCCTTTTAATGATGGGGGGCACTATAATGGCAATATAAACATTTTGAACAGTGGAGGAGCACCTGGAACAGACGACTCACGCCTAATGCTTCCAGAAGGGGTCAGACGTCGCATTCTTGAATACCTAAATTACAGATAATGAAAGATTTTATATGGATCTTAGTCTCTACTACCTGTCTTATCTTATGTTCATCTTGCGGCGATACGCACTCAGACCATCAAGAGACAAACGATAGTAGTACAATTAAAATGACTGTTGAAAAACGGCATGGAGAGTTGTTTGCTAATATCACAAATAACTCCCAAGATGGGTACATCACAACATTGACGAAAGATGGCGAACTCGATTACAATGGGATTTACGCATACGATAGTTTGTTCTGCGCGACGGGAGAGATAAGACTTTCGTCCATAACTGACGTTTTTAACCTTAAGCTAGACACTATATTAAGCGGCGAAGTAAAGGAATACAAGCTGTCACTCTTCACGCCATTCATTGCTGAGGTGCTTGACTCAACATCAATTTACACATTTAAATTCTGGAGAAGTGGCTTTCCTAATTCAATAGTCAACAAGTTTATTGTCTCTGCTAGAGGCACAGACGGAAAACACAAGTTTGCGCATATAGCTACTAAAACTAAGCGCCCAAATGAGGGGCAATATCCACCCGTTGCAACAGATCTCTCCGTGTGTCGTGTATTGGTGCCTGTTGAAAGTCCAAACTAAATTTGTTGTATTGATCCGCCCTAAGATCGGCGCGAACGCAGTGGGTAATGTGGATAAAGTTTGCACGTTCGAGTTATTACAATTCACGCCTCCCCAAAATCCTCCAATCTTAAAACCCAACAAATCCTAATTCAGACAAAAAACCAGCGGCAATCCACCCGCCCATTTTGTCTGAATTGGGATTTTGTAGATTTGAGGATGGGGAAGATGGATAGCGTTTTTAGGCATCTACGCATCATTCCTCCGACCCCAGCAACATTGAATCAGCCAACAAAATCACCTCCACCCCCAATATCCCCCCTACCCCCACCGTTTCCCAAGCAAAAACCCAAATCGTGCTCGAAGCCAACTTCCAGGTACAACCCGGGGCCACCTTCACGGCCGACATCGTCCCCTGCGCGGGCGGTGCCGCCTGGCAGTACGAATATTTCCTGCAAGACCACTTGGGCAACAACCGCGTCCTCTTTGCCGACGAGAACGGCAACAACCTCATTGAAGCCACAGAAGTGTTGCAAGAAAACCATTACTACCCCTTTGGCATGGAGATGCGCGGGGGCTGGCTGGCGGAGCCGGGCGTGGAGCAGCGGTATGGGTATAAGCCACGCCTCCCCCAAATCCTCCAATCTTAAAATCCAAGAAATCCTAATTCAGACAAAATACCCTACGTCTTCCGCTTCTTCTTCTTAGCCGCCGGAAAAAGAATATTATTGAGGATCAGGCGGTAACCCGGACTGTTCGGATGCAAACTAAGGTCGGTTTCGGGGTCATTCACCAGGTGGCGGTAATCCGCGGGGTCGTGGCCAGCGTAAAAACTGAAAAAGCCTTCTCCAAAGTTGCCGTGGAGGTAACGGGCCTCGTCGGCCGGTTTGTTTTCGCCCAGGATGAGGACGCTTGATTTAATCGTCGATTTCCGGAAAGCCGTCGTTTGCCCCATAAAACCCTTCACCGTTTTGTTGTGGTTCTGGGTCAGCATGGTAGGGACGGGATCCCACTTCGCACTGTACTCAAAAAGGGTAAAGTAATCCTGGTCCTGCGAAACATTGCGGGGGTTGTGGTCAATGTCGCTGAATTCGTATTCCAGGGGGTTGCGCTGCAGTTTAAAATTCTCAAAGGCAAAGGTGCGGCTGAAGTCGAGCTTTTCCTGGGCGTTGGGGTCAATCGCATCGCCATCGTAGTAGGGTGCGCAAATGTCTACCCCGTCTGCCGCCAGGGCAATGTCGTAACTGTCCGTCGCCGAACACATCGCAAACATGAAGCCGCCGCCACCCACGAATTCCCGGACTTTTTTCACCACCGCCAACTTCAGCTGGCTCACCTTTTCAAAGCCGTTGCGGGCGGCCGTTTCCTCCAGGTAGTCGACCTGCCGGCGGTACCAGTCGGCCGTATGAAAGCTGCGGTAAAAGCGCCCGTGTTGCCCGGTAAAATCCTCGTGGTGGAGGTGCAGCCAGTCGAATTCCGCCAGGCGGTCCTTCAGCACTTCGTCGTCGTAAACGGTCTCGTAGGGAATTTCCGCGTAGGTCAGCACCAGGGTTACGGCATCGTCCCAGGGCTGGACTTTCGAGCCCTCCCGAAAATTAAATTCGGGGGTATAAACGGCAATTTTTGGGGCCTTTTCGAGCTTCATCGCATCCATATTGCGCTCTGGATCGGCAATTTCGGCCAAAATGGCGTTGAATTGCGCGTCGGGGATCACCTCGTATTTCACGCCCCGCGTCAGGCATTCCCGCTCAAAAGCGCGGCTGTGGGTAAACGCAAAACTGCCGCCGCGGTAGTTGAGCAGCCACCAGGCGTCGATCTCGTTGCTAAGCACCCAGTACGCAATGCCGTAGGCCTTCAGGTGGTCACTCTGTTTGTCATCCATCGGGATGAGAATCGTCGAAGCGCGGGCCACCGTAGTGGCGCAAAGCAGCAGAAAAAGGATCGAAAGTTTACGCAATACCATGTCGTCAGGGGGGCTTAGCTTGAATTGAAGTCAGTGGGTGTATAACGCCAAAAGCGGGCAAATAGGTGTGCGCAGTGGGCAACTCGGGCGCGGCCGCAGGTGCCGTGGAAGTCGAAAGGCCATGCAAGTCACCGGCCAGCTCCTCTTCGTCCCCTTGCTCCTCGTCCCAACTCCACCCTTCGGGGGGCCGGGGGGGAGCACCTGCGTCCGCGCCTAAAACAATTTGTATTGCTCCGGAAAAATACCTACATTTGTCAGCATAATCGCTACGCCCGCTACGCATGAAGAAGCAAAAGGTAAACCGGAAGTACAATTTTCCCGACGCCGACCTCTACCAGATGTGCACCGACGCCATCCGGCTGGCCCAGCGCGACCTGGAACACTTTAAGGATTACGACTACGACGCGCACCGCCTCAAAGGCTTCCTGACCCGCTGCCAGAAGTTCATTGACGTGCCCGACGACGACGAGCTGCTCGGCGACCAAATGGTGGTGACCGACAAAAAATACGAGGCCGCCGAAAAAGTCCGCCACGCCATCCGCTCCGTCATGACCCGCGTCCGCCTCCAATTCAGCAACCGCACCGGCCGCTACCGCAAATTCGGCACCGCCAAAATTGGGGATATGACCGACGCCCAACTCCTCTTCTGCGGCCGCCGCGTCATCCGCGTAGCCCGCGCCCAGTGGGATTTCCTGGCCGAAACCGGTCTCAACGAAGGCCACCTCGAAAAACTCTCCAAAGCCTGCCACGCCTTCGAACTGGCCATGAACATCCAACAAGATAAAGTCGCCGACCGCGACATCGCCGTCGAAAACCGCATCGACATCGGCAACCTCCTCTACGAAGAACTCATCAAAGTCTGCGACATCGGCAAAGACATCTGGGCCGAAACCGACCGCACCCGCTACGACGCCTACTGCATCTACGACTCCAACAACGAACAGAAAATCATTGCCAAGCGGGGGAAGGAGTGAATGAATGCGTGAATGATTGAATGCGTGACCGCCGTAGGCAGCAGCGTAGTTAATGCGCTGCCGCACGGGACAGCTGCCGCACGGGACAGCTGCCGCACGGGAGAGACTGCATACCCCTGCTGAGGTCCAGACGTTCTACGTCGCAGCAATGCCCTTATCTTAGTCCATCTTCGTGTCCTTAGTGGTTCAAAAAAGGAAGAGAAGCGCCCAAAAACCTCCGTGAGGTCCAGACATTCTACGTCGCAGCTGCCCCAGCCCGGTTCCGGACGTCCCGTCCGGCAAAGCTTTTTTAGCCCATGGAGTTGCCTGGAGTTGGAGCATGGAGTGGCATGGAGTTTTTTCAGGTCAAGACGTTCTACGTCGCAGCAAAAACACTCATGCGCCCCTCAACGTGAAACGTCTCGACCTCACGTCGCAGCAATGCCCTTATCTTAGTCCATCTTCGTGTCCTTAGTGGTTCAAAAAAGGAAGCGAAGCGCCCAAAAACGCCCTTCCCTCGACGTGAAACGTCTCGACCTCACTCCCCGTTAAATCTCTCGACCTCGGTCAAAACATCTCCCCTCTTGCGAAGCAAATGTTAAATTCTACATGTTGACCGCCGTAGGCAGCAGCGCAGCTAATTGTAAATGTTAAATTTAATTGCCCTCGTCATCCTAACCACCCTCCTCACCGAGCTCGCCGCCCGCCGCAACTACCTGCCCTACTGGGTAAGCCGCAAGGTGCTGCACGTCGTTGCCGTGGGGGCGTGTGCGCTGGCGACGCTGTCCATGGCCCGGCCTGTGCTGATCGGCATCGTGGCGGGGGCGGAGTTGGTCTTGCTCGGGCTTATCCTGTCCAACCAACTCATGCGGGAAGAATCGGGCCGCCGCGCCTGGGGGATCGTATGGTTTCCTCTGGCCTTTTTGCTGCTGCTCCTGGCGGTACCGGACCCGGAAATGGTGTGCTTCGCCATGCTCGTACTGGCCCTCTGTGATCCGGCGGCGACGGTGGCGGGCAAGTTGCTGGCCCGGCGGACGTATGCCCTGACCGGCGACCCCAAATCCTTACCCGGCAACCTGGCCTTTTTGCTCGTCTTCCTGGCGTTGGCGGCTTTTTTCCCCGGCGCGTGGGAGGGGATTTCCTGGCCAGCCCTCCTCGGGATAGGCCTGGTACTGGCCACGGGCGAAGCCCTCGGCTCGCGGGGGCTCGATAACCTGATCGTCCCGCTCTTCGTCGCTTTTCTGCTCACCACTTTGGGCGCTGCCCCGGAGTTGGAGCGGACTTTCCTCCTGCTCCTAGCCCTAGCTGTTCCTTTCTGTTATGTACTGGTTGCCCGGCGGAGCCTGACCCCGGGGGGTGCGCTGACGGCGGCCTTACTGGGCCTGGTGGTGGCGCTGTCTCTGGGCACCGTCTGGTTATTGCCGCTGTTCGTTTTCCTGGGCAGCAGCAGCTTGCTCGGCCGTTTGTTCCCCAGCCAAAGTGCCGCTGGCGACGCCAAGCAAAAAAGGCCGCGCGACGCCACCCAGGTAATGGCCAACGGCGGCGTCTACGGCGGACTGGCCCTGCTGGCTGGCTGGAATCCCCCCTGGCTGGGCGGGGCTGCAGACGTCCTCCCCTACTGCCTGCTGGTGGCCATGGCTATTGCTACGGCCGACACCTGGTCGTCCGAGCTGGGGCAGTATTTTCGGCGGCCTACCTACGACTTGCTCCGCCGCCAGCGGGTGCCTCCGGGGCTGAGCGGAGGCGTCAGTTGGGCGGGCAGCGCCGCTGGCTTGGCGGGAGCCCTCTTTCTGAGCGGCAGCTGCGGCTGGCTTCACCCCGGCATCACCCCCGCAGGCTACGCCGGCATCGCCCTGGCCGGTTTCCTGGGAATGCTGCTCGATAGCGCCCTCGGCAGCCGCTGGCAAGCGAAGTACGTCCACCCCGGCCCCACCGCCGTATCCGATACCCCCGGGCCCAGCCCCCAGCTCCTCTCCGGCTTCCCCTGGATGACGAATGACCTGGTCAATTTTTTAGCGATTCTGCTGGGGGTTTGCCTCTTCGCTGCTGCGTTGCTGTTGTTGGGGAGCTAGCCTCTACTAATGCGTGAATGCGTGAATGAGGGAATGGGCTGCCGCAAGCGACTTGGACGATAATTCAATTATTCAGTTATTAGCTTCGCTGCTGCCTGCCGAGGTCGCGCCTTTACTCCTTTTCATCTTTACACCCTTACTCCTGCCTGTTCGCTGCCGGGGGTGTTCGGGCCCTCAGCCGGAGGATGTTCGGGTGGGGACACCCTCAACCGGGAAATCCGAGCCGAGGGTGTTTTGCCGAAAAATCCAAGCCGGGCGTGTTCGGGTGGGGACACCCTCAGCCGGACCTTTACGGGCCGGAGACACCCTCCTCAGCCAAGGGGCTATTACGTGCGGCAGCCTATCCCGTGCGGCAGCCCATTCACGCATTCACGCATTCACTCATTCGCTCATTCGCTCACTCATGCCCCTAATCTCCGCCCCCGACCTCTCCGCCCTCCTCGGCCAGGCCGATTTGCTGTTGCTGGACTGCCGGCACGACCTCTACCACCCCGCCGCCGGTCGGCAGGCGCACGCGGAGGCCCACCTGCCGGGTGCCCACTTTCTCCACGCCGATGAAGACCTCTCCGGCCCCATCATCCCCGGGGAAACGGGGCGCCACCCCCTGCCTGACCCCGCCGTATTCCGGGCCTTAATGGGCAGCCTCGGCCTGCGCCCCGAACACACTGTGGTGGCCTACGACGATAAAGGCGGAGGCATCGCCGCCCGCGCCTGGTGGCTGCTGCGCGCGCTGGGCCACGAAAAAGTAATGGTCCTCGACGGCGGCTACCCCGCCTGGGTAGCGGCGGGCTTGCCCACCGATGCCAATCCCGTCAACCGGCCCGGAGGAGCGCCCCCGTCTCACCTCGCTCCCCATTACCAACTAAGCACCTGCGACCGCGCCCAAGTAGCCACCCTGCCCGCCGATTTTCTCTTAATCGACTCCCGCACCGCCCCCCGCTACCGCGGCGAAGAGGAAGACGTGGACCCCATCGCGGGCCATATCCCCGGTGCCATCAACCTGCCCTGGCCCGAAAACCTGCAGGACGGCCGCTTTAAGTCGCGCGAGGCACTAAAAATCCGCTTCGCCGACCTGCGCGACGAAGCGGACCATAATGTTTTTTACTGCGGCTCCGGCGTCACCGCCTGCCACAATATCCTGGCGTACTACTACGCTTTTGGCGAAATGCCCGCCCTTTACCCCGGTAGCTGGAGCGAGTGGATTACGCCTGCCTAAAACAAAGGGCTAGGATAAACGCCCTGATCGACCAGCAGCGCGAAGGCTTTCTGGACCTCCGGTTTGTCTTCCTGGTAGGTGACGCCGTACCAACGGTCGTCGGATACGAGCACCTTCACCTCGGCCGCGCCGCTTTTGATCATGCCATCCACCAGCTCGGGGATGAGGTATTCGGCGCGGGGGTTCCCCTGGTTGGCTACGGCAAATTCCTGGAAACCGCTTAGGATGTCGTCGAAAATGGCGGGGTGGAAGCCCCAGAAATTCATCGATACCACGGCGTCGTCGGCCAGGTGGTAGCGGTGTCCGTCTTCGCCCAGGTAGGTGACGCCATCGTCGGTTCCCCGCTCAATCTTGAGGCGCTCGTTAACGTCCTGCAACAAGAAATCGGGAGAGACCACCGTGACGCCTCGGTTGACGGTGCCGTGGTCGGAAAGGGTGCGGTGGAGGACGTAGCCGACCATGCTGAACAATTTCGGGCTGGCCTCGGCCACCAGAAAAGAAGCCATTTGCTGGAAGGCTTTGATGCCGTAGTAGTCGTCGGCATTGATGACCGCAAAGGGCTCATGGGTAACTTCCTTGGCCACCAGCATGGCGTGGGTGGTGCCCCAGGGTTTTTCGCGCTTGGTGTGGTCTACGCCCTCCGGAACGTAGCTGTCCATACCCTGGAAAGCGTAGGCCACCTCGATCTGGTCACCAAACTTGCCGTCAAATTTTTCGCGGAAGGGCGCTTCAATGTCTTTGCGGATGACGAAGACGACCTTGCCGAAGCCGGCGCGGATGGCGTCGTAAATGGAGTATTCGATGATGCCCTCTTCGCTGGGGCCGACGCCGTCAATTTGCTTGAGGCCGCCGTAGCGGCTGCCCATACCGGCGGCGAGGATTACTAAGGTAGGTTTGGTCACGGTACAATGGTTTTGCCGCTAAAGTAATCATGCCGGGGCGGACTCCACCGACTTCCCGGCCCGAATGTGGATTTTTTTGCTTCCCCCGCGCTCGCCAGCTTGGTTGCCTGCACCTGCGGCCGCGCCCCGTAAAAAGGCGCTCAGCCTTTCTTTTTTGCCGCCGCCCGGAATTGCGCAGCCCGCCGCTGCGCCCGCGCGTAGGCCAGCCCGTAGATGAGGGCCAGCAAGACCAGCCCGCCCACAAAAGCCGTGGCCGAGGCCAGCTGAAAGCCCGGCGTGAGCGCGGGATAAAAGTGACGGATGAAGAGCAGATCGAGCGTGATGATGGCTGCCGTCAGCAGCATACAAAGCAGGAAAATGGCACGCCCGGCCTGCAAGGTCTTCTTCTGCTGGCTGAAAAAAATGGTCCGCAAAAAGCGAAAAGGCAGCGGCCGGTAAGGATCGATGCGGATGAGCTCGCCGATTACGTGGCTGGCCACCGGGTGCTGCCCCAGCCGGTAGGCACTCACTCCTTTGGTAAACAGCAGGTGCTGGAAAACGTCGCCCTCCACCCCTGCCACCGCAGTGATGTTGTGGCGGATGCAGGCATTGATCACCAGGTCCACCATCAGTAAATGCTGCCGGTAAGCCCCCGTGGCGAAGAGGGCATTGGCGTAGTGTACCGTCAGTTCGAAGTATTCGTACACCTCCAGCCGGCCAATTTCCGCCTCCTTTTCCTCGTACAGCCGGATGGTGCGGTGGTAGTCGCGGGGATCGACGTCACGTAATTGGCGGTAGAGTTGAGATTGGGGATGGCCGGGCATATTGGCGCGCTTGGTCAATGGGAACGGGAGACTTTAAAGATACGCATCGGGCAAATTGTTGTGCGCTGGAGCCTGCTTTTTTGTCGCCTCCCCCCCGAAAAATTTTGTTGCGAAGAGGTATGGGGCGGGGCGCGGCCGCAGGTGCCGGGGGAGATCGCCCCCGGGGAAGAGCGGGGGAAAGTGGCCTGGGCGGAGAAATTTAACGGCCCGACTGGGGGAGAAGCCCGATCTTGAGGGCGCTCTGAACCTGGGGCGTGTACGGTGGGTTGACCCCGGAGGGAACGATTTTGCCCGCTACCCGGGTGTTTTTACTTACCACCTATCCTTTAGCCGTAATGCTGTTAGACCGCGTCATCGAATTGGGCCTGGGGGCCGCTGAAAAGTTCCCCCGTCGTCGCCGGCCACCCTGGCCCGCCCAGCAACGCACCCTGCGTAAGCTGCTGAAAAAAGCCCGTAAGACCGTATTTGGCCGGGCCTACGACTTCACGGGCATCCTGGCGGCGGAAGACCCCGTGGCGGCTTTTCAGCAAAACGTGCCCGTCGTTGATTACAACGCCATGTTCGACCCCTGGTGGCGCCGCGTCTACGAAGGCAAAGAGAACATCACCTGGCCGGGGGCTGCCGAGTACTTCGCCCTCAGCAGCGGCACGAGCAACGCCAATACCAAGTACATCCCCGTTACCGAAGCCACCATCCGGTCTTTGGCCAAGGGCGGCTTCCGGATGTTCTCCAGCTTCCCCGATTATCCGCTCTCCCAAGACGTCTACTCCACCTCCTGGCTCGCCATCGGTGGAACGACCCACCTGGACGTCGATAAGGGCCGGCGCTTCGGCTACCTCAGCGGCATCAACGCCCGCGAGCAACCCATCTGGGCCCGCCGCTTCTATAAGCCCGGCCGCCGCATCGCCAGCATTGAAAACTTCGATGAGCGCCTGGAGGAAATCGCCCGTCACGCACCGGAGTGGAACATCGGCATCATCGTCGGCATCCCCCACTGGGTACAACTCACCCTGGAGCGCATCGTCGAGATGCACCAACTCGATAACATCGCCCAGATTTGGCCCGAGCTGGAACTGTTCGTCAGCGGCGGCGTCGCCTACCAACCCTACGTAAAAAGCTTCACCCGCCTCATCGGTCACCCCATTCGCTACATGGATACCTACCTGGCCAGCGAAGGAATGTTTGCCTTCCAGCGCAGTGCCGACGCGCAGGGGATGCAGATGCTACTGGATAACGGCATCTTTTACGAGTTTCTCCCCTTCAACGAAAGCAATTTCGACGAAGACGGCAACCCCCGCCCCGGTGCAAGCGCCCTTACGCTCAACCAGGTTGAGGCCGGTCAGGAATACGCCCTGGTCACCACCTCCTGCAGCGGAGCCTGGCGCTACGTCATCGGCGATACCATCCGCTTTCTCGACGTCGAACAGGCCATCATCCAGATCAGCGGCCGCACCAAGCACTACATCAACCTGGTCAGCGAACACCTGACGGTCGATAACATGAACGCCGGCGTCGCCGCCGTCGAGGAAGCACTCGACGTCCGCGTCCCCGAATACACCATCATCCCCGTCAAAGAAGACCAGTACATCGCCCACGAATGGTACCTCGGCACCAATGACCCGCTCGACGCCGCCGCCGCCACCGCCGTGCTCGATGCCGCCCTCGGCCGCGTCAACGACGACTACCATTCCGAACGCCAAACCGCCCTCCAGATCAAAGTAACCGTCGTCCCCCTCCAGCGCTTCTACGAATGGCAACGCCGCGGCGGGCAGGTCAACGGACAAAGCAAGATCCCCCGCGTGCTCAAAGGGGAGCCCAAGGCGCGCTGGCTTGAGCTGTTGGGGGAAGGGTTGAAGGGTTGAATAATGGAATAAACGAATAAATGACCGCCGTAGGCAGCAGCGCAGCTCATAAGCTACCGCACGGGACACGCTACCGCACGGGACACGCTACCGCACGGGTCACGCTACCGCACATGAAGCACCCCGGTTGAGGGTGTCCCCACCCGAACGACCCCGCTGCACGAAACAAGCAAGGGTGACCAAGCAAATAAGTGACCGCCGATAGACAGCAGCGCAGGAACAGCATTCTGGAAAATGCTGTTCCTCCCAAAACACCTAGGTTTCAATACAGAAAATCGAAAAACCCTTGACGGTCAATTCCTTACCTCAAAATTTGCCACTAAAACAACCAGCAAAAATTATCTTATTGCACCAAACTTGCCTTGCATCCACCAGCGCCCATTAGCTACGCTGCTGCCCCCGGCGGTCACTCCTGCCTGCCTCGTGCGGTAGCCCATTCACTCATTCACTCATTCGCTCATTCACTCATTAAAAAAGCCCATCCACCCACCGCCAGGGCAACCACCCCTCCAGCGCCAGCCGGAAGCTGAGCCGGTTTAGCACGTTGCCGTTTTGGTCCAGCAGGTTTCGGGTGGTGGGGTCGGCAACGAGGGGGAGGTAGAACCCCATCCGCCCTGCGGCCGCCGTAATCGAAACCCCGCCTACCCAGCTGAAGATGCCCTGCTGCGGCTCCACGCTCGTTGCCTTGAAACTGTAGTAACCCGCGTCAAGGAAAAGCCCCAGGGGCAGGGGGCGGAAGGGAAGATCCGCATCCACGTTGAGCGCTACCAGGAAGTCGTTGCTCCGCCCAAAAACGAAGGCTGGCCCGATCGGTGCCCGAAAGCCGCCCTGCCGCTGTTCCAACTGCTGGCCCGGCCAGCTGCTTTGGCTGGCGTTGAGGCTGCGACCGAAGTAGAGGTCGTCGTAGCGGTAGTCGCTTATGCCATTATCCACCAGCGCCAGGGCGGAAGCCGGGTAGGTGGCCCGCTCGCGCAGGTCGTTCACCAAAAAGTAGCCCCCGTAGAGGCGGTAGCGCAAAAAGCGGTCGGCTTCGTACTGGTAGCCGCCCCGGAAGCTGGCGTCCAGCCGCAGGTGGCTGGCCTCGAAACTGCTGCTCACGCTCGCGTCGCGGTCTTTGTATTCCAGGGCGACGGACCACTCCGTGGGCCGCAGTTCCCGGTCGCGGCGCTGCGTATAACCCAGGCGGTAAAAGCGGTTGCCCTGTCGCTGGGTGCCCACGGGTTGCGGACTGTTCTCAAAGCGGGGGCGGTCTTGGCGCAGGTCGATGATTTGGATAAAAAGGCGGCGTTCGCGGCCCGTGATCGGAGGGTCAGCGAAGAAGACTTCGGCCTTCAGGGCGTGGCGTTGGTAGGCGTAGGCCTGGTCGGTTTGGGGCAGCGTGAAGTCGCTGAAACGTTGCGTGCCCAGGCTCAGTAAAACTTGTTGGATACCGGGCGTTGGGCGCAGCAGGCGGTAGCGCGCGCCGGCCATCCCCGCCAGCTCGCTGCTGCGGGTACCGTAGAGCGGGGCCAGGATCCACTCCAGGCGGCGGGGCTCAAGTGTCCGGTTGTGCAGGGCCAGGCCGGCCAGCAAGCCATCGTGGGCGTTGTAGCCCAGCAGGGGGGAAACAAACAGTTGCTTTGCGTCCGTACGTTCCGCGCTGGTCCCGGGTTTCAATTGCCAGCTTTTGCCGCCGCGCTGGTTGTTGTGCGTGTACAAATCCAGGGGATTACCGGCCGGGGGCAGGAGTACGGATCGGGCATCGCCGGTAGCCAGGGTGCGCTGCTGGGGGTGGAGGCGGACGGTATCCAGGGAGCCGGAGGGGCTGCTGATTTGCGCGGTCGCAGGTGCCAGGCGCGGTCCGCGGTGCGCAAGGGAAGTCGTGCCCGCCTTAGTCCTTGGCCCCACGCGCCAGTCGCTGGTAGCCGTTGAAGTCAGCGCCGCCGCAAACCAGGGGCCAAAGTCTTCGCCCAATTCTTCCGCCAGGACCGCAAAAAAATCTTCCGGCCCGGGGTGGCGAAACTGCCAGCGCTGGTAGTACGCCCGCACGGCGGCGTCGAGTCGCTCCGTCCCCACGTAGGCCGCCAGTTCGTGGAGGGCCAGACTGGGCTTGCTGTAAGCCCCCACGCCGTAGTTGAGGTAAGAGAGGCTGTCGGAGCGGGTGTCCGGGGCCTGGTCTTTGCCCTGCCGCGCCAGAAAGTGGTAACCGAGGCGGTTCAGGTCGATGGCACCGAAGAGGGGCAAGGTGTACGAGCGGTCGGGGTAATACCCGGCCATGTAGCGTTGCTCGTAGTAGGAATTGACGCCTTCGTCAAGCCAGGGGTGGTCGCGTTCGTTACTGGCCAAAATGCCGTAAAACCAGTTGTGGCCAACTTCGTGGGCCAGCACTTCATCCAGCGCAGCGGCGTCTTCGCTCAGGCCAATGACGGTGATCATGGGGTACTCCATTCCACCGCCCGCGCTGAGGGCCGATTGCAGCCCCGTCACCTGGGGGTAGGGGTAAGGACCGATGTGCTGATGGTAAAATCGCGTGGCCCGTTTCAGGTAGTCGGTCGCTTCCCGCCAGAGTCCGGCCTGGCTCTCGGTGAAGAAAGCCCAGACGTCGGTCGTCCCCGGCTGCTCCCCCTTGGGGGGTTGGGGGGCCAACGAACTCCCCCCTTTGGGGGGTCGGGGGGGAGCACCTGCGGCCGCGCCCACCTCCGAAAGCCGCAAGGTATCGTGCAGCACCTTGAAGCGCTTATCGGCAAACCAGGCGAAGTCGTGCACGTTTTCGGCCAGGTAAGTCAGGGTCTTGCGCGTGGTGGCCGAGGGCGGAAAGGGCTCGCGGACGTAGCCCTCGGAAAGGTCCGTGCGTTGCGCCAGGGCCGCCCGGTCAGTAGCCGCTTTTTCCAGTAGCCAGGTCCGTTCCGCCGCCTCCTGCAGTACACCGGTGGCCCCAACGACGTAATTTTCAGGCAGCGTGATTTGTACCCGGAAACTACCGAACTCACTGAAAAATTCCCCCTGGTCGAGGTAAGGCAGCGGGTGCCAGCCCGCCCGGTCGTAAACGGCGGGCTTGGGGTACCACTGGCTGATTTGGTAGCTCTCGCCCACGTGGCCGAGGCGGGAAAAAGACGCGGGAATTTGGACGCGAAACGGCGTTTCCAGTACCACCACACCCCCGGGCACCAGGGGCGAGGGCAGTTGCAGCAAGAGGAGGTCGGGGGAATCTCCAAACGTGTATTCGGCCGCTACGCCATCCACCGTGAAGCGGAGGCTATCCAGCGTCCCCCGCTCTGCCGCAGACGCAAAGTGGAAGTCCGTTTGCCCATTGCGCAGTTGCTGCCGGGCGAAGGCTGATGCGTCGGAACCATAAGCCCGCGGCCAGCAGTGCAGCCAGATCTCCCGCAAAGTATCGCCCGAATGGTTGGTATACGTCAGGCGAAGCTGGGCCGAAAGTTGGTGACGGACGTCATCCAGCGCAACCGAAATGTCGTAATCCACCCGCTGCTGGAAATAAGTATTCGCCTGGGCGGTCAAGAGACCGGGCAGCGCGCTGAAGCAGAAGAACAGAGTCACGAGGGCAGTCGGCAACGAATGGGGTGCTTTCATCGGCTGGTTGGGTTGGAGGGGACAATTCAGTAATTGGTGCCACTGAATTTTGACCACCGGCGGAGGTCGCTACCTGTTACACCGCAGATTTATTGTTTTTGGAGCAACTTAGTGGCATTGTAAATATCCACCACAAAACGCCCCAGTATTTCCCCCACTTTGTCTTGATTGTCGCGTATCCATTTGCGGACTTCCACATCCTGAATTTTTATCTGCATCGATATTTCTTCTGCTTCCTCCGCTTGTCCGCTCAACCGCCGGGCCAATTCCGCCTTTTCATCCCAAGTCAATTCAACGGGTGCTTGACTCCATTCAACTTCATCAAAATCCGGATCGTAAGCGATGTCTCCATCATCGTAGAAGATGTTCTGTTCTGGCACCACTATCCCATGTTCGGCCAGGATCAAGGCGTCAACGGCCTTGACCTGAACATCTTGCAAGTCTTTTATCGCAACACCCTGCAAGCTTTTATTGCTCCTGGCAAGTGCTATGGCCTCTTCAATGTTCATCTTCATCCTGCGACTGTTTAGATAAATTATGCTCAAGATAGGATTTTGCCTCCTTGTTGCTCGCACTCCTTGCTGAGATAATCCTGACCACGGTTGATCGCATGGTGTAAACCAGTGCGATTAATACTCTGCTTAACGTTTTACCAATGATCAATATCCGCAATTCCGACCCAAAGGTTCCTCGAAATTCGAGCGCATTTTTATCCTCAAACACCTCTTTAGCCTTTTCAAAGCCAATGGAATGCTTTTCGAGATTCGACTGGTTTCTATTTTCGTCCCATTCGAATTGTGGCATGGGTTAAGTTTTTAGGCGTGCTACCCTTCTACTCAAAAAACTTATCGTACCCGTCGCTTTTGCCCCGGGTTTGCGCGTCTTTTTCGCGGCGGGGGATTTCGTCCAGGTTCAAAGTTTCGTCGGTGCTGCTATTGGTTTTGGCTTTCCCTTCGGTATTGAGGTGGCCGCCAGTGAGGAGGAGTTCGCTTTTGCGTTCCCATTCCTCGAGCATGCGCAGGCCTTCGTCGGCAAAAACGCCGTTCTGGAGGTCTACCGAAGACATGAAGTCTTTGCTGAGTTCCATCATCCGTTCCATTTCGCCGACTTTATTGGCCACGTCATCGGCAATGTGTTCCATGGCCGCGTCGAACATGGCGCGTTGGTCGGGGTCGCCGTTGATGATAGACATGGCCGACTTCATGGCGCCGTGGCTGGCGCGGATGGCCTTGCGTTCTTCGATCTTGATGGCGACCTGGTCGCGGGTATCTTCGAGCAATACCTCGGAGGTCTGGTGCATGCGGTTGAGGACGCGGTTGAGGACGTCCATCTTGGCCAGCAGGACATTGTATTTCTCGTTGCTTTCGCGCAGGCGGGCGGCGCGGCGGCTGGAGAGGATCATCTGTTGGTTTTTGCCCGTTTCCTGGGCGAGTTTGGCCAGCTTGAGCTGCTTCTGGATTTCCGATTCGTTGGTCTCTACCAGGGTTTTCAGGTGGCGCACCTGCCCGCGCAGTACACCGATCTGCTTACGCATTTCCACCAGGTTGTTCTCCAGCTCTTCGATGTAGCTTTTGAGGATGCCGATGGGGTCGATGTTGACAAAAACACCGGTGATCTTCCGCATCGCACCTTTGTAGAGGTAGCTCAGCAGGGTGCGGGTACGGGGGTCAACGAAGGCGAAAACCACCGTAGCCAATACGGCCAAGCTGACCACCAGGCCAATGGTAGTGGCGATGAAGCTGCTGAGTAAGGTCCAGAAAGTCGACACCAAAAAGGCACCGCCCGCCAGCAGGAGAACCAGAAAAAAAAGGCCAGTGATGCCTTCGGGGCGCTTCCAGAAGGATTTTTTTGCCAGTGCTTCAGTGGGAAAATCGGCCATGGGTCTTACGTTGCGGAATAAAAAACGGGCGGAAAAAGACGGCGACGGGTCCGCTTTAGCCGAGGACGCGCGTGATGTCTGCTACGTCTTCCCGAATGGCGGCGGTGATGATGTCGAGAGCGTCGTCGAATCCCTTTTGGTTCATAACGGCTTTGTCCTTGGCAGAGTTGATGAGCTGATCGGCCGAAGCGATTTCCTGCTTCGCTTTTTCTACCTCTGCCTGGAGTTGCTCAATTTTAGCTTCCCAGTTGGCAATTTTTTTCTTCAGTTCGCCGGTTTGCTTGGCCTTGCCCTCCACATTGCTCATGAGGTGCTTTTCCATGCTGTTCAGGAATTTCGACTTCTCATCCTGGAGCACTTCCGTGTAGTACTTGGCGGTCTTGATCAGTTTTTCCAGCGTCAGCCCTACGGTGCTGCCCGTCGAAAAGGCCGAACGGATGGCCGTATCGTGGTCGATGCCGAGTTCTTCCAGTTTGGCTACGGACTGCTTGAACTCAAGGTAATCGAACCCTTCCAGGTTTTTATCCTCCAGGGCTTTCATGAGTACGTTGGCGAAGCGATCGTCGTCGTGGGACATAGTATTAAAGGCTCTGCTTAAATTGGACATGGTGTAGTAACGTTCGTAGTCCTGGCAAATGTACGGGCCACGGGGCGGACTTCCGACTTTTACCGCCCATGGCTAGACCAGCCCCGGAGACAAATCGACGGATCCGCGCTGGGCGGCCCGGGCGGTCCCTTAATCTTCCACCACCCTTCCCCGCCAACGGACGATGCCGTAAAGCAAAACCAGCCCCAGAGCCATCAGGCCCAGGCAAAGCACCCAGCCTCCGCCGAAGAGGGTGGACAGGAAACCCATGGTGATGGCCATCGCGCCTACCGTCAGGGCGTAAGGCAGTTGGGTCCGGACGTGATCGATGTGGTTGCAGTCCGAGGCCAAACTCGAGAGGATGGTCGTATCCGAAATTGGGGAGCAGTGATCGCCCAGCACGCTGGCGGCCAGGACAATGGAAATGACGTTGTAGAGCAGACGGTGGGCCTCTTCGGCCTCCCAGCCATTGGCGGTGGCTACTGCCCAGGTGAGGGGGATGGCGATGGGATAGAGAATGGCCATGGTGCTCCAGCTCGACCCCGTACTGAAGCTGATCAGGGCGGCCAGTACAAAGACGATGGGGGGCAAAAAGTAAGGGTTCAGGCTCCCCCCCAGCAGGTCCACCAGGAAATCTGCAGTGTGCAGGTCTTCCGTTGTGATGGCCAGGGCCCAGGCCAGGGTAAGTATCATGATGGCCGAGAACATGGCCTTGAAACCCGAAGTCAGGCTGCCCATCGTTTGCTCAATGTTCATGATGCGCTGCCCGAGGGTAAGGAGAATGGCAACAACTACGCCGCTGATCGATGCCCAGAGCAGGGCTACGTAGCTATCTGCCGCGCCGATGACGGTGCCGAGTTTCCCGAAAAAGCTGCCGTCCATGGCCGCCCAGGTGGCCCCCCAGCCATCCGAAGCAGGAGGGTTCTCCAGCCCGCCGTACACCGAGGCCAGCCCCGTATCGAGAAGCCCGATGATGGTCATGACCACCACCGTGAGTACGGGAAAAATCGCATTGCGGGCCCGTAGCGGAGCACCTTTTACGGGGCTGAGGTCTTCGGTTTCCACCACTTCTTCCGCCTCCGTGCTGGTGGCTTTCACCTGGCCGGTGCTGCGCGCACGTCGTTCGGCGGTGAACATGGTACCAAAATCACGCCGCGTGGCTATGAGGAAAAGCATAAAGCCCAACGTAAATACCGGGTAGTAGCTGTACTTGAGGCTTTCCAGAAAAACGGCGTAGGGCGTCTGGTCTTCCAGCCCTACCACGCCTTTGATGCCATCGCCAATGTAGCCCAGCTCCGCCCCGATCCAGGTGGTAATAAAGGCAATGGAGGCCACGGGCGCGGCCGTAGAATCCACGAGGTAAGCCAGTTTTTCGCGGCTGATCTGGAAACGATCGGTGACCGAACGCATCGTATTCCCCACGATGAGCGTGTTGGCGTAATCGTCAAAAAAAATGCCCACCCCGAGCAACCAGGTGATGAACTGGGCGGATTTGGGCGTGCGCGCGTACTTCGTCAGGCGCTCCACTACTCCGGCCATCCCGCCGTTGCGGCTGATGATGGCCACCATGCCCCCCACCAGCAGGCTGAAGACGATGATGGCCAGGTGCCCGCCGTCGTTCAAAGCCTCCACAACGTAGTGCTCCACGGAATAAAGCAAGGCCTTGATGATGCCGAGAAAACCTTCAAAGCGCAGTCCGCCCGCCAGAAAAGCGCCCACCCATACGCCAGCGAACAGGGAAATGAGCACCTCCCGAAACACCAGGGCCAGGCCGATGGCAATCAGCGGAGGCAAAATCGAGAGCCACAGCGGAATGCGCCGCAGCCGCTCAGGGCCACTACCCACTCCGCCGCTCAGGTGATACAAAGCGCTGTTGCCGCCGGATTTCACCAGGTGCAAACCCGGTTCGATCATCACGTACTTGCGGCCATTCTGGTCCGTCAGCGCAACGGTGTCGCCATTGATCGTGACCACCCCCGCCGTAGCGGGAAAGGCCAGCCCATCCTGGGTAAACTCCAGCCGGGGCAGCCAATCTGCCGCATCCTCCTGGGCCATTAATGGCGATATGCCGAGCAGCAGACCAATAAATAAGGTTAACGCAGTAAACTTTGGGTGGGACATAGCGTAAGGTTAATCGTGGCAATATAGGGACTCGCAGTGATGTATCGTTGCACTACCCCTGGTCACCGCAGCAGTTGGCCCCAAGCCCTCCACGTTTGTCCGCATGAAAAGCACGATTGTACTCCCGCCTCCGCCCCGTTTCATTCCTTTCGCCTGGCCCGGTTGGCGGGTGGTACGAAAGTTCTTTCCTCTGCTGGCAGCCCTTTTGGGGGCGGTTCCGGCCACCGGACAGCTTACGCCGCTGATTCCCGCTTACCCGCCGGTCAGCACCACGGGAGGGCGCGACCTCCCCCTGGCCTGGTTTGGCGGCCTCAACAGTCCGCAACCCCAGCTGGCTGACCTCGACGGCGACGGCACCGACGACCTCTTCGTTTTCGACCGAGCCGGCAACATCGCCCTGGCCCTCCGAGGGCTGGGCGGCGACCGCTACGACGAAGCACCCGCCCTGACCGCCCACTTCCCCCCCGAGATCACCAACTGGATGATGCTGCGCGATTACAACCACGACGACGTGCCCGACATCTTCACCTACGCCGCAGCCGTGGATGGCATTGCCGTATACCGGGGCCACCGCCGCAGTGATGGCCTGTTGGGCTTTACCCTCGTCGACTTCGGCGACCCCTTACCCCAACTTTACTTTCCTTTTTCGGGAGTCCGTACCCCCGTCTTCGTTTCCAGCATTGACTACCCCGCCGTGGAGGACGTTGACTTTGATGGCGACCTCGATATCCTCACCTTCGCCGTTGCGGGGGGCCACGTTGAATACTACCGCAACGTAGCCGTGGAACGAGGCTTCGGGGCCGATACCCTCATCTACACCCTCGAAGACCAGTGCTGGGGCGGCTTCTTTGAAAGCGGACTGACCACGGCCCTGGACCTGGCAGACCGCCCGGACGCCTGCTCCGACGGCTTACTGGGCAGCGGACGACCCCGTCACTCAGGCTCCACCATGCTGGCCCTCGATTACGACGGCAACGGCCGGACGGACCTGATGCTGGGCGATATTTCCTTCGATGCCCTGGTGCTGGCCCTCAATACCGGCACCCGCGATCAAGCCTGGATCACCAGCCAGGACTCCGTCTGGAACACCAACGGCGTGGCCGTCAACATCAACTCTTTTCCCGCCGCCTTCCACCTCGATGCGGACCAGGACGGCGCGCGCGACCTCATCGTCTCTCCCTCCATCATCCTCAACGGCGAGGACGTCAACGTCACCTGGCTCTACCGCAACGTGGGCAGCGACGCCGCCCCCGACTTCCGCTTCCAGACCCGGCGTTTCCTCATTGAAGATATGATCGACTTCGGCACCTCCGCCAACGTCTCCGTCTTTGATGCCGACGGCGATGGCCGCCCCGATCTCGTCATCGGTAACAACAACGCCTACACAGGCACCAACCTGCTTTCCAGCCAGCTCCGCCTCTTCCGCAACGACGGCGCGGGGGGATTTACCCTGGCCGATGGCGACTACCTCGGGCTCACCGCCTTCATGAGCACCACCTGGGCCTTCGCGCCAGCCTTCGGCGACTTAGACGGTGACGGCGACGACGACGTAGTGCTCGGCGAACGCAGTGGCAGGTTGATCTACGGCGAAAACACGGCCGGCCAGGGCAACCCCGCCACCTTCGCGCCCCTGCAATTCGAGTGGCAAGACATCGATGCCGGGCAGTTCTCCAAGCCTTTTCTGGCCGACCTCGACCGCGACGGCCGTACCGACCTGCTGGTGGGCGGCTTCGATGGCCGCATCCGCTTCTACCGCAACGTCGGTTCGCGAACCAACCCCGTTTTCAACCCCGACCCCACCGCACCGGGCAATATGCTCCAACTCGGGGGCATCAATACCAACGCCCCGGGGGTCAGCACGGGCCACCCCAACCCCTGGGTTCTGCAGTACCGCGACCACACCCTGGTACTGAGCGGCAACCGCAGCGGTACCATTGAGGCCTACCGCTTTGGCGTTGATACCGCCCACACCGCGCCGTTTAAGCTGCTCACCAAAGCCATCGGGGGGCTGGATGTAGGTACTTTTTCCAACCCCGGCCTGGCGGATTTTGACGGCGATGGCCTGCTCGACCTCGTTTTGGGCAACGAGCGGGGCGGCGTTAGTTTTTACCGCACTGCGCTGGCCGAAGAGTTTGCCGTGGGCCTCTTTGCGGCGGAGCCCCCCAGCTTTGACTTCCAGGTTTTTCCGAATCCCGCAGTAGATGTGCTTACCCTCTCCGGGTGGCCGGCGGGCGGCGTTGCCACGCTGGAGCTGCTCGACGTCACCGGCCGGCTCCTGCAACGTACCACCCTGCCCAACGCCAGCGGCAACGATTTCCTGCGCTGGCCCCTGGGCGGATACCCACCCGGCGTCTACCTCGTACGGGCCAGTGGCCCTGCCGGGGTGGCCTTGCGGCGGGTGGTAGTTCGATAGTTCAGTAGTTCATAGTTCATAGTTCATAGTTCATAGTTCAGTAGTTGATAGGGAAACTAACGACTAGTGAACTATCGACTAACTTTACCGGGTAAAAGCCAGCACATCACCATGCAAAAAATAACGGAACAAGCGGGCCCTTACCGGCATCTGGAGCGGCAGACTACGGAAGAACTCCTGACGAACATCAACCGCGAGGACCAGAAAGTGGCGTTGGCGGTAGAGCGGTGCATTCCGGCACTGACGGCGCTGGTGGAAGATATTGTCCCCCGGATGCAACGCGGCGGGCGCATCTTTTACACGGGCGCGGGCACGAGTGGCCGGCTGGGCGTGCTGGACGCGAGTGAGTGTCCGCCCACCTTCGGGGTGCCGCCCGGGTGGGTCGTTGGCCTGATTGCGGGTGGAGACCGGGCCCTGCGCCATCCCGTGGAAGCCGCTGAAGACGCCACCGACCGGGGTTGGCAGGACCTGGAAGCCCACGGCATTAACGACCGCGACATCCTCATCGGCATCGCCGCATCGGGCACCACGCCCTACGTCATCGGCGGATTGCGCGCGGCGCGGGAACGGGGCATCCTTACCGCCTGCATCACCTGCAACCCCGGCGCACCCGTCACGGAGCACGCCGACCACCCCATCGTCGCCGTAGTTGGCCCGGAAGTCGTCACGGGCAGCACGCGCATGAAGTCCGGCACCGCCCAGAAACTGATCCTCAACATGATCTCCACCGCTACCATGATCCGCCTCGGCCGCGTCAAAGACAACCGGATGGTGGACATGCAGCTCTCCAACGCCAAACTCGTGGACCGCGGCACCAAAATGATCGTCGAGAGCCTGGGCATCGACTACGCCGAGGCCGAACGCCGTTTGCTGCTCAGAGGGAGCGTCCGGGCCGTTCTCGAAGCCGGATAGGGCGCGGCCGCAGGATGCCGGGGGGTGGACCAAAGCGCAAAGTAAGTCCCCTTTCGAGTTCGGTAGTTTTGTAGTTGGGTAGTGGACAATACCGTACTACCGAACTACAGTACTACAAAACTACCGAACTACAGCACTACATTCCTGCCTTCCAAAATCCGTTGGAGACCAATTAGTGGTGATTATCGCCAAGGCCTCAACCTCACATTCAATTACTTCCCCGTGCCCGACCTGACCACCCGCCAAGACATCGATAAACTGTTGGCCGACTTCTACGCCCTGGCCATGGCCGACGCTGGCATTGGCCATTTCTTTACCGAGGTCGTCGCACTGAACCTGGAAACCCACCTGCCCGTGATCGGCAATTTCTGGGAGTCCGTCCTCCTCGGCCAGCCCGTGTACCGGGGCAACCCTATGCTGATCCACCTGGAGCTGGCCGCCAGGGCTCCGCTTACTACAGTCCACTTCGAACGCTGGCTGGCGCTGTGGCGGCAGTGCGTGCACACCAGCTTTGCCGGGGAACGGGCTACCCTGGCCATCGACCGCGCCGAGCAAATCGCCCGGCTCATGCTACTGAAAATCGAGCAGGGACACTGATAGCACCTGCTCCGGCGGGGGCCTTGCGCTTAAAAAGACTTGCCATGCACCTGCGGCCGCGCCCCACAAGAAATACGGCACCGCAATATGCCCCTTGCGTATCTTTAACAACAAGCGTTAAATTCCCATTAAAGACCGGGGCGGGCACTAAACACTGGCCAGGCATGCGCGTCTTTTGTAAACCAAACCAGCAAACGATGATCCGACTACTCCCCGCTCTCGCCCTTCTTCTCCTGCTTTTTTCCAGCTGTGGGCCCCGCCTTAGTCCCCTCACCCAGCGCCTGATCGACGACCAGAACTGGAGCGAAGACGAACTGAAAAGAATCCAGTTTTACCTTTCCGAAGACCTGGTGCTGACGCGCGAACTGCGCAACGGCAACTCCGAAATCCGCAACGGGCAGGTCAAAATCGTTGATGGCCGCGAAGTGGAACAGATGGTGTTTAAGCGCAACACCCCAGGCGTTTTCGTATTCAGCCCCAAGACCCAGCGCATGGGCATCAGTTTTGAACGCAACGACGAAGACTTCCTCGTCTTCGGCCCCAACCCCAAGGCCGGCGACCGCTACACCCTGCTGGCCAGCGACTGGAACCGCAACAGCGGTACGGTCACCTACGCCGGCAAAACCTGGCGCGTCAACAGCAGCGATGCCTACGCCAGCCTCCTCATCCCCCTCAAACGCCTGCGGGATAATGACGTCTCGGGCCGCGTGGTGGGCGGGAGGAAGTTGTAGTTCATAGTTCATAGTTCAAAGTTCACTAGTGAACCACCGACTACAATACTACTGAACTACTAAACTATGAACTACAAGACTCTCCGTACCTTGCTGCCGCGTTTGCGCAAAAAAAACACACTCACTAATGAAGACTTTTCGCTTTTCCATCCTTCTTCCTTCGCTTTTGCTCCTGCTGACCTGCTTCGCCTGCGGCGGCGGCGCGGGAGAAGGCACCGACGCGACGGCGGCAACCGACACTACGGCAATGACTCCAACTACCTTCGGGGGCCTGGCCCTCTACACCCTGCGGGATACCCTGGCGGCTGACCCCCGCGGCGTACTCAAGGCAGTGGCCGACCTGGGCTACGCCTACGTGGAATCTGCGGGCTACCAGGACGGCAAATTCTACGGCATGAGCCCCACGGAATTCCGCGACTACCTCGCCGAGGTGGGCCTCAAACCCATCAGCTCGCACAACAGCGGCATCACCGTGGAAAATCTTGACTCCACGATCGCCCACGTCAAGGCCGCCGGCTTCGAGTACCTCGTCATCCCGGTCCCCCCGATGGGCGCTTTCGCCTTCGACCCCGCCACGCGGACCCTGAGCATGAAGCAGGACATGGAAACGGTGATGAACAACATCAACATGATCGCCAAAAAGACGGCGGCGGCGGGCCTCAAGTGCCTCTACCACAACCACGATTTTGAGTTCAAGCCCGACGCCAATGGCGTGGTGCCGATGGATTACTTCATCGAAAACTCCAACCCCGACGAACTGAACTTCCAGCTCGACCTCTACTGGGTGGCAAAAGCCGGTGCGGACCCCCTCGACTACTTTGCCAAAGCTCCCGGCCGTTTCAAAGCCTGGCACGTAAAGGACATGGACGCCGAAGGCCGCTTCGCCCCCGTGGGTACTGGCAGCATCGACTTCAGCCGCATCCTGGCCCAGAAAGAGCAGTCGGGCATGGAATTCTACCTGGTGGAACAAGACATGACCTTCGACCAAAGCCCGATGGAGGCTATTGCCATCAGCCACGAAGGCCTCAAAAAAATCGGCTTTGAGTAGACGATAGCGCACCGGGCGCGGTCGCAGGTGCCGGGGGAAGCGGAACGGCAAAGTCCGTCGTGATCTTCCCCCGGCACTTTTTTTTGCGGGAATGCGACCAACTCCGCCCGCAAACCGACCAACTAAAGAACCAGCAGCGCTGCTTAAGCGTACTCCATTATCCAAGCGCCTCCATCTGCTATGATTCCATTGACTATTCTCAGCGTCGTATTATTGGTTGCCGTCATGTTGCTTTTGCGCACCTGGTCGGCCAATCGCATGCCCGGCAAAAAGCAACGGGCGCGCGCCGTACGGGAGTTGAAAGAAGAGATGGACACCTGGACGGCCGAGCTCGTCCCCCTGAACAAAGAAGAGCTGGACCTTTTCAGCCTCGCTCAGGATAAGCAGGTGGTAAAAACCGGTGCGGGTGCTTCGGCCAAGGGCACCTTTACCACCATCTTCCACGAACCGGTAGTGAGCTACAGTTACCGCCGCTACCTCGGCAAACAGGTCAATGAACTCCTCTACGCCCGCACCGCCGAACACGATTATGTGTACTGGACGGAAAACGGCAAAACCACGCTGGAGATTGACGACCAGCCCGTAGGCTCCATCGATAAGGGCGTCTTACTCGGTGCGCGCACGGGCAAACCCCTGGCCCAGATTGCAGGTCAGGCGCGGGAAAACTACCTGCCCATCAGCGTCGGCAACCGCGAGGTGGGCTCCCTGACGGCAGGGAAAGCTTCCAAGGCCGACCCCCTGGGGCAACGGGCTTTCGAGTTTATCCCCAAAGACCTCAACGACAAAGAAGAGCAACTCCTGATGAGCCTGGCTACACTGGAACTGGTGCGGCGCAGCTTGCCGGCTTAATGGTCTTTTAGCCCGACCACTTTCACTATGCCCATTTTCATCTCCTCGCCCGTCCGCCGCTCGGGCACCACGCTCCTCCAGCGCCTCTGCTCCGCCACCGGCGAAGCCATCATCTTCGGCGAAACGGCCGCCAATGACCTGGCTCAGGCCGGGCAACTCTTTCAGTACAAACAACAGATGGCTCCGCACCACCAGCAGTGGCGCGACCAGATCCTGGAACGCGTGGTGGCGGGAGACGTCAACCACTGGATCCCCGATCTACTGCCCCGCACCGATACGTACCTGGACCTGCACGCAGGGGCACTAAAGGCCCTCTGTGCTGGCTTCGCAGCCGCCGCCCAGGAGTACGGCCGCCGCGAGTGGGGCGTGAAGTTTCCCGAATGGCATCCGGCAAGCCTCGTCTTCTGGCAACACTTCCTCCCCGACGCCAAAGTAATGTACGTGGTGCGCGACTACGAGGAATGCCTCGCCTCCGCCCGCAAGCTGGACATGATCCAAACGGACCAAGACCAGGCCCTGTTCCACCACAACTACCATCAGCACCTGGCCCTGGCCCGGCAGCACCTGTTGCCCGAGCGCACCTACTTCCTCGATTACGCAGCCCTTTGTGACGCACGCGCGCCGGAGGAACTTCGCAAAATCGCCGCCTTCCTGGGGCTGGGGGAATTGCCCGAATCCGTGCTGGCCGTCCGGGTAGGGGATTATCCTAGTTCATAGTCTAGTAGTTCATAGTCTAGTAGTCGGTGGTTTACTAATGAACTATGAACTATGAACTACTCCCCCCGCCCAACGGCAAAGAGCCCCCGGCCGCAGCCAGGAGCTCTTCTAATTACTGCTTGTAAACCAGCTCAGGTTCGGGCAGCACTTTCCTTGCGGGGGCAAGTGGATTACATGTTAGCGATGATTTCGTCGCCAAATTCGCTGCACTTCAGCAGGGTGGCACCTTCCATGAGGCGTTCGAAATCGTAGGTGACCCGTTTTTTGGCGATGGCACCGTTGAGGCCTTTGATGATGAGGTCGGCGGCTTTCGTCCAGCCCAGGTAGCGGAACATCATTTCGCCGGAGAGGATGACGGAGCTGGGGTTCACTTTATCCTGGCCGGCGTACTTGGGGGCGGTGCCGTGGGTGGCCTCGAAGATGGAGACCCCGGTGCTGTAGTTGATGTTGGCGCCGGGAGCGATGCCAATGCCACCAACCTGGGCGGCGAGGGCGTCGGAGATGTAGTCGCCGTTGAGGTTCAGAGTGGCAATGACGCTGTACTCCTTCGGGCGGAGGATGATCTGCTGGAGCATGGCGTCGGCGATGACGTCTTTAACGATGATCTGCTTACCCGCTTCGGTGGTGATGACGTGCCAGGGGCCGCCGTCGAGCTCTTCTCCACCAAACTCCTGGGCCGCACACTCGTAGCCCCAGTCGCGGAAGGCGCCTTCGGTGTACTTCATGATATTGCCCTTGTGTACGATGGTTACGCTGTCTTTGTCGTTATCAATGGCGTACTGGATGGCCGCACGAACCAGGCGGTGGGTACCTTCCTGGCTAACGGGCTTAATGCCGATGCCGGTGGTTTCGGGGAAGCGGACTTTGGCGTAGCGATCGGGGTAATTCTCCTTGAGCCAGTCCAGAAAGGCGGCATTTTCGGGGGTACCTTCGGCGAATTCAATGCCGGCGTAGATGTCCTCGGTATTCTCCCGGAAGATGATCATGTCCACTTCCTCGGGGTGTTTCACGGGGCTGGGGACGCCATCGAAGTACTGCACCGGGCGTACGCAGGCGTAGAGGTCGAGCTGCTGCCGCAGGGCGACGTTGAGGGAGCGGATACCACCGCCAACGGGGGTCGTCAGGGGCCCTTTGATGGCCACGAGGTATTCCTCGATGGCGTCGAGGGTGGCCTGGGGGAGCCATTCTCCGGTCGTGTCCATGGCCTTCTGCCCCGCCAGCACTTCCTTCCAGACGATGGATTTTTCTCCGTTGTAGGCCTTTGCAACGGCTGCTTCGAGCACCCGGCTGGCGGCCGCCCAGATGTCGGGGCCAATACCGTCGCCTTCAATGAAGGGCAGGATGGGGTCGTTAGGAACTTGAAGTTTGCCGTTCGCAATGCTTATTTTGGATCCACTCATGGCTGGTGCCTGATTTTGTTGATGATGAGAAGGGCGCTGGGCCCGGTAAAGGCGGGCAAAAATAACAAAATTTGCCCGCCCGACAAGTGGGACAAGCTCCCAGCGGAGGGGAAAGGTAAGATTTGGACTACTTTCTCCTTTTCAGCCCGCCACAATCTTCCCAATACCTTTCTGGTGGGCAAAAGGACAAGTCCGTTCCGCCACCAGCGAAGCAGCGCTTCGGGGCATTTTTGCGTTTCGATACCCCGCCCCCCCGGTGCGTTTAAACCCAAAACTATTGCAAATTCGGCTGCTTTCCTCCCCGGTGGACCATTCGGGCGCTGCATCCAACTACTGTCCCCCTTCCAACGGACAATTTCTTTGCGATTGCCGTGGTTACCTACCCGGTAGCGCCCGCAAGGATTGTCCGGGTTTTATCCAGGCCTGCCATCCTTTTCGCAGGCCACTGAAGTTTCTATCCCCCCGAACCTCGCCATGAAAATCATTAACGTTGCCGCCTGGCTGATTACCATTGGCTTGTTGCTGACCCTCATCGTGGTAGGCAAAAATTTTCTGGTACCCATCTTTATGGCCTTGGTGGTCTGGTATCTAGTCAATGCCCTCAACGACCAGTTCCGGAAAATCCCCCTCTTCGGCAAGCACCTGCCCAATGCCTTTACCCTGGGCATGTCTTTGCTCTTCATCGGCCTTGCCCTTTGGGCGCTGGGGGATACCATCGTGGTTACCATCCAGGGTTTTGTGGTCGATAGCCAAAAGTACATCCCCCGGATCGACGCCCAGATTGCCCGCGTTTACGCCACCTTCCGCCCCGACGGCATCCCGCCCACGATTGATGGCCTTCGCCTCGACGAACAGTTGTGGACTTACTCGGCGGCGCTCCTAAACGGACTGACGAACTTCGCCAAAAGCCTGCTGCTGGTCTTGCTCTATGCCCTGTTTTTCCTCATTGAGCAGCAAGCTTTTGGCAAAAAGATGAGCGCATTGGGCCTCGACCTCCGCGAATCCAACCGCCTTTCCCACACGTTGCAAGAGATCAACACCGCCATGCGCACCTACCTGGGGGTAAAGACTTTTACCAGCATCCTCACGGCGGTGCTCAGCTGGATTGTTTTTTTCTTCGTTGGAGTGGATTACGCCATCTTCTGGGCCTTCCTCATTTTCTTGTTTAACTATATCCCGACCGTAGGGTCCATCACCGCAACCCTCCTGCCCGGCTTATTAGCGCTTGTGCAGTTTGACACCCTGACGCCTTTCCTGGTCATCGTCATTGGCGTATCGGCCATTCAGGTACTGGTAGGCAATATCCTTGAACCCCGTTTGATGGGGGATATTCTCAACATCAGTCCGCTCGTAGTCGTGATTTCCCTCATCCTCTGGTCCATTCTCTGGGGCATTGTGGGGATGTTGCTCAGCGTGCCGATCACGGTGGCCATCATCATCGTCTGCGCCCAGTTCCCCGCTACGCGCAGCGTCGCCATTTTACTGAGCAGGGATGGGGATGTGAAGCGGGATTAGTGCTGTAGTTCAGTAGTGTTGTAGTTCAGTAGTTCAGTAGTTCAATAGTATTGTAGTTCAGTAGTTCAGTAGTTCAGTAGTTCAGTAGTATTGTAGTTTAGTGGTGTAGTAGTTTGCTGGTAACGTATGAACTATGAACTATGAACTATGAACTATGAACTATGAACCAACCTACTCCGGCATCGGCCAACCATAGTGTTGCCAATCGGCCAGGTAATCCACGTCAGAAAGGGGGGGGAGCTGTTTTACGCTCAGGCCTGCGGCGGCGGCCCTGGCGAGGGTGGTGGGTAAGACCTCGGTAGTGCTCCAGGCCATGTTTTTGAACAATTCCGGAGCGGGTTGCCGCAAGCCCAGTAGGGTATAGCCGCCGTCCAGGGCTGGCCCGATGACGAGGTCGTGGTCTTGCAAGGCGGCGAAAGCCGTTTCGAGGTAGGCCGTGGTGATGCCGGGGCAATCGCTGCCGATGATGATGGCCCGGTGGTGGCCGGCGGCGAAGACTTCTGCGAAGGCGTTTTCCATGCGTTCTCCCAGGCCAGGACCGTGCTGGAGGCGCTTGTGAAAATCGGTTTCGGGCCATTTGTCGCCCACGGTGATTTCGCTGGAATAGTAGAGGTAGCGTTCGGCGTTGGCCAGGCCCAGGGCTTGCTGCCGCGTCCAGTCGGTCAGAACGTGGTACATTTTCAGGGCCATTTCATTGCCTACTTCGGCGGCCAGGCGGGTCTTCGTTTGGCCTGGAATGGGGTTTTTGATGAACAGAATCAGGGCGGGCATACGGCAGGAGGGGCTTGAGTGCCTGCAAGGTACGCTGTGGCGGGGAGTATCGGTTTCCGGCGGGAGCTGGCGCTGGGGCGTCCCCCCGCTCCTTGTCCGCGAGCGTGCACCTGCGACCGCGCCCGCTACGTGCCGTGCTCCCGGCTGGTGAGTTGTTGCCACCAGCGGAGTTTGAGCAGATCGAGGGCATAGAGGCCAGGCCGGGTGGTATGCGTGAGGTAGTGCCGCAGCCCCGCTTCGGGGCAGTGGGCCAGCAGGCGGGTGAGGCGGGGGTAGCGGTCGGCGAAATCGGTCAGGCGCGTACGCAGGCGAAAGTCCCGGAGGCCTTCGGGATGCAGCGTTTGGTTGCGCAGGCGGTGGAGGTTGGCCAGGGCCTCCTGCTGTTTGCTGAGAAAAACCGCTGCTGGCTCCAGGCCCAGGTGAACGACGGGGTTGGGCACCGCCAGCAGGGGCAGGCCGTGGCGTTGGAGTTGCTGGCCCCAGAGGGTGTCTTCGTGGCCGTAGCCGCTGAAATCCTCCGGAAAAGGGTAAGCCAGCAACAGGTCGCGGCTGGCCAGAAAATTGTTGGAGTGGAAATTTTGCCAGTCGGTCGGGTCAACGCGGCTTTCCCGCCGGGTGCCGTACCACCAGTGCAGGTGCAAGCGAAAATCCTGCGGCGGCCCGGGCGCGTAGCGGCGGCCACCTACCACAACGAGACGGTCCTGGTCATGAAGTGGTACAGCGTGGATTTTCTGCAGGTAGTTGGCCAGGAAGCGGGGCGGCAGGCCAGCGTCGGCATCCAACAGCAAAACGTAGGGGTTTTTGGCGTCCTGTACCAGACGGTTGCGAATGGCGGCGCGGCCGAGGTTTTCGGTCAGCTCCCGGTAGCGGAGGGCGGTATTTTCCCGGAGGATGTCTTTGCCCCAGTCGCCGTCGTCCGGGCTGGCATCGTCGTACACCAGCAATTCAATGCCCGCCGCTAACGCGTTGGCCTCGCGCAGCAGGGCTTCCACCAGTGGGCGAACGTCGTAGCGGTAAACCGGCAGGCAAACGGAGATCATCCCCCAAAGGTAGGGTGTGGAGCGGCAGCCAGCACCTCCCGCAGGAAGGGGTAATAGTAGGGCAGCACCTCCGGCCCCCGCCCGGGCACCCACTGGGCGGGGTAACCGCTGGCCAGGCGGAAGGCGTCTTCGATCAGGTCGGCCTGCTGTTCGTAGTTGAAACTTTCCAGGCCTGCCGCCCGCCGCAAAGGTTCCAGGCCACCGTAATTGTAGCCCATGGCCGAACGCTGCGCCGCCAAGGCCCGGGGGATGTACGCTGCACCCCGGTGAGTGTATTGCCAGACGTGTACCATCTCGTGCACCAGGGTAGGATCCGCCATCGGGCCCCAACTGTTGATGGTGAAAAAACTGACGTAGCAAAAATTCCCCCAGCGCGGCCCCACCCAGGCGTGCTCGTCAATGCGCACCAGGTCGTAAGGAACGGCATCCCCGAAAAACGGACGGAGCCGGGCAATTTCCCCCGTCGTCAGCGGGCGGATACGCCAGCCCAGGGTGTTGGTGCTGGCTTCCCACAGGTCGAAAAAGCCCAGCAGATCAAGGAGGGCAAAGAGCCACTCCCGCCGCCGCCCACCCGCCCAGGCCGCCCGCAGGCGACGGCGGCGCAGCGGTGCAAAGCGGTAAACGAGCTGGAGGCGACGGAAAAAGTACGGCAAGAAGTGGTGTGCTTGGCCCTTGTAAACCGGTAGCCCGGCTCCAGGGTTTTGGGGCGTGCGGAGCTCCGCAGAATCGTAGGCTGGCGGGGTGGTTCAGAGCAGCCGCCCTACCTTAGCATTTCTCAAAACCGATTCCCCTTGCTTGCCCCTTCCGAACTCATCCTCCGCCCCAACGGCAGCCTATACCACCTCGACCTGCTCCCCGGCCAAGTGGCCGAAACCATCATTACCGTCGGCGACCCCGAGCGGGTGCGGGCCGTTTCCGACCGCTTTGACCGGGTGGAGCTGCGGGTGGAGGCCCGGGAGTTCGTCACCCACACGGGAACGCTGGATGGCCGCCGCCTCACCGTCGTTTCCACGGGCATTGGCACCGATAATGTCGACATCGTCTTTAATGAACTCGACGCGCTTTTCAACGTAGACCTGGCCCGGCGGGAGATCAAAAGCGAACTTACCCGCCTCACGTTCGTCCGCCTGGGCACCAGCGGGGCTTTCCAGCCCGACTTGCCCCTCGACAGTTTTTTGCTCTCCACAGCCGCCCTGGCGATGGATGGCTTGCTGCCGTTTTATCTCCACCAAGGCAGCCCTGACCCGGCCGCCATCAGCCTGTACGAGCACCTGGAAGACGCAGGCGTACGCTTGCCCGTGCCCGTTTTGATCGTCCGGCCAGACCTGCCTCCGGCCTTCGCGGCGACGGGACTGCCTACGGGCATGACCCTCACGGCGGCGGGTTTTTACGCTCCGCAGGGACGCAGCATCCGCCTGGCCTCGGGCCTCTCTCCCCGCCTCCTGGAGGCGCTGCGTACCTGGCAAGACGAGGAGCTGCGCCTGACGAACATCGAGATGGAAACCGCCGGTATTTACGGACTGGCTACCGCCCTGGGTCACCGTGCCGTTTCCCTCTCCGCCCTCCTGGCCAACCGCGCCGCCGGCACCTTCAGCCGCCAGCCCGCCAAGACCGTTGATGCCCTCATCAGCAAAGGCCTGGAGCTGATCTTACAGGACACCTAGGCCCGGAAGAGCCGACAATTTTTAGCGCTACCGTACGTTTTCTATTGGACTAGTCCGGATTGAAAGCTTACATCATGCGTTTCTTATTCCTTTCCCTCTGTTGCCTGTGCTTCGTAGCTCCTTCCTTAAGCGGGCAGGAAGCGCACGCCGCCCTGACCAACTACATTAACGAATACAACGCTGACCACGCCATGTGCGACTGGATCCGCGTGGAGCACGCCCCCGTTTCCCTGCGCATCAACGAACGGGAAGAACTCGAAGCATTCGTGGCCAATGGTAAGGAGCTGCGCATCATTCTACAGCGGGATAAGGCGGATGAACTGGACCATCTCTTTCCCCTCCACATCACCAACGCAACCGTCGTTTTTGCGGGGGAAACCATTTTGGTTCTCGACGACGACAGCGCCCTCTACGTGGCCCTGACCATTTCGGCAGCGCCCCGCCTGCCCGATCTGGAACACGCCACGCCCGTGGTCTTCACGGGTTACGGACTGGGGCAGCACTGGTCGGGCAACCAATAAGGTCGCGCCCTGGCACGATAGAACATGCGGGCAACGGTGGTGGTTAGCAATGGTGAATGCCAACAGGTACACCGCTCCACCTGCCACTGGCACAAACCCGCACCCATGTCACACTCCACTTCCCGTTACCTTGCCCTCGGCGCCATGCTCATCATGCTGGCCCTCTATGGCCTTACTTCCGCTGGCTGGTTTGGCCCCAACCCCGTGGGCAGTACCTCCAACGACGTTGATCCGCTCATCATTCCGCCCCCCTACGCTTTTGCGATCTGGGGACCGATCTACCTGGGGCTGATCGTCTTTCCCATCTTCCAGCTCTTCAAGCGGCGGGATGGGCACCCCGCCTGGATTCCGTTGCGGCAGTGGTTTGCGGCCAACGTGGTGGCCAACGGCGTCTGGTTGGTCTTTGCTTCCTACGATTGGCAGTGGCTTACGGTCCTCGTGATCGTGTTCATGCTCTTTTCGCTGTTCCGCATCAATCAATTGCTGGGCCGTATTGCGGCGGCGGGTGCCCCCTATAATTACTGGGTGGAATGGCTGGTATTCAGCCTCTATTTCGCCTGGGTGACCTTGGCCACGGTGCTGAACGTTTCGGCTGCGCTGGCTTTTTACGACTGGCAGGGCTTTGGCCTCGCGGCGGTGAACTGGACGGTTATTATGATCATCATTGCCGCGCTGATTGCCGGCTACACGAGCTACGTGTTCCGGGATGCGGCCTACGCCGCAGTGGTGGTCTGGGCCTTCGTTGCGCTCGCCACCCGCCACTGGGAGGGCATTCCTACGCTGGGCTTCCTGGCGGCAGCGGTAGCCGTAACTTTTGTGGGCATGGGGGCCTGGAACTTTAGCCGAGCGCGGCGACTGGCTTAAACGGACGGTGCTTCAAAAGAAACACTCCGGGAGGCTCGTTTTCCCGGCCACGCGAGGCCAACGTAAGAAGCCCAACTGCCTGGGCGGGGGCAATTGGGCTTCTGGGAAGAAAATCCAGGGACCTTCTTTTAGTTAATGCGGCGCTCCTTGATGCGGGCCTTTTTGCCAACGCGGTCGCGGAGGTAGAACAGGCGGCTACGACGCACCTTGCCGTGCTTGACGATGGAGATGCCAGCGATGTTGGGGGAGGACATTGGGAAGATCCGCTCTACGCCAATGCTGTTGGAAATTTTGCGAACGGTGAAGGTTTTGGTAAGACCTTCACCCTTGATCTGGATGACGTCACCCCGGAACTGCTGGATCCGGGACTTATCGCCTTCAACAATTTTATAGTCGACGATGATGGTATCGCCGGCGCGAAAAGCCGGGAATTCGGGCTTTTTGCTGATCTGCTCGTGGATAAAGGAAATAGCGTCCATGGCTAACAAATTTTAGACTCGCTTTCTTGCGGCCCGCAAAGGTAAATCTTTCCCGGGAAATACACAAGCGCTTTTTGCATTGCTCCTTATCCTGACTCCCCCCGTTGGGGGGCCGGGGGGGAGCACCTGCGGCCGCGCCCAACCAACGGAGGCCGTTTTGGGCGTACATGATGTGTCGGAAAACGACGAATTCCCCTCCCCTGCGGCCCATCTTGCCCGCTGCGAGAACCCAAGTGCCGCGTCTGCGTTTGAATGGACGAACAGAAGAAAAACAATGATGCAAGCCAGTTGGAATGGTCATCTCGTGGCCGAAAGTGACGATACGGTGGTGGTGGAAGGCAACCACTACTTCCCGTTGGAGAGCGTGCAGCAAGACTACCTGCGGCCCAGCACCACCACCACCTACTGCGGCTGGAAGGGCGAGTGCAGCTACTATCACCTGGTGGTGGATGGTCAGGAAAACCCCGATGCCGTGTGGCAGTACGCCGATCCTTTCCCCGCCGCCGAAAAAATCCGCGACCGGGTAGCCTTCTGGAAAGGCGTCACCGTAAGTGAGCGAACATGACCAGGCAAATACCCGAAACTGCTTCCCTGCAAGCCCATTTCAGCGCCGTGCGCCGCCAGAGTGTGGCCCTCTGCCAGCCCCTCCGGCCGGAGGACTACGTGGTGCAGCCGCACCCCGACGTGAGTCCGCCGAAGTGGCACCTAGGCCACGTCACCTGGTTCTTCGAAAATTTTGTTTTGGCCGAATTTGTGGAAGGCTACGTGCGCTTCGACGAGCGCCTGAACTGGTTTTTCAACAGTTATTACGAGAGCCAGGGGCCGCGTATCCTGCGCAGCAGCCGCGGCAACATGACCCGGCCCGAACTGGCTACGGTACTGGCCTACCGCGAGCACGTTGATGCAGCCGTGCTGGAGTTGCTGGGCAGCGATCACCCGGCCCTGGACCAGATCAGCGAACTCATCGTGTTGGGCATCCACCACGAGCAACAGCACCAGGAGTTGCTGGTAACGGACATCAAATACATCCTCGGCACCAACCCGCTTTATCCCGCTTACGGGGGCGCGGCCGCAGGTGCCGGGCCCGTTGAAGGGCGAGGGACGCCAGCGCCAGCTTTCCACACCATCGCGGGCGGGTTGCACACGATTGGCCACCGGGGACCGGGCTTTTGCTGGGACAATGAGCTGGGCGTTCACCAAGTCTACCTGGATGACTTTCAGCTGGCAAAGAGCCTGGTTACCAACGGCGAGTACCTGGATTTCATGGCAGACCGGGGCTACGAACGCTTCGAGCTCTGGCAAATGGAGGGCATCGAGTGGGCACGCGGCCTGGATGTAAAAGCGCCGTTGTACTGGAACCAGGATGCGGAAGGCAACTGGTTTCACTACCAGCTGCGCGGCGGCTTGCAGGTGGTGGACCCGGCCCAGCCCGCTACCCACCTCAGCTGGTACGAAGCCGATGCCTTCGCCCGATGGGCCGGGTGCCGCCTGCCCACTGAATTTGAGTGGGAGGTGGCTTGCCGCCAGCTGGACCCCGAAGTACACGCAGGGCAAAATTGGTCGGATGCCGGCCAGCTGCACCCCCAAGCGCCCGCAAAAGATGAGTCCCAGCTGCTGGGCACGGTCTGGGAATGGACCAACTCCGCCTACCTCCCCTACCCCCGCTACCCCCGCCCCGAGGGAGCCTTGGGAGAGTACAATGGCAAATTCATGATCAACCAAATGGTCTTGCGGGGTGGCAGTTGTGCTACGCCCCAGAGCCACATCCGCCCCACTTACCGCAATTTTTTCCAGGCCGATAAGCGCTGGCAGTTTACCGGTCTGCGCCTGGCCAAAGACGCACCGCTTTAAGCCCCCATGCCAAAAACAATTCCCGTGCCCACCCTTTCCCCCTTTGCCGCCGAAGTCATCGAAGGCCTGAGCGAGCAGCCCAAGCGCCTTTCCAGCAAGTGGTTTTACGACGAGCGCGGCGACGCCCTCTTCCAGGCCATCATGGCGATGCCGGAGTACTACCTGACCGACTGTGAGCGGGAAATTTTCCAGCGGAGTGGTCCGGCCCTGCTGTCCATCATTGCTGGCCGCCCCTTCGACCTGATCGAACTGGGCGCCGGCGACGGTTCCAAGACCCAACACCTGATCGAGCAGTTCCTGGCGGCGGGTGCGCGTTTTGTGTACCGGCCGATCGACATCAGCGCCAACGCCATTGATTTGCTGGGTGACCTGATCCACCACCGCTGGCCCTTGCTGCCTTTCGAGCCCATCCAGGCCGATTACTTTACGGCCCTCAACCGCCTGGGCCAAAGCAAGACCGATCACCTGCGGCTGGTGCTCTTCCCCGGGGCCAACATTGGCAACTTCAACCGGGCCGAAGCCGAGAAATTCCTTCGCCACCTGCGCAGCTTCCTCCGGCCGGGCGACCTGCTGCTGACGGGCTTCGACCTGAAGAAAGACCCCGCCACCATCCTGGCCGCATACAATGACCCGGCCGGGCACACTGCCGCGTTCAACCTCAACCTCCTGGCGCGCATCAACCGCGAGCTGGGGGCCGACTTCCAACTCAGCGCCTGGAAACACTGGGAAACCTACGACCCCGCCGGCGGAGCGGCGCGCAGCTTTCTGGTGGCCGACGGGCCGCAGACGGTTCACTTGCCCGACCTGGACCATTCCATCACCTTCGAAGCCTACGAAGCCATCTGCGTAGAAATCAGCCAGAAGTACAGCCGCGAAGAAATCCGCGCCCTGGCCGCCGCAGCGGGCTATACTTTCGTTCAGAACCTGGAAGACTCCCGGGGCTGGTTTGCCGATAGCGTCTGGAGGGTAAGCTAGTGGGCCAACCTGCAAGTCCTGTTACACCCAGCTCTAGCCAGCGCGGCGCTGACGTCGACTTAATAGAACGATACTTACAGGTTGGCCCACTAAGCGCTTGTCTTAAAGAACGGCGGGCTGAATTTTTTCTGGCGGCAATAATTTCTTTGGCGGTTTGCAATAAGGAAAATTATTACTTACCTTAGACGCACCCCGAAGGACCGCAAAAGATTCAACCTATGATGAATGAAGAAGTCCGCACCGTTATGTCTACCGCCGTCACCACCGTCTCGCCCGAGCAGACGGTGAACGACGTTCTTGCGATCATGGAACGCAAGCGCCTCCAACAGTTGCCCGTAGTGGAAAATGGTAAGCTGGTGGGCCTCATTACCTCCTTCGACCTGTGGAAAAACTGCCGCAACAACCCCGATTGTGCCGGGGATAAGGTCCGGGACGTGATGACCACCAACGTCGTCCGCCTCGCCCCGAAAGACAAGGTAGGTACGGCCGCAGAGTTGTTCATGGACCGCCGGTTCAAGACCCTGCCCGTAGTTAACCTGGCCGGCGAATTGAAGGGGGTAGTTACTGCCTTTGACATCATCCGCTACAGCTTCAAGAAGGAGTACCCCGAGCCCATTCTTTACGCCGACCGCCTGGTCTAGTGGGCCTCGCAGGGAGATGGGTTGGTGCTGGCCGGAGTTTGCTTTGGCAGGGGGATAAGTGCGTGCACTGCGGATTCACCGCCTGATAAACCGTTTCAGCGGATAATTCTTTTCGCTGGCAGCCGGGAGGATTTTCTTTGGTCTCCGTACCAAAACATCATCGCCATGTCGCGCAGGTTCCTCTTCTACCTCCTGTTCTCTCTCTCATTTTCGGCTTTTCCCCTTTTCGCGCAGTTAGGCCCAGTTCCCACGCTGCGCTCCGAGGAGTTAAATGATTCGGTAGCATTTACGGGCATCGTTGCTGATGATTTCGGGGATGGTTCGCCGGCCGTTTGGAAAGAAGTGACCAATGGGCAGGCTTCCGGTCGGTGGCGGGAGTGGTACCCCAACGGCCACCTCCGCTACCGGGCCCAGTGGTCGGCCGGCCTGGGCAATGGCAAATGGGAATACTTTTACCCCAATGGCCAGCTGCGGGTTGAACTGGTGTACGAAAACGATCTCCCCACGGGTCTCAGCCGGACCTATCACCCCAACGGGGCGCTTGCCGAAGAGGCGGCCTACCTGCGGGGCAAATTACACGGCCAACTCAGCCGCTACGACCAAAATGGTACGCCCACCGCCACGGAGTACTACCAGAATGGCGAACGCGTCATCAACGAACCCATTCTTTTCCTGCCCGGCCTGATCACTACTCCGGAGAACAACGAATGGAAAATCACCTTTACGCCCGACGGGAATACCCTCTACTTCTGCCGCCGCGCCGCCGGGACCGTGGCCCAGAAAATATACACTTCTACCAAGACCAACGGTACCTGGGGCGTACCCAGCATCGCGCCATTTTCCACGGCGACGGACGAGGCACCCTTCATCAGCGCCGACGGTGAGCGCTTCTACTTCGCCAGCTTCCGGCCCATCCCCGGGCGGCCCACCACGGCGAAAATTGATATGAACCTCTGGGTGATGCAGAAAACCCCCGGCGGCTGGTCGGCCCCCACTCCCCTTCCCCCTTCTATCAACAAGATTATGGCGGCCACTACGTCCTGGCCCGAAAACTACGAGACCTGCCCCACCGAAGACTCCGCAGGCAACCTCTATTATTGGTCTAAGGGCAGCAACGAAAGGGGCACCAATATTTTCGTGGCCCCGCGGCTGCCCGATGGCACCCTCGCGCCTCCAACGGAACTTCCCGCCCCCATCAACTCCCCGGGCTATGACCTGGGGGCAGTGGTATCCCCCGACGGCAAATACCTCATCTTCGCTTCTTCCGATCGCCCCGACACCTTCGGCGGTGAAGACCTCTACTACGCCCGGCGCACGCCCGGTGGCTGGTCGGCCCCCAAAAGCCTGGGCCCCGTCATCAACTCCGGCCACTACGAAAGCAGCCCTGCCTTTTCCCCCGACGGCAAATACCTCTACTTCAGCAGCGACCGGGGGGAAGGCCGCAGTGCCGACGGAGAACGCATCTGGAACATTTACTATCTGGAGACCGCCTCCATCCCCGTCGATTGAAAGCCTAAAGCATCAGTCGCCGTATTTCCCCGAGGTAGGCGTCGCTGACACGCACCCGCGTCGCGTTTCCCAGGCGCAGGTGCCAATAGCGACCGCTGCGTTCCAATTCGCTGGCGTGGTCCAGGTTCACCAAATGGGAACGGTGCACCCGCAAAAATTGCCTTGGATTCAGTTTGCGCTCCAGATCACTGATGCCCGATCCCGCCAGGAGGGTTTCTTTGGCCAGGTGAACTTTGCAGTAATCGCCGTAAGCATCAATGGAGAGAATGTCTTCCACCCGCACCAGCACCCGGCGTTGCCCCTTGTGCAGGATGACCTTGGCGGGAAAGTCGGCGGCCTTGCCCAGCAGACTTTCGGTCAGGTTGGCCACGGAATTTACGTGCTCCAGGCGAGCAATGGACGCCTGGAAGCGGGCCCGGCCGATGGGTTTGAGCAAGTAGTCCAACGCATGCACCTCAAAGGCGCGCAGCGCATAGTCGTCGTAGGCCGTAGAAAAAATCACCTGCGGCAGTTCGTTCAAGCGGGTAAGTACCTCAAAGCCGTTGCACCCGGGCAGCTGCACGTCCAAAAACAGCAAATCAGGACGCCGCTCGTTGATGACTTCTACGGCTGCAGGGCCGTCAGCGGCTTCGCCCACAATCCGAAAACCGGGCAGCTCCCCGAGGTACTGCCGCAGCAACTGCCGCGCATCGGCTTCATCATCGATCAAGACTACCTCGGTCATTGGAGCAGTTTTTTTTCCGTTGCCCGGTGAAAGGACACTGCAGGCAGCCCCTCTGCAGCAGTGGCCACGGAGATGCGAAAGCTGACGCCCAGGCCGCTGGGGGAAAGGTTGGCCAGGTGTAAGTCAGTTCCGTACATCCTTTGCAGGCGCAGGCGGGTATTGGCCAGCCCGAGGCCCCGGGTAAAAATTTTTTCGCGGTCTTCCGCGGCCAGCCCCACTCCGGTGTCCCGGATCTCGAAGGCCAGGAGTTCCCCCTCCCAGCTCACCCGGACGCTCAGTTCCCCTGCCCCAACCTGCGGCCCCAGGCCGTGGGTCACGGCGTTTTCCACCAAGGGTTGCAGCAACATGGGCGCAATCGGGTAGCGGTCCACGCCTTCAGCGATGGCCCAGACAGTGCGAATTTTTTCTTTAAACCTCGCCTCAATCAGGTCCAGGTACGCCCGGATAAAAGCCAGTTCCTCCCCCACCGTGGTGTATTCCCGCTGCGAGGCCTTATTCTGGTACCTAAAGAGGTCCGATAGTTTGATGACCAGCTCCCGGGTCCGTTCGTTTTCGGGCGGGATGGAGGCGTTGATGGTATTGAAAAGATTGTGCAAAAAGTGGGGGTTGAGCTGGGCCTTCAGGGCCGTCAGCTGGCTTTGCAGCGCGGCTTCACGCAAGTCTGCCTTTTCGGCCATTTCCCCCTGCAGCCGCCGCTGAAAAACGTAAGCGTGCATCAGGCCGAACTGCAACAGGTAAAATAAAGCGTCCATATAGAGGAGCCAGATGACGTTGCGGCCACCGAAAATATTGACCCACCCAAAGTATCCTTTCACGCGTATGACCAGCCAGTAGGACATCAACACGAAAAAGGGAAGATAAAGCAGGTGCAAGAGGCCGGTTTTCCAGCCCGCCCAGTGGGGGTAGCGCAGGAGGACCAGGTAGGCGATGGGTAGCGTGAGCAGCAAGTTGGCCATAAATTTGGCGCCCGAGCTGGCCCAGAACTCTTCGGAATTCAACCAGGCTGCGTGCCCATTGGCCACTCCTCCGTAGGAAATCCAGGATACCGTGTGCAGCACCAGTGAAGAAAGGCCGTAGAAGGCCAAGAAAGCCAGTACTTCTTTCCGCTTTATCCACCATGGCGCGCCAGCGTTCTTCATCCGCGAAAAATAAGGCAATTTCCGGGCAGGGAAGCACAGCAAGGCCACGCTTTTCGAGGGATCCGTTCTCAGTCCGTCGAATTCGTTGACGGGCGCGGCCGCAGGTGCAATGCCGGTTGAAAGCGCAAAGGAGGTCGCAGTCCGGGAAGCCAACGGGCCCCGAAGGATTCAACAGTCGTCAGTCAATAACCACTTGCCTAAAACCGCAGGTATTCCACGGGGTCCAGTACCTTACCGTTGTGCCAGACCTCGAAGTGGAGGTGGGGCCCCGAGGAGAGCTTGCCCGTATTGCCAATGATGGCGATGGCTTCGCCGGCTTTCACCTGGTCGCCCACCTTTTTGAGGAGCTGGGAGTTGTGCTTGTAGAAAGTGATCAGGTTATTGTCGTGTTGAATGCCGATGACGTTGCCGTTCGAGCTGGTGTATTCACTGATGAACACAATCCCATCGCGGCTGGCTTTGATGGCCGTGTTTTGCGGTGCGAGAATGTCTACGCCCAGGTGGTCTTCGCTGGGGTTGAAGCCAGCGCTGATCTCCCCCGTTACGGGCGCTACCATAAACAATTGCGCCAGGGGAACTTCCGCACTGCCCGGGGTGGGAACCAGCCCAGAGGGGCCGCGGCTGCTCTGCCCTACCCGCTCCAGGGCCATTTCCCGGCGCAGGCGAATCTCCGCCTCCGAGGGAGGAACGGGCTTCGTGGAAAGGGTATCTACCTGGCCGCCTTCGCCCTCTACGTCGGCACTGGTCACTACCTCGCCATGAATGTTGCGGCGCATCGTTTCGATCATGAGGGCCTGCGACTCCAGCTGCGCGCCCATGTCTTGCAGCATGTCTTCCATCTGGTTAATTTCTTGCCGCTGCACTACGTCACCGTAACCCGGGATGTACTTCCGCAAGGGAGTAAAAGCCACCAGCAAAAAGACCGCTACGGCCACCAAAAACAGCAGCGAGGAAATGGCCACGTAGAGGTTAAGCGGGGTCAGGTTGTAGGAACCAATTTCGCGGAAACTCTTCACGTCCCGGACCACGAGCTGGTACTCGTCCTTACTCGTCGTACGGAAGCGTTGCCACCAGTTCTGTTTGCCTTGTAGTTCTTCCATGCGGAAGGTCTTGATTTTTAGTATTAATGCCACACTTCGGGCGGGGTGCCGAGCGTTCAGGGTGGAAGGTAGATTCCTGGTTTCCCGTACCTTTGCGCTGCTTTTTCCCCATCCTGGCGAAGTGCAAATATAAGCCTCCAGGGTTTGCCCCCGTCCCAACTCCTCACCCCGGGGTATTCCCCACCCCGCCGTAGTGTGAGCCCAAAGTCATCACATCTTGAAGCATTTAACGCGCTTTTTCCTTCTTCTATTGGCCTTTCAGGTGCTCGTTTCCAGTTGTTCCTCCACCAAGCGGCGGGACGAGCAAGGCCCCATGGCCAAGCTCTGGCACAACATGAACTCCCACTACAACGGCTACTTCAACGCCGAGGAACTCATGGCCGCCACCCTCCTGACCCTGGAGGAGCAGCACGTGGACAACTACACGCAGCGCCTGAAGATGTTTCCCTTTCTGGAGGTGGAAAACACGAGCTCCGTCAACGGCGACCTCGATAAGGCCATCGAAAAGGTTGCCCTGGTGGTCAAGAAGCACCCCTACAGCAACTGGGTGGACGATAGCTACCTCCTCATCGGGCAAGCCCAGCTCATCAAACAGGATTACGAAAGTGCCGAAAAGACCTTCCGCTTCCTGGTCAACGAGTTTCGCCCCCGCCCCCAGCGCAAAAAGAGTAAAGCCCGCAAGGGAGCGGCCGAACCCGAGGAAGACGCTTTCGTCAGCCGCCGCGACGTAGAAACCAACCCCGAACAGGAACGCAAAGAGCGCCTCCGCGCCCGGGAAGATGCCCGCAAGGAGAAGGAAAAAATCCGCCGCCAGCAAGAGAAAGAACGCAAAGCCGAAAACAAACGCCGGGAGAAGGAACGCAAAGCACGCATCAAGGCCCGCAAGCGCGGCATCAAACTGGCCCCCATCGTGCGCGACACCACCGGACTGCGCAACGAACCCGAAGAAGAACCCGCAGCGGAAGAAGAAGCACTGGGCCCGGTGGGGATGATCTCCATCTTCAGCAAAGCCGCAGACTTGGGCACGGGCACGGAAGCCTACGGCAAAAAGCCCGACAGCTACCTGATCAAGCACCGCCCCGCCTTTCAGGAAGGTCGCCTCTGGCTCGCCTGGTCTTTGATCAAACGGGATAATTTCGACCAGGCCCAGATCATCCTGGAAGACCTCCGGGCGGACCGGGGGACCTTCCCCGACGTCCGCCGCAAGGCCATGGCCGTCCAGGCCTACCTGTATCTGGAGCAAAACAACCCAGAACAGGCCATCCCCTACCTCGAAGAAGCGGCAGAGGTTGCCGAAGAGCGCAACGAACGCGCCCGCTTCCACTACATTGCGGGCCAACTCCAACAGGAGCTCGGCCAGCCCGCCGGTGCCGCTGCCGCTTTCGAAAAAGCCATCGCCGCCAAGCCCGCCTACGAGCTGGAGCTGGGAGCCCGGCTTAATCTCGCCCAAAACGAATTCCTCAGTGGTTCCGGCTCCGCAGCTGAGGCCATCAAGAAGCTGGAACGGATGGCCAAGGAGGAAAAGAACCTGCCCTACGAAAGCCAGATCCTCTTTTCCATCGCTGCCCTCGCCCTGCGCAGCGGCGATGCGGCCACCGGGGCTGCTTACCTGCAACGCGCCCTGGCCAGCGCCAGCGCCGGACCCATCCAGCAACTGGAAGCCTACAAGATGCTGGGCGACCTCGCCTACGCTGACGGCGACTACCTGCCCGCCAAGCTGTACTACGACTCCACCCTCACGGTAATGGGGAAAACGGACGAGCGCTACGCCCCCTTGGCCAGCCGCCGCGACCAACTCACGGGCATCGCCGGCTACCTGCAAGACATCCAGCTCAAGGATAGCCTCCTGCGCATCGGCACCCTGCCCGTTGCCCAGCGGGATAAGTGGGCCAAAGACCTCTTCGAGGCCCGCCGCGCCGCCGCTGCCGCGCCGGTTAATCCCGTAGCCAGTGCGGGCCAGCGCGGCAACCTGGCCAGTAACTCGGTGGGGGCCAGCGACTTTTTCGCCTACAACCCTTCCGCCGTCAAAAAAGGCAAACGCGACTTCGAGCGCCGCTGGGGTGAGCGCAACCTGGAGGACAACTGGCGCCGCAGCCAACGCACCGACGCGGGCCTTTTTGAAGCGGAGGGCGACGGCACCCAAGGCGACCCCAGCGCCGAGGAGGTATCGATGATCACCGAAGACGAAATTAAGGGTATTCTGCAAGGCATCCCGACCGAAGAGACGGCGCAGACGACCATGCGCATCCAGCTCGCCGAAAACTGGTTTAACCTGGGTCGCGAGTACCGCGATAAGCTGGAGAACAACGACAAGGCCCTCGAAGCCTTCGCGACCCTCAACGAGCGCTACCCCGCCGCCAACGCCGAAGCCGAAAGCTGGTACTACCAATTCCTCATTCACCGGGAAATGGGCAACGCCACCAAGGCCGCCGAATTTGCCAAGCTGCTCTCCGGCAAGTACCGGGGTTCAAAGTTTGATCAACTCGCCAACGACCCCACCTACGCCAGTACCCTGCTGGCCAAGGAAGACCAACTCATGCGCGACTACGAGGTGGCTTACGCTGCCTTCGAACGCGGGGAATACCAGCTAGCCTTCGATCTGGCCGCCAAGGGCCGGGGAACCCTCCTGGGGCAGCACCCCCTCAAACCACGCTACGCCCTCCTGCTGGCCATGGCCACCGGCAACCTGCAAGGTCGCCCGGCCTACATCGCCGAACTCCGCCAGGTGGTGGCCCAGTTCGATAATACCCCCGAGCAAACCCGCGCCAAGGAAATTCTCCGCCTTCTGGGAGAAACCGGTTCCTCCATCCCCGGCCAGGCCAACGTCAGCATCGGCGGCGGCTTTAAGGAGTCCATGAAGGAGGCCCACTACCTCATCATTGTATTCGATAAGGAGGATACCGACCTGAACGCCGCCAAAGTGGCCGTCTCCGAGTTCAACAACAAGTACTACAAGCTCGATCGCTTGCGGGTTACCAACGTTTACTTAGGTGACAACAACAGTACGCCCGTCCTCGTCTTGCGTAAGTACCTCACCGGCACCGAGGCCATGCAGTATTTCCAGACGGCCAGGGAAAAAGAACAGGAGTTCCTCGACGCTGGCAAGTACAGCTACGATCTCTTCGCCGTTTCCCAGAGCAACTACCGCGAAGTCCTTAAGGCCCGCTCCATCGAAGACTACAAGCCTTGGTTCCGGGAGAATTATGAGTAAGGGCCGCTTGGGCGCTCCTCCACCGGGCGAAGGCCCCAGCTCCTTTCGCACCCTGCTCTGTGTCCTGGATTGGGGCCTGGGCCACGCCTCCCGCAGTCTGGCCCTGGCCGGAGAACTGGAGGCGGCTGGCGATAAGGTATTCTTTGCATCCTGCGGCAGCGCCCTGCGTTTTCTGGAAAAGGAGCGCCCGGGCACGCCGGTATACGAACTGCCCGCTTACGGCGTCAGTTACCCCACCGAAAATATGCCCCTGAACGTAGCGCTGCAGGCACCGCGCTGGCTGCGTACCGTGTGGCGCGAACGCCGGCAGACTGCCCGCCTGGTGCGTACGCTGGGCATCGACCGCATCATCTCTGATTCCCGCTTCGGCTGCTACGTTCCCGGCGTCCCTTCTATCCTGCTCACCCACCAGCTGCACCCGATTTTTAACTTCGCCCCCCTCTCGGGGCTTTACACCCGCTACCTGCAACGGTTCAGCGAGTTTTGGGTGCCGGACAGCGCCGACCAGCGCCTGAGCGGGCGCCTTTCCGACGCCTGCGGCTACGAGAAGGTGCGCTACATTGGCCCCCTCAGCCGGCTGCACTTTCCGTCCACGCCGCCGCCCAAAACCTGGCGTACTTTCAGTTTGCTCAGCGGGCCCGAGCCCATGCGCACCCGCCTGGAGGCCATCCTGCTGGGACAATTGGCCAGCCTTCCGGGACCGCATTTGCTGGTCCGGGGCATCCCCACTGCCGACCGGGTACGGAGCACCGCCAACGTCACCATCCACGATTTTGCCAACCGCGCTTTCCTGGAACAACACCTGCCCGCAGCCGAGTTCATCATCTGCCGCCCGGGCTACAGCACCTTGCTCGACCTCGATCGCCTGCCCGGCCGCCAGTGCATTTTCATCCCTACCCCCGGGCAGACCGAGCAGGAGTTTTTGGCGCGGACGCAGGTGCAAAGGGGGGACGCAATAGCCGCGTTCGCCCAATCGGCCGTAGATCTCGCCTCCGTAGTGGGTTATACGCCCCCATTCGGAGCATAAAATACTGCGCAGCGAAACTCCCGATTGAGGACATCCCCCCGAAACGTGGACATTCGGGGGGGGACACCCTCAAGCTGACCCTAATCAGCGGCGGAAGCGGCGTTCCCAGCGCAGGGTGTTGCCCCGGCTGTCGTCGGCAGTGAGGACGAAAAGGTGCTCTCCTGGGCCGGGGTCCTGGGTGTTGAAGCTGTAGTTGAGGCGATTGCTTTTGGCTTCGTGTTCCAGCAGCACCCATTTCCCGTCGATCGTTCCGCGGTAATGCAGTTGGCCGCCCCGCACGTTGTCTTTCAGTTGCAGGCTGAAGCCCACCGCACGGCGGAGGTCGGTGTTGAAATACTCGATGTCCACCCAGGGCGGGATGGTATCCAGAAACAGGGCGTAGTCGCCGAAGGTAGAAATGTCGGCCCGCATTCGGCCGTCTTCCTCCCATTCGCCGCCGTGGCTTTGGTAGTTGCCTGCATCGTCGCACTGCCCCAGGTAGACGTGGGCGCGCAGGGCTTCGGGTACGGGTACGCGGGGTCGCAGGTGGAGGGTGGCTTGGCCGTGCAGGGGGGTAAGGGGGGAATGAATTTGGTGGACGTCACTGAGGTGCCCCGCCGAGGTATCCGGCAGGCGGGCGTAGCGGAAATAGCAGTCGCGGTACAGCGCCTTAGGGCCGAGGTAGAGCCGGAAGTCGCCGTTTTCGATGAGGCTGGGTTCACCGGCGGGCAGGAAATACTGGTGCGGGCGGGGAGGAACCGGGCTGGTGTTGGGTTGGAAGACCACGGTGAAGGAGAGTTCAGCAAGGTTGCCGGCGTAGTCCAGCACCCGCATCCGGATGGACTGGGGTTGGCCGGGACGCAGCTGGAGGCTCCCGTCCAAAGCCCCCAGGCGGGTGGTGTCACTGCTGAACAGCGCCTCGGGGGTAAGCGCCCAGAAGCGATGGTACCAGGATTGGTTGGCTACCCAGTCGGCGTAGTCGGTCATCGCATTGAGGTAGCGTGTCCGGTCGTAGGGGATGCGGTTGAAGGCGAACTGGTGGACCAGCACGCTGTCGGCCAGCAGCTCCCCGGCGTAAATGCCGTTCCAGTTCGGTAGGCCGTTCTGCCGGTCGTAGGCCTTGAGACTCAGTCCGATCCGGGGCGCGTGTACCACCACCGTATCGGATAAAGTATAGCGATTGTCGGGGAGTTCGGTGGGTTCCAGCGTTTGGGTACGTTGTTCGTGCCTGCTGCTGTCCAGCTCGTAGATGCGCAGGTTGCGGATCTGGGGTGCCCGCGTATCGGCGATGGGAAAGCCGAGGGAAAAGGGGTTGAGGGGTACGTCTTCCGCAATTTCCCGGATTTCGAAGTGCAGGTGGGGTCCGAAGCTGAATCCCCGGTTGCCGACCTCCCCGATCTGGTCGCCCAGTCGCACGGGAAAGGCCGTACTGTCGAAGCGCAAATCCTGGGCAAATTCCTCCTCCGCAAACTGCCGGGCGCGGACGGTGTCGAGCAGGTCCTGGCGGAATGCTTCCAGGTGGGCGTACACGCTGCGACGGCCATCGGGGTGATCCACGTAAATCGCCTGCCCATAGCCGCCGGCACTGACGGAGATGCGGCTGACGAAACCATCGGCCACGCAGTACACCGGCGTACCCACCGCCCCCCGGAAATCGAGCCCACCGTGAAAATGGTTGCTCCGCAATTCACCGAAGGTTCCCGTAATGAGCAATGGCCCCCGCAGCGGTGGCGCGTAAGTCGTCTGGGCACCTAGTCCGGCCCCTAGTAAAAGCAGGAAAAATAAAAGTGCGCGCAAGAGTGAAAATGGAAGAATGGCAATCAACAACTAAGAGAGAAGGTTCGCCCCTGCGCTTAGCGCAACTGGACGTTGGCTGCGCCGAGCATGCCCAGGTCAGTAAAAATCTGTGCCCGGTAGAAACCGCCGGCCAGCTTTTGGTCCAGCTCGTGGGTAAAGCTGATGCGTTGATTTTTCTCCACGTTTACGTCCCGTCCCTCCAGAGCGATCAGGTCCATGGCCGCACCGTTGACGATGACCTTGGCCCGCACGGGGTTTTCGGAAACGACGGGGGTGCCGGACTGGTCGGTGAGCACCAGATAGATGGGCCGTACTCCGAGGAATTCGTTGGGGACATCCGTCAGATCGAAACTTACGTTGAGGCGGCGGATGCGGCTGGCGTCGGCGGTGACTTTGTCGCCCTTGCCTTTGAAGAGATCGACCTGAATGGCGGTGGCTTTAAAGGCTCCGAGGGTCATTTTTTCAATTTCGGCTTCCATGCTTTTGGTCATGGTTTCCAGGTTATCGGCCTTTTTCTCCAGGTTGTAGTTGGCCGTTTTGGCGTCACTGAGGTCTTGGCGGAGGGTAACGTTGGCGCGGCGCAATTCCTGGTTCTCTGCGGTGAGTTCGGCCAGGCTGGTTTCGAGGCTGGCGCGGGTATTGATGAGGTCTTCGATCTGGAGGCGCATCTGGTAGGCTACGGCGTTGTCGTTTTTACGCGATTTCTGGGCCTGCCGCATGTCGTAGAGGGCGCGTTTGGCGGTTTCCTGGGCTTCGGTGAGCTGTCCGCGCAAGGCTTCGTTGTCCGCTGCTGCTGATTCGTAGGCGATCCCGATGCTGTCTACCTGGGCCTCAAGCCGGTCGCGAAGCAGGGCCAGTTGGTCCACTTCCGCGCTGATTTCGGTATTTTGGCTTTGCAGGTCTCCGGCGGCGCTGTTGCGACTGATGCCCCAAAACAAAGCGATGAGGAAAAGCAGGCCAAGGATGGCGGCCAGGATGGTGAGCGAGCGATTGTTCATTTGCAGCAGGATGGTTTTCTCCGGTAAAGAACGCAAAAAGCCGGGGATTTGCTCAAAGTACCGCAACAATATCCCCGAAGATGCTTGAATCGGGAGTGGATGCGGACCCGCCCACGCCGCCTAAAGCCAGCCACGCCGCCGGAAAAGGTAGAGCATCCCCACAATGGCCAAGCCCATTACGCCCAGCAAAACGAAGTAACCGTAGCGGGTATTGAGCTCGGGCATATTGATAAAATTCATGCCGTAGATGCCCGCCAAAAAGCTCAGGGGGATGAAGATGGTCGAGACGATCGTCAGGGTCTGCATCACGCTGTTCATCCGGAAGCTGATCTCACTGACGTAGAGGTCGTAAAGACCGTTGGTTACGTCGCGGTAGGTTTCCACTAAGTCGGTGACCTGAATGACGTGGTCGCGCAAGTCGCGGACGAACAGCTGGGTGTCTTCAGAAATGAGGTAGTGGTTGCTGTCGCCGAAGTTGCCCACCATTTCCCGCAGCGGGCTGGTGCTCTTGCGCATGGTCAGCAGCGAAAGGCGCAGGTCGTGGATGGAGGACTTGGTCTGGACTTCGGGGCGTTTGAGGATGTTGTCTTCGAGGGCATCGAGGGCTTCCTCGATTTGGTCGAGGACGGTAAAGTAGCGGTCTACGACATTATCCACCAGGGCGTAGGCCAGGTAATCTGCTCCCCGGCTGCGGATGCGCCCGGAGGCAATTTCCAGTCGGTGGCGCACCGGGGCGAAGAGGTCACCCGCGTCTTCCTGGAAGGTGACGACAGTATTGTCCGTCAGGTAAATGGAAACCTGCTCGGTGCTGAGTTGCCGCGTTGCGGAGTCGAAGGCAAAGGCTTTGAGCTGGAGGAAAACGCCCTTTTCGTAGCTTTCCATCTTGGGCCGCTGCTGCACATCAGCCACATCTTCCAGGGCCAGGGGGTGCATGCCGAAGCGGCTGCCCAACTCGCCCACCAGTTCGGTTTGGTGCAGGCCGCGCATATCGTACCAGTCGATTTTCCCAGGGGCGGTGTCCGCCGGAATTTCGTTGATGGTGGTGGCACAGTTGTACGCCTCGGCATCGTAGCTCGTCAGGTGTACGTGCACATCCTCCATCTGCCGCCGGCCAGTGTAGAAGATGGTCCCCGGCGGGGCACCCGTAACTTTGCGGGGCAGGCCCACTTTTTCATCGCGGGACCGGAGCAGCCTGGTAATTCTCATACTACGGAGTATGTGCTGGAGAGGGCGCAGGCAAATGGCCCGCCCCTTCCTTTTCGTGGGCAATTTGGCCCCAAAAGTAGGGGACAGTGATTATACGATCCGCCCTTACCCCGTGTTCGTACGCGCAAGCTTTCATTTTCTCACCTTATTCCCGGCCACCCTTTCGCCGGGAGGGGCAGCACCGTGGCTATCCCCTCCCGGCTCAGGGATTTACTCTTTCACCAGGCGGCCAGCACCGCTCTCGGCACCAGCTCCTACCCGGTAATGGTACACGCCTGCGGGTAAGGTACGGAGATCAAGGCGGAAGGACTGGTTGCCCGCCGGGAGCACTTGCTGGCGCTGGATGACGGGGCGGCCCAAGGCATCGAAGACCGTCAGCGATACCCTTTCCGTAGCAGGCAGGACGAAGCGGATATCGGCGTACTCCACCGCCGGGTTGGGGGCGGCCGGAAGAAGCAGGAAGCGGGGCAGCGTTTCCGTCGCCAGCTGAATGGATGGGGTGAGGCGACGCCAGTCCGCATCGTAGGCCGCACTGCCAAAACCAGGGGTGGTAGTGAAGGACAGCGGCAACTCGCCGGGGGTGTAGTCCGTCCCGACACGCACGGCTACTTCAACGATCCCGGCACCTGCGTTCAGCGCCCAGGATGCGCCGGTGTTGCTGTACCAGCTCAAACGGGCCTCGCCCCGCTCCAGAAGACGCGTACCTACCTGCAAATCAGGCAAATCTGCGCTTGCAACGGAGACGATTTCAATGCCCGCTGCCGCCCGCAGCAGCCCTTGGAAAGACACCAGGGCGGTATTTTCGGGCAGACGCAGACGCAGCAGATAGGTCTCGCCAGCGGTGGGCGCGGCGGGCCAGCTCAGTTCGAGCGGCAAGTCCCCGACGCTGCGTGCCAGGTCGGCATCGCTGAGCAAATCACCGGTCTTCATGCCGGTAAACATCACCAGGGTGTCGCTGGAAAGCATAATCTCCGCACGGCGCGGGGCGGGGAAGACGTTGTCGCGGTTCCAGTCGGCGGGGAATGTGTGGTGGTCGGGGACGAAAGTCCAGGGGCCGCAGCCGGGGATTTCATCGAGGTCCCCGATGAGGATGCGCTGCATCAGGTAGAGGTCCAGGTTGGTGAACGACTGGCTGCAATTCATGTCGGCGGCAACCACCTGCAAGGGCGAGGTGATCTGCGGCACCGGATGCCCCAGGAGGTAGCGCTGGGCCAGGAAAACCTCAAAGCTGGAGAGCCCGTTGCGGGGGTCACCCGCCCGCACGGGTTGCAGGTAGTACATCTGGCCCAGGTTCAGACCGGCCAGGGTAGAGGCCAGCCCGTTGGCGTCTTGGGGGAGGGTCAGCGTGTAGTTGCCACCCTCTTCGGAGAGTTCGTAATCGACGTTGTCAATCGCCTCATCGTCCATGTCGTAGGCCTGGGTGCTGATGTGGCCGAGCAGGTTTTCGGCTACGGTCACGAAGCCAGGCAGGTAGTTGGCGGGCAGGAGCGTCGGCACGCCGTTCTGGACTGAACTGATCTCCAGGCTTACGGGACTGTTGACGAGCTGGATATCGGTAGAGCCTACCGTATTGCCGAGGTTGAGGTGGATGAAGAAGAGCACTTCAATGTTGCCATTCAGGCTTACCCCGGCCGTGCCGTTGGACACGAAGGAGAATGTCCGGTTCTGGGGGTTGAACTGCGGCAAGATGGCTCCGGCGGAGACGTGAGTGATGGTGGCCAGGCCCGGCTGGTCTAAGGCAAAAGTGCCCGCAATCGTCGCCAGGTTGCTCACCCCTTGCAGGGAGACGGGGATGCGGACGGAATTGCCCGCAAAACTGCTGGCTCCGCCAATGACTACCTGGACGTTGCTGGCGTTGGCCACCTGTACCGTCTGGCAGGCCGTATTGGGCCCGCAAGCGTTGGTCACCGTCAGGCAAACGTTGTAAGTGCCCGCCCCGGCGTAGGTGTGCTCAGGGTCGCGCAGGGTGGAAGTACCGCCGTCGCCGAAGGTCCAGGCGTAAGTCCCCGGCGAAGAAGCATTGGTGAAGCTCCGCACCAGGCTATTGCCCTGGGAGGTAAAAGCAACCGTGGGAATGGCCCCACTACCCCCCCCCGTCACGGCGCTGAAGGTCGTCTCCGTACACCCCTCGGCGCTGAAGGCGCGCAGCATGTAGTCACCCGGCGGCGCGGCGATGTAAAGGGACTCAGTCACGTCGAGGAACTGGGCGGTGAGCGGACCGGAAATCACCACGCGGAAGGGGCCCGTGCCGGCAATGAAATCCAGGTGGAAGCCGCTGCTGTCGCAGCTGTTGTCCACCCGCACATTGTAGAGATTGGCCGAGGAGGAGGTAATCCGCACCGTCTCCATATCCATGCACCCGAGGGCATCGGTTACTTTGATTTTGTATTCGCAGGGTGTCCGGTTGTTCAGTTCAAACTCACGCTCAGTGGTGGTAAACACCGTATCCGTGGTGTTGGTGCACAGGCGGGTGACTTCCACGGTGAAGGGCGGTACGCCACCGTTGATGTCGTTCCAGAGCTGGTTGAGCTGGTTGCACTCGTTGAAAATCAGCGCGGTTTCCAGGTCCAGGTCGCTGGTGGTGTTATTGATCGTAAACTGCCCGGTCTCGATGCAGCCCAGGCTGTCCGTCACAAAAACAGTGTAATTACCACTCAGCAGCCCGCCTTGGGTAAAGAGGGTATCGGAGGTTGTGATGCTGCCGTTGGTGGGCCCGGACCAGGTGATCTGGAAGGGGGCGCGGCCGCGGGTGATGTGGACGTTGAAGGAGCCGGGTTCGTTACAATCCCCGGAGCTGGATTCCAGATCGAACAGGTCGATTGGCGCAGGAAACACCGTTATGACGTCCATAACCATACAGCCAGCGGCGTCGGTGACGATGATTTTGTAGTCGCAGGGGGGCAGGTCGAACAGTTCAAAGCCAACGTCGCCCGTCACAAATTCGGTCATCGTAGTCCCGTCGCAGAGCCGGATGACTTCTACGGAGAAAGGCCCGGTGCCGTTGAAGATGTCTACCCAGATTTGGTTGTACTGCCCGCACTCGTTATAGATGAGGGCGGCTTCCAACACCAGGTCGTTGGTGGTGGCGACGAGGGTGACGCTCTCCATTTCCGTGCAGCCGTTGGCGTCGGTGACCGTGAAGGTATAGGTTCCGGCGGGGGCATTGTTGATGGAAAGGGCGTTGCCATTTACGGTGTTGTTGCCCGACTGGGGTCCGGTATACGTCACCTGGAAAGGCGGGGTGCCCCGGGTGAAGCTGAGGTCAATCCGGCCGGGTTGGCCGCAGGGACCGCTGATGGGGGTGACGGTAAACAGTTCGGGTTCTCCGCCTTCCACCTCGGTGGTGGTCATTACCATACAGTCGTTGGCATCCACGACGATGATCTTGTAGGTGCACTCTTCCAGGTCCATCAACTCAAATTCCAGGCCATTCTGGGTGAAGGTGGTATCGGTCACGCCATCGCAGAGGCGGATGACGGTGATGGTGTAGGGGCCCTCGCCGCCGGAGATGTCGTTCCAGAGTTGATTGTACTGGCCGCAATCGTCGTTGATGAGGGCGGTCTGGAGTTCCAGGTCGCTGGGGATGTCTTCTACCACCACCACTTCGGTTTCGGTGCAGCCATTGCGGTCGGTGACCGTGACGGTGTAAGTTCCGGCGGGCAGGTCGGCGATGGTAGCCGTACCGGAAGGCGTGGTGAAGGTGCCAATCTGGGGGCCGGTGTAGCTGACGGTGTAGGGACCTTGGGCCGCCTCGTTCATCACCTGGATGACGATCTGCCCGGGCTGGCCGCAGATGCCGTCGGTCACCAGCGCATTGAAAAGTTGGTAGGGGAAGATGGTGACGACCTGCATGGTCATACAGCCATTGGCATCGGTCACCTTGATTTTGTAATCGCAGGGGATGATGTCTTCAATTTCGAAGCCAGCCGTATCGATCGTGATGGTGGCCTGGGTGCTGTCGCAGAGGCGAATGACCTCCACGGTGTAGGGGGCCTGGCCGCCTTCGATGTCGTTCCAGATTTGGTAGGGTACCCCACAGTCGTCGGTTACGACGCTGGAGATCACCTCCAGGCTACCGTCGTTGAGCAGCGTTACGGACTGGGTATCTTCACAGCCGTCGGCGTTGGTCAGTTGGAAAGTGTAGGTTCCGGCCGGCAGGTTGCGGACGCGGTGCATTTGGGAAGCCAGGTTGATGCTGCCGGAGACCGGGCCCGTCCAGGTGATGAAGTAGGGAAATTCCCCGGCGGAAACTACCAGGTCAATGGCCCCCAGGCCGCCGCAGGCACCGTCGAGCGGAGTAAGGATGAGGATACCGGCGTTGGGATCGACGTCAATCGTCACCGTTCGTACGCTTAGGCAGCCTCCGGCGTCGGTGGCCGTAATGGTGTAGGTGCAGTTGGGCAGGTCGTACAGCTCGAAGGTGTTGCCATTAAGGGTAAATGCCGTATCCCGTTCGCTGCACGGGGAGGTAACGGTAATGCCGTAGGGTCCTTCGCCGCCGTTGAAGATGGTGCGGATGTTGTCTTGTTGCCCACAGCCCAGCCCAAAGGAAAAAGATTGCTGCCCGGCATTGGACAGCCCGCCACTGACGGTCAGGTTATAGGTGGCCGTACAGCCGCTGAAATCGGTAGCCCGGAAGGTGTAGGTGCCAGCGGGGAGGCTGAGGTTGGCCGTACCGTTACCGCCAATGGTGAGGGAGCCAGTGGCCGCTCCGGTGTACGTTACGGTGTAATTGGGGATACCGCCACTGACGGAAAGGCGGAGGCTGGAGTTGTTTCCGTCGCAGGCCGCCGTCAGTTGTTCAACGAGCAGGTTGAGGCTGCCGCCGTTGTCGCCCACGAAAACGGTGATGACCTGATCGCAGCCGGCACCGTCCCAGATCGAGAAATTGTAGCTGCCGCTGCTCAGGCCGTTGATGACGGTGATGGCCTGGCTGGTGTTTACCGTGCCTGCCACCGGACCGGTATAATTAATGGTGTAGGGCGGGGTACCGGCGCTGATCGTGACGCGGGCGGCACCGGGGGAAGCACAGTTGGCGGCGGTTGCGGAGACCTGGGCCTGGAGGTTTCCGGAGGCGATGGTGACGATCTGCTCGAACACACAGCCAAAAGCATCGGTCAGCGTGAAGGTGTACTGGCCAGCGGGCAGGCTGCGCACGCGGAAGTTGTAGCCATTGACGGTAGCGCCGCCGTTGACGGGGCCGCGGACCGTTACGTGGAAGGGCAGGGTACCGCTGCTGGCCCGCACTACGATTTCGCCCAGGTTGTCGTCGCAGCCAGCGGGTTCGCCCCAGACGTCGACGTCAAGGCCGCCGGAAGACTGCCCGACGGTAACCGTCCGGTTCAGACTACAACCCAGCAAATCAACAATGGTGATTTGGTAGACGCCGGGATTAAGGGGCCGGATGGTAAAGTTGCGGTTGGCAGTGGTGAGTACGGCATTGCTGGCACCGCTGACGTAAACGACGTAGGGAGCTACGCCGCCGTTGAGGGAAACGCCGATGCTGCCCTCCTGGCCACAGCCGGCATCGGTGGGGGTCAGGGTTCCGGTGAGGCCTCCGTTGCCCGAAGTAATGGTGAAGTTGAAGGTGATTTCACAGCCGTTGCTGTCTTCGATGACCGTCGTGTACGTTCCCGGAGGCAGGTCACTAAAGGTAAAAGTTCCCGTATAGCTGATGGCCGTCCGGCAAACGGGGCCAACGTAATGAGCGGTGTAGGTAGGGCTGCCACCGGTAACCTGAACGGTAATGCTGCCACTGGCCTGTCCACAACCCGTGTTCGTTTGGCTCAGGACCTGGTAGCTGAGGTCGCAGCTGGCCGTACAATCTACGCGGAGGGAGTAATTGGAGACTGCGCCGTTGTAGCCGTCTACGACCACAACATAGGTACCCGCCGGCAGGTAGCGGACAATCTGTTCGGGGCTCAAACCGGGGTTCTGGCTGAACTGAAGGCAACTGCCCCGGTCACATTCCGAAAGCAAAAAGAGTTCGAGGTCGGCGCTTAGTCCCGTCAGGTCGATGGTAACCAGGCCGGGCTCGGTGACGGTGAAGGTGTGGACAATTTCCGGACCGTTGTTTTCAACGTTCAGGGTGGGGCCACAGCTGTAGGCGCTCACGTCGTCATTGCCACCGGCGTTGGTGCCGTTGTAGGTAACGCCGCAGGTGAGGGGGACGCGATCGCTGCAATCCAGATATCCGCAGCTGAGTTCCAGGCGGTAGTTTCCTCCGGGCCCGGCGAAAGGGGCGTCTACGACGATGTAGTAAGTTCCGTTGGGGGCGTCTTCCAGGACGATGCCTTCGTTGTTGGTCTGGGTATTCGAGGTGGTACTGTAGCCGACGACCTGGTAGTTGTTGCAGTCGCCGCGCAGCAGGAAGATGTCCATATTAAGGCCGGGCGTCATGATTTCGAGGCCAATCTGAATATCGCCGGCAGAAGTTTTCTGGAAGGTGTAGACGCGGTCGGGGCCCTGCATGAGGACGCCGGTTGCACCGGGGTAACTGGTGAGTTGGTTGCCCGCGCCGACGGTAGTTTCGTTGGGCAGGTAATCGCCGCAGGAAATTACGGTGGCTTCGGCGCACCAGCCGGAAACGCCGTTGCAGGGGCCGGGGGTGGTGGACTGTACGCCAGCGGCGGCGGCGAAGCAGGGGTTGATGTAAGTTTCGCCGTTGCAGCCGCAGACGAAGTTGATGGCTGAGCCGCAGTTATCCGGAGAAGTGATTTCGGTGGGGTCTACGCAGGCGGCGCTGCACGCGCCGGTGGTGTAGCTGCGGACGCCCGCTGCTTCGGCTGCGCAGGCACTGGCGTACTGTTCACCGTCGCAACCGCAAACGGGGGTATTCCCGCTGGGGCAATTGAGGGTGATGACGCCGGTGGCCAGGTTGGCGGAGGTACCGTTGCTGATGACGACAAGGCTGGGGTCGTAGCAGCTCAGATCTCCAGGCGAACAAAGGCCGGTGGTGTAGTTGACGACGCCGGCTGCTTCGGCGGTGCAGGCGTTGGGGTAGGTTACGCCGTTGAAACCACAGACGGGGGCGTAAGCCGTGGGGCAGGTGGCGCTGGGATTCATGGCGGCGACGTCCAGTCCGGGGTTCCAGCAGGCACCTGGGGTATAGAAGGTAACGCCCGCCGCATCGGCAAAGCAACTGTTGAGGTAGGTGATGCCGTTTGCGCCGCAGACGGGGCTGACGGTAAAGGAGCAGCCGGCGTCGCTGACGAGGGGCATGCTGCTGGTGGCAACGCGGTGGGTTCCCATGTTGGCATTGAACAGGACAATGCTATCGATCACAACGCTGCCGTTGAGGAGGTCTTCAGCGCTCACGCCAGTGGCCAGGGGTAAGGCCAGGCGGGCGATGGAACCGTTGGCGGAGCGGTTCTCGCCACCGAGGTGGGTGGCGGAGAAGTTGAGTTCGTTGCGGGCACTGTCCACCGTCATCCAATGGAGCAGGCTGTTGGTTCCGGTCTGGAGCCTTTCGGTCAGAATTTTTTCGGACAGCCGGGTGCTGGCGAAACTGCCACCGGGCAGGGTGGCCCGAAAACTGATGCCGTGGAAGGAGGGGAAAGCAGCGTTGCGGCCGGTGAGGGACACGTCCAAAAGCAAAAAACTGCCTTCCGCAGTGAGTTGGACGCCGGCGGGCAGCAGGCGCAGAAGGGCTTCGTAGTTTTCTGTCGTATCGGGCCGGACGTAGGGATCATCGCCGATCGCGCCGTTGCGGGTACGGTACTGGTTGCGGAGCAGAATGTTGAAATCCCGCGCAGCTACGCGGGCATCGCCATCGGCATCGGCGTGCGCGAAATTGACGCCGCCGGGGAAACTGTTCTCCCAGGGAGTTCCCATCGCCTGGCCGTACCAGGCGGTAGACGCGTGCGGGCGTTCTTCCCCTTTGGTGTTGAAGGCGTGGCCGAGGTAGAGAAAGTCTACGCCGTTCACCACGCCGTTGTGGTTGGCATCACCCGGCCAGACCAACGTTTCCTGGGCCGTAAGGGGATGAGCAGGGAGAAAAGCAAGCGTAAAAAGCGCAAGTAGTGTAAACGTGTAGTGCATAGCTCGGGATTATGGGAAAAATTGTGTCGTCCTTCATAGCTGGGGGCCAGGGAAAGGATCCAGAACCACCCGGTAAGTCAAAAACAAAAAACGCTGCGATCGCTGGAGGGCACGTAGGGAAGCCGCTTCGGTGGTTGAGCCCCGCCGAAGGAGGTTGGTTTAACTTCACTTTACGCTCTCTACTAACGCAAATCTTCAAAAAACGAGGGCCGGGGTCTTGCGGCTCAGAAGATGGGACTACAGAACTTTCCAATAGTCACCTTCCGAACAGCGGAGCGTCGGAACCACTCTAAAGCATAAAGATAAGCAAAAGCGGAAATGGAAAAGGTTAATTCTCCTCACATTAATCCTTTCCCGCATTCGTCGGTACCGGATACTCAAGCAAGTTACCTATTGACTTGTTCGGTTTATCTTGGCGGAATTATCCCTTAGCACCCCGATTATGCCGTTTCCTTCCTTCATTCGTTTTTCCCTGGTTTCGTTACTGTTGGCGGGTCTTTTTCTGCTGCCGGGATGCGATTCTTCCCCGGCGGGTGGTTTTGAGGTCGTCTCGTTGCCGGCGGATGGTCCGGTGCTGGTGGTGGGTAGCCCGGAGCGTAGCTTACTGGAACGGATCAGGCAGGGCCTGCAGCAGGATACGCGGCTGGCGGCGTACCGGATGCTGGACGAAGACAGCCTTTTCCAGTACCGCAACCTCGTCTTGCAGCGGCCGTTGGCGGACAGCATGACGGCGCACCGGCGGACGGCGGTTGAGCGCTTCGTCCTGGCGGGCGGCCGCTTGCTGATTGTGGACGAGCGGCCGGCGGTGCGGTACGCCTGGGATTGGTACGCGCGGATGATCGACAGCAGCCGCCAGGATCTGGCCGTGGGCCGGGGAGCGGTATTGCACGTGAAGGACCAGAGCGCGCCGGTGGGGACGTTCTTCGCTCCTTCAACTTCCCTGGCACCTGCGGCCGCGCCCACCGGAAGTGCGGCGGCGCTGCGACTGCCCCCGGCGGCACCAAAGGACGACCGTTTCCAGATTGAGGTGCTGGACAACGACATCTACGAGCCCATGGAAATGGAGGTATTGCCTACGGGCGGCGTGCTCTTTCTGGAGCGGCGCGGCAAGATGAAATTTTTCGACCGGGGCCAAACGAAGGTGGTCCACGACTTTGCGGTGTGCATTGAGGGCAACTACGAAGACGGCCTCCACGGGCTGGCGCTCGACCCCGGCTACGGGCAGGACAATGACTACATTTACCTGTACTACAGTCCGGCGCCCTGCGACTCGACCGACCAGTTGCTTTCGCGTTTCCGTTTCCGGGACGGCGTGCTGGATACGGCCAGTGAGCAAGTGGTGCTGCGGGTGGCCGTGCAGCGCGAAACCTGTTGCCACTCCGGCGGAAGTGTGGAATTTGGTCCGGACGGCCTCCTGTACCTGAGCACGGGCGACAATACGAGCAGTAAGGAAAGCGATGGTTACAGTCCGCTCGACGAGCGCCCGGGGCGTGGCCCGTACGACGCCCAAAAATCCAGTGGCAACACCAATGATCTGCGGGGGAAGATCCTCCGCATCCGCCCCACGCCCGAGGGGGGCTATACCATTCCGGAGGGCAACCTCTTTGCGGACGGCAAAGGCGGTAGGCCGGAGATTTACGCGATGGGCTGCCGCAACCCTTTCCGCATTGCGATTGACCCGTGGACGAACTACCTCTACTGGGGGGACGTGGGGCCGGACGTGGGCCAGGACGGCCGCTACGGCCCGCAGAGCTACGACGAGTGGAACCAGGCCCGGGCGGCGGGCAATTTTGGCTGGCCCTATTTTGTGGGCAACAACTTTGCTTACCCCAGCCGCGACTTTGCCACCGACCAGGTTGGGGCGCTTTACGACCCTGCGCGGCCCATCAACGCCTCGCCGAACAACACGGGCGCGCGGGAGTTGCCGCCGGCCCAGCCCGCCTTTATTTGGTACCCCTACGGCCCGAGCAAGGAATTTCCCGTTCTGGGCCAGGGCAGCCGCTCGGCCATGGCCGGCCCTTTTTACGATCCGGCGCGCCTGGTGCCCATCACGAACAGCGCTCTGCCAGAGTACTACCATGGCAAGTGGTTCATTTACGAGTGGGCCCGCAGCTGGATTAAGGTGGTAACGCTGGACAGTGCGCGGCAAAACATTGTACAGATTGAGGACTTCCTGCCGGAGTTCCCGATCAGCAAGCCCATTGATTTTAAAATTGCCCCCGACGGCTCGATCTACCTGCTGGAGTACGGCAACGACTACTTTTTGAACAACCCCGACGCGCGGCTCGTCCGCATCAGCTACTCGGCCCGCAACCGTCCGCCCCTGGCCCAGCTGACGACCGACGAAACGGCCGGGGGCTTGCCCTTTCAACCGACGCTCAGTGCGGAAGGGAGCAGTGACCCGGATCCGGGTGACAGCCTGAGTTACCGCTGGTTCATCGACGGAGCTTTTCAGGGCGAAGGCATAAATTTCCAGCCCGTCTTGACGCAGCCGGGCAGCTACCTCGTCCGCCTGGAAGTGCGGGATGCGGAGGGCGGCACGGCGGAGGCGACGGTCAATCTGGCGGCGGGCAACGCACGGCCGGCGCTGGCCCTGGAGCTGGAGGGCAACCGTTCTTTCCTACTGCCGGGGCGTTCGCGGCTGCGCTACGCCGCCAAAGTGGAAGACCCCGAAGACCGCGCAGCGGGCAAGCTATCGCAAGACCGGGTATTGGTGAACGCTACCTGGATTGAAGACGAGGCGCTGGCGACGGGCCTGCGCCGCGGCGAACAGCAGTTGCCGAGTGGCAACCTGGCCTACGCCCGCGGAGCGGCGCTGATGGCGGCCTCCGACTGCTCCACCTGCCACAAAGAGCGGGAAGAAAACGTGGGGCCGCCCTACCTGAGGATTGCCGAGCGCTACGACGATGCGCCGGAGACGATTGCGCGCCTGGCGGGCAAGGTCATCAAAGGCGGCAACGGGGTGTGGGGCGAGCGGCTGATGTCGGCCCACCCCACCCTGAGCCCGGCGGAGGCGGAGACGATGGTGGGTTACATCCTGGCGCTCAACAACGGTGGCTTGCCAGTGGCGGGGCAGGTGAGCCCGGGTGCGGGCGCGGGCAGCTACGTGCTGGCAGCGAGCTACCGCGACGGGGGTGGCAAGAATACGCCACCACTGGTGGGACAAAAGACGGTGGTGCTGCGTGCGCCCTGGCTGGAGGCGGAGCGGGCCCACGATGGGCTTTACCGCGCCGGGGTTCCAGGCAGTGGGCAGCCGGGGGCTTTTCGCATCGTCACCTTCCGTCCGGGGGGCTGGCTGCGGCTGGCCGACATCCACCTGCTGGGCATCCGCCAGGTGACGGCCCACCTGCACGCCAATGCGCCGGGCGTACTGGAATTGCGCTACGGCAGCCCCGAGGGACAAGTGCTGGCCAGCGCCACACCCGCGCCGACTCAGGGCTGGGACCAGCGCGACGCGGTAGCCCTCCGCCTCGGGCCGAGCGTGGATGCTTTGGCTCCGGGGGATCTTTACCTGGTTTGGAAGGGCGAAGGTGGCGTGGTGGCCGATGACATGGGGCACCACCGGCCGGGGGATTTGGGCTGGGTGGATGCGTTGGAGGTGAAGTGAGCGGGGCTGCTGCGCAGCTTTTTTTGAACCACTAAGTTTTATGGGCTGCTGCGCAGCTTGTTTTTGAACCACTAAGAACACTAAGTCCACTAAGAAACACTAAGAAGACTTCGTTTTAGGGGGGCTGCTGCGCAGCTTTTTTTGAACCACTAAGAACACTAAGTCCACTAAGAAGACTTGGTTTTTGGGGGGCTGCTGCGCAGCTTTTTTTGAACCACTAAGTTCACTAAGTTTAGGAGCCGCACTTGGTTGAGTCGCTATGCGGCGAAGTGCAGGCCAAGGTATTTTATCTCGCGGCGAACGCAGTCCCACTAAAGGTAATTCTTTGTGGAAGGGAAGCAGTCGCCGCACAGCGGCTCTACCATTCACCTTAGTGCCTCTTGTGTATTAGTGGTTCAAAAACGAAAGCGAAGCGTTGAAAAGTCTTAGCTCCTCTTCGTGTACTTAGTGGTTCAAAAACGAAAGCGAGGCTCCCCCTGCGGGCTACCTTTCTCCGCTGCAACAGCGGGAGCTTTACGAAGCCTTAGGCTATCCGGAGGGCATCGATAGGGAGGCGTACCGAGCACTGGAAGTGGCGAAAGTCCAAGAAGAAAATAATGAAAAAGAAGAAGATTAATGCGCCAAGCCTTCCCATCTGAAATAAATTACGGGACATTTGGGGACATTACGAGACATTTGGGGACATCGATTTGGTGGTACCGCTTCATCCTCCTAATTTAGTTCCCGATGACAGACACCACCAGGTCTTTTTGCTGGTGGCCCGGTGCCGGAGTGGGATAATGATGGTTAAATTTTTTCGTTAATAAGCGTTTTGTTTTCAAGTGCATTGCCATGTTGTCTCTGGCTTTATTCTTTGCTGGCACACCAGTTGCGGCTACTGGTGGCGGTGGGGGTGGAAGTTCCAGTCAACTAGGACCAGCTGGTCCGGTAATTGGGTGCTAAACCTGAACAGGCAACTGCTAGAAACCAGAAAGGCTATCCGCTCACTTACCGTTCTTTATTCTAGTAGTTGCCCCTTTAGCGTCTCCTACTTAACACAAAGAACAGTCTCTAAAAAACCCAAGAATGCACTTAAAAGCATTAACGATTATTTTTCTAGCTCTATCGCTACTGACATGCTCGGGCAACCAACCATTTGTGGACGACGCTCCGCACCAGTCCTTTAGCAATTACGAAATACCTCTTGGCTCCAAAGATAAAGTCGCCAATATAACTTCTTTGGTCAAAAATGTCACTACGGTAAAGCTGTCAGATGAAGTAAATTTAAAAATTGGCTCGGTTTCCTTCTTCTTTGTACTCGACTCGATGGATATGATCATTGGGGATAAAAACACTGGATGGATCCTGAGGATCGATCAACATGGAAAGGCAAAATGGGGGATCCAGGCGGACAAAAAGGGGGACTACAGGTATTATACTTCAATTCATGAATGTGCTTTCGATCCTTTTAATCAGCAGTTAGTCGTTTATGACTTTACGCACCGGTTCTATTATGACTTATCAGGTAATTTTATAAAAGTAGAAAGGAATGCCAAATTTACTTCTCGGCAAATGTATTTTTATTCGAATAGCGATATTGTTTATTCCGCCCAGGGCTTGAAAAATTTCGATTACTTTGACACTCCAAAACAATTGATCTGGGAGCAAGACAATGAGCTCAAATCCGGCTACATAGAAGAAACCTTTTATGCTCCGTCAAGTGTCATGGTAGGTGGATTCGAAGAATTTAGTAAGTTGAATGGAATGCTAACCTACCACCCTACTTTTCGCGACACTTTCTATTCTGTAGACCTGCCTAATGTTTATCCGGACTTTACTCTAAGGTTAAAAGGAATGGAGACAACTGATGATGTAATGAAGATGGAAGGTGTCATCCAAAAACTTAGATATGTTTACGACCGTGACATACCCTTGCTACAATGTTTTGCAGTTGACTCAAACAAGGTATTACAAACCTACATCATACCGCCTACCTTTTTCTTTAACGTTTTTGATCGAAACACTGAAAAGATTCTAGTAAATCATCAGTTCCTGAAGTTTAAAGAGCACATAATCCAGGCACCACTGCTCTATCACGATGGCTATTTCCTTACGACATTAACGCAAGACCAAGTTGACCATTGCAACCAGTTAGATAAAAATGCTGCTTCCGTTTCTAAGGCGTGGCGAGACGATTTCTTAAAAATGAGGGGCGAAGAGTCAAAAGTGCTCTACTTGATAGAAGTATGATCGAGGGCTGGATATACTTTCGCCAGACGCCCCTAAAAACAAGCCTCCTGAAGATAAAACACCACAAAAGCACTTTCTTTACCACCCTCACCTGCCCCTGGCCGTACAAACACTGGCAGTGGGGACGGGAGGGAGATTTACTTTGTTTCAACTGACGAGGACACCGAAATTTACACCACCCAGCTTCCTGCGTTTTGAATTGGGCAAGCCTTTTCAAGCCTTCACAATCGTCGTGTGCATTAGCTTCTTCGGGGCTCCCGCGGCCGTACGCCCCTACAAAAGATATCTGGATTCTTGACCGGGCTCTCCCCTACTCTTTTCATTGAGGAAACGTGAAGATTTCGTTCAGTTGGATATGGCTTTAATGCAGGGCCAAAATTTTGATTCCCCGATCCCCAAAAATCACCCACCTCCCCAAAAGAATTAACTATTTTTGGGCATCTGCTCCACCGGCGTAGCTTACCCTCAACACATCGGACATTCCCTACCAACTCCTGCACCGCCCCGTTGCCGTTTTGCTCACTACCCTGACGGTTATCGTGCTGGGCCTTTTGGCGGCGGCGCGCTTGCCCATTTCGCTGTTGCCGGAGGTGGGCATTCCCCGCGTCAGTGTACAAGTGAGCTACCCCAACGCGGCGGCGCGTACGGTGGAAGATGCAGTCGTTGCCCCCTTGCGCAATACCCTGTTGCAGGTCAATGGCCTGACGGATATCCAATCGCGGTCCCGCGACGAAGCGGCCATCCTTTACCTGGATTTTCCCTTTTCTTCACCTGCGTATTTTTTTGAAAAAAAATCCCCTCTAGCCCCTACCTGTAGGTTGGTCCGTGTCCTTAGAGCTCGTATAAATAGGAATGGTTAAAAAGCGAAGCGCTGAATTAGGCCGATAAGCCTTATTTTTACCCATCGTGCACCCGCTTTTCCATTTCTATTACCCTAGAGCATGTTCACTCCACTGCACCTTACGCGCTGGCTTTTGCCCCTTTGCCTGTTTTTTGCCGCCTGCGGACCGCCGGCTGAGGACCCCGAAAGTGACCCAACGGCGGCGGCGGCGGCCAGTCCGGCGGAAGTCCCATTGGTGCAAACCGTGGAGGCGCGCGTGGGCCGCCTGCCCCTGCGCCGTCAGGCCACGGGGAAGTTGCGGGCGCGGAACGAGGTCGTCATAAAAAGCCAACTCGGCGGGCCGGTGCTGCGGGCCCCGCAGGAGGGTGCGCTCTACGCGGCGGGAGACCTCCTGCTCTCCATCGATCCGCGCCCCCTGGAGCTGGCCCGCGACCGCGCCGCTGCGGCCCGCGACGAGGCAGCCTTCCGCCGCCGCGACCTCCTGCTGCGCCTTTCGCCCGAAGATTCCACGCTCGTCAGTGCGCTGGCGCGGGAAAACATCCTCATCCAATCGGGCTTGCCCGCCGCCGAGGTGGCACTGGCCGAGGCGACTTTCCAGCTCAGTTTGGCCCGCCTCACGGCACCCTTTGCCGGGCGGGTGGCCGACGTAAAAATCCAGCCCGGGCAGCAAATCAGTCCCGGCGAGGAGGTCTGCACCCTGATCGACCCCCGCTCCCTCGAAGCCGAATTTTCGTTATTGGAACAGGAAATTGCGCTGACGCAGGTGCTCCCCCCCGGCCCCCCGAAAGGGGGGAGTAGGGACAAGGAGCAAGGGAAGGTCTACGTCAGCCCCATCGCCCGCCCCGAACTCCGCCTCGCAGCCGTCCTCGATATCCTCAATCCCCGGATTGACGACGGAGGTCTGCTCCGCGCCCGCGCCCGCCTGGTGAACCCCAACACCCCGGGCCTCTACGCGGGCATGAACGTAGCCGTCAGCCTGGAAAGCGCCGCGCCGCCGGCCATCGTCGTACCCAAAACGGCCGTCTTGATCCGTTCCGGCCGCACCCTCGTCTTCACCTACGACGAAGCCACCCAGCGGGCCAAGTGGCAGTACGTCACCGTTGCCTACGAAAACGACGAATCCGTCGCCCTCAGCGAAGGCGTCACCGCTGGCCAGCGCGTCATCATCAACGGCGGGCTTACTTTAGATCATGATTCGCCGGTGCGGGTGGGGGAAACGAACTGATGCCTGAAACACTAAACCGAACCTGAGATGCCTAAACTAAAATTCAAGCAAGATATCGCGGCCGAATTCGGCTTCTCTGAGAAAACCTTGCAAAGAAAATTGACGGCCCTTGGCCTCAGCCTTCCGCGTGGCTACCTTTCTCCGCTGCAACAGCGGGAGCTTTACGAAGCCTTAGGCTATCCGGAGGGCATCGATAAGGAAGCCTACCGAGGGCTCGAAGCGCTGACAAAAGAGGGCGGAAACGATGAAAAAGAGGAAGATTAATACAACAATTCTTTCACCCGCAATAAATTACGGGACATTTCGATACATTTCGGGACATCAATTTGGCGGTACCGCTCCATCCTCCTAATTTAGTTCGTGATGACAGACACTACCAGGTCTTTTTGCTGGTGGCCCGGCGCCGGAATGGGATAATGATGGTTAAATTTTTTCGTTATGAGAGCTATGTTTGCACGATTGGCGTTACTTTCCATTGCCTTTTTTGGAATTCAAACAACAGCATCACCCCAAGGCGGCCCTTTTATTCAAGCACAATACCCAATGGTGACTTATTGCCCAGGGGGTAGTGGAGAATGGGTAATCCGTTGCAATTACGGCCCCGGCTCTTGCGAGGCGTGGCAGCAACGGTTTCGCTCCGGTGATTTCCAATGAGGATTGAGCTACTGAAACACGAAGAAAGAGGCCTTCTTAATAAAAGAGTCCTCCCTCTTTTTAATGTATTTCGTGCATGATTTTTAAACCTCTGACAAGTAATTGCTTTGGCCACAAAAAATGGTATGCATAGTAAATGGCGTTTTTTTAAATCAAGTTTATAACCTCGTAAACCACCAGTAATTACAGGGCTACAAACGCTTTTAATTCAAACAATCAAATAATTTAAAATTCATGAACAATCCCATTTCCCTATTGTCGCTCGCCAATTTCACCATCTTTCTCTCTCTTTCGGCAGTTTTTCTTGGCTGCAGACACACCTTTACACCTCAATTGACCGATGACAGTGTAGAGGTCATTGCCCTCGGCGAATTTGAAAAATTAAATTTCAAGGAAACTTTTGTCATTAATCGCTACGTTCCACTCCTTTCCGTAGAAGGCATGGAGTATCTTCACAAGATTGACAAAGTGAGAATTTACGAAGACGACATTTACGTTCTTCAAGAGCAACTTGACCGCACTTTATTCAAGTTTTCGTCTGAAGGAATAATGCGAAAAAGTATAGACGGGGTTAACGCAATAGATAAAAAATTTTACGCCGTAAATGATTTTGTAGTTCGCAACAATGAAGTAGTTCTCACTGATCGCTTACAAAGTCAGATAATATTTTATGACCGTGATCTAAATTACTTGCGACACTTGGATTTAAACCTGCCCAACGGCCTAGTAAACTTAAACTTTCTACCGTCAGGAAAAATCGTTGCGCGACCCGTTATTGAGAACGGTGAGCCTAGTTCTCTTTATCTGAACTCGCCAGAAAACCCAGCTGTATTCATGCCGATGATTGGATTTAAGGGTATTGCTCAAACTCCGGCAGCTCTTGATCGCGTAATGATGTACGAAACCTTTTTCCCATCTGCTTCATTTAATTCGATGCTTTATGCAGACCTATGGCATGGAAACATATGGGAAGTAGACGAAACCGGAGTAAAAGAAAAATATAGAGTTGAAATACCTAAATCACTCCAATTTTCGCAGGAAGAGCTGCAAGCTATGGAGCATATGAACGCCGAAGAAATACTATACCACACCTTAAATTTAAAAAGAGAAAAATTCATACTCTTTGACCAAATTTTTGAGAACGAAGAGATGTTGATAATTTCTTTCACCAGACCATGGCGGAGAAATTTAATAATAAAAAATAAAATCACCGGGAAAATAGAATACAAAGCAATCCATTTTGACGACCTTACACCAAATAACATTGACCAATCCTTGCCTCTTAAATATTTAATAGGATTTACTGATACTGGAGAGTTGATTTTTTATCACGACGCAGAGGAATTTAAAAACCGAGCGGATGCCATGAAATATGAACATCCTTCAAATCATCAATTCACCTCAGAGGAAACACAATTTTTAGCGGCTGCTAATCAAATTAATGAGAACTGTAGCGTGGTTCTTACTTTTGTTTCTATAAGATGATAGCTAATTCCCCAAGATTAACATTCGTAGCACCATCACTTGTTAGTATGGCACTCTACAAACTGGCTACCAGTTCAGCCTCGGCACAGCAGTTCTCACTACCGGTCGTATCATAGTTAAGTTAGAGTTAGAGTCAGATTAGATTGCACGGTAAAGATCTTGTAAACACAAGGCTTTCTGCTTCGCTTTGAACAAGAATGGTTACCTGGCAAGTCTGCCGATGACCCATAGTGAGAACTGCTGGCCTCGGCGAAGAAATTTGCCCCTCTTGGACCTCAAGCTTCAGCAAGGAGACCTTTCTCCGCTGCAACAGCGGGAGCTTTACGAAGCCTTAGGCTATCCAGAGGGCATCGATAAGGAAGCCTACCGAGGGCTGGATGCGCCGATAAACGAGGGCGGAAACGATGATAAAGGGGAAGATTAATGCGCCAAGCCTTCCCATCTGAAATAAATTACGGGACATTACCGGACATTTCGAGACATTAGCGGACATTTCGGGACATTTGGGGACATCGATTTGGTGGTACCGCTCCATCCTCCTAATTTAGTTCGCGATGACAGACACCACCAAGTCTTTTTGCTGGTGGCCCGGGGCCGGAGTGGGATAATGATGGTTAAATTTTTTCGTTAAGAAGCGTTTTGTTTTCAAGTGCATTGCCATGTTGTCCTTGGCCTTATTCTTTGCTGGCACACCAGTTGCGGCTACTGGTGGGGGTGGAGGTGGCGGAGAACCAAGATATGATGGGGAATTTATGCATTGTGAACCTCCGAATGGAGGGGAAGGATACGCCTGTATGCTATGCTACTACCGCTCTACCTTGGGATGTGCCAATCCAAATTTCTGTCACGAGTGCTGGTAAATTATACATAGTCCATTCACTCCCTTACTTTATCAGGGTGAGGAGAAGTGAGTGGCTCTTTTGGGATTTTAATATACAAGCTCCATGAAAAAGGTATGTTTCTTAATAACTGTGGTGCTTTTCTTTGCCTGTGGTTCTTCAGATTCAGCAGGCGTGCCAAGCGAAAATTGTCAGATTGACAAATCTGACATATTGGATGTACCAAACCTTGGCTTTGATACCAAATATCGACATACTCAATACCTGGAGGTAAACGGCCAAGCCTTGCTGTTTGCGTATAGTCAAAAGTTTAGCAGAATCGATGTACTGAATTTGAAAAATGGTGAGCACCAGCCTTCTATTACTCTTGCGCAGGAAGGACCGGAGGCGGTAGGGGACATCTCCAGTTTTCACGTCATTTCGCTCGACTCTATCGCCATTCTAACTTTTCAGGACTTTCTCTTTGTGAATAATGAAGGTAAAGTGCTGGACCGAATGAAAATCAATGGCAGCAACGCGGACTTTACAGGTTTGGACTTTAAGAAACACTTTCTATACAATAGCCTCATGAACACTTCTCCCATATTGCCTATGGCCGGAGGGCGCTGGGCAGTGGCCGTCCGGCGTATCGACGCCTCGCGTGATATGCCTGCTTTCTACACCGGCACTAAAATGGTATTACTGGACCCAAGAACCAAAACAATCCAAGAAACGGGGATAGAATTCCCTGAAGAATTCCGCTCCGCGAATTATCCCGTAACCAGTTTACTTGCCTGTAGGGATCGAGACGGAATCACATTTGCGTTTGGCAGCGCCATGGGTTTGTACCACTACCAGGAAGCCTCGGGGCAGATTAGTACGGTCAAACTCGTTGGGGACACCTACGAAAAAGGTATGGACACTTTCGTTGGAGACGTTTATGACACAAAATCTCTCAATAGCTATGTATCAGAGAACTCCCAAATGGTGAGCCTGTTGTTTAACCCTTATTTAGGACACTATTATCGGTTTAATTATGGCCCATACCCTTTTGAAATCACTGGAAACGAAGGCAAATTGGGTTATCTTTATCTTACAATTTTAGACGCTAATTTTCGCATTTTGGCCCAAGAATGCCTCCTATGGGATTTTCAATACTATGGTGCCGCGCCAACGCCAAATGGCTTGTTTATCTACACGTCCAATGACGAGGAAGATTTGTCTCGGTTTACTTACTCAATGGTCCGCTGCGATTTCAAGCTGCTCTAGCGGCGTAGTTCCTGACCTCCGCCAGTACCTCTTGACTTTTTGGCAGGTTCGGGTCAATCCCACACCTGCTGAAAATGCGTAAAGCCAAGCGCTCATTGGTATAGGCAGTTGTAATATCAGCCATGGAAAATGCTCCGCGTTCAAGGTCGGGAACCGCTAAGTGGTGGGCAGCTTTAGCCAAATTAACTACCGTTAGCGCGCAGTTGACGTGGAAGTCGATCTTAAGCCAATCACGCCCTTGCCCCTCTTCTAAACCGCTGAACTGCTTGCCATCGCGGAAAATGAATTCTTGTTGGTAACGACAGCGGTAAGCATGGACAATTTGTTCGGCTGGCTGATCAACATCGGTGCTCATGTATACCTTCACAGACTTGATTTTGTTTTTTTCGTCAAGTTGGTGTATAACCACGATACGGATTTTTAATCCTGCTACTTTTAGTTGAACCACGCCCGTCCAAGCAACGGTTTGAGGTGAACTCAGCGCTTCCACTCGACTAAATACGGCAGGATCAAGGTTAAATAAGTTGACAAAGCCAGCATATTCCTTAGGCCGCCCTTTTGACTTTTGTGGTCCGCTGTAGTAGTAGCGCAGACTGACGTTTTTACGCAAGCGGGAGACTACATGAAAACCTGCATTGACAACGCGTTGGATGAATGGATTTCGGGAAAAGTACGCATCGACTACCACGTATTTACTGATCTGGAGCAGTTCGTCAGCCCGTTGCTCAAGGATTTCGGCATAATAATCCAGCAAAGATT